>CAWJUO010000047.1:0-68697 GCA_963845995.1 uncultured Acidobacteriaceae bacterium | reverse complement strand
CCTCGCGGACTTCGATCACTTCGCCCGCTTTTATGAAGGCGACGCGATCACAGGTAATCTCCACTTCCCCGAGCAGATGCGAATTAAGGAATACCGTTGCGCCGCGATCACGCTGCGCTTTGATCACGTCGCGGACAAGTCGGCGGCCAACAGGATCGAGACCGGAGGTGGGCTCATCCAGGAAAAGCAGTTCGGGTTCATTGATCAGGGCCTGCGCCAATCCGATCCGCTGCACCATGCCCTTTGAGAAGTGGCGGAGTTGCTTGTTTCCATGGACCGTGAGTCCCACCGTTTCGAGCATTGCCGGGATGCGCCGGTTCAGCAAGCGATCCGGCAGGCCGTGAAGTCGCCCGTGAAGCCGCAGGAGTTCCGCTGCCGTTAGCCAATCATAGAAGCGGAAGTGCTCTGGTAAAAAGCCGATCTTCGCTCGGGTCTGGCGGTCTCCGAGCGCGCGGCCGAGGAGGGTCGCATTGCCACTGGTCGGTTTCACGAGCCCCAGCAGCACCTTGACGAATGTGCTTTTACCCGCGCCGTTCGGGCCGAGAAAGCCAAAGACCTCACCCCGGCAAACGTCGAGGGTGAGGCCTTTGACCGCTACATTTCCGCCAAAGAGTTTGCGGATTTTGCGGGTTGATATGGCGAGATCGCCGGTCAATTCAGAGATCCTGCCGCCGCCAGTGCCTGGTTTGAATCACCCTGGCCATGGATCTCGTAGACAATTCCGCTTTTTACCCAGACAAGTGAATAGCCTGCCCGGCGCCTTACCGCGAGCGGCGACCTCCACGAGAGTGCCGTCTACACCGTCCACCGGCACCGGCCGCGACGAACCGCCCGTCTCAGGGACGGGTATCACGAGAGTGGATGACCAGTCAACGGTATGAGAGAAGGCGTGCGCTTCCGAGGCGTTCATTCCGAAAACCTGGAGGCCTGCTTCAGCGAGTCCTGCGATGTCCAGTCCCGGAGGGACGCTGACTGTGGGGCTTGGCACTTGAAAGAATGTCAGGCAATTCCCGGTCTGAATTCTATTCTGGCCTACAGCCTTGCAGTCTCCGTAGGACAAGCTCGCCATCTTCGGAATGTGAACGGCCACCGTGCTACCGTCCACGGACTGCGGCACTTGAATGTCGGACCGGCCCACCGCGTCCAATACGGCTTCAATTCGATCCCGGTTGAGCGTCATGTGGAACGCGGCTTCCCCGTTGACGAGAATTTTCGCGGGCGCTCCAAGTTCATCGAGGCCTCTGATATGGAATCCGGCCATTTCGTCGGCCGCATCGAGGTTGGCGGCAACAGCGGGTTGGCCTGGTTTCATGGTGACGATGACGTCATCGGAAATTAACTGTGTCAAGTGCTTGGCGGATTGATCCTTTCCCAGTTGGTTGAGTGCCGAAACGTCGATCGGCACGACGGCAACCTTTTGGACCCGCAGCATTTCTAGAATTCTCTGACCCCAGCTTCTGGCAGGCGCGAAACTCAGCAGGCCAACAAGAACGCAAACAGCCGCCATTCCAGCCCAGGCTGGACGTTTCCAGCCGCCGAGCCATAGTTCTGTCCACGCGCGCCTAGGTTCGACACGCTGCGCGGCGCTTTGAAGATAGCGGTTGTAGGCGAGAACTGGATCCACTGCCGTTGCCTCAGCAGCCAGCAGTCGGCCTACCTGCAGTGATTGTTCGTCAATCGCCGCCGACCGCTTCCGGCATGCAGCGCACAGGCTCAAGTGTTGATCGACTCCTTGCGATTCTAGTGGCTCAAGCTCTTCATCCAGACGGGCGCGGAGCGTACCTTCATCCAGGCAATTCATAGTTTCTCCTTCTTTCCAGTGCTTTGGATATAGCGTTTGCGAAATTCCGCTTCAGCCCGGTTGAGCAATGTCCCAATTCCTCCGGCCGCAACATCCAGCGCATTAGCCAATTCTTTGTAGGACGAGCCGCTTGCGCGCATAAGCAGAATTTGCGCTTGCGCCGGTTTCATTGAGATCAAAATCGCCTGTACCCTGCCGCGGTCTTCCTGGCGGAGGACGTCGTCTAAAGGACCGGTGCTTTCGGAGTTCTCAGAGTGGAGGGCGGCACGCTCTTCGTACCGTCTGCGTCGAGCCGACGAACGTAACGCGTCGAGGCCCGTGTGCGTAGCAGTTCTATATAGCCAGCCTCCGACGTTATCGGCAAGCAGTTCCCGGGGCTGACGCGAGAGTTTCCAGAAGACTTCATTCGCGAGTTCTTCGGCTTGCCCACGCTCTCCTACGAGCCGGGTGAGTAGACCCAGAACCCGCGGATAGTGATCCAGAAAAACGGCTTCGAAGTTCGGCTCAGAGTCGGTTCCGGACCGTGCCGCCGGCGCATTGCTCACGGGTTGAGTCAAACTTGAGATCGCTCCCACATCTATTAAACGCCGCGGAAGACCGGATTATGACGAAACGGCGTCATATAATCGCGGCTTCGGATTACATGCTTCGATATCTGGCTTTCCTTAGCGCGGCGGTGGCGCTCCCGGGCACTGCATTTGCTCAGCGGTTTGATTTGGTCATTCGCAACGGCCACATCGTGGATGGGACGGGCTCGCCGTGGTACGCGGGCGATATCGGCATCCGGAACGGGCGTATCGCGCAGATTGGGACCTTCCCGGCTTCGTCTGCGCGGAGGGTGATCGATGCCAAAGGACTGACGGTTGCGCCCGGCTTTATCGACATGTTGGGCCAGTCGGAGGAAACCATCCTTGTTAACCCGCATCTGCCTTCGAAAATCTTTCAAGGGATTACGACGGAGATTACGGGTGAGGGTAACACGATCGCGCCGCTGAACGCCCAGCTGCTAGCCGAGTATAAATCCGACTTTGAGACCTATAAGATTCCAGCCCCGGATTGGACGACCTTTGCCGGTTACTTTGCGCGTTTGGAGAAGCAAGGGATGGGCATCAACATGGCTAGTTATGTTGGTGCGACGCAGGTGCGAAGGCTTGTCATTGGAGAAGCCAACCGGGCGCCACGACGGAAGAACTCTCGCGCATGAAACTGCTGGTGGACCAGGCTATGCGGGACGGGGCGATCGGGGTTTCGAGTGCCCTTCAATATGCGCCCGCGCCCTATGCGAGCACGGATGAGTTGATCGCGCTGGCGAAAGAGGCTGCGAAATACGGCGGCATTTACGCCACGCATATGCGGAGTGAAGGCAATGCGATCGACGAGGCGCTTGATGAAACGTTTCGCATAGGACGGGAAGCGGGCATCCCGATTGAGATTTGGCACCTGAAAGCGGGCGGCAAGCAGAATTGGGGCCGAATGCCGGAGATTGTCGATCGAATCGATAAAGCGCGTGCTTCAGGTGTTGACGTTGAGGCCGACACCTACGCGTATCCAGCCTGGAACAACACGTTTTCAGCGGTTGTTCCGCCGTGGGCGCATGAAGGCGGAGACGAGAAGATGGTCGCGCGGCTAAAAGATCCGCAGACCCGCGCGCGCATTCGCAAGCAGATGGAAACGGATACTACGGGTTGGGATAACGAGTGGCTGGAAGTGCCTGGACCCGAGGGAATATTGGTGAGCGCGGTACAAGACCGGAAGCTTCTGCCGCTTCAGGGGAAGACGATTGCGCAGATTGCCAAGAGCGAGGGTAAAGATCCGATTGATACGGCTTTCGATCTGCTGATTCAAGACCCGTCCATTTCGGTGACGGTGTTTGCGATGTCGGAGCAGGATGTTGCGTATGCGTTGAAACAGCCCTGGGTTTCCGTAGACAACGACGCGCATGGGACGGCTGCCGGAAGGGATTCTGGGAGAAGAACATCCGCATCCACGGGCCTATGGGACTTTCCCGCGCATTCTTCGCAAGTATGTGCGCGATGAGAAGTTGCTGACTTTGCCGGATGCTATTCGGAAGTTCAGTGCGCTGCCCGCTCAGCGAATGCGGCTGACGGATCGGGGCGTGTTGAAACAGGGGATGTGGGCGGATGTCGTGATCTTCGATCCCGACAAGATTCACGATGTGGCCACGTTTGAGAATCCGAATCAGCTTTCAGTGGGTATGGAGTTTGTGATTGTGAATGGCGTTCCGGTAATTGAGAACGGCGTGATGACGAATGCACTGCCGGGTAAGGTGCTGCGCGGGCAGGCTGCTAGGCCTTTGCGCTGACCGCGTGCCGTGAACCGCAATTCATTCGTCCGGCGTGATCCTGGTATCGGCATCTCCAAAGACGGCGCAATCGCGGCGTGCTGGCGACGAAGCTACTGAAGAGCGCGCCGCTGGTGAATGATCTCGAAATGTCGGATGCATTTCGGAAACGCATTCTGGTGGCTGGGGCGTATTCAAACCGGGCTAACATTGAGCCAATGGATTGTTTCCAAGTTTCGGATGGCACCTAATAAAGAACTCGATGAATTGGGGCTCCACTAGTAACAAGGGAACTTTGTATGGCTACACATTGTTTGCGGGAGGTTCGGGCCCACTAGCAGGATGCCAACATGCCAAGGCAACCTGGAAGCAGGACTGCCGAGGTTACTAACTAGAGCGGAACGATATATGGCTTGGTACGTAGCAGAGATTGTGATGGAGATCACAGTAGATGGGGACGCTCGGAACGTTATCCACCAAAATCTCGTTCTGATTCGCGCCGAGTCAGCAGAAGAGGCGTACGAGAGTGCTGTGGGTATTGGCAAAAGCGGCGAAAGCTCTTATTGCAACCCAGAAGGACGAGCTGTATCAATCAGCTTTGTAGGCCTTTCTCAACTTGACCTCGTACATGAGGATTTAGAACACGGGGCGGAGATCCTGTTCAATTATCGCGTGGGCGTGAGTCCAGAACAAGTACGTGAGTTGGTCCACCCACCGGAACAGTTGCGTGCCTTTATCTCGCCGAAACGAGCGGAAGGCCCAGACTACGCAGCAGGGTATGTCATCGACTTAGCAAAGAATGAACATAATATCGAGCGGCCTAGAAATTAAGGCTGGAAATGCGCGACGGAATGGAGTGCACCCCGAAAGTGAGACAGGGAAAACTGGGACACTTTTCATTAAATGGAAAGGGTCAAGATGGAGAAGCCGCGAGAGTTTAGTGCGGAATTCAAGGTTGGGGTGGTAAAGCGGATGCAGGCTGGTGAAAGCGCCATGAAGCTGCATCGTGAGTTGGCGATCAAACGCAGTATCCTGTATCGCTGGGCCGAAACATATCGGCGGCATGGTGAAGCGATATGCGTGACCATTACAGCCGTTATGTAAGCTTCGAGCCTCGCAAGCTCCTGGAAGGGTTTATTAAATCATCCGGATATCGCCATCATGGAGGAACTACAGGGGCTTGTCTCCGACCTAACAACCTTTCGCGCTACGATGGATTTTATTTTTTCTTCTTCAGCGATTTCTGACGCGAATGCGTGCCGACGATATTTCTTCCAATTATTGATTCGTGTATCACGACTCTATCTTCGATACCTAGTATTATTGGATTCGTTGCCGCACCTTGAAGAGATCTAATCTGGGATTGACATTCCTCATTTAAGCACCAATATAAGACGGGAAACGGTTTTGCGGCAGCAATTCAAAGAACGCCTTCGGTTGTTATCCTGCTGGTCATCTTTTACAGCTGAGAATGCATTTTCCCAATTCACGAATCTTCGCAAATTGGATGACTACCTCAATTCCTTTGCGCTTCATCTCCCGGAGGTCTATGAGCAGACCTTCAGTGCGGAGAGATATGCCGTTACGTTCATTGAAAACCAAAGCGCTTCGGCCTTGATTTATCTGATCATTGATTTACAACACATGTGCCGGAATCATATCAGTTTTGTACATTTCGCACTGGAGTGGGCCGCTGAAGAGAGTAGCTGGGAGGGTGCCTGATTTCCGGTTGAATTGGTGTGAAGCGTGCCACCTGAGGCGGGAACATTCAACTATAGCTGCGACAATAGCGGAAACGTCACTTGGCTGCAAACCAACTATGCGATTCAAACAAGCTACGCCTACGACGCTCCTGAACCGCTTGAAAACAGTCACTTATTCCAACAGCGCCCCGTGAACGAGTTGCTGAACCAGCTTTTCTATCGTCGTGTGCGGTGATTCACACAACCCACTGTGCACCGGCGAAACCTGAATCATTGTGCTGCGCGGTGCGGTTAGCCAATGGAAGCGCTCTCGCTGAGATAACCGCGCTATAGGACCGGCGTCCGCTTCTCCGTGGCATACCCTCACAAATGCCTCTAAATGCGCCTGCACCAGCGTCAAATCCAGTCCCGGCCACAGCGCGCGAAGCCGGTTTTCGTCAACGTGAATGTGAGCACAAAGGAAGCGCCGCTCCAGGCAAAACAGAATGACTCCGGCGTTGAGGAACTCCTCGCGGTCTACCCGCGGCACCACGCGAATGACGGCGTAATCAAAGGAGCTCAGCGCGGGCACGTAAGGCCTCCTCTACGAAGTTCGAAGACGCTTGCAGGCGTTTGAGGAAATACTCGAGGTACCCGGCTCGTTTCTCATCAGGCGTGTTGAGGCGGGCTACTGGCAACAGCCATTCATCTGGAACGGAGCCGACGATTTTCGTCAACAGGGATTCCGTCAGTATAGGCCGCACCTCAGCGTCGATTTCAGCAATTTTAGAAGCCGTTGGAAGCAGGAGATGTTGCCGGATAGGCGCAAACGGAGACGCCGCCATCTTGTCGATATCGTGCCAGTTGTGATGGAAGTAGAGCGCCGCGCCGTGATCGATAAAGTGCAAGGATTTGTGCCAGCAGAGCAGGTTTGGATTACGCGCTGTGCGGTCTACATTCGTGACGAACGCGTCGAACCACACCGCTCGCGAGGCTAGGTCAGGCGAAGCCGAATCTCCCGCCGCAGGATCGAACATTACCGAACCGGGCAGATAATCGAGCGCCAGATTCAGGCCTACGCTGGCGCGTAGCAGATCGCGAATTTCCTCATCTGGTTCGTTACGTCCGAGGGCGGCGTCCACATCGACAAACACCAACTCCGGCACGTTCAATCCCAGCGCGCGCCCGATCTCGCCCGCAATCAATTCGGCTACAAGAGCCAGCGGCCCTTGACCGGCGCCCCGAAACTTCAACACGTAGATACCGAGGTCGTCCGCTTCCACAATCGCCGGAAGCGAGCCGCCCTCGCGAAGGGGAGTTACATAACGAGTGGCGCGAACCGTTCGCAGCATGGCTTAGACGACCTGACGCCGCGCCATGCGGATTCCAAGCCTGATATAGCCTGCGCCGCTGAGAGTTGTGAACAATGTCGTGAGGATGAGCGCCAGTATCTCCAGCAAGTGGAAGAACCCGAAAGGCGCGGCTGCGTACAGAAGAACCAGTAATACGAAGACGATCTGAAAGAACGTGCTGACCTTTCCGATGGTCGATGGAGTGAACTTGCGGATGCCGCGGAAGATCCTGACCAGTAGCGCGCCGGTGACAATCACCACGTCCCGGCCCATCACCAGAACCAGCAGCCAGAGCGGTATCAATCGTACGTAGGCGAGCGCAAAGAACAATGTAACCAGCATCAGCTTGTCGGCCATGGGATCGAGGATTGTGCCCAGTTTGCCCATGACGCCAAGTTTTCGCGCGGCGTAGCCGTCAAACCAGTCCGTCACGCCAGCGAGGACGACAATGCAGAGAGCGGCCTCGAAACTCGACTGGACGATGAGCCAGACGAGCACCGGCGATAAGGCGACGCGGAGTAACGTCAGTATATGCGGAATTTGTCGCAATACCCGATCTTAATAGGCCGGGGCTTCACGCGCCTGTTTTGCTAGGAAACCATGGCGCGAACGCGCTGATTTAGCGTGACAATCTCATACAGCGATTCGTCGGACATGATCTTGTTGACCAGAGCCGCATGCATGGCGTGCCCCGCTTTTTCGGCCACTACGCGCCCCAGGAGGGGCTTGCCGATGAGTGCGAGGTCTCCTATCAGGTCGAGAGCTTTGTGACGGCAACACTCGTCTTCAAAGCGCAGCCCACTGGGATTGGCGATGCCGTCCCGGGTAAAGCACACGGCGTTGTCGAGCGTTGCGCCGCGAATCAAGCCCATATCCCGCATTTGGTCGAGTTCGTATTCGAAGCCGAAGGTGCGGGCCGGGGCAATTTCGGCGGCGTAAGACTCGGGCGTGACATCGAGCTCCAGGTTCTGCTCGCCTACCAGCGGGTGATTAAAAAAGCTGTGGCATTCCAACTGGAAGCGGTCCGAAGGGAAAATAGCAACCCGCTTTCCATTCGATTCCACGCTCACGGGTTCAACGATTTTCAGGTAGCGGCGCGGCCTGCGATGCAGCTGTATTCCAGCGCGGCGAATCAGTTGAACAAAGGGAAGGCCGCTGCCGTCGAGGATCGGCACTTCCAGATTGTCCAACTCTATGTAGGCATTGTCGATGCCCATGCTGTACAGGACGCTCAGCAGATGCTCGGTTGTCGAGATGAAAATGCCGCGCGGATGCATCAGGCTGGTGGCGTAGCTGACGCGTTCGACAAACTCCCAACTTGCGGGAATCTGGGTGTTTTCGAGGTCGGTGCGGATGAAAACGATTCCGGTGGCGGCGGGTGCCGGGGTAATCCGCAGCCGTACGGGGGCGCCGTGATGCAGCCCAATTCCTTCTATTTCA
Organism: uncultured Acidobacteriaceae bacterium; assembly: GCA_963845995.1. Lineage (GTDB taxonomy): Bacteria > Acidobacteriota > Terriglobia > Bryobacterales > Bryobacteraceae > Bog-105. Next base: position 60,120 of record CAWJUO010000047.1, on the reverse strand, counting down.
ACGGGGCGGCGAATCGTGGTCTCGCAAGTCATCTAAATGCCAACCAGCATAGCAGCTTTCCCTCTAACAAGCTGATATCAAGGCGCTTACAAGTGCAGACGTGTGGCTATATTGCAACACACGTGGCCGGAAACCGGACGAATGTAGCAGGATTGCCGCAGAAATCTCCAGGGGCTCGTTGGACGCTCTCCAGGCGGATCATGGGCACATCTCATTCGGCAGCGGCCTTTCTCAATGCATCCTTGTGATGAAATAAAGGTTCAATGAGAAGAAGAATCCGTTCGACGACGATCCTGTGCGTGCGCCGCAACGGCAAAGTGGTTTTAGCGGGCGACGGCCAAGTTACGATGGGCAGCGAAGTTTTGAAGAGTGGAGCGCGCAAGCTTCGCCGCCTATATAACGGGAAGATCGTGTCCGGTTTTGCCGGATCGACGGCGGACGCATTCGCCCTCTTCGCGCGATTCGAATCGAAGCTGGAACAGCACAGCGGTAATCTTCCCCGCAGCGTGGTGGAACTGGCGAAAGACTGGCGCACCGACCGCACGCTCCGGCACTCTGGAAGCGCTGCTGCTGGTGGCGGATATTCACAACATGTATATCGTCAGCGGTACCGGCGATGTAATTGAGCCCGACAGCCCGATTGCGGCAATTGGCTCAGGTGGGCCGTTTGCAAAGTGCGCGGCGATTTCATTGCTCGAGAATACGAATCTTGGCGCCCGCGAAATCGTTGAGAAGTCAATGAAGGTCGCGGGCGACGTCTGCATTTATACGAACGAGAACGTCACGTATGAGGAGCTGTCGTAATGGTGATTTATCTTCCGCAGCAATCCTCAGACGAAGCTCCGCTGCTTGATGAATTGACGCCGCGCGAAATCGTGGCGGAACTGGACAAGCATGTGGTTGGTCAAGCGGACGCGAAGCGGTCCGTTGCAATAGCGCTGCGAAACCGCGTACGCCGGCAGAAGCTGGATCCCGAGATGGCCGAAGAGGTCATGCCCAAGAACATCCTGATGATTGGGCCGACGGGCGTCGGGAAGACTGAAATCGCGCGGCGATTGGCGAAGCTGGCGAATTCTCCATTCCTGAAAGTCGAAGCCAGTAAATTCACCGAAGTTGGCTACGTGGGCCGGGATGTTGAATCGATGATTCGGGATCTTGTCGATGTCGGTATCGATATGGTGCGCGAGGAGCGGCTGGAGCAAGTTGCGGATCGCGCCGAGCAGCAGGCGGAAGAACGGTTGCTCGATTTGCTGATGCCGCCTCCGCCGGAAGCCACCGAAAGCGTTGAGCGTACGCGCGAGAAACTGCGTGAAAAACTGCGTGCGGGCAAACTCGACGACCGCATGGTTGAAGTGGATGTCAAAGAGCGCGGCCCCACGTTTGAAGTTTCGACGAACGGGAATATGGAGGAGATGGACATCAACTTGAAAGATGTCATCCCCGGCCTCTTCGGTCCCGCGTACACGGAAGCGCAACATGCGAGTTTCGGAGGCGCTGGAATACCTCATTCAGGAAGAAGAGCAGAAGCTGGTCGACATGGACCAGGTCACGCGTATTGCACTGGAGCGCGTGGAACGGAACGGGATCGTTTTCCTGGATGAAATCGACAAAATAGCCGGGCGCGAAGGTGGCCACGGACCCGACGTCAGCCGCGAGGGAGTGCAGCGGGATATTCTTCCGATTGTGGAAGGTACGACGGTGAATACGCGTCATGGCTTTGTCCGTACCGATCACATTTTGTTTGTGGCGGCGGGCGCGTTTCACGTATCTAAGCCGTCAGATCTGATACCCGAGTTACAGGGCCGTTTCCCGATTCGCGTTGAGCTGAAATCGCTGACGGAAGCCGACTTCATTCGCATTCTGAAGGAGCCGAAGTCAGCGCTGGTGAAGCAGTATATCGCTTTGCTCGACACTGAGGGTATCAAGCTGACCTTCTCGGAAGATTCGCTGACCGAAATTGCGAAAATCGCCGCCCAGGTGAACGAGTCCACCGAGAACATCGGGGCGCGGCGCTTGCACACGATTATGGAGAAACTGCTCGAAGAAATTTCTTTCGAGGGTCCCGATCTGAAGAAGAAGAACGTTAAGATCGATGCCGTGTACGTTCGCAAGCAATTGATGGATATTGTTAAGGATCAGGACCTCAGCAGGTACATTCTCTAGTGCACCGTGGGCATTTCGCACTTGCTTCCATTCTTTTTTTAAGCGGCTGCGGATATGTGGGGCCGATTGTCCCTCCTTCACCGGAGATTCCAAACGCTGTTTCGAATTTGAGCGTGATCGAACGAGGCGACCGCCTGGAGATCGCGTTCACGGCTCCCGTCAACACGACAGACAGCCGCCAGATTAGAAAGTTTTCGGAGATTGAAGTTCGGATTGGACCGGAGCCGCACCCGTTTCGTCTTGACCAGTGGGCAGCGGCGGCGAAGGCTTACGAAATACCCGTCCCGGCCCCGAGAGATGAGGACGATACGAAACCTGTCGCCATGTCGTATGGGCTACCGGCGGCGGACTGGACCGGACAACAGGTGGCGGTCGCGGTGCGCAGCGCGATTAAGAGCGGGAAGAACTATTCTCTCGTGGTCGAACATAGTGCACATGGCAGTATTGCCGCCGCTGCATCCGCCGGAACTCTCGGTTGAGGCCACGGCGCAAGGGTACAAATTGGGCTGGAACAACGAAGGAGCTAACGTCAAATATCAGGTTTTTCGCCGAGGCCCTGCGGACAAAGCGCCCGTCCAGATCGGTACGGCCGACCAGCCGGAGTATCTGGATCGGACTTCGCAGTGGGATACGGCGTACACGTACAGTGTCGTCGCGGTAAATGGGCCGGTGGAAAGTTTGATTTCGAATCAGGTAGCGGTAAACCACCCGGATACTTTCCCGCCTTCTGTTCCGTCAGCGGTCGCCGCGCTTGCCGCCGCGGATTCGGTTGAATTGTCCTGGCAGCGCAGCCCGGAATCGGACTTGAAAGGCTACTATGTGTACCGGTCCGCTAACGGCGGCGGATTCGAACGTCAGGGTGATTTAGTTGGCTTGCCAGCTTACAGCGATCACAGCGTCGAGCATGGAAAAACGTATCGGTATGAAGTGAGCGCTATCGATCAAAAGGGGAACGAGAGCGCGAAGTCAGCCGCGGTTGAGGTTGTGTTTCCGTAGTGGATTAGCGGATTAGAATCACCCGATCGCTCTACTGCAGCCGGTACAGGGCCGAAGCATGCGGCGGCAGGGTAGCGCGTAGGATATCTGTCGTTCCGGCATCTTTCCGGGCCCACAAATCGCGCACCTTAAATGCGGCGTTGCCTAAGCCTAGACCCTGTATCGGGTACTCCACTTTTTGCGGCGTATCAGAGAGGTTAAACAGGGCAATGTATGCTCCTTTGCCGGACTCCGGTTTCGACACCCATACCGCCTTTGTGCCATCGTTCATAATCTGGCGGCCGCCCCGAGAATGTTGATCGACCGCGATTACTTCTTCATTCGTCAGCAGAGAAATTGTCCAGTCATCCATTTGCGTGAGGTTGCACCCGGCGATAAGAGGTGATCGAAGCATCGACCACAAGGTGATAACGGTTCGCTGCTCATCGTGCGTGAGCGCGGTCTGCCTTGCCTTTTTCGCTCCGGGGCGCGGTCCTAAATACCCGATCGCCAGCATGTCCGCATCTGGCCAATGGCCGGGCTCGACTAAAGGCGCCCACTTCGCGGCAAGCTGAAACTGTCCCAGCAAGCCCTGCGACCAGGAGCTATCGGGCCACTCCTTCCAGTGATCCCAAAAGTCGCCGGAGATTCGCCACATTTGCGCGTATTTGCGCAGTTCGGCGATTTTGTCCAAGGGCGTGGGTCCGGGCGAAAGGCTCAAGACAATGGGACGGCCAGTCTTCCGCAGAGCCGTGCTAAACATTCGAATCTCGTCATCGAGAAACGGCACCGTTATGCAATCGATTTTGACGAAGTCTACGCCCCAGCCCGCATACAACGAAGCGAGCGAATCGTAATAAGCCTGCCCCGCCGCGTTCGCCCGCACACCATAGTTATCGGAATTCCAGGCGCATGTATCGGACTTGTTAGCCGCTTCCGCAAGACGAAAGCGCGAACCGGCGATCGGTAGATTCTTCTCCACCGCTTCGCGAGGGATACCGCGAATGATGTGGATACCAAACTTCATCTTGCGGGCGTGCGCCCAATCCGCGAGCCTGCTGAATCCCACATCGTGGGCGGCCAGGGCGAACCGGTTCTGGGCCGGCATGTAGCGCCCATTCGCATCCATTGTGAATTTAAAGCTACCGGGCTTGGCTTCCGGGTTGGGCAGATACCAACCCTCATCGACAACCGCGTACTGCCAGCCGTAGCGCAGTAAGTGTTGGGCCATCCATTCGGCGTTGGCTTGAAATTCGTCCTGAGTGACGCTGAGCCCGTACGAATCCCAACTGTTCCAGCCCATGGGCGGCGTGGGCGCGATCAGCGGCGTTCCCGGCGGTCTGTCTTGTGCCATGGCGAGCGCCGCCCATCCTAACAAGGCGAACATGCACGCGTGCCGGAATTTCGATGTGTTATCCAAGATCGAACTCCAAGCGAGTGACGGAAGCGGGTGCAAATTGGTAGATCAATGGTGAGGCGCTCGGGACAGTGCTCTCTTTGGGCTCAATCGCGTGAGGCTGATCGAATGTGTTGTGCGCGTGGATGTCGCTCGAAGTTAGAACGCTCGCGCGTACATCGGACACCCGGGAATTCCGGACATTGATTTCCGTGTCTTGCGGGTTCTTCGTGTCTGGATTCACTACGGTCAGCACAACGTGCTTGCCCGTTATGGAGCACGATCCGCTTAACGCCGACAATTGCCGTCCGGAAGCCTGGGTCAAATAGGGCGCTTCAAACATGGTGCGAACAGAAGTGCCACCCTGATGCGGAGCGTACATTTTGAAGACGTGGTAGATGGGCGTGACGGCGAACTTATCGCCCACCGCGACGAATGACGTATGAATGTTGTTGATGAGTTGAGCCGCATTCGCCATGGCGACCTTGTCCGCGTGACGATTGAAGATATCGAGCGTGATACCGGAGACCAGGGCATCGCGGAGAGTCGGCCAATATCCAAAAAGGTGGCTCGGATCAATGGACGGGTCCGTGTTGTGCCATGCGCCCCACTCGTCCACCACCAGCTTCACGTGATGCTGAGTGTCCACTTCGCCCATGATCTGCCAATGATTCCGGATTAGTTCTTCCATGTATCCGGCGTCGCCCAGCAACTTATACCAACCGTCCTCACTGAACTCGATTGACGGCCCGCTGTTTGGCCCTCCGCAATAGTAGTGGAGAGCGCACCCGAACACATTGCGCAAAGCTCCTTTACCCTTTTCGGTGAGTTTCTGGAAGAAACTGCGGGTCCAGGCATAATCCGCTACATTAGGTCCGGACGCAATGAAAGAGAGCGGCGATCCATAGCGCGGAACCCATTCGGTGAAGCGGCGAAACTCGACCGCATACTCGTCTCCCGTAAAGTTTCCGCCGCAACCCCAACTCTCATTTCCAACGCCCCAATAACGGACGTTGAGGGGATCTTTCTCCCCGCCTTGTGCGCGCAGTTCCGCCAGGGTTGTAAGGCCAGCGGGGGAGTTGCAGTATTCGATCCATTGATCGAAATCGAAGGCGGTCAGGCTTCTCAAGTTGGCTGCGAAATACGGTTGGGCCCCGGCCAGCTTACAGAACCGCGCAAACTCATTGGTGCCAAATTCGTTGGGGTCGTACTTTTGAGGGCCATTGGGAGCTTTCCGAAGCTCGGGTGTATCGGCCCAGAAGTTGGTCCGAATGGGACGTTTCTCTCGTGGACCCACGCCGTCGCGCCAGTTGTAGCTATCGGCGAAACAACCGCCCGGCCACCGGATCACGGGCGGCTTTAGAAGCCTCAGATTATCGACCAATGCTTTCCGGATACCGCCGATGTTGGGAATCTTGGACTTTTCTCCGACCCAGATGCCGTCGTAAACCACGCCGCCAATATGCTCTGTGAAGTGACTGTAGATTTCTGGTGCGATGGTAGCGATGGCTTCTTCCGGCAAGATATCGATTCTTGCGGAAGCACCAAGCGAGAGGCGAGGCGCGGCCATCAACGCCAAGCCAGAAAGAACGAAGTCGCGACGATTCATCGGTCAATGATAACGCTTACATCGCCTGGATTCTACTGTTTTCGTTTCTGATGAGCGGGGATTCGACGCGCGATAATAGGTTCGCTGTGAACTGCTGTGCGCTTCCAGTTGCGACTCTTTTGCTCCTACTTTCCTCTGGCTTGCAGCAGCCTGCGCTTTCTGATTTTTACGCACGCGGCAAAGCCGACCTTGATAGCAAGAACTATCTGAAGGCGGAACAGGAGTTGGAGCAGGCGGAGCATCAATCGCCGGGCGCGACGAATGCTCTGGCGCTTCGATCCAAGGCGCTCATCAATCTGGCGCGCTATGAAGAAGCCGAGCGTTGTCTACGTCAGTACCTGAAAGTCTCGCCGCATTCCGCGGATGGGACCTATCTGCTCGCGTATGTGCTCTTTCGACGGGATAAGCCGCGTGAATCGCTTGCCCTGTATACGGAAGCCGCCAAGCTACAGCGCCCTACCGCAGAGGACTTGAAGATCGTGGGACTCGATTATGTCCTGCTGGACGATAACGCCGATGCGCTGAAGTGGCTGGAACGGTCGGTTGCGGAAGCCCCGAATAATCCGGAGGGCGTCTACTTCCTGGGACGCGCTTACTATGTGGAGAACTCATTCGATAAGGCTATGGCGGCTTTCGAATTGGTTCTTCGCCTCGATCCCGGGAACGTTAAGGCGGAGAACGGTCTCGGCCTGGTATTCGCTGCGGAGAACAGGGCGGACTTGGCGGAAGCCGCGTACCGAAAGGCGATTCAGATGGAGCAGCAGAGCGGGACTCCGAATCAGGAACCGTACCTGAATCTCGCCGACCTTTTGAGCCGGGGTGGGCACGATACCGAGGTGCTTCAGTTGCTGGATGCCGCCGAGCGGATCGGGGGGAAATCAGACAGGAGCCTGGAGGTACGAGGACGGATCTTCTTTGCGGAGGGTCGCTTCTCCGAAGCCGAATCGGAATTACGCGCTGCCCTGGCGCTTAAGCCTAAGAACGGCTCTTTGCACTATCTGCTAGGGCGAGTGTTGAAACGAGAGGGCAAGACCGAGGACGCCGAAAAGGAATTCGCACAGACTAAGAATCTACTCGGGCCGCAAGCGGCAAGCTCGGATTTGAAATGAGCCTCACGTCTCCGAGCAGCGTTGATCTGTTGCATCTTGCAAGCTGTTCTTGCGGCGCAGACGAGCGTTGGGACAGAGCGGATCCAGATATTGAAGAGGGCTGCCGATTTGATTGCCCAACATGATCTCGCCTCCTCCGAGAGTGCGCTTCAAACGTTTGCTTAAGGGCTCGCCCAACGATCCTTTGGCGCTGAATCTCTTGGGAGTTATCCGGCTCGAGCAGCAGAAGCCGACAGGAAGCGGAGAACTTGTTTCAACGGGCACTCTCGATAAACCCTCAGATTGCAGGGCCGCGTTTGAACCTGGCGCGGCTTTATAGCCAGACCAGGCCGCTCGATTCGATTGCTGAACTGAAAGAGGCGCTCCGAATCGCGCCGCAAGACGAGCAGGCGAAGTCGCTTCTGCTAAGAATTTCGAAGGAGGCTAGCCTCGACGCGCTGCACTCGGGAGATAAACAAAAGGCGCTGGCGATTTTGCTGCGGGCGCGCGAAGCGGAGCCACACGACCCCGAACTGCTGTATGAGTTTGGAATGGTTGCGAAGGAGGCAGGCTTGCCGAAGGATGCCCAATCCGCTTTAGAAGAAGCACTTCGGCTGCGGCCTGGTTATGGAGAGGCGATGTATGCGCTGGCTCGTGTTTATCTGGATGAAAACATGGCGCAATCGGCCGAAGAAGAAATGCGCAAGTATCTGTCGCTGAAACCGGACGACGCCAACGGCACAGTACGGACTGGGTTTCATATTGGTTGCGGAAGAGAAGCTTGATCAGGCCAAAACCGCGTTCGAGAAGTCGTTAACGCTGCAGCCAAACCAGACCGAGTCGATCTTCGAACTCGGCAGGATTGCGCAGCAGACAGGGAGATAACGCTGCGGCGAGCGAGGATTTCAAGAAGGTACTAGCGCGCGATCCTCATCACGCGGGAGCCCTTACTGAACTAGGCGCGATGGAATATCGCGCGGCGGATTACGACAAAGCGAAGGACGATCTCGAACGGGCAATCGCAAGCGCTCCCAGCTTTCAGAAGGCGCACTATTTTTACGCCCTTACGCTGCGGAAACTGGGCGAAAAGGAGGAGTCCGAAAAGGAGTTTGCGATATCGCGCTCCTTACAAAAGACGCATACTGTTGAACCCCGCTTGGCGGACGGTCAGCAATGAAGATGCTCCTCGGCGCTCTTTTGGTAATTGGTTTCACCTGCGCGGCGCTTGATATCTCCTCTGGACCACCGGGACACTTTGTGGATGTTACTAAATCAGTAGGCGTGCAGTTTCTGCACAGATCCTCGCCAACCAGCAAGAAGTATCTGCCAGAGACAATGGGTTCAGGCGTAGCGCTGTTTGATTACGACAACGACGGTCTGCTGGATATCTATTTCGTGAACGGTGCGCCAATAGCCGATCCCACGTCGCCGGGGACGATCCCAAAGAAAGACGGACCACAGTATTGGAACCGGCTCTATCACCAGAAAAAGGACGGCACCTTCGAAGACGTTACCGAACGCGCCGGAGTAGCGGGAACCGGGTATGGGATGGGTGTTGCAGTCGGCGACTACGACAACGACGGTTACGAAGATTTGTACGTGACGCAGTACGGTCACAACATCCTGTATCACAACAATGGGGATGGCACGTTTACCGATGTAACAGCCGAGACGGGGACTGGCGGGAGTGGTTGGTCAACGAGCGCGACGTGGGTAGACTACGACAACGACGGCAAACTGGATCTGGTGGTCGCGCGGTATATGGATTGGGACTTCCCGGACATCTGGTGCGGAGAGCGTCAACAAGGACGGCGCGCCTATTGCCATCCCGATTTATTCAAGCCTGTTACGCTGCTCCTGTTTCATAACGAAGATGGGAAGCACTTTCGTGAGGTGTCGCAACAGGCGGGGCTGACGAACGCCGGGAAAGGTTTGGGGGTGGCAATTGCCGACTACGATCACGACGGATACCCCGATATCTTCGTCGCGAATGATTCGGTACCAGAGTTTCTGTTTCACAACAAGCGTAACGGAACGTTTGAGGAAGTGGCGCTTGAAAACGAGGTTGCTGTCGATGGCGATGGTAAGTCGTACGCGGGAATGGGAGTGGATTTCTCGGATTACAACAACGACGGGTGGCCGGATCTGGTTGTGACGAACCTGGCGAACGAAAATTCGCGACTTACACCAACACGCGCGGCGGGGGTTTCGCATACGCTAGTTACACCAACGGCATTGCAAGGATGACTCTGCTTCATTCGGGATGGGGAGTCCGGTTGATTGATTACGACAATGACGGGTGGAAGGATCTCTTTGTGGCGAGAGGGCATGTGCTGGATACTGTTGAGACAAGTACGCCCGGCCTGTTTTATAAAGAGACACCGCTGCTGGCCCGCAATACGGGTCACGGCTTCGTGGATGTCTCGAAGGCGTCCGGGGACGTCTTCAATCAGAAATGGGCGGCCCGGGGCCTGGCAAGCGGCGACATAAACAACGACGGTAAAGAAGACGTGGTCATTACCACTACGAATGGTCCGGCTTATGTCTTACGAAACGAGACGGACACAAGAACCACTGGCTCACCTTGAAGCTAATAGGTACGAAGAGCAACCGGGACGGCATCGGCGCAAGCGTGACGATCAAGACTGCCGCCGGTACCGAATACCAGACGGTTACAACGGGAGGAAGTTACTGTTCCGCCAGCGATGTTCGGCCGCACTTTGGATTGGGACCGGAAACTAAAGTGCCCGATATAGAAATTCGCTGGCCGAGCGGCATCATTCAGCATTTGAAGAACGTCAATGCCGATCAGATCTTAACCGTGAAAGAAGCCGAGTAACTAGAACTCTAACTTGAGTTGAATCTGTATCCTCCTTGGTCCTAAGATCACATCGTTTGGATTCATGATTCCGAAGTTTGCGTCGTTCGGATTTCTATCGACGTTCACGTGGTTGTCGAAGATATGCCTGTTGAAGGCATCCAGAAGGCTAACCTGCAGAAGAATATCACTGTGTTCTGAAAGCTGAGTTCGCTTCAGAAGATTGAAGTCTTCCGCCGTATAGAAGAAGCTCCGAACCGAACCGAGCGTGCGGGGCGAATCACCGAGTTGGAAAGCGCCGCCTGCCTGGATCCGCGCTGGGGCATTGGGGTCGATAAAGGCAGCTTTATTGAAGATTGGGTCCGTCACCGGATTGTAGTTCCCGCTCAAGAATGCCTGGCTGAAGATCTGCTGGCCAGGAACAAGGTCATAGCGAATGGCCCCGGTGAAGAACGGAATGCCGCTCGCACAGCAAAAGTTTTCAGGCTGTCCGCTGTGATATGTCTGGATTCCACTGATGGACCAACCTCCTAAAACGGCGTTCACAAAAGCTCCGTGGTTCAGGAACTTCTTCCCTTTGCCGACGGGTAATTCGTAGATGTAACTCAACACTAAGTTTTGCGGAATATCCTGATTGCTCAACGACTTCTCGCCCTTCAAGTTAAACGGGTTTTGAATCGACCCGCCGCCCGAGAAACTGGCGAAAACAGGAAGCACGCTGTCAGCATCCGTAATCGTCTTCGACCAAGTGTAAGAAGCGAGTAAGTTCAAGCCACTGTGGAATCGCCGCTGCAGCCTTAATTCGAAAGCGTCGTAGCTCGATTGGCCCAGGTTTTCAAGACAGCAGTCCGTATTGGGCGCGAATAGCTGAGGGAACTGCAGCAGCGATTCCGCCACGTTGCGAGTCGGAGAAAAGCCGGCATACGGTATTTTGATGCCAGCAGCTTGCGCCTGCGGAGAACCAACCGGCGCGTTGAGCAATTGTCCCAAACCGAAATAGGAAGGGTTCAAGCTGTTGATTGGGTCGAAGCTCGAACGCAGGTGCGTCGAGTGCTGTCCGACATAGCCTACGTCGAGGATGAGATCCGTTGCCAACTGTTGCTGGATATCGAAACTCCAGTTATTGACCATCGCCGGACGGCCATAGGACGGATCTACGTAGGCGTTGGCTGGATTTCCGGCGAAGTTTGCCTGCGAAGGATCCAGATTGGGAGGCGCCTTATAGGCGGGAAATCCAGAAGCGAGATTGAAGGCCGGAGAAAACCCGTCCGGGCTGGACAAAGTGGGATTGGACTGAAAGCCGGTTTGCAAATCGTTGCCGAAATCGGCGTAGGTGACGGCTCCGTAGTAGATTGCAAAGCCGCCGCGAAAAACTGTCTTGTTATGCGCCGCTGCCGGGGCCCAGGCGAAGCCGACGCGCGGGGCAAAATCGTTGGGCCACGTGTACGCCCACGTTTCACTAACACTTCCGTTACGGCCGGGGCCCTTTCCTGCGAACACGAGGGCGCCCGGCAACCCGCCCGCTGCAGGATTTGGTGCGCTCAAGCTGAGGTCTGAAGTATTTCCGTGCGCTTCGTGGCGAGGTGCGTCCACCTCCCAACGCAAACCGTAATTCAAGGTTAAGGTCGAAGAGACTTTGAAGCTGTCCTCCATAAACAAGGCATAGTAGTGCGACAGCCACTTGGGTTGGCTTGCGTACGCTACCAGATTTGCATTGTCGATCTGTCCAAGTAACATGCTGGCGATCCCGTTTCCGCTGAGTCCAGCCGCTCCGCCCGTCGTACCCGCAGTTTCGGCACGCCCGAAGTTAAACGTGCCCGACGTGTTGTTGATGGAGCCTGGCTCATAGATCTGATAGCGGTAATCCACGCCGAACTTCATGTCGTGCTTGCCCGATGCCCAATCGAGGATGTCGTTGATGCGCCAGCCATAGTCGATCGTGTCATTGTCCACGTCGTCTCCAAAGCCAGTGATAGTCGATTCGCCAGCTCCGATGCCCGGGAACATGGGCCCGCTAGCTCCCGCGATACCTAGAACTTGATCCCAGTTAGCGCCGTTTCCTAAACGCACGCCCGCGCCGACGTTCTTGCTGTTGGTCCGGTTGAACCCTATATTGAGATGGTCGAAAAGCGAAGGGGTAAATGTAAAGTCATTGCCTGCGCGAATGTAGTGCGTGAAGAAATCCTGATTTCGGCCCTGTCCCGCGGCGTTATCAAAGATCGGATTTGTGGAGAACCGGCTGTTATCACGAGACGTGTAGGAAGCGAAGAGCTTGTCTCTGTCACCCAGGTTCTGGTCGCCGCGAATTGTCATGGTCGTATCCAGCAAGGGGAAGCTGAAGGGCAATGAATAGTTGTTTGTCGCACTGCTGTTCAACGGATTGGGGTAGTAAGAGAGAAGTTTCTGACCGATAGGCGAGAACTGGCTGGAAGGGATCGCATTCTTGCCCGTTTCCGACAGGTAGGAGGTACGGCAAGGTGCGCCGCCCGCGCCGATTCTGGTGGTCGAAGGATCGAAAATCTCTCCGGCGTAGATGTTACTTCCGTCACACGGATTTGTACCGACAATCTGACTCAGGTTCAACGTACTGGAGAAATCCCCGTTCTTCTCGGCCACGGTGGGTACGGTTGTGGTCGAAACACCGCCCTGATTTTGGCGATACTGCTCCCAGGAGAAGAAGAAGAAGCTCTTGTTCTTTCCGTTGTAGATTTTTGGAATCCAAACCGGACCGCCCAATGTTCCGCCGTAATCGTTTTGCTTGTCGAGCACGCGAGGCAAGCCCTGATAGTTGTTGAACCAGGAGTTGGCATCAAGATCCTCATTCCGGAACAGATCGTAAGCATCACCGTGGAAGCTGTTTGTTCCGGACTTGGTGCTGAAGATTTCTATCCCACCTGTTGTGCGGCCCAAGTCTGCCGGCATGGTAGAAGTCTCCACTCTGAACTCGCTGAGCGCCTCGACCGAGGGTGCCGCTTCGTCGAAAGACGATCCATTCTCCGATCGGTAAGTGCTGGCGCCATCCAGGATAATTTCCGTGCCGTAGTTCTGGCCGCCGCTAATCTTCGATTGAAATGCGCCGCCTGTGGAAGCGCCGTTGGAACCAGATCCATTGGTGCCGGGTCCAACGGTTCCTGGAGTCAAGAACACGAAAGCTTCGGGAGAGCGCATGGCCTGAACGGTGCTCCCGAGCGCAAGCGGCAAGTCGAGGACTTGTTTGGTGGTAACGACCGTACCGACGTCCGCGCTTTCCGTCTCAATGGTGGGCGCGTCTCCTGAAACAGTAACGGTTTGGTTTACGTTGCCGGTAGCTAAGGTGATGTTCAAAGAACTGGTTGTGCCGACTTGCACAATGACGCCTTTGATAGAGGCCGCCGAGAAGCCGGGAGCATTGGCAGTTATATCGTAAGCGCCGATACGAAGATTCGCAAAGTTGTAACCGCCGGAAGTGCTGGATACGGTCTGGTATGTGGCGCCCGTGTTCACGCCTTTAGCCGTGATCTGTGCGCCCGGGACAAGAGCTCCGGACGGATCGGTCACGTTGCCCGTGATGGAGCCTTCATTGGACTGGGCGGGCGCGACGTTACAGACTGATAAGAGAAGTACAGCGAAGAGTAATGTTCTACACCCCGCTTTGGACTTGGTCTTGAAAGTAAGCTGCATCATGACGAGACACCTCTTGGTTACTGAGTGATCCTTATTGCGCTTCCGATTCCGTATGCCGCTTCAACTTGTCTTGAAGTTTTTGGCCGCGTTGTTCATCCGCTTGCTGCTTCAGACGGACAAATGTATTTAGTGCCAACCGAGACTCTTCAGGCCGCTGCGCGCGCCGGTAAAGCTGGGCGAGTTGGTAGTAGGATTGGCGTTTCATTTCCGGCTCGCCGGCTTCTGAATCCTTTACGACGAAAGTAAAATCCCGGATGGCCGCCTCGCTCTGTCCCAGTTGTGCTTCGGCACGGCCGAGTTGGTAATGAACTTCGGCCGATTCGGGGTGAGCGGGGAGTAACTTGGTAAGTAAGCCTGCGGCCGCCTCTGGATTTGAGCGCTCTATCTGCACAGTTGCCAGCTTGTACATGGCGGTGAAGTTCTGCGGATTTAGCTTCAGCTCATTTTTAAATTCTGTTTCAGCTTGCTCAAGTTGATCGCCCTTCAAGTAAATCTCGCCTAACTGGAGATGCAAGCCGGGAAAATCGGGGCGCTCCGAGAGTGCCAGTTTGCATTCCTTGGCGGCTTCATCCAGACGATCGGCCTCGGCGAACGACTCGGCTAGAACCTGATGAACGCGCCAGGAGTTCGGGTCGGTCTTGTACATTCGCTCGTACGTTTCTTTTGACATTTGCATGTACGCACGGCCCAGGTGATACATGACATCCACGTCGTCCGGCTTGAGCTTGGCTGCTTTCTGAAGCGGGACGATAGCGGCGCCGGGATCGCCGGCAGCCAATTCGGCCATTCCGAGCCACGTCAGGGCTTCGGGATTCGATGGCTCCTGTTCGACCGCCTGCTTTAGCGCGGATACAGCCTCACTGTACCGGTCAGCGCGATATGCAGCCATGCCCAGGAACAGACTCGCTCCGCGCAACTTCGGCTTCAGTTTTAGGCTCTTAATAAACAGTCCGGCAGCATCGTCCGCGCGGCCCTGCTGTAATCTGACCAACCCTAAATCGAAGTAAGCTTCGGCGAAATCCGGCGCTGCGGCAATACACTTCGAAAAACTGTCCGCCGCGTCGTCGAATTGGCCCGCGCGGAGAGCTTCAGTTCCGTGTTGGCATGAACTCGCGGCATCTTGCACAGAAGCCAAGAGCAAAACGTGGCCAAAACCTAAGAGGAGCAAAGATACGTATGGCCTGGCGGTTGAGCAACATTGACCCTGGAATTCCCTTGCAACCTGCTTCCGTTAATGGAAGCGCTTGCAATGATGCTAATTCCAGATTCGAGCGGTAGTCAATGATTATCTTGGGATAAAGCCGGAACCTGTAAACCTCTACAGGTCTGCCGATCGCCCTCGCCGGGCCGGTTGATTCGCGTACTACTAAATCCGGATCTATGAAGAACTCGCTTCCGTTGGCGGGCCGGCTCTCCGCATTGGTTATCAGCTTCTCGAAGATCATGTGGCCTATCCGGTCGCGAGGGACATGAACCGTCGTCAGCATTGGAAAGCAGAACTCCGAGAGTTTTATGTTGTCCAATCCCGTCACCGACATGTCGCCGGGAACGGAGATACGCTCTTCGCGGAGAGCTCGAAGCACTCCGACCGCCATGAAATCATTGGCGCAAACAACGGCGGTAGGTTTGAATCCACTCGCCAGCATCGCCCGTGTAGTTTGCCACCCGCCTTCCAAGTTGTCTTTGCCAATGAAAGTTCTGATTTCGGTGCCGGGCGAAAGCCTTTTGTAAGCGTCCACCAACGCGTCGCGCCTCTCCGCGAGGGGGCTGAATTCAATGTGATGACCCAGCCAGGCGATGCGTTGGTTGTGACCGAGAGCATACAGGTACTCTGCCAATCTCTCCATCCCTTTGCGATAGTTGACGCGGATATTTGTTACATTCCGGCGGCCCATCCCTACGTCGTAAAAGACAACGGGGAAGCGGGCCCCGAGTAATTCTTCGATCACACCCGGTTCAATCTCCGAGACAATGACCGCCAGTCCGGCGACACGGCGGGCAGTCATCAGGCGAATGCCCTTCAGTAGTTGTTCCGGCTGGTAATCCGTGTTCGCCACAACGACTTCGTAGCCACAGAGGTGCGCTTCGGATTCAACCTGGCGCACAACGTCGAAGAAGAAGGGATTCTCCATATTCGAAACTAGAACCCCGAACGTGCGGCTCTTTCCGGCGGCAAGCGACCTCGCATGCAAATTGGGGTGATAGTTAAGGTCCTCAATGGCCTTCATCACGCGGTCGCGCGTGGACCCTCGCACCACGTTCATGTTGTTGAGAACACGCGAAACAGTGGCCGTCGAGACCTTAGCCCGGAGTGCGACTTCTTCGAGGTTCATCGAATCCTCTTATCCTAACGCTTTCCGCCGGTTGACCTCCCGCGACTCCAGGCTTTATACTTCACATGTCGTTCTGTAATCGCTTGCATTTATCAAAACGAGCTGCGAGCTAATACTCGGGAGATCTTATGAAACGGCTTGTACGTGAAACGCGGTGCGTCCTGCAACAAGCCGCCGCTTTGCTGTTCATTGCGTGCTGCTGCGCCAACGCTCAGCAGGCGCTCAAACTGGCGGGCGATTTTTGGGGAACGCATGACCCTTCCATCATGAAGGAAGGCAAAACCTGGTACGTCTTCGCCACGGGGAAAGCGCCGCAAGGCGGACAGTTCGCCGTTCGCTGCTCGAACGATCTACGGAACTGGAAAGCTTTGCGGTCAGGTATTCGATAGCATTCCGGAGTGGATACAGAAAGAGAGTCCAGGCACATCTGAACTCTGGGCCCCTGATATCTCTCGTTACAAAGGCGAGTATCGCCTCTACTATGCGTATTCTCTGTTCGGAAAGAATACTTCCGGGATTGCTCTGGCAACCAACAAGACTCTCGACAGGGAGAGTCCGGACTACAGATGGGTGGACAAAGGGTTAGTGTTGCGCTCCACCGCAAGCGATGACTACAACGCAATCGATCCCAATTTCATCGTTGATACTAATGGCCGAAGCTGGTTGGCATTTGGCAGCTTCTGGAGTGGGATTAAGCTGCGGGAATTAAACTCGGCTGGAAAAATCTCCACAACCAACACAAAGCTCTATTCGCTTGCCACCCGGCGGACGCCCGTGAATGCGGCACCCGCCAAGCCCGGCTTGCCACCCGATTGGGAGGCGATTGAAGCTCCCTTTATCGTGCACCACGGCGGCTACTATTACTTGTTTGTCTCCTGGGATCTCTGCTGCAAGGGGACAAAGAGTACATACCGGACAATGGTTGGCCGAGCCGCGGATGTGACCGGCCCTTATCTGGATGAGAGCGGAACACCAATGATGGAAGGCGGGGGCACTCAGCTGCTTACCGCCAATCAGGTTTGGCTTGGGCCTGGCGGTGAATCCATCCTGATGGGGGCGCCCAGCGATCTGATCGTCTATCATGCCTACGACGCAAAAACAGGAAAGCCCGCGCTGCAGATCTCGACCATTCGATGGGTGAACGGATGGCCGCGCGCCGCTCTAGGTTCCGAACACGAGCCCGCGCCGCGCTAGATCCGCTGAGATGAATTGAGAGGAGAAAGATGATCGATTTTGCCGGACTCGAAATCTGGTTCGTAACCGGGAGCCAACACCTATACGGGGAAGAAACCCTGAAGACTGTCGCGGAGCATTCCCGGGAAATTGCAGGATTCCTCTCAGACGCGAAGGCCATCCCTGTAAAGGTTGTTTTCAAACCTGTCCTTACGACGCCGGACGCAATCACCGAACTTTGCCGCCAGGCAAGCGCAAGCGGGAATTGCATTGGAGTGATCGCCTGGATGCACACGTTCTCTCCGGCGAAAATGTGGATCGCAGGCCTGACCACGCTGAGCAAGCCCTTGGCGCATTTGCACACGCAGTACAACCGCGACTTGCCCTGGCAATCCATCAACATGGATTTCATGAACCTGAACCAGTCCGCGCATGGCGATCGCGAGTTTGGGTTCATTGGCAGCCGCCTGCGGCTCAATCGAAAAGTAATTGCCGGGTTCTGGCAGGATGACGATGTCGTTACGGAACTAGCAACATGGACGCGGGCGGCGGCGGCTTGGCACGATGCGCATCAATTTGAAGGTCGCTCGCTTTGGCGATAACATGCGCGAGGTCGCGGTAACCGAAGGCGACAAGGTCGCGGCGCAGATTCAACTCAAGTATTCGGTGAACGGATATGGGCTGGGAGATCTTGCGGAGCGCGTCGCGAGTGTCTCGGATAGCCAAATCGACCGGCTTGTATCCGAATACGACGATTCTTATGTGGTGTCAAAAGCTCTGCGCGCCGGAGGCGAAAGCCGCGAACGGCTCCGCGATGCGGCGAGAATCGAACTCGGTCTGCGTGCCTTTCTGACCGACGGCGGATTCAACGCTTTCACCGACACGTTTCAGGATCTCCACGGACTGACTCAGCTGCCGGGCATTGCGGTGCAGAGGCTGATGGCGGAAGGCTACGGATTCGGCGCTGAAGGAGATTGGAAAACGGCGGCCCTCGTCCGATCCATGAAAGTGATGAGTTGGGGACTGGCGGGCGGAACGTCTTTCATGGAGGACTACACCTACCATTTCGGCTCGCAAAATAAGGCCCTCGGCTCGCACATGCTGGAGGTGTGTCCAACGATCGCGGCTAGTAAGCCATCGCTCGAAATACATCCCCTTTCGATCGGCGGCAAAGCCGATCCGGTGCGGTTGGTCTTCACGGCCCCGAGCGGCCCGGCGATTAATGCTTCCATCGTAGATCTCGGAAATAGATTCCGTATGATCGTGAACGAACTGGATGTGGTGCAACCGGATGAGGCGATGCCTGAATTGCCCGTTGCGCGCGCGGTCTGGATTCCCAAACCCAATCTGAAAGTCGCGGCGACGGCGTGGATTTATGCCGGTGGAGCGCATCACACCGGTTTCAGCCAGGCTCTAACGACACAGCACTTGCAAGACTTCGCTGAGATGGCCGGTATTGAATTTCTGGTGATTGATAGCGGCACGAAACTGCGCGAATTTCAGAACGAACTCAGGTGGAATGACGCCGCTTATCTGTTGAAGCGGCCTTATTAACCCGTCGGGCGGCTCTTCCCTTTTCAGCTTCCACAGGATCTGCCTCAGAATTCCCTGCCAAGTCTCTGTGTCGGATCCTGGAATTCCGAGCCGCCGGACCAACCGCCTCACCTTAAGTTCCGTCGATTGCGCCGTTCTTTCGTTCACGTAGCCGGAACGGGCCAGCGCATCCAGCAGCGTTACCGTGATCCGCTCAAGATCGCCCGCTTGCGCCGCTTCCTGCGCCGGATGCTGCGCTTGGACTTGTTCCTTCATCCCGCCGCAATTCATACAAGCAGATGGCCACCGCTTGGCCGAGGTTCATGGAGCCGTGCTCGTCGCGCGTGGGTATTCGAGAAAGCCAGTGGCAATGACTCATGTCTTCGTTTGAGAGCCCAAACTTCTCACAACCAAATAACAGAGCCACTGGTGCGGAATTCAGCTGCTCGCGGATCATTCGGCCCGCAGTTTCGACCCTGATACAGGGGAACGTGGAGATCGCGGTGTCCGACAGCGGTTGTGCCGACGACCAGCGCGCAATCCGCCACGGCTTCGGCAACCGAATCGAATACCGCGGTCTGCTCCAGGATGTAATGCGAACGGACAGCGGAACGTACTTCCTTGAACGCAACATCGTACGGATTCACAAGCCTGAGCTGGGTAAACCCGAAGTTGCTCATCGCGCGAGCCGCCGCGCCGATATTCAATGGATTGCGGGGTGAAACCAGTATTACGCGGAGCCCGGAATTCTTACCGGAGCCACTTTCGTCCGGCACTTACTGCTCCAGATACGTGTAGCCCTGCAAGCCTTCTTCGTAGAACTTCAGCAATCGGCCCGATTCTTCATATCCGATGCGCTGTTCACGAACCGCCAATTCGACATCGCGCCGGAACTGATGAATCAATTCCTGGGAACTATACTGCACGTAATTCAAAACCTCGCGAACGGTATCGCCCTGCACGACCGTATCGAGAATCACTTCCCCATGCTCGTCCAGACTGACATGAACGGCATTGGTATCGCCGAATAGGTTATGAAGATCGCCAAGAATTTCTTGATACGCGCCTAATAGAAAAGCTCCTAGAATATACGTTGAGCCGTGATTGAACGGATGAAGGGGAAGGGTCTTCTTCACGTCGCGGCGATCGATGAATTGGTCTACCTTGCCGTCCGAATCGCAGGAGATGTCGCCAAGAACGGCTTGTCTGGTCGGCGGTTCGTCCAGCCGGTGAATCGGCATGATCGGAAAGAGCTGCTTTACGGCCCAGCTATCTGGCATGCTCTGAAACAACGAGAAGTTGCAGAAATACGTATCCGACAACATGCCGTCCAGACCCTCTAATTCCTCAGGAAAATAATCGAGTTCCTTGGCTAGGTTTAGTATCTTCCGGCAGATCGCCCAGTAAAAGTTTTCCGCGAAGCTGCGCTGTTCAAGCGTCAGATAACCCAGATTGAACAGGTTCAGAGCCGAATCGAGCGCCTGCTGTGCATCGTGATAGGTCTCGAGCAGGTTCTTTTTATTGATCGATTTGTGAGTCTCAAACAGATCGATCAGGCATTGCTCGGAATCCTCGGGCACGGTGGGAGGAAGTTCATTTTCGCCAAAGCCACTCACGCCGAGAACATTGAAAACAAGCACGCTGTGATAGGCCGCGACCGCCCTTCCGCTCTCCGTGACGATAGTCGGGTGGGCTACTTCGGCCTCATCGCAAATGCTCTGGATGTGATAGACGACGTCGCGCGCATATTCTTCGAGAGTGTAGTTGACACTCGATTCGAAGTCGGTTTGCGAGCCGTCGTAATCGATGCCCAACCCGCCGCCGACATCCATGAACTGGAGCCCTGTGCCCATCTTTTTCAATTCGACGTAAATGCGGGCGCCTTCGATCACGGCCGCCTTGATCTGACGAATGTTGGTGATCTGGCTGCCCAGGTGAAAGTGGAGGAGTTGCAGACAATCCTCCATGCCGCGAGCCCGCAGATACTCGACGGCTTTGATCGCCTCGCTTACGGTTAAGCCAAATTTGGAACGATAGCCGCCCGAAGATTTCCATCGGCCGGAACCGCGGCTCGCCAGCTTCAGGCGAATACCGATCACCGGCTTTACGCCGACAGCTTCCGCATGCTTAACGATCAACTCCAGTTCGGTATATTTCTCGACGACTGGAATGATGCGTCTGCCGATCTTCTTGGCAAGCATCACCATCTCAATGTATTCGTCGTCCTTGAAGCCGTTGCAGATGATCGGAGTTTCGTTATCGGCAATGGCGAGGACAGCCAGAAGCTCGGGCTTCGAGCCCGCCTCTAGTCCAAACCGGTAAGCACGCCCAAACTTGAAAACTTCTTCGACAACCTGCCGCTGCTGATTAACTTTGATCGGATAAACGCAGCAGTATCCACCCTGATAGCCATGCTCGCGGATGGAGCTATCGAAGGCCTGAAACATGTCGCCCAGACGATGCTTTAAAATGTCGGCGAAACGAATTAATATCGGAAGCGCGATGCCTCGCCACCCGAGCGTGTCCACCAGTTGCTTCAGATCGATTCGACGATCCAACTCCTTTGTTGGATGTACAAATAGATTCCCGTTTTCGCCTACAGAAAAGTAGCCTTTACCCCAACTCGCTACATCGTATGTCTCGGCGGCGTCTGTGGTCGTCCAGCGATCAGCGGGTTCGCGCACTTGCGCCGTAACGGCTACTTTAGTATTCATCGAAACTCCTGGGAAGGGTTGCTGGACGGGCGCGCCCCCTGTCGGCGGGCGTGTCCTAAGACTCAATTAAAACACGAAAAGGCCGGGCGTTCGGAGCAAAACTATTACATCTTTGTCACAGGCCTAATGCTAACTCGGCAGCGTTACTGCCTTCATCCAAAAATTCGAGATGTCCCGGGCCGCACTCAAAATCCCGTCCAAGGTGGAGGGCTTTTTCAGATAGGCGTTCGCATGTGATTCGTACGCGCGCCGAACGTCGGCCTCGGCCCGCGATGACGTCAGGACGATGATCGGTATACACATTGTCTGAGGATTCGCCTTCAGACGCGCCAGAACGTCGTGCCCATTGATTTTGGGAAGGTTCAGATCCAGCAAAATGAGATCTGGGTGCCAGCCAGGTTGCGGACCGACGGCGTCGAGCACCATCTTCAATCCTTCGGCTCCGTCTTTTGCCACTTGAATGTGGATGTCGGTTTCGAGCTCGGCGAAGGCCTCTTCGAGCAGACGAACGTCGCCTGGGTTGTCCTCAATGATCAAGACCTCGACCGGCCTATATGAATATTTTCGAAACATCAATCACGCAGCGGCCTTCCGAACTCAATTGTAACCAGAAGCGGCATAATCTTTATCCACTCGACTCGTATCTCTAAGAAATGTCCGGGGCAACTCGGCACCTCGGACTAGTACTAAATCCCTTAGTTGACCCGACCTTTTCTTAGATTCCTTAAAGGTAGCGCGCACTTAAGTCGATAGAAGGTCAGAGAGTGAATTCTCAAATATCTATCGACGACAGCGATTTCAACAGCGGCGCTGCGAATGGAGCGGGACTCAGACTCCTGCGGTCTGAGGGAACAGGCATTCAGCGGACCACCGGTAAGAGCACCATTCTCGTTGTGGACGGCTCATTATTCAGGCGCCACTCCATCATTTCCGCGTTGCACGAATTGGGCCTGGATGCAGTCGAGGCAAGAAGTACCTCGGAGGCAATGGACGAGTTGGGACAGCGCCGGATAGATACAGTACTTATTGATCTTTTTGTGCCTGGATCGGGCGCGATCGATTTTTGCCGCCGCGTGAGGGCCACTACAGACACCGAGCGAGTTCCTATTCTGGTGTTAACTCGAGAAGACGACGCGGAGAGTGAGGTACTCGCGATAGAGGCAGGCGCGGATGAATTCCTGGTTGGGCCGCTTCGCCCAAGAGTTCTGCGAGCGCGCGTTCAATCGCTTTTGCGGCGCAAATCGTTGGTGGATTCGCTCGATGAAACGGAAACTGTTGTCTTCACACTGGCCCGTTCGGTGGAGGAAAGAGATCCAGCTCTAGGACAGCATTGCGAAAGGCTAGCCCTTATGGCAGCCGCAATGGGCGTACGCCTGGGGCTTCCGTCGAGCGACATTCTGGCGCTACAACGAGGCGGGTACCTGCACGATGTCGGGAAAGTCGGGATTCCAGATAACGTGTTGATGAAACCGGGTCCGCTCACGCCGGAGGAATGGGTTGTGATGAAAACCCACGCCGAAAAGGGCGAGAGAATCTGCAGAGAGGTGCGCTCGCTCGCGCCTGTACTTCCGATCATTCGCCACCACCATGAGCGCTGGGACGGTTCTGGCTATCCGGATAAGCTACGAGGGCCGGAAATCCCGCTACTCGCGCGCATTCTCCAGATGGCGGATATATATGATGCGCTAACTGCCGTGCGTCCTTATAAGCGCGCCTTCACTTCCGATGAAGCGCTCCAAATCATGCGGGACGAGGCAGCCAAAGGATGGCGCGATCCGGAACTCATCCGCGTCTTTGAGGACGTGCTGCCAGCATTCAAGACCTCCGAAGAGGACGGCACGACGGCATCCCTCAACGCTTTGGCCGAGTCAATCGAGAAGTATCGCAAGAATCCCGGTCGAAGTGGATTCAGGGAAATGCAGACGGCCGGAGCGCCAGTGAGGCTGGTTAGCGGATTATAATTGCGGCGGGTGCTCTTGAAAGAACCCGCAGATATCCTCCGCGTTTTAAATGAAGAACTCATCCGGTGCTGCCGCTGCCCAAGGCTGGTGGCGCACCGCGAGGAAATTGGCCGTATTCAGCGGCGCGCCTATCGTGGGCAGCAGTATTGGAGCAAACCCGTTCCAGGTTTCGGCGATCCGCTGGCACGCCTTCTCATTATCGGTTTGGCGCCCGGCGCTCATGGCGCGAATCGGACAGGCCGAATGTTCACCGGAGACCGTTCCGGCGAATTCCTCTATCGAGCCCTTTACGAGACCGGGTTTGCGAATCAGCCGGTAAGCAGTTGCAGGGAAGACGGTCTAGCTCTCACGGATGCCTACATTACCTCGCCCGTTCATTGCGTTCCGCCGGATAACAAGCCTGAACGGGAGGAAATTCTTGCCTGCCGTCCCTACCTTATCTCCGAAATTGAGCAGCTGAAACGAATTCAGGTGGTCGTAGTGCTCGGCCGCATCGGCCTTGACGCCTATCTTTCGATTCTGCAGGATTCCGGGAAGATCAAGTCGAGGGCGGCTTTTCCGTTTAGCCACGGCGCAACCTTTCGAACCCACTCTCCAGGTCCTATCGTGGTCGCTTCCTTTCACCCCAGCCAGCAGAACACCTCTACGAAACGGCTTACAGCCGCGATGCTCCGGGACATCTTCTTGCAAGCGAAGGATTTATTGAAAGCCGAGCATACCGGCCATTAACAAAGGCTAATGTTAGACCGGTTTTGCGATGTTGCAAAAAACGGTACACTGAATCATATAGATACAGACATCTTTGGGCTTGAGCCCGGTCTGTTCTTCGTCTGATCGTATGCCCATTTTGAGTCCTCTATTTGCGCTGTTGTCCGCACAGCCGGCGCTCGTCTCCCAACTCCTCAACGGCCTATACGACGACAATTTCGCCGGTATATACAAACTTACGCCCTTCGATTGGGCCATGCTGATCCCGTACTTCACAGTGCTGTTCATCCTTTCGATTTACGGGGTGCATCGTTACGAGACGATTCGGCGCTACAGAAAATACCGCAAAAATCTTCCTACAATCTCGGCAAAGAACTACGATCAGCTTCCGAAAGTCACGATTCAGCTTCCTCTTTACAATGAGCGTTTCGTGGTGGAGCGTCTGCTCGAAGAAGTGGTCAAGATCGAGTACCCTCGCGAACTCCTGCAGATTCAGGTTCTCGATGATTCGACCGACGAGACGCACCCCTACACGGAGCGGCTCTGCAATGAATATGCGGCGGCCGGGCATTCGATTGAATACAGGCATCGCACAAACCGTCATGGCTTCAAGGCTGGCGCTCTACAGGAAGGCTTGGAGACCGCCACAGGCGAACTGATCGCGATCTTTGACGCGGATTTCATTCCGCCTGTAGACTTTCTTACCCGGACCATCCACTTCTTCACGGATCCTGAAGTCGGGGTCGTCCAGACGCGCTGGAGCTACCTGAACAAAGAGGCTAATATCCTCACGCAAGTGGAGGCGATGCTTCTAGACGGGCACTTTGTTCTTGAGCATGGAGCGCGTTGTGGATCGGGTCTCTTCTTCAATTTCAACGGCACGGCGGGTGTGTTGCGGCGAAAGATGATTGAGGACGCCGGGGGCTGGCAGCACGAAACTCTGACCGAGGACTCCGACCTTAGCTACCGCGCGCAGCTTAACGGCTGGCGATTTGTCTATGTCCCCGCAGTCGATTGCCCGTCCGAGCTTCCGGTAGAAACCTACGGATTCCAAGTCCAGCAGGCGCGTTGGGCCAAAGGGCTCACGCAAGTGGCGAAGAAGCTGTTGCCCAGAATTCTGAAGGCGGATCTTCCATTGAGGGTGAAGGTGGAAGCCTTCATGCACCTGACGCCAAATATTTCTTATCCGTTGATGATCATCGTCTCGATGCTCATGCTTCCGGTCATGATTGTGCGGTTCTATATGGGCATCTTTCAGATGTTCATGATCGATCTGCCCCTGATCATCGCGTCCTTCTGGTCCATTTCAGCTTTCTATCTTTACGCGCAGCGCGAACTTTACCCGAAATCCTGGCTGAAATCTATCGCCTTTTTGCCGATGTTAATGGCTGCGGGAGTGGCTTTGACCGTGAGCAATTCGAAAGGCGTTCTGGAAGCTATCTTCGGTATTCAGAGCAGCTTCGCCCGCACCGCCAAATTCGGTTCCGGAACGCAGAAGATCAAGATGGCAGCGCCCGCAACCTACCGCCGCCGCAGTGGCTGGTTGCCCTGGATTGAACTCGCAATTGGCGCCTACTTTGTGCTCATGATCGATTTTGCGGTCGATACCTATAACTTCTTCGCGATCCCGTTCCTGCTGCTTTTCGTCTGCGGCTACTGGTGGGCTGGTTTTACTACGCTGTACCAGGAATACAGAGACAAGCTCCAGTGGCAACGAGCGCGCAAGCTGGCCGAAGCGCAGTAAGCTGTTCTCGGCTGAACTGACCATTGGAGACTCCGCTTTGCTGAAGATTGTCGCACTGTGTTGTGTTGCGTCGGGTATCATTGCGAGTCCTTCGGCGGCACGCGATCGTCAGCCGCCCGCTCCTCAGTGGCATCGGAGTTGGAAGCCCGATGGATCGCCTCGAGCTTTCAACTTAAGCGCGGACGATCTTCACGTTTCAAACAAGGCCTCGACGCTGTTGGTTCACCTGCAGCCGCTGCATCCGGAAGAGCGACGCGCCCCTGCTGAGTGTCAAGGACGCCAACGGCAACGCCTTCATTACACTCGCGTTGATGGGCCTGAAAATGACCGGCGGCTGGCATTTCACCTCACATTCAGCGCGCGCCCCGAGCCTCTGGTTGTGGGTGTTCCGTTGTCGATTCTTAAACCGTCCGATCCACACCAGTTGATTCTTCGCTATGCGGGCTATCGGGTTGAGTTCTTTGTGGACGGCGTCTTAATGGATGAGGAATGGCCGCTTGGGAGCCTCGGATCGAACGGCCCGGCCACGTTCGCCGCTGGCGGTGCAATCGACGCCATTTCCGTATGGCCGGAAATCTTGCCGGACGGAGAGATCGCTCAGCTAAATGGAGGCGAAGCGGAGGTGGCGCGGCGAGCCGATGCCCTCTTAGGGCCTGAGGCAATCGAACCTCAGTACTGGAAGCCACGCGGATATAACGTCAATGCCGGCGACGCCATGCCGTTTTATCACGACGGCGTTTTCCATCTCTTCTATCTCGTCGATCGTCGTCATCACCACAGTAAATGGGGACTGGGCGCGCATCAATGGGCACACATATCGAGCACGGATCTTGTCCACTGGACCCATTACCCGCTTGCACTCGCCATCACGGATGAACAAGAGGCGTCCATCTGCACCGGATCGGTATTTTTTCATGGTGGGAAATACTACGCGTTTTACGCCACGCGAAAGCTAGACCGGACGGAGCACCCCGGCCTCGCGATCAGCTCCGATGGCATACATTTCGAAAAAATCCTGCCGAGTCCTCTTCCTGAACCGCAAGAACCATTCAAGATCGGCCCCAACAGAGACCCCTATGTATACCGGGACGGCCCTGCCTTTCGCATGCTGGTGACGGCGGAGTTGGCTGCTCCTGCCCTGTTTCACCGGGGAGGCGCACTGGAGCAGCTTGTTTCAGAGGACCTGAGCCATTGGACGATGTTGCCGAAGCCCTTCCTTGTCCCCGGTTACAACAAGAGCCAGCCCGAATGTTCAGACCTGATCTTCTGGCGCGGTTGGTATTACTTGTTCTTCGGGATGGATGGCGCAACGCACTACCGAATGTCCCGCACGGCGGACGGGCCATGGATTACGCCGCCCATCGACACTCTCGATTCTGCGCAAGCACACGTCATGAAGGTTGCGCAATTCGGAGCGGACCGGCAGATTGGAGTTGCCTGGATCGCCAACGGAACTTTCGGAGGAGAACTGCTGTTTCGCGAGTTGACGCAGTCGCCCGATGGCACGCTGGGCACGAAGTTCGTTCCTGAAATGATTCCGGCCATGGATTCTCCGCTGCCTTGGCGTGCGGCTCCGATGACCCCGGGCGTTTCAATCACACCGGGAGGAATTGTCATTCATACCGTGGAAGGAACGGGCGCGGCATACATCGACCATGTGCCCCAGAACGCGCGAATCACTGCCAAGCTAACTGGAAAAGGCACTTTCGGCATCGTACTACGGAGCGTAGGGAGCATGGAGGGCGGGGTGGCCCTTAAACTTGTTCCGGCTTTACACCGCGCCGAGTGGCTCCCAGCGGCGAGTAATTCCCTCGCTAACGAACCATCGTCTTCCATTAATGGAGTTGACGGACTCGACCGCTCCATAGATTTGGACATCGTCGCGAAGGGTGACATCTTCGATGCAAGCATCAACGGCACCCGCACTCTCGTTCGTAAAGAAGCGGGCTTGAATGGCGATCGGCTGTTCTTCTATGTTCAAGGCGGCGAGCTTACCGATTTCGAATCTTGCCATTCGGCCTTTGCGGTAGCCTGGGCCAGCACCTCTTCAGGCGTCGCGGTGCCTGTGCCTTTCTTCATAATCGTGATCGAAGCGACCAAGTTCCCGAAAGCGGCGGCCCGTTCCGCCGATCCCGTTACCGCCAAGCTCATCGCAGCCCCCGCCGAAAAACTATCGCCTGCGCCGCAGATATCCACCGGATTCTCAACCGGCCGCGTCTTCACCCACCGCTCACCTGCTTCATCGACGACCATCACGCCTTCACCGGCATGCGTAACGAAGAGACGGTTCGATTGTGTGTGCCGCAAGAGCGCGGTGTAATCGGTTTTTCCAGAAACCTTACGGCACGCGGCCTCGGTCTCTTCCCGATTAGCTTTGATCGACATGCCCCGAAACAAGTCCAACCGCGCACGCGAGTCGGCAAGGACGACTTTCTCCGGGTTTGCCAAGGCTAAATCGCTCAAGGCCGACCGTACTGCAGCCGTTACAATCCCGCCCTGGGTTGTCTCCGCCTGATCTGAAATCAAAACAACGTCGAATTCGGTCAACTGCCGCCGCAAGCGGGCGATAATTTCTTGCTCCACGCTTGCGTCCAGTGGCGTCGTATTGACGAAGTCGAGCCTTGGTTTATCCTCCACGCCTGTCAGGCTATTGATGACTTTCGTGTAGGTAAATGTCTGGATGCTTTCTGTCCGGATGCATAAGCTCGATCCAATACCACCTGCCTTCAGTGCCCTGAAGAGTTCTTCGCCAAAGCCGTCGTCTCCGATCGCGCCAAGCACCGCGACACGTCCCACGCCCAGAGCGACGAGATTGTTCGCAACTGTGCCAGCGGCTCCCGGAGTCACCTCGGTCTTCACTACCCCGGTACGCGGGATACCCGTTTCTCTCGATGGCTCTGACAAAGAGGGATCATACGTGCACCAGCGATCCAGGCACACGTCTCCAACGACCAGGGCCGACATCTTCAGGAAAGGCCGCGAGGATTTCATTAGTCGTCATATGCTTTCAGACTGATTCGACGCGAGCTGATCTGCCTCAAGAACGCAGCGGCGCAGAGCGGGAAAAGTAGCGCGATGGTCGCCGCGGAAATAGAAGCTTTCGCCCCCGTCCGCCACTGTCCGCACCAGTATAGTTTTGTGAGGCCGGAAATAATAGCCGGGATCCGTCTTGGCCAGTTCGTGATGGATGTCACCCTCAATCGGCACCACATCGAATACGGCAGTCGTGAAATGCCGGATTTCGCGTCCCTCCTGGTGCGCTACGTTGCGCGCCATTGCCAGCGCTTTCAGATAGACCTCGGGAGCCATGATGGCGGAGCCAAAACTGAGCAACACTCCGCCTTCCAGCCGCTCCACCGCTTTCGCAAAGATCAGGAAGTCTCTGTAACTCGCCGCACCCAGTGCCGCTCCGTCACAATTCGGATGCTCATGCAGAATGTCGTAGCCGATCCCGACGTGAACCGTTACCGGTACATTCATCCGGTATGCAGCCGCAAAAACACTTAACTCCCGGTGCGGAAAATCGCTTTCCGCAATTCGGCGGCCAACGTTTTCTCCCAGGCCAAGTTCGAGGGATGCCGCTTCTCCGATCCAGTCGTTCAGCTCTCCCGTTTCACGCCACAATCCGAACTCGCCGGAGCTTATGTACCGCGCCACGCTTTCGGTTGTCGCACCGATGCGGGCCAATTCATAATCGTGAATCGCCGCGGCGCCGTTGACGGCTATATGGTCCAGAAGCCCACGCGACAAGAGGTCGATGATTTGCCTGTTTACACCTGCACGCAACACGTGCGCGCCCATCATCAATATCCGCGCGGCTCCACGGCCTTTCGCTTCAACGATACGTGCGGCTACCGTCTGTAATTGCGGATGTTCGAACGCCAGTGGAGACTCGTCCACCTTCAGCCAGCGATCCAGTTGGAGATCGTGAACCCGGTCGGCCAGGGGCTGCACGCGAAGCCGGGAACGATCAAAAGCCGGATACTTACTCCGAAGCTGTTCAATCATTGGTTTTTCCCATGGGTGCTCTCGAATTCTCGGCCAAGATCAGTATACGCAAATCATCAATATCTAACATTGAGCGCAATCAATGGACATAGCTGTATAATGACGCAGCCCGTTATGGAAACCGTCCCACAACTTAGCTCCAGTTCCCAAACTGACACTCAATTGGCCGCTGCTGAATGGTGCGGCTACTGCTGCGCTCGGCGGATTGCTTTTCGGATTCGATACCGCCGTCATCTCCGGTACCACTCACGCCCTTACGGTCGCCTACAATCTCACGCCGGCGCTTCTTGGCATAACCGTAGCGAGCGCGCTCTGGGGCACGGTGCTGGGAGCTTTGACCAGTGGGATAGTGGGCGACCGTATGGGAAGGAGAGATGGCCTGCGGCTGATCGCCGTACTGTATTTCCTTTCCGCCCTCGGCTGCATCATCGCTTGGGACTGGTATTCGCTACTGGCTTTCCGGGCGATAGGCGGAATAGCAATTGGCGGATCGTCTGTCCTTGGCCCGATGTACATCGCGGAAATTGCGCCCGCCAGATGGCGCGGCAGATTGGTTGGCCTGTTTCAGTTCAACGTGGTGTTGGGCATTCTTGTCGCCTACGTATCCAACTACGTCATTGGTCTCTTCGGGCTCGGCCAGGTGGAATGGCGCTGGAAACTCGGTATCGCGGCAGTGCCAGCTCTGCTGTTCCTGCTCTCTCTGCTCCGAATCCCGCGCAGCCCACGCTGGCTCGTAAAGAAGGGACGCATTCAAGAAGCCAGAGAAACACTTTCCCAGATTGGAGAAGAGAATGTAGAACGGGAGTTGCAAGAGATCGCAGAGTCGGTCGCCGTGCCGCGTGCGGATGAGCGGCTATTTACTCGGAGATACCGGCTGCCGATCTTCCTGGCGATCTCCATCGGCATGTTCAATCAGTTGTCGGGAATCAATGCAATTCTCTATTACCTGAACGACATCTTCGCTCGCGCCGGCTTCAGCGCCCTTTCGAGCGATGTTCAGGCCGTTGTGATCGGCCTCTTGAACCTTATTGCAACCACTATCGCCATGTCGCTGATCGACAAGATCGGACGGAGAAAACTGCTTCTTATTGGCTCCGTCGCCTGTGCCGCGTCCCTCGCTGGAGTGGCATGGGTGTTCTTCTCCGGTGGGCATGGCACGTTTCTTCTCTGGTTTCTGGCGAGCTTCATTTGTTTCTTCTCGTTCTCGCAAGGGGCGGTCATTTGGGTCTACATCAGTGAGATTTTTCCCAATACCGTGCGGGCAAAAGGACAAAGCCTCGGCAGCTTTTCTCACTGGTTCATGAACGCCGCGGTATCGGGCATATTCCCGCTCATGGCAGCCCGTTCCGGCGGGTACCCGTTCGTCTTCTTTTCGATCGTTATGGTGATTCAGTTCTTCGTCGTGTTCCGCTTTTATCCGGAGACCCAGCGGATTCCACTTGAGGAACTACAGAATAAACTCGGCTTCGGAGCTTAAGCCTCTAGTTGGGGAAGAGGCGCGCCCTTGCCCTGTTCCGCGTCTTCCGGGAAAACCGCATATCCGGCGGGTGGCGGGTAAAGTGACTTAAGAAGATTCAGCCGCTTGCGCAAATAGCGGCTGGGGAGTTGCCGCGGTCCCGTCTCCACATCGATATCGCAGCAGATTCCATGCAGATAAAGCGTCAACGTATCGATGAACGATTGACGCACATAATCCGCAAACAACGGGCTATCCTTCTTGACGTTCGTCTGCCGCCGGATCAATGACTGTTTAGCCTGCCAGCCGTCATCATCCAACTCACCATGAACGGCGGTCGTCAGCTCTTCCCGGATCATGGCCTTGTAGGCGGTGGCGGCTTCCGTTGACCAAGTGTCCGCGACCAATCCAGATAACCGGCGATAGAGGCGGTAATGATACTCCGCGACGTCTTGCTCCTTTAAAGCAAAGACCAGCACCGTCTCGTTCTCGTAGCTCACCTGCGAGGCCCACGATTGTTTGCCCTCCGCCGGGCGTTCCGCAACGACGAAATCCGAAAGCTTCTCGACAGCCGGGCGCGTTTTGCGCTTGCTCTTCGTTAGGCCGCGCTCACCTGAGCGCTCCAGGTACGGCACTAATAGAATCGAGATTCGCGGCAGCATCGCGGCAATGGACGGAGGTAGCGCCGCAACTGGCTCCTCCAGATATTCCTTGACCACTTCTTCGCTCATCGGCAGTGAAGCGCAGAAGTAACTGAACGTGTTGCTCAGCGGGATCGCTTCGCCACGGAATCGTTCCGCAAATTGCCCAACGCTCACCTTTGCTAAACCGGCAGCTTGACTGGCAGCTTGACCAGCGGCTTGACCAGAATGAGCCGTGTTGGAAGGACTCGACTCTCGAATACTGGGCATCTATGTTTTCGACCTCGATTCTAGCAGAGCGATTCCGCCGCAAATCCCTATTCAACGGGCAGATACAAGCCATTTGCACTGCTACACTTGAGGAAAAAGCAGTGGATTTCCTGGTTTCCGCAGGCGAAGCGTCGGGTGATATGTACGCCTCGGGCGTAGTCGCTCATCTTTCCCGGTGTTATCCGAAGGCTCATTTCTATGGATGCGCTGGGCCCAGGCTTCAGGCTGCCGGTGTGGAACCGGTCATCGATTCAGCCAGCTTGGCCGTGGTGGGACTCGCGGAAGTCGTCAGCCACTTGCCGCGCATTTACGGCGAGTTCCGCAAGCTGATTCGTTTTGCCGAGCAGCGTCGGCCCGACGCGGCGCTCCTTACCGACAGTCCGGATTTTCACCTGCGGGTGGCGCGTCATATGAAGCGGTTGAACGTTCCCGTTTTTTATTTGGTTGCGCCGCAGGTCTGGGCCTGGCGTCAAGGGCGTGTGAAAAAGATCGCCAAGCTTGTGGACAAGCTTTACTGTTTATTCCCTTTTGAAGAGCAGTGGTTCCGTGATCGCGGCGTTGATGCAACCTATATAGGGCATCCGCTCGCTCATACTGTCCGGACAGCCACGCCGCGCGACGAGTTCTTCGAGCGCCATGCCCTTCCGAAAGACCGTCAGCTTGTGGTGCTTCTACCAGGAAGCAGAGGGGGAGAAGCGCGGCGGCACATGCCCGACCTGATCCAGGCCGTTCGTAAACTGCGGACCCGTTTCCCCTTGTCCGTCATCCTCGCAACCCCCAGAGGATTCCGCACCGGCGCCGCTTTAGAAAAATTTCGGGAACCCATGGCCACGCAATCCATCAAAATAATAGAAAACGAGACCTGGGACTGCATTGGCCACGCAGACCTCGCGCTTGCCGCGAGCGGAACCGTGACCATCGAAGCGGCCGTCCTGGGAACCCCCATGGTTACTTTCTATAAGGTCATGCCTTTGAGTTGGTACGCTGGCCGTCACCTGGTTAAAGCCCCGTTTCTTTCGATGGTTAACCTTGTGGCCGATCGTAAAATCGTTCCCGAACTGATCCAACACGAGATGACTTCGGACAACATCGCCGCAGCCGCGTCCAATCTCTTAGACGGGAGCGCGTCGGCTAGCCAGATGAAGAAGGACCTTGCGGCGGTTCGCGAGTCGCTCACTCTCGAAGGAGATCCGCTTCTTCGAGTAGCTAATTCTATTGCCGACACTTGCGCCCGCCTGCGTTCAAGCGAGCAAGTGAGCGCGCTGTCCGGGAGACAATAAGTTAAATGATGCGCCATTTCAAAGCTGCGGCGTTCGCCCTCGCTTTTGCCACCGCCGTTTTAGGGCAATCGCCACAGAAGAACGGGCGCATTGACGTCCAAAAGTACACGATCGACGCCGATATCAATCCGCGTACGCAATCGATCGTCGCTACCGCCAAGATCGACTTCACGCCGCTTGAGAACACGAACGACGTTACGTTCGAATTGAACAATGCCCTGAACGTCAGCAAGGTTGTGGACGGCCATGGCGCCTCCTTGCAAAATACACGGAACACCCAGACTTTCACCATCACGATCAACTTTCCGAGTGCGCTTCAGAAAGGCCAACCCAGTCAGGTGTCCGTCAGTTACGACGGAAAGTTCACCGGTAACGAGGATTCGCCTGTGTACGGCATCAAGTTCGCCGCGCTGCATCCCGACTTCGGTTATCTGCTCTACCCTGCCCGCTGGTTTCCCGTCAGCGGATACACGGTGAACCGGTTCGCTGCGGATCTTCACATCACCACGCCCTCGGACTACCATGTGATCGCGAGCGGTGACCTGAAAACTGACCGCGCCGGCAGCGACAAGAGTCTGTTTTCGTTTCATTACGACAAGCTGAGTTTTCCAGGCAGTATAGCGATAGTCAAAGGCGATCCGGTCCGGGTCTCGTCACAAGGCATCTCTTCGCAGATTTTCTTCCGCGATCAACAAGCTGCCTGCGCCCACACCTATGGCGATGAGACCGGAAAAATCATGACGTATTTCACCACCGAGTACGGTCTTGCCCCACAGGCGAATTTGACGCTGGTTGAAACCGAAGCTGGCGCGGTGAATGGGTACTCAGCTCCCGGCATCATCTTCCTTTCGCCGTCCTCGATCTCCGAAAAGGTAAATGTAAAAGTACTTGCGAATCAACTTTCACGGCAGTGGTGGGGCGTTCTCGTATCGCCTAACAGCCGGAATGCCCTCTGGCTGATGAATGGGCCGGCGCGATTTTCGGAACTGCTGTATATCGGACATACAGCTGGTCCGGGAGCTATGGAAGCGGAGGTCAAGTCCAGCTACATAGAGGCTCTCACGGTGAAGGACCCACCCGTTTTGCAAGCCGCTCGTTTGGAGGATTACTCTCCTGAGTACTGGGCGCTCACTGCGGCGAAAGGCGCGGCCGTCCTCAACATGCTTCGTAGCGTTGTGGGCGAAGCCGATTTCACAAAAGGCCTTCACGCCTTTCTGGATAAGTACAGCTGGCAATCCGCCAGTAGCGAAGATTTTCGTAAGGTGATGGAGCAGGCCTCAAACCAGGATCTCCGGTACTTTTTCATCCAGTGGCTCGAATCGAGCGGATCGCCTGAGTTCAAGCTCGAGTACACCGTGTTGCGCACGCAACAGGGCTTTCGGATCGTCGGTAAGATCAACCAGGACCTGGATACCTTCCGTATGCCGGTTGACCTTCGCATAGAAACGGAGGGCAATCCCGAGGACAAGCGCGTCGAAGTCACCGGAACCTCTTCCGAATTCAGTCTGGATACGTTTGGTAAACCGCGCAAGGTGGTGATCGATCCCAATCATGTTCTGCTGCGGCTCGATCCCACCATTCAGATTGCCGTCGCCATTCGCCGCGGCGACCAGTTCGTTGAAGTGAACGATTTCTCAAACGCCCTGCGTGCCTATCAGCAAGCCCTTGAAGTGAACAAGAACAGCTCGCTCGCACACTACCGAATCGGCGAACTTTTCTTCAAGCAGAACAATTTCCAATCCGCCGCAAACGAATTCAGGGCTGCGATCAACGGCGACGTGGAGCCGAAGTGGACGGAAGTTTGGTGCCACCTCGATTTGGGCAAGATTTTCGATGTCACCGGTCAACGCGACCGCGCCGTCAGCGAATATAAGCAAGCCATTCGGACCCACGATAACTACGGGGGCGCGCAGGGCGAAGCGGCTCGTTATTTGACGAAACCCTACGAGCAAAGCAACTCTCAAACATAGGAGTTTGGCCGGGCGGCAGTACTGATAGTCCCATCCCAAACTGGATGTAAAGAGTAAATCCTAGACTTCCACGCATCAAATAGATTGAATAGGAGTTGCTACTCCCCGCACTACTGCTTAGGTGCTTATTTCTTGCATTATCCAATGTTCATGGCAACTGCCTACCGGTGAATTGGGTGATACCCTGAAGGTACCCGGGAAAGGGGTAATTTTGGACGAAAGACTGAAGGAGCTGATGCAGGAGTTGGGCAATGCGATCAACGAATCGCTGTCCGAGTCAGACCGCATCGCAGGCGCCATCGGCGAGATCAAGAGTGCCGGCTACGATGTCTTTTTAGTGCTCGAAGCGACCATAGGGTTCAACAAGCGCGACGAATCGGAAGACGATTCCGATACGGCGGATATGGAAAACCGTCCCGAAGCGCCCATGCATTTTGAGTCCGCCGGGAAAATTCGGCTGACCTCCCAGGACCAGAAGTTTCTTCGTGCGCTGAAAATCTCCATCGACGAGGAATCGAAGTAGTCCGCTACTGGACTTCCTTGTAAACGCGGTAAGTTTCCGCGACAGCTCGCTCCCAGGTGTAGAGTTTTGCTCTCGCCTTTCCGAGTTCAGTGAGTTCGCCGCACAACTCAGGATCATCTATCAACCGCCGAAGCGCGCTCGCGATTTCATCGGTGTCATAGGGATTCACCAGTAGAGCGGCGTCGCGTGCGACTTCCACTAGCGCCGACCGGTTCGATGTCATCACTGGGACGCCGTGCGCCATCGCCTCCAGGATCGGTATACCGAATCCTTCATCGAAAGAAGGAAACGCAAAGATCGAAGCCTTGCCGTAGAGTTCGTCGAGTTTGTCGCGAGCAACATAGCCGGTGACTTGGATCCGTTCGCGGCAGGAACTTTCGGCGATCTGCCGCAGAATTGCATCGGCTCCATAGCCCCTGGCTGATCCGGCCAGTACAAGCCGCCAATCCGAAGGCAGCCGTTCGAACGCCTTCACCAGGCCTCCAACATTCTTTCTAAGCTGCAGCGCTCCGGCAAACAAAATAAGCTTCTCCCGATTCTTCGGCCTGGCGCTATTAACCGGAGCGGCGACTCCGTGCGGGATGACGCGAATGCGTGCCTGATCCACGCCCAGCAACTCCGTCACCTGTGTAGCGGTGAATCGCGAGACGGCTATGATCATGTCCGCGTGTGCCGCGGCGTGGCGCGCCTGTTCCGTAAATCGCACTCTAAACTCCGCGGAAGAGTACTCCGCTGTCATGACAAACAGATCGTGAAACGTACAGACTACTCTTCGCGCCGGCCGCCGGTCCACTCGCTGATTCAGCGCGTGAAAGACATCGGCTCTGAAGGTAGGAAACGGGGGCAGCAGTAACCGCCGCGAGACATTTGGCTGGACGGGAGCCGTCGTCCGATTGAATTGCTTTGGACGATAACAATGAAGAAAGCCGTCCTCGGGGTGAGCGTCCGCTAACCCGTTCAGAATTTCTCGTGAATAGACGGCAATGCCCGAAGGCTGTGGATCCACGCTGTAAGTGGCGTCGAGCGCAATTCGCACGCTCTCAATATTACAGTCCGTAGTCTTTCAACTTGCGATAAAGCGTGGTGCGGCCGATTTCGAGCATCGCCGCCGCGAGCGTACGGTCGCCTTTCGTGATATCCATGGCATGAAGAATAGCGCGTTTCTCCACTTCGGCCAGTGGAATCACCTGGTTCGCCGATTCTCCGAGTTGCTGTGCAAAGGGCGATCCCGGTCCAGGCGTCGTGCGAAGGTGACGTTCTAGCGATTGGTTCGCGACCGTTGACGGAAGATCTCCCTTCGAGATCCACTGCCCCGAGTTCATCGCGACCATCTGCTGTACTGTGTGCTCCAGTTCTCGAACGTTGCCCGGCCAGTCGTATTGAACGAGCGCCTCCATCGTATCCGTCGGAACCTGGTGCCCGTTTCCGTGCCGCTCCAGGAAATGCGAAATAAGAAGAGGTACATCCTCTCGCCGTTCGCGTAGCGGTGGAAGCCGCAGCTTCATAACGTTCAAACGATAATAAAGATCCTGCCGGAACCGGCCCTTCTCCACTTCGCTCGCCAGGTCGCGGTTTGTCGCCGCAATCACTCTGAAGTTTGAGGATCTCTGGGAGAGACCTCCTACCGCGCGAAACTCTTTTTCTTGTAAAACGCGCAGCAACTTCTGCTGCATATCGAGCGGCAGCTCTCCAATCTCATCGAGAAATGCCGTTCCCCCGTTTGCGGCATCCAAAAGCCCAAGCTTCTGAACATGCGCTCCGGTGAACGCTCCCTTCGAGTAGCCGAATAGCTCGCTCTCCATCAGTGGCCCTACCAGCGAAGAGCAATCGACAACTACAAACTGTCCGCGTTGTTCCAGATTGTGAATGGCCCGCGCAACAACTTCTTTGCCGGTTCCCGTTTCGCCGAGTATCAACACCGGGAAGCGCGACTTCGCCATCCGCGAAACCAGACGCGCCACTTGCTTCATGGCGGGCGAGTTGCCGACCAGACCGGAGAGCGGCGAATTGTCCACGGCGGGGCTTGCTATCACGGAGAGTGAGTCTGTCCTCGGGAAGGTAGTGCCGTAGTTCCGAAGAAAATCTCGCTGACCTTATTGAGGTGGGGGTTCAACTTGCGGCGAGCTTGGCGTAAGGGCAGGCGGCGGCAGCGGCGCCGGATTTAGAATCGTTTGATCCAGCCGTACGATGAAGACATCTTTGTTCTCGCCACTCAACACGCCCGCGAGTTGTTGGGCCGCCGCGATGGACGGCTCCTTGCCGACCAGCACTCGCCACAACGGGACCTTGCCCTGCTTCAGGACGAGTTGCGCAGTACCGAAGCGCTCCGCAAAGGCAGTCCGCACCTGTTCCGCATGTGCCGCCACGGAGAAGGCGCCCACTTGCACGGCATAGAAATCGCTTGTCGGAATATCGGCGGGTGCTGCCACTACTTCCAGCCTCACGCGTCCGATCCCCGGACCCAATAGATCGATCTGTCTAGCCGCCGCCTTCGAGAGGTCGATCATTCTTCCTTCGACAAATGGCCCTCGGTCGATCACTCTTACGTTCACTGTCTTGTCATTCGCAAGATTAGTAATTTTTAGCCAGGTGTTGAAGGGCATCGTGCGATGCGCGGCGACCAGCGTTTCCATATCGTAGATCTCGCCGTCAGCCGCCTGGCGACCGTTGAAGGGAATTCCGTACCAGCTTGCGACGCCCTCTTCGGAGTAGCCGATGGCCACGGATGGAGGTGCGGCGATAGGTCCGCGTGCCGATGGATAGGGCGGTTGCGGCGCATTCGGGGTCGAGACCATCCGCTTATGTTTCCGCGCGCACCCTGAAGCAAGGGCGCATACAATCGCCACCACGAGGATAAGGTTACGGCGACCGAGCGGCAGTCGAAAACGAGTTGAGAAATCGATGAGCGGCACTTCTCAAAGGGTAAAACAAATTTCTGGATTACGTTTTGGGGTGTCTGAGAGGTATCGTCGTGTCTCATTCGAGCTCTAAAGATATTTTTCTCTTGACTTCTCTTCAGAACAAATTTATATATGAATCACGCTGCGATCTTGTATAAGATTGCAAATTTACGTTAGGGAGAATCAATCGATGAAGAACGCAACCAAGAAGGCGCCCGCAAAAGCTGCTGCAAAGAAAGCAACCAAGAAGGCGCCCGCAAAGAAAAAGAAGTAGTCGGTGATCCGCGGTAGCGGACACAAACCTTCAAACGCCTCCGAGTTTTTCGGGGGCGTTTTTATTTTGCGGCAGCTTTTTCCAACTCGAGCACCCGGAACGTTTCTCCCATTCCGAAGACGAGCTGCTTCCATTGCAATCTCCACCGTTCGTCCGAGGCTGCCCAAAGAGTGTTCCACTCGGCGGTCTCGCAGATTGAAAGAGCCCAGTTCCGCAGAGAACATTCCCGCTTCACCTTGAAGCCATTGTTCGCAGCGGCTTCGCGCAGTTGTGAAAAATTTACATGCGCGGTGATGTCACGTGTCCCAGGTGCACTCAAAATCTCGGCGTGGGCCGCGTGTCCTTCGTAGGCCATCAAGGTGCCTGTCGGAAACCGCACCAGTTCCGGTGTTGAGTATCCATAATCAATCACGAGCAATCTCCCGCGCGCTAAGAATCCGCTGATCCGTTCAACCCAAGATCGCATCGCAAGGTTCACTTCGAGCAAACCGCCGATCGGTATCCGTCCACCCTGCCGTTCGGCATAGCTCTCGAGTTCGGCTGAGAGTTCTTCGAGCGGAGCGAGCGCAAACTGTTGTCCGTCCCAAGTCACACCGAGTTCTCGCCATCCGGTTCGGGTTCGGGAGAGGAGGTGAACCGGCAATGCGTCGAAGAACTCGTTTGCGATCACGAGGCCCGACATCGATTCCGGGAGCGAATCGGTGTTCCAATCGAAGGGCCGGTAGTTCCATGGACCCAGCGACTGCGCCAGTTCGCCTCGTCCAGCGCCGAGTTCCAGAATCTCGAACTTCGCACTGTCTTCAAACGTGCTCTTCAGCCGGGCAACATAGATCGCGAGCAGCTGCCCGAAAACCGGAAGCTGCTCGGCCGTATAGAAATCGCCGCGAATTCCAAAGGGGTCCCGGCCTCGCCGGTAGTAACCGAGCGTCGGATGATAGAGCGCCACTTCCATGAAGCGGGAAAATGGGATCGGACCGCGAAGCAAGATTTCGGCGCGTATGACTTCGTTCAGCTCACCAACGCACTCCGTTCCACAGCAATGTAGATCTGACGTCACGGTTTCTTTCGCCTCCAGACGCCTTGGAAGCGAGCGTTAAGTCCCCCGCAGTTCTGGTTATCGCTAGCCAGGATGTAATCACCAATCAGTCTCATGGCAACGGCACATGCGTATTCTCCCCGCCCTTCCGTGTAGTGCAGTTTATTGCCGGTTGGTCTGCCTTCCCCGCGCAGGTTCCCGAAGTGCTGATTGCTGTTAATGCCGTTCCACGTTGCGGTGCCGTCTAGCGCCAACCAGCCATTCTTACTCGAGCGATGGATGTGAACAATGTCCTCGCCTCCTGTCCAGGTCCCGACCCACGCACTCAGTGGTGGATCGGGATCGGCCGTAACCGGCACAACATCGTCAGTACGAATCCACTCCGGGCCGGCACCACCAGCGCTCGTGACGTATCCGCAAGTCCATCCATTTAGAACCCGGGTGACCTGGATCGAATCGCCCGCATGCACTTCAAAGGAGGAGCACTTCCCGTTTGCATAGCACTGCCAGGAAGTACTTGCCACGGGTTCCACGGCGGACAATTGCGGAGAATGGGCGTTGTCATCCTGCAACGAACACGGCTCCTGTGGATGATCTTGGGCGCGGGCGAGCGAGACAACGAAAAGCGAAAGGATTAAGAGCGAGGTTCGGGAAGAGTCCATGGGATGGCGGCGCTTTAGCCTCCGATCTTAGGGATTATAAACCGGGATTTTCGTGAGAGCGCGGCTACTGCCAATAATCCAACTCGAATTCAGCGGCGTAGCTGGCCGAAGCATCCCGACGCTTTCAACAGTTATTAGGATTCCGCAGCGGCCATTTCTGCCCTTTCCCGTCTCCCCCGCATGTCCGGGAAACCTCGGTTCTCCTTGAGCAGGTTCTTCAGGCTCTCCAGGATGTAGAAGTCCCAACCCTTCTTGCAGGTGTTATAGCATTCGATCCCGGGCACCAGTCCGGCATGAGTCATCGTCACCGTTGTCGCCGGACCATCCGACGAGATATCAAAAACAACTTGGGTATCCTCCCACTCCTTCTTGTCTTCGATAAACGGCAAATTGCAGTCGGTAACCCTCCAGATAATTTTCTTTGAGGGAACGATGTCAACGACGGCGAAGTCCACGAAGGTATCGCTCCAACGGACCGTAAACGTGTCGCCAACCTTGTCTGAAGCCCCGGTGAAACTCGCGGACCACCAGTCCGCCACGCGGCTGATGCGTCCGGTCGCTTCCTGTGCCCTGATGTTCTCGGTGATTGATGAAGAATAATCCTGCTCTACCATTTGTTGTCTCCTTTTGTGTCTGAAATGAAATTAACTGGCTGGAAATTTCTGCCTACGAACCGTTCGTCACCCCTGCTCCCGCGAAGCGTTCCAAATTGCTCAAGGAAAATCCCCAGAAAACGGCCCCAGCCCTTCTCGTGCGATCTGGCCCTGTCGTCATCCGGAAGGTCTGAATGGACAAGGGTCATCAGCGTGCCTTCTGCCCGCTCCTCAAAACTCACCGTCACCGTGGACTCGTGCCCAAGAGTATTGGGCGAGACCCAGGTATGCTGAATCCGGCGAGGCCGCTCGACCTCGGTGAAGCGCCCGTAATGCGCAGTGCCTTTGATCGTCCAGTAAAAGAATCCATCCACTTCCGGATTCAAGAGAAACCTGTCAGCCGCATTCCAGGGATTGCCGGGAATCTTTGGATCCAGCCACCCGTCGTAAACCTCGTCTACCGAAGCGGGAATCGTCCGCTCAAGCTTGACTTCGATTTTGTTCATCGTCTCCTTCATTGCTTCTTCTCCTTCGTGCTGTTCTTGTTTTTGAAGTATTGCCCGAACTCGTCTAGCCGCTGATTCCAAAACCGCTCGTATACATGCACCCATTGCGCGACCTCTTTCAGAGGCTCGCCGCGCAATGAGATATAAACTTCGCGACCCTGCTTTCTGCGTTCAATCAGGCCGGCTCTCTCGAGCAGTTTCAGATGCTTGGTCACGGCGTTCAGGGCCGTGTCGAACTGATTCGCGATCTCGAGGAATCTGGCCGGCCCCTTTGCTAGTTGGTCGATGATCGCTCGCCGAGCCGGGTGAGAAAGCGCGGTCATGACATCGGTGAGCTCATCCACCTCCACATTACACCATAAGGTGTATTGTGAGGCAAGCGAATTCTTTTAGAAAGCTGCCGCTGAGTCCATGGGTCAGGTGAATCTTCGCAATTGGCCCCGGCCGGTAGCGTGGTTCCGTTGCTTCCTAATTACTATCTCGAAACCTTCCCAACCCGTTCGCCCGCCGGCGAATCTCATCCATCTCCATCCAATCCACGGCGAGCGTTTTCGCGCCCTTGGCCGTCAACTTGGCCGTAGTCACCGGCTTCTTCTTCACAAACCCCTTGCGAATCTCAATCAAGCCCGCTCCTTCGAGCTTCGAAAGCTGTACCGGCAGATTCCCCTTCGTCAGCTTGTTGTAGTAATTGTGGATTCGCCAGAATGCGTAAACGATCAGCGCGGTGAACGCAATCAAAGCCGCCACTGGGAGTCTCGGCCATGTTTTGACATCTGCCCGAGCAGCGGGAAACCGAGCATCCAGCCAGCCG
Organism: uncultured Acidobacteriaceae bacterium; assembly: GCA_963845995.1. Lineage (GTDB taxonomy): Bacteria > Acidobacteriota > Terriglobia > Bryobacterales > Bryobacteraceae > Bog-105. The sequence goes on along the minus strand of CAWJUO010000047.1, from coordinate 17,312 downwards.
CGCGCAAGATCGTCAGGCCGCGCAGATAGACCTGATTCAATGTCGCAAAAATCAATCCTTGTAAGTCATCGCGTGCATTTCGCTCCATATCTGGTCTATGCCATAAACCAGTCTATGAATTCAATACACACCTACCAGGTCTACTCCCAGCGCAGGGCCCTCATCGGTTCAACGCGTATAGCGCGCCACACCGGAATGAAGGTGGCTACAAGAGCTGTCACCGCGAGCACCGCGATACTGATAAACAGCGTCAGCGGATCGCTCGCTGTGATACCAAAGAGCAAGCCCCGTAAAACCTTTGCGGATATCAACGCTAACGGTGCGCCAATGCTCAGGCCAACCAGCGCTAGAATCACGCCTTCACGCCCAAACAAGGCGAGGACATTACCTTTTTGTGCACCAAGCGCGTACCGAATGCCGATCTCGTGGGTGCGGCGAACCACTAAGTAAGCAAGCACCCCATACAAGCCAATGCCGGCGAGCAGTGTCACAAGAGCTGCAAAAAGCGTCGAGAGATATGCCAGAATCCGTTCAGGCGAGAGGCCTGCTTCGACGTTCATGTCTAGTGTGCGCACTGAAAAAACAGGCATGCGCCGGTCGATACTTCGAACAATGCTAAGCAACGACGGAATGAGATGCCTGGGATCGTCCGCAGCTCTTACCAGAAGGGTCAACTTAGAAGGTGGGCCTTGCTTCTCGGGCACGTAAATGATTTTATCCGGACCGCTTCTAATTTGCTGATCTCGGACGTTTTTGACGACACCGACAATCTCAACGTCCTCGCCGCTCACTCGGAATCTTTGCCCGATGGGGTCTCGATGGCCAAAGTAGTATCGGCAGAATTTCTCATTCACAATTGCGACCGCCGAACTCTTCTCATTGTCTCGTGCATTGAAATCTCTACCGCGCAGAAATGGTTGCCCTAAAGTCTCAAAATACTGGGAACTAATGGAATCAAAGTCGACAACCAGATCCCCTCGAACCGGTTTGGGAGCATACCCACGTACCTCAATGGGCATCGACATAGACATTGACATCGAGTCGTAAGGCGTGGTGGCCGAGAGACTGGCTGCCTTCACACCGGGCAAATCTCTCGCGCGATTTAGCAATTCGTCAAGAATGGTTGAAACCTCGGCATTGGAGTGGCCATTTGCGGTCGGATCAACATTCAACGCGATCACGCGATCCGGCTGGAATCCGAGATCTACAGTCGCAAACTTTTGCAAAGTCCGCGTCAGCAAGCCCGCTGCAAAAACGATTACAACTGACAATGCGATTTGAATCACAACCAAGCTCCTGCGCATCAAAACCCGGGTGCCAGGGCCAGCTGCGGCCAGTTTCAGGCACGGCAGAACATTTGGCCGTGTAGCCTGCAATGACGGGAGCAGCCCGAAAAGAACGGCGGTAGAGAAGGTCAAGAGAACGGAAAAAGCGAGTACGCGGCCATCTGGCGTTACGTGCAATGCCGACATTGCGGAGTGCCCCGTATTCAGGAAGTCAACCAAGGTCCTGACGATCCAGATTGACAGCGTCACGCCCGCAATACCGCCTGCCATGGCCAACAACAGGTTCTCTATGAATAGTTGGCCGATGATTCTGCCCCTGGAGGCACCAAGAGAAAGGCGAATGGCAAATTCCTGGGTGCGCTCCTGTGCCCTGGCAAGCTGCAGGCTGGCAAGATTGGCGCAAGCCGCAAGCAATACCAGAGCAACGATTCCCATAAGCACAAGCAGAGGCTGGCCGAATTGTGATCGCGCGGTGTTGATTCCTTGACTTCCATCCTCCAAATGGAATCGGTGCGCCGTTCTGGATCGAGTTGCGAAAACAACACCTGGATTTGCTGCTGCGCCTCAGCTCTTGTCGTGCCAGTTGTGAGTCGCGCCATCGGAATCAGCCACGAGATATTCGAATGGTCCCCGATACCGGGCATGAAGTCTCCGATTCGCGTTGCGGGAACTGTGACATGGAAACGTGTTGTAAGTCGGCGCCATGAAAGCCGCGTGCGGTCACCCCGAGGACCCGATAAGCGTGTCCATTCAGAAACACGATTCGGCTAAGCAACTGAGGATCGCCGCCGAACTTGCGTTGCCAAAGGCCGTAGCTGAGAACGCACACCGGATTCGCTTTGGCGTCTCGAACGTCGTTCTCGTTGAACAATCTCCCGATAGCCGGTACTACTCGGAAAGTTCGGGAAATATTGCCCCGTCACAAGCGCACCGTTGACCCACTGGCTGGTATCAGTCACCGATAAGTTGATTGGCCTTGCAAACCACCCAAACACGCCATCAAACGACGAATCTCGTGCTGCTAACCGATCGATGGTTCCCAATGACCAGACGACACCGGTTCGGTTGCCACGGTAGGTTTTGGCGAAGGTGACCAGACCCTCCGGGTTAGAAACGGATAGCCGTTTGAGCAGAACGGTATTCAACAAAGAAAAAATGGCTGTGTTGGCACCGATACCAAGCCCCAGCGAAACGACGGTTATGCACGTGAATATCAGATTCCGTCGCAGGCCTCGAAGTGCATGGAGTGCATCCCGACCGATCCAATTCAACTTTCGAAGAGTGCACATCACCCTATACTTTAAGTCACGTTTAGGGTGCAACGAGAGCTGGGGGATGTTCTCTCGATCCGCGGAGGATCAGTGGAAATAAGATAGGCATTGAAAGGCGCAATGCAAGCATGGGTTGGTGCCTTCGCCGAGGCCGGTCAACGCTGCTGGAAGGCGGTTCCCTCGGTTTATGACTTCTGAGCCGCTTGCGGGGCCCAAGTCGGGCGTTTCCATAGCGAACTGTTTGGCGTACTCCGCATTCAAGCGCTGCCAGCCGGCGAACTTCATCGCGTCGATGCCAGCGAGGCGGCGGATGGGACGTTCCGCTCAGAAGGTGATCCAGAACATCGAATGCAATGTGCCATCCGGCAGCACCCATTGAGATGAAGCGGCGATCTATGTTGGTCCACAGTGTCAGGCGCGTACCGCCACCCAAGGCTTCGAGTTCCCACCGGATATCGTTGGCGCCCCAGGCGTACTCCAGAACCTTGGGGGCGTCCGCTCGCGTCACTGTTGTTTTGGTAACGTACGGCGTGGGCGCGTTCACCGTCGTGAGATTCACCGTGGCCCCAACCGTACCCAGGCTCCCATCGGCGTCGAAGGGCGCCCATTCGCGCAGATGAGCCGGGTCGATTAGCGCCTGCCAAACTTTTTCCGGCGAATGGCGCAGTTCTCTCACCAGAATGAGCGTCCACTTCTCTCCGGCCTTTCGTATCTGCGCCCCGCTGGCCGGACCCGGTGTGTACTGCTCGCGATCAGTCATCTTCTTCTCCTTAATATGCGCTATCTAGTATATACTGGTAGCAGTATATAACTCAGGGCCCCATCACGGATTAGCATCGAAAGCGTTTTCGCGATAGCTAACATTCACCGGACTACCTACCCGGATCTCCCCCCGATTTATAACTAACGCATTCTGTGCGAACAGGACGCTCCTTGGCATTCTCCTGTAACCGGCAAGAGTCTTCAGCGGCTCAAGCCCAGCATGCCCTGTACGCGGATCGACAAGAACGATAGAGCAGCGGGCACACGGCTTGACAACGGCAAGCTCAACCGGTCCGATCTGAACATTGGCCCACGTGTCCTCTTCGTGTGGAGCGGCGCCTGCGATCACCAGATTCGGCCGGAAGCGTTCCATCTCGACCGGTGACGGTAGCCTCCGATTCAGCAGATCGAGGGATTCCTGCGTTATCAACAGGAGCGGGTATCCATCCGCCAGGCTCACGCGCCACTTGGCATCGTCGAAGGGCGGTTCTATCCCTCGCTTCACGCTGTCCGGGAGGTGAACCAGACGGCATGGCCGTTCCAAAAACTCGCTAAACCAATCGCTATAAGTTTGATTCGGATGCGGCAGCCTTAGAGAATCCCTCCAGATTTGCACAGAAATCCAATCACCCTCACCTGACCAGGGCGGAATCATCAAGGGCGGCATGCCCGGCGCCTCAACCACCAAATCGGGACCTTCGAAACGCGGCCTCATCAGCGCCATTCGCGGCACCTTGCGCTGCGAAAGGAACAGGCCGTCTGCGTCCACAAGCATCCAACGCCTGTCCTTTGAAGGACCGCTGGTCTCTACGGAAGCGGCGGACACTTCAATCCCGGCAGCTGACTTGATCGGGTACACGAAAATGCGGCTAAGGAACATATCTCCTTGAGTTGGCGGGACCTCCAGGAGATCCCTAAAGCGCTGTTACAGCACACTGCTTCAGCCGCTGCCGATACGAACTGAGCAGTGCCGTCTTCTCCGCAATCCAGTCCTCGACCGCTTTGCTTTTCTCATCGCTTATAGCCAGAGCGGCCTCAACGGCCTCCGGCGCGGGACCGCCAGGAATCCGGCGGAGCTTCACAAAGTGCTGCGCGTCCAAGGCCTGCAGCAGATCCTTTCGATCGACACTCAACCGGCGGCCAAGAACGGAGAGCGCTAATTCTTCGACCGCGCGCACCATCCCTTCGGGCGAATATTGACCGGCCAGACTCCGCACCGCCTCCGAGACCAGCCGATGGGCGGCTCGAAAACCCACCCCCTCGCCCCGCGTGATCGTGTCGGCCAGTTCAGTCACCGTAAGAAAGTCCGCGTTCGCCCGCGCGGCCAAACGAGCCGTATTGATTTCGCAATCGGCTATCAGCCCGCCAAAAAGCCGGAAAGCGCGGACCGCATCGGCCACGGTGCTGAATACCAGCGGCTGTAAGTCGTCTTCGCAATCCACAATGTCCCCGAACGGCGTGTTGTGAACCGCCGTAAAAATCCCTTGCGCCCCCGCCAGAGCCTTGCTCGCCAGAATGCGCGTGTGCTCCAGCGCCACGGGATTGCGCTTCTGCGGCATGATGCTGCTGATCTGCACCCAAGCGCCAGATAGCTTCAGAAAGCCCACTTCCGGGTTGCACCACAGCAGCAGATCCTGCACAAACCGGCCAAGGTTCACCATGGCCGTGGCAACCGCGCCCGCCATTTCAGTGACATAGTCGCTCGACGCAATCGCGCCATACGAGTTCAACTGCAAGCCCTCAAAACCGAGCAGTTCGGCTGTGTAGCCGCGGTCGATTGGAAAACCTGTGGTCGTGATCGCGCACGCGCCCAGCGGATTGCGGTTGATCGTCCGGAACGCCGCCATCAGACGCTCCTCATCGCGCTCGAAGCATTCGATGATCGCCAGAAAATAATGAGCGAGCGTACTCGGCTGGGCGGGCTGCGTATGCGTATAGGCCGGAATCAGCGTTCCAACGTTCTGCCCGGCAAGCTTCCGCAGAACTGTCGTGGCGGAATGAACCGCTTCAACAAGCGCCAGCACTTCCCGCCGCAGACACATCCGGTACATCGTTAAATCGATGTCGTTGCGGCTACGAGCCGTGTGCATACGGCCGGCGTTTTCCGCCCCGCAGAGCCGACTCCAATTTAGACTCAACGTAGAAAAACAGATCCTCAAACTGGGCGCTGTACGCGCACGCTTCGAGCGAAGCGCGGTCAAGCGAACGAAGCCCCTCAATGCACGCCCGTGCGGATTCAGCCGGGATGATCCCCTGCCTTGCCAGCATCAGAGTGTGAGCGTAGTGAATTTCCAGCAGCGACTCCAGAAAGAGCCGCTGCGCATCCGTGAAGTTAATCGATAGGACCGTCTCCGCATAAACCGGAGCCGGGAAGCGTGAGTCTGATTGCACCTGTTGCCAAACTACCAGTCGGCCCGGATTCCAAGCTGAATAATCCGCCCTTCGAGCGTAGTGGAAACGGGCGCGAAGGTGGGCGCTTTAGTGATGAACCCGTTCGCGTCCACCGAGGCGTTCGCATTGATCACCGTAATGTTCGGATGATTCAACACATTGTTCGCCTCAGCCCAGAACTGCGGCTTGAATCGCTCCCAAAGCGTAATCAAGGTTCTCGTGTAGCGCACATCCAGCTGATACACGCTCGGACCGCGCACCGTATTCCGTCCGATGAAAAGGGGACGCGTCACACTGCCCACCAGCGGGTCGCCGTTGAGCACACGATTAGCCACGATATTCTGTTGATCGCCGGATTCGAGCGTCGTCAAAAACGTGAGTTGGTTTCCATTCACCACGTGACGCACGAAGCCGTTATCGAAGTGAAATGTAGGCGCAACAACGGAGCTGATGGTTGCGGCGCTGGGGCGGTTAACCAGACTGTTGCCCCGATCCCGCCGCCGGTCGCTCGCGTCTTCAATCAGAAGGCCGCCCCCGTCGTAAGCGTTGGCTTCAGGCGCGTCAGTGATGGCATGGGACCACGTGTAAGACGCCGCAACCTGGTAGCCCTTCGACCAGCGATGCTGATAGTTGGTCTCAAGCGCGTTGTAGCTGGCATCGGCTCCAATGTCCTGAAGCGTAATTCCGTTAAATTGCGGAAATGGTCTGTTGGCCGATGAGAAAATCGGGCGTCCATCGGCCAGATAGCTCGTGACGCTGCCCACATTCAGGTTGCGAAGGTACTCAAGATTGCGCGCTCCCGTATTCACATAGCCCACCGTAATCGCGTCGTTCGACGAGAGCTGCTGCGTCACCTGAAAGCTTGAGTTGAACGTGTAGCCGTTCTTAAAATTCGGCGTGACGGCGAAGATGCTCGGTGTCCGGGTGAAGCCTGTCGAGATGGCATTGAAGACCTGAGGGAACGCGGGTGCAAATTGCGCTCCGGGCAGAAACGACGCGACGAATCCGGTGTTTCCGCCATTCTGACTCAGCGGGTTGTACCAGGTGTTGGTCGGCGGCGCTTCGTAGAAGACCCCTGAACTGACGCGAATCACCGTCTTCGGGGCCACGGACCACGCCAGGCCGAGCCGTGGAGCGAAGTTCGCGCCAGGTGTACGGAAATTTTGCGTGTAGAGGAATGGTTCGTTCGCCGCCGGGCTGGGAGGCTGGAAGCGGTCGTAACGAACACCGTACGTAACCAGCAGATTCGGCCTCGCCTGCCAGCTGTCTTGCGCGAACCAGTCCCAGAAGAGCGAGTGATAACCCGCGCCCACGGCTCCGATGACTGTATTGAAGGTGCTATAGCTGAATGGCGTTGCGCCGGACTTTGCGCCCAGATACGCCTGAATGGACGGGAACGTGTACTGACTGTATAAGTCGTTCAACTGGTTGTCGAGAATGTGCTGAAAACCACCGCCCGCCTTGAACGTGTGTGCGCCTTTGATGACCGTGAAGTTGTCGTTCAGGTTCTGATTCTTCTCGGCGAAAAAATCGTCGATAGCGTTCGATCCGCCGAAATTGGCGATGCCCGGAATGGTAATCATTGGACCCGGATTTGTGAATGAATTAGCAACGTGAGTATTGTGGCGATAAGGCTCCGCAACGCGCAATTCATTCAGCACGTTGGGCGAAAAACTCGAAAGTAGCTGAACGCTGCCAATATAAGCGCGATCTTGAAAGTCGGAAGACGTGTCGAGGGCGTACAGTCCCCCAACATTCGTATTGAACGGGAATTGATTTCGGAAATAGTTCAGCCGGACGAACAGCTGATGCTTCTCCGTGATCTGCCAGTCGGCGCGCAAATCGGCAAAGTGGGCGTGCTGGACGCTATCGGGCGTGGCAAGCAGCTTTGAGGCGATCCCGAGTTGCGCCGCATTCGCCGGACTGATCGTAACCGGAGCGGGAACGCCGCGCGTGACGTGTTCATACGCTCCAAAGAGAAACAGTTTGTCCTTGATAATGGCGCCGCCCACATTGAACGACGTATCGCTCAAAGTCAGATCGGGCTTCGGATTTGTGCCGAGGAGAATCGGTCGAGCGCTCGCGTCCGTTGGCCGCCCGATGTACTGGAACTCGCCGTGAAATTGGTTTGTTCCAGAACCCGTGATGACGTTGTAAATATCTCCCGCCGTCAATCCAAACTCGGGCGCAAAGCTGTTCGATACCGTCTGCACTTCGCCAACGTAAATGTCGGCGATCGGAAACAGGCGCAGGCCGTAGCGGTCGCTTTCGGTCGCGGCCATGCCGTCAAGCTGATAATTGACACGGTCGGTCAGGCCGTTCGTGTTGAGAAGCCGCGGTATCCCGAGTTCCTGGTTGGGATGACCGCTGATTCCGGGTTGAAACAGCACAAAATTGTATGGGTTGCGCGACGTAAGCGGCAGGTTGTCCACCTCGGCATGCGAAATCACCCGGCCTATATTTGTGCGGGACGGATCAATCACGGGTGCGCCCCCGGTTACCTCAATCGATGTCGATGTGGAGCCCACTTTCAATTCCGCGTCGATCACGGCCTCGCTACCCGCGTCGAGATTGATCCCGGTGTGCTTCTCAGTTTTAAAGCCCGGCGCTCGAACGGAGACACTGTAAGCCCCAAGCGGCAAATTTGCAAATACATAGTAGCCGTCATCGGCCGTATCGGCGGAACGCGAGAAACCAGTCTGCGTGTTTTCTACCGAGACGCTGGCTTCGCCAACCGGTCCGCCGCTTTGATCCGTAATGCGCCCGCGAATGCTACCGTTCACCGCCTGCGTCTGAGCAACAAGTGACTGCGCGATGAAAGAAATGGCGACGAACTGCAGAACTAGCCGCACCTGACGGGACACCGTTCCACTTCGAAACATGTCAAAACCCCCTGATGCGAATATAGTCGATCTGGTCGCGTTGTTGCCCAACCCGTGTTTCTCCTGGGTTGCCGATTCAGCCGGGCACCCGTCTCATAAACGGAACTGAAAGGAGCATGTCGATATGCAAGTTCAATCGTTAGAAGATCTCTTCGTAATAGGTCTCCAGTATGCTTATGACGCCGAGAAGCAGCTAACAGAAGCGCTGCCTAAAATGGCCCAGGCTTCGCAAACTGCCGAATTGCGCCAAGCCTTTGAACAACATCTAAAGGAAACCCAACAGCACGTAACCCGTGCGGAACAAGTATTCAGCGCACTTGGCAAAAAGCCCGAGACAAAGAGCAACACCGTAGTGCAGGCGATGCAACAGGAAGCGGAGAAGATGATTTGCCCAGCCAGAGTCCGGCCGAATTGCCGTGCGGATTAGCAAACCCTTCGCCGTCAGGCATGGGGAATCCGCGGGGATTGCGGTCGGTACTTACCGCCCCTCGATTTGAACTTCTTTGTATTTGCGGGCGATGGTTGTCAGTTCCACGGCGGGCGCGCCATTCAGATATGCGCCAAAGAAAGTATGGACATAGGCGGTCGAAATGGCAAGCCCGCGGCGTCCATCCAATCCCCCGAATCCAACCAAGCGCAAGAGCCTCATTGCGGCTTGACTATTCAAGAGGATTTGATCGCTAAAGCTAAAATGATTGGCTGTGCGAATGACGGCGTACAAACTGCCGGCGGGCAGTCGATCATAGATCGATTGAATTTCGGCAAGGACCGTGCGGTTCTCTGGATCAGCCATCTCCCTGCTGTGGTCGCTGAGAAGAAACATGCCGGGCTTGTTTAGCCCTTCTGAAACAACACTACCGAACGGAATGCCGTCCAAATCAAGCGCGGCCTTGCACCTCGAATCCTGGTGACAGAACTCGAGCGCGGTAGCACCGCCGAACGAATGACCGAACATGCCGATGCGCTGCAGGTCCATACGGCCCGCGAATTTGCCGGATGAGCTCGCGTTGAGACGCTGCAACTGGTCCATAACGAAAGCCGTGTCTGCAGTCCACATCTTCAGCAGCTTGCCTATAACAGGATCAGCAAGGTTGCCGTTCGCGTTTTCGACGTTATAGGCGGGTGATCTGCCGATGACGCGGCCGTCAGGGAGAACGACAACGAAGGACCGATACGGCGCATCGAATCCGACGACGAAGAACCCGTGACTCGCAAGATCTTCCGCCAGCGTCGTAAAATCCGTCGTCAAAGCGCTACCTCCGGGTCTAAGTAGCACAACAGGATAGGCACGCTGTTCCGGGGAGACAGGGGCGCCAGACACACTGTGGGCGTGCACCAAAGCCGGGTCACGCTTGAAAAACGATCGCATGAACATGCCTTGCTGGTTCCGAAGCGCTGCTCGCCAAGGGCCAGGCAGATATGCCGCGGGGACGGCTTTAAGAGAAGGGGCTGCCGGGTACCAAACCCACACCAGCACCTGTCGTTTCGACCCTGGCGAGAGCGCAAGCTCATCGGCCTCCGATTCATTCGTCCATGCATAGGTGGTGCGTCCGACCGCGAAGGGGCCTGTGGGAGTTGGTAATGTGATGGGCGTCCGGTGCTCCCACCACATCACGAAAAGCAGGGAGGTAACGAGCACCACGACAGTGACGGCGATTGCGGCTACAGCCTTGGCGAGCCACGCAAGCGCGCCGCGTAACAATCTGGAAGCCGACGCCATTATGGTCCTATGTTAAAGCAGTTGCTTTGTGCTGTAAAGTACTTCTTGGCCAGCGCGGAGACGGGTCGAAAAGCCGCCTGGCTGGCAGGTTCTGAAATGATTGAAGGCCATGCTCTACGCTAGGCCGTTTTGCCCGATGTTGCCAAAGCGTCCTCACGTCCCCATCAGGCGCGACGCGGGATTACGTCTTCGCCTGTTCACTTGCGAACACGGGTTTTCAGAAGCGAACGGTGCCTGGCTCGACACAACCTGCATTTGACGTTTCAATTTCAATGTTTTGCGGTTCCGCTTAGTGGTTGTAAGATTGCCAGAATAAGTCGATACGGTTCCGATGCCGGGTGAGGAGGATTGCCAGAATGGGATTGGTTCACACGTTGGCGGACAATACGCAGGTCCCCGTGGTTTGCTGTCACTGCTGTTTTGACCCTCGCCATGTCCATCGGAGCTAATTCCGTCGTCTTTAGTGTGTTGAACGGCCTGATTTTACGCCCGCTCAATGTGCCGCAGGCTGATAGCCTCTACTCGCTCCAGCGAACACGAGAAAACGCCACCAATTATTCGTATCCAGACTATCTGGATTTGCGTGACCGCAATCATAGCTTTGAGGATCTGGTGGCTTACAGCATCCCTCAAGTGGCGCTGAACACGGGTGACACCCCGGTCCCCACCTGGGGCATGGAGGCGAGCGGCAACTACTTTGACGCATTGCGGATTCAGCCGTATCTCGGCCGATTTTTCCACGCTTCCGATGAGCATGGCCCTAATAGCGCCCCTTATATGGTGCTCAGTTACGCCTACTGGCGAGCCCATTTCCACGAAGATCGGGGCGTGCTCGGCCGCACAGTCCTGGTAGATAAACATCCGTTCACGATTATTGGCGTGGCCCCGCCTACGTTCCAGGGGACCTTGGTGTTTTACTCTCCCAATTTCTTTGTGCCACTCGTGAACTGCGAGCAGGTGGAGGGATATAACTACCTGAATGATCGCGGCAATCGCTCGCTTATGCAGGTGATGGGACATCTGAAGGCTGGAGTGACGCCGGCTCAGGCCAGTCGCAAATCTGAACTCGATTGGCTCGGAGTTAGAAAAGCAGTACCGGAAGACGAAGGCCAGATGAATTTCTCGTTGGCGCGTCCCAGTCTTTTTGGTGACCAATACCTGGGCCCGTTCGCGGCATTCTTTGCTGCGCTGATGTTATTCGCGGGACTGATACTGCTGGCTGCATGCGCCAACCTGGGAACCTTATTTGCTGCACGCGCGGCGGACCGCTCAAAAGAACTGGCGCTACGTCTCGCGCTGGGGTCGAGCAGGCGCCGGATTCTGCTCGGACTCTTTGGCGAAGCCGTCCTGATTTCGCTGGCCGGGGGCGCAGCCGGGTTGTGGGTCAGCGACTTGTTTTTACAGCGGCTAAGCGAATGGCAGCCCTTTGGAAATTTTCCCGTACATGCGCCGGTGACGCCCGATGCAGCAGTTTACGGAATCGCTTTACTTTTGAGCGTGGCCAGCGGACTCTTGTTTGGCGCGGTCCCGGTGAAGCAAGTACTGCGCGTCGATCCGCACGAAGTGATCAAATCCGGATCGTCCGCGAGAATCGGCCGGCGAATTACTGCGCGCGACATCCTGCTGGCAGTACAGATTGCGATCTGTGCTTTGCTGGTCACGTCGTCGATGGTGGCAGTTCGCGGCCTGGTGCGCTTGCTGCATTCCCATTACGGTTTTGAGCCGCGGAATGCCATGCTGGTGGCTGCCGATCTGCACATGGCGGGATACACGGGCGATGCAGTAGCCCCCATGCAGAAGCGGATGCTCGATGTGGTTGCGGGCATCCCTGGGGTGGAGTCAGTTGGGCTAAGCGATCCGCTTCTGTTGAACGATAGCAACGCGTCAGATGTTTATAGTGATCGCGCGACCGATCTGCGCCCGCAGAATGCCGCTACCCAAGCCTATCAGTACCACGTTTCTCCCGACTATCTCCACGCAGAAGGGACCAGGTTGCTGTTTGGCCGGGACTTTACCTGGCATGACGATAAGAACTCTCCACGGGTCGCGGTGGTGAACCTCCAATTTGCCCGCAAGATCTTCGGCTCGGCAGAAAATGCAATCGGCCGGTATTTCAAGATGCCCGATCGAACTCGTGTGCAAGTGGTCGGCATAGTCGAGGACGGAAAATATGCCAGCTTGAGCGAGGAACCCCACGCGGCCATGTTTCTCCCGATATTGCAGTGGCCCTCGGGCACAGCTTACCTTGTGGTCCGCTCGAATCGCGATCCGAAGCAACTGGGGCCACTGATTCGAGGCACACTGCACCGTTTAGACCCCGGCTTGCCTGTGAACCTTGAGACCCGATATAGCGAAATGGTTACTGTCCTGTTTCCCGGTCAGATGGCGACGGAGATCCTTGGAGTACTCGGCGGAATGGGCGCGATACTGGCGATTACTGGCATCTTCGGAATGGCTGCCCACTCGGTGAGCAAGAGGCTGCGCGAGTTGGGAATTCGCGTTGCGCTGGGCGCGCAGCGCAAGGAACTACTTCAGGCGGCGTTGGGCCGCGCGTTCAGGCTTCTGGCCTTTGGTTCCGCGGCTGGATTGATGCTTGGGATCGCGGCTAGCCGGGTGCTGGCCTCCATAGTGTACGAGGCCACGCCGGCTGATCCGCTGGTATTCGCCAGCGTCGTTTTCTGCATGGCCTTGCTCGGGTTGGTAGCGACATGGCTTCCTGCCCGACGCGCGATGTCCGTTGATCCGATGATTTTGATGCGGGAGGAATGATTTACCGTGGCTCAGTCTAGAACAGGCGGGTTTCGAGTTACAAGATCATAGTCGGCAAACACGCTGGGGTGATGACGGCAGCAGAAATGTTGAGGACTTCTGCAGCTCCAGCAAACGTCGGCTAGGCCAAATCCTGTGAAGGCCGGTCGCGCATGCGCGGTCCTCACAGCAGGGCATCTGATGCCGTTGGGTTTTGGAGCCGTAGCCCAATAAGAGGTGGCTTCGGCAACACTCCCGGTTTGCCGACCAAAGAGAAGTTTTCCAAGCATTCGTAAACCGCCTTCTCCGGAAGGGTTTACAAATTGATACGGGAGACTAGTTTCCGAGTCGGCCAGCATGCCGGATCGCGGGTCAACCAGATGGTTGGAAATCGGCAGCTCGCCACGCGCATTAGCTGCGCAGGTAACGCGATGATTGCACCACATGTATCGCCGCGCGTGGCCAGAACGTCCCCTTGACTAAAGGCCAAGGAAGCGGCGGTAATGTTGACCGGCGGTGGCGATTGCCCTCTGCTCCTCGTTTTTCAGCGGTTCGAAAGGCATGAACGTAAAAGTCACCTCGCTCCTTTTCAAAACACGCTTCCATGTGCCCGCCACCCGCCCATTCACGACAAGCATCGGCAGAAACATACCGTTTCCGCCGGGAACAATTTTTCGGGAGTGCCGTGGCTCGAGCACCGCGCTGCGATCTTTGTAACCCAGCAGGTATTCATCGAACCCTGGTAGAAGATAAGCAGTTCCTTCCGCGGAGCCCGTTTGCGGTTCCTGGGGCAGCATCCAATAGGACACGCCGCCAATCACGTGCTCCGATAACTCAGAACGAACACTACTCAGTGCCATCTTCGCGTCGGATGTCGGTAGCCCCGTCCACCAAATGAAGTCCTGTACCGTTGCGGGTCCATGACCCTTGAAATACCGGCGCGCCAACTCGCCTAAAGCGACGTCGCGTTGCAAATGAATGCCCGATGGCGCCCATTCCTCAAGCAGAGCGAAACTCTGTTGTTTTCCCTCGCGCGCGGCGAAACAAATAAGACCTTCCTGTGCCAATCGCCACAAGACTTGATAGCCACGTTGTTGCGTTGTCGAAATTCCGGCGCCTTCGAGCAGCCCCATCATCGCGGCCCGTGTCAGTTGCCGGTTTCCCTGTAAAGCTCGGATAAAAACTTTCCGGCTGCGCGAAAGGACGTTCTCGTCGAGTTCAAGCCGCTGGAATCTTCGAGCGCTGCTCGCGATAGTCCCCGGCCCTAATAGATCCAACGTCCAACGGATATCCTCGGCTGCTATAAAGTGGAGCGTTCCGCGCATTGCCCAAGTGCGGATAATCTTGCGTTCCGAGATGGCCAATTCGACGCTACTTTCTGTGGCATCCGGCAAACGCAGGCCAATCGCCCACAACGCGTTTGTGTAATCCTGCGCCTGCACCGCACCAAGCGCGGCGACTACTTCACCCGCGTTCTTAGACCGGGCGCAAGAGATCTGCTGGTTGGCGAGCCGGTAACTCGCTAAGTTGTCTTTGGCCAAAAGAACAATACGGAATCGTAACCGTTCAGTATCGCTCACGCGCTTGCGGCGGCTCGCGGCAGAAGACCTACGCGCTGCTTGTAGCTAATTCATGCCGGATCGCGTACTTCACTAGGCCCGCCACGTCGTGAATATCCAGTTTGCGCATCAGGCTCGACCGGTAAGTGTCTACCGTCTTAGGACTCAATGCAAGGCGCGCGGCGATTTCCTTGGCCCGCACTCCATCCACCAGCAATGAGAATACCTGGAACTCACGGCTGCTAAGGGTATCGATCGAATCGTCACTCGGATTTCTCGGACTACTCTCCCCAAACAGCGACATCACTTCGATCTGCGGAGACACGTAAATTCCGCCTTGGGTGAACTGGCCTAAAGCATCAGCCATCTGAATGGCGCTAGAAGTCTTTAACAGATACCCGCACGCGCCCGAACGCAATACATCGAGGACGGTCTTTCGGTCCTTCCGAACCGAGAAAACGGCGCAACGGGTGCGCAGTCCTTTCTCCCGTACCGCGCGAATCACTTCCGTGGCGGCCAGATCGGAGAGCCCTAAATCCAGCAGAGCAAGTCCTGGTTCCAGCCGTTCGATTTCCGCCAGGGCTGCCGTGGCCGTGCCCACCTGGGAAGTCACATGGAACCCTTCGATCGCGTTACAAAGAGCTGCTAAGCCCTCACGAACAAGTGTCAGCTCGTCGGCAAGCAGCACTTCGACCGGATGCGGTTCGTACGGCGGCGCAATCGCAGGCGGTGTGAAGGCGGAAACGGACATGGATATGGACACGCTTTTGCAGATACAGTGCCCATTTCCAAGGACTTATCTCACTCAGGCCGGATCCGCGCCGCCTTTTTACACCGAAAAAGTACTATTCCGCTATGCAAAGCTTCGAACGGCCGCCGCTTCGTCGTCATAAACGTCGAAGACGGTGTAGAGCTTTGTAATTTGCAGCAGATCCTTCACTCGTTTGGAAAGTCCTACCAGCTTCAGATGTCCGCCCGCGTTGGTGATGGTCGTAAACCCTGAAACCATCTCTCCGATCCCAGAACTGTCGATGTAAGAAACATCACTTAAATTCAGCAGAATCTTCTTGTTTCCCTTTCCGGCTAGGTGCGGTGCACGTCCCGGAACTCGCTTCCCTTCCCCTAAAGTGATTCGTCCCGTCGCGTCTATTACCACGACATCGCCTACCTGGCGGGATGTCAATTTAACACTCACTTCTGCCTCCTTGCTGGATCGTTTATTTGAAAATGAATCGGTTCAAGATCTTTTTCTAAGACCCGGGCACGTTTTTCACGAGCTTCACTTCGGTTCCCCCGCCCGGACGAGGATGAAGATCGAATTCGTCCATAAAAGCTCGAATCAAAAGAATGCCCCGGCCCGACTGCCGCAGCAGATTCTCGGGCGAGGTCGGATCGGGGACGAACTCAGATCGAATCCGTCTCCTTCATCGCCAATCGTCACGGCAATACTAGCCCCACTCCGCTCGATATCGAGATGAACCTGTTTCTTCTTGCTGTAACGGTTGCCGTGTACAACCGCATTCGCCATGCGTTTCGCACAGCCATGCCGATCTGGTGCTGCTCGTCCTCGTCGAAACCAACCTTGTTCGCCTCTTCCACGGCAATGGCCTCCGCCTCGTCTACGCTCTTCAATGTTGATTCGAGTGTTCTATGGATCTGCTCCATTTTGCCGTTTCCGTGATTGACGATTAAAGGACGCATGCGAAATCCCGTTGGCTTCAGCGGCCGCTCACAGCGAAAAGTCACATTAGACCACGGTCACGCCTGAAATAACAATACCGCGAGGTTTGGAACCGCCGTCGGATCGCCTATCTCGGCCGGGTACTAGATCCAAAACGAACCGCCGCCTCGCTATTCTTTTCCAACACAACCTCGCTGCCCCGCGAAATAGCATTCGAGAAGACCGACCATGCCAGCCCATAGTAACCGAGCGCGGTCCCAATCTGACGGGGTCCCCGCGACGCAATCGTTCCCAGCAGTCCGAATCCCGAGAAGCCCCCCAAGCGCACGCCCGGATGCGTTCCCGGTACCGCTTCCGGAAAT
The DNA here is from genome assembly GCA_963845995.1 of uncultured Acidobacteriaceae bacterium. Classification (GTDB taxonomy): domain Bacteria; phylum Acidobacteriota; class Terriglobia; order Bryobacterales; family Bryobacteraceae; genus Bog-105. The sequence continues at coordinate 650 of CAWJUO010000047.1, read as the reverse complement.
ACTCTGCCTGCCAGCGTCGTTGTCGTTCGATTTAGCCGCCACCAGCGCCGCAATCACGGGACGCAAAAGCCGGGTCTTCGATTCCGTCGCCTTAGCAGTACCTTCCTGATCCACCTTCAGCGCGCTCGGATTACCTTCCGCAGCCACAAGTTGCGCCTGAACGGGACTTGGCCGGTCTATTGGTTGGGAGGTGAAGGCAGCGACCGCGGGCGGTAACTGTACGTTTTCTAGAGCGAAGCGAAGCTTCCCGCCCCGGCGAAACATTCGCGCGTACTCGTCAGGGTAATCCGGCCATTCAGCCGCGTTCCTTGCGGCAAAATCAGGTGGTGGTCCGAAGTAAACAGCGGCTGCGTAAGCACGCCCTGCAACGGATCGCCCACGCGCGCATCCATCGAACTCACTGTCTGCACAATGCGCATTTGTGCATTGAATCCGTAGGTGGAGCGCGCCAAGCGTGCTGAAATCCCGCCCATCCAGGCTCGCCGTTCCGAAATCGAGCGGTTGCCGCACTAATGCGTCGAAGCGCGTTCGGGATCGATACCACTGCGGATGATACGGCAGCTTAGCAGAAGGTAATTCTCGCCCGCTCGCGTTTATTCGGTCCCCGCACAAATTCGAGTACGCCGCCGGTCCGCGTGGCGATCTGAGCT
>CAWJUO010000046.1:0-23959 GCA_963845995.1 uncultured Acidobacteriaceae bacterium | reverse complement strand
GCCAAGGAAGCGGCGGTAATGTTGAGCGGCGGTGGCGATCGCGCTCTGCTCCGCTTTGTGCAGCGGTTCGAAAGGCGTGAACGTCAGAGCCACCTCGCTTTTCTTCAAAACACGCTTCCATGTGCCCGTCACGCGGCCATTCATGACAAGGGTCGGCAGAAACATACCGTTTCCGCCGGGAAAAATCTTTCGGGAGTGCTGCGGCTCCAGCACCGCGCTGCGGTCTTTGTAACCCAGCAGGTATTCATCGAACCCCGGTAGAAGATAAGCAGTTCCCTCCGCAGAACCCATTCTCGGTTCCTGGGGCAGCATCCAATAGGACACGCCGCTCAATCACGTGTTCCGATAACTCAGAACGAACACTACTCAGCGCCATCTTCGCGTCGGATGTTGGTAGCCCCGTCCACCAAATGAAGTCCTGTAGGGTTGCGGGTCCATGGCCCTTGAAATACCGGCGCGCCAACTCGCCTAAAGCAACCTCGCGTTGAAAACGAATGCCCGATGGCGCCCATTCCTCAAGCAAAGCGAAACTCTGTTGTTTTCCCTCACGCGCGGCGAAACAAATAAGACCTTCCTGTGCCAATCGCCACAAGATTTGATAACCACGTTGTTGCGTTGTCGAAATTCCGGCGCTTTCGAGGAGCCCCATCATCGCGGCCCGTGTCAGTTGCCGGTTTCCCTGTAAAGCTCGGATAAAAACTTTCCGGCTGCGCGAAAGGACGTTCTCGTCGAGTTCAAGCCGCTGGAATCTTCGAGCGCTGCTCGCGATAGTCCCCGGCCCTAATAGATCCAGCGTCCAACGGATATCCTCGGCTGCTATAAAGTGGAGCGTTCCGCGCATTGCCCAAGTGCGGATAACTTTGCGTTCCAGAATGGCCAGCTCGACGCTAGCTTTCTGTGGCATCCGGCAAACGCAGGCCAATCGCCCATAACGCGTTTGTGTAATCCTGCGCCTGAACCGCACCCAGCGCGGCAACTACCTCGCCCGCGTTATTGGACGTGGCGCAAGAGATCTGCTGATTGACGAGCCGGTAACTCGCTAAGTTGTTTTGAGCCAAATAGAACAATACGGAATCGTAATCGTTCAGTATCGCTCACGCGCTTGCGGCGGCTCGCGGCAGAAGACCTACGCGCTGCTTGTGGCTAATTCATGCCGGATCGCGTACTTCACTAGGCCCGCCACGTCGTGAATATCCAGCTTGCGCATCAGGCTCGACCGGTAAGTGTCTACCGTCTTAGGACTCAATGCAAGACGCGCGGCGATTTCCTTGGCCCGCACTCCATCCACCAGCAATGAGAACACCTGGAACTCACGGCTGCTAAGGGTATCGATCGAATCGTCACTCGGATTTCTCGGACTACTCTCGCCAAACAGCGACATCACTTCGATCTGCGGAGATACGTAAATTCCGCCTTGGGTGAACTGGCCCAAAGCATCAGCCATCTGAATGGCGCTAGAAGTCTTTAACAGATACCCGCACGCGCCCGAACGCAATACGTCGAGGACGGTCTTTCGGTCCTTCCGAACCGAGAAAACGGCGCAACGGGTGCGCAGTCCTTTCTCCCGTACCGCGCGAATCACTTCCGTGGCGGCCAGATCGGAGAGCCCTAAATCCAGCAGAGCGAGTCCTGGTTCCAGCCGTTCGATTTCCGCCAGAGCTGCCGTTGCCGTGCCCACCTGGGAAGTCACGTGAAACCCTTCGATCGCGTTACAAAGAGCTGCTAAGCCCTCACGAACAAGTGTCAGCTCGTCGGCAAGCAGCACTTCGACCGGATGCGGTTCGTACGGCGGCGCAATCGCAGGAGGTGTGAAGGCGGAAACGGACATGGATATGGACACGCTTTTGCAGATACAGTGCCCATTTCCAAGGACTTATCTCACTCAGGCCGGAACCGCGCCGCCTTTTTACACCGAAAAAGTACTATTCCGCTATGCAAAGCTTCGAACGGCCGCCGCTTCGTCGTCATAAACGTCGAAGACGGTGTAGAGCTTTGTAATTTGCAGCAGATCCTTCACTCGTTTGGAAAGTCCCACCAGTTTCAGATGTCCGCCCGCGTTGGTGATGGTCGTAAACCCTGAAACCATCTCTCCGATCCCAGAACTGTCGATGTAAGAAACATCGCTTAGATTCAGCAGAATCTTCTTGTTTCCCTTTGCGGCTAAGTCGCGGATCACGTCCCGGAACTGGCTTGCGCCTTCCCCTAAAGTGATTCGTCCCGTCGCGTCTATTACCACGACATCGCCTACCTGGCGGGATGTCAATTTAACACTCACTTCTGCCTCCTTGCTGGATCGTTTATTTGAAAATCAATCGGTTCAAAAACTTTTTCTAAGACCCGGGCACGTTTTTCACGAGCTTCACTTCGGTTCCCCCGCCCGGACGAGGATGAAGATCGAATTCATCCATAAAAGCTCGAATCAAAAGAATGCCCCGGCCCGACTGCCGCAGCAGATTCTCGGGCGAGGTCGGATCGGGGAGCGAACTCAGATCGAATCCGTCTCCTTCATCGCCAATCGTCACGGCAATACTAGCCCCACTCCGCTCGATATCGAGATGAACCTGTTTCTTCTTGCTGTAACGGTTGCCGTGGACAACCGCATTCACCATGCATTCCCGCACGGCCATGCCGATCTGGTGCTGCTCGTCCTCGTCGAAACCAACCTTGTTCGCCTCTTCCACGGCAATGGCCTCGGCCTCGTCTACGCTCTTCAATGTTGATTCGAGTGTTCTATGGATCTGCTCCATTTTGCCGTTTCCGTGATTGACGATTAAAGGACGCATGCGAATCCCGTTGGCTTCAGCGGCCGCTCACAGCGAAAAGTCACATTAGACCACGGTCACGCCTGAAATAACAATACCGCGAGGTTTGAAACCGCCGTCGGATCGCCTATCTCGGCCGGGTACTAGATCCAAAACGAACCGCCGCTTCGCTATTCTTTTCCAACACAACCTCGCTGCCGCGCGAAATCACATTCGAGAAGATCGACCATGCCAGCCCATAGTAACCGAGCGCCGTCCCAATCTGACGGGGTCCCCGCGACGCAATCGTTCCCAGCAGTCCGAACCCCGAGAAGCCCCCAAGCGCACGCCCGGATGCGTTCCCGGTACCGCTTCCGGAAACACTCTGCCTGCCGGCGTCGTTGTCGTTCGATTTAGCCGCCACCAGCGCCGCAATCACGGGACGCAAAAGCCGGGTCTTCGATTCCGTCGCTTTAGCCGTACCTTCCTGATCCACCTTCAGCGCGCTTGGATTACCTTCCGCCGCCACAAGTTGCGCCTGAACGGGACTTGGCCGGTCTATTGGTTGGGAGGTCAAGGCAGCGACCGCGGGCGGTAACTGTACGTTTTCTAGAGCGAAGCGAAGCTTCCCGCCCCGGCGAAACATTCGCGCGTGCTGCGTCAGCGTGATCCGGCCATTCAGCCGCGTTCCTTGCGGCAAAACCAGGTGGTGGTCCGAAGTAAACAGCGGCTGAGTAAGCACGCCTTGCAACGGGTCGCCCACGCGCGCATCCATCGAGCTCACCGTTTGCACAATGCGCATTTGTGCATTCGAATCCGTAGGTGGAGCGCCGCCCAGCGTGCTGAAATCCCGCGCATCCAGGCTGGCCGTTCCGAAATCCAGCGGTTGCTGCACCAATGCGTCGAAGCGCGTTCGGGATCGATACCACTGCGGATGGTACGGCAGCTTCGTCATAATGTAGTTCTCCGCCCACTCTCGTCTATTCGGCCCCCGCACAAATTCGAATACGCCGCCGGTCCGCGTGGCGATCTGAGCTTGAATCTGTTGTTTCGCCTTCGCCATCATTCCGGTACCCGGCGCTTTCGGCGGCTTTGCATTCTTCTTCGGAGGCCGGGGCGGCACATAAATCGTAACCATACCGAAAGCGCCCTCCGTCTGCAATTCTCTGCGCGTTCCGTCCGGAAAATGACAGGCCGTAAACACAACCTCGGCACGCTTCAAAGGCGTGAAATCGCCCTTTACAATAGCCTCGGTTCGCGCCAGTCTCGATACGGGATGGAGCTTCGCAACCCGCCCGTCAAAGCTGGATCCGGCGGGGATAACGATGCGGTCAAAGGCCCAGATTGGTTCGATCAGTATCGCTGTCACCGGTTCGCCAACGCGGTACCAGACACGTTTCGTAATGTACAGCCTCAACGGCGTGCCAGCTTCAACCCGTAGCGGAACTACCTCGCGAATCGGCGTTGTCTCTTGTGCGTGGATTGCCGGCGCGAACGCTAGAAGACAGACCGCCCCGAATCCCAAGCCCCGGTTCATGCTTTGAATCTACACGTTCCTCATTGAGGCGTCCTCACGCCGCCAGGAACGCGCGGCAAAAGTCCACCGCCCGCCAGGAGACGAGGTCGTCAAACGAGCGCTCGCCAACATGAATGGCCAGCAGCGAAGCAAACACGTCCGGATGCCGCGCCAGAGCCGCCAGAACACGGCGTTCCATGCCGCTATGCCTATCTAGCATCAGCATCAGAGACGCCATCGTACGCGGCCGTAAACCGATTGCCCGGTGTGCGGCTGCGTAAGCTCGAAGGTCCCCGGCGGCGAAAGCATCGGCGAGCGCCAGAGCTTGCTTGAAAGAAAGGCACATGCCTTCACCCGTGACCGCGTCCACTGAACCCGAGGCATCGCCCACCAGCGCCAGCCCTGGACGGCAGACCCGCCGCAAGCACCGCGAAACCGTAAGCGCGCCCCGCTCACTCGAAACTGGCAGAGCGCCCCGCAACCGCTCGCTCACTTCCGGATAGTCCTTCAGCGCACCTTCCAAACGAAGCTGCGGATCGCGCGAGATCAAAGACACGCAAATCTCGTCGTCTGTAACGGGCGTTATGTAGATCTGAGACTTTGGCCCCCAGTGCAGCTCCATATAAGAGGACCACGGCGCAATACGATAATGCCGCCGGAAACCGAAGCGCCGCCGCTCCGTCCTGACGCGATGCAGGCCCGCTTGCCGCCGCACCTGTGAGTTCTGCCCATCCGCGCCTATGACGAGTCTCGATCCTATAAACTGCCCGTCAACCGAAACGCCTCCTTCAGCCAACTGGACGTGCTTCACACCCCAGAAAAGATCGACGCCGCACGCTTCGGCTCTGTCTTTGAGGAGCGTGTGGAGGGCGGTCCGGCGCAGCGCAATCCCAACTCCCCGAGGAAAATCCGCCAACACAGACGAACGTCCGTTAGAAAACCGAATACCTCGAAATCGAGCACCCGCTTCTGCTGGAATCTCCACCCCAAGCCGCTGCAACACGCCCAAGCTGTCCGGCATCAAACCCTCGCCGCACGCCTTATCCACCGGAGGAACCGCGCAATCGAAGAGACTCGCCCTATACCCTTTCTGCGCGACTGCAATGGCAGCCGCCAGCCCCGCTGGACCACCGCCAATCACCGTCACATCTGAAAAGACAGGAATACCCATTCAATTGCAAGAGTCTTACTACAGGTTTACACTTCCCGCAACCGGCAGGCCCTTTGAAAACGATTCAACCCCGATACCGAGCCCCGCGCGTAAGCGCGGGACTAGCGCAGCAAAAACCTGCGTAAGGACCAAAATTGGCCGAAATCTGAAACGTCGTAACCCGGCCAGCAGAAGCAGTCAACCAAATCCCAACAACTCACGTCTCTCGAAGTGTGCGGCAGATGATACAAACGCGGTCGGGCCGGTTGGCCTTATGCCTCCTCTTATTGATCGCCCCCCTCGCGGCTGGTGTTAAAAAAATAAAAAAAATCAAAGCGACCGCCAATCCGCCCCAGTACGCCGCCTTCAGCAGACCACTATCCCCTCAGGACCAAATCCGGCACGCTCTGGACCGTCTGACCTTCGGACCCCGCCCCGGCGACGCCGCCCAACTGGAACAAACCGGACTCGATGGCTGGCTCGACGCGCAGCTTCATCCCGAACGCATTCCCGAAAATCCCATCCTCCTGCAACGTCTAGCTCCTTTCGATTCCCTGCGCATGAGCATCCGGCAAACTTTTCTCCACTACCCGCCGCCCCAGATGATCGCCGCCGTCGCGCACGGTAAACAACCTCTGCCGGACGATCCCGAATTGCGTGCGGTTGTCGAAACTCTCGTTCAAAAGTATGTGCAGAAAAAGCAGCTGGCTAATCCGTACAACGACGCGGACCCTGAACTCAAAGTCAAGTTAAGCGACGTCCTGTCCCCCGATCAGATCGCCGTCCTAACCAGCGGCAAGCCCGATCAGAAACGCCAGGTTCTCGAATCCATCCCGCCCGGCAAGAGACTCGATTTCGTATGGGCGCTACAGCCCGACCAGCGCAGAAAGCTATTTACCCTCGCCCCCGTCGAACTACGGCGCGAACTGATGCTCTCGGTGAACCCCCAAGCCGTAGTCACGAACGATCTCACGGAAGGCAAGCTACTGAGGGCCATCTACAGCAACCATCAGCTTCAGGAATTGCTCGTCGATTTCTGGTACAACCATTTCAACGTCTTCATCAACAAAGGCGCCGACCACTACCTTGTGCCTTCCTATGAACGCGAGGCCATCCGCCCCCATGTCTTCGGCAAATTCCAGGACCTTCTGCTCGCCACCGCGCAAAGCCCCGCCATGCTGTTCTATTTGGACAACTGGCAATCCGTCTCGCCCAATTCCACGCGTCCGAACGCAAAGAACAAGCGCGGCCTGAACGAGAATTATGGCCGCGAGTTGCTGGAATTGCACACCCTTGGCGTGGACGGCGGTTACACCCAGAAAGACGTGATTGAAGTAGCGCGCTGCTTCACCGGCTGGACCATTGCCGCTCCCAAGAAAGGCGGCGGGTTCGAGTACAACGACAAGGTTCACGACAAAGGCAGGAAAATCGTGCTTGGGCATGTCATCAAAGCGGGCGGCGGCATGAACGACGGGCTTGAAGTGCTCAAGATCCTGGCGCACCGTCCTTCCACCGCGCATTTCATCTCTCTCAAACTCGCGCAGAGATTCGTAGCCGACGACCCCCCGCCCTCGCTCGTTGACCGCATGGCCCACACGTTCTTAAAGAAAGACGGCGATCTGCGCGAAGTGATGCGCACCATGCTTTCCTCGCCCGAGTTCTGGTCCGAAGGCGCTTACCGCGTTAAAATCAAGACGCCTTTCGAGATGGTCGTTAGCGCCGTGCGGGCGACAAATGCCGATGTGCAATCCGCCTTTCTTCTCGCGAACCAAGTTCAGAAGCTTGGTGAACCGCTCTACCGCAAGGTCGAGCCCACCGGTTATTCCAGCGCGAACGCCGAATGGGTAAGCTCGGCCGGTCTTCTGGACCGCATGAATTTCGGACTAGCGCTCGCTCATAACCGGGTTCCAGGCGTGAAGATCGATACTGCCGCGTGGCAGGCCGATCCCGCAAACGTGGCCCGCGCGATTCTGGACCGGGACCCCAGCACGCAGACGCAAGAAGCGATCCAGAAGGCGCTGGCAACTAGCAACGAAGGGCCAAGTCTGATTGCAGGCCTGGTCATTGGCTCACCCGATTTCCAAAAACGATAGAAGGTTCCAGATGTTTTCACGACGGCTATTTCTCAAGAGTTCAGCGGTTGCCATGTTCGGTGTCGGATCTGTTCCGACATGGCTGTCGCGCGCGGTCTACGCGAAAGATGCGCCCGGCCAACGCAAGAAGATCCTGATCGCGATCTTCCAACGGGGTGCGGTTGACGGCTTGAATGTCGTCGTTCCACATGGCGAGCCCGCCTACTACTCCTCACGTCCCACCATCGCCATCCCGCGTCCAGACGGCGGCGACCGTGGAGCAATCGACCTCGACGGGCACTTCGGGTTGCACCCCTCTTTGAAAGCGCTCAAACCTCTCTGGGACCGTCAACAACTTGCGATTGTGGAGGCAGTTGGCTCCCCCGATCCCACGCGCTCGCACTTCGATGCCCAGGACTACATGGAATCCGGAACGCCGGGATTGAAGGCAACTTATGACGGCTGGCTGAACCGTGCGATGAAACCTGAACAACAGCCGTCGCCCTTACGTGCCGTGAGTCTCAGTCCCGATCTGCCCCGAACGCTTCGCGGAAAAAATGAGGCCCTGGTGATCGACAACCTCAACGATTTCCAGGTGAAAGACGCCAAGATGGCCGCGACCTTCGAGAGCATGTACGGCACGACGCCCGATCAGGTTCTGAACGGCACCGGCCGCGAGACCTTCGACGCCATCAAAATCGTACAGTCGATTCAAAAGAGCGCCTACACGCCTGGCAATAACGCCTCGTATCCAAAAGGACGGCTAGGTCAAAGCTTGCAGCAGATCGCGCGGATGATCAAGGCCGACGTGGGTCTCGAAGTTGCCTTCACGGATGTGGGCGGCTGGGATACACACGTAAACGAAGCGGGCCAACTCGCAAATTTGCTGCGCGAGTTCGGTGACGCGTTAGCCGCATTCTCACAAGACATGGGCGACCGCATGGCCGACATCACAGTCGTAACAATGTCGGAATTCGGCCGCACGGTCAAAGAAAATGGCGACCGCGGAACGGATCACGGCCACGCGAACGTGATGTTCGTGCTCGGCGGCAACGTACGCGGCGGCCAAGTCTACGGCCAATGGCCGGGCCTCGAACGTGAGCAACTCTACGAAGGCCGCGACCTGAACGTAACAACCGATTTCCGTACCGTGTTATCCGAGCTAGTGACCAAACAAATGGGCAATCGCGAAATTCGCAGCGTCTTCCCCGGCTTCTCCCCGCAAAACAATCCCGGCATCCTGTTGAGCTAAGGATACTCGTCGGTGGCGTAGACGATCTTGTCGTCTGCGTCAATCCCGAATACGCATTCTATAGAAAGATCGCCACACGAAATAGATCGCAATCAGCAGGAAAATTCCCGCCAGAAGCCATCCCAACGCCGAACCCCGTTCACCCGAGAGCGACACCGCCAACTCCACCGCAAGCAGCCCGAAAAGCGTCGTAAACTTGATAATCGGATTCAGCGCCACCGAAGAAGTATCTTTGAACGGATCGCCAACCGTATCGCCCACGACAGTCGCATCGTGCAATGGCGTGCCCTTCTGCTTGAACTCGGTTTCAACGATTTTCTTCGCGTTATCCCACGCGCCTCCGGCATTCGCCATAAAGATCGCCTGATACAACCCAAAGATCGCAATCGAGATCAGATACCCAATAAAAAAATAAGGCTCGATAAACGCGAAACGACAACGTTATAAAAAACACCATCAGGAAGATATTGAACATGCCGCGCTGCGCATACTGCGTGCATATTTCGACCACCTTCTTGCTGTCCTCGACTGACGCTCTGGTCACGCCTTCCAGCTTGATATTGGCCTTGATAAACTCCACCGCGCGATAAGCGCCTGTAGTGACCGCCTGTGTGGAAGCGCCCGTAAACCAATAGATCACCGAGCCGCCCGCGATGAAACCCAGCAGAAAAGGCGGATGCAGAATCGACAGATTCGAAATCAAGTCCGGCCGCAAGCCCTGCGTTAGCGCCACAATGATTGAAAAGATCATAGTGGTCGCTCCGACAACCGCCGTTCCAATCAGCACTGGCTTAGCAGTCGCTTTGAAAGTGTTGCCCGCGCCATCGTTCTCTTCCAAATGGTCCTTCGCCACCTCAAAGTTCACATCGAAGCCATACGTCCTCTTCAACTCCGCCTCAATACCCGGAATCTGTTCGATGGTAGAGAGTTCGTAAACCGACTGAGCGTTGTCCGTTACCGGTCCATACGAATCAACCGCGATCGTGACCGGCCCCATGCCAAGGAAGCCAAACGCGACCAGACCAAATGCAAATACCGAAGGCGCAAGCATCAGCGATCCCATGCCTGCCGTGCTCACCCCGTAAGCGGCGGCCATCAACGCCAGTATCGCGATCCCAATCCAGAAGGCGCTGAAGTTACCTGCGACGAACCCGGACAAAATATTAAGCGATGCCCCGCCTTCTTGCGACGAAGATACTACTTCCCGTACATGCGCCGAGTTAGTGGATGTGAACACCTTCACTAACTCCGGAATCACCGCGCCCGCTAACGTTCCGCAAGTTATAACCGACGAAAGCTTCCACCAGAGACTCGGATCGCCCCCAAGATCCGGAATCATTAAGTACGACACAAAGTAAGTCGCCGCAATCGAAATAAGAGACGTGAGCCAAACCAGCGTCGTCAGACGGAGCCTCGAAATTCATCTTGTCTACCTGCGCGTACTTAGCCTTCGCAATCGCGGCGTTGATCAGATACGAGAGCGCCGAAGAAATCACCATCATCACGCGCATGGCGAATATCCAGACGAGTAATTGGCTCTGCACCAGAGGGCTGTGTACCGCCAGCACGATAAAGGAAATCAGCGCTACGCCCGTGACGCCGTAGGTCTCAAATCCGTCCGCGCTCGGCCCAACCGAATCGCCCGCATTGTCGCCCGTGCAATCGGCGATCACACCGGGATTGCGCGCATCGTCTTCTTTGATCTTGAAAACGATCTTCATCAGATCCGCGCCGATATCCGCGATTTTCGTGAAAATGCCGCCTGCTACTCGAAGCGCCGCCGCGCCCAGTGACTCGCCAATCGCGAAGCCGATGAAGCAGGGACCCGAATAATCGTGCGGAATGAACAGGAGAATGAAAAGCATCAGCACGAGTTCAACGCTGATCAGCAGCATTCCGATGCTCATTCCGGCCTTGAGTGGAATCTCGTAGCACGGGAAAGGCTTGCCGCGCAGACTTGCAAAGGCGCAGCGCGAATTCGCAAATGTGTTTACCCGGATGCCGAACCACGCCACGCCAGTACTGCCGCAGATTCCAATCACGCTAAACAACAGGATGATAAAAACCTTCAGCGCGTCGAAGTGCTGCAGCACGCCAAAATAGAAAACGATAATTACCCCAATGAAGACTTCTAAAATCACCAGGAATTTGATCTGAGTAACCAGATACGTCTTGCACGTCGCATAGATCAGTTCCGAGATCTCCAGCATCGACTTGTGCACGGGGAGATTCTTGAGCTGGTGATAAATGACGATTCCAAACAGCAGGCCAAGCGCCACGATTACCAGCCCGTACAGCAATAAAGATCGGCCGTCGATAAGACCGCCGAAGAAAGTCGCCTGCCTCAGATCCGGCAGAACTAAATTGGCCTCGCCCGCCGTCTCTCTTGCCCTGTCCTGCGCAAACAGCGCCAGCGGATTCACCGCCATCAGCAAAACCGTAGACATCACGGTCATCCAGAATCGTCTATTTAATGGAAGCAACGGATAGATCCTCCCCAGCGATTTGTGCACGCTCACTACGAGAATGCCACGATAGCACGCCGTTCCGACGTCCGGCAAAAAATGGGGACACTCCGGGCTTCCGCGATCATCGCGCCGAATGTCTGATTCACAGGCGTGTCCCCATTTCTTTCCACGGAGTACCGCTCAAAGAAACGCGTTATTATGCTCTCGAAACGTCGCGACAGGCCACTACGAGCGAACGGCCCTGGTTTCATCGCAGCTAAGACGTGCGGCAACGGGGTGCGCGGGTATAGCGTCCTCGACGCCGAATTTTGCCGTGAAGTGAAATGTACTTCCTAGGCCGGGCTCACTCTCAACCCAGATGCGCCCCTTCATCAACCGCACCAGCTGCGAAGAGATCGTCAATCCCAGCCCGGTCCCTCCGTACTGCCGCGTCGATGAATTGTCCGCTTGAGAAAATGCATCGAAGATCTCGATTTGCTTCTCTTTGGCAATCCCTATCCCGGTGTCTTGAATCGAGAAGTGCAAGACCGCCTCCGCCCCTGCGAATCGTTCCACGTTTATCTCCAGCCGGATATTGCCCTTGCTCGTAAACTTGATAGCATTGTCCAGCAGATTCAGTAGTACTTGCCGCAGCCGGCCCGAGTCGCCCGTGACCTGAGCCGGAACGTCCGAGCCCTGCTTCACCGCAAACGAGAGACCCTTCTCCTCTACCCGGTGCGAAATAAATCGCGACAGCCGGTCTACACAATCGGCTAAGTCAAACGGGGTTTTCTCGAGTCTCAGCTCATGTGCTTCAATCTGTGAAAAATCCAGAATATCGTTCACAATCCGGAGCAGGGAATCCGCCGAGCTCTTGATAATATCCACGTACTCCGTTTGTTCTTCGTCCAGATCCGTCATCATCGTAATCTCGGCCATGCCCATAATTCCGTTGATGGGTGTCCGGATTTCATGGCTCATGTTCGCCAGAAACTCGCTTTTCGCTAAACTCGCCGCTTCGGCTTTCTCTTCCGCCTCACGCCGCACCAAAACCTCCGACTCGAGTGCTTGATTCAGGCGCATCAAGTCTTCCGTGCGGTCCTGTACGCGAATTTCCAGCTGGTCCCGCGATTCTCTCAACTCATGCGTCCGCTCATCCACTAGCGACAGTAGCTTTTGTTCGCGCATTTTCAGATGCTTCACGCGCATCCTATGGATTCCAATGCCGCAGCCCGTCAAAAGCGCTATAAGTGCAAAAAGGAAAATCTTGCTTTCGTAAAACGCTGGTTCAAGCGTAAGCGGAGGAGTTGACGTGACACCGCTGCACTGTTCGCCCTTGCACGCCATCACTTGAAATTGATACTCGCCGGGCGGAATATTCGTGTAATAGGCGACTCGGCGGCTGTACGCTTGCACCCAGTCCTTGTCGAAGTTATTCAATTTGTAGCGGAACTGGATTTGCTCGGGGTTGGCGAAATCGGGCGCCGCAAATTGAAAGCTAAGGTCTTTTTTCCCCGGCGGTATGTCCATCGCCCGGCTGAAATCAACCTGCTTCTTCCCAGCTGTTACCGTCTCAATCAATACGGATGACGGAGCGGTCTGAGTGCGTATCTTGGCCGGATCTACTACCACCACTCCTTTCATCGTCGGAAACCAGAGCCGTCCATCCCGGGCGCGCAGACCTGCCGGTTGGAAACCGCCGTTGCATTCATGAGTGCGCATGCCCTCTGCCGTGCCATATTGCGTCCACCTGACCGTGTTCGTCTTGCCCGCGGCAAACGCGTTCATATCCGCCTTATTCGCGCGGAACACTCCATTGTTTGAGGTAATCCATAGATACCCCAAGCCATCGTCCAGAACCTGCAATATTTCTTCGTCGGGCAGACCGCTCTCCCGGGAGTACGTCGTGAACTTGCCGTTTTTGAACCGGTTCAACCCACCCCCTCGCGTTGCCACCCAAAGCGTTCCATCCGGGTCCTCTGCAATCGAATCGATAGCGTTATTGGGAAATCCACCGGCCGTCTGAAAGGTTGTGAATCGCCCATTCGTGAAATGGCTCAGGCCGCCGCCGGCTGTTCCAATCCACAAATCGCCTGCGGCTCCCTCCTTGATGGCGGTGACTGTTTTATCCGGCAGCCCGTCCCGGCTTGTATAGGTGACAAACCGGTTTCCATCAAACTCACTCAGGCCGCCGCGAGTGCCCGCCCAGAGATTGCCCTTGCTGTCCTTATACGTGCAGACCACTACTTCGCTCGGCAGGCCGTCTTTCAATGAGTAATTCCGGATTCCGTCCTTATTAATCCGGGCAATGCCATGGCGCGTGCCGACCCACATGTCGCCTTTTCCGTCCTCGGCGATGGAGAAGATCGCATCGGTCGGCAATCCTCGCGTTTTCGTGTACAACGCCGGCTTATTTCCCTCGACAGTGCTCAGCCCGTGATCGGATCCAATCCAGATCGTGCCTTTCGAATCCTGGAATAGCGAGAGTGCGACGTCGCTCATTAACCCCTCTCGCTGGCCTATGGGTGTGAATGGCCCTTCCCGGAAAGACACCAGCCCGTTCCCGCCCGCCCACAGCGTTCCGGCCCGGTCTTCGAGAATTGTAAAAACGCTTCCTGAGTAGACGCCCTTTTCTAAAGAGGAGGAAAACCGGCCACTCGCAAACCTATTCAGCCCGCCGTCCGCCGTCCCGATCCATAGCGTGCCCGCGCTGTCTTCCAGAATCGACGAGATCGCGTCCTCGCTAAGCCCGTCTCGTTTAGTGAACTGTTCAAGACCTTGCGAATTCAGCCGCCATAGGCCCGCCCCGTTAGTGCCAGCCCAGACAGCTCCGCTGTGGTCCACCAGAACGGCGCGCACTTCATGTTTTCCAAACTCATTATTGGTCGGTACGCTTACCTGCGCTCCATCCAATACCCGGCTCAGACCTCTTTCCGTTCCCATCCAGAGATTTCCGCTTCGGTCACCGCTGATCGAAAAGACACTATGGCCGGAGCGAGCTGTCCTGCCGTCTGACTTTCTGGAATTTGCCGGCCTGGTAACGGATCAGACCGTCTCCTTCCGTTCCTATCCAAAGAGTCCCCGTTCCATCTTCGTAAAGAGAAAGGACCGCTTGACTTAGCCCAGCCATTCGCTTTTTGAACGACTGGAACTTGCCTTGCGAAAAACAGGCCAGGCCCCCGCCCCGTGTCCCGATCCAGAGATTCTGATTTCGGTCAACCCGCAGCGCCGTGATCTCATTGCTCTGAAGCCCGGTGCTATGGCTGTCGAATAAAGTAAACCGCACTCCATCGAACCGCACTAGCCCTTCTTCGGTTCCTATCCATATGTATCCATCGGCGTCCTGTGCAAGTGCGCTCACCGCGCCCCCCGAAAGGCCCGACTCAGATCCCCATGACCGCTCAATATATTGTGTTAACGCTTTGCTCGGGTCAAGGCTAGCGTGGGCGGCGAGCGGAATAAGAGCCCGCGCCGACCAATGCCACTCATGACCCTGAAGTCCATCATTCCCCTTATCGGCAGCTTGAGCGAATGCTTTCACGCATTTTTCAGAGCCGCGCGCGTAAGCAAGCGATCTCCGGGGTTGTTACACCCGGAAAGAGCGAAGCATAGTACTACAAGGCCCTTTCAACCCTAAAGTTTTCTTCTCCAGTGATCGATATGGAGACTTACCGCCAAGAATGCGGTTATTTCGCGGATCTACCTTAATCCCGCGGGGTATAGAAGGGCAGTGAAGAAGAATGAAAAAAATCGCAGCGCTTTTCTTGTTGGGAGCTATTGCTTCAGTAGCAATCGCCTCGGCAAAATCGAAAACTTCGCCGGAACTGAGCCAATCGGATCCTCAGTCCACCGTGCATGTCATCGTTGGATGGAATCACATCCCCGGTGCGCAACAACATGGTAAGGTGACGGGCCGTGGAGGTTCGCTTACCCACGCCTATCAGAACCTTAAGGCTGGCGCGTACACGCTGTCGGCAGCCGCTGCCATGGACTTGGCCAACGACCCCGATGTCGCCTACGTGGCCGTTGACCGTCCCGTTAAACCGCTGCTCGACTACACCACCGACGCGGTGAATGCGGCAGCCGCCTGGAGTCAGAAACTGGATGGAACGGGCATCGGTGTGGCCGTCATTGATAGCGGGATGATACAGAGCCGCGATCTTACGAACAAAAATTCGATTGTCTATAACCAGGACTTCACCGGAGAATTCAAGCAAGGGGGAAACGTCAGAGATACGAACAATGCCCCTGATGTCTTCGGCCATGGCCAGCATGTGGCGGGAATCATTGCGAGCAGCGGAGCAAGTTCTTCTTGCCCTAACTGCACGCGGCTGTTAAAGGGAGTTGCCCCGGGCGTCAGCTTGATCAACCTTCGAGTCCTCGACGAGAACGGAACCGGAACGGACAGTGAAGTGATCGCGGCCATCGATCAGGCAATTGCCCTCAAGGACAAATACAACATCCGAGTCATAAACCTTTCGCTCGGACGGCCGGTTTACGAGAGCTATACCCAGGACCCTCTGTGCCAGGCTGTCGAGCAGGCCTGGCAAGCCGGAATAGTAGTCGTTGTCGCCGCCGGAAACGACGGGCGTGACAATTCCATGGGCACCAATGGATATGGGACGATTACGGCGCCCGGAAATGATCCCTTCGTGATAACCGTAGGCGCCATGAAGACCATGCAGACCCTGGGACGCGCGGACGATCTGATCGCTAGCTACAGTTCAAAAGGACCGACTCGTCATCGATTACATTTCTAAGCCGGACATCGTCGCTCCGGGTAACTTAGTGGTCTCGCTACTCGCTTTCAACAAAGAGACGCTTGCCACTCAAGCGCCGGCCAACAACGTTCCGACCAGTTATTACAACAGCGTCGGGCCTGTGGGCAAACTGGTCCAGGGACTCCTTAGCGGGCCTGGCACCACCTCTCCCTATTTCACCCTGAGCGGCACCAGCATGGCTACTCCCGTCGTCACGGGAGCAGTCGCGGATCTGCTCGAAGCCAATCCCAGCCTCACGCCCGATCAGGTAAAAGCTCGTCTCATGCTCACGGCCTATAAGAATTTTCCGGCGTCCAGTACCGCCACGGATCCGGTAAGCGGGCCAATCTTACATCAGCTATTACGATGCCTTTACAGTGGGCGCCGGCTACCTCGATATCGCCGCCGCCCTCTCTAGCACTGCTGTTGCTCACGGGTTCGGCCATGTCCCCGGCCGTTGACTATGACCCGGTTTCTGGCTCTGTCTATCTGGTGGGAGATACCTCCGCGATATGGCTGCCAGCAGGCGCCGAGGGAGTGTTCTCTGTAGAAGCAGTTTGGGGAACAAGCGCCATCGACGCGACCAGGGCAAATTGGGGACAGCGCCTAGGCGCGACTAGGGCCAATTGGGGCCAACGCGTAAGCGCCACAAGAGGCAACTGGGGTCAAGTCATGAGCTTTAGCAGCGGCACGCTCAGTGATCTCGCAGGCGGACTACCCGCGCCAACCTCGGGCATCACCGCCTCGAACGCAACCACCGCCGAATCTACTCCGGTCACCATAGTCGGCGAACAATAGATCGTCTGAAAAAACAAAAGCGGCCGTACACTCTCCACGAGAGTACGGCCGCTTTTCTAATTCCCGGTTCCGCTATCTGCTCTTCCTTCTGCCTTCCGCCGGTTTCTTTCCTGTCCCGCGCATTGCAGTTACTGAAGTAATCTGAATAACCGGCACCAGCGAGTTCGAGCTGCTCTCCATCGAGCGGCTCATCGCCCGTTGAGATAGTTCCTGGTTCAACGTTGCAACGAATCCCTGCATCTGCTGCTGCATCGCCTCCATCTTTTCGCGCATGTTCAAAATGATCTCGACGCCGGCAAGATTGACGCCCAACTCACGCGTCAACTTGAGAATCACTTCCAGGCGCTCCAGATCCTCGTCCGTGTACAGACGCGTGTTTCCTTCGCTGCGAGAGGGCGCAAGCAATCCTTCACGCTCGTACAAGCGCAAAGTCTGAGGATGGATTTCATAGCGCTCGGCCACCGCCGAAATCATGTACGCTGCCTTGCTTTTGCCTCTGGTCATATAAATCGTTCTCTTTCGGCTTACGCCGCCGGTTGTTGTACTTTATCCCAAATGTGCGAACGCACATCCTCCGTTTGCACCTGTGCTAATTCGCGAAGCAGTTCTCTCGTCCGCTCATTATGAACGTTCGGCGCTTGCAGCACTATTTCCACAATCTCGTCGCCCCGCGAATTCTTCCGTGCGTTAAAAACTCCCTTATCGCGCAGCCGGAATTTCTGCCCGTTCTGCGTACCTTGAGGAATCTTCAGAAGCGCACGCCCATCGATCGTCGGTACCTCTATCTTTGCTCCAAGACCCGCCTCGCTCACCGACAACGGCACTTGAATTTCGATGTTGTCGGCCTCGCGTTTGAAGAAGGGGTGCTCTTCCACCCGAATCGTGATGTACAGGTCTCCCGCCGCGCCGCCCGCCACGCCCGCATTTCCCTTGCCCGCAACCCGCAGCCGTGCCCCGCTCGCGACCCCTTGTGGAATGCGGACTTCCACCGAATCCGCCCGTGAAATCGATCCCTCGCCGCGGCATATCGGACAGGTATTCTTCAATCGCCCAGTGCCGCCGCATCGCTGACAGGTCAGATTGAATTTCATCGCGCCCGCCATCTGTGTGACCGTGCCCGACCCATCGCACTGCGGGCAAACTGCTACGCTGTTACCCGACGAACCCGATCCATGGCATACATCGCACGTCTCTTGCCGGTTTATGTTCAACTTCACCTGGGTCCCGCGAATAGACTGCCAGAAATCGATATTTAATCCGTACTCCAGATCCGCGCCCTTTTCAGGAGCCGACGGTCTCATTGCGCGATCCAGACCGGAAGAATTGGCTGAAAATATCTTTGAACGATCCGCCCGTTCCTTCGAACCCGCCCGGCCCCGCCGCGCCTCCGGCGTTACCGCCTCGCTGCTGCTGTTGCTGGCGCAAGTAGTCGCTGAAATCAAAGCCGCCAAAGTTAGGACCGCCCGTGTCCGCCGCCGCCCGGGCCGCCTCCTCCGTTATGCGGAATATTCTCCGCATAAAATCCATACTGGTCGTAAACCTTCCGTTTCGTTTCGTCGCTCAAAATGTCGTAAGCTTCCTGGACATCTTTAAAGCGGTCTTCCGCTGCCTTATCGCCCGGATTCAAATCGGGATGATGCTTGCGCGCCAGACGGCGATACGCCTTTCGGACCTCGTCGGCGTCCGCCCCACGTTCGATTCCGAGAATTTCGTAATAATCTTTTTTCGATGCAGCAGGCATGATCTTAATTCAAAGGCGGCGAATCCGGAAATTCGCCGCCTTCCTTATAGCACTACGGAACCGCGACCGTAAGGAAGCGGTCCTTACTTCTTATCGTCAACGTCCACAAATTCTGCGTCCACGACGTTATCCTTCGGTTTCTCTTGCGCGCCGGCATTGCCATCCGGCCCCGCGCCCGGCGCCGGTCCCGCTCCATTCGGAGTAGAACCCTGCGTCTTGTACATCGCCTCCGCCAGCTTATGGCTCGCCGTTGTCAGCTTGTCCGTCGCGGCCTGAATCGCTTCTACGCCGCCATCGGCCATCGCCTTCTTTGTGCCTTCCAGAGCCGCTTCGACGTCCTTCGCATCCGATTCGGAAATCTTGTCGCGGTGCTCCTTCAGCATCTTCTCGACGTTGTAGAGCAGAGCGTCCGCCCGGTTACGAGCTTCGATTTCGTCTCTCTTCTTGCGATCGTCCGCCGAATTCGATTCCGCATCCCGCGCCATCTTCTCCACTTCGTCCTTGCTCAGACCCGAAGAAGAAGTAATGGTGATCTTCTGCTCGTTGTTTGTAGCCCGGTCTTTTGCAACCACGTTTAAGATGCCGTTCGCATCGATATCGAACGTGACCTCTACTTGCGGAACGCCGCGCGGAGCCGGTGGAATCCCAACCAATTGGAACACACCCAGCAGCCGGTTATCCTTTGCCATTGCGCGCTCACCCTGGTAAACCTTGATCTCGACCGAGGTCTGGCTGTCCGCCGCCGTCGAAAACGTCTCGCTCTTGCGAGTCGGAATCGTCGTATTCCGTTCAATCAGCTTCGTGAACACGCCGCCCAAGGTCTCAATCCCCAGCGACAACGGCGTCACATCCAGCAGCAGAACGTCTTTTACTTCGCCGCCCAACACGCCACCCTGAACCGCCGCGCCCACCGCGACAACTTCGTCCGGGTTCACAGTGCGGTTTGGATCTTTGCCGAACAGTTCGCGCACCATCTGCTGAACTTTCGGAATACGCGTCGAACCGCCAACCAGGACCACTTCGTCGATATTCTGCGGCGTCACGCCCGCATCCGCCAACGCCTGCTTGCAAGGCCCGATCGAACGCTGCAGAATATCGTCGATCATCTGCTCGAATCGCGAACGGGTCAGCTTGATATTCAAATGCTTCGGACCGCCCGCGTCGGCTGTCAGGAACGGCAGATTCACTTCCGTCTCAAGCAGCGTCGAGAGCTCGATTTTTGCCTTCTCCGCCGCTTCCTTCAGACGCTGCAACGCCATCTGATCGCGCGACACGTCCACGCCCTGGTCTTTCTTGAACTCCTGAATCAACCAGTCGATAATCCGCTGGTCGATGTTGTCGCCGCCCAAGTGCGTATCGCCATTGGTTGACTTCACTTCCACGACGCCGTCGCCGACTTCCAAAATCGAAATGTCGAACGTACCGCCGCCGAAATCGTAAACCGCGATTGTCTCGTCTTTTTTCTTATCCAGGCCGTAAGCAAGCGCAGCCGCTGTCGGCTCGTTGATGATGCGCAATACTTCCAGACCGGCAATCTGTCCGGCGTCCTTAGTCGCCTGCCGTTGAGCGTCGTTGAAGTAGGCCGGAACGGTAATAACCGCCTTCGTCACCTTCTCGCCCAGATAGGCTTCGGCAGCCTCCTTCAGCTTGCCGAGAATCATCGCTGAAATCTCCGGCGCCGAATATTTCTTTCCCTGAATATCTACCCGCGCATCGCCGTTCTCTCCGGCGACCGCTTTATAAGGGACGAGTTTCATCTCCTCGGCCACTTCGTTGATGCGCCGCCCCATGAACCGCTTGATCGAATAAATTGTGTTCTCCGGGTTCGTCACCGCCTGGCGCTTGGCTACCTGCCCTACCAGCCGCTCACCGTTCTTCGTGAATGCGACTACGGAGGGGGTCGTCCGACCACCTTCCTGGTTCGGGATTACCGCAGGCTGTCCGCCTTCCATAACGGACACCACGGAGTTTGTGGTCCCAAGATCGATTCCGATAATCTTACTCATAGTGTTTCTTTTTCCCTCCGCTCATCGCCATCGGCGATCAAGCGTCCTTAGCACAATCCCAGTATCTTATATGAGTCGAAGATTGTCAAGTCTGCTTTTGACTTTTTTGCTCTCCGCTGGCTTCGTTTCTTCACAATCCACAACCCTCACCATCGCCGCCGCCTCCGACCTCACCAACCTCGAACCTGCCCTGCTGGCTTCGTTCCACAAAATCGACCCGACCGTCCGAATCCGCTTTGTTACCTCAGCCAGCGGAGTCCTCACCCAGCAAATCGAAAACGGGGCCCCTTACGACGTCTTCCTTTCCGCCAACGCCCAGTTCATCGACCACCTCGCCGCAACTCGCAAAATCGAACCCACCTCGGTCATAACGTATGCAATCGGCCGGGTTGGAGTGCTCTGGCGCGACGGTAAACCTCACAAACTAAGCGACTTAAAGGCAAATTGGGTTCGTTTCGTAGCGCTGCCCAACCCGAAGCTCGCGCCTTATGGAGTAGCCGCCCAGCAGGCCCTTGAGCATGCCGGACTCTGGCAATTCGTTCGGCAAAAAGTGGTCTACGGCGAAAACGTCCGCCAAGCGCTTCAGCTCTTCGAGAGCGGAAACGCCGACGTTGTCCTTACATCCGCCTCCTTATTACAGGGCCGCAACCCTGGCCTGATTCCGGCTGACTGGCACCAGCCGATCACCCAGAAAGCCGGAATAGTCGCGGCTACCCCCAACCACGCCGCCGCGCAGGAGTTCGTTCGGTATTTGGCCAGCCCTGCAGCCCAAACCGTTTTCGCCCGCTACGGTTTCTCTAAGCCTTAGGGTGAGCTTTGTCGTAAACCGCCTGAAGATCCTTGAGCGACACCTGTGTATATTTCTGGGTCGTCGAGAGCCGCGCGTGACCCAGCAATTCCTGGATCGCCCGCAGATCGGCGCCGTCGCTCAGCAGATGAGTGGCGTAAGCGTGCCGGAAGCTATGCGGGTGGACGCTCGAATCTCCGGTCGCGAGCAGTGCGTACAGCTTGACCAGCCGCCGTACCTCCCGATCTCCCAGCCGCGCTCCCCGTGCGCTCAAAAACAACGCCCGCTCTTCAGGAGGAGCCGACCGCACCGCCAGATATCGCTCCACTGCCGCAACCGCCCGTCCTGGAATCGGAACCTGCCGCTCCTTATTCCCCTTGCCGCGCACCCGCAGCCAACCCTGCCCAAGCTCAATGTCCTCCAGGTTGATCCCGACCAGTTCCCCCACCCGTATCCCGCATCCGTAGAGCAGTTCCAGAAACGCGATGTCCCGCTCCTTTGGCGATCCCTCCGCCGCATCCAGCAGATTATTCGTCTTCTCGGCGCTCATCACGTCCGGCAACCGCTGCTTCACCTTCGGAGTCCGCAGCCGCCGTGCAATATTCGTCGCGAGCACGCCCTCCTGCACTTGGAACTTGAACATGGCCCGGACCGCCGCCAGCTTCCGCCGGATACTTACGGTTGAAAGTCCCTGGTCATAAAGACCCGCCAGCCATTCCCGCAGGAGCGGCAGATCCAGAGTTTCTAACCCCGGCGCACTCTCCCCTGGAGGCTCAAAGTACGTGGCAAACTGCTCCAGATCGGAAGCGTAGTTCCTCACCGTGTGCTTCGACGCGCCTCGGCGCTCAAGCTCAGCGAGATACTTCGCAATAGCTTCGCGAATGGTGGGCATCACGTGGAGCACTCAGGTAATCGGTCATGGCCTGCTCGGCCCGGCGGCACACTTCCGCATGACGCGCCTTCTTGTCGTGCCGCAGCTTATGCCGCGTCGGCTCATCCAGACTCGGCAGCAGATCGAACGTGATATTGGCGGGCTGAAAATGCTTCGGGTCCGCATGAGTGATGTAGTGGCAAAGGCTCCCGAGCGCCGTCTCGCGCGGAAACACATCCAGCTCTTCGCCATGCAGAAAAGCCGCCGCGTTCCGCCCCGCAATCAGTCCCGTTGCAATCGACTCCGCATAGCCTTCAACACCCGAAATCTGCCCGGCAAAGAAGATCCGCGCCTCAGCTCTTCAACTGCAACGTCGGCCCAAGCAGCGCCGGCGAATTGATGTAGGTGTTCCGGTGCATCTGCCCGAAGCGCAGGAACTCCGCCTTCTCCATGCCCGGGATCATCCGGAAGATGCGCGCCTGGTCGCCGAACTTCATATGGTTCTGAAACCCGACCAGGTTGTAACTATCCGCCCGCTGATTCTCCTGCCGCAGCTGCACTGCCGCATACGGCCATCTGCCTGTTCGAGGATCGTCCAGTCCTGCTGCCTTCATCGGCCCAAAACGCAACGTGTCCCGCCCTCGCCGGGCAATCTCCTCGACCGGCAAACAAGCCTCGAAATACGGCGTCTTGTCTTCCGGAATGTGCGGCTCATAGAACTCGGCCTCGAGCAGCGCATCCACGAACGCGTAATACTGGTCTTTATTGAACGGACAGTTGATGTAATCGTCCGTCCCGTCGAGCGATTTGCCATAGCGCGACGCCCGGAACGCAACCGACATATCGATCGAATCCGCCGCCACAATCGGACTGATGCTGTCGTAGAAATACAGCCGGTCCGAACCGGTGATGCGGCTGATATCCTCCGCCAGCGCTTCGCTCGTAAGTGGCCCCGTCGCAAGAATCACGATGCCTTCGCCGGGAATCTCCTCTACTTCGCCGCGCCTGACCTCAATCCGTGGATGAGCCTCAATAGCAGCGGTGATCTCGCTGGAAAACACCTCGCGATCCACCGTCAGCGCATGTCCGCCCGGGAACGCGCGCCACTTCCGCCGCCCGCAGCAGCAGCGACCCCAGCCGCCGCATCTCCTGCTTTAGAATCCGAGGCGCGGAGTTCACTTGCTCGCTCTTCAGGGAGTTGCTGCAGACCAGCTCGCCGAAAGCAATCCGTCTTATGCGCGGGAGTGCGCTTGTGCGGACGCATCTCATGCAACACGACATGCGCACCCGCTTCCGCGGCTTGAAATGCGGCCTCGCATCCGGCAAGGCCCGCTCCTATGACCTGAATTACCTGCAAACCCTATTCTAGGATCGACTCAGCCTTGAAAGACCGCGAGCCTTCATAAAAGAAGTGATTCCGAAGAACGCCATCACAGAGCCGAGGAAGATTCCACCGATCACAGCCGCCGCATTTTCCGAATGAGTGCCCGCGTAGCCGAAAAAGTACACCGCAAATAGAAGAAACACCGCCCCAATCGCCTTGTTCCAAATGATCTGTGCCGGCCGCACCACGTGCGGAACCATGTGGTTCGCGAATTTGCGCGCATGATCTGGCCGCGCATACTTGGCATACTTCAACGCGTCAACGAGCTTCGGCACGTCCTCATGCTAGCACCCGCATAGCTTCTAACCTAAATCGCCGGGAGGTTGACCTTATCCGCCCCGGATTGTTACGATGCGATTGCGGGGTGGAGCAGTCAGGTAGCTCGTTGGGCTCATAACCCAAAGGTCGCAAGTTCAAATCTTGCCCCCGCAACC
>CAWJUO010000045.1:0-40065 GCA_963845995.1 uncultured Acidobacteriaceae bacterium | reverse complement strand
AGTGCTGAGGCCGGAGTCAAGAGTTACGCCCCTGCTTCGCCGGTTTGCCCACCACAGTTCGAACCAGATAAGATCACGGAAAGAATTGGTGGGACGATGCCGAATTCGAGATTTTATGGATTGACCAGCAGGTTGGCGCCGATTGTAGCGGTAGTCCTATGTTGCCGGTGGCCGCTGGTCGCGATTGACAATGCGGATGCGAAGTTGATCGCCCTTATTGAGGCTGACCAAGAAAGCGCGAAAGTCACACAGGGCGCATGGCCTGATGTCAGTTCGAATGGATTGCAAAATCTAGAGGCGCACGACCGGGCAACTCTGGCCGAATTGCACGCCATCTCCCGAAAAGAACTCACGCCTAAGAACCGCGAACTCTACGACCTGCTTGAGTGGCAGATTGACTGCCGTCTGGACCAACTTCGGGTGCGCTTGTACCTTACGCCTTTCTGGCAAGATCAGCGATTGCTGCCGCCAGGGGAGTGCTGGCCGCGGTGGACCCGCTTTGGTATCTGCCGAAACCGGTGACGCTTGATGACTTCCAAAAACGTATTCAGAAGTTTGAGGCCTTTCCTTTGTACGCCAAGCAAGTGACCGCGCTTTTGCGGGCGGCCAAAGCAGCCGGCATGCTGCCCGCGCACCAACTTGCGTCGCCGGCGATAATGAGCGCTGGCCGCTGGCTAAACGATAAGCCGGGTTTAATGCGGGATCCCTTTGCCGCGAATACTGGCATCACTGAAGCCGAGCGTACGCTGTACGCTCCATTTGAGTCGATGGACGGGGTCGATACGGCGGACCGCGCTCAGCTACAAGAGGCCGCCCGTAAAGCCATTCGCGAGCGAGTGATTCCAGCGCTCGAAGAATATCATGACGCGCTTTCCGGCGAGTATCTGCCGGCGTGTCCAGCATCACCTAGCCTTTCGCAGTGGCCGAATGGCGGGGACGTTTACGGCGTACTGCTGCGGCTTTCAACCACGACGAAAATCGATCCCAGACAGGTCCAGGATTTCGGGGCGCGGGAAGTGAGGCGCATTCGAGAGGAGATGGCGGCGCTTTTGCCCGCAACTGGCTTCAAGGGTTCTTTAGACGAGTTTCTGGTACACGCCCGCAGCGATCCGGAATTTTATTTCAGCAACGGCGAGGAACTGCTTGCGGCTTATCGCGGCGCTATTCGGCAAATTGAGCCAGTGCTGCCGAAGGCCGTTCACGACATTCCCAAGTTGAATATACAAGTGGAAGGAGTTCATGGCGGTGCGGCGGCCTCGTATGAGGCGCCCAACGCAAAACACGCTTACGATCTTGTGAACGTGGAGATTGGCGAGCCGGGCATTCACCCTAAATTCGAAGTGATTCCGTTGATGCTGCATGAAGGGTTGCCAGGTCACGCGCTGCAACATGCGGTGGGCCGCGAGTTCGATTCGAAAGCGACGGATGCGATTGCGGTTTTCGAGAGGCAAGCGCGCCAAAGCACGGGGTTTGGTGAAGGTTGGGGGCTGTACGCGGAGTCGCTAGGACAGCAGTTGGAGCTGTACCAAACGCCGATGGACAAGTTTGGCGCATTGCGTATGGAACTAACCAGGGCCGTGCGAATTGTGGTTGACACGGGCGTTCACTTATCGGGCTGGACGCTCCAACAGGCCAAGGCTTATGCCGCTGCGAACACGGGCGAACCTGAAGCTCAAATCGAGCTTGAGGTTCAAAGGACGATTCGGCCGGGAGTGCAACCGGCGTACACAATTGGCGAGCGAGAGATCGTATCGATGCGGGATATGGCGGCCAAAAGATTGGGCGAGGAGTTCGATCTTCGGGCTTTCGACGACGCTATGTTGCGCTGGGGACCGCTGCCGCTGGAAGTGATGCGGCGCAAGCTTGGAGACTGTTTGGACGACCGGCAATGTTCTGAGACGTTGGGGAAGACACGACCGCTGTAGGCGAACTCGTCGAACAAGGGAATTAGTTCTGTAACTTACGCGGGCGCCGGACTTTCTCCAGCCTTCGCAGGATATGCGGCCATTAGCCGTATTCGAGTTGACCTCGAATTCAGACGACGCAAACTTGAAAGACGTGCAAAGAAGCCCAGTTTACGTGAGCATGGGATACGGTCCGAGCGGCAAGTGGAAGGCAGATTCGAAACCGCCGTGCGCCATCCAGCTTCAACCGGGCAACACCACGAAATAGCAGTGCAGTTGGACGACTCGTACAAGGAAGAGAAAATGCAGCAGTCATAGCGAGTCGGTGAAGCAACGGAGTCATCATTGCCTAGAGTTGAAGGTTCACTTAACGTCCTCGATTACCCAGCTAGACGCCTGCCTTCTGAGGGTGTAGGTGACCGTAACTTCTGGAGATTGCCTTTCGGTTCCGTCGCTGAACGTCTGATAAACCTTTCGCCGGCATGTGATGGACGCGTGATCTCCGCTGATCTGCGGTGAGGCAAGTGGAGTGATGCTCACCCTCCACGCTCGTACTGCCGCCAGTTCAGTCTTCAAAGTACGCTGGTTCAAAGTCGGCTGCAGACTCAAGATGGCTTGGATATTCCGGGCTTCCCAGGCTGCAGCGAATTTTTGCAAAATGGCGAGCACACTTCCCGCATCACCTTGCGAAAGCTGCCGCGAACTGAAGTTAGCAAGTGCCTGCTGCGCCTGCGCAACGTGTTTACCAGCGGGGAATCGGCCCAAATACTCCCCAATCGAGGCCCGGTCTCCCTTGTCCACGGACTTCCAACTGTCATCGTCGCGTTGCTCTTCTTTCTCCGCTGCTTCCCTGACGGTTTCCGCTAAAAGCTGCCGAGCTGCGTTGGAGTGATTACCGCCCGGGTATTTGGCAATGAACGACTGAAGGGCATCCGTGCTGCCTTTGTTCAGAGAATCCCATTCACTCTGCTCAACACGGCTCTTCTCTGATTTCGCAAGCTGCTCCATCAGTTGCCGCGCTTCGTTGCTGTGGCTTCCTTGTGGATATTTCGCCAAGTAGGCCGTAACCGCCGCCGCGCGGGTTCTGTCTACTCCGGTCCATTCTAGTTCTTGAATTCTCTCGAACAGGGCCTGCGCGTGCGGTCCGCTGGGATAACGTTTTTCAAAGTTTTGCAGTTCCGCCAGGCTGCTGCTCGCCTTTATACGTTTCCAATCTTCGGCCTCACGGGCAGCCGCGTCGGGCACGGATTGGGACAGATTTAGGTCCGCGCTCGTCAGTGACAGAGTTTTGCCGGGGTCCACAGTTCGCTCCAAACGTTTAGTCACATAGCCCTGACGAAAGATATCGATCACGTGCGAACCGGCCGCAATCTTGCGCGACCCCCTGGCTTTCAAAGGGAGGCTATCCAGAGTGACCCCATCTAGCTTTACCTGAGTGCCAGCGCTAAGAGTGGGAATTTCCAATATGGCAGGATTAGGAATCAAGCGAAGGTTTACGGTAGCTTGCGAACCCTTTCCTACCTCAACGTGAACAGAATCGGAAGGTGAGTATCCGTCGTGAATGGCGTGGACGTCGTAAGCCTTCGCCGGGAGCATCAAGCGCAAGTTGCGATCTCCCTCAGCCTTGTATCTCTTGTCGTTTAAATTACTTCAGCGCCGGGAACATTGGTCCTGACGGTCAGCCACCCGGTGAGTGCCTCACCCGTAATCAGCAAGGACATGGATGGCTTCGGCTGAACCATCAAATCGAAGTTCAACCCCTCTTTTGGTGGTCCGATCTGTAGACGATGATTGCCTGGTGGAAGCGTAGGCAGAATGAGTGAGCCTTTCGCAGTGGATCCGGCAGAGCGATCGTCGACGGAGACAGGCTGAGCGTCAACAGCGCTCGTCGTTAAGGTCACGGCTTGATTGCTCGTTGAAACCGCCACGACCGAAACGTTTCTGGTCTTGATCGGCGCACTTACCCGCGCCCCGGTACCAGGATCGTTGAAAACGGGGATAGTGGCATCTCCCTCCGGGCTGCTAACTCTTAGTATGTGCACTCCGGGCGAAAGTTGACGCAACTCAAGCGAGCCGGCCTTCAGTGCTCCAACCTTCTTATCATCTAAGTAGACGTCCCCCGCGCCAGCGTTATCGGCAATTTGGATGACAGGGGGGGACGCTATCGAAAGGGGTGCTTTTGAACCCTCAATTGTTGTAATTTGAACTGTTTTATTCGATTTGTGGAGCAACCGCAGAGCTAAGAGCCCTGCTGCTAGCGCGAGAACTACAGGTACGTACCACAATCTTCTGAGCGCCTGGTGAGTTGGATTCGGGCTGACCAGAACTGAGAGTTTGGAGTCGATCTCCGTGATCAGTTCAGTTGCAGTGTGCTTGATTTCGGGATCGGCAGAATCCGCGAAGCCCTTCTTGAGGTAAGCGGATCTGGCTTTTGCAAGCTGACGGCTCGTATTTCTCCCCTGAATTCGAGACCGGGCCTCCTCCGTTTGGCGCCGCGCTTCTTCCCGCGCCTCCCGGAGTGCAAGTTGACGAACCTGATCGTGGACCGCCGAAAGCCGCTGTGTGACTCTTTCTTCCGCTGGAAACCTTTTTGAGGCTGCGTCCAGAAGGCGCTGCGCTTCCTGCAGATTGCCCGCCTGTTCCACTTGCCCAACTTGATCGAGAAGCACGGCAATTTCCCTGTCGCGTCGCTTGCCGTCAAGGGCTTGCTTCAGCTTCACCGGGACGGAATAGCCCGGGTGAAGCTTGGCTATTTGGTCAATCAATATGTCGGCGCCTTGCCAGTCAATTTCACTGATCGATTCAGCTTTTTTCAGGAGTAGATTGATCACCGAATCACGGAAGCCGATGTCTTCCGGTATTAGGGTGGCCGCTCGCCCCAACAACGCGACGGCATTCGAAAACTCGCCCCTTTCCAAAGCGGCGCTGCCCTGTAGGAGGAGATTCTGACGCGCCTCCTGCGATCGTCTGGCGTTCTGAATTCCCTGCTTCAGGTCAGCGAGCTCAGGATCTCCAGCCAATTCCCGGCTAGACTCCTCCAGGATTGCGTCGGCCAAATCAACGTCCCATAAACCCAAGGCCTTTCGGATTCGAGCGAGCCATCTATCTCGTACTGCTGCGGTTCGGAGCTCCCACACGCGCCGGACTCGATCCAGCTCGTTCTCTATACCCGCGTACCAGGGGTACGCTTTGCAAAGGTTTTCCCACTCGCGAAGCGCATCCTCGTACAGTTCCTTCGATTCCAGATCCCGCGCGCGCGCAATTTCCGCTTCAAGCAGCGACCGCTTGTTGCGCACTAGCGTCAGCTCGTCCACGAAATAGCTTTCGTGCGGGTACTCTCGGACGGCTTCTTCCAGGATCTGCTCCTGTTTCGTGAAATCCGGATCCGCGTTAAGTTCTCGTTCCACTCTGCGGAGATATTCCGATGCGCGTTCGTTCTGACGAAGCGCGATTTCGGCCCGCCACGGCTCAAAAGAAGAACTCTGTGGGGACTCGGCAATGGCGACGGTGCATGCTTGCTCAGCCTCGCGCAACCGGCCCTCGTGAATCAGCTTCCGAATCCGGGCCACAGCAGACAAAGTACGGCTTACCTGTTCCGCTGCCTGTGTTAGTTCCAGGTCTGTGTTGTTTTGGCGCGCGATGTGTCCGGCGCGCTTCAATAGATGCTGGAAATCCCCAACATAAGTAACTGTTTTGGCTTGATCCTCAAGAGACCGCAGATCCAAGAAATGCTGTTCACGTTGCTGCTTTTTATCGAGGTCGTCTCTCGCCTTTAACAGCCGCTTTTGAATCGATGCGGCCGTCGCGTTGCCTGGATATTTCGTAAGAAACTCTTGCGCAATCCGCAGAGCCTCCGCGAAGTTTTCGCTGGTCTCAAGTAATCCGACAGCCGAGCGAAACTCTTCCGCGTCACGCCGGGTTCTAGTCTCGTCTAATGCGCTCTGAAGACCTTTTGGAAGGACAGCTGATGGATCTGCGGCTTTAGCTTGGGCCAGCATAGATTCCGCAACCTCCAGATCACTGGACAATGCTGCCGCCGCATGCTGAATCAGACTTGCGGCAATAGCTTTGGGAATGTCCGGCTCGTTTTCGGCTGCCCTCAGAGCTTTAAGAAGCTGCTCCTGGCCCGATGGGAAATCTCCTCTTTGCAAGTCCGATTCACCCTGCTTCAGATGGCCAAGCGCTCGACTGCGGAGATCCGTGCGCTCGGCAATAAGTGCCTCTAGAGCCCCAAGGGAAGGCTCTTCTGGAAAGTCGGACTTGGCTTCCCGAAGGCGTTCCGCCGCTAACCCGTAATCGCGATCGGTTAACGCCTTCTCAATAGCCGCCCGTAGCCTGTTTCGCGCCGCCTCCCGCTTTTTACCGAGTATGTCGTTGCAATTTTCTATCGCGCGCTCAATGTCAGGATGATTTGGATAAAGAGATTTAAGGTGAGTCCACTGCTCAAGCGCCTCGGAGACATAGCCGCTTTTTTCAAGGCTCCTGGCCCGTTCGACTATTGTCTGAATGATTTGCTGCTCATTTCGGACGAGGGTCAATTCGTCGGCGAAATACTGTTCGTTCGGATATTCCCGTAGAGCTTCTTCGAGAATCTTGGCTCGTGTCGGTAAATCAGGTTCAGTCGCAAGCCGCCGCGCGACGCGTTCCAGAAATTCAGCCGCGTTCTCGCGCTCGCGCGCCTCGCCCTGAGCTCTCAGACTGGCGAAGAGACGGCTATCCGGGTACCGGGCAAGAGCTTCATTGCATATGCGAATGCAATCCCTTACGTTATCGTTCGCGAGACTCGCCGCCGCGGAGTCATGCGTTGCGGCTTGTTCGCTTATGTCGCGAAGCACGGACGTGAACTCCCGATCATTGCCGTAGGGTTCCGCAACCATCTTGCTGCGAGAGACGAACTCGTGTATGTCAGCGGAGGTTTCTGCCTGCCCCAATTCGTAATGCAGTGCCCGGAGTCTACTCAG
Organism: uncultured Acidobacteriaceae bacterium; assembly: GCA_963845995.1. Taxonomy (GTDB): domain Bacteria; phylum Acidobacteriota; class Terriglobia; order Bryobacterales; family Bryobacteraceae; genus Bog-105. The sequence continues at coordinate 33,200 of CAWJUO010000045.1, read as the reverse complement.
ATCGTTGTCGCGCGTCTCTTTGCGGCGCTTTTCGCGGATCGCATTTTCGATGGAATCTAGCTTTGCGTTCAGCCGCGGCTCACCAGGGTACCGTTCCAGGGCGTGCTCTAAATCGGTTTGCGCTTGAAGTAACTCGCCGGCCTTTTCAGCTTCGATGACATCGTCGAGAGCTTTCTGGATATTCTCGTCGCGCTCACGGACCCGGATGCTTTCCCAAGAAACGTTCGGAACTGATAACCCCGGGTCCAGTCCAGCGGCATGATCCAGGATTACTTTCGCGGTTCGCCAATCGCTGTTAGCTGCTGCCTCGGCCTGAAGAAGGGCTTCTTCGAACACACTCCTCCGGAGGGCCGGAAATTCCCTGCTGACCGCGCCGGCCTCTGCAAGGGTGTCTGCTGTCTCGTCAAATCGCCCGTGCTTGCTTGCTTCTCTAGCCCGGTCAAGGAGGTGCTCCACGTCGCGGACTCTTGCAAGCTGCCTTTCTCGCGCTAGGCGCAAAGCTGCTATCTGGTCGTCGGCGGGGAACTCGTTTTCCGCGTCCTTCAAAAGCTCGGCCGAAGTGTTATAAGCCCCGGAACCCAAAGCTTCTTCGATTTTCTTTATGACCGCTAGCTTGCGTTCAGCCCGCAGCTTTTCCAAAGAACTTTGCAAGCGGTTCAATTGGCCGCTTAGCCCAGGGAAGCGCGGATAGATCCGACCCAGGTTTTCCCATTCTTTGAGCGCACCCTGGAAGTCCCGGCGGGTTTCCAGAACACGCGCCTTTTCAGCGATGACATTCAGCTCCCCAGCCATGTCCCGCAATTTCTCAAACTCTCGTTGAAAATATTCGTCTTTTGGGCGACTTTTCTTGGCCTCCTCGAGTATTCGCAGTCGAATCTCCAGGCTGTCTTCGGCGTCTACTCTTGCCGCAACGCTTTTCCGAAAGGCTTGTGCTGCTTCCTCCCGCCGTCTTTCTATCTCTTTACGAACCGCGATGAAATCGGCCTGGTCCGAATATTTCGCGAGATAACGGTCGCAAATCTTCTGGGCCGCGGAGAGATCGTGATCCACCAGACTCTGCGCCTCCGCAAGGGCCGTCCTGACGTTGTCGTGCTCCGCCCGAACTCGGCGATACAAGCTCTTTGTAATCATCAGATCGTTCCCGTGTTTCAGCCGACTGAGCGCTCAAAATTCCTAATTGATCCAGATTTTTGAGCGCCAGTTCTAATTTGCCCGCGAAAAACGCAGCTTGTGCGGACTGGTAGAGCCGTTCCTTTTCTTGCCGCTGCCGGAGGACCTCCTTCTGTCTCGAATCAATCTCATCTAGAAGTTGGCGGGCGGTAGTATCGGATGCACGTAGTTTCAACGCGTCCTGAACTGCATGACGAGCATCTGTAAACGCTAATTGAGTCAGGTGCTCGGCCGCGATCCGAAGCAAATCCGAGACCTTCTGCTCAGTGATGATATTCTCGATGCGTTTCTTCAGAGAAAGGGCTGCCGAATTCGCCCGGTCGGAATCGATCACCTCCTGAACCTTACGCAGTGCTAGCGTATATTCCTCGTTAGCGAAATACCGTTCGGCGGCGGTGATCAGCTGGTCGCTTCGCTTCCGTTGGACGGCGTCGTCTAGTATCCTTCGAAGATCCGCAATGTCTGGGTCACTGTGACCTTCCGCCTCCAACTGGCTAACAATTTCTGACGCGAATTGAAGATCGTTTTCTTCGAAGCTTCGGCGCGCGCGATCGAGCCGGGTTCGGACGACGACCTTATTGCCACCGGAATTCTCATTCCGCAGTCCTCGATGGAGAGCTTCGGCAAATGCCGATGCCGATTCGAACCGATTCCAGACATCCTTAGCCATCCCCTTTGCCACGACCTGAGCAACTGAGCGGTTTACCGAGGAGTTCAACTCCGAGGCAAGTGGTGGAAGGTATGTTGTAATAGCCTCTGCAATTTCGACCTCCGAATCGCGCCGGTCGGCGCGCCGAAGAAACGGATGTGACCCGGTGAGAGCCTCATAGCAGACCACCGCGAGGGAGAAAATGTCGCTTTTATGCGTTACCCCCTTAAAGGTTATCTGCTCTGGTGACATGTACTGGGGTGTTCCCCGGATACCCGTGGAATTGCCTCCGCCCAGATGAGCAACCCCAAAATCGATGATTTTCACCGCGTCGTCCCGCATAACAAAGATGTTGCGGGGTTTGATGTCCTGGTGTATCAGTTCTCGCTCATGGGCCGCCTGCAGTCCACGGCACGCCTGAGAGATCACGTCGATGCAACGAGGTACAGCCAAGGGAATGGCGCTCGGGTAGATCAGATCGTGCAAGGTGCTTCCCGGCAGCAAAGGCATCACGAAGTAGGGTTTTGAGACACCTTCGTCGTCAAATTCACCCATATCGAAAATCTCAACCACATTGGGGTGAACCATTGCCGCGAGTACGCTACATTCACGGGAAAAAAGCTGAAGGAAAACGTCGCTGGGCACGTCACGCAAGGTCTTCAACGCAACATCGCGCCGCATCACCGAGTCGAAGGCGTGGTAAACAACACCCATTCCGCCTTGACCGAGGATCGCCCGGATCGTGTATCGATTCTTGATTGACGTCCCGACCACAAATCCCCTAGGATGACTCAAGCGCGAGGAAGTTGTCTAGCAGACACATGATATTTGCGGTCGGGAACTATAAAACCAAAAACAGTGTTAAGAGATATAGCATCTTCCCCGTATCTGCTATATACTACCGGAATCACTATTGACGACTGATCCCGCACTTGCCTGGCGGGCTCTGCGGAGGTTTTTTCTTTGATGCGGCACCTGTTTCGGGCTGTTGGGGTTTTGCTGGCCGCTGGCTTTGCTCTTCCATTGTTCTCGCAATCGACCCCGGTATTGATCTCAAGCGTAAAGAACCTTACGCAGGTCTTGCCGGCCCCTAGTGCGTGTTCGGGGCGGACAGGCTTGGCGTGTGTTATTCCAAACCTCTATGGCCCTTACGGTTTGGCACTCCCGAATCCGTTTCATGCTGCCCATTTCAACTCCACTTTTCAATCCGACTTCTCCGCCCTCGACACGGCTATCGCCACTCAAATAACACTTTTGCCCTTGGCCAGCCCTGCGTCGGGATTTACGTATAGGTATGACCCCGCTACCGGCGGCCTTCAGCAACTTAAGGAAACCTTTGGGCCTGTTTTGACCGAGCGCGGCGAAACAATCGGACGTCACAAGTTCTATTTCGGCGCTACTTTTCAAAGGTTCAGATTTAACAAGCTCGACGGAGTTCCTCTGCATAATTTTCCGGCGGTCTTCTCTCACCAAGCTGATACTGGCAAGGGAGGCGTCTCGGAGCCTTACGAATCGCAATTTGTCTCTACTCAGAACTCCCTCGATCTGAAGGTCAATCAGTACACCTTCTTTGGCACTTTTGGAATAACCGATCGGATAGATCTTTCTCTCGCAATTCCCGTTCTGCAGATCGGCTTCAACGCGACTTCGAATGCGACAATCCAGCGAACAGTTGGGACTGAGCCAGCGGGGCTGGGATTCGCGCACTTCTTCGATCCTTCCAATACAGCTACAAGCCTCACGCATACGTTCTCTAACAATCAGTACCCCAACCAGGTAGCCGGGGACCTGTACGAAAACCCGAGCAGGAACAACGCGGCCGGCTTCGGTGACGTGGTGATCCGGCTGAAAGGCACCATCTACAGAACCGAATACATTCGCTTGGCCCTCTTAACGGACCTTCGGCTCCCGACGGGTGACGAGAGAAATTTTCTAGGTTCGGGCGCTTATGGCGTGAAGCCAGCGGTCGCCGTCTCGATTAAGACCGGCCCTTTGACACCTCACGTAAATGTTGGATACCAGTGGAACGGATCGTCGCTGCTGGGAGGAGATATCCTTGCCGGAACAAAATCCAATCTTCCGGGATTTGCTTTCTTCTCAGTTGGAACGGATCTTGGCATTAGACCCTCGCTAACGCTGGCCGTTGATTACCTGGGACAGGAATTAATCAATGCCCCTCGTATCCAGAGCAGTACCTATACGGTGCAGTCTGGCTACAGCCTTGCAAGCGGCCAAACTTCTTTCCCAACCACTATCGCCGCACCAAGGCAGACGTACAACCAGAGCAGCGGCGCCGTAGGTCTGAAATACAATTTCTATGACCGCCTGATTCTCAGTGGAAATCTCCTGATTGCGTTGAACGACGGGGGGCTGCGCGAACGGGTGGTGCCGCTGATCGGGTTATCCTACAGCTTTTAGAAATAGCGCCAGCGGCAATCTCAGCGGACTACAGCATATTAAACACTCGATGGGCGCGCGATCAGCCGGTGTATTCATCCGAAGAAGTTTTCAAGCACCTGACTTCTCCCGCTCCTGAATTGCCCGTCTGGCGGACGCCAGTTGCTCGTCCACATAGCGAGCTAGTTTGAGACTCTGCCCTCGTAGCAGCCCAAAATTCCTTTCGGCTGTTTCAGGCAGACATGACGTCAGTGGACCGCCCCACGCAACGCGCGACCCATTCAGAAAATCTTTGAACATTTTGGCCGCCATATCCTCCAATAGGACGCGTGGACGTGATTCCCGGCAATTCCGGCTCTCTCTTAAAGCCTGCTGGGCCGCCGTGAACAGCGGTATCGGAATGGCCGTCGCCAGAAGCTCCGCCGCGAAGTACAATTCCTTTTTCCCGCAGCCGATCTCAAGTACGCGTGCCTCATTGCGTTCAACGAACCGGCGAAGCTGCCTGACGAACGTCGCTTGCCCCTCGGCCAGAAACCACGCCCGCTGCGGATTTGGTCCACTGATCACGGTCCCGGTGCTGGCTCCGCGTTTTCTCAAGGGCTCGAGCACTTCGCTGGTTAGCCAGGTCTCGCAAAGCGCGAAAGACATGGGGCGGAAATCGAGCTCAGACGCGCAAAGCTCGTCCACCACGCGAGGCACGACGGCATCTGGAACTCGCACCAGAATAAGCCGCGTCTCCTGCAACTCCTCATACGTAGCAACCGGATGTCCGGAGCGCAGAAAATTTGTAATTCGCCGGGCCACTCGAAAGCCCTTCGACTTAACAGGCCCAAGCTCTTCAGCGAGGCTGGGCAAGCGCAGAATCAGGGAACTTGTTGAGTTACCCTCAACCACCAGTCCGACTGGTAACGGCTTCTTCATAGATGCGGTTTGCTCTCATCGCTTTGATCCGGTCCCGGAACTGCGCTGCCTTCTCAAAATCGAAAGCTTTCGCCGCTTCACGCATCTTCACCTCCAGCTCGGCAAGAAGAGCGTCGCGTTCCGCCGGCGACAGCTCAATCTCAGATTCCGGCTCGAGTTCGAGCGGCACCGTCACATAGTCGCCCTCCGCCACGGCCACCAGGCTCATGTCGATAGGCTTGATAATCGATTGCGGCGTAATATGGTTCGCGTCGTTATACGCTTCCTGGATCGCGCGCCGCCGTTCTGTTTCTCTCATCGCCCGCTGCATGCTATCCGTGATCACATCGCCATACAGAATGGCTCTGCCTTCCAGGTTCCGGGCGGCCCTTCCGATCGTCTGAATTAACGAACCGCTCGACCGCAGAAATCCCTCTTTGTCCGCATCGAGTATCGCGACCAGCGAGACCTCAGGCAAATCCAACCCTTCCCGCAAAAGGTTTACGCCGATCAGCGCGTCGAACGTTCCGCGGCGCAGATCCCGCAGAATCTTGATGCGGTCGAGCGTGCTGACTTCCGAGTGAAGATAAGCGCACTTCACGCCCACATCGGAGTAGTATTCCGCCAGATCCTCCGACATGCGCTTGGTCAGCGTCGTCACTAAGACCCGCTCATTTCGTTCGGTGCGAAGGCGTATCTCGTTCAGCAAATCGTCCACCTGGCCCTTGATCGGACGCACCTCAATCGGTGGATCGATCAAACCGGTGGGGCGAATGATCTGTTCGACAACCACTCCGGCCGACTTGGTTAATTCATACGGACCCGGAGTCGCTGAAACGTAAATCACCTGATTGACGCGATTCTCAAACTCTTCAAACGTGAGGGGACGGTTATCGCGCGCGCTCGGCAGGCGAAATCCGTAATCCACCAGAACGTTTTTTCGCGAACGATCGCCGTGAAACATGCCCTGCAACTGCGGCACGGTCTGATGGCTCTCATCGATGAACATCAGCGCGTCATTTGGAAGATAATCGAGCAGCGTCGGAGGCGCTTCGCCGGGAAGCCGCCCCGAAAAATGGCGCGAGTAATTTTCGATCCCGTGGCAGAACCCGATCTGTTTGATCATTTCCAGATCGAACATTGTGCGCTGATATAGACGGGTGGCCTCAATCAGCTTGCCACTATTTTCAAGCTCCTTGTGCCACCACTGCAACTCGTTCTCAATGCTCTGCATGGCTTGCAGGCGCGTCGGCCCGTCCATCACGTAATGAGTTTTCGGATAAATGGGAAGCCGCAGATATGTCTGCTTCACTTGCCCCAGTAGCGGGTCGATCTGGCTCAGGGACTCCACCTCGTCGCCCCAAAGTTCTATCCGGTAGGCATTGTCGTCGTAGGTTGGATAAAGCTCAATTACATCGCCGCGAACGCGAAACGTCCCGCGCCGAAAGTCATGGTCGTTACGTTCGTAAAGAATCTCAACCAGTCTCTGCAGCAGTTCCTTGCGGCTGATGTGCTGGCCTTTCTCCAGCATCAGCAACATGCCGTAGTAAGCTTCGGGCGAACCAAGCCCGTAAATGCAGCTAACACTCGCGACAATTACGCAATCGCGCCGCTCAAACAGCGACCGGGTCGCGGACAGCCGCAACTTATCGAGTTCCTCATTGATAGTCGCTTCCTTCTCGATATAGATATCGCCTGAGGGGATGTAAGCTTCCGGTTGATAGTAATCGTAGTAGCTGACGAAATACTCCACCGCATTCCGCGGGAAGAACGTTTTGAATTCGTGATACAACTGCGCCGCAAGCGTCTTATTATGCGCCAGAATTAAGGCGGGCTTTTCAAGAGCCTCGATGATCTTGGCCATCGTGAACGTCTTGCCCGACCCTGTCACCCCGAGCAGCACTTGGTGTTTGTCGCCATCGAGCAGCCCGCGGGTTAATTGCTCAATGGCGCCCGGTTGGTCTCCGCGCGGTTTGTAATCGATTTCGAGCTTAAACGGCACGATCCTAAGTATAGAGGGGATTCAGCTCTTGGTTGCGGCACTGGGAAAATACGGTGATTACCAACACAGCGGCGCGTGGTAGCATCCGGCTATGACCTTCGACGAGCGCCTGGAATGTCTGTTTAGGTCCACCGAGTCGCTGCACGCCTCCGCGAAGGAACTTCACGCTATCGCTCAGGAGCACACGAGGCAACTGCCGGAGCAGACGAAGCAGCTGCAACTCGATGCCGAGAACATCCGGTCGCTGGCGCGCATCGCGGAAGCGCACGAGCATCGGATCAACGATTTGGAGGGTGGAATTGATCCACGGATGACGGCACAAGCAGCACGGCTCAATCCAGACACGGCAAACAATCCATGCGTTCGCGCTCCGCATTGAATTCGCACCCGACCAGCGCAATGCACGCGATGAGATACATCCAGATCAGCAGCACGATCACCGCGCCAATACTTCCATAAAAGATGTTGTAGTTCGATATCCGGTGCCCCACGTACCAGGCAAACCCCGCCGTGGCCGCCATCCATAGCACTGTTGCAAGTAGGCTCCGGGCCACACACGCATGAATCGTGAGGCGCTAAACCCGGGCGCTCTCTGCGGTTCAGGCCGGTAATTCGGACCGAAGTAATAGAGCAGCCCCGTCACGAAGGTCGTTGTACAGAAACGCCAGTACGTAACGCGAAATGTGCCAGAGCGCTTCAACGGGTGAGCTCAACTCATAGCCGTCATGTGAAACCCCGATCCATTGAATGATCGCTTGTTCGCCGCGGTTCCCGAAAATAATCAGGGAAGACGCGACGACCGCTGGAGCCGCAGCGATCAGTACGAGAAAAATACCCATCGCGCGCTGCTTCACAAACGGCCTCCCCGACGGAATCCGATAGGCCGCCTGGAATCCCTCCATCAGGCTCATCATTGCGCCCGAACCCGCCCAGAGCGAAAGGATTAGAGCCGCTACGGGCAGCGAAATCGGTCTTGCGCCTCGATCGCGAAGCCGTGAAAGGATGATGTCTTCCGTCCCTGGAGGCACTACCTGCGCCAGGAATCTCGCCATCACATGTACCACCGATTGCGCCCGCGCCTGAACCAGCAAGGACGTCATAGCCGTCAGTACAGGGAAAAGTGAAAGCAGAAAAGAATACGCCGCGCCCTTGGCGATGCTGAAGCAGCTGTCTTCATACGCCGCGATGAACGCGCGCCGGAGCAGCCACCAGAAGCGCGCCCAAACTCCAGGCTGAATAATCACGGGCTGCATTTGGCACGTCTTGATTTCCGGCGATATCCCGGCGCTCTCCGCCATAAGCCCGGCTCCTTGAGAACGATGATAGCCAAGACCGGGACTCAATATCCACCTGACGAACGAGCCTCAACAGCCAACCTCTTGAGTGTGGATTCCGCGTCTTCCCGCTCCTGCCTGTTCAACGATAGCTTTTCCTCAAGCCGCCCCAAAATCTGTCCTGCCATCCGCGACCGTACGCCGTATTCCAAATCATGCCGCCTGCTCAAAAACGCATCGATCAAAGCCAACTCTTCAGACGAGAGTTTGTCCGCCCCCGAGACTCGGCTGTGGGAGGTCCTTTCTGCCGTCCTGCCACTCTGGCCGCACTTCCGCGAACGAGTTCTCGCGAATAACGATCGAGCCGGCGCAACGTAATCTCCCAAGCGCCTGTTCTGTGCGTTCAGCATGGCAGCCAGCACGCCCACACCATAGAAACCAGGTAAGTTGATCGACAATTCGCAGCAGATTTCGTGCAATCGATTCCGCCGGACTGAGCGGCCGTCCCGTTTCCTTGATTACCCGGATGCCAATCGCGCGCTTGCCCGGCGTCTGCCCGCGCCAGAAAATCTCGAACCACGCAAAATACCCGAAATACAGCAGAAAAAAGCCCGCAATCAAAACAGCCAGGCCCCACAAATGCGCTTGCGGCAGCTTCGACAGGATACCTAGAGCGGTTAACAAATCTGTTACGCTTCTACAGGTTCGACCCTGCCCGATGCCCATCTCACGACGCCATTTCGTAGCGGGCGCAGCCGCTATTCCGCTGGCTGACGCACAGACTGTTAACCCGGGCCGCGATCGCCTGAAAATCGTCGTCACGGGCGGTCATCCTGGAGATCCGGAATGCGGCTGCGCAGGCACAATCGCGCGGTATACAAATCTAGGGCACGAGGTGGTTCTGCTCTACATGAATCGTGGCGAAGGATTCTGTCACGGCGCCGACCCGAGCCAGTGCGCCGATGTGCGAACGGCGGAAGCTGAAAAAGCGTGCGGGATTCTGAAAGCGCGGGCCGCATTCGCAGGACAATACGATGGCCGCGCGATTGTCGATAACGCCCACTACGACGAGTTTCGCGGCGTGCTCAATTCCGAGAAGCCCGACATTGTTTTCGCTCAGTGGCCGATAGATGGGCATCGAGATCACCGCGCCATGTCGATGCTTGTGCTGGACGCGTGGCTTCGAGATGGCAAGAGACCGGCCCTCTACTTCTACGAAGTCACGGAGGACACGATGATGTTTTCTCCCGCCGAGTTCGTAGATATTTCGAGCGTCGAAACACAGAGACGGGCCGCGTGCTACGCACATATTTCTCAACAGCCCGATAAGTGGTATCCGAAACAGGTGGAGCTTACCCGCTTTCGCGGAATTCAGAGCGGCTTGCCGCAGGCCGAAGCCTTCCTCCGGCACTGGGAAAGCAAGCCGGGCCTGCTGCCCTGAAGTGAGCTGCGAGGCCGCGTAACCGGCCCCTTTGTTATCCTGATACTTTCAAAACACCTCCTGCCTTTGCCGCCTTGCGCCCTCGTAAATCGAACTAAGGCACACGTGTACCAACAATGCAGGTTTTCGAACTAACGCGCCGTCTGATTGACATCGAGTCGATCACCCCGAACGAGTTCGCCGTCGGCAACTTCCTCGCCGATAGACTCAGCGATCTCGCGCGCCGCTTCGACGGGCGCTTCGAGCGCATGCCGGTAGAGGAAAACCGGGACAACGTCTTCGTCCGCTTCGGCGACCCGATTGTTACTTTATCCACTCATATGGATACCGTGCCGCCGTTCATCCCGAGCAGTGAGGACGCAGACTTCATTCACGGACGCGGCGCTTGCGACACCAAGGGCATCATCGCGGCGATGCTCACCGCCGCGGAACAGCTTTTACAATCGGGTCAGCGCAACTTCGGCTTGCTCTTCGTAGTGGGCGAGGAACGAAACAGTGCGGGAGCTTTAGCCGCCGCCGAGACCCCGCGCGGCAGCAAGTTCATCATCAACGGCGAGCCCACCGAAAACAAACTTGCACTCGGCTCGAAAGGCGCGCTTCGTTACGAAATTATCGCGACCGGCCGCATGGCGCATTCCGCTTATCCCGAACTCGGCGATTCCGCGATCGAGAAGCTTCTCAATTCGCTTGAACGCATTCGCCACCTGGCGCTGCCCATCGATCCGATCCTAGGACACAGCACTTTGAATATCGGCCTCATCTCGGGAGGCCGCGCGCCCAACGTAATTCCCGACGAGGCGCGCGCGGAGATTTTTGTTCGCGTGGTCGGCGAAGTGACCCAACTCCGAAAAGATGTTCAAGCCGCCGCGAGTCCCGACTCCGAAGCCCGTGAGATACTCTTCATCCCAGCTGTTCACCTGGGCTCTCTCGACGGCTTCGAAACTACCGTCGTCGCCTACACGACCGATATCCCGGCGTTTGGCGGGACTTGGGGCAAGCCGTTCCTTTTCGGCCCGGGCAGCATTCACGTTGCGCATACTCCACACGAACGCATTCCGAAAAATCAGCTTATCGAAGCGGTAGATCTTTACCGGCAATTCGTCACAAGGCTCACGAAATGAAACCCATCGAAGTCGGCATTCTCGGCGGAACTGGCATGGTTGGCCAGCACTTCATCCGCTTTCTGCAAGGGCATCCCTGGTTCAAGCTCACATGGCTCGGAGCAAGCGACCGCTCCGCCGGCAAGAAACTGAAGGACGCAACCGCATGGCGGCTGGAAGGCGAAATGCCCGAGTCCGCCGCCGACATCATCGTCTCCGATTCCAAGCCGGGCAACGCGCCCAAACTCGTGTTCTCCGCTATGGACGCGTCCGTGGCTACGGATATAGAACGAGCCTTCGCCGAAGCGGGCCATGTGGTTGTTTCGAACTCGCGCAATCACCGCATGGAGACCGACATCCCTTTGCTGGTCCCTGAAGTAAATCCGTCTCACCTGTCGCTGGTTCACGCACAGCAAAGGAATCGCGGTTGGAAAGGCATGATCGTCACTAACCCGAACTGCTCCACGATCGTGTTGACCATGGCGCTTGGTCCCCTGAAGCAATTCGGCATCCAGCGAGTGCTCGCCGCCACCATGCAGGCCGTTTCTGGCGCTGGCTATCCCGGCGTGCCCTCCATCGATATTCTCGCGAACGTGATCCCCTTCATCGGCGGTGAAGAAGAAAAGATGCAGGAGGAAACTCAGAAGATCCTCGGCGGCGTTGCCGATGGTAAAGCCGCACCCTTGAACGCACGCGTCAGCGCTCATTGCAATCGCGTCGCCGTAGCCGACGGCCATACGGTTGCCACCTCAGTCGAGTTCTCCTCGAAACCGCAACTCAATGACATCCAGCACGCCCTCGCAAGCTTCATCGGCCTGCCACAAGAGCGCAAACTGCCAAGCGCTCCAATGAAGCCGGTGATCTACATGCAGCAGCAGGATCGCCCGCAGCCTCGCCGTGACGCCGCTCGGGAGAACGGCATGTCGGTGTTCGTGGGCCGTGTCCGCGAGTGCCCGGTCCTCGATATCAAATTCGTTGCCTGCGGACACAATACGATCCGCGGAGCCGCCGGAGCCGCCGTTCTCAACGCAGAACTGATGGCCTCCGAGGGCTACCTGGATTAATCGTCGATGATCGTAATGAAATTCGGCGGAACCTCCGTCGAATCGCAGGAAGCCGTCACACGCGTCGCCGGAATCGTCAAGGCCCACCAGCATCGCCGGCCCATCGTGGTGGTTTCCGCCATGGGCAAGACGACTAACAAGCTGCTCCAAGCCGCCCATGAAGCCGCCGCTGGCCGCCGCGATCAGGCCCTCACTATCGTTGACGAACTTCGCGGCCATCATTTGACGCACGGACTCGCGCTCGCCGGAGCGGCCTCGGCCGACCTCGACCGATACATCCGAACGCACTTTGAATGGCTCGACGAACTCGTAAAGGGTCTCTCCATAGTCGGTGAACTCTCGCCCCGTTCTATGGACGCCATCGCCAGTCTGGGCGAGCGCCTCTCAAGCCTGGTTGTCGCGTTCGCCTTCCAATCCGCCGGCATAAGAACGCAGCACATGGATTCGCGCCGCGTCATCATCACAGACGACCGTTTCACCCAGGCCCAACCGATCTTCGACGAAACCTACAAGCGGCTCCGGGATGAAGTCGTTCCTATCGCCGACTCGTCCGTTGTCGTGATGGGCGGCTTCATCGGCTCCTCGGAGGACGGCCAGACAACCACTCTGGGGCGGGGCGGCTCCGATTATTCCGCGGCCATCATTGGGGCTGGCGTCGATGCGGAAGAAATACAAATCTGGACGGACGTCGATGGAATGCTGACCGCCGATCCGCGCATCATCCCGGGCGGCCATCGCGTCAAAAGCATCTCCTTTGCCGAGGCCGCCGAACTCGCCTACTTCGGCGCGAAAGTTCTCCATCCAGCCACTGTCCTCCCCGCCGTCGAAAAGAACATTCCGGTCTCGATCCTGAACTCGCGCCGTCCCGAACTCGACGGCACGCGCATTACCTCGCAGGCCGCGCCTTCACGCAACGCCGTGAAATCCATCTCGTGCAAGCGCGACATTGTTATTCTCAACATTCACTCCACCCGCATGTTAATGGCGCACGGCTTTCTCCGCCGGATCTTCGAGATTTTCGACCGCTTTGAAACCAGCGTCGATATGGTCTCGACATCCGAGGTCAGCGTGTCATTGACGATCGACAACACAGCACGCCTGGACGAGATCCTCACGGAACTTAACGCCTTCGCTGAAGTCAGCACGGAAACAGGTCAATCCATCGTCTGTCTGGTGGGCGAGAATATCCGCCATACGCCAGGCATTGCAGGCCGCGCCTTCAGTGTCCTGCGCGATCGAAACATCCGTATGATCTCGCAAGGCGCATCGCTTTTGAATCTCGGCTTTGTCGTCTCCGATACCGATGTAAAGGAAACGGTGTCCGCGCTTCACGAAGAATTTTTCTCCGATCTTGACCCGGCGGTATTTGCATGAAAAAACTAGCTCTTGTCGGCTACGGAAAAATGGGGCAGCTGATTGAGCAATTGTCCCCGCAACACGGCTTTGAAGTTGTTCTACGCCTTGACGAATTCAACAGTCCGAACGGCTCCGGCATCACGCCCGAGCAGTTCGCAAACGTCGATGTAGCGATTGAGTTCTCCGCACCTGAAGCCGCGCCACTACACTTGAAGCGTCTCGCGGCGCTGAAGATTCCCACGGTGACCGGCACCACCGGCTGGCTAGATCACCTGCAGGACATCACAAATACGGTAAACGCATCCGGCACCGGTCTCGTCTGGAGCCCCAATTTCTCCGTTGGTGTCGCCATTTTCCGCCGCCTCGCCGGGTTGGCAGCCGAACTCATGCGCAATGAAACGGAGTACGGCGCGTGGGCCTGGGAGATTCATCACGACGCGAAGAAGGACGCCCCCTCGGGTACGCTTCTTCACCTTGTCGATACCATGAAGAAGAGCGGCTATGCACGTAACATCGACACAAGTTCCAGCCGCGCGGGCAAGCATCCCGGCACTCACGAAATCGGTTTCGATTCCGCCGCCGACACCATCACTCTGCGTCATGTGGCCCGCAGCCGTGAAGGCTTCGCACAAGGGGCATTGAAAGCCGCACAATGGATACTAGGCCGCCAAGGCGTCTATACTTTCGAGCAGGTCCTATTTGGTCCTGAGCAAACTGGGAACTAACAACTGAGAATTGGAAACTGCTATGTTTACCGGCTGTGGCACGGCGCTCGTTACGCCTTTTCGATCCGACGGATCGCTTGATGAACAAACTCTGCGCGCTCTCGTGCGCCGCCAGATCGATTCCCGCATCGATTTCCTGTGTCCTTGCGGCACTACCGGCGAAAGCCCGACACTCTCTCACAAAGAACACCTGCGCGTTGTAGAAATCACCGTCGAAGAAGCTAAGGGCCAAGTTCCCGTTCTGGCCGGCGCGGGCGGTTACGATACCCAGCACGTCATCAAGTTAGCGGCCGACCTGCAAAGTATCGGAGTCTCCGGTCTCCTCTCGGTCACTCCCTACTACAACAAGCCGACCCAGGAAGGTCTGTATCAGCATTATCGGGCGATTGCCGCATCCACGCCGCTCCCCATCATTCTGTATAGCGTGCAGCCCAGGACGGCTGTGAACATCGAGACCGCGACCGTTGTCCGGCTGGCGGAAATCCCCAATATTGTCGGCATTAAGGAAGCTTCCGGCAACATCAATCAGATCGCGAGCATCGTCGCCCGGGTGCCCGATTCGTTTATCGTTCTGTCGGGTGACGACGCCGTTGCACTGCCGGTAATCGCTCTCGGCGGGCACGGCGCTATCGCTGTCATCTCAAACGAGATTCCCGCTGAATTCGGCGCGCTCATCCACGCCGCGCTAGACAACGATTATGCTCAAGCGCGTCATTTACAGCGCAAATTTCAAGCTCTGCTCGAGGTCAATTTCGTCGAAACGAATCCCGGCCCGGTTAAATTCGCGATGGCTCGCATGGGGCTGCTGGAACCCAACTGGCGCTTGCCCATAGTGCCCCCGCAGCCCGCGTCTCAACAGAAAATCGAAACGGTTCTTGAATCGCTGGGCCTTCTCTCGGGAGTCCGCGTTTGACAACCGACTTACAAGAGGCCATAGAAGAGTTATTCGACGACAAGCCCGCCACTTACTCAGATCCGCAAAGGGAATTGTTTCTCCAGTTCCGCGACCTACTAAATAGCGGTGCGATTCGATCCGCCGAGCCCGACTCTTCCCAGCCCACCGGTTGGCGCGTAAATACGTGGGTGAAGAAAGGGATCCTGCTCGGTTTCCGCATCGGTGGAATTGTAGATATGTCGGGCACTGGCCCGCTTCAATTTTTCGACAAAGATACCTATCCCACTAAAACTGTCTCGACGCGTGACGGGGTAAGAATCGTCCCGGGCGGCTCCAGTATCCGGGACGGCAGTTACATTGGCCGCGGTGTAACCTGCATGCCGCCCATGTATATCAATGTAGGTGCTTATGTCGCGGACGGCACGATGGTCGATTCTCACGCGCTGATTGGAAGCTGCGCGCAAATTGGCCGGAACTGCCACATCTCCGCCGCGTCTCAAATCGGCGGCGTTCTGGAACCAGTCGGCGCTATGCCGGTCATCATTGAAGACGACGTGCTCGTGGGCGGTAACTGCGGCGTTTATGAAGGCACAATCGTCAAGCGCCGGGCGGTCTTGGGAAGTGGCACGATACTCAATCGCTCCACCCCCGTATACGATCTGGTGCGAGGAACCGTGCACCGCGCGACGGACGATTCTCCTCTCGTCATTCCCGAAGAGGCTGTTATTGTCGCTGGGTCGCGGCGCGTGAATTCTGGTCCGGGTAAAGACTGGGGTATCTCGCTTTACACGCCAGTTATTGTGAAGTACCGCGACGCGGGAACCGAAACTAAGATCCAGCTGGAAGACTTACTTCGCTGAAGAGGCTTCCGCCGTCAGAACCTTCGTACCGGTCGGGGCGGCGCTTCCGCCCAAGGGTTCGTCTGTAACGGCGAGGCCGCCAAGATCCGGACCCGCCTCAGAAGCCTCGATGCTGAGGAAGACACTCCCGTCCTCATTCGGCGTAAAGATGGCCGCGCTCGTTGCGTCGGAAGAATCCTTGTGAATCACCCATAGCTGATATTCTCTGCCGGGTGGCAATTTCACAAGGTTCGAAGCTATGAAGATCA
Source organism: uncultured Acidobacteriaceae bacterium (assembly GCA_963845995.1). Lineage (GTDB taxonomy): Bacteria > Acidobacteriota > Terriglobia > Bryobacterales > Bryobacteraceae > Bog-105. The sequence goes on along the minus strand of CAWJUO010000045.1, from coordinate 17,119 downwards.
GTTTTGAGGGCGGAACCAGCAGTACATAGCCCGCCGCCGCCCCAGTACCTTTCAATGTCATCGTCTTCACGCCAGACAAGGAGAGCGCCTCAATCAGTTCCGCCGTATCGTCGCGGGAATTCTGCTGGCGGTCCAGCAACGATTTGTATTGATTGATCTCGGCTTGCGCTTGCAGCAACTCCGTAGTGAGTCTTGCCGCCTGCCGCGCGGCGCTGGCGTTCTCGGACGAGTTAAGAGCCGCCGTAACGTGTTTTCTGCGATTGGTCTCGCTGTTTAATTCCAGTTGCAGCGTTGTGACTTCCTGATTCAGATTCGCCACCTGGTTACCGAGCCGCTGTCCGTCCAAATTCGCCGAGGCCCAGCCCGCGTGCCAGCCGCCGATCACGGCGATTGTTACCAGCACGGCTGCAAGGCCGGCCAGCGCCCAGCGTGTATTTCGATGTTCATCGCCGATTTTTATATCTTTCGGAAACGTGAGTACGTTTCTACTTAGCCGTGTAATCTCGGTAAGACGCGCCTGGAAGTTTGCCGGCGGCTCCGTGTCTTGCAGAGTGCTCGCGAACACGAGCCATAGGCGCATACTCCGCTGTACGCCTTGGACGCACACGGGACACCGTTCTCTTACATGCTGATCCAACACCGCCCGTTGGTTCTGGTCCAGTAGTCCGAGGACATACAGATCGTACGTAGCGGCCGGGAACCCTTGGCAGGTCATTGGGAATAACTAAAGCTAATTTTGAGCAGCCTTGAGTATACCCGCGGCACCCCAATCGGCCGGTTTCGAAACTCTCCCTTGTCCGAAGGGCGCGTTCAGTTCCTTGATCGAGAAATCAGCCGAACCGCCTTTCACCGTCACCAGCGTATGTTCAAAAAACCAGCCGTCTTCGTAGCGTTTGCTATTGCGCAGATGTCCTCCCGAACTAGCCATCGACAGATACATCACGCCATTCAATTCGAAATGCAGCATCTGATGAATGTGCCCGGCAATAATGTATTTCACGCCATACCGCTCGGCCAGGCGCTGCAGCGGAAAATCCGGATTCCGGAGCACCGCCTGCAGAATCCACGAAGGCCGGTGAGAGATTACAAACTTTACGGGTTGGCTCGCATGAGCCTGTAAGTCTTTCTCCAGATAAGCGAGTTCCTCCGCCGGAAAGTTATCGCTGCGGCTGTTATCGAGAATCGTGAAATGCGCCTGCTGGTAATCGAAGCTGTAATGCAGCGGATGTTTGGTGTAATGCTCAAATGCTTGCGCCGAAGCGACGGACCACACGTCGTGATTGCCGGGCGCGAAGTACGCCGGAATGTTTCCGGTATGGCAGAAGCATGTTCATCACGTGCCGCCATTCCGCATCCATCGTCATGTCGTCGCCGCCCTCGATTGTGTCTCCAACGGTTACAACAAAGGCGGGATGGTCCGCCGCCGTCTCGCGCCATGCTTCCTCGTACACTCCGGGCTGCGCTCCTCCCGTACGGTCGCCAAGTATCGCGAATTTGAACTCGCCTTTATCCGCTTGGGCCGCGATAAGAACGGAGGATAGGACAAAAGCCGAGATGCCGAAGAAGGCTTGCGTAGCTGTCACAGTATTTGCGAACCTAGATGTTGACCAAACCTAGTTTAACGGCATTGGCCGTTGCGGCCATCCTGTGCCGCGCAAACGCGCAAACGCCAAGCGCTCCTCCACTGCAGCAGACGGTAGTCGTAACGGGAACCTGGGAGCCAATTCCTCTCGAGGAATCCGACCGTTCAGTTAACCAATACACACTTCAAAATGCGCCATTGCTTTTCGGCAGCCTTGCCGACGCGTTTGCTTTAGACTCTTCCATCACGGTCCAGTCGCGAGGGGCAAACGGCATCCAAGCGGATTTTTCGCTGCGCGGCGGTTCGTTTGGACAGACGCTACTTCTTCTGAACGGTATCCGGATGAATGACGTGCAATCGGCGCACTACAACTCCGATTTTGCGGTTCCTCTTGACGCGGTCGATCACATAGAAGTGCTGCGAGGATCGGGCTCAACCCTCTATGGTTCCGATGCGGTAAGCGGCGTAATCAACATCATCACTCGCCCCACCACCGAGCCCGATCCCATCGAAATGCGAGTGCGCGGCGGCCTGGGAAATTTCGGTACGAACGAAGAGAGTGGCTTCGTGGCCTTGAATACCGGGCCCTTGTCGCAGCGCTTCTCTGTTGAACGCGATCTCTCAACCGGCTTCACGGACGACCGGGAATATCGTAATCTCGCGATCGCTTCCGATTCATGGCTTCGCAGTTCACTTGGCCTCACTCGCATTTTTCTGGGCATTGACGACCGCCCGTTTGGCGCGGATCAATTCTATGGAAGCTTTAACTCATGGGAGCGAACAAAAACCTGGGCTGCCGATCTTTCGCAGGACTTAGGCTCGCGCACTCTGGTGACGCTCGGTTATCGGCGCCACACGGATCTATTCGAACTTCTTCGCGACGATCCCGGCTACTACACCAACAGGCATGAAGACTACTCCTGGGATGTTGCTGTGCGGCGTCATGACGCAATCACCAGTTCCGCTCAAATCTACTACGGCGTGGAAGGGCTGGCCGATCACGTCGATAGCAACAACCTCGGCGTCCACTCTCGCAAGCAGGGCGCCGTCTATGGAAGCTTCGACATCCGCTCCATCAAGCGCGCCTCTCTAAACATAGGAGCGCGTGAAGAATTTTACGGAAGCGGACAGCGCTTCTTCGCCCCGAATATCAGCGGCGGTTATTGGCTCTCTTCGAAAGTGAAGATGCGAGCCTCCGTGAGCCGTGCCTTCCGCCTTCCGAATTACACGGACCTTTACTACAGCGATCCCGGGAACGTAGGAAATCCGAATCTGAAACCCGAGCAGGCATGGGACTACGAAGGCGGGCTCGACTGGCATCCACGCGAACGTTGGCGTGTATCTCTAACCGCCTTCGATCGTCATGAACGCGACGACATCGACTACGTCCGGGCCAACTCCTCTTCCATATGGCAGGCCATGAATTTCGACCGGCTCAACTTCATCGGGTGGGAAGCGGAAGTCTCTTTATCTCTGCCTTACGCGCAGCTGGTCAGCGCCGAATATACCGGTTTACATGGCGCGTCCGCGGCTCTCGACGGGTTCCAGTCCAAGTACGTTTTCAACTATCCGACTCAAGAGGCTGTGCTCGCCTGGCAGCGCAGTTCCCCTCGCGGCTGGATCGCGCGCATTCGCACCGGAGTGACGGATCAATACCAACGCAGCACCTACGTTCTGGTGGATGCCTCAGCGGCCTGGACGCGCTCGCGGTTCCATCCTTATGCGCGCGTAACCAATCTCACAAACGCCGATTATCAACCCGTCTACGGAGTCACCATGCCCGGCCGCGCCGCGCTTGTCGGTCTGGAACTTTGCGTAATTTGCCGCTCGAAGTAAGCTCAAATTATGCGCGTTGCCGTATCGCTTCTGTTTTTAGCCGCTTCTCTTACAGCCCAGACTCAACCCGATTGGGTCGCGAAGAGTAACGAAAACGCGAAGGCTCTGCTGAATGTTCTGGCGCGCTACTCTCCGGAAGACGCGGGCGAACTCGGAATGCAGGGAATGGACGACCGCATCACCATTCTTGCGCCTGATTCGCCGGAGCATTTCCGCCGCGACACTAGCGATGCCGTTTCGACTCTTCAATCGCGCCTCCCCGCCGAACAGAACCCGCTCGTAAAGCAGGATCTGGAGATTCTGATCAAAGCGGGCCAGCGTCAGATTCACGCCTCCGAGGCCTACGAACAGCATCTTCTCCCTTACGTTGATGCGCCGCGCAGGATGTTCTCCGGCATTCAGGTTCTCTTAACTCCACAGGTTCCGGCAGACCGCCAGAAAGCCGCGGTTGTGAGGCTCCGTCGATATACGGGCGTTGAGAAAGGCTACACGCCCACGACTGTTCTCGCCGAGCGAATCTTCCGTGACAAGCTCAATACGCCCGGTCTTCTTGGACCATCAAAAGCCGAGGTGGACAAAGACCTTGCCGATATGGATTCGTATGTGACGGGCATCGGCGATCTTTTGGTCAAGTTCAAGATGACCGGCTATCAGGACGCGTACGCCAAGCTCAAAACGCAGGTTGCGGAATACCACACGTTCATTCAGAAAGAAGTGCTCCCACGCGCCCGCACCGATTTCCGTTTGCCGCCTGAACTCTACGCCGTCAATTTGGAGAACGTAGGCGTCGATTACAGCCCTTCCGATCTGAAACGTGCCGCCCACCAGAGTTTCGACCAGATACAAGGGCAAATGAAAGAGCTTGCGGCAAAGGTCGCCAAAGAGCATGGTTTCGCTTCAACCGACTATCGCGACGTAATCCGCGATCTAAAGAAGAAGCAGCTTGAACCGGACCAGGTCATGCCTGTGTATCACGGCACGTTGAGCCATATTGAGGACATCATCCGGCGGGAGCACCTGGTTACGCTACCGGCGCGCCCTTGCATTATTCGAATTGCGTCGGCTGCCGAAACCGCTCAACAACCCGCGCCGCACTATCTGCCTCCGACGCTGATCGACAACCACGGCGACCGCGGCCAATTCGTTCTCCCCGGCGGCACGACGGGCGCCAATGGCGAGGCTCTGAAGTACGACGATTTCACGTTTCCCGCTGCCTCATGGACGCTGACCGCTCACGAAGCGCGTCCAGGTCATGACCTGCAATTCTCCGCGATGGTAGAGCGCGGCGTTTCCCAAGCGCGCGCCATCTTCGCCTTCAACAGCACGAATGTGGAAGGCTGGGCGTTATATGCGGAATGGTTCATGCTGCCGTACATGCCGGACGACGGCAAGTTGATTTCTCTGCAACTGCGGCTTCTGCGCGCCGCCCGCGCGTTCCTCGATCCCGAGTTACAGGAAGGGAAGGTCACTCCCCAGCAGGCGCTCGATCTGCTGCAAAACGACGTCGTTCTCTCGAAGGCGTTCGCAACCGAAGAGGTGGACCGCTTTACGTTCCGCTCCCCCGGCCAGGCTGTTTCTTATTTCGATGGCTACACTCGTCTGCTGCAACTTCGCTCAGACGTCGAAAAGCAAATGGGGCCGAAGTTCAACGTGCAGCGTTTCCACGATTTCATTCTGGCTCAAGGCCTCCTTCCGCCCGATCTGCTGCGGAAGGCGGTTATGAGCGAGTTCGTGAGTCAGGGTAAGTAAATCAGGCGGCTTGCCGGCCAAGCGGCGAATTCGCCGCACTCAGCCATGCCGCGACGTAGAAAATTCCGCCGATCACAAGCGTCATCTGCAATCCCAAGTAGATCGCGAGGAACATCGCCATGGCGGACCCCATCACGCTTGAAGCCGCATTGATCGCCCAGGCCCAGCGGACGGACGCCGGCATTATTTTCTCAAGCATGGAGAGGCCGGTAGGAAACGGCATACCCATTGCGAAACCCACCGGGGCGATCAGCGCGACCGCGCAAAGAACTCTGACCGCGAACGGCAGGGCCACTCCGCTTTCGACGATGGGCGTTAGCACGGCCGAAAGCACTACAATGGCCGCGGCAATGATCATCAGCACGCGGCTGAGTCTCTTCATCTCGCCCCGTATCAGGTGTTTACTGGTCCAGCTTCCAGCGCCGCTCGAAATCAGCATGGAAAAGATGATGACTGTAAGCGCGTAGGTCGGATGGCCCAGGAACAATACGAATTTTTGAATTAGCGCCACTTGAATCAAGATGTATCCGGCGCCTATGAACAGAAAGAACAAGAGCGCCCGTATCGACCCGGGAGCGCGCGGCAAACGGCTCCGAAGGATGAGCGGCGGAAGAGCCAGGATGATCAGCGTGGCAACGATGCTGATGGCCACTAGCCCGAACAGCAAAGGCAGTGCGCTGTTTACCTTGTAATCAGCGGTGGCGTGCGATGCATGCCAGAAATATTGCCAGAGATCTCGTGGCTGGACGGTGTAGAAGAAGAATGGCCGGTCGTCCGAAACCGGGCGAACGTCGAAGACATAAGAATCGTAGAAGCGGTTAAGGTCAGGCGCGAGGAGCAGATCGCGGAAAGCCGTCTTCAGAGTTGTACCGGGGAAATAGACCAATTCCATCCCGGCGATCTTAGTGGCTTGTTGAATACGGGCGATGTCGGAGGGGGTAAAAGGCGTCCGTGAGACCAGGATGGTGTCCTGTGCTCCCCATTGTTTCAGTTGCTGGAGGTGTTCCCGGACGACCATAACGTTGCGCGCCGGATCATTCTGGCCCAGTTGCTTCAGGCGCTGTCCGCAAGCGATACAACCCGCAGCGATTCGCGAGGAGGTGCAAAACCCCAGCGCGTGAAGGCCATGACACCGTCATCGGTAAGGTGCTTCAAGTAATCCAGAAACGCATTGGTCGTGTAGAGGTTGTTCTCCGACAGGGCAAAAGCTCCGGCGGCCGTGGAGGCCCAGGTGTCTACCAGAGTCGCCTGCAGCACCTGATAGCGATCATTCGACCGCCGCACGAACGACCGCCCGTCCTCGATGACAATCTTGACCTCGGGCCGGAAATAGAGACGATTGCTGTACTGCGGAAAACGCTTCCGCATGATGGTTTGGGCAATGATCGGATTGATCTCTACGCCGGTCACGTCTTTACTGCCGGACGCAAGCGCACGCGAAACGTCCCAACCGCCGCCGGGCCCGATGACCAGCGTCTTCGCGGCCGGCCGCAGAATGTACGGGAATCCGGGGCCGGCGTAAGTGAGATCGAAGCGATCTTTCTGGGAAAGATGATCGAAGTCGAAATTCGCGACCCCGGTAGCGGCATCCGCGTCGATCACGATGCTCTTCATGTTGCCTTCCGGCTTCAAGGCTATCCGCGAAAAGCTATTCCAGGCGACGAATTCTTCATTTGCGATCCGCTGTCCCTTGGCGAATTTCACATCGATAATCGGCGACTTCGCATTCCAGGTGATAAGGCCGACCAGCAGCAATCCGAGGACGACACAAAGGACCCTGCCCCGTGTCGCGCGGGCGAGGTGAAACCAGATGGCGGCGGAAACTGCAAACAGAACCGCGGCAACGATGATTGTGTTCGGACCGCCGATCCAATTCAGAAGCTCGACTAACAGAGCGCAACCCGCAGCCGCGCCGATCAGGTCGAAGAAGTAAACGCGGTCAACCCGTTGAATGGTCTCTGCAACCACAAGCGAAAGAATCGTTCCAGAGAAGAGAAACGGGATAGCGGCCACGAAATACGCGGCCATCAGATCCAGCGTTGTCATCTCCCCGGTCTGGTTCAGCAGAAAGCACAGGCAGAGAACGATTGCGGCTGCATTAGCGGCAGCCAGAATTCCAAGTTTGTTAAAGAGCGACCCGCGAAGACTTGCCACTACATACGAAAGCACGCCGCCCGCCCCGAGCCCGAATAAGGCGATAGAGATGGCCAGGAAAGCGAAATGATAGTAGTAGATGACCGAAAAGACGCGCGTCAGGGACAGCTCAAGCAACAGCGTCGCGAGCGAGGTCGCGGCCACCCCGAAGTAAATCTGCGGCCAATGTTTTCGTCCAGTGATGGGAGGCGCCTGCTGGGTAAGAGTATCTACGGGTGACAAATTCCTATGGTAGTGGACGGCGGGTTTGCGCCTGGGTTACACGGCTGGGTTACACGGCTGCGCGGGTATTCAAAAATGAAGCGATCCGGTCCGCAATGCGCTGGCTTGCTTTGCCGTCGCCATATGGATTGTGCACGTGCGAGCGGCGTTGATATTCGGCCTCGTCATCCAGCAAGCGGTTCGCTTCGCGCACAATAGCGTCTCGATCGCCGCCCACCAGCTTGACGGTGCCAGCCGCCAGGGCTTCAGGCCGCTCGGTCTTTTCCCGGAGTACGAGGACCGGTTTCCCGAGCGACGGCCCCTCCTCCTGGATGCCCCCTGAATCGGTGATGACGAGATAGGCGCGCCGCAGCAGGTCTACAAAGCCGACGTATTCAAGCGGGTCGATCAAAGCAATATTGGGTTTGCCGCCCAGCAGAGAATTGACCGGTCCGGAGACGCTTGGGTTGGGATGAATAGGCCAAATAATTTGCACGTCGTCGCGACCGGCGAGGTCGGATATGGCCTGGCAAATCCGGGTGAAGCCATCGCCGAAGCTTTCGCGCCGATGCGCCGTAACCACAATTAGCTTTTTGCCTCCTTCAACAGGCAGCGGAGATGAGGCAATCTCACCTTTCTCCAATGCCTCTCGAATGGCGAGCACGGCGTCGATGCCGGTATTGCCCGTGATCTGGATTTGTCCATCCGGCACACCTTCCCGTCTTAGATTGGAAGCGGCCCATTCGGTGGGGGCGAAATGCAGGCTTGCAAGGCGGCTGGCGATCGTCCGGTTAAATTCTTCCGGGAAAGGCGCAGACAAGTCCCACGTGCGTAGCCCGGCTTCCACGTGCGCCACCGGAACTGATCTGTAGAAAGCGGCTAACGCGGCACAAAAGGTGGTTGTCGTGTCCCCTTGCACAACAACCAGCGACGGTTTCGCTTCGGACAGAACTGGTTCGAGCGCGGCCAACAGCCGGGAAGTTAGTCCTGTAAGCGTTTGGCCGGCACGCATCACGTCCAGATCGTAGTCGGGTTGGAGATGGAAAACGTTCAGCACCTGGTCCAGAAGCTCGCGGTGCTGCCCCGTGACGCACACGACAGGAGTTAAGCCTGCGTAGGCCGGGGAACGGAGCGCCGCGACTAAAGGACAAAGCTTTATCGCTTCCGGACGGGTGCCGAAAACGATTAGAACAGTGGAAGGGACGGAAGCGGGAAACGGCTTATTTGTGGCGGTAAGTGATTCGTCCCTTGGTGAGGTCATAAGGAGACATCTCCAAGGTTACGCGGTCGCCTGCCAGCACTCGAATTCTATTACGTCTGAGTTTCCCTGCAAGGTGGGCGAGAACGGTTCGGTCCTGGTCGAGTTGGACGCTAAATAGTCCACTCGGAAATTTCTCCACTACGGTGCCTGTTACTTCAATGCTATCTTCTTTACTCATTCGCCTCTTGTCGTGATGTTTAGCGGTCTAAGAGCGCACACTCCGCCCGCCATCTGCAAGTATATCGCAAAAAGCGCCGATTGGCAGGGACCCTACTACAAACCTATGACTCCCTTCCGCTCTTAGTAATCGCGATTACCGTACCCTGAGCAAGTTTTATTTTCCAGAATAAATGTCCCATCTAAGTAGCATCGAAAACGCAGGTCCATGAATTTACGCAAACGGATTTGTCCAATTGGCATCTTGTTGTTTGCTTCAGCGTTCAACGCAACGGCAAGTTCTCTCATCGTCTTGAAACCAGAAACGGTCAGCGCGTGGAACGAGTACGTTCACACAGCGCGGGCACGGGCACAAGAGCATCCGCATTCGGCGCAACCATTTCTTCGCATTGATGAGGACCAAAATGCCAGCGACCGGGTCCGGGATGGTGAAGTGCTCGTGTTTCCCGCAGGCCAAACGCCTCGCGCGGTGCCCGGCGGACTTATTCACGATTGGGTGGGCGCGGCGTTCCTGCCGAACGTAACGCTTGAAGAGGTCTTATCCACAGTTCGAGACTACGACAATTACAAGTTAATTTATGGACCGGCGGTATTGAATTCTAAGACATTGGTCAAGGGCGAATTACAAGATCGTTTTTCCATGGTGTTGTCGAATAAATCGCTCATCGGCAAGACGGCTTTGGACGGTGACTACGTGTCCTCCTATGTTCGGGTCAACGCTCGCCGTTGGTGCGGCATTTCAGAGACCACCAGGATTCAGGAGATCGAAAAATACGGAACTCCGGCACAACGCATCCTGCCGGAAGACGAGGGAACGGGATTGATTTGGAGAGCCCTCAGTATCACGCGCTTTGAAGAACGGGATGGCGGCGTCTACATCGAACTGGAGGCGATTGTTCTCAGCCGTGATGTGCCGCGAGCGCTGCGCTGGGTTATTACGCCGATCGTGCGGCGCGTCTCGAAGGACTCATTGATAACTTCGCTCCGGCAGACAGACCGCGCCGTGCATGCACGTGATTCCGGTCCAGTTCAGGCCAATGGCGCTTTACCGAATACCGTGCGTTCGTTTCGCTGACGCGGAAGCATTTCCGGCTCACGATCCGGTTGCTATCCTTTAATTTGCGCCTAAAATCTGCTGCGATCTGGCTTGGGACGCTGTCCCTGGTCTTCGCAATTTTTGTTCTCATTGCACCCGGCAGCCTGGCGGCTTCGGCTACGGGGACGCCCGGCAACTCGCTTATAGATATTTTAAAAGGCGAATTGGACCGCGAATTCGGCGTAATGAAGACGAAGGCGGATCCCGCTCCTTATTACATGGCTTTTGAAGTCACAGAGGAGAACGTTGACGCGGCATCGGCGTCTTTGGGAGCGCTCGTTCAAAACACTCACCAGCACGTGCGCGGCGTGGACACCACCATCCGGGTGGGCTCGCCGCAGTTCGACAACTATCATCCTTATAAAGGGACCCAGTTCCGGTTCACTAGCTTCACGCCTTTGAGCATCGACAACGATCCGGACCAGATTCGCCGCACTTTGTGGCGTGAGTCGGACCGTGTTTACAGGTTGGCTTCGCGCCGTTTGCTGCAGTTGAAAACGGACGAACAGCTATTGGCGGATCAAAAAAGCAAGGATGCCGATTTTTCGTCGGAGCCCGCCGCTACGTTCTCCAGCAGTCCGGAACAATACCACGTTGACATGAATGCCTGGGCGGGACGGCTGCGGGCGTGGTCGGCGGAGTTCAAACAGCACGACAAAATCTTGGGATCGCAGGTCAGCTTTCGCGCACAGCGTGAACTCCGCACTCTTGTGAACACCGAAGGCACCGCGGTGCAGCGCGGCATGGATTTGTTTCGAGTGGAGATCAGCGCGGAAGGTTTGGCGAGCGACGGCATGGATGTGCGCACCTTCGAGACAATCGAGGCTTCGGATCCGGCCCATGTGCCCGCCGACAGCGCCATTCGCGCGCGGATTCAGGATGTCGCAACCAAAGTGGATGCGCTTGTAAGCGCTCCCCCCGCCGAGCCTATCGTGTGTCCGGCGATTTTGTCGGGCCGGGCCGCTGCCGTATTTTTCCATGAGATTTTCGGACATCGCGTGGAAGGACACCGCCAGAAAGATATAGAGGAGGGACAGACCTTCACGAAAATGCTGGGCCAGAAGGTACTCCCCGATTTTGTGAGCGTGCTGTTCGATCCAACCAGACGCGAGTACGACGGTAAGGATCTGATTGGGTACTACGAATACGACGATGAGGGCGTGAAAGCGCGGCCTGTGAATGTAGTTGAAAACGGAATTTTAAAAACGTTCCTGCTATCGCGCTCGCCGGTAGGCCAGTTCACTCATTCGAACGGACACGGGCGGCGACAACCAGGCTTTGAGGTGGTCTCGCGGCAATCGAATCTTATCGTTCAATCGTCGAAGCAGGTATCGGACCAGGAACTTCGGGCGATGCTGATTGCAGAGATCAAGCGGCAGGAGAAGCCGTACGGCCTGTATTTCGAAGAGGTCGCGAGCGGCTATACGACTACGGGACGAAAGGGTCTCCAAGCCTTTACCGTTGTGCCTCTGGTGGTCTATCGCGTGTATACGGATGGCCGTCCGGATGAACTGATCCGGGGTGTCGATATTGTCGGTACGCCGCTGGCGAGTTTCCAGAAGATCTTAGCCACATCCAATCGGGCCGAGGTCTTTAACGGGTATTGCGGAGCGGAGTCGGGCAGTATTCCGGTCTCGGCGGTTTCACCCGCCATTCTTGTATCCGAAATTGAGACTGAGAAAAAGCGGAATTCACAGCAGAAGCTACCAATTCTGCCGCGGCCGGGAGCTAGCATCTACCATGCAGTTTTTGAGTAAGAACCGGCCGGCGCGTTGGCTATGGTTGGCCGCAGTGGCGGTGATGAGTGTGGGTGTTTGCGTTTCCTTCGCGGACGATGTAACCGGCCAGATCAAGAGCGACGTTCAATTGCGGGCCATGATCGATGAACTGGCGCGCGCTAAAACTCTACACCTGAATAATCTCGATAAGCCTTACTTTATCTCTTACAGCAGCGACGATTCGGAGGAAGTCGCCGTATCGGGCAGTCTCGGCGGAATCACGGCATCGAACCACGTGCGGATGCGCCATCCCCGGGTCGAAGTCCGGGTAGGGAGCTACGCGCTCGATAACACAAATTCCATATATTCTGGAACGCCTCGGCTAGGGTTGCTTCCATTAGATGACGATTATCAGGCTCTCCGTACGGAGTTGTGGTTGGTCAGCGATGGACTCTATAAAGCCGCAGCGGACCAGATTGCTCGCAAACGAGCGGCACTACGTGAGATGTCGGGCGGCGAAGACGTACCCGATCTGGCGGCTGCCGCCCCTGTGCAGATGATTTTTCCGCTGGCCAAGCTCGCAGCCAATCAGAGCCAATGGGAGGAAGAGATCCGGCAGCTCTCCGGCGCTTTCAGAAAGCACCCCGATGTGACCGCATCTAGTGTTGGACTGCTTGCGGCGACCACGAACTACCGGGTGGTTAATACCGAGGGAACGGTAGTGCGCATGCCGCAGGACCTGGCGGAAATTCAAATTCGATCGAGCGGTCTTGCGCCCGATGGTACTCCTGTGTGGGACCACAATTTCATTCTGGCGCTGAACGCTTCCGGTCTGCCCGGCCGGGAGAAACTGGCGCGGGAGGTTGAGACCGTCGCCTCCGAGACCGAAGCCTTATCGAAAGCCCCGCTCACTGACGAGTACAGCGGTCCGGTTCTGTTTGCGCAGCAGGCCGCAGCCCAGATGATGGCGCAAGTTATGACGGATGCCGCACGCTTGACACGCAAGCCGCTGGCGCCTCCGGGATCGAATCAGGGACAGTCTATCGAAGGCGTGTGGTCTTCAAGAATGGGTACGAAGGTGGCTCCCGAATGGCTGAGCGTCACCGACGATCCGCTGCAGAAGAGCTTCGAAGGACAATCGCTCGCGGGTCAATATCCTTTCGACGACGAAGGCGTTCCCGCGAAGAAGGTGACGCTTGTCGAAAAGGGAACGCTTAAAGGATTCTTGTTGAGCCGGGAACCCGTAAAAACGTTTAGCGGCTCAAATGGACATGGGCGGTTGCCCGGAAGGTATGGCAGTGAGCAAGCGGTGATCGGCAACTTATTTGTGCAAGCGGAGCAAACCTTACCGGAAGCGCAGATGAAGGCCAAGCTTATCGAAAAGGCGAAAGCCGCTGGACTGAAATACGGCATTCTGATCCGGCGGCTGGACTTTCCATCCACAGCTAGTTTGGAAGAACTCCAATCGATAGTCCGTCAGTTGCAGAAAGACGGCTACGCCCGTACGCTCACGCCACCCCTACTCGCTTATCGCGTTTATTTAGATGGACGGGAAGAGCTAGTGCGCGGTGTTCGGTTCAAAGAATTTAGCGCCAAGGACTTGCGTGACGTTGCGTTGGCCTCCGATCACTCCTATGTGTTGAACTATCTGAACAATGGAACTGCGTTCAACATCGCGGGCCAAGGTTCGGAAGCCACTACTTCCTCTGTCGTCTGCCCTTCCCTGCTGTTCGATAGCGTGGACCTTGCCCAGGCGCAGGAAGAGGTCAGTAAGCCCCCGATCGTTGCGCCGCCTGCGCTGACGGCCCAGAATTAAGCCGTTGTTTTTTTGATGCGGATTCTCGGCAGAGCTATTTTTCGCGAGGTTTTCACCAGCGCGCTTTTGGGAACACTGCTGTTCGTGTTTGTTCTCTTCCTGCGCACTTTCGAGCGGCTTCTTTCATTATTGGTGAAGACTTCCGCACCGCCTGAAGTGGTTGCGAAGTTGCTGCTGTACGCGCTGCCTTCGACAATTCCTTTCGCATTGCCGCTGGGTGTGCTGGTGGGAATTCTGATTGGGTTAAGCCGGATGTCCACCGATAGCGAGATCACGGCGATGCGGGCGGCTGGAATTTCTAGCAGGAGTGTGGCGAAGCCAGTGCTGGTATTCGCGTTCATGGCGCTGATTGTAACCGCGCTCGCGTCGCTCTGGCTAACACCGCTTTCACTCCACCTGGAATCCGTAATAGCACGGAGTTTCGCGGCGGCCCAACTTACCGGCGACATCGAATCGCGGATTTTCAACGAGCAGTTTCCAGATACCGTCGTCTACGTCAACGACGTGTCCGGAGCGGGCAAGCAGGTCGTCTGGCATCAGGTGTTTATGGCGGACGTTACGCCGCCCGATAAGCTTCAGCGGCAAGGGAAAGACCGAGGCGAGGGACCGCGCATCATTGTCGCGGAAGAAGCGATTCCACATCCCGATGCGGCAAATAACCGGATTATTCTGGACATGCGCGGGGTCCGGACGAGTGAGCGCGACAAAGAAGGACAAGTCATCACAACGGCCGCGCCGGAACAGGTAGAGGCGCTCCAAGCTCAAAAGCCCGAAGAGCTGCAGGTGAACAAAACAGTTCAGGAACTCGACACGTGGCCTCTTTATAAGCGCGTTTACCGGCATCAAGGTGTTCCTCTCACGAGAGAACAGTACGTGGACGCGGCGGTTGAGTTTCATCAGCGGTTCGCTCTTCCGCTGGCGTGCCTGTTGCTCGCGCTGGTGGGCATTCCACTCGGCATTTCTTCACGAAAGGGCGGCAAATCCGCGGCCCTGATTTTGACGGTCTTGATTGCCTTCACCTATTACATGGCATTCATCAGTCTGATCGGGCTGGCAAAGAAGGGGAGCCTGCCAGTTCCTCTCGCCGTCTGGACTCCAGATTTCGTGTTTTCGATTATTGGCATTCTGCTGCTGCTCCAGTTGGAACGTCCAGGGGACAGGGACCTGACGGGCTGGGTGAGAAACCTTTCTAAGCGGGTTTGGGGTCTGGTGGAATCGACGGGCTCCCGGCGTATGACGTCGGGTCCAACCTGGTTCTCGGCCTTTAGGCGGTTCGGATTGCGTCCCATGCTGGTGGATGCTTATGTGCTGAACGGCTTCCTTTTCTACTTCGGGGTGTTGTTGGTTGCACTCTTGGCGCTGATTGAAGTGTTCACGTTCTTCGAGTTGCTCGGCGACATGATTAAGAACGACATCAGCATGGGCACGATGCTCGCTTATCTGTGGAATCTCGCGCCGAAACTAATCTACGATCTGACTCCGATTGGAACGCTGGTGGCGTCGTTGATCTGCTTTGGAATTCTGACCAAGTACAACGAGGTGACTGCCTTCAAAGCCGGCGGCGTGAGCGTGCACCGTCTGGCGGCTCCCGTCTTGTTCGCAAGTCTGGTTATCAGCGGATTGCTGTTTACGTTCGACCACTACTATATTCCGGACGCGAACCGGCGCAGGAAATGCTGAGGGCGGAGATCAAGAAAAAGCCCGTTCAGACGTACCTGGATCCAAACCGGCAATGGATTTTTGGGGAAGGGTCGCGTATTTACAACTACCAGGCTCTCGACCCGCATCAAGCGATCATGTCCAAGGTGAATGTCTATGAACTTGATCCGAAGACATACCACGTGGTGCATCAAATTTCGGCGGAGCGCGCGCGCTGGGAGCCGGCCCTGAAGACGTGGATTTTTCAGAATGGCGTAAGTCAAAACCTGCATGCCCAGTCCGGGAAGCACTACACGCAGTTCTATGGAGAGTCGGCCACCTTTCCCGAGTTGACGGAAAAGCCGTCCTGGTTCGTGAAGGAAGAAAAAGAATATAAAGAGATGAACTTCAGTGAGCTTGGGCAGTATATTCACGAACTGAAGGCGGAGGGCATGGAAACGACTCCGTTGCAGGTGCAGTATTACAAAAAGTTCTCTGTTCCGTTGTTCGCGCTGATTATGGCGATTCTTAGTATCCCGTTTGCGTTCGTGGCGGGAAACCGCGGGGCGATGACGGGCGTTGGAATTAGTTTCGGCATTGCGATGGCGTATTGGATTGTAAGCACTCTCTTTCAGCAATTCGGCGATTTGAATCAGTTGCCGGCCGCGATGGCCGCTTGGGCGCCGGATATTATTTTTTCGCTCGCCGGGCTGTACTTCATGGCCAGGATGAAAACGTAGCGTGATGAGCCTTCGCACAATTGCTTCGGCAGTGCTGTGTTTATTAGCGCTCGCGTATTTTGCCGTTCGCGGTACTTATCGGGAGGTCGGCTCACTTAATTCATACGACTTCGCCTCCGTGTATGGAGCGGCGCGCTGTTGGCTGCACGGCCAAAATCCGTATGACATGGAGCAGGTCCGAAATACGCTCAGAAAAGCGGGGGACAGGCCTCCTCTGCCTTATTCAGATCCGCCTCCGTCGGTGTACTTGCCGACGACTCTACCGGTTATCGCATCGGTTGCATGGCTTTCCTGGATACCTGCGCGGCTGATTTGGTGCTTGCTGTCGGTATCGGTGTTCGGGTGCTCCCTGTTGTTGATTTTCAGAAACGTCGATTTACCACTAAGTGGTAAGTTTCTGCTGGGAGCCGCCGTGCTGTTCTTTTCCCCTACTACTTCCGGCTTGTCAACGGGAAATCTGAGCGTCTTTTCGTGCAGTCTGGTGATTCTTGCCGTTTATCTGGCGCTTAAAGGAAGATGGATCGGGAGCGGCCTTCTTCTCGGTGTCGCGCATTGTCTTAAGCCGCAGGTCTCAATTTTTGCCGTTGTTGTCTTTGCGCTTTGGACGTATTGGAAGCCGTTGCTCATCAGTTTCGTCGTGCCGGTGCTTAGTGCGGTTGTCAGCGTCGTCAGAGCGTCGTCCCTAGACCAATACCGGCGCTGGTTGGTGAGTCTGCATGAGGGCATTGCCGCCACCCTTGCTCCGGGCGCGATAAACGATCCCCGTCCGTCGAACGTTTTCTCGTACCACATGGTGAACACACAAGCTGTATTCGGGGTGTTCGTGCACAATCTTGTGCTTGACGATATTCTCGTCTGGGCGATAGCGGCGGCCATGGCCGTTCTTTACCTCTGGCTCAGGAGAAGAGTTGCCGGTGATCGCCGGTGGTGGGATATGGCGTTTTTCAGCGCCATAACTTTGACGATTGTCTACCATCGCTACTACGATGCGCAGCTGCTGCTGGCAGCCGTCCCGTTCGTAGTGAGAAATCGTGAGCGGCGAGCTTCCATTGCGATCCCGGTTCTTTGTTGCCTCTTATTGCTGGAATTTCCTCTTCAGGCGATTCTAGCGCAGCGATTTTCTCCTTTTTCGGCCGATAAGTCAATAATAG
>CAWJUO010000044.1:0-25824 GCA_963845995.1 uncultured Acidobacteriaceae bacterium | reverse complement strand
CTCTAGCCAGATATCGGGAATCAGCGATTTCTGCGATCCGAGATAGGGCGGATTCCAGTTGATCGCTTGCACTGTCTCGCGCAGCCTTCCAGTCCGTACCTGAGCTCCGATCCGCCGCGCAATGCCGCGACTCACTGTCTCGACCCAGGCTTCGAAGAACTTGTCCATCGGCATGGTCCACGGTATGCCTTTCAGATCGCTTATCCCGGCGAGTCCTCGTTCCTCCATTGTCCATTCAATGGCCTGCAATCCATCAACAAAGGAGCTACGGTGCATAGGGCGCTGGAGCCAGTTCGTCATCATCTTTGAAGACGGCACATAAACCGGAACGTGGCGTACTTGGTCGAGGATATGTTGTGCGAACTCGATCAACCGATGCACAAACGCACCATGCTCGATTTGTGTCTCGATTGCACGAAGTTGACGTTCTGCGGCGTGCCTTATCGCTCCCTTGAGCTGCCTGTTTTCCTGCAGTTCAGGGAAGGCACACGGAACGACAAGATATTTTGCATGACTCATACTGCGAGTGGCATATTCGTCCCAACGCACTCTGCCCCGCGGCGCTGTAAGGAATTCGTTTGCAGTTTCGAATCGCCGATCCAACGATTTGAGTAGTCCTTCCAGTCTGGTCAAGATCATGTATGCCAGAACCCATACGGGTACACGTCGCTCAGATCTCCGCAGGAGAGGTAGCTTCAATGGAGCGGGACTAATTCGCCAGCCCATTTCCGCTAGCATCGGACCGATCCCAGACCATTCAAATCGAGGCTGTATCACGAGTCCGTAGTCCGGCGGGCCGTTGTAGGCGAAACCAGTGGGATCGCCCCTACAGCCCTCCCGGAGTGGACGACCAATTGTACTTCTCGTCCGTCGTATTCTGTTTCTGCCCACGCATCCAGGATTCGGAGAAGACCGCGATTTTGTTCCGCAAATTGGCCCGCCATACGGGCGGCCTGCGAGTTCGGATCGCGCGATTCGATCCCGAAGAACTCTGCGGCTGAGTATCGTACGGTCGAGTTGTCTTGTAACTGGAGACAGACTTCTTTAACCGGTACAAAAGACCCTAGTGATGCTCGGCTCCTCCGCGTTTTTGTCTGCGAACGAGTCACTGCAATCGATATTTCTGCATGTACGCTCTGATTGGCTCGGCAAAACCGCTAACGTAGCCTTGAGCAAGATATTCTTGCAGCAGAGGCCCAAGACTAACACGGAGTCTCTGTTTTCCGAGCGACTCATCGGGCTCCAAGAAATAGGAGTGTCCGGGAACAAGCGTGAGTGCATCATCCGCCGAGTGCTCTATAAAAATGTAGGTTAAATCGTGAAAAGCCCTCAACATCAAATCACATCCATGCTGCGCGACCACACTCATCTGCGGCCATACGGAGACAAAGGCGAATCTACGGCGTACCGCAACATCGACAATCGCGATACTGCGATCCGCGCTGTTCATTGTTCCGATGATGTGCAGATTAGCGGGCAGGAAGAGTCGATCGTGAAACGGCTCCCCGAAGTCATAAGGAAGCGTGATTTCCCGACGCGTTCCTGGTTCGAGCAGAAACAGTGCTTCGCCAAGTATCTTGCTCAAATCGGCCCGATTGATCTCGTCTATATGGAGGAGATAACTCTGCCCGGGATTTCCAAGTGCTTCGGCTGCCGCTTGCATGAGAACACCCGGCGTTGGAGCAAACCGCAGCCCCAGTTGGCTTTCAGTCAGTGCGGGCGCTAGCCCACCGATGAAGTTTTCATAGGTTGTATTTGCATGAAACTGAACGCTCCGGCCTCTTCCGCCATATTCGTCTCTGAGAAGCTCAGTAGCCATCATCGTCTTTCCGGTTCCGGGCGGTCCTTGAATGATGACGTACCGTCTCGTCATCAGTAAGTCTGAGATCTCGGATCGTTTTGTCGACGGCATGAGATGCTCGAACCACTCGCTACGGACTGCGTTGTGGCTGTTTTGAGCGCTCGCGATAGGCTGATACCCTCGCTCTTCAAACAACAGGTCCAATAAAGCGCTCAGCGCGGCTTCTGTTCCCTCCCGATCCTCCGTAGGACAGTACATCCCGTACATCTCTCTTCCGTAACGATCGAACGCGCCCTTGTAGTCCGGCCACGCGTTTCGCACTTCATCCGGAACAGCGATGTCCGTGCGGGTCGGATCTTGCTTCGCCCATGCAACAAAGTTGCCGTTCCCATATCGTTCATTCAGCCATTTGCAGATGGCCTGCACCTTCCTCGCATGGCCAGGGCGCCCAAGGATAGTCTCATCGGGAGCGAGACCTTGCGTGCCTACCACCAAGCCTAAAAGACAAGGTCGCCCAGGCACAGGGAAGATTACAAAAGACAGCCCGCTGTAAGGTCCGGAACTGGGGTTCGACGGGTGGATGTAGGCAGCAAACGGCACTCCGGAATCGGATTTCATGCCCGGTGCTCGCAGTATGAAGGCTTCTTTGGCCCGGCTTGGATATCGTCCCTCTGGGCTGCCGAAAAGAGATTGAAACGCCTTCTGATTTCGTTCGGTCCAGTCGTTCATGTCACAACTGTGGACGAGATCGAGGAGTGGTGCGAAGCTCATTATCGGCGACACAGCTAAGCTGCGTCAACAGGAAGTATACGACTCCTCTCCCCGCTTCCTCCTGCAAAACGCCCCAATCCGCCGCCCACCCCACCGGAACAACCGCCAAACACCCCCATTTCGCTAATATGTAGCTAGTGTCGTCGCCCTTAAACTTTCATCTGGAGCAGTACGAAGGGCCATTGGACCTGCTTCTAGATCTCATCCGCAAACAGCAGATCAATATCTACGACATCCCGATCGCGCAAATCACCGCACAGTATCTCGAATTCATGCAGAAAGCCATGGAACTCGACATCGAGCTCAGTTCCGAGTTCGTCTACATGGCTGCGACCCTGATCCATGTCAAGAGCAAGATGCTGCTGCCCCAGGATCCGGAACTGCAAAAGATCTCGCCGGAAGACGACCCGAGAAAAGAACTGGTCGATCAGTTAATCGAGCACGAGCGCTTCAAAAACGCCGCCGAGATGCTCCAACAAAAGCGCGTAATCGAGGATGCGGTCTGGTCGAACCCCCAGATCGACCGCTTTGTAGCCGAGGACGAAGGTCCTGGATTGGCGGTCACCATATTCGATCTGGTCAAAACATTCCAGGGCGTTTTGGAGCGTGCCAAAAGCCGCCCGCTGTACGAGATCGGTAGAGAAGAAGTCAGCGTGCCCGACATGATCCAGTTCCTCCGCCAGAGGCTCGGCCGCTCCAGGCGGGAAGCCATCTCGGCGACGCAGTTGTTTGAACAACAGCGTTCGCGGCGCGCAATGATCTGCCTGTTTCTGGCGATCCTGGAACTCGTGAAACGGCAGACCGTGGAACTTACCCAGCTCGAGGCATTCGGAGATATCGGGCTTTGCCGCGGATCCGGCTTTGAGGAATTGCAGGTCTCGGCCGAGGAACTGGCGGCCGTAGAAGAGGAATATCACTGATCGAGAGCATGGAAGAAGTAGAAAACGAGAGCCGGGAGGCTCCCGGGAGCGCCGAAGTAGCGGCTCAGGAAAGCGAACCCGAAACCCAAATAGACGGTGATGCGCAGCCAGATCTTCCCGTAGGAGAAGATCTTGAAGAAGAAGTCCTTCCCGTAGGAGAAGATCTGCTCGTGGAGATCTGACAGAAGACCTTCCTGCCGGAGAAGACGAGGCACCACAGGACGAGAATTCAGACGATGTCGTCCTCGAAGCCGTAACCGGTGCCGCGCTTCCCGACGATGCTATAGCCTCCGTTAAGGCCGTTATCGAGGCGGCGATTTACATCACCGATGAACCTCTCACGCCCGATCAAATCGCGGCTGCGGTGGAGCAACCGCTCGCCCGGGTAAGGGAAATTTTGAATCAGCTGGTTGCGGAGTATGGCGCGCCGGATCGCGGGCTTTCTATTCGCGAACTTGCAGGCGGATACAAGATGGCCACCAAGCCGGAGCACCACGAATCCATCCGCCGCTTCGTGAAAAAGCTCCAGCCGGCGTTGAAGCTGTCACTTGCTGCCCTTGAAACTTTAGCGGTCGTCGCTTATAAACAACCGATCACCGCTCCCGAGATCATGGACATTCGCGGCGTGCAGGGAGCCGGCGTGCTGAAGACGCTGCTTGATCGCAAGCTGATCGCAACGGCGGGCAGGAAAAACGTGCTCGGCAAACCAATCATGTATAAGACCACCCGCGAGTTCTTGATCCACTTCGGACTTAGCTCGCTGGCCGAATTGCCGACATTGAAGGAATTTGAAGAACTGGGACGGCTCGCGTTGAGTGATTCGGAACAGTTGCCTCCGCCAGTCGCCCCGGAAACCAAGCCGATAGAACCCGAGCGGAATGAGGAAGTGAATGGCTGAAGAACGTCTCCAAAAAATTCTCGCGCGAGCGGGTGTAGCCAGCCGCCGTAAGGCTGAAGAACTGATCGTGGCCGGCCGCGTCTCGGTTAACGGCGCGACGATCGTAGAGCTTGGGTCAAAGGCGGACCTCTCCGTTGATCGCGTCAAAGTGGACGGCCGCATACTCACCGAACCCAAGCACCACGTCTACATCGCTTTTAACAAGCCGAAAAACGTAGTGACGACCGTTCGCGATCCGGAAGGCCGCGAGACCGTGATGTCGTTCTTTAAGGGAATGCGTGAGCGTATCTACCCTGTAGGACGGCTCGATTATGCAAGCGAAGGTTTGCTGTTACTGACCAACGACGGAGATTTCGCGAATAAGCTCACCTCTCCTGGTAGCCATGTAGTGAAAACCTATCTAGTTAAGTCCAACGGGACACTAACTCTGGAACAGGAAGAGCAGTTTCGCCGCGGCATTCCTATGCATGGGAGGCGAACGGCCCCCGCCGGGTTGAAGCTGATTCGAAGAGGTCAGAATCCCTGGTACGAGGCGAGCCTCATCGAGGGACGGCAAAATCAAATTCGCATCATGTTCAAGCACTTCGGCTTTCTGGTCGAGAAGCTCAAGCGAGTCAAGATCGCCTTTTTCGAATTGGGCGAGTTGAAGCCAGGCGCCTATCGAACTCTAACTACCAGAGAAGTGGAGCGGTTCCGAAAGCTGCTTAGGATGGAGGAAGTAGCCGATGATGACCGACCCCGACATTCGTGAACTGCTTCGCACCTCGAAGACGATCGCCGTCGTTGGGCTTTCGAGCAACCCAATCCGGCCCAGCTTAGGCGTATCCCGATTCCTGCAGCGCCAAGGCTATCGAATCATTCCAGTGAATCCGAATGAGACCGAAGTGCTGGGCGAACGCGCCTATCCGTCTCTGCAGGAGGTTCCCGATCCGGTGGACATCGTAAACATCTTCAGGCGGCCCGCGCGCGTGCCGGAGGTGGTCGGGGCCGCTGCGGGGCGGGGCATCCGCTGCATCTGGATGCAGGAGGGCGTGGTGAATGAAGAAGCTGCCAGGCAAGCGGAAGCGGCGGGAATTCCGGTCGTGATGGATCGTTGCATCCTGAAAGAGATCGCGCGCCTTCTCTAGGTTGACTATTTCAGACATGCACCCGTCTTCGTTGCTGCGGATCGCGTTCGCAAGCGCTCTCACCGCCGTGCTGATTTTGTTCGCGAGCGGTTGCAACAGCCAGCCCGGCGACGTTCTGGGGGTTGCCTACATCGCCCCGGCCACCCTCAACCTCCGTAGCGAACTCAGTCAGAAGAACTCGACCGTTGCAGTTCTTAAATATGGTGAACGCGTCCAAATCCTGGATGTGCGGCGGCGCTTCGTCAGAGTGCGGACGCCAAAAGGAGCGGAGGGTTGGATGGACTCTTCGCAACTCCTGACGCCCGTCCAGATGGAGCAGATTCGGCGCGATTCGGAACACGCGCTCAGCCTGCCTTCAGAGGGCTCAGCCACGGTTTTCGAGGCATTGAATATCCATCTGGAGCCGAACCGGCAATCTCCGGCCTTCGCAAGAATTCCAGAGACGGCCTCGGTTGAAGTTCTGGGTCATAAGCTCTCGCCGAAGGTCACCGGGCCTGCGCGCCCGCCGGTCTTTACCTTCGAACGCCCGCAAGCGCCTGCCCGCAGGGAGCGGAGAAAAAAGGAGCCCAAAGCCGGCTTCAAGCTGCCGCCCAGACCGCCCCCGCCAAAGCCACCCGCTAACTGGTTGGAGTTGTCCACTGGAAAAGTTGCGCCTGTACCGGCCACCGCAACCTCAAAGAAGCAGCCCGAGAAAGTAATCGAAGAGCCCAAGAAGCCGGTCGTGATGGAGGACTGGACGCTCGTGCGCACGAAGGATAAACAGTGCGGGTGGGTTCTGTCCAGGAATCTAATCATGTCGATTCCCGATGAAGTGGCGCAGTATGCCGAAGGTAAGCACATCACTTCCTACTTCGATTTAGGTGCTGTGACCGATGAAGAGAAGGGTGTAAAGCACAACTGGCTTTGGACAACCCTATCCGAACCCGCGTCCTACGACTTCAATGCCTGGCGCGTGTTCCTTTGGAACCGGAAGCATCATCGCTTTGAGACGTCGTTTCGCGAGCGCGATATCGAAGGATATTTTCCGGTACATGTTGATCCGCCAGATTCGAACGCCCTCGGCCGCACATTCGAGATCATTACCAAAGACGATAACGGGAAGTTCTGGCGCAGCACGTATCTTTTCGATGGCGTACGAGTCCATCTCACCGGAAAGGAGGGGTTCCAGCCTGGAGCGCCTATAGCCGGTGCGGAAGGAGCGGGCGAGTTACACGTGAAAACGCCGCAGCAAGGTTGGTTCAGCCGCCATTGGGAGAGTTTGAAGAAGCGCCTGACCGGCCACGGTTAGCCTTTGGAACTGCCTACCGCTTCGACACGGTCCATGGCCAGGAATTGCTTTACCTGCGGATGCTCGGCTTTATCGATCTCCGAGACCGGACCGAAGTAAATGGCGTGGCCTTCATAAAGAAACACCACGGAATCGGCCACCTTGCGCATCAAATCCAGGTCGTGAGTCACCACAACCGAGGTGAGCCCAAGCTGCTTCTTCAGGCGCAGCATCAGATTTCCCAAGTCGTCCGACATGATCGGATCCACCATGGTCGTAGGCTCGTCATAAAGGATGCACTCCGGCTGCGCCGCAAGAGCGCGCGCTATGGCCACGGCGCGTTTGTAGCCGGTTGACAGATCGGTTGGGTAAAGATCGCGCACTTGGATCAGATCCACCATCTTCAGAAGCCCGTTGACCACGTCTTCTTTGTTTTTCTCGTCGTAATCTTCGCGCAGTTCCAGCGAAAAGAGGATGTTCTCGCCGACGGTCAGCGAATCGAAAAGAGCGCCCGATTGGAATACCATCGTCACTCGCTTGCGAATGCGCCGCAGGTCCGTCTCGCTCATTCCCGTAATGTCTGTGTGCGCGACGATCACCTGGCCTTCATCCGGTTTAAGAAAGCCCATGATATTTCCGAGCGTGACCGATTTCCCTACGCCGCTGCCGCCGATGATGGCCAGCGTCTTTCCCGAGTCGAGATAGAAATTGACGTCGATCAGGATGGGACGATCGAAGCTCTTGCTTACGTGGCGGAACTCTATGTAGTGTGGAAATTCGTCAGAAGCCATCAGCTGCGTGCAGGGCCTTCCACTCTTCAGGAGTATTGATATTCCGCACAGGGGAAATCGCTCTCACGGCAATTGCGCCAAGTTCATCGACAAGGTCTAACAGCCTCAAGCGGCCTTCATCCAAGGCTGCGGTTACGGAGGCCAGACAGCCGCTGCGGTAAACGGCGCAGAGCGGATGCGTTCGCCCCGTTTGGTCGAGAGTGACCACGCATCTTGCATCGGTCTGCTGCGCGGTGTGCAGAAGTAGTCTCAAATGATCGCTAGAAATGTCCGGCATGTCGCAGGCGAGTAGGAAGTTATACTCGGCGCGGCGGCTGTGAAGGGCCGTCTCGATGCCCGATAACGGCCCAAGACCCGGCCGGAGATCTGGCAGGCAATCAAAGCCGAAGCCAGTATATCGACCAGGATTGCCGACCAGCGCGGCTGTCCCCGCGACGGCGGCTAGCTTCGCGGCAATCTCTTGCAAAACAACTCCGGAATTCCACGGAAGTAGAGCTTTGTCGCGGCCCATACGCAGGCTTCGTCCTCCGGTGAGCACGAACCCGGCCGTCGTCATGCACCAATTATTGCATTGGGGGTCACAGTTTCCGGATATAATTGTAAAAACAAGTTGCGGGTTTTTTGTCTTGTGACGACTTGCCGGCTCTGCCACTAATTTGCATGCTCTGCCTCCCCCGCCGGATCGCCTCGTTCTGTCTGGCCGTTGCGTTACTGGCGCCTTTCAGCGCCGCGCAAGGTCAGTCATCATCCGCCTCCCGCGTACAGGCAATACGGTTTTGGTCTTTTGCCGATGTCACCCGCGTTGCCATTCAGACGGACGGCGAGTACAAGCTGAAATCGGATCAAATCGACAACCCGCCGCGTTTGTTCTTCGACCTCAACGGATTACGGCCCCCATCCTCGTTGCATCATGGAGTCGAAACCATTCAGGTTGGCGATCACAGGGTCAAAGAGATCCGAGTCGCGCAGGTTAGCCGGGGAACGACGCGGATCGTGTTCGATCTGGAATCGCAGGCTGAAGTCGTGTCTTCGCAATTGGTAAATCCGGATCGGCTGATCATCGAGATTCGGCCGAAAGGCACAGGCTTAACCGCTCTTTCCCTGGGCCAAAACAGTACCGGATCAAGACCGGCGGAGATACCCGTCGCGCCGCCTCCACAAGTTTCAACAGTGCCCCATCTGGATTCCCCGGTTCTCGGCGTAAGTTCGGTAATCGACGGCAAGACGGAGAAAACACGTCCTCCCGTGCCTCAACAACGTCAGCCAAGTACAACGCTTAGCGTCAAAGCGCCTGGATTGGCGTCCGCGGCGAAGCAGGATAGGGAAGGCGACCGGTCTTTAGTCCGGGTATTCGGGCTGAAGCTGGGCAAGGTCGTCATTGACGCCGGGCACGGAGGGCATGACACAGGAACTATCGGGCCGGGTGGTTTGCGCGAAAAAGACCTCGTCCTGGACGTGGCGCTCCGGTTGGGCGCGCTGATCAGCCGGCAACTCGGGGCGGACGTGGTTTACACGCGCTCGGACGATGTATTCATTCCGCTCGAAGACCGCACCAAGATCGCCAACGATCAGAAGGCGGACCTGTTCATTTCGATTCATGCGAACTCTTCTCCCGAGCCCAGTGCGACCGGCGTTGAAACCTACTATTTCAATTTGAGCTCCGACAAAACGGGCCTCGATCTCGCGACTCGGGAGAATGCGACCGCCTCCAGTTCCATTTCGGATCTGAACGATCTGCTTCATCGCGCCGTGCTTCAGACCAAGCTGGAAGAATCTCGCGATTTCGCGCAGCGGATACAGACTTCTTTGTGCAGCATGTCGGCCAAGATGAACAGCCGCTCGAAAGATCGTGGCGTCCGGCAAGCTCCGTTTGTAGTCTTGATTGGAGCGACCATGCCGTCGATTCTCGCGGAGATTGGCTTCGTCTCAAACCCCCACGACGAGAGGTTAATGAGGAGAAACGATCAGCGGCAGAAGATCGCGGAAGCGCTGTTCAAGGGTGTTTCGCAGTACGCGAATTCTCTCAGTCATTTACAGTTGGCTCGTGCCGGCACGCGATAAGGATTCGCGCGCAATACCGCGCTTGCTTGCCCGGATGAACTCCGTCAGATGCAAAGTGTGTTCGGAGGGTATTTCAGCTTCAATACGCGCTCAGTGCGTCTTCCTGTTTCAGGCCGCTTCGATACAAAATCCTATAAGCCGCCTTCAACCGTTTTACTTCATCGAGCGTGAATCCGGAACGCTTTAGGCCGACGAGATTGAGGCCCTTGGGCACAACATTAAAATCGGAGTAGAGGAAGTAGGGGGGCAGGTCGCTGTTAACGCGAGTGTTGCCGCCGACCATCGCCAGCCGTCCTATCTTTGAGAACTGATGAATGACCACGCCCCCTGAAATAAAGGCCTGATTCCCTATCTCCACGTAACCTGCAACCAGGGCGCAACTCGCCACCACAATATTGTCGCCAAGTACGCAGTTGTGGGCGATATGACCGGAAGTCATGATGTAGTTGTTGTCGCCGATGCGGGTGTGCGATTCGGGCTGCGTTCCACGGGAAATCGTGTAGTGCTCGCGGATCTTATTGCCGTTGCCGATCGTAAGATAACTCCGTTGCCCCGTGAAGGATTTGTCGAGCGGATCTGTTCCGAGTACGGTACCGGCTGATATTTCGTTGCTGTCACCCATCGTGGTCCAGCGTTTCACGTATACGTACGGTTCGAACACGCAATTCCCGCCAATCACGACGTCCGATTCAATAACGCAGTATTCGCCAACGCGAGTGCCCGGTCCGATGACGGCATCCGGATGGACGCGGGCGGTAGGCGCTATGTATGCGGACGGATCGGCTGGCATCAATGCCGATTGTCGCTTACGCCACTGGCTCTATATACTGGATATATACTTAACGCATGGCCACCTACATCTCCGACGAAAAGACCTGCAAGCTGATAGCCGAGTATGCGGAGTTAGAGGGCAAGTCGAAAACGGCGGCCTTGCGCGATCTTCTCCAAACCGAGATAGAGAACGCAAGGTACAGAGCGGGCGCGAAAGAACGATACGAAAAGGTTATGGCGCTCCTGCGGAAACGGCAGGCGAAGCGCAAGGGCCCGGTTGCTCCGATACCGAAGAAGGTCTTCGATGACTTGTTTCAGATCGAAGAGCAGCGCGCAGCTTTGGCAAAGAGCAAACCTGCAAAGGCGAGGAGGAAATCGGCATAGTGATTGTGGATACGTCCGCGCTGGTCGCGATAGTTCGGGATGAATCCGGCGCGGCTGCTTTCGTCCGCGCTATCGCGACAAGTCGGGTCAGGCCAGGAATTTCTTCTGTCACGCTCGTCGAGGCCGGACTTGTCCTCAATCCCACCGAGTTCCAGGACCTATTGGCCGATATCCTCGACTTCGAGATCTTCGTCGTCGAATTCACTGCCGCCCTGGCCCATCTCGCCATAGAAGCCGGACACCGCTATGGGAAGGGCCGCGGCAAAAAGGCCCAGCTCAATTTCGGAGATTGCTGTTCGTATGCAACCGCAAAAGCGCTAAACATGCCGCTGCTCTTCAAAGGCAACGATTTCCTGCATACGGATATTGAGCCGGTCCGGATGTAACCATATGAGACATGACGGAGCTAACAGTTGCCCAACTCGCGGAAATCTGCCGAGGCCAAGCACAAGGAGAAACGGATCGCGTCCTATCGGGTGCAAACACAATCGAGAATGCAACCTTATCGGATCTGTCGTTCGCCGAAAGCCGCAAAGCTTTTGAAGCCGCTGCCTCGTCGAACGCGGGTTGCCTGCTGGTACCGTTATCGTTTCAGCAAACCGGGCCTTGGGCGCTCATCCGCGTGGAGAGTCCTCGAACGGCTTTCGTCCAGGCTCTTGCCGCGCTCTATCCAAAACGGCAGCCCGCTCCTTCTATACATCCGACCGCTTTGATTTCGAGTTCCGCGAGTATTGGACGAGATTGCTTCGTCGGCGCGTATGCGACAGTCGGCGAACACGCAAGCATCGGAACCGGATGTTCCATTGGCGCGGGCTGCCGCATCGGCAACGACGTCACTATCGCAGAGAAAACAATTTTGCATCCCAACGTCGTCATTTATGACGGCGTAAAGATTGGCAGGCGCGTCATTCTGCACTCCGGGTGCGTCATTGGCGCGGATGGCTTTGGCTTCACGTTCGCCGGCGACCATTACGAGAAGTTTCCGCAAGTCGGTACCGTTGAGATCGGCGATGACGTTGAAATCGGAGCGAACTGCTGCATAGATCGAGCCGCCCTTGGCGTCACCCGCATCGGCGAGGGGACGAAGCTGGATAATCTGGTGCATGTCGCTCACAATTGCGTGATCGGCAAGCACGTTGTTGTGGCGGCACAGACCGGATTCTCAGGAAGCGTGACGGTCGGCGATTACGCCGCGATTGGCGGTCAAGCGGGTATCGGAGAGAAAGCGCATATCGACGCGAAGGCCATCGTGGGAGGAAAGAGCGGAGTATTAACCTCTCAGCGAATCGCGGCTGGAGAGCCTGTTTGGGGAATCCCCGCCCGTCCTCTGCGGCAACACTTAAAGGGCTTGGCGCATGTAGCGAAACTCGCCGACACCCATCGGGAGATACGCAGCCTCGAAAAACGCATCACGGCACTGGAGCCGGTTCAGAAACCGCAGCGCTAGCCCTTTGCATACGCCGAAAGAATTTGGTTCGTCCGCAGAACCATCGCTTGAATCTGCTGTAGATGGCGGCAAACCGTGTCCTCCTCGGACGTGAGTTCCAGAAAATAAGCAAGCGATTCAATGACACTGAGAGGCTGACGCAACTCATGTACTAGCTCATCCAGAGCGGAGTGTTGCAAGGAAAGCGAGAAATGGTCCAGATCACTTTGCATTCGTGCATCGGAACAATTCGGGATTTGGGACAGAACGGGCTGGTTCATGTGCTATTGATTTGTCCCGGCTCGGCAGCCGGCCAGAACGGAGATGTTTCGGTAGTCGTCTGATTTTCACTTTGATCCGGGTTTTAGTCAAGAGGCAGCGTTTAGAAATTTGCTGGTACCAGGACCAGGAGAGACCCGGCGCGGGTCCTGGTACAGCTTTATGTTATTCTCATTTCGTAACCCTTGTTTGTGGGCCTGTGGCGCAGTTGGGAGCGCGCTTCCATGGCATGGAAGAGGTCAAGGGTTCGAATCCCTTCAGGTCCACCAATTTACTCGCTAACTCACGCAGTTTCTACTCTGTTCGCACCGTCCCGGTGTCATCCTGGACGGCAAGCACCTGGCGCAAGTGCATACGTCGCGGCTCAGCACTGGTCTAACCTGGAGAAGTAACACTTAATGTCCCCCAGTGTTTTGGACGCCCCCCCGGTCGAGGAACTCTACCGCGCTTTAGAAGAGAAAGTCCGCGCGCTCCGGCCGGACGAGGACCTCTCCGCGTTGCATCGCGCTTTCGCGTTCGCCGTTGAACGCCATGCCAGTCAAAAGCGCAAGTCCGGCGAGCCCTACATTACCCATCCCATCGCAGTCGCCAGCATCCTTGTCGAGATGCAAATGGACCTCGTCTGTCTCCAAACGGGTCTGCTTCATGATGTCGTCGAAGACACTTCCGTAAGGATCGATGAAATCAGAGAGCGCTTCGGCGACGATGTAGCCCGTTGCGTCGATGGCGTTACCAAACTCAGCAAGATCAGCATGGCCAACCGCGAGGACCGGCAGGCCGAAAGTCTTCGCAAGATGCTGCTCGCCATGACTGGCGACATCCGCGTCGTTATCGTGAAACTGGCGGACCGCCTTCACAACATGCGGACGATCGCGTCCCTGACGCGCGAACGGCAGATCGCTATTGCACAGGAGACCATCGATATCTACGCGCCCATAGCGCATAGACTCGGCATGGGCAAGGTTCGCGGCGAACTGGAAGACCTTTCGTTCCAGACGCTCGAGCCCGACGCCTCTTCGGAGTTGATGCGCGAGATTGAATCGAAGCGCCAGCAGAACGAAGAATGGCTGCGGCAAATCAAGCGCGAGATCGAACAGAAGCTTTCGCGCGACGATATTCCCGCGCGAGTGGACGGCAGGGTCAAACGAGCGTATTCGGTTTACCTGAAGCTGAAGCGCCAGAAGATTTCACTCGATCAGGTCTACGATCTGCTAGCCGTGCGGATCATAACCGACTCTGTAAAGAACTGTTACGCCGCCCTCGGAGTTATCCATAACGAGTGGACTCCTATTCCCGGCCGCATCAAAGACTTCATCGCCATGCCGCGACCCAATCTCTACCAGTCTCTGCACACTTCCGTGATTGGTCCCGGAGGCGTTGCCTTCGAGGTCCAGATACGTACGGCGGAGATGCATCGGATCGCCGAAGAAGGCATCGCGGCACACTGGAAATACAAAGAGGGCAGCAAAGGACCGGGCGAGGAAGACCGCCGGATCGCGTGGCTGCGGCAGCTCGTCGAGTGGCAGCGCGATATGCGCGACTCGACCGAATTCCTCTCCACTCTCAAAGTCGATCTTTATCCCGAAGAAGTCTATACCTTTACACCGCGCGGCCGCGTCATCGTGCTGCCCCGCAACGCCACGCCCATCGACTTTGCCTACGCCATACATAGCGACGTGGGAAACACCTGCATCGGGGCTCGCGTAAACGGGTCGATCAAGCCCCTCAAGTACACCTTGCGCAACGGCGATGTCGTCGAGATTCTCACTCAGTCCGGCCACCAGCCAAGCAAAGACTGGTTGGCCATTGTCAGGACCTCCCGCGCGCGCAACAGGATCAAGCACGTCATCAATGCTTCCGAGCGCGCCAAAGCCGTAGAGATCGGGCAGAAGTCCCTTGAGAAAGAGGCGCGGCGGCTAGGTTTGAGCCTGGGCCGGATTTCCCACGGGGATCTCGAATCGGTAGCCTCCGAGTATGGCGTCAGCAAAGCCGAGGATTTGTACGCCGCGCTCGGATTTGGAAAATTTTCCGCGCGCCAGGTGCTGCAGAAAGTCGCCCCTGACGAAGTAGACGCCGCGCCCCAGCCCATTCTGCCGCCCAGGTTGCCGCAAGGCCAGCCCGGTTCGGGTTCGCCCATGGGCGATAGCGACCTCACCATTCACGTCAAGGGTATCGATGACGTCATGGTCTACCGCGCTAAATGTTGCAACCCGATTCGCGGTGAGCGCATTGTCGGATACATCACCAGAGGAAAGGGGGTTGCCGTCCATTCCGTTCAATGTCCCAACGTGCAGAATCTGATGTACGAAGCGGAGCGCCGGATTGACGTGGAATGGGCTCGTAGCGCGCATGAACCGCTGCCCGTCAAAATCGTGATTTATACCGATGACCGCCCCGGTATTCTTCACCAGTTGACTTCCATCCTCAGCGCGGAATCGAGCAACATCCGCACCCTCGAAGCCCGCGCCGACGAAAAACGAAGCGACGAAAGCGCCGTTGTAGACATCACCATAGATATCCGCGATAAGAAGCAATTGGAGCGCGTCATCACCGCGTTCCGCCGCATCCCGGGCGTCAGAGACATTGAACGAATCTTGACCGCCTGATTCTCCGAAATGAACGAAAAATTGAAGACCGAAAGCCCCGCCGAACCTGAACACATCGCGATCTCCAAATCCAGCGGCATAAAGATCGATTGGCGCGACGGGCATCATAGCGATTACGCTCTTGCCTACCTGCGCGATGAATGCCCATGCGCAGGGTGCACCGGCGCGCACGGTACCCAGCCGCAGAAATCCAATTACTCCAGCCCCGATCCGTTCCCCATGTTCAAGCCCGCCCTGAAAATGAATTCCGTAGAGCCCGTTGGACAATACGCCATACGGATCTACTGGAGCGACGGCCATAGCTCCGGGATTTACTCATTCGATCATCTTCGCCACATCTGCGGCTGCGAAGAGTGCAAATCGCTTGCAGGTTAAAAAATAGAAAGAAAGTGGCGTTTTCAGTAAATAAACGCTCTTTTTATTAATCTTTTGAATTATCCTTAGATATACCTCATCGGAGCGGTGTGCCCGGATGTCGAGGAGTCACCTTGAACAATTTAACCGTTCTGCAGGCTAGTCCATACCTGTATCCACAGTGCGGCGCCGCAAGGGCTGGCCTTTGGATTTTTTGAAAAAGCTGTTCTCGACCGATTTCATGCCGCATGTTTATTGCCTGCGTGATCCCGGTTTAGTCAAGCTCCATTACTTTTCCGACGGGATAATTGCGGTCTCTTATTTCTTAATCCCTGTCGCCCTTTTATTGTTAATTCGCCGCCGGCGCGATCTTGTCTTCCCCTGGATGTTCGCCCTGTTTGGCGTCTTTATCCTCGGCTGCGGATTCACTCACGTGCTCGGGATCGTGACGCTCTGGTATCCGGTTTATGTCTTGGACGGCGTGGTGAAGGCGCTCACGGCCCTCGCTTCCATCGGTACGGCCATTATGCTCTTCCGCCTTCTTCCGGTGGCGGTGAATCTGCCCAACTCCCAACAGCACCTTGCCGCGATTGTTGAATCGTCCGAAGATGCTGTGATCAGTGAAGACTTGCGGGGAATCGTCACCAGTTGGAATAAAGGGGCCCAGAAAATGTTCGGCTACGCTGCGGACGAGGTTCTGGGAAAATCCGTTGACCTGATCGCGACGCCAGTAAAAACCGGCGAGATTGCTGAGATTATCCGGCGCGTTAGGAAAGGCGACGGAGTCTATCAGCTTGAGACGAAACGGTGGAGAAAAGACGGACGCGAGATAACTGTTTCCTTAACCGCCTCGCCCATGCGAGATAGAACGGGAAAGATCGTCGGGATCTCGAAAATAGTTCGGGACATAACGGACAGGAAACGCGCCGAACAGACGCTAGCTCAGGTGAACGAGGAATTGCGCAATAGCGAAGAACGGTTCAGGACTTTGGCCGACTTCGTTCCCGACATGCTTTGGACTACCGACGCCAAGGGAAAGGCTACTTATGTGAGCCGCCGCTATCAAGCCTATGCCGGGAGGCGGCTCCAGGAGTTCCTGGAAGACGGTTGGACCAATATCATTCATCCTCACGATCAGGAGCGCGTCGATCAGGTCTGGTCGCAATCCGTTCGGACCGGAAAACCGTATGAAATAGAGTACAGGCTCAGGAGAGCGGATGGCGTGTACCGCTGGTATGTGGCTCGCGGCGTCCCAATTCGCGAGGCGAACGGGGATATCATTCAGTGGCTCGGAAGCTCGACCGATATCGAAGAATTGAAACGGACCGAGCGAGCCCTTCGACGGTCAAATGAGGAGCTTGAGCAGTTCGCTTACGCCGCCGCCCATGATTTGCAGGAGCCGTTGCGAAACGTAGCGAACTCCGTTGGCATGTTAGACCGCCTGTTCGGGGACAGCCTTGATGAACGCGCCGCCGAGTGGATTGACGCAAGCATAAAGGGAGCTCAACGTATGCAGGCCATGGTTAAGGACCTCCTCACCTATTCCCGGATCGTGAATGACGGTCAGCCTGCCTCGGTAAGCGAGGCTAACGCGGAAGAAGCGGCCCGCACCGCGCTTCAAAATCTACAGACCGTTCTCGCCGATACCCAGGCTCTCGTTCAATCCGGTCAATTGCCCTCAGTCCCGGTCCAGGAAACGCATCTGGTACAACTGTTCCAGAACTTAATTGGTAATGCGTTGAAATACCGGCAGCCGGACGTCTCTCCGGTTGTTCGAGTCTCCGCCGTATCCAGCGGAGGAGAATGGCAGTTTGCCGTAGCCGACAACGGTATCGGATTTGATCCGGCTTACGCGGACCGAATCTTTAAGGTATTCAAACGGCTGCACAATCGCGACGAATATCCCGGCAACGGAATTGGATTAGCGGTTTGTGCGCGGATCGTGGCACATTACGGTGGGCGCATCTGGGCTGAAGGGAAGCCGGGAGAAGGCGCCACCTTCCGTTTTACGCTCCCCGCGCATCAATCTTAAAAGCGAGATCGGTCATGAATGGAATGGGAATTGGAACGGCAGCACCAGTCTTCTGCTGGTAGAAGACAATCCGATAGACGTTCGTCTCATGCGCTACGCGTTACAGCAGGAACACACGTGGAGCACGGAAATCACTGTGGCTGAAGATGGCGAAAAAGCGATCAATCTTCTTCTCGCCATCGCCGCTTCGTCTCCGCAATCGGGAAGGCCCGACTTCGTGATCTTAGATTTGAATTTGCCCCGCCGCGACGGCACCGAAGTGCTCCAGACCATTCGCAGCATGAAGGAATTGCAGGATCTTCCGGTAGCGATTGTGAGTTCGTCACCCATGGATGTCATCCGCGGCAAAGTGACTACCGCCAACGTCAGCGCGAACTGCTATTTCACAAAGCCGATGGATGTGGATTCGTTCCTTGCGCTAGGCAAAGAACTGCATTGCTGTTACCAGAAGAGCCGTCCGGAAAAACCGCTAGCCGCGTCACTGTAACAGCGGAGCTTGCAACGGAACCGCGACCGTGAGGAGAGCGGCCCTCGATCTTCCCTTACAGCAGCCGGAAATTTACTTCTACCTGGGCCTGCGTCGCAACTGGGCGTCCGCCCTTCATGCCGGGACGGAAGCGCCAGTGCTGGACGGCTTCGATGGCCTTCTCATCCAGACCTAAACCAAGCGGCCGGATGACTTTGATGTCGCGCGGATTGCCGTGCTCATCGACAACAATCTGGAGGAGCACGGTCCCGGAATACTTGGCTTTACGAGCTTCTTCCGAATACTCCGGCTCCACCTTGCTAACCAGTTGCGGAGCTGAAACGTCGCCGCCAATCCTGTAGGCGCCGCCGCCCATCCCGCCGCCTTCGCCCGGTCCCAGGCCGTTGCCGTTTCCAGAACCAATTCCCGTTCCGTGGCCGTTCCCCATACTGCCTTCCATGGCCTTGCTCAGAGGATCGCCGTAATTGTTATCGACAACAGGTGGCGCAATCGCCGTAATAGTGGGAGTAACAGGCAGCTTCGGCTGCGGAATTGCCAGCGTGGGAGCCACGAACTGTTTAGGCGCGAATTTCGGAGCTTGCCCCCGGACCGCCGGTTTCAATTGGTGCTGTCCGCCGCCCCCGCCCGCCTTGTCCTTTGCCGGCGGCAGCTTCGGCTTATACGGCTGAATCGGGAAATAGATGTCCGTAACCTGCTTCATTTTCTGCTGGATGGTTGGACTCTTGAAGATCAGCAGAAGAAGTGCCACCACGCCCACGTGAATCAGAATCGAAGCTGCGCCAGAACGGCTCTCGCCGCCTTTGTAAGCTCCCCAGATGGTCCCTACTTCGACTGGCTTGGACGTGATTTCAAGAGGCGGCAGTTTGGGAGGGTTGATTAGATCCCTCACATTACCAATCAGCGATTTGTACCAGGGCAGCTCGGCGGCCCCGATATTCCCGAACGTCTCGCCTTCTACCGGCCTGGAAGTCAGCTCAAGCGGCGGAAGATTCTGTTCGTTGCGCCTCTCGCGGAAGCCTCGAAAAATCGATTTGAACCAAGGCTCTTCCAGATCGGTCTTGATTAGCAGACGATCCAGCGCATCGGGCTGGGCAACTTCTTGATGCTCCATAGGTTCCCTGTCTACTTCGTTAGTCACGCGCACACTCCACCTGCTCGACGTTCCCCTGGAGCACGATCCGTTACTGATGTTGACGTGAACAAAAAAAACACGGTTGCAATAAACATCCGCAATCCGGGTTGTAAGCCCAGTCTAGCATTCAATTTTGAGCCTGACCTGCCAGCAAAAACTTTTCCGACTGGTCCCATATACCATCTAGTACGTCCGTCAGTTCGTGGCCGGATTCAACCCGCACCAGCTTTGTATTCTTGTGGGACTCGGCAAACTCGACAGAGTACTGGACGGGAACCGACGCGTCCCGATTCCCATGGAAAATCAGCGTGGGCTGGCGAACGTCAGGCGAAGGCTCGTACTGAGCCGCATCCTCGATCAATTCGTAGCCGAGCGCCATCGACCGCCCCTCGCCATAGTGATAGACGTCAACACTCCCATTCGCTTTCCACGCCGCGAGTTGCTCGGGAGTTAATTGGGACGTCCAGAGATCGAAGAAGCGGAATGCCGGTGCAAGCAGGATCAGTCTCTCCACTTCCGGATGCCGCGCGGCATATAAGGAAGCGACATAACCGCCTAAACTGGAGCCGATAAGAATCACTCGTTCGTTTTGTGCCAGGCGATCGAGCAGCCTAAGCTGGCCGCTAATCGTGAGACCCTTGAAATTCCCCTCGGCCAAGTCGGGAACCTCCACCTGAAACCCGAGTTTTTCCAGCCGCTCCACAAAGAATCGGGCTTTTCGCGACTGCGGGCTGGAAGCAAATCCGTGAAGGTATAGGACACGCAAACGTTCAGGCAACATCTACACTGTAACTGTTTGCTACAAATGGTAGGGATCGATACAAGGACTCGCTCCCCTTTTATCAATGATGTAGTTTAGTGTGTTGGGCCGGGCAACTTCGCCGGAGTGGCTAAATGCGTTTCCGAGCACAGGAGAACAATGAATGTCGGTAGCAGAGAAGGTTAAGCAGATCATAGTCGAGCAGTTGGGTGTTGATGAAAATCAGGTGGACCCAAGCGCGTCGTTTGTAGACGATTTGGGCGCGGACTCGCTCGACATCGTCGAACTCGTGATGGCGTTCGAAGAAGCGTTTGACCTCGATATTCCGGACGAAGAAGCCGAGAAGATTAAGACCGTAAAGGATGCGGTTGATTACATCGAGTCGAAAAAGAAGTAGCGGATCCGAATTTGTCACGCAGAGTAGCCGTTACAGG
The DNA here is from genome assembly GCA_963845995.1 of uncultured Acidobacteriaceae bacterium. GTDB lineage: Bacteria > Acidobacteriota > Terriglobia > Bryobacterales > Bryobacteraceae > Bog-105. The sequence goes on along the minus strand of CAWJUO010000044.1, from coordinate 5,523 downwards.
CATAGGCCTGCTGAGTTCCGTTGGAACCGGTACCGAAGAGTGCTGGGCGGCGTTGCGTGCGGGCAAGGGTGGCATCGGGCCTATTACCCAGTTCGACGCGACGGAATTCGCCTGCCGCATTGCCGGTGAGGTCAAAGACTTCGACCCGCTGAAGTACGTCGAGAAAAAAGACGTAAAGAAGATGGGGCGCTTCATACAGTTCGCCATGGCCGCCGCTGAATTCGCCATGAAGTCGGCGCATCTAACGGTCACGGAGGAAGACTCCGAAAATGTCGGTACATATATCGGAAGCGGTATCGGCGGCTTCGAAGTTATCGAGCGCGAACATAAGATCCTGCTCGAGCGCGGACCCAGCCGCATCTCGCCATTCTTCATTCCATCTTGCATCGTGAATCTGGCCAGCGGATATGTCTCGATCAAGTACAACGCCAAAGGGCCGAACTCCGCCACCGCGACCGCCTGTACAACCAGCGCGCACTCGATAGGCGACTCGTTCCGGCTCATTCAATACGGTCACGCGGACGTAATGATTTGCGGCGGCAGCGAGGCATGCGTGACACCGATGGGCATCGGAGGGTTTGCCGCGATGCGCGCCTTATCCACTCGTAACGATGAGCCGGAACGGGCATCCCGGCCTTGGGATAAAGAGCGCGATGGCTTCATTGTCGGCGAGGGTTCGGGCATTCTCGTTCTCGAAGAACTGGAGCACGCCAAACGCCGCGGAGCAACCATACTCGCTGAGATTGTCGGTTATGGAATGAGTTCCGACGCCCACCACATCACCTCACCCCCCGAGGACGGCGACGGCGGCTATCGCGTCATGCGAAATGCCATGCGCGACGCGAAGATTGAACCTTCGCAGGTTCAATACGTGAACGCTCACGGGACATCGACCGGGCTGGGCGATAAAGCGGAAACTATCGCCATCAAGCGGGCTTTCGGAGATCATGCGGGCAAGCTTGCCGTCAGTTCAACCAAGTCTATGACCGGGCATTTACTGGGCGGCGCGGGCGGACTGGAAGCCGGCATTACGGTGCTCGCCATTCGCGATCAGATCGCGCCTCCCACCATCAATTACGAATTTCCCGATCCCGAATGCGATCTCGATTACGTACCCAACCACGCCCGGCCCATCCGGATCGAATACGCGCTGTCGAACAGCTTCGGATTCGGCGGCACGAACGGCTGTCTGATCTTCAAGCGGTTCGAGAATTAGCATCCGAAGAGGTCGGCTTTCCTCCCCGTACAACCTGCTCTTTAACCCCAAGCATCAACCTAAAACCCCGAAACCCCAAAACCCCGCAACCGCGAAACCCCGCAAACGCGAATCACTTTCTCCCCAAAGTTCGTTTTCCCGCAATCCTGACGCGTCGCAGGCGCGCTTCAAACCCCGACCCTCGGCGTACCAGCCTCAATCGCAATGCAATAACCTGATCTTTGACCTCACAAAGCTTGCGCACTGCGACCCAACAACATCAAACGCTCACTGCTTGCCTTCGGAGCCGCCCGCTTTGACCATCGCTGAAGCCTACTTCCACGACCTCCGCACCATCAAATCCACCGGTGCAGGCGTCCAGGAAACGTCCTACTACGGACCGCTCTCGAATCTGCTGAACGCCATAGGCCGGCTAATGACTCCCCGCGTCCATTGCGTTGTTCACCTCCAAAATGAGGGCGGAGGCATTCCCGATGCCGGTCTCTTCACCGATGATCAACTGCGCCCCCGTCAGTCCACCGAACTCTCGCAAGCGTCAAGCCATCGCGCGGCGTCGTGGAAGCCAAGCCCGCGTCCGACAACCTTCACGCACTCGCCGCCTCCGATCAGGTCGCTCGCTACTGGCGCACCTATCGCCAGGTCCTGGTCACCAACTTCCGCGAATTTCTTCTCGTCACATCGGACCCGTCTGGCGAAACTCCCGAAACCGCTTGCGGCAATTCGTGTCTATACGTGCTGTATGGGGCGTAGCCGCTTCCTGATTACCCAGTGCCGATTATCGTCATCAAGCAACGCGCTGCAACCGGAGCCGGTATCAAGGAATCCAAAAAAGGAAGACCGCGCCCCTTTTCTTGTACCTCGAAACACGCCTATGCTTGGGTAATGGCCCAACTACAGGAGACCGCCGCTATGGATTGGACAGATTGCCCCGTGGTCGAAGTCGTTCCCGGCAAAGTGAGCGGAGTTCCGCTACTCAAGTGTACGCGGCTCCCAGCCGATACCATCCTTGAAAACTATCTAGGCGGCTCGCCGGTCGAGGAAATTGCAGAGAACTTCGATACGCCGGTGCAAACCGTTCGGGAGATTCTCAGCTACGCGGCCAACAAGCAAAAGCAGCCGCAACCGTGAAGGTCTTGTTCGACCATAATGTGCCGAAAAAGCTTCGGACGCTGTTGCCCGGCCACGCCGTCAGTACCTCGCGGGAATTGGGATGGGACACGCTCAGGAATGGTGATTTGCTGACCGCTGCGGAAGCTAACGGCTTTGAGGTCATGGTGACGGCTGACAAGAACATCAGCTACCAGCAGAAAACTCGAAGGCCGCAAACTGGCTCTGGTCGTGTTGCCCACAACGGATTGGGGAATCTTGCGACAGAACCCAGCTCCTGTCATTGCCGCGCTGAACGAAGCTACTCCTGGAAGCTTCACGGCCCTTCCTACTCTGCTCTTTCCGCGCCGCCGCCCGCCCGGTCCCTCCTTCACTCTCTAGCTGCGCCTATGCAATCCGGGTTCGTCTACGTGTTCAGCAATCCGGCCTCTCTACCCGTCAGAGATTGCCAGGCGTCACGCCGTCGATGATCCCGCCGTCCAAGCGTTTGCGCATCGTATCCTTGCCCGGTATCGGGTAATTCCGGCTAAAGGCCGAACGCTTAGCCGCGAATACTCACCTCAGGAACTCGAAACCTTTGCCTCCGTACCTGAGCCCCTAACCTTGCTCGGAAGCCGCGCGATTTGACGTCTACCTGAACGACGCTGCCTATTGGCGCAACATCCCCGAAGCCGTTTGGGAATACACCATTGGCGGCTACCAGGTCTTGAAAAAATGGTTGAGTTACCGCGAACAGGAAATCCTCGGTCGGCCTTTGCACGTCGAGGAGACCCGGCTGTTCACTCAAATTGCGCGTCGTATCGCCTCCATCCTGCTACTCAGCCCGCAACTCGATTCAAACTACGAGTCTGTTCGCGCCAACACGAGTAGCTTCTGAACCCCAGTCACAGATCGAAAAAATAAAAACAACCCCAACCCGCTCAATACGATTACCCCGTTTTCACCCAACCCCGAAGTTCGTTTCCAGCCCGCCCCATGCTACTGTCCAACAGGCTCGCAGCTCCCGCACAACAGGAGCAAGCGGGCCATTTCTATTTCAGGAGCCTTCAAAAATGTCCACCCACTCAACCGGAGCAAAAACAGAAGCTGGGAAAGCCGCTTCCGCCGCCAATAACGCGGTGTGCGGCGGATTGGGGCGTTTTGCAGGAAGCCAGGGAGAGGAGTCGTATACTTCCTGTTGACGCAGCTTAACTGTGTCACCGGTAATGAACTTCGCACTACTCCTCGATCTCGTCCACAGCTGACCTGGACAACTGGACCGAACGAAATCAGAAGGCTTTTCAATCTCTTTTCGGCAGCCCAGATGGACGATATCCAAGCCGGGCCAAAAGAAGCCTTCATACTGCGAGCACCGGGCATGAAATCCGATTCCGGCGTGCCGTTTGCCGCCTACATCCACCCGTCGACTCCCAGTTCCGGACCTTACAGCGGGCTGTCTTTTGTAATCTTCCCTGTGCCGGGGCGACCTTGTCTTTTAGGCTTGGTGGTAGGCACGCAAGGTCTCGCTCCCGATGAGACTATCCTTGGGCGCCCTGGCCATGCGAGGAAGGTGCAGGCCATCTGCAAATGGCTGAATGAACGATATGGGAACGGCAACTTTGTTGGATGGGCAAAGCAAGATCCGACCCGCACGGACATCGCTGTTCCAGATGAAGTGCGAAACGCGTGGCCGGACTACAAGAGCGCGTTCGATCGTTACGGAAGAGAGATGTACGGGGATGTACTGTCCTACGGAGGATCGGGCGGGAACAGAAGCCGCGCTGAGCGCTTTGTTGGACCTGTTGTTTGAAGAGCGAGGGTATCAGCCTATTGCGAGCGCTCAAAATGACCAGAATGCAGTCCGTAGCGAGTGGTTCGAGCATCTCATGCCGTCGACAAAACGACCCGAGATCGAAGACTTACTGATGACCAGACGGTACGTCATCATTCAAGGACCGCCCGGAACCGGAAAGACGATGATTGCGACTGAGCTTCTCAGAGACGAATATGGCGGAAGAGGCCGGAGCGTTCAATTTCATGCAAATCAACCTATGAAAACTTCATTGGTGGCCTAGCGCCCGCACTGACTGGAAGCGACGTCGGGCTGCGGTTTGCTCCAGCGCCGGGCGTTCTTATGCAAGCGGCAGCCGAAGCACTTGGCAATCCCGGGCAGAATTATCTCCTCCATATAGACGAGATCAATCGGGCCGATTTGAGCAAGATAGTCGGTGAAGCACTGTTTCTGCTAGAACCAGGAACACGCCGGGAAATCACACTCCCTTATGACTTTGGTGGGCCGTTTCACAACCGGCTCTTCCTACCCGCTAATCTGCACATCATCGGAACCATGAACAGCGCGGATCGCAGCATCGCGATCGTCGATGTTGCAGTGCGCCGTAGATTCGCCTTTGTCTCCGTATGGCCGCAGATGAGTGTGGTCGCGCAGCATGGATGTGATTTGATGTTGAGGGCTTTCCGCGATTTAGTCTCCATTTTTACAGAGCACTCGGCGGATGATGCACTCACGCTTGTTCCCGGACACTCCTATTTCTTAGAGTCCGATGAGTCGCTCTGCAAACAGAGACTCCGGGTTAGTCTTGGGCCTCTTTTGCAAGAATATCTTGCTCAAGGTTACGTTAGCGGTTTTGCCGAGCCGATCAGAGCGTACTTGCAGAAGTATAAATTGCAATGATTCGTTCGCAGACCAAGTCGCGAAGGAGCCGAGTATCACTAGGATCTTTTATACCGGCCAAAGAGGTATGCCTTGAGTTACAAGACAACTCGACGACACGATACTCAGCGGTTGCGATCCGCCTGGTTTCGTCTACAACAGCTCGGCCGGACTACGGACTCGTCGTACAGCCTCGATTTGAGTGGTCGGGAATTGGTCCGATGCTAGCGGAAATGGGCTGGCGGGTTAGTCCCGCTCCATTGAAGCTGCCGCTTCTGCGAAGATCTGAACGACGCGTACCCGTATGGTTCTCGCATACATGATCTTGACCAGACTGGAAGGACTACTCAGGTCGTTGGATCGACGGTTTGAAACCGCAAACGATTTTGTCACAGCGCCGCGGGGCAGAGTGCGTTGGGACGAATATGCCGTTCGCAGTATCAGTCATGCAAAATACCTTGCCGTTCCATGTGCCTTCCCTGAACTGCAGGAAAACAGGCAGCTCAAGGGAGCGATAAGGCATGCCGCAGAACGTCAACTTCGCGCAATG
>CAWJUO010000043.1:0-130748 GCA_963845995.1 uncultured Acidobacteriaceae bacterium | reverse complement strand
TCCTCATCCGTTCGCAAAGGTCTTGAAGATGCCGGTCGTGGTTCAACTGGTGGCAAGCAGCATGCTTGGATCCGTGACGGCCTAGTGATTTGCGAAATCGCATTTGCCTGCACGCTCTTAATCGGCGCAGGGCTGCTCATGCGAAGCTTCGTCCGCGTTCTGGACGTGAAGCTTGGATTTGAACCGGAGCGCGCCGCTGCTCTGAGGATCGACCCGAGTTTTCACATTGCGACGCTGCCACAGCAGAACTCTTTCATAGACGACGCACTCCGCCGTGTACGGTCTGTTCCGGGCATTATGGCAGCCGGGATATCGGACGTCCTGCCTCTTCGAGACGACCGGTCGTGGTCAGTCTCTGCGAAAGGCCATTTCTATGAGAAGAACCGCCATCCGGAGCCATACATCCGTGTCGTCACGGACGGATATTTCGAAGCAGCGGGCATTCCATTGCGAGCGGGCAGACTGCTTCAGAGAGTGATCGCGCCGCGAGCACTCCCGTAGTGGTGGTCAACGAAACGATGGCCCGAACCGCTTTTCCCGGCGAAAATCCGCTAGGGCAAACGATCACGACCTATCGAGGAGACCAAATTCTGGGCGTGGTGGTTGGCGTCGTTGCTGACGTCCGTCATAGTGCTTTAGAAGAAGCAAGCGGGCCGGAGATGTATTTGGCGATGCGTCAAACCCAGGACTATGGAGCGATGCAGCTTGTACTCGGACCGCGCTTCCTCCAGACAGTTTGGCGAAAGGGATCCGAACCGCTCTCCGGCCGATTGATCCCAATCTGCCGGTACGTGATTTTCAAGCATTTCAAGAGCTGGTCGATAAAGCGATTTCACCGCGCCGCGCTCTGCTCCTGCTCTTAGGCGGATTTGCAATCTTTGCACTCTTTCTCGCTTCCCTAGGAATCTACGCCGTGATCTCCTATTCGGTTAGTCAACGTGTACAGGAGATTGGAATTCGAATGGCCCTGGGAGCATCCTCAGGAGACGTCCAAAGCCGTATCGTGCTCCGAACGCTAAGTTTGACTGGTTTCGGTCTGGTTTTAGGATTGGCCGCCTCGCGGGCACTCTCAAGAGGCTTGGGAAGTTTGTTGTTCGGAGTGACCGCCGGCGATCCCGCGACATTCGCCGGAATTGCCCTGGTGCTCATTGCGGTCTCGGCTCTGGCCGGGTATATTCCCGCCTGGAGGGCATCCCGCATTGATCCCATGACCGCCTTACGATCAAACTGATCTTGCAGCCCTTGATGTCGGCTGGCAGCGGTTACGCAGACAAGAAGAAATAGTCACTGCCGCGAGAGTGAGTATCGTTGGGTCGGTCGGCTGTATGCCGAACAGCTGGCTCTGCACGAAAGGGCGGCTCCATGGCGCTAAGGTGGCAGCTTCGCCGCCATCGCCGCGGCTGGAATTTACTGTTCGTCGGCTTCCACACTATTCAGCTTTTCCCACCGCCTTTTTAAGCGGACAAATCACATGTTACTGGTACCCGGGCGGGCGAGCATCTGATTCCAGATTCAAGTTCGGATAAAATGGACCCGGTTCCAGACGCGAGTAGGCTTGCATGGCAATTTAAGGAGAGTAAGAGTAAGTGTCTATAAGTAAAAACAGAATTGGGCGGCGTTCGTTTCTAAAAACGGGCGCTGCTGCCGCGGGGCTTGGCCTTTTGGCTGACCTCGAAGCGTACCCCCAGAATGTCAACCGGAGTTCAAATCCGTCGGACTTGAAAATCACCGACATGCGCATAGCCGTTGTGCGGGGGCCAGGGGCAACCCGGTGGGCGAGGCTCGGATGGGCGGACGGGCAGGACTTGCCTCCTCCAACTCCCGGCGCGGGAGCGGCATCGGGCGGCACGATCATCGTCCGAATCGATACCAATCAGGGAATTTCGGGTTACGGCCAGACGATCGGGGATGGCCCGCAACCAAATTACGTGCTGATGCATAAGACCCGATTGCTCGGCGAGAATCCCTGCAACGTTGACAAGATCTTCCGCAAGATCAAGATGCATGGCCCAACTCCGTCAGGGGAGCGCCGTCAACCGACGCAAGACGGGCTCCACGGGATTTGGCTGGCAAGCCGACCCCGCCCGATCTATCAATTGCTTGGCGGGAGATTTCGCGACAAGGTTCGCCTGTATAGCGAGGGTGACCCGAAGTCGGACAGCATCCAAGACATCGCCGCCGATTATAAGGAGAGAGTCGCCGCGGGGTTTACGATGCTCAAATACGACCTGAGCGTGCCTCGCGTCCTCCGAGACAAGCCGGGCACGATATTTGCGCCGAAAGGCTATAACGGGGAACCGGGGGAAAACCCCGAGAACGACTATCAGGGATTAGAGGTCAGCGACAAGGGATGTGAACTCGTAGCCGACCACGTCGCTGCGATCAAGGAGGCCATGGGCGACGTCGGCAACACTCCATGGGTCACGACCATTTCGGGCACCTCACCGCGAAGAGTTGCATCAAGCTGGCCAACGCGCTGGAGAGGGTCACTCCCTCGACTTTGGAAGACATGGTCCCGTGGTTCCGAGTAGAGGAATGGAAGCTCATCACCGATGCGATCAGGGTTCCACCTTGACCGGCGAGGACGCCTACCTGGTGGAATCGCTCGAGCCGCTTTGCCAGGCGCGTGCAGTCGACTATATCCACCCGGATCACCTTGTGATCGGCGGCTGTCTCGAATTGAAGAAGACCTCCGACATGGCGGCCAAATATTCGGTGGGGATGATGGTCCACAGCAACGCTTGCCCGATCGGCTACGCAGCCGGCGCGCACGCGATAGCCGCCAGCCAAAACTTCCTCGCCCTGGAATGGCACCAGCCGCAGCCAGCCTGGCACAAAGAGATAACCGATAAAGGGGATCTTGTGGTTAACGGTTACATCCCCGTTCCGACGGGGCCAGGCCTGGGCATCAAAGTCAATGAAGAAGCGATTCGCCACCTCTGCAGAGAGGGTGAGTTCTTCACCGATCCTACGACGTATCGGGATTCGCAGTTCGGCGGAGAGAAGGCGTATACGTAAAGGCGAGTCTTACACTTTCCGATGGTGACCGAAGGTACATCGGCTTTTAATTAGCCTGCTGGGCCCAGCGGCCGGAATACCGCACAATTCCCGATCGCTGGGCGCCTTCGCGGCGCCATGCCGTGTAACTTACCAAAGACGATAAGTAGAAGACTATGAGCGAGAGAACCTATGCGTATTTCATGGCGTTCATCGCCCTCGTGTGCGGATGGGTCCTCGTCCGTCGGTCCTTCTCTCCGGCTTCACTGACGCTCCGTGATGCTCTGGTGCAAGGCTTCTTCGTCGGCTTCGGACTAGCGGTTGTCACGATCGAAATTGTCGCGAGAGCAAAGGCCACGAGGATCAACGGCTGGATCACGATTTTCGGATGCGGCGAGCCGGGCAACGGCATGTTTCTGGGGGACGCGTGCGCTCGGATATTTCCTTGCCCGGATAGCCCATCCGCAAGAAGCGATGTATTGGAAAACTCAGATGGATGGCGCGGGTCATATGCTCTCCGGAGACTCCAATTACGTCCTGGATTTCCCGCTGGACGGTCTTCCGCCGGTCGATGCGTTTTGGTCGCTGACTATGGCCGACGCGAAAGAACGTTTTGTGGCGAATCCTATTAACCGGTATTGCGTAGGCAATCGATCAGGACTAGTGTGAAACGCCGAGGGATCCGTTGATATTTATCTTCAGACGCCCCTCCGGCAGGCCATGAATCCAATTCGCTACCCGCACCTACAGGCAAGTTCAGGCTTTGGCTGCGCGCTTACATGCCAACGGGGCCATTCTCGACGGCACGTATACGGTACCCGCTGGTTGTCGAAGCGAAATGATCGATACGGCGTATGAACATTTCCTTATCTTCGGCGGGGTTTGTGTCGCGGTATGGTTCCTTGTTATCTACTTTTGGCCACGCATATTTCTCTCACTGTTCAAGAGTGAATCCTCGTTAAGGGCGGAGCCGACGGCCCCATCCCGATCAACACGCTCTTATACGGAGCCCCAAGCGCTTTTTGCAGATCCTCTCCACCCACCTCCCGGGGCCTCAAAGTTGTGGACTACCGGCGTAAACCACGACACGCTTATTACGGTCGGTTGGTTAGACCTCAGGAAAGGACCGCAAATCCTGCATGTGCCGGACATGGCCGGCCGCTACTACAGCGTGCAGTTCAACGATCCGTCGAAGAACGAGAATTTTGCCTATGCTGGGAAACGCACCACGGGAACCGGGGCCGGTGGTTGTGATGCTCCGGCTTGGCCCACTTGTGATGCCTAGATTTGGCCCACTTGGGTCGTCTTCAATTTACTCCACCTTCGCCCGGAATTGGTAATAACCGCCCCGGCGGGAGTGAAGCCTGGCGGCGCCCTGCAAGGGCGGCGCGTTTCAGGCGCAACGGACGCCGGGGTGGTTATTACGGCGCGGCCCGGCAGTCGTCACTTCTTTTTTCTCCCTTCCATCGTCCGTTTGAACCGGAATGATTCCGTCCCGGTCTCGATAATGTGGGCACGATCCGTTACTCGATCCAGCAGTGCCTTGCACAGGCGCGGGTTCGGAAACACGGTCGTCCATTCAGAAAACGGCAGATTTGTCGTCACAATCAACGCCGCCCGTTCGGCTCGGTCCGAGATTACCTGGAACAGAAACTCCGCTCCGATGTCGGCCAGTGGCACATAACCCACTTCGTCCAGTGCAATCAGGTCGTACTTCATCCAGCGCAGCATTAGCCGTCTCACGTTGCCGTTCTGTTTGGCTTCCATCAATTCGTTCACCAACGCGGCGGCGGTGACGAATCGTACACGGCGCTTCTGATGGCATGCTGCCAGACATAGACCCGTTGCCAAGTGGCTCTTGCCGGTACCGCAATCGCCAATCAACACGATCGGTTCGCTGCGCTCAATGTAGCCGCCTTCGGCCAATTCGCGAACCTTCGCGACCGGGATCAGCGGAGCTTTCGTGAAGTCGAATTCTTCCAATGTCTTCACGCGCGGAAGTTGCGCCTCCCGGATGCGATTGGTGATGGCGTGACGGTCACGTTCCTCGCACTCCATCGCCAGCAGCGCCTCCAAGTAGCGGATGTGACTATGCTCTTCCTTAGCCGCTTGTTCGGCGAGCGGAATGAAGTTGGCCGCGACGGCTGGCATGCGCACCGCCTTGCAGTATTGCCGCACGCTGGCCTGTTCCAAAGCTTCCGTCTGTTGCTTCATTGGATCACCGCTTCAGCGGATAACAGCGCATCATACTCATCCATTACCGGCATCGGCCGCTCAAACTGGCTCAGCTCTTCGGCGAGCGCGAGAGCGTACCGCTTCCGGTCATTAGCATCCGGCATGCGCAGGATATGCAGGACCGCGGCCGCATCGTTGACACCCAGGCGCAGCGCTTCTTTCACCGCGACAATCAGGCCCGCCCACGCTCCCCGGTTGTGCCTGCACGCACGAGCGTGATCATCTCGTGGGTGCCTTTACTTCTGCCATGCCGCTGTTCCAGTTGCTGCCAGAGCGTATCCAGACAGGCCGGCCATCGCCCAGCTGCACGCCATTGCTGTAACGGTGTTGAACCCTTCATCGCGCCAGGCTTCTTCTCCAGCACATCCAGGTAATGTTCTAAGTTGAGAATCTGATGCCCTCGTCCGTAGCAGCGTTCGTGCCGTGCCGCGAACTCGCCATCCCGCCAGACCTCCACATGCGCTGGCCACACCCGTGCCGTCACCCGTGAGCCTGGCCATAGCGGCGTTGAATACCAGTTCGCCTTCACCTTCACTCGCCCATGCCCATCCACGATTACCGGATAAATGGTCTCGGCGACAGGAAATCGCTCTGTCACCAAGGGCAACAAATACGACTGCTCTTCACGCATCGCATCACCAATAGTGAGCTCGCGCCCACTGATGACGTGCCGCTGAGCTTCCACACAACGCGTAAGCAACCATGCGTTGAAGCTCTCCAGATCACTGGCTTCTGGTACTGGCACCAGCCAGTTGCGCCGGAACCAGCCCAGTTCTCCTTCCACACCTCCTTTCTCATTGCCCCGTGCCGGATTGCAATACTCGCTCGTGAAGCCCCAGTGCGAGCGGAACGCGATCATGCGTTCGGTTTCTTCGCGCCGGTAGCCACGCAGAATCTTTTTCACGGCGCTCCCCAGGTTGTCGTAACGAAGTGTGCCGAACACGCCCCCGAAATAGGCAAATGCATGTTCGTGCGCTTCCAGAAATGCTTGTTGTGTGGCGTTGCTATAGGCCCGATGAAACGCGCCGCCGCTAAACATGCTGCGCATTGCAAAAAACTGCAGCTTACGCGCTTCGCCGTTCAGCTTGACCTGCGCTTCGAACCAATCCACCTGACCTTCCTGGCCAGGTGCATAGCTTTGCGGCACAAACACTTCGCGCTGCGCCAAGCCCATCTCGCGTTTCCGCCCTCGCACATACTGCCGCACAGTCGATTCCGCAATCGGATGTTGCGGATGTTCCTTGCGCAACCGGCTCCAGATCCGCCGCGCTGTGTGCCGCTGTTTACGCGGGGCCTGCCGATCGGCATCCAGAATGCCGTCGACGATCTCCTTCACAGGCCCGAGTTTTACCGCTATCCGCTCTTGCCTCTTCCGCTGCGGCGGGATTGCACTTGCCAGTGCTTGCCGCACCATCCGCCGGTGTACCTGATACTTCTTTGCCAGCCCGAGGATCGTTTCTCCAGCCGCATGCCCTCGCCGGATCTCTTCGAATAACTCCACTTGGCCTCCTGTCCATCCCGGAATCGTGTCATCCAGGTTTCTCTAGGTGGGCCAAATCTGAGCATCACAGTGGGCCAAATCTAAGCATCGAACTCAGCCGGCGAATATCTAGTCAGCGGTCCCCGCTGGAAAGGAACCGTGCCCCAGGGAATGCCCCAAATTTCTTCACCGAACAATTCGGTACTCGTCATCGGCCGCATTCTCGTATATAGCGACAGCGATCTCCCGACCGCCTATGATCTTGGGAAACAGATTCAGGTAACGCCACTTACCATTCGGCAACCCAGCCCGCCTTGACCGTAAACGCGTATCTCGGACGTTCTTGAAGGGAAGGAGACTTCGCGTTCCGCATATCGCTTACACTTCTCCGAAATACCGACTTACGTCTGAGTAAAGATCAGAGCGCATTTTTCGTTCGTTGTGTTTTCACACATGCTATACCCCTGACGGATCGACCCACATGACCTGCAAAAGGTCATCGTGAAGAAAGCGGAAGTCCTTGTCCGTTGTGAGCAGAGGGAGCTGAGCGTACAAGGCAGTCGCTGCGATCCAGATGTCATTCTTACCCATGTTTCGAGCACCTTCATCGGCCGCAGAGTCAGCACGCGCGATTCTGACATAGGCTTCCACAAGGTCTGTGCCATCGACGGGTATGACGACGAGGTTGTCGAGAGCGTGTTGCAAGGCGTCTCGTTTTGCCCCGCCCCAACTTTTCCGGTCCGCGATGACCCAAAGCTCCGCTTGGGTCACAATCGAGACGATCTGCCGATGCAAACTGGACGTCAGGCCAAACGCTTGATCGATCTTCGTTCCGAGAGCTTGTCCGCGGATGAGGTGAAGCAGAACATTCGTATCGAGAACGTAGCTGCCGCTCAATGGCGAATTTCCTCAATGGCTGCGAGTAGCTCGCGATCGGTTTCCTCCCCTGGCCATGAGCCGAAGAACGCCGCGACACCGCCTTTCGACGTTTGCGGGCGTCGCTCTGGTCTATAGGGCCGAACAAGGGCTGGGAATCCTTGAGAACGCCTCGCGACCTTCGACGGAGGGCAAAATCTCTGAAGCATCCAGGCGTAAGAGCGTACCCTAGGGCCGATAAATCGCCTTTCCCAAGACAGTGATCTGTCTCCCGAAATAACCCTGAAGCATCTCAGATGTCCCCTCGATCAGAACACCACGGATTTCGTCGCCGCTGTCCAGAACCAGCCCGAACGAACGTGTACTATGCCGAACCATATCGAGCTTGCCGACTACGCGAACCTGGCGCGGTGAAGGTGTTCGGTCGCTCAGCGTTTTTGCGTTCGACGCCACTTCCTTGTCTATTTGGCCGACTGACTCGAGTTGCGCATTCGCCAACGGAAATTCAACGCTCCTTAGGTCCTGCTTGAACAGGCCGCTCCAGGCGCTATAGTGCTTGAGCAGAGGCCGGTCGTACAAATCGCTTTCCAGTTGCTGCCGACGGACCGCGGCGGCGATTCTACCCATCACCTGAAGCGCCGTATCGTGTGGTGACGCGGGTGTCGGCCAAAAGGATTGCTGCTCAAACAGTTGAGGCACAGCTTCTCCCAATGTGGGAGCCTTTACGTGCAAGATAGAGCTTCCCTGTTTGGTGCTGAAGCCTAAAGTACGGATGTCTGAGGCCCTTGCCAGCCATGAAGGTAGCGCCCCAACGGAGGCGCTGGTCCCTTCCAGCAGCATGCGGACGCTGGGTCGGGCTGTGCTTTCAAGACCCCGCAGAAGAGGTGAGCTTATGGAAAGAGGAACACCCTCGCGATTCGGGGATTTGGTTCTGAAGATAATGTCCTGTTCAATGTAGTTCACGGTCCACCGTCCCGCGACCATGGTTACATATTTGCGTTTGGGAGAAAGGGCGGTAGCGCTTTCACAATGCGGGCCGTTTCGACACTGATCCGAACCACCTGGCCGACCAACCGAACGATATAGCCCGGATCGTCATCCCGGTTTGGATCCGATGCGCCCTTGAGCTGATACTGGTCGATGATCCACTCCAAAGCCGACTTTGAACCGAGCTTGTAAGCGAAGACCTCGGGCGGGATGCCGGCGAGGGTTAGCGATTCGTTGAGCAGGACAGCGGTTCGGTCTTTGCTGAGCTTCATCCTCGCGACGCGCTCAGAGTAAGGGACACCCTTTTTCTCGATATATTCGAGCGGCCAAGGTTCAAGCGATTCATAGTTGAGGTGCAAGCCGGCGAGTTCCTTGCCCGCGTCTGCAAAGATGTGGAAATCAGGCGCAAACGGGATGCGGGGCAGTTCGCGCTTTAGACTGTCGGCGTAGCGTTCGCGGTAAATCGGGTGGTGGAGGATGGCGTAGATGTAGTGAAATATGGCGTCTTTGGTGATGGAATCGGCTGTGTATTGTTGGCGGAATTGGGCCAGGGCGGAGTCGGCGAGATGCGAGAGAGGAAAACATTGACCTTGGCGCCCGCCGGCGCTTCGTTAGGAGTGGTGTCAGTGATAATCGCGGAGAACGGCACTTGGCTGTGGGAAGTTACGCAAATAGAAGGTCCAGAAATCTTGGGCCACTGATAGATCTCCTCATTCAGAATGCGGTCGAAGAATAGCCATTTCCTCGCAAATGGACGGTATAGTGAGACGCGGATCTTCGAGTCGAGCATACTCAGCTAGGTGCCCTCGGAGCGCATCCTGCTTGAGATCCCTACTCCATTTCACTCCGTCCGGCCAATCCGCGTTCGGGTCCGACTTGTGGCGATAGACCTCGGAGTTGTAGGAATCGATGAACAACTTGATGCGTCTCGCGAGTTGTTTCCGATCCCAGTCGTACACCACATCATCCCGATTGGTCTTTACACCCACGCTATACAGGTCGAAGATATCTCTCAGCGATAAATACGAGCTGTATTCATCTGCGTTCTCGGACTTTGTCCAGTTGTGTTTCCTGTCTGGCGCAATATTCTGCCACTCCAGTTTGCCCCGGTTAAAAAATCTAGCTTTTCGCGCCTGCGCCACATCTCTGGCACGCGGTAGTACTTGATTACTCGGGGGGATCCTTTCTTCTTGATTGCCAGTGTGATGCCAACACCGACTTGAATGCCGAAGACATTGTGTGTGGTTCCGGACAGCTTGGGATTGCGGCGAACATTGCCGTGTAAATCGAGATGGATGATCTGTTCGAAGTCACGCGCCAAATGCTTGCGCATGCCATCGAACGCGTGCTGATCAACAAAGCTGTTGTTTGAGACGAAGCAGACAATACCGTCGCGCTGATCTAAGCGGTCGGTCGCCGAGCGAAAGAACTTGACATACATATCAGACAGCGAGTTCTTGTTGGTCGCTTTTGAATCTTTCGCGTATGTATCGCGAATGCGCTCGTCAATGTTCTTGTATTTGCGATTCTGGTTGTTGTCGTTCTCGCTCTTCTGGCCGACGTTATAGGGTGGGTTACCCAGGATGACAGTAATGGCGGCATCTTTCTCGCGCTGCACGCGATCGGTGTTGGCGGGCGTAAACATGCCGAGTTGTCGCGCTTCCTGCATATCGAGCGTATCGACAAAGCACAAGCCATCAAACGATTCATAACTATGCATACGCTCGTAGTAGGCGTGCTCAATGTTGAGGCTCGATACGTAGTAGGGCAGCAGCATCACCTCATTAGCAAACAGCCGGTTACGGTAGGCGTCGGGTAAAGCTTTGCCAGGAATGCGCTCGATAAGATTGACAATAAAATTGCCGGTGCCAGTACATGGGTCAAGAATGACGACTTCGGGCGAAGCGAGCGAGTAGCCAAAGTGTTCTTTGAGAGCTTCTTCGACGGAACTGCACATGAAATCGACGATTTCGCGGGGCGTGTAGACGATGCCGTGGGTATCGGCAACGTCGGGCGAAAACCTTTGGAAAAATTGTTCGTAAACGGAGTTGAGGAAGTCCTGCTTCTCTGTGAAGTGGCGTAAGTTTGCTCCCTCGCGTTCGATAGCTCGGTAGTACGGATCGAGCTTTTGCAGAGGCGACTAGAGAAGCTGGAGGATGCCAGAGCTTCGATGACGCTTTGAATCTGCGAAGCAATGACGTTCCGGTGAGTGAAATCCGAGTTCTGAAACAGGTTCCGCATCAGCCTCTCGGTCAGGAGGTGCTGGATGAGCATCTCGTCTACCATGTGCTCCGACAAGGCCGGATTCAGGGACTGCCGGCAGAGGGCTACGAAATCAGCAAAGGCTACTTTGAAGCGCGCATTTTTCTTGTGCGCTTCGGCGATGTGTTCGGAAAGCGAGTGCGCAAGATCTGGAATGCGGCTTTTAAACTCCTCCATTGCACGCTTAAATTCGCGCTCATCTGATTCGTCATGAGAGAAGAATTGGTTGAGGAGTTCGGCAATCTTGACCGGTTCGCGAAGCGTAAATTCGCCCGCTTCAGCCCGGTCTTGATACAGGATCGCTGTACAAGTATCTTCAAAGACGGTGTTACGACTCGGATAGCCGGCACGAAGCTTTTTCTGGATCTCAGCAGCTAAATCGTCTGCAGTGTCTTTGGCTTCCCACCAGCCGCGCGGAAGACGAAATTCGTCCCGGACTGTGGCATCAGGCACAATGCGCCTCCCGCCAGAAGACGTTGAAAGTTCCGGAACAAGGGTCCAGCCGCGCTTCCTCGCCGCTTTATCCAAAAGGTTTTGAAAGGGACCTTTCAGGCCCAATTCGTGGCTGACTTGCTGTTGCTTGAGGTGTTGAAGGTCCTTTAGATATGTCTTGATAATCGGATCGTTTGGGCTCAAGTCGAGCATCAATGTAGTGCATGTTACCAACTTGCTCCCGATGCTCTTCTTTTCTTGGCAACAAACGCAACTCTCAGCGATACCGAACGAGTAGCGCAAGCACGTCCACAAGACTCTAAACGGTGCGGTCCGAAATTACTCAACCCTTCGCCGTGACACACACGGGTAATTCGCATAGTGTTCATCCGCACTTCGCTTCAACGGATTGATCTGTTCCGGACCCTACTCCGTCCGTAACGCGGACATCGGCTCAACCCGCATCGCTTTGCGCGCTGGCACGCCCGTGGCCAATAGCGCCGCCAAACCCAGTACCGCTGTCACCGCCACGAAGGTCAATGGATCTGTCGGTTTCACGCCGTACAGCATCTGCCCCATCAACTTCGACAGCAGCATGGCTCCTACTACACCCACGACAGTACCTGCTAGCGCCTGCCCGGCGCCCTGCACGAGGATCATGCGCAGCACATCCGCTCGGCTTGCTCCCAGCGACATGCGAATTCCAATTTCGCGCGTACGCCGCGAAACGGAGTAATTCATAACACCGTAGATTCCGACCGCTGCCAGCACGAGCGCCACCGCGCCAAACAAGCCTAGCAGCAGCATTTCAAAACGCGGCTGTGCCGTCGCGTGGGCCACTGCTTCGTCCATCGTCAATACCTGTGAAATCGGCAGATTCTTGTCAAACGATCGCACCACCCGCTGCACCGCCCGCGTCAACTGAGCCGGATTCCCGGCGGTGCGAACCACTAGCGTTATGTAACTCATGTGCGGTGTCTGCGGGTCCGTTCCTTCACCCAGAAATGCAGGCACTTGTAGCGCTGGCAGATACATCTCCGGATACGGATTGGAAACCATATCATCCAGGCTGGCATTCGCCGTCACGCCAACGATGGTGAGCCAGTTCGGCTGCCCGCCGTCCTGCCCGCCAATCACGAAGCGCTTGCCGATCGGATTCTCTCCCGGCCAGAAACGCTCAGCCGCGCACTTATTGATGATGACCACGGGTTGCGCGCTCGCATTGTCCTGGTATGTGATAGTGCGTCCGCGCTTCACTTGCAGACGCATGGTCTCGAAGTAACCGGGCATGACGATCCGATAAACCGCGTCGGGCATCTCCCCCGGCCTTGGTTTCGGACGTCCTTCAATTTCAAATCCTCTGTCCCACAAATCTCCCTCGAGGGGCAAGTGATTGATTCCGCCGGCGGAATTCACGCCCGGCAAAGCCTTAATCTTCTCCAGCAATTCCCGATAGAAGATCTCGCGCCGCCCCGCATCTGCCTCCTCGGTTCCAGCCACGGATACAACCATGCTCAAAACATTGTGCGGATTAAATCCCGGATCAACCGACTGCAATGCATAGAAACTCCGCACCATCAACCCCGCCCCGATCAGCAGCATAAACGCAAGCGCGAATTCCGACGCCACCAGGAAACTTCGCAACCGGTGACGGCGCACGCCGTCAGTTTCAGCGCGTCCTCCTTCTTTCAATGCATCGCTCAGGTTTCCAGCGGCCGCATGCAGGGCCGGAGTCAGACCAAAGCAAAGCGCCGTCGCCACCGTGATACCCATCAGGAAGAACACCGCCCGGCTGTCAATCGCCACCATCTCCACGCGTGGTATGTACGCCGGACTCAGGGTCACGAGCGCCTTTGTGCCGGCCAGCGCCAGCAGAAGTCCTGCCACCGCGCCAATGCCCGCCAGCAGCAAATTCTCCGTAAGAAACTGAGCAACCAGCCGCGCCTTGCCCGCTCCCAGCGCCATTCGTACAGCAATTTCTTTTTGCCGGTCGGCGGTGCGCGCCAGCAGCATGTGCGCCACGTTGGCGCACGCAATCAGAAGCACGAAGCCGACTGCGCCCAGCATCAGCATCAGCGGCGTTTCGATATTGCCCACCACGTTTTCTTTCAGCGGCCTCACCACAACATTGCGGTTAGTGCCCGGATATTGCTTCTCCAGCCTGCCGGTCACCGTCGCCATGTCGGCACGCGCCTGCGCCAGTGTCACCCCTCTCTTCAGTCGCGCAAACACCCGCAGATGGTTGCCGCCCCGCTGATAAAGAGTTGCGCCAAACGTATCTGGCGCCCACAACTCCGCATGTACCGCCCAGAATGGCGCAAACTTGAATGTGGATGGCATTACACCGACCACCGAGTAACCTTCGCCATTCAATTTCATCTGTTTCCCTAGGATGTTCGGATCCCCATGAAACCGCCGCTGCCACAAGGCATAGCTCAAGATCACTTCATGATCCGCGCCTTCTTGGTCTTCCCCTTTCATGAACAAACGCCCGATCAGAGGGGAAACCCCCAACAGCGGCAGCATATTCTGGGTAACTTTCAATCCCAGCAGATGCTCGGCAGGCCTGCTGCCGGATGGATCGCCCGCAGTCACATTAGGACTCCAGAAATCCGCCGCGCCCATTGCCTCAAACGACCGGCTCTGGTCTCGCCAGTCCAGATAGTTCGCCGTTGCCACCGGCCCGGTCCCGTTATACAGAACGGTTACCAGCCTGTCTGCGTCCCTATACGCCAGCGGCCGCAGCAGCACCGTATTCACTACGCCGAAAATCGCGGTATTGGCGCCAATTCCCAGCGCTAGCGCAACCACCGCCACAGCTGTGAATGCCGGAGCTCGGAGTAAATTGCGAGCGCCGTAGCTAACGTCCTTCGTGAGGTTTTCAACCCACAGAAACGAACGCGCTTCGCGATGCAACTCCTTGGCATACTCCACACTTCCATAAGACCGTCGAGCGGCCAGTTTTGCTTCCTCCTGGGACATTCCGCGCGCCTCAAACTCGTCTTGCAAAATCGTCAGGTGTGCATCAATCTCGCGAGCCAGTTCGCTCTCCGCACGTGGGCGTTTGAATAGATTCGCCAACTTCGCAAAGAATCGGCGCATAAATCAGGCCCCCTCCAAAAGCAGCTTCTCCACCAGTCCCGAAATCCGGCGCCAACGCAACGTCTCCTCAGTCAGCGCTTTCTCCCCGTTTTTGGTGATGGCATAAAACTTGGCTTCCCGGTTGCTTTCGGTCTTTCCCCACGTGCCTTTGATACGCCCCTGTTGCTCCAAGCGGACAAGTGCCGGATATAGCGTCCCCTGATTCAGATGAAGCATGTCTTCGGATACCTGCTGAAGGCGGGTGGCAATCGAGTAAGCGTGCTGCCGTCCCATGGTCTGAAGCATTCGCAAAACAATCAGATCTAACGTGCCTTGAAGCAGCGCAAGGCGCTCATTGTCTTCACTTGCCATCCAAGTTGTCCTCTGGCCTAGACTATGCGGCATCTTCACTGGATTGTCAAGTGGAGCCTGCCGCCGCGCCGTCCGCTGGTGGTGGATTTCACCTACTGGGATTCTGCTATCTAACTGAAATAGCGCGACTTATTTCTTCCGTAATGCGTCTAACGAGCAGAGGAAATGACGATGAAAGGGCAATGGAAGAACAGCTGGCGGGCGGGCATTGTGCTGCTTGCGGCGTCGGCGGCCGCCCTCGCCCAGACGACTATGAACACTGGGCAGAATGGCGGCACGAGGGAGATGGCCTCGCCCGGCGCGGTGAACTATATCGAAGGGCAAGTGACGCTGGATGGCCAGCCGCTTGCCGTCCACTCGGCTGGATCGACGGTGGTCGGGCTCAATCAGCCGCTGGATACCGCGGACGGGTACGCGGAAGTGTTGCTGACGCCCGGTGCGTTTCTACGAATCGGCCACAACAGCCAGGTACGATTGCTCTCGGCGGGGCTCGCCGGGGTTCAGATGCAGTTGGATCGCGGTGAGGCAATGGTCGAGGTAGCGGACTTGGTCAAAGGATCCAGGCTAGACGTCGCCATGGGCAATGCTGCAACCCGGATCGAGAAGACCGGTTTGTATGATTTCGATGCTGATCAACACGCAGTGAGGGTCCTTGATGGCGAAGCCGTTGTGACGGAAGGCGCCCGCAGCACGAAGTTGAAGAAACACGATGAGGTGCTGCTGGCGAGCGACAAGCCGCTAAAGAAGCGCAGCTTCGATTTGAAGCCAGCGGAAGCCGAACCGCTCTATGTCTGGAGCAAGGTCCGCAGCGAGGCTGAGTCTGAAGAGAACGTGCATATGGCCAATACAATCGCGGCGGGCGGCGGTTGGAACGGCGCGGGTTGGTATTGGGACCCGATGTGGGGTGACTACGCATTCATGCCCGCATGGGGAATGTTTGGCGGTCCGTTTGGATTCGGATACTATTCACCCGGTGTTGTAATCGGAGCTCCTTGGGGCTACTACGGCGGGTATGGCTTCCGTGGACACCGAGGCTGGGATCACGACGGAGACTGGCATCGTGGATACCGCGGCGGCGGTTGGCACGGCGGCAATCACGGTGGCCATCAAGGCGGTCTTCACACTGGCGCTTTCCACGGTGGTTATCACGGCGGACATGTTGGCGGTTTCCACGGCGGTGGTTTCCATAGCGCTGGTGGTGGATTCCATAGTGCCGGAGGCGGCTTCCACAGTGCCGGAGGCGGTTCCCACGGAGGCGGCGGACACCGCTAAGGCCGTGCTGGTTAGGGCTCCGAAGTTCGTCAATGTTGAACGGTCGGACTCGGAGCCTTCCAGGTTCGTCCATCTGCGTAGTAGAGGATGATCTCTGGATTTCCTTTCTCCGTTTTCAACTCTCCACGGACGTTGCCGCTCGCATCTACCATGATGAATCGTTCGGCGCGGATCTCGTTCGGAGCGGATTTTTCGGGAGTACCGGGAGGCTCAATGTGCGCCGTTTGAGCATGCACCACCCCCGATGAAAGCAAAGACTGTGAGGCGAATCCGCCAGCGAATCCAGCCGCTATAGCGCAGAGAATAGTTGTCAGAAGTGGTTTCATTCCATAGCTCCTGTTATAAGAACGGCGGCCCCTGGAAATTCCTGCAATATTCCTGAAGCTTCTGAATTGGAATTGATACGCTCTCAATGGAGATAACGCCGTGTCTGAGGAACTCCAGGACCTATACGACAATTCGGGAGCGGCGGACTTCGGGATTGTCTACGGCGAGTTCACCCGAATTCTGGCGCATGCATCAACGGCCTATCTCAGTCCCAATGCGTCAGAAGCGGAACGGCTGGCCTTCTATCGGTCGTTGAAGATCCGGGATCTAATGCTCGCTCGCGCTTGCCTGGCCGGAAACGAGGAAGCTTGGGAGCGTCTGGTTAGGGATTATCGTCACAAGCTGTTCCTGATCTCTTGCGGCATCGCTAAAGAGGAGGGCGCTGCACGCGAACTGGCCGACTCGCTATTCGCGGAATTGTTTGGTCTTCGCGAACGGCGCGATGGGAGTCGGCCTTCGAAGCTGGCGTACTATACGGGACGGGCTTCCCTCGAATGTTGGTTGCGTGCGGTGATAGCGCAGGAGCACGTCAATCGCTTTCGCAGTCAGCGCAAATTTGTTGCGCTTGAATGTGCGGAGCCGCGTTATGAAGCGGCGCGGCGCGAGACTGCGGAGCCGGTTTTAAGTGAGGCGCTAGATACCGCATTGGGTGAACTCAACCCGGAGCAGCGATTCTTGCTGGCGGCTCACTATCTCGATGAGCGGAGTCTGGCAGAGTTGGGCAGGATGCTGATGCTGCATGAAACCACCATTGGCCGCCGTCTGGACAAGACGCTCAAGACGGTGCGCAAGAGAACCCTGCACCACCTGAGGCGCTTGGGTTTGAGTATGAAAGCCGCTGAAGAAGCTCTGGATTGTGACATGCGGGAGTTGGCGGTGGATGTGCGAAGCCGGCTGCTGACGACTGGGGAGGTTTGAGGGTTCATGCGGGATGTCCTTAAATCGGCGTTATTGCGGATGGACGGCGGGAAGCGGTCGGAGCATCCGGCGGCGGATGTACTGGCGGCTTTTAGCCGGAATGCGCTCCGGCCTCAAGAGCGGGATTGTGTTCTGGAACATTTAGCTCGATGCCGTTCCTGTCGTGAGTGCATCGCGATCATCTCTCGAGACGTCACACATCCCCGGCGTAGAATTCTTTCCTGGCAGATCGCTTGTGCCGTGGCTGCCAGTTTGTGCGCGCTAGCGGTTTTTCTGCATTTCCGTGCCTTATCATTCAGCAGCTTCCACAGCCGCCCCCGCCGGTTTTTGCGGCGGCTCTTAAAGCGACCGCTCCGGAACACCGCGCGCCTGAAGCTCGTGAGATTGCGGTTCTCTGGAGGTTCCGCCAGACAAGTGGACGGCCGCTGCTCCAGAAATCGGACGATAGCGGAAAATCCTGGAAGGCCGTCGCGCTTGATCGAAATTTTCGAATTCAGTCGCTTGCCTGGAACGGGTCAACGGCATGGGCCCGCGGTGAGGATGGCGGACGTTCTTCAGTCTCACGATGCGGGATCGCACTGGACGCCTCTTTCCTTTTCCCCTCACGAACTATTTGCGGATGCGTCGCTGACAACGGGGGATGCTGGCGCACTGACCGTCATCACGACGGCGGGCGGGCGCTGGACCCGGGTGAACGGCGTCTGGCGTGGATCGGGGCCCCCACTGATGGTTCTAAAACGCGTAAGTGAAGAACAGATACGAGATGTTGTACGGGCTGCCCTTAGTGGCCTTCTTCATGAATTCGCCTGGAAACAGGTGGCCGTAACCAACGCCGCTGGTCAGGTATTTCGTGATTTTGAAGGTGCCCGTTCCTTCCCATTCTGTTCCGATGTGATTGCCGTCCGCTCCGGCGGCATTGCGGACCACGGCGTTGCCGGAGCCGTTGTATAGCGCGTCGCTCGCACTAGCCAGATTCAAGTTGTGGAACACGGTCGAAAGCATCAGCTTTTTGGCGGGCTTGATCTCGACCCCGAACTTCTCGTCTTGAAGATTTTGCCAGCCGAAGAGATCTACGATACCGTAGAGGCCGTGGTTTGAGGGGTAGATCTGATCGAAGGTATTGATGGTTCCATCGTGCGGATTTTTATCGCCGCTTGCATAGGCGTAATCCGCGAAAATGCGCGGCTTCAGCGCGGTCTTCGACCAGGTATAGCCCAAATCGAAGTTCATCGCGTAAGCGCGTCACTGAATCGCTGCCGATGGTCCCGAATTGCCGGAGGAGATGTGCTTCGTAGTCGATGCGGTCTTTAGCTGGACGAGCAATCGGATCGCCAGTGTCTTGGTGCTGCGGCGCGCAGCCAAGCCTTCTTCGGTCTTCAATCCGGCCCCGAGATGCCAAAGCAGATAGGGCTCGATCGTTGCGCCCGGCAGTATCTTGCTTATGGTTCCGTAAAGTCCATGCAGATCGTTTCCCGCTTTGCTGTGGTCGAATGACCCGTCAATGTCATTCACGAGTGAGGCGCTGAATGCGTCTATCCGCACGTTGCCATAATTCACATCCGCGCGGACCGCATCGAATGTACGCGGCGTATTGATCCAGTTCGAAATTCCCAGGATTCGCTGATCGCCGAAGATGAGTTCCTGACGGCCTGCCCGGACGGCGAAATGGCCTTTCTCGGAATCGCCGAGTTCCACGAAAGCCTGCCGGAGATCGAAAGTGTCCTGGTAAGGAGAAGCGTCGGGAATGGCGTCGTTGCCGAGTACGCGCGAGTCCTCTGTTTGTGCGAATACGCGAAACCAGGAGAACCGCATATCCATGTTCAATTGGAAGCGGCTCAACAGATAGCCCTGGTTGTTTCCAGTTGTGTAAGAGCCGCCTTCATAGCCTTCCGCGCGAACGCGATATTCTCCCGACAAGCGAAGCCAGGAGGGCAACTCACTGTTGACGGGAGCCAGAATATCTCCATCGGCGAGTGGCGCGGTCGTTTGCGCGCAGAGTAAGGCGGGCGCAAACAACAAAAGGCATAGAAAATGTCTCAAGCGAATTAACCTCGGTTTCAATAGGAGAGCAGAACTCGACGTACCGGGTCAATCCAACCAGGGATTTAACGTTCGCCCAGCCTAATGGATGGCTTACTTCTCAATCTTATGGCGGATTGCTAAGTCCTTCAATAAAATGTTTTGATAGCGTGTACCCAAAAACCCGCGGAGAGCCAATGGCGGCCACAAGCTTAAATACATTTCACAGAGTCTCCGGTTCCAACCAAAGCCTGTATGAGAAGCTGAACTCGGTTTGGCATGAGCGCGCGCTGCAAGCGTTCATGCTGATCGTGCTGGCACACTGGGGCGAACATCTCGTTCAGGCCTATCAGATTTATGTCATGCATTGGCCGCGGCCCAAAGCTGGCGGCATCCTGGGCCTGTGGTATCCCTGGCTGATCACGTCCGAATGGCTCCATTACGGCTACGCGATCGTGATGCTGATTGGGATTTGGGTTCTGCGCAAGGGATTCACCGGTCTTGCGTTGAAGTGGTGGACCACTGCGCTGGTGATTCAGTTCTGGCATCACATTGAGCACTTGCTGCTGTTGATTCAAGCGTTCCGGCATCACAATTTCTGGAACAAACCGGTGCCATTCAGCGTTCTGCAGCTTTTTGTTCCGCGCGTGGAGTTGCATTTGTTCTACAACGCCGTTGTGTTTGTCCCTATGGTGATCGGCATGTACTATCACATGTTTCCTCCTGAGAACGAAGTGAACACCGCTACCTGCAGTTGTGCATGGCATCCGGCACCCGACGAAGCCGCGGCTTGATGGGAATTGTTGCTCTTGCGCTGGTACTGTTCACCGGCTGCCGGCCGGACCATCGTGGTGAATTGGTTCTCGAATGTAGTCTTGTTCCGCAGCCGCCGCGTGTTGGACAGGCAGACGTTCGGATCACTTTGCTCGGTCGAGGCCGTCAGCCGGTTGTTGGAGCTCAGGTATCGCTAGAGGCCGACATGTCACATCCCGGGATGAAGCCTATCTTTGCGGAGGCATCCGCGCAAGGCGGCGAATATCGTTCCAAGCTAAATTTCGACATGCCCGGAGACTGGACTTTGCTGATCCATGCAAAGCTTCCCGATGGCGAGACGGCTGAGAATCAAGTCCCAGTCACCGTCCGGGAGAAGTAGCACCACGTTGAGCACGCCTTCGGATTCGGTTGATGTTCTGAAATGGCCGATCTTGGGCCCGCTGCTCAAATGGCGCCACGGGCGGATCCTCTTCCAAGTTCCGGTATTTCTGGTTAGCGTTGTCATGATCCTGCATGGGTTATTCGGACCAACACTTTCGCCCAAGAATCTCGCGACGACTCTGACGTGGGTTCATTTCCGGGGTCTGTTGGTTTTGGTGTTACTTTGCGCGGGCAATTTCTTTTGCATGGCTTGCCCGTTTGTGTTGGCGCGGGATCTGGCGCGGAAAATTCACCAGCCGCGCTGGAACTGGCCGCGGCGGTTGCGTACGAAGTGGCTTTCCATCGGTCTCTTTGCCGGTGTCCTGTTCACTTACGAAGCGTTCAGCTTATGGGCGAGCCCGTGGTGGACGGCGTGGCTGATAATTGGCTATTTCATCGCGATCCTGATCGTAGACACTACATTTAAGCACGCCACGTTTTGTAAGTTCATTTGCCCGATTGGGCAATTCAATTTCATAGCGGCAACCGTTTCACCTTTGGAAGTAGCCGTCCGCGACCATGCAGTGTGTGACGGCTGCGCGACGAACGACTGTATTCGTGGAGCGCGCGAGCCTTTGACCCCGGTCGTGATCCAGCGTGGGTGCGAGCTGGCGCTTTTTCTTCCACGGAAGGTTGGCAACATGGACTGCACGTTTTGTCTGGATTGTGTTCATGCCTGCCCGCACGACAATATAGGCCTTTTGAGCCGGATGCCCGGAGACGAACTGACAATTGATCCACCGCGTTCGGGTGTGGGGCGATTTTCCCGTAGAACGGATATTGGCGCGTTGGCGATGCTGTTCGTATTCGGAGCCCTGATGAATGCCTTCGGCATGGTGAGTCCTGTGTATGCGTTCGAGCGCTGGATGAGCGGGTTGCTGCACGTTCACAATCAAACGGCGATTCTCGGGATCGTGTTCGCAATCGTGGTGGTACTGGAACCGCTCCTGCTGTTGGGGGGAACTGCCGCCATCGCTAAGCGTTGGAGCGGTATGCGGGGGAACTGGATTTCAGTTCTGACCCGATACAGTTATGCGCTGGTACCGCTCGGGTTCGGTATGTGGTTGGCGCATTATGGATTCCATCTGCTGACAGGACTCTATACGGTCGTTCCGCTGACCCAGAATGCGCTCCTGAGCATAACGGGACGAGCGCTTCTAGGAGCGCCGCAATGGACGCTCGTGGGATTACCAACTCGGATTGTTCAGCCCATTGAATATGGGTTTTTACTTTTGGGCCTATTGGGATCGCTTACGATGACGCACGACCTCGCGGAGCGGGATTGCGCGTCGCGTTGGGTGAGAGCATTTATGCCGTGGGCTATCGTGTGTGTCTTTCTATTTGGGGCGGCGGCCTGGTTGATCGCACAACCGATGGATATGCGCGCTACTTTTTTGGAGTAACGGGAACTTTGAAAGTTTTTCTTCTTTTACTCGCTGTAGCCGGTTTGATCCCTGCGCACAATGGGCCTCCCTTTCCGATGATCTCCAGCTATCGAATGGGGCCATGCGTAGTCTCTCTCTGGACGCATCCCGACGTGGGGGTTGGAACCTTCTTCGTGGTTGTGAGTCCAGCGCCGGGGATGAGCGTTCCGAAAGATTTGAAGTTTGAAATCGGAGTGCTTCCGGTGGCGAAGCGGCTGAAGGAGAAGTTCTATTGGACAACGCCACAAGAAGAGAACGGACAAATCCATTACAACGCATGGGTGCCGTTCGATAAGCAGGAACTGTGGCGCGTGAATTTGTACATGCGGAGTTCGGTCTGGAGCGGAGAAACAACCGGGAATGTAGAGGTCACGCCCACAGGCCTGGGGCAATGGGATCTGCTGTTATTTTCAATCCCGTTTCTGGGAGTGGGGTTCCTCTGGTTTATGGGGATGAAACGTAAGAGGCTGCGACGTTCGCGGCGGCCCGTCGCTTGTGCGTGAAATAGATTTCAACGGCAAGCGCCGCTGGACCCACAATCGCCAGCGCGTAATACGGTGCATGGACGTTTTCAGCGAGGCGCAGGATCATCTCCGCTACCGCCACAAGCACCGCAACAAGATACTGGCCCCAACGGGCTTTCACGGTTGTCTTCGGATCCGTGATCATGAAGAAGATGAAGAGCTGATACATGGGCCCGGTGATTGGCGCGACTTCCGCGAGGAAAGAATGGCCGGTGAACAGCGTGCGGACAAAGGACAGAATCACGAACGAGACGATGTAGGTGGCCGTGATATGGAAGCGCTTCACGCGGTAAACGATGGCAGCGCCAAGCACCCAAACGATCAGCATCGGCCAGACGGAGTTTCCCCACTGAATGCTGAGAGTCGCGACGTATTCGGGGACGAGGAGCAGCATGACGCTGATGCCCAAATTGGAAGGGTTCCACAGATGGCGGCCGCGCCAACGTATCACGTACTTCGACGTGATCGCAATGGCGCTGCAGAGCGCGTAAGGCCAGAAAACGGGAGAGCGAACCAGTATTCCGACGCTAATGCCGGTGATGTAGGCGCTCGCGAGGTTCGGGAACTTGCGATAGATGAGCAGCGTGAGTGCTATCTCGAAGCCCATGGCGGTGGCGATCGCAAGCGCGGTTCGCGAGAAGCTTTCGAGCAATCCGAAGGACAGATTGCCCGCGAGCAGAATCAGCGTTATGAATACAGGCGGAAGGTAGCGATTGTCGCCGCTGAAAAAACGCGTGAGCGGCCCGGCGGCAGTTCTTTCACTCACACCGGCTCCAGTATTTTATGGATGCGGTCCAATTCGGGCGACGCGATTTTTTGAACCCGGCCCGACGGCCAGCGAATTTCAACATGGTCGATCGCGGTTACTTTTCCCAGGCCGAAATGCAGGCGGCGCGAATTCTGCGAACAGAAGCCGCTTCCGCCGGAGACTTCCTGCACCTGCTCTTGCCCGTTCCAGAAGACACGCACCTCGGCGCCTATCGCGCTGCGATTGCTATGCGTGCCGGTCAAGCTGAATTCTATCCATTTGTTTTGCGGATCGACGTGGTTCTTGTAGAGAAGAACAGGGCCCTTCTGATTCGCGACGACTGCATCCAGAGCGCCGCTGTTGTTGAAATCGGCGAGAGCTATAGCGCGTCCATCGAAGCGGTCGGTTACGCCCACCATCTGCGAAACTTCTTTGAACTGACCGGCGCCATCGTTGATCCAGACTCGCTTCTGCTGATATCCGGAAAGGCTGCGGCCCTTGAGAGGAGGCCAGTTTGCGGCATCGGAGATGATGGCGCGGTTGCCGCCCGCTACTTTCGAATAGTCGTACCAGTAGCTGTGATCCGGATCGAGCGAGACGTTGCCGTTCACTTGATAGATATCAAGGAAACCGTCATTGTTCAGGTCGCCGAATTGCGCGCCGAAAGCCCAGCCGCCGAGTTCGACACCCATCGAGTTCGCAACGTTCTCAAATTTCACATCGCCGCTAGAAGAGCCGGGCTTTGGCATCCAGAGATTGTTGCCCTGCACGAGCACGCCTTCTTCGGCGATGTTCGAGACGAAGATACCGTAGCGGCCCTGATTAAGGATATCGCCGACAGCCGCGGTCATGCCGCTTTTAGGAGCGTAGCCGACGCCGCTTTCTTTGCCCACCTCGCGAAAGTGTTTGCCGCCTTCGTTCAGATAAAGTTCGGAAACGCCGTAATCGTTCGCGACGAAGAGATCGGGGTAACCGGTTCCACGCAGATCGGCGGCAACGGAAGCGAGCGACCAGCGCCTTGAATTGATACCGAGCTTTGCCGAAACTTCTTCGAAGCGCCCGTTCCCCAGATTGTGAAACAGATATTTGCGGCCGCCGTTCTGAGCGTATTCGAAACTCTCGGGCATCATCTTGGTTGACTTCAAATTCCAGAGATTGACGTCCTCGGAGTAGTAGCCGCCCAGGAATAAATCGAGCTTACCGTCGTTATCGTAATCAAACCAGATGGCCGTGTTCGCGTTAACCCAGGGCGGCAGTCCGGCTTGATCCGTGACGCGAGTGAAGTGCTTGCCGCCATCGTTGTGATAGAGCTCCGGCTTGCCCCATTTGTAGATCAAAACATCTTCGTAACCATCGTTGTCGTAGTCTCCCCAGACGGCGCCCATGGAGACCCCGGTTTCGACGCGAGTTGACCTCCGCGAGACCAACTTCCTGCGCTACATCGCGGAAGGTGCCATCGTGCATGTTGCGGTAAAGAGCGTTATGCGAGCCTTCGCCGCTGTTGGTGACGTAGAAATCGTCCCAACCGTCACCGTCAAAATCGACCACCGAGACTGCCGCGCCCATGGATGC
Organism: uncultured Acidobacteriaceae bacterium; assembly: GCA_963845995.1. GTDB lineage: Bacteria > Acidobacteriota > Terriglobia > Bryobacterales > Bryobacteraceae > Bog-105. Next base: position 106,028 of record CAWJUO010000043.1, on the reverse strand, counting down.
GATCTGGGGCATGATGTGGTCCAGTCTCGAATCGAGCTTTGGAGCCTGATGTTTGAAGTGTATGCCGGACGCGGCGGCGGACTCATGTAAATAGAAGCCATAGCTCGCTAGGGAAGCGGCTTCCCGGTCATTCGCGGCTACTGCGGTTTGCCGGTGTGCGAGCACGCGCTTGTAGATGATTGGCGACGCGAGCAGCCCAACGAAAAGTACAGCGGCAAGGAGACGTGCTTTGTTCATTTGCTTCGAAAAAGTGCTGACGTGAAGTATTGCGGCGTGACGTAGCGGGTGTGATAAGTTCGCCAATCGTCCGGATGAAGTTGATAGGCGTGATCGGCTTCGAGCGTCGAGGGCGGCAACACGTAGTCTGTCATGGCGTGATAAGGCAGCGGCAGAATGGTCCTGGCGAAAGTCGAATTGTAGTCGCCGTCCTTGACCCACCCATCGCAGATCAGAATGAAATCGCGCTTTGAACCCGCGGCGGGCGCGGGCAGAGCGGCGAAACGCATCCGAAGTTCATCGCCTGGACTCGTTATAACGTACCGGTCGTCGATGTTCTGAAGTAGTTCGCGAACGTCACCATAGCGCGTTGCGTAGCCTTCCTGGTTGTGCCAGCGAAGATCGGATTGCTGCACGCGATCGTAGTGCGGCAGTTCCGGAGAGGAAGGGTTAGCTTCGGTGATGAGAGAGAACCCGCGGAAACGCAGATCGGCGGCGCTCAAGCCGAGGTGATGAATTTGCATGTGTTCCGTATCGGGTAAGCCCGCGGCCCACGCAAGCTTGTTCCAGTAGAGTTCAAGATTCGTTCGCAAACGCAGCTTGCGCGGCGCGCCGGGACGAAAGATATTTGAGATGTCGAGGATGATTGTTTTTACGCGGCCCTTAGGAAAACCCAAGCCCTCGCGTGCGCTGATCCAGCGGCCAGAACTGTCCGGAACCTCGATGCTCATGCCTCGTGGATGCGCGCTGCCGTTCTGAGCCTGGGCTTGCACGATGGTGGCGTCGGTGTCGTGAATCCAACCTTGACCGACGAGATACAACGGGCCGCTTCGGGGGGCATCGGCGGGCAGTTCGAGTTCTACCCAATGGTCTCGCGTCAGGCCTTGATATTGTCCGCGTCCGAAGTTGTCTAAGAACTTGTTGTCGAGATCTCGAACGATCTCCGTGACGTTGTTTCCGTTGTCGTCCATCGCTTGCGCGAAGGGCTTGGATTGAGTGGTGGCGATGAGATTCGGCGCGGGAGAGGGCAGTGCGAAACGCTCATCCGTGAAGACTTCGGAGCCGGCGGGGTGATCGACCGCGAGCAGAGAGTAGTGGTCCATATAATACGTTTCCCAGTACTCTGCCGTAATTCGCAGATCGTAGAAGCCATCATGCGGGATGAGTTGATCGCCCCGGATGTTAAACCACTCGCGCGTTCCGTAGATGCCTTTGCCTTGGGCGTTGACGTTCAAGCCCAATGCCGATCCCCACGGGCCGACATCCTTCACAAATTGCATTCCATGGCCGTCCCAAGTGAAGAGCATGGGACAAGAGCCTTTGATGCGCTGCTCGGCGAGAACGGTCTGGTCTGCTTTAAGGTCGAACTCGGCTTGCACGTAACCGTTGGGCCACACAATGCGCGCAAACTGAACGGCGGTGTGTTCGCCCAGACCGAAGTGCAAGATCGGCGAGTTGATGATTTGTTTCTGCGCCAGAAGGCCGGACCGAATCTCAATGTCTCCGCCCAGCCCGAAGGAGTTCATGCGCTGATCTCCCGTGGCATGGGCCGCTCTGGTTCGAATCACCTGCCAGTGATAATTCTTTTCGCCATGATTAATCAGTTCAACGGGAGCGCCGTCGTGGCTGAGACCGATGATGTCCAGCCGTCCGTCTGAATTCAGATCGGAAATGGCTTGCGGGATGGCTGCAAGCTTTCCACGCAGGGACGTGAAGTATTTTCCATCGCCGAGGAAAACCTGATCATTGACGATGATGTCCAATGCGCCGTTGTTATCCACATCCGCAAGAAGGAGACTCACCGCGTTGGAGCGGGCGGCGCGCAGGAGTTCGGCGGATTCCCAATCGGCGCTGTCCTCTTTTTGCGAAAGCCGGATAACGGAATCGTCACTCTTCAACAGCACGAGGTCGAGTCTTCCGTCACCGTTGATATCCGCAGCGGCAATCGCCCGGATACCTCCACTTAGACCGGGCGGGACGGCGCGCTGCCGGAATTGACCGAGACGCTGGTTGAGGAGAACGTTCAGCTTGCCACTACCATCAAGGAGAGCAACGTCGGGAGTGCCATCGCCATCGAGATCGGCAGCCGTGAAGGCCGTGAGCCCGTCGATGCCTTTGAACGAATTGATGGGCGTGAATGTGCCGTCGCCGTTATTGCGCAAGACCACAGGATCGCCTTTCGGAACTCCCAGGACAAGATCCAGGTCGCCGTCGAGATCGACATCGAACGCCCATGCGCCCGTGTACGAAGCTGCTGCGATCGACGCGGGCACTTTGCTTTCCGCCGTTATGTCACGGAAATGCTGCGGATCTTGTTGCCGATAGATTTTCAGGCCAGCGCCGGTGGCAATGGCGAAATCCATTTTGAAGTCGTAATTGAAATCGGCGGAAGCGATAGCAGCGCTCTTAAGCGGTCCGGTCGTCCCGGCAGGAAGCGGGAGTGCCGCGCCGCTCGCGAGATGAAGAGCTTTGTCGTCGGCCCAGGCAATCTCTGGAGCGCTTTGGTCATTCATCACCAGAGTTCCAATCCAGGAGATTTTCGCGGCTGCGGGTATCGATGCGACAGAACTTGCGCTGAAGCGAGTCTGAGCGTCTGGAGGGGCAGGCGCGGAGTTGGTGGATGGCAGGCGAAGAAACCGGGTGAATGGCTGGGCTACCAGGGTCGCTGGGATCTTGATTTGGTCCAGGTTTTCGCGATAGGTGGGTACGCGAAGTAAAACGTTCCTGAGAAACTGTACTTGCACCGCAGCCGCACGGACGTTGCCGCTTGCCGCGCTTTGCTGCACAACCGCAAACTGCTGGCGCGCAGCATCCGGCCATTTCGCACTGATCGGTTGCAGAGCTGTCAGGGACTTCCGAACTTCAGCAGTGTCGCCATTCTTGGCCGCAAGCCGGAGATTATCCAACAAGACCGCGGTATTCGAAGGCTGCTGCTGCAACAGTCGGTTCAGCAGGTTCTGCGCCGCGGCTTGGCTCTTCGGGCCGGAATCCTGTTCCCTCTGTTCGGCAAGAGAATAAATCGCTCTCAGATTGTGAGGATCGAGTTTGATCGCCTTCTCCAGGTGGGCGCTCGCTTCGGCTAACTTGCCTCGCCGGCTTTCAATCAGGCCGAGCAGTGCTTCAATGCGGCTGTCGGAGGGATCAAGGGAACGTGCTTTATCGACGCTCGCAAAGGCGGCGTCAAATTGCTGTTGCCGTACTTGCAGGATGCCCAGATCGGCCCAACCGGCCGGTTCTCCCGGTGCGATCTGCGTAGAGCGCGTGAGATATTCCTTCGCGCGGACATCTTCGCCCGACTGTAATCCGGCAAGTCCGAGGTAGAAGCTGGAGCAAAGATCCGCATATGCTTTGGTCCCGGGTTGAGGAAGACCTGAGTTACGGCACGCGCCGCACACGAATAGCGCAAAGAGAACGACTGCAAACGCGCGTTTCAAAATTGAGTCTTCGTGGCGATCTCCGGGATCGCTCTCCTTTATCCAAAGCTGACTTGAATATAAAGTTTGGCACCAAACACTGTGCTGCACAAGAGCCGGACTGGTTCTCCACCTTTGGGTTGAGCCGTACCTGGTACTCAGGGTTGAGCGTTGCGCCGGTTTGCTACATTACGGACATTCAGCTTAAGATTCATGAGATTCCGTTCTACTTGCTGCCTTTTCACATGTGCTCTACTATGCGCCGCCGCTAGCCCGGACACAGGCGTGCGATTCGTAGACATATCCAAGCAGGCGGGAATTCATTTCTCACATTACAACGGTGCAGCGGGTAAGAAATGGCTGCCGGAGACGATCGGTTCCGGTTGCGCATTCACGGATCTGGACGGTGACGGATGGGCAGACATCTTTTTGCTGAATGGGAAAGACTGGACGCATTCGGGCACTCGCCATCTGCCCGCGCTGTACCGCAACAACCACAACGGCACGTTCAGCGACATCACGAAAGGCAGTGGATTGGATGTCGAGATGTACGCGAACGGCGTGGCGGTTGCGGATTATGACAACGACGGCCTGCCGGATATCTACGTCACAGCTTTGGAAGGCGACCATCTGTTTCATAACGAGGGGCACGGGCACTTCAAGGACGTGACCGCCGCGAGTGGAATTCACAACGCGAATTTTGGAACGAGCGCCGCGTGGGTTGACTTCGATCGCGATGGAAAGGCCGATCTGGTCGTGGCGAACTACGTTCAATGGAGCGGACCGAAAGACATTCGCTGCTCGATGGATGGCAAGACGAAGTCCTACTGCACGCCGGAAGTTTACAAGGGCGAGAGCGTAAAGCTCTATCACAATCTGGGAAACGGGCGGTTCGAAGACGTGACGAAGAAGGCAGGGCTGGAGAACGCGTCGAGTAAGTCCCTGGGGATCGTTGTGTTCGATTTCAATGGGGACGGCTGGCCCGACCTTTTCATTTCAAACGACACTCAGCCGAATAAGCTTTACCGCAATAACAAGAACGGCACATTTACGGAGCAGGGTGTTGAGTCGGGACTTGCTTACGCCGAGGACGGGACGGCCCGCGGGGCGATGGGCGCGGATGCGGCGGACTACGACCGCTCCGGACATCCACATCTGGTGGTTGGGAATTTCAGCAAGCAGATGATGGCGCTCTATCACAACGACGGAACCGGGCTGTTTTCGGATGTCGCGTCCTCGACTGCGTTGAGCCGGTCCACAATACTCGATGTTACGTTTGGAACCTTTTTTTTCGACTATGATCTGGATGGGTTCCCCGATATCTTCGCCGTGAATGGGCACATTGAGCCGGATATAAACCGGACTCAATCCGACTTACAATTTAAGGAGCCTGCGCGGTTGTTTCACAACAACGGCCACGGTTCGTTTGAGGACGCCAGCAACTCTGTGGGGCCGGATATTCGAAAGCCGATTGTCGGACGGGGCGCGGCCTATGCGGATTTCGATCACGACGGCGATTTGGATGTTTTGGTCACGGAGAATGGCGGTCCGGCCGAGTTGCTGCGGAATGATGGCGGAAACAAGAACAATTGGGTGAACGTGCGGCTTATCGGGCGGCAATCGAATCGCAGTGGACTTGGCGCCGTCGTACGCGTGGAGAGTGCGTCCGGTAAGCAATGGCAGACCGTGCATAGCGGGTCGAGTTACTGCTCGCAAAGCGACTTGGCGCTTACATTTGGGGTGAAGCAGGACCGCAGTATTTCGAAGTTAATTGTTGAATGGCCTAGTGGCAAGACGCAGCATTTTGAAAATGTACCGGTCAACCGATTCCTGGTTATCGATGAATCGGCCGGGTTGAGTAAGTAGCTGAGTAAGTAGTAATCGTCCGCACACCGGGCGCGGCAAATCACAACAAAGAATGATTCACGCGCTCTCTATGCATTGGCACTCCGCCGCCATTTGGCTGATTTCACTGGGATCGATAGCGCTGGTTCTCATTCGGCCGAAGGGGTGGCCGGAAGCCTGGTGGGCCGCCGCGGGCGCTTGTCTACTTGTGCTCTGCCGCTTACTCTCACCCGTCGCGGCCTTCCACGCAATCGGCAAAGGCGTGGATGTGTATCTGTTCCTGACTGGCATGATGGTCATGTCGGAACTGGCACGTCGAGAAGGCGTGTTCGATTGGGTTGCCGGCGCATGCTGTGCGGACATCCAAAGGTTCCTGCAGCCGTCTGTTCGTTCTGGTCTACAGCGTCGGCGTGCTTGTAACTGTCTTTCTCTCGAATGACGCAACCGCCGTTGTTTTGACTCCCGCCGTTTTAGCGGCTGTCCGAACCGCCGAAGCCGAACCCCTGCCTTACCTGCTCATCTGCGCATTTATCGCGAATGCCGCCAGTTTTGTGCTTCCGATTTCGAATCCCGCTAATCTCGTCGTCTATAACGGCGGCATGCCGCCACTCGGGCGCTGGCTACTCACGTTTGGCTTGCCTTCCATCGTCTCGATTCTGATTACATTTCTTGTTCTCCGCTGGCTGGCAAATGGGCTCCTGCAGGGCAAGGTGAAAACGGACGCGGAGGGTAAGCCTTTATCGGCAACCGGTAAGCTGACTCTGTACGGCATTGGATTTCTCGCGATCACACTGCTGACGGCCTCGGCATTGAATGTCGATCTCGGAGCTCCGGCTTGCGTAGCGGGACTTTTGGTAGCGGCGGGTGTCTCGATCCGCGATCACAAAACTCCCCGAGATATTGCGAAGGAGATCGCCTGGAGCGTGCTGCCTCTTGTGGCCGGTCTCTTTGTGATCGTGGAAGCGATGAACGCGGCGGGGGCGCTTGGTGCAGCGGTTCGGGTTCTCGCAAAGAATGAAAGATTGGCAGCCGATTTGGTCGGATCTTAGCGCGGGGTTCGGTGTCGCTTTTATCTCGAATCTAATGAACAATCTTCCAAGCGGCCTGATCAGTGGAGCGGCCGTGAGGGCTGCCGGAGCAACCGGCCCATTGCGAAACGCCGTTCTGATCGGGGTTGATCTGGGACCTAATCTTTCCGTTACCGGATCTTTGGCAACCATCCTCTGGCTGATCGCGATTCGCCGCGAAGGACAACAGGTTAGTTTCTGGAAATTCCTGAAATGGGGAGCACTCGTGATGCCTCCGGCCCTGACACTAGCTATTCTGGCGCTTCTACTGAGCCCGAAATAGTGGTTCGAAAGAGCGGAAGAATTTACCAAAGCAGCTTCAGCCCAAATTGAATTTGGCGTGACGTGGTGGACGTGCTGGTAATCACTCCCGCTGTGGGCGAGACTCCGGCCGGAGTGAAGACGACCGCGTTAGGCGTGTTGAAGTTGGCCCTGTTCAGGATGTTGAAGAACTCCGCGCGGAATTGTAGATTCATTTTTCGCGAATCGGCATGTCCTTTAGCAGCGAGAAGTCCCACGTCGCGAGACCCGGGCCGATCAATGTATCTCGTCCGAGGCTTCCATAGAATCCACTGCCATTAGGAGGTGCGAGGAACGCCGCCGGATTAAACCATTGATTCGGACTGCCCAGAATTACAGGGCCGGTAAATGACGGATTGACGAAAGGGCGCACTGGATTGCGGGTGTCGCCGTTGTTGGATGGGTTGTAACTGAGTTGAGGCGTGAATGGGAAGCCACCTTGGAGGGTGACTATCGAGTTGACCGTCCAGCCGCTTACGAGCGCATTGCCGAGACCACCGGCATTGCGAGCAATCGCTTCCCGTGTCCAAAGGGCAAAGCGTAGACCGCATCGATTGTACCCACGTTTCTGACGTCGAAATTCGCAAGCCCCCGGTCCGCACGAAGATCGAAGGGATTAGATGCTAAAGCTGGTTCGCCTCCAGAGGTAGTGGCGTTTAAAGAATCTCCATCGTCGATCGTCTTCGACCAAGTGTAGACGCCGCGCAGGGATAGACCGCTATTGAAGCGGCGATTCACGTCCACTTGCAGCGCGTTGTACGAACTATCACCCTCTGAGAAATATGTCCACGTATTCGCGAGTGCGGGGTTAGCTCGAATTGCGGTCGGAACGTAATAAGTTCCGGCGGGAACTGGCGTATTCGCGAGAACGCCTGGGAAATTACTTGAGTAAGTTGCCGGGCAGGGAGAAGCTGGACAAATCACAGGCGAAGGCTCGTTCGCATCAATGCCGAGGAGTTCGTGGTACCCGTGCGACCCCACGTATCCAACGCTGAGAACTGTGTTCGCGGTAAGTTCCTGTTGAATTCTGAATGACCAGGAGACGAGCGTAGGCGTGTTCAGATCCGGCTGAACTCCGCCCGGCACCAACTTCGCCGTTGCCGGGATAGGAGCGGTGGGGGAGATCGGGAAGCGGGCGACTGAAGCGTTCGGAAGGCTGTAGGTCGGATTGAAAGGCGCATTCTGATCCGTGCGATAGCCCAAGGCGTCTTGGAGATCGTTGTACATTCCGAAACCAGCGCGAATGACAGTTCTGCTCGCTGTTACCGAAAGGACTCCACGCAATGCCCAGTCTCGGTTGCGGCAGGAACTTCCGTTGTTGCGAGTGAATACGGAATCGCCAATCATAGGTTGGGTTGAGATGACTCCATTCGGATACGTGTAGTTAGCGGCCCGGCCATGAGCCTCGTTCCAGCCGGTCGTGAATTCATCGCGGAACCCGAGTGACACCGTCAGATTCGGATTCAGACGAATTACATCTTCTGCGTACAAGGCGCCAAACAGCGACCGCCAATTCATCTCAGTGGGCGAGGGATCGTAGAGAAGACTGCTGGCAGTCCCCTGAAGAAATGTTTGCAGGCTGGTGAAGGTCGCCTGTCCATACTGGCTCAGCGCCAGCATTTCATTCGACTGCAACCGCTGAAACCATGCGCCGAAATTGAACTGATGCCGGCCCGCGGTGTAGGAAAGCCGGTCTTCATACGTGAAGAGATTTCGGGCCACTCGCAAGATTACTGCCATTGTTACTTCCAGCGAGACTTAGTTGCGCCGTAGGGTTGGATGCAGCGCTGCCTCCCACCACAATTGCACCGATTGGGTCTCCCGTCAGGAAGCCGGGAAGGGCGGCCGCGGGTGTATTCGGAGTCGGTTCGCCGGTGAAGAAATAACCCGCCCGCGAATAGCCGAAGCGGGCCGTATTCAGCAGAGTGGGCGAGAAAACATGCGTTTCCTCCAGGCTGGCGACTTGCTCTCTAAGAGTTTCCACATCGGTGCTGTACAAGTTGGTACTGGTGGGTGTGAAATCCGCACTATCGTCCACTGTGTAAGCCGCACTCAGGGTGTCGCGGGCAGAGAAGATATGATCTAGCCGCAAGGTCCCGAAGTCGTCTCGAATCGTTTGCAGCGGACTGTTTAGCGCTTCAGAGATTCCACCGAAATCCGGAGCGCCGGGAGTTGCAATCGGCCATGCCGAAATCAGCGGTGAAACGCCCACGAACGCGAGTCCGGAAGAAGGACAAGGTTTTGGAGCGGGGCTTATCAGTTTGCATGGCAGAAATCCATTTCGTGAATTGCTGTCGGGGACAAGGTCCACACCGGTTTGGTGCAGGTGCTGCCGAAGTTCCTCGTAATTCAGGAAGACGAACGTTTTGTCTTTCTTGATCGGCGCGCCTAATGAACCTCCGAACTGGTTGCGCTCAAAACCTGGAGCGGAAGCGCCATCGAAAAAGTTGCGAGCGTCGAGAGCGTTATTTCGCAGAAATTCGAACAGCGATCCATGCAACTGATTCGTGCCGGATTGAGTAACGATGAGGACCTGGGCTCCAGGACGTTTTCCGTACTCGGCACTGTAGGAATCGCGAAGCACATTGAACTCCCGCACAGCATCGACGCCAAGCAACTCTTGTCCAGTGCCACCCGGCTGCATGTTGTTCTCAGCCGCGCCGGTAAATTCCATACCGTTGAGCAGAAACAAATTTTGCTGTGGCCGGTTTCCCGAGACCGCGAAGTTGTTGCCAACGGTCGAATTCGACACGCCGATACCGCCGGTTTTTTCCCACGTGAAGTTCACGACGCCCGGGTTGAGCGTAAGAAGCTCGTCGTAACTCCGGCCGTTGAGCGGAAGATCCTTCACCTGCCGTTCACCCACGAGGCCGGAGATGTCCGTTGCGCCGACATTCACCAAGGGAGCGTCGGCATTCACCGTGATTCGCTCACTGGGCGTTCCAAGATGTAAGGTTAGATCGACCTGAGCGTCCTGACCTACGACTAAATCGATTCCCAGTGCGAATCTCTTCGGCGAATCCTGACTTGTCTAACTCGAATTTCATAGTGACCCAACGGCAAGGCGGCCAGGTGATACTGGCCCGTGTTACCGGTGAGAACGCTGCGAACGGCACCTGTATCCGCTGTTCTTTGACCGTGACGTTAGCGGAAGTGACCAACGCACCAGATTGGTCCTTTACCGTTCCTGAAAGAACCGCCGACACTTGAGCGTGCAGCGGAACTCCGCACGACAACAGTAAACAAACCAGGAGCGACGCGACGTATGTTCAGCATTGTCTTGTTTAGAGTACTCTGTAAAGTATAAAAGACACTCTGATGGTTACCCGCACACGCCTCCAAGAGATTCGCCGACGGCGGGGGTTTTCCGCTGCCGATTTAGCCCGGCAAGTTGGGGTGAGCCGGCAGACGATCTACGCGATTGAGGACGGAAGTTTCGTTCCGAACACGACGGTGTCTCTGCAACTCGCCCGCGTTCTCGACGTCACTGTTGAAGAAATCTTCTCGATCGAAGATGAAACGGCAGGTGAGCCGGTCAGCGCCGAATTGCTTGCAGATTCCAAAGAGGTAAACGAAGGCCAATTCGTGCGGGTCTGCCGGGTAAATGAACGATTCATGGCCATTCCGGTTTCCTTTGCGCCCACCTATCTTCCTTTAACGGACGGCGTCATAGAGTCGAAAACGAAACGAACTGTTTCGATCAGGGCATCCTCGGATCTAACCGAAAACGGCAAGCGATTATTATTAGCGGGCTGTGACCCCGCGCTTTCGCTGCTGAACGAATTGAACTCTTCGGAAATCGAGATCATCGGTATTCCCTGCTCGAGCCACTCAGCCCTGAAATGGCTGGGGCAGGGGAAAGTACACGCGGCGGGGTCCCATCTTCTGGACCGCGCGACGGGAGACTATAACGTTCCGGTCATCAGGCGTTTATTCCCGGAGAATTCGGTGCGGGTGGTGACGTTTGCCACCTGGGAACAGGGTTTGGTGCTTCGGCGCGGCAATCCGAAGGGAATCCGGTCCATTGCAGACCTGGGCGGCCGCGACGTGACGATTATCAATCGCGAAAAGGGATCGGGCAGCAGAGATCTGCTGGATAGCGGCCTGCGGAAGGCGGGTATCGTCGGCACACGTGTCAACGGGTATAAATCCATTGCGAGTGGTCACCTCGCGGCTGCATCCGCGGTGGCGGCGGGAACGGCTGACTGTTGCATTGCGCCTCGCTCCGCATCCCGATGTTTTGGACTGGATTTTGTTCCTCTCGCGGAAGAGCGCTTCGATTTATCTATCGCCAAAGCATCTCTGGATTTGCCCGCTGCCAAAGCGCTGCTCGATCTGTTGAGCCGGTCCCGGCTGCGCAAGAAACTGGAAGCGATAGCGGGCTATGACACGGCACATACCGGCCGGGTATTGATGTAGACGTCTCGCCGATACCGCCTGGGGGTATCATGGAGATGTGCCTGCCGCGAAACAACCTACCGCTTCGCACCCGCGTAAGGCGGTCGCCGTCGAGCCGGAAATCAAAACATCGAATCTGAAGCGGTTGCGGCGCATTGAAGGTCAAGTCCGCGGGCTGCAGAGGATGGTGGAAGAAGATCGTTATTGCGCCGATATCCTGGTGCAGATTTCTTCCGTCCAGGAAGCTTTACGCGGTGTAGGGCAAGCTCTGCTTCGCAATCATCTTCGGCATTGTGCGGCGAAAGCGATCCAAAAAGGTACCGCTGCGGAGAGCGAAGCAATGTACGACGAACTTGTTCAGCTGTTCGCAAAATACTCGCGCTGACCGGCAATGCGAGCTCTCCTCATTTCAGCGATTTTCGTGTTCTCGGCGTATGGCCAGGCGGGAATGAACATGGTGGAGATGAATGCGGCCAGCATGTTTCTTGCGAATTTGTCTTCGGGCACGGCGGTGAATCCGGCCGCGTGGCCCATGCCGATGATCATGAAACCAGTGGGTTCATGGAACACGATGTACATGGCTCAAGCGTTCATTGTCGATACGCAGCAATCGGGTCCGCGCGGGGGAGATAAGTTCTATTCCTCAAACTGGTTCATGGCGAATGCGGAGCATCGCGCAGGCAACAAGGGTGCTTTTCAAATTGAGCTTATGCTGAGCCTCGAGCCGGCAACCATGACCGAACGCCGCTATCCGCTTCTATTTCAAACGGGAGAAACAGCTTTCGGAAAGCCCTTGGCCGACGCGCAGCATCCTCACGACTTCGTCATGGCGCTCGCGTTCGAATACGCGCGTTCATTGGACAAGAACACTACACTTGAACTGTATTTCGCGCCAGTTGGCGACCCGGCTTTGGGACCAGTGGCCTACCCTCACCGGGCATCGGCGATGGAACTGCCGCAGGCCACGCTTTCGCACCATTGGCAGGACTCTACCCACATTGCGAATGAGGTTGTCACGGCGGGCGTCGCTTACAAGAAGTTCAAGCTCGAAGCGAGTGGATTTTACGGATCGGAACCGGATGAATACCGTTGGGACATCGATTCCGGTCCAATCAATTCCTGGTCTACGCGGCTTTGGTATTTCCCTGGCAAGAATTGGGCGGCACAGGTTTCGGTGGGCCGTTTGACCAAGCCCGAGGCATTGGAGTCCGGCGACCAGGTTCGCGCCACCGGCTCGTTAGAGTACTCAAAGCCGATGCGCGGAAGTAGTTGGTCATCAAGCGCCGTCTGGGGCCGCGATCACAGTACGGAAACCCATCGCAACACGAATTCCTATTTGGTCGAATCGGTTCTCCCGTTAAGCCGTAAGGATTTCGTCACGGGAAGGGCGGAGCTGGTCGATAAAGATGAATTGTTTCGAGGAGAGCCGGAACTTGAGGCGCAACTCGACAGCGCTTATGGAAGCACTTTCCGCATTGGTGCGTATACGGTGGGTTACACGCGGGACATCGATATTTTCCGGCATGTCAAGACCGGCTTGGGCGCGAATGTTGAAGCATATTCGTTGCCGAGTGCAATCAAGCCGTACTACGGCGACCATCCACTCGGGGGCAATGTCTTCCTTCGTTTCCGGCTGAAGGCCCCGGAGTGAGCGGAGGCAGTCAGAATAGGAGAAGCATGTTAAAACCATTGTCTCGACGTACATTCCTGGTGGCGTGTGCAGGGCCGGTTATCGCGCTGGAGGCGTCCAGTGCGCCCGATGTAGAGCTTCTGAAAACGCCGGACGGCGGGTTACAGCCCCAATCGGCAGTTGACCGGCATGGCGTGATTCACCTGGTTTATCTGTACGGCGATCCCGATGCCGCCGACGTGGCGTATGTGCGGAAGGCGCCCGGCGATAAACAGTTTTCTACGCCCATTCGAGTGAACGACCAGCCCGGCAGCGCTATTGCGTTGGGCACGGTTCGGGGAGCGCACTTAGCGCTCGGCAAAGGAGACCGCGTACACGTTGCGTGGAACGGCTCTTCTACCGCGGAACCCAAAACCGCCAGAAAGTCGGCGCCGATGCTGTATACGCGTCTGAAGAAAGACGGAACAGGTTTCGAGCCCCAACGGAATTTAATGCGCACAGGAAGTGGACTGGACGGAGGCGGAACCGTGGCAGCGGATTCACTCGGGAACGTTTATGTCACCTGGCATGCGCAGGGTCAGGTCGATGGGCGGCCAGTTGAAGGAGAGGGGCATCGCCGGGTGTGGCTCGCGCGATCGACCGATGACGGGCAGACTTTTTCACCGGAAGCGGCCGTGTCTCCGGCTGAACTGGGCGCCTGCGGCTGCTGCGGTCTGGGCGCTCTTGCCGATTCACGGGGCAACTTGTATCTGCTGTATCGCAGTGCCCGCGAGGTGGTTCATCGCGACATTTATCTGATGATCTCGAAAGACCACGGCAAAACTTTTCGAGCGATTTGCCTTGCTCCTTGGGAGATTGGCGCGTGTCCTATGAGCACCGTATCTCTGACCGAAGCCGCCGGACGTGTGCTCGTTTCATGGGAAACAGACGGGCAGGTGTTTTTCGCACCTGTTGACATGGGCACGCTTAAACCGGGAAAACCGATTTCAGCTCCCGGTCCCGCGGCGAAGCGGAAACATCCGGCGATTGCCGGGAACAGCCGTGGCCAGACTTTGCTTGCGTGGACGGAAGGGACTGGCTGGAAACGGGGTGGATCCATCGCCTGGCAAGTCTTCGATGCGGCGGGAAGACCCGTTTCTGGCAAGACTGACGCTGCCGGTATTCCTGCGTGGGATTTCTCTACGGCTGCGAGCAGTGGCGGCGAGTTTCTCCTGATATCGTAATCATCGCGGGCCCATGTCGCGATAGGGTGCACGGGTATCCGGTACAATAGGGCGCGAGGGGTATATGAGCAACCCAGTAGATTTGGTGAACATATCGGGTCCAAACGCACCACGGCTGAATACACCGCCGCTCGAAATAGATCCTGTGTGCGGTATGAAAGTTCAACCCGATCGCGCCGCCGGACACTCGGATTACAACGGGAAACGCTACTTCTTTTGTGGCGTATCCTGTCTGCGGAAATTCGAAGAGACTCCCGGCAAGTATGTCGCGGCGGACGGCAAAAAGCCCGGACTCAAGGACGTTTCGAGTCAGAGCGGTAGCGCGAGCGAGTACACGTGTCCCATGCATCCCGAGGTCATACAAGCCGGGCCGGGAGCCTGTCCGATCTGCGGCATGGCGCTGGAGCCTCGAACGGTTACGGCGGAAGACGAGGCCAACCCCGAACTGATCGATATGACCCGGCGCTTCTGGACGGCGGTAGCACTGAGCGCTCCGATTCTCCTCGTCATGATTGCCGACTTATTGCCGGGAAGGCCGCTGCTGCAAGTTATCGGTATGGGTAGCGTCCGTTGGATCGAGTTCGCACTCGCTACGCCGGTGGTTCTTTGGGCTGGCTGGCCGCTTTTTGAGCGGGCGTGGGCCTCAATAGTTCATCGCAGCCTAAACATGTTCACGCTGATTGGAATGGGCGCGGGGGCGGCTTATCTCTACAGCGTTATCGCAACGCTAGCGCCTTCGATCTTTCCCGCCTCGTTCCGTACTTCAGCCGGTGGATTGGAGGTTTATTTCGAACCTGCCGCAATCATAGTGACTCTCGTGCTTCTTGGACAAGTGCTCGAGTTGCGTGCGCGGAACCAGACAAGCAGCGCATTGAAAGCGCTGTTGCGGTTGGCGCCTAAGAGCGCCCGGGTGATCCGTGAGAACGGTACGGAGGAAGACGTGCCGGCCGCCGGCATCTCCATTGGTTTCAAATTGCGTGTACGACCTGGTGAAAGCGTTCCTGTGGACGGCGCGGTTCTGGAAGGGACGAGTTCGGTTGATGAATCCATGATCACCGGGGAATCGATTCCGGTTGAGAAGAGTCCCGGCACCAAGGTAACCGGCGGTACCGTGAACGGTACTGGCAGCTTCGTCATGTCGGCGGAGCGTGTGGGAAGTGATACGGTTCTTTCTCATATCGTGCGGATGGTGAGCGAGGCTCAAAGGACGCGGGCTCCGATTCAGCGGCTGGCGGATATCGTCGCGTCCTACTTTGTGCCGGCGGTGATCGCAGTGGCTGGAATTACCTTCCTTCTATGGGCGATTTGGGGTCCTGAACCGCGTTTCGCGCATGCTCTTGTGAATGCGGTTGCGGTGCTTATTATCGCCTGCCCTTGCGCTCTAGGGTTAGCCACTCCGATGTCTATCATGGTGGGCACTGGACGAGGCGCAAGTGCGGGTGTACTGATCAGGAATGCGGAAGCGCTGGAAACTTTGGAAAAGGTTGACACGCTAGTCATCGATAAGACCGGAACGCTTACCGAAGGGCAAGCCGCGGCTCACAACCGTTCTGCCGCTAAGCGGAATGAGCGAATCGGAATTGCTGCGGATCACGGCCAGTCTGGAGCAGGCCAGTGAACATCCGCTCGCGGCCGCTATCGTGAACGGCGCCAGAGAGAAACATCTCTCGTTGGTATCGCCGGGCGGCTTCCGGTCTTTCACCGGGCGGGGAGCCACGGGCATTATTGAGGGGCGCGAGGTAACGATTGGGAACTCGAAGCTGCTCGAGGAACAATTGATTGATACCGATGCGTTGCTCGGTCACGCGGCGGATTTGAGAGCCAAAGGGCAGACCGTTATGTTTGTGGCGGTTGACCGGCGGCCCGTGGGACTGATCGGAGTTGCGGACCCGATCAAAGCATCCAGTAAAGAAGCGATTCGGCAACTTCACTCCGAGAAGCTTCAGATTGTAATGCTCACCGGCGATAACCGTGAAACGGCGCAGGCCGTGGCTGAACAATTAGCGATTGATCGGATAGAAGCGGACGTCTCACCGGATCAGAAAGCCGCTGCCGTGAAGAAGCTGCAAGCACAAGGCCACATCGTCGCGATGGCTGGCGACGGGGTGAATGACGCTCCAGCGCTGGCGCAGTCGCAAGTCGGTATTGCGATGGGAACGGGCACGGATGTAGCGATGGAAAGCGCCGGCGTGACGCTCGTCAAAGGAGATCTGCGAGGGATTGTCCGTGCCCGGCGGCTCAGCCGCGCAACGATGCGGAACATTCGTCAGAACCTTCTATTTGCGTTCTTATACAACGTTCTAGGCGTCCCGATTGCGGCCGGAATTCTGTATCCGTTCTTCGGAATACTGCTGAGTCCGATGATCGCCAGCGCGGCGATGACGTTCAGTTCCGTCTCGGTAATCGCTAATGCGCTGCGGTTGCGAAACGCGGAGCTTTGAGCCGCTTCATAGGAAACGGTGTACACCGGCCCCTTATCCGACGATGTTGCGGATGTAGGCGAGATTGCGGCGCATGTCGGCGTCCAGGCTGCCAGGATGAGCGTCGGTTTCAAGTTCATCCAACCGCTCCATCCAATATCTTCAATAGCGCGAATGATCGGCTTGAACTGAATCGTCCCTTCGCCGAGGTAATGCGGATTGTCCTTCAGGTGAAATTGGCAGATGCGGTCCTTGCCGAGCCAGCGAATCTCTTTCACTGGGTCGAAACCCGCTATGGTCGAGTTGCCGACGTCATAGTAGACGAGAACGTTTTTCGCGCGGGAGCGATCCATAATGCGGACGTTGTCTTCGGCGGAGATGGTATCCTCCAGCCCCAGAATGACGCCGGCTTTTTCAGCTTCGGGCGCCAGGTCGCGCAAAGCATCGCCCACGTGATCCATATCGCTCTGGTTCTCGATTGCACGAGGCCCAAAAAATGGCAGCAATAGCACCTGCGTCTTCAGCTCTTTCGTAAGCCGGATACTGTCCAGCACCCACTTCGACGCTAAAGGATCGTTTTTGAGTCCGTTATCGTGCAGCCGATCGACGCACGTTCCATCGATGGGCAGATTGTACTGCTTCGAAAGCTTCAGGTATTGCGAGATCGTCTCAGGGTTGTCGGCGGGCATCCGTCCGTTGACCAGCTTGCGTCCGAAGGAGACCTGGACTCCTGCAAATCCAAGGCGAGAGGCCGTCGGAATAGATTCCGGATTGGCGGTGAGGTTCAGGTTCCAATCCGTCACTCCGATGCGCAAGGCTGGAGTACTCGCGAAAAGGGATCGGCTGGCGCAGGCCAACGCAGCGGCGCCGCCCAGGAATACCCGGCGAGACGTTTTCATTTCATGCATTTGCTTTCACTCCAAAAATCTTTTCGGTGTAGATACGGCTGATCCGCATGTCGTCGCCAAGCGAGCGCGTCACAACCGTCTTCGGACGATAGGCGAGTTCAACGACGATGAGCGGCTGTAGATCGTTCTTCTTCAGATACTGAGCGATTTTTCGGTAATCGATATCGCTGTCTTCGACATCCTCCAGCCAGAGCTTGTTCTTCGCGCTACGAACGTGAATCTCTCGCAGGCGGCCCCCGACATCGCGGAGGAACGCAAGTGGATCGAAGCCTCCTTCATAGGCCCAGTCGCAATCGACACAGATGAAAACGTGCTCGGCATCGGTATGGCCGAGAATATAGCGCCATTCGCGCGCATTGTTTTCCAATTGAGGTGTATGGTGATGCACGCGCAACTGAAAGCCGTGCTCGGCTAAGGTGCGCCCCATGCGGTTAAGGGAATCCGCTTCGACCGCGAGTTCGGCGTCCGTCTTTGGCTGATCGTTATGTTTTGGATCGGGATTGTTGACGATGCCCTTGCATCCAAATGGCGCACAAATTTTGCCCGTCTCCAGGGCTTTGGCGATGGTTTGATCGGCGCCGGCCTTTTCATGCATCGGGCCGCCGACATACACGGACGGCATCTTCAGACCCTGCGATTGAAGCAGCGAGAGAACGCGGTCCCGGATGTCTGGCGTGAAGAACGCCGGGCTCAGTTCAACGTTTCTGAAACCCGCGGACCGCGCCATTGGAAGCACCTCTCCGACGACATCGGCCAGAGGTTTCTTGAGCCGGTCAGCGTACTGCTGAAAAATGTAACCCTCGACTGATATCTTCGAGGACAGATGGTTCGCCGCGGCAACCGAACCGGCGGCCATCGCGACGAGAAGTTCCCGCCTTGTCATGCTGAGGATTGTCTCACTTAGACGTTCACAAGGTTCGCATTGTGAAATAGAATGTTTCAACGGCGGTTCGAATCGATGTACACAAGATATAAGTTCACTACAGCCATTCTCCTGACCGCATTTCTTTCAGTGGATCCCGCATCGGGCGCGCCCGCTCCACTGCTCAAGCCGCTAGGCCTGCAGTGCGATGCCCTCGTCCAGCCCTTAGGAATTGATGCCACAAAGCCGCTTCTCTCCTGGCGCTTACAGGACCCGCGTTGGGGAGCGGTACAGACGGCCTACCAGGTTCAGGTAGCCAGCAAGTCCGCTTTGCTCACGAGCGGCAAGCCCGATGTGTGGGACAGCGGCCGCATTGCATCCGGACCAGTCCGTCAATGTGCCGTACGCCGGCCCGCCTCTTGAAGCTGAAAAGCGTTACTACTGGCGCGTTCAGGTGTGGGACAAGGATGGGCGTCTCTACCCGGCTAGCGATGTCAGTTGGTGGGAAACGGGTCTGCTTACGGCGGCCAACTGGAAAGCGAAGTGGATCGGCTACGAGTTAGAAGAGCATCGCCGGATCCGCACATCGGGCGCGGCTTGGATCACGAATGCCGAAGTGGCGAACTTCGCCGGGACCGGTGCTACCCACCACGATTTCCGCTTTCCCTTCGACGTGACCAAGCCTGTTAAGCGAGCAGCACTGTATGTGACCGGGCAGGACACTGCCGCCGCCTGGATCAACGGAACGCAGGTGCTTCAGGCGCAGCCCATGCCTCCCTGGCAGCAAATGCCGTGGCAGACCTACACGCGAAAAGACATAACCAGCGAGTTGCACGAAGGAGGCAATACGCTGGCAGTCGGGATCATTCACTACAATCCGCAGCCCGGCCCGCTCACGGCGCGGAATACCCGCACTCCCATGAGTGCGTGCATCTATGTCGAACTGAGCGACGGTTCCGTCGTGTTGTTTACTAGCGGCCAACAGGGTTGGAAAGCGTCTCTCAATGCCCAGGGAGAATGGTTTGCTCCCGCGTATGACGACTCATCCTGGAAGCAAGCGGAGAGCTTCCGGCCCCCAGATTCCGGCGGAAGCTCGATGGGAAATCCGTGGCCAACCGGACCCGTGAAGATCCTGCGTCATAGCTTTGATGTTTCGAAGCCGGTAATCTCAGCCCGGCTGTACGCAACGGCTCTAGGCGCGTACAAGTTCCATCTCAACGGCCACGTTGTAGGCGATCAAATTCTCGCGCCCGGCTGGATGGATTTCCGTGAGCATGTTCCTTATCAGGTCTACGATGTGACCGCACAGGTGAAGGACGGTGAGAACGCCATCGCCGCCTATCTGGCTCCCGGCTGGTACACAACTCCGCTGATGTGGTCCCGGCAGGGATACAACTATGGCGACACGCCGCCCGCTCTCAAAGCGCAATTGCGAATCGAACACGCGGATGGGTCCATCGACTGGATTGCTACTGACGAATCGTGGAAGGCCGACGTCTCGCCCATCCTCAGCGCCGAAATCTACGACGGCGAAACGTACGATGCACGCCGCGTGCAGCATGGCTGGGACACTGCCTCTTTTTCCGACGCGAATTGGAAGCCAGCTGTCCTGGTCAATCCCAAAGAACCCGAGATCGTCGCGCAATATTTTCAGCCGATTCGAGAAGAGAGGGTCGTAACGGCGAAAAGCCTCACCAGTCCCAAGCCCGGCGTTTACATTTACGATTTCGGTCAGAACCTCGCGGGCGTGCCGCAGGTGCATTTACAAGGGCCTTCCGGAACAGACGTGAAGTTGCGCTTCGCCGAAGTTCTTAACCCGGATGGCACGATGTATGTCGCAAATCTCCGGACTGCGAAGGCGACAGACCACTTCATACTTGCTGGAACTGGCATGGAAGAGTATCAGCCGCAGTTCACGTTCCATGGCTTTCGATACGCGGAGATATCTGGACTTCCAACAAGACCGGCCATAGACGCACTCAAAGCGGTCGTCTTCCACACTGACGCTCCGTTCACGGCCCAGCTGCATACCGGCAATCCGATGATCAATCAACTCTGGAGCAACATCCTGTGGGGCCAGCGTTCTAATTTCATCGGCGTTCCCACCGATTGTCCGCAGCGGGACGAGCGCCTCGGTTGGAGCGCCGACGCTCAGGTTTTCTGGCGTACGGCATCTTACAACATGGATCTGCACGCCTTCACCGAAAAGTTTTCCGCGGATCTTCGCGGCACACAGGTGGGCACGCCGATGTACGGCATCTTCGCGCCAGGTACCAGTTCTCCATCTCCGGGCTTCGGCGCTGGCTGGAGCGATGCCGGTGTCATCATCCCCTGGACCGGCTGGATACAAACGGGAGACAAGCGCGTCATCGAGCAGAACTGGGACGCCATGGAAAAATATCTATCGGCTATCGAGAAAGCGAATCCCGATTTCTTGTGGAGAAACCAGTTCGGCATCCCGTTCGGTGATTGGCTCACGCCGACACAGACGACGCCGGAAGACCTCATCGCTACCGCGTACTGGGCCTATGACGTTTCGCTGATGCGCGACATGGCGAGTGCGTTAGGAAGGGCCGATGACGTAACCAGGTACGGTGATCTGTTCAACAACATCAAAGCGGCGTTTCAAAAAGCCTATGTACGCCCGGATGGTTTTGTCGGCGCGATTGACAAGTTCCCGAGCATCCCTCCACCGACCGCAACTCCCGTTACTGCCGAGGCAAGAAGCGCTCCCGTAGAGACGCAGACGGGTTATGTGCTGGCTCTGCATATGAACCTCGTTCCAGAAGAACTGCGCGAAGCCGCGGCGAAGAAACTGGTGCAGAAAATCGAAGAGAATCACTGGCTGCTTGGGACGGGGTTTTTGGGCACTCCTTATCTGTTGGAAGTGCTGACCGATACTGGCCACGCTGATGTTGCCTACCGCTTGCTATTGAACACCGCTTACCCGTCTTGGGGCTACCTGATTGAGCACGGAGCGACGACAATGTGGGAGCGCTGGAATGGCGACCAAATGCGCGGCGACCCCAGCATGAATTCGTACAATCATTACGCTTACGGCGCGGTGGCAGAGTGGATTTACCGCTACGCAGCGGGGGTGGATACTGTCGCGTCCGATCCCGGATTCCACACCATCTACCTTCATCCGAATTTCGATTCCCGGTTGGGTAGTCTGAACTTTTCCTACCAGTCTCCATACGGGCAAATCACGTCTTGCGTGGAGCATCACTGGCGGTCAGACTCGCTGGAATGTCACGATCCCGCCGAACACAAAAGCGCAATTACCGCTATCCGCTGCGGAGGCGGCCTCCTTCACGCTCGACGGCAGGCCTCTGTCGAGCAGCAAAAAGATGCGCGATACCGGGAATGATGTGTATGAATTGCCGGCGGGAAGCTATTCGTTCGTGAAAAGGTGATGGCGGCCTGTAACCAAGCGGGATAGGCGCATAGTCTTAACGTTCGTAATAGTCCGAGGAGGATTTATAAACATGAGAGCACCGCGATTGATTTTGATGGGCCTGCTAGCGACGGTAATGATCTGGGCGGCCGACGCAAGCGGCAAATGGACGGCGGAATTCCAAGGCCGTAATGGCAATACGATGACCGTTACGATGAATTTGAAGGCCGCTGGCGACAAGCTGACCGGAACCGTGAGTGGGCGGTCCGGCGACACCGACATTTCGGACGGGAAAGTGGACGGCGATAACGTCTCGTTCACCGTTGTGCGCGAGTACAACGGCAATCAGTTCAAGCAAAATTATCAAGGCAAACTGGATGGTGACGTCATTCACTTCACAGTGAAATCAGAGGGTGGAATGGGCAACGGCCAAGAGCGCAAGATGGACGCCAAGCGGGCGACAAGCTAGAACGATTCCTCAAAAGGCGAAGAAACTACGTAACTCTGAGGCGTCTGGGTCAGTCGAACTGGCAGGAGCGTATTACATGCCAGCAGTCGAACAGCTACAGCAGGACGAGATGATGAAGCACCTGATGGACGCCTTGGAGCAGGGCCAGGACATCGGGCATTACGGACGCTTGGTATTCATCATGGGCGCGCGTCATTTTCTTGATAATGATGAACTCGTGGCGTGGATGACGAAGGACAAAGACTGTGATGAAGCGAAGGCCCGTTCGTTAATCCAGCAAGTAGAACAACGTAACTACAATCCGCCGCGCCGCGAGAGGGTAATGGAATGGATGCAAAAGCAGGGATTTCCGATTTGTCCCAATCCTGAGGACCCGGATTCTTGCAACCTCTACAAAGATCTGGAATTTCCGCACGAGGTTTACGAGCACATCGGCCAGTATCGAGAGCAGAAAGCGGAAGCGGGGAACTAGAGTGAACAATGATGCCGATGAGCAAGCGGACACAGAACCACAACGCATCGCGCGCCAACTCCGCCTGTTTTATGACGGCCCTTCCTGGCTTGGGCCTTCGTTAAAGGACCTCCTTAGCGATATCGACGAGGAACAGGCGCGAAGGCGAGGCCTGACGGACGCACACACGATCTGGGAATTGGTGTTGCACATCGCCGGTTGGCTTCGGATCGCAAGAGAACGCCTTTCGGCAACTCGCACTCGTGATGCGGACTCGGCGGAAGACTGGCCGCCGATGGCTAATTCTTGGCACGATGCTCTGTCCTCCCTCGAAAGCGAGATCGATGCTCTTGAACAGGCGATTCTCCAATTTCCTGAGGAACGATTGCAGGAGAGCGCTCCGGCGACGGAAGCCCAGACCTTCTACGTTTTACTTCATGGCGTTATCCAACACTCGGCTTATCATGCCGGCCAGATCGCTTTGCTGAAAAAAGCTTAAGTAGGCTATGGGCCGGTCTTCCCCGGATGAGGTTTGTACTCGTCCGGGGCAAGTCCCTCCGGTGACCACGCCTCGACAATCGCTTTTGCAAGTTTGGCGATCGTAATCTCACCTTCGTTATCCGATTGCCAGCTTTGGCTCTTGTTGTCGAAAGTGAACGCGGAGATCACGATCGGCCCGCGCTTCGAAGCGACCAGCGCAACGTCATTCCGCACCTCGTCGAGCGAGCCGCTCTTGTTTCCAACAGCCGTGCCGGAGCCGGTTCCCGGAGCATTCCATCCGTCAAGGTAGCGCGGTATGGATCCCCGGTAGAACTGGTTCCCGAGCATCGTCATTGCCGTTGCACAGAGCTGAACATCCCCTGGCTGCGCGGGCTCACCGGGCGCGGCAAGTTGGCAGCGGTAAATGCGCTCCATCACCTTCGCCATTTCACGCGCAGTGGTTTTCCCCAGTCCGAATTTCTTCTGTTCTTCCCGCAGCGGCGATGGCAGCGGCTCAGTAGCGGGAACAAAGACTTTCTTGTAAAGGTAGGTGTCCCGCAAACCCATCCAGCGGATGCAATCATCAATGTTCTTGAGCCCAAGATGGTCGATGACCAGGTTCGTCGCCGTGTTGTCGCTCATTACGACCATCAGCGTCAGCACATCTTTGAGCGTAAGTTGCAACGGCGTATCCATAAACAGCAGCAGACCCGATCCACCCACTTGATCTGTTTTCTTCAGAGTGATGTGGTCGTCAAACTTCACCTTGCCGGACCGAACCTGTTCCAGAGCATCGAACAGGATTGCAAGCTTGATCACACTTGCGGTTGTAACCGGCTTGTCGGGTTCTATCGCGACAGTCTTGCCGGTATTCAGATCCTGGGCGAACAGCGAAACGCCTGCCGTGATGCTGCGATGCAATCGTCTGAACTTGCTGCTGCAGGTCCGCCGCCGATGCGAATGACGCAATTGCAAGGAGCGCGGACAGCGAGATACTTCTAAATCGTGCTTTCATCTGGAAGCGTGTTTCCTGTCTGATGTAGGATGCAAAAGGAGCAAAGGAGAAACATGGGCAAAACGAACAGAAGAGGTTTCATCGGCAAGGGAGCGGTTGCCGCCGTAGCGGCTTCCACCGCGGTAGCGGGAACTGCGGCCGCGCAAAGTGGTTCCGCGAAGAAGGTCTGGTGGGAAAACGGCAAAGCACCCGAAAAGGCGCCGCTTTTCAGTCCTGCCGTTTCGCTCGGCAATCTGTTGTTCCTCTCGGGCGTTGGCGCTCATTTCGAAGGCGATATCAAGGCGCATACAAAACACGTTCTCGACGAGATTCAAAAGCAACTGGAAGCGTGTGGCTCATCCATGGACAAGGTCTTGAAAGCTCAGGTGTACCTCGCCGATCTGAAAGATTATCAGGGAATGAACGAAGTCTTCAAAGGCCGGTTTGGCGCGGAGCCGCCCGTCAGAACGACCGTCTCGGTAGCGGGCGTGCCAGGCAAATCGCTGGTCGAAATCGACGTCATCGCTTATATCTAAAAAACTCCGCCGCCGCTCCCGTTGCTGTCAATGCGACGACGGAGACTCTTCCTCGCTATGGCCCCGATGGGCCGGATTGAGTCCGTCCCATCTGGGATCGCCGATCTCTGTGTACTTCGCCGGTAGCGTCTTCCAGTCCGGACGGCTGATCCCGTTCAAATCGTAGACTACCTTTCCCGTGTGTACGGTCATCTCGCACACGAACTTCTTGTTTCCACGCATCTTCGCGCCATACATATCCGTAAAGCCGAAGTCGCCGTTCGCAACGCGCAACACCGCAACGTCGGCTGGCGATCCCACGGACAGATTTCCCAGTTCGTCGTGATGTATTTCGCGCGCCGGATTCCAGGTTGACCGTACAATCACGTCATCCACCGAGAGCCCAAGAGCCAGGAACTTGTCCATCACGTTCAGCATGTCCTTCATGCCCGCGTTCATGCTTCCGATATGAAGATCCGTCGAGATCGAATCGGGCAGAAAGCCCTGCTGAATCGCGGGAACTGCGACCCGCCAGGCAAAGCTTCCGCCGCCATGGCCCACGTCGAAAATAACGCCGCGTTTTCTGCCTTCCCACATGCCCGGATTCAGTTTGCCGTCCGGTTCCAGCTCGTTTCTCAGGCCGGAGAAGCAGTGGGTGTAAATATCGCCGGGCCGCAACTTCTGCGTCAGCAAAATCGAGATGGGCCGCTCTGGCCTGTTGGCTCCGAAATCGACCATCACCGGAATGTTCGCCATGGTTCCGGCCTGAACCGCATGCTCAACCGGCGTCCATTCGGGACCTTCGTAGTGGGCCGTCTTAATTCCGATAATCAGTCCCGGATGCTTCTTCGCCATCTCCGCGGCGGGTTCCGCTTCCATGTCCGCCTGATTGTTTTCATACTTCGGGCCGCGCATACCGGCTCCAACAATATTCAAAAACGCCAGCACCCGCGTCTTGGACCGATCGATAATGTGCTCTTTGAAATCCTCGAAATTCTTGTATCCGGACGAGCCGGCGTCCGCTACAGTCGTGACCCCATTTCTGAACGTGAACCCGTCCGGCCAAACGCCATTGTCGCCAGCATAGGATTTGGCCTCGCCTGTGCTCGCATAAACGTGGACGTGAATGTCGATAATTCCGGGCGTCACATACAGGCCTTTCACGTCAACGGTCTTTAGCGCTTTCGATGGATCGATGTGCGCCTCGACGGCCGCAATCTTTCCGTCTTTTATCGCTACGTCGCGAACCGCGCTGATATGGTTCTTTGCGTCAATGACGTGCCCGCCTTGTAACAGCAGGTCATATTGAGTTTGAGCGCTCATCGAAGAAACTCCAAGACTTATCACTAGCGCAGTAACTGAGGAAACAAGGATTCTTAATCTCATCTTATTGATTGAACTTATGTGATCGGAATTATGCTAACTTAACCTGCTTCACATTGATTTTGTCGTCGTCGAATTGGCCGAGACCCATCATTCCAGCTATCTCAATGTGCTCCACCTGGCAGTTCAGGTAATGGCTGGCTGCATCCGGCTTTGAAAGCGCGATTGATGCCATTCCCATATCTTTCCGCTTCGCGTCGATCACTTTCCAACCCGTCTTATCCAAAGCCACCGGATCTGTTCCGAAGTAGAGCGTCTTAGGTTCCCACACATACTGCGGTTTGTACGAAGGACCGCCGTGATAGGAAGCCCTCACCGCATCTACTATATGCAACACCACCTTCTGGCGAATGATCGGCAGGCTCACAACCGACGGTATAAACATCCCGCAGGCATTCGCAGTGGGCGTCATGTGAGACCGGTTTACATTATTGACGAACCCGTGCGACATATTCTTCAGAGTGATGGTGACGCCCGCCGACTGATGATGCTTCAGCACTGGAAGATTGACGATCTTGTTCACCTGAGTGCTGACCACCTTAGCCAAATAGGAACGGCGTGAGCGCGGGTCCTTCGGATCGTCTCCGGGCTTCACGATTGCCATTTCCATGTAATGATTCTCGTCGTAGCCGCCCATGTCGAGTTGGATATCGTCGTATTTTGGCGAGGCAGCCTCGAAGCGGACTCCCGCTGGAAGCCACTTGTCTATCCCGGCTACCATTGCCTCTTCTCTGTACCGGTTGAACACGATGATGTTGCTATTCGAAACACCAGCCGCATTCAGTCCGTCGATGATCGCGTGCAGAACGGAAGCATCGGAACACAGCTTGGGGCCGCCCACCGGACTTACTTTGATGCCGACGATATCGCCTTTCTCAAACAGGGAACGCCACGCATCCTGCCACGCCGGCGCGCCTGTGAGTTCTTGCATTCCTCGCCGCATCATCTGATCGACCGGCTCTGTCTGATACGTTCCGGAGACAATGCAGCCGGGATGTTCAACCGCGATCACTCGTCCGGGGTAAGGACCCGGAATGCCAAGGGCCTTTGCTTCCGAAGCATTGCTCTTCGATTGCGCCAAAGCGGTTGCGGCGCCCAGAAAAGCGCCCTGTACGAACTTTCTGCGATCACTTTGCATATGTCCTCCCATCCCAATCACAGCAAAATCATTTCAAGTTTGGCATGAATCCATGTGCCTTGGTTCGTATTTTGTAGACCGACGTGGCCGCTGTGATGTAAAGCGTCGAATAGTCGTTCTCACCCCAGGCTAGATTCGCAGGCTGTTCCGGAACGATAATCGTTCCGATGTGATTCCCTTGTGCATCCCACACCCAGATTCCCTTCGGTCCTACCACGTAAAGGTTTCCCGCCTGATCCACTCTCATTCCGTCGGGAACGCCGCCGGGCTCATTCTCATCGCCGAAGAGCCGTTCGTTGGCTGATCTTGGCATCCGGCGAGAAATCGAAAACACGAATATCCTTTCGCTCGCTATCGTCTACGTACAGATGTCTGCCATCGGGCGAAAACGCTAACCCATTCGGCTGCGCCATGTCCTTAATCAACAAGCGCACAACACCGTTCGTGTCCAACCGGTATACTCCCTGGAACGGAAGTTCTTGTTTCTCTCCTTTGGGCAAATCGAGAGTGGGATCTGTGAAATAGACGGCGCCATCCGGACCGGCAACCACGTCGTTCGGGCTGTTAAAGCGCCGCCCTTCAAAACGGTCGGCAAGAATTGTATATTGTCCCGACACGTTCACTTGAATTATTGCGCGCAAAATACTGGCGCAATCGAGCAGACGCTGTTTGCGGTCTAACGTATTTCCGTCTGGATCTTGCAACGCGATGACAGTTTCTCTTCGGCCGTCGGGATAAACGCGGTAGATCTTGTTCTGTTCCTCGTCGCTAACGTAGAGAAATCCAGCCGGATCCCAAACCGGCCCTTCGGTAAAGCCGAACCCAGCAGCTACTCGCGTTAGCTTCGCGTCTGAATCGATAACTCTCCAGAATGCGGCCGACTTCGCTTCGAGCTTGAACTCTCTCCCAGGTTGATCCGCTGTTTTGAAGCTAGACGAAACACCAATGACAGTTACTGCCGCTAGCAACGGTATTAGCACGCTTTGTCTAGACTTATTACTCGTCATCGTTGTGCGGCGTGCTTTGTTGCCCTTCCGCCTCTTCCGCCAGATACGCTACCAGATCATCCAGCTCAGCGTGGCTCAATTCCGAGCCGTACTGGGACGGCATAATGGATCGGTTCAAATGATCCACTCGGGCCAGTTCCGATTTCTCGAATAGATGGAAGCGTCCATCCATTGTTTGCATCTGCAGAGAGAAATTATCTTCGTTCCTAGCGACGCCGGTGTATTTCTTGCCGTCACGGGTAACTACGGTGACAGCGCGTTCGCGCGGATCGAGATTCTTATTCGGATTGACGATCGCCTCGCGGATCTCGGCCGCCGAATGTCCGCTTGCGTAAGCCGACAAGTCACTTGCGAGAAACCCGCCCTTCCCTTTTATCAGGTGACATTCTGAACACCTTGCCTTTCCAAAGAACAGGACGCGCCCGCGATTTACGTCGCCATCAAAAGAGCGAGTTCCGCCTTGTCCCTGAAGAGAACGCAGATACTTGACGACAGCGGCAATTTGTCCGGCGGTAAACGTCGAACTAAATGCGGGCATTCCCGCAGCCGGGATGCCGCTCCGTATTATGCGGGCGATATCAAGGTCGCGAAGTTGCCGGACGTTTGCTGTGGTCGCGATGTCTGGAGCATGCTCGCCGCCGCGCCCATCCAGACCGTGGCAGCCGGCGCAGGAAGAACTGAAGAGCTGTTGACCAACGTCTGCTGGCGGCGTCTGGGCCATTAGAGCGGCCGAGACAAATGCTCCCACCAGAAATATCCGCTTGTACATAAGGGACCAGCCGTGAAAAGCTCAAGTCTATAACGGCCGTGTGAATGCACTCTGCTAAGGCTGCGGCTACTATTTCTAAAGATGCGGGTGATTCAACTATTCAGCGCGGTCTGTTGGTGTCTGCTGCTCCACACTTCTCTCCTCGCTTTGCCGCCCGATGCAAACTGGCCTTCCTATAACGGCGATTACACGGGCCGCCGCTATTCGAGTCTGTCTCAAATCACAACCGGAAATGTGAATCGACTTCGGGCGCAATGGGTGTTTCATTCGCGCAATTCGAGCTCTCTTGAAGGCACGCCGGTCGTGATGGACGGGCTGATGTTCGTCACGTCCGCAAACGACGCCTTCGCGCTCGATGCCCGGACCGGAAGGACTATTTGGCACTACTCGCGTCCAGTTACAGAAGGGTTGATTGACGATGCATCCGCTCATCACAACCGGGGCGTCGGTCTTTGGCATTCGCGCGTGTATATGGAAACGGACAATGCGCATTTGCTGTGCTTGGACGTGCGTTCCGGCCACCTGCTTTGGGACGTTGCGTATACGGCCAATAACAAAAATTACGGTGCGACAAGTGCGCCGCTAGTAGTCAAAGACAAGGTTCTGGTCGGAACGTCGGGGGGCGATGATGGAGTCCGCGGGTTTGTTGCCGCATTCGACGCTCTCACTGGAAAAGAAGTCTGGCGGTTCTGGACCATCCCCGGACCTGGTGAATTCGGCTCGGAGAGTTGGCCGGGAGATCTGTATCTGCGAGGCGGCGCAACCACCTGGATGCCCGGCACTTACGACACAGAACTGAACACTCTTTATTGGGGGACAAGCAACGCGGCTCCGGATTTCGACGGCACGGTACGTCCCGGTGACGACCTCTACACCGCATGCGTGCTCGCTTTGGACCCCGATAACGGCAAGCTGAAGTGGCATTTTCAATTCACTCCGCATGATCTCTACGATTACGACGCCGTAGAGGCCGCCGTGCTTGTGAACGCGCAATACCAGGGCGTTCCGCGCAAGCTGCTGGTAGAGGCAAATCGCAACGGATTCCTCTATGTTCTCGATCGTACAAACGGAAAATTCTTGGCCGCTACGCCGTTCGTGAAGAAGTTGAATTGGGCCAAAGGAATCGATGAAGCGGGCAGACCTATTCGCACCGGTATCGAGCCGACGGCCAATGGAACGCTGATTTGTCCCGATATGACAGGGGCCACAAACTGGTTCTCACCGTCCTACAATCCGTCCACGCACCTGCTGTATTTCATGGC
Organism: uncultured Acidobacteriaceae bacterium; assembly: GCA_963845995.1. Classification (GTDB taxonomy): domain Bacteria; phylum Acidobacteriota; class Terriglobia; order Bryobacterales; family Bryobacteraceae; genus Bog-105. The sequence goes on along the minus strand of CAWJUO010000043.1, from coordinate 75,881 downwards.
TCTCGAAAACTGCGAACTCTTCTTCCTTAAGCCGCAGCAATTCACGGAAGGCCGCGCGTTTTACGCCACCGGGGCCAAGCATGCACCCGGTGAGAATGGACAAAAAATCCTGATGGCCTTTAACCCGGAAACGGGAAAGATGGCATGGCAATATCCGCAGATAGGTTCGGCGCAATCGTGGGGAGGGACGATGACTACGGCTGGCGGCCTGGTATTCTTCGCAAACGACGCGGAAGCTTTCGAGGCCGTAGACGCCCGCAGCGGCAAATCGCTTTGGCACTTCAATACCGGCCAGTCAATGCATGCGTCTCCCATGAGTTACTCGGTAAATGGGACGCAATTTGTAGCGATCGCGTCCGGGGCCGACGTCTTCACTTTTGCCTTGCGTTAGAATCCGGCAAGTGTTTCCAGCGAAACGTATGCGCCGCTACCTTTTAATCCCGCTCATGGCTCTTTCGACCCTTGCGTTCGCGCAGAAACCGTGTGTGGTGACTGGGCCGACCGCAACCTTCACTATTCGGCACGTGGACGGGAGCCCCGAACTCAGCTTAGACCCCGATGCCTCGGTATGGAAGAACGCGGCGTCTCAATCGATGTCGAAAGACTGCACTAAAGAGATCGATTATCCAAATCTTAAATCGACAATTCGCGCCTTCTGGACCGACACGGACCTGTACATCTTGTTCCAGTGCCCCTACACCGAGTTGAATTTGTTTCTTCCCCCGGATAACACGGTCGAACGCGTTGGGTTATGGGATAGAGACGTGGTGGAGATGTTCCTTGGGGATGACTGGACTAATATCCGCCACTACCGTGAGTTCGAAATCGCGCCGACGGGAGATTGGATCGACTTAGCCATCGATCTCGACCACAACAGTTACGATCACAATTGGCAGTCCGGGTGGAAGACCGCGGCCCGCATCGATAAAGAACGGAAAATCTGGTACGCGGCGGCGCGCATTCCGTTAACGGCGGTTAGCGGCAAGCCCGTGATCAGTCGGCACAAGATGGCGTGCCAACCTATACCGGATAGACGGGCTCGGCGCGGATCCGCAGCGCCATTTCATGTGCTGGCAGCCGACTTGCGTCCAGAATCGGGATCCCAACCACGTTCCCGAACACTTCGGCACTCTAATTTTCAGTAAATAAATCTAAAGCAGCCACCGCTTCACGAAACTCTTGACAAGTAACGGGATATTCGATAATCTCCCCGCAACGGCTTGTTACAGGAAGGCTTACCTTGGGTATCAAGAATTGTGCTTTTGCACTCTTGGCCGCTTCAGTATTTGCACTTACTGTTTCGGCCGATGTCACGGGCGCTATCTCGGGCATCGTACGAGATAGTTCCAACGGACTCGTCGTTCAAGCGCAGGTATCGGCGGTAAATGCCGACACAAACTTCACCAGAGCGACAATGTCTGGAACGGATGGCGAGTATCGTCTTCTGGCGCTTCCTCCCGGACACTACAAAGTAACGGCGACCGCGCCCGGATTTGAGCAATACGTTGCTACTGGAATCAATCTGCAGGTGAACGACGAACTTCGCGTGGATGTGATGCTTCAGGTGGGTGCCGTTAAAGAGACCGTCACCGTCGAAGCCAATCCGGTCCAGGTGGAAACCGACAGCACTCAACTCGGTCAGGTGATCGGTACAAAGCAGATTCTCTCCCTTCCTTTGAACGGGCGCAGCTTTCTCGACCTGCTTGGATTGCAGGCCGGCGTGGCCCCTACTACGTCGGGATCGATCCAGCAGGATCGTCCGGTTTCCGGCGGTTCCGGCGGTTCGTCCGTAGGCAATGTCTCGGTGAATGGGCAGCGTGAAACGGCAAACGCATTTCTCGTTAACGGCGGCGATGTGAGTGAAGGCCGTAACAACGGAGCCGGCTTGGTTCCGAATCTTGATTCGATTCAGGAATTCAGGCTAATTACTAATAGTTTCGACGCGGAATACGGAAAGTTCAGCGGCAGCGTGATGAACGCAATTACAAAGTCGGGAACCAATGGCTTCCACGGCGATGTTTTCGAATTCCTCCGGAACGACAACTTCGACGCACGTAACTTCTTCGATCCGACTAAGGCCGAACTGCGCCGCAATCAGTTCGGTTATGCCGTGGGTGGTCCCTTCATCAAGGACAAATTGTTCTGGTTTACCGACTATCAAGGCACGCGCCAAGTGACGGGCGCGAGCACCGGCTTAGTTCCCGTGCCAAGTCTGCAGGAGCGTGCAGGCGTTTTCGATCCCAGCGTGTTCTTCGATGCTAACGGTAATCCTACCGCTGTGAACGGGAGTTACTGGGCACAGGTCCTTTCGCAGCGCTTGGGATATCCGGTGCAGAATGGAGAACCCTATAGCGGGTGCGCCAACACAACGGATTGTGTGTTTCCGAACGGTATCATTCCACAGCGCGCCTTCTCCAAACCGGCCATCGGAATTCTTCCTTACATTCCGGTTCCAAATCTTGGAGATTCCACTTACAGCAACGCAAGCCAGAAGAATTCCGTTCGTGACGACAAGATGGGACAGCGAGTCGACTTCATCAATCAGAAGACGGGAAATTGGTCTTTCTACTATGAATTCGACGATTCAACCGTTGCCGACGCTCTCCCGCCAAATGGTGGCAATATACCCGGCTTCTCGTCCGTAACTCCTACTCGCGCGCAACAAGCGGTGATGAGCAACACCAAAACGTTCGGATCGGCGCAGGTCAACGACTTCCGCTTGAGCTTCTTCCGGACTTCGACGGTTACGGACGAGCCCACCGGCGGATTGGCGAAGCTTTCAGATCTCGGATTCGTTACCGGGGCAGGTACTCTGGGAATCGTTCCGTCCGGGCCGCCTAACTTCCCGCAGACCGTACCGCCAGTCTATTTCACCAGCTTCTCCATGGGCGTTCCAACCCTCACCACATTTCAGCCGAATAACACTTACATGGTTTCCGATACGTTCTCGAAAGTTATAGGGAGGCATTCTTTGAAATTCGGCGGCGAGTTCCGCTATCTTCAGATCAATGAGCGCAACACTTGCGCTCCCAACGGGGACTTCACCTTCGATGGGAGTGAAACGGGGCTCGATTTCGCCGACTTTCTGCTAGGCGCGCCTGTCAGTTACAACCAGTGCAGCCAGCAATTTCTCGATTCCCGCACCCGCTACGGAGCACTCTTCGTCCAAGACTCTTTCAAACTGAAGCCCAATCTGACGCTAAACCTTGGTTTGCGCTGGGAAGTTAGTATGCCGTGGTACGACACTGAGGGGAAAATCGAGACCATTGTTCCTGGTGAGCAGTCCACCGTTTTTCCGACCGCGCCGAAAGGCTGGGTGGTCCCGGGAGATCCGGGCATTCCAAGCACGCTCGCTCCTACCCGCTATAACAACTTCGCTCCTCGCGCGGGAATCGCGTATTCGCCAGGGTTCAGCGATGGGATTCTGGGCAAGCTCACGGGCGGCCCAGGCAAAACGAGTATCCGCGCGGCTTATGGGATCTACTACACCTCCATCGAAGACCTGAACCTGTTTTACGAGGTGGGCGATGCCCCATTCGGTCTCTACTGGGTCAGCCCTCAGCCTGTCATGTTCGACCAGCCTTTTCAGACGCGCGCCGACGGGAGTTCTCAAACCCAGCGATTCCCTTTCACGTTCCCCGTTGCTGGAAGTCCCGCGAACAAAACGCTTGACTATTCGATCTACGAGCCGATCTCGAATTCTCCCGGTTACTCTATTCACAACCAGCTCCCCTACGCCGAGGACTACAATTTTACGGTCCAGCGCGAACTGTCCAAATCCACTGTTTTGACGCTCGCTTTTGTCGGTACACAAGGACACAAACTGATCGCCCAGTATGCGGCGAATCCGGGCGATCCGGCTCTCTGCAAGCAGCTGAACCAACTCGGCGCGACGCCCACCTGCGGACGCCAGGGTGAACAGGTCACTTATACGCTGCCGAACGGGCAACAAGTGTTCGGAACCAGGGATACCCTGGGCCCGGCATTCGGTTCGGGGAACACCATCACCGCGAATATCGCGAACTCGAACTATAACTCTTTTCAGGCATCGGTAGAGCGGCGAGCGTCGAATGTCACGTTTCTGCTGGCTTACACTTACTCCAAAGCTATCGACAATGCGTCCGGCTTCAACGATTGGGTGAATTACACTAACTACCGGTTGAGCCGCTCACTGTCTTCTTACGATCTTACTCATAACTTTGTCGCCAGTTATAACTGGTCGATTCCCTTCGACCACGCTTTTGGCAATGCCCCGAAGCGGCTCACACAAGGCTGGCAGTTGATCGGTATAAGCCGATTCTCTACCGGTTTTCCGATTTCGCTGGGCGAGTCGGGGGACTATTCGCTGGTTGGCGAGAGTTCCACCGATACTCCCGATCTTGTGGGGAAGGTTCAGACTCAAGATCCGCGCAAACCAGGACCGAACGGCCCCAACACTTACTTCCTGCCGGATGCATTCGCTTCGGAACAACTCGGCCAGTTCGGTACGGCCAACCGCCGGTTCTTCCACGGACCCGGTATCCTGAATACCGACTTCGCTCTCGAGAAGAGCACGAAGGTAACGGAAGCCACCAGCGTCGAATTTCGAGCTGAATTCTTCAATCTGTTCAATCACACACAGTTCGATAACCCGAACGGAAATTTCAGTAGCGGCAACTTTGGTGTGGTGACTAGTGCGCGCCCCCCTCGCATTGGGCAATTCAGCACGAAGTTTATCTGGTAAGATCGCCTAAATGACTGAGCCGCGCGCGCCGGCAGGCGGTCTGTTGATTATCGCCGCGCTGCTTTGCACTGTCTCCATAGCCGCTGGAGTTGACACCGCGGAAGCGCATTTGAAGTCCGAACTGCGCCGTGCTATCGCGCTCGACTCAAATAACATCGCTGCGCGGCGTTCTCTCGCAGGCATACTCTTGAACGAAGGCCAGCCGGCTGAAGCCGTGAAGGAACTCGAAGCGGTTCGGAATTTGCGCGCTAATGAACCTGGGCTTCACGCCCAACTCGGAATTGCCTACCTGAACGACGGCAACCCCGGCAAGGCAGCGTCTGAATTCAAACAGCACTTACTCGCTAATCCCAAAGATTTCGAAACTCACTATCATTTGGGTATCGCATTGGGACAGAGCGGTCAATTGCAGCAGGCTTTAGCGGAGTTTCGCCGGTCGGTGGCGCTCAATCCGGCATTCGGGCCGGGACATGAAAGCATCGGCATTGCGTATCGCCGTATGGGTGAGAATGCCGCGGCGCTACCGCAGTTTCGTGAGGCTGTCCGGCTAATGCCCGGCAATCCAATCGCCTTGTGCGATCTTGGCTTCGCTTTGAAGGAGACGGGCGACGTCCAGGGCGCAATTTCCACGCTCAAACGGGCCCTAGCGCTGAAACCGGATTTCGAACGCGCCCGGTATGGATTGGGAATTGCGCTTCGGCTGCAGGGCCAGCCGGCTCAGGCCGCCTCCGAGATGCGCGAAGTTCGAGAGCTCCACCAATCCCGAACGCGCCTGGCGGAAAGCAGGAGTTATCTCGATCAAGGTCAGGCGAAAGAGAAACTAGGCCGGGAGGCCGAGGCAGTCGATCTCTACAAGAAGGCTCTCGAAGTCAAACCCGATTACGCCGAAGCGCATCTGGCCTTGGGGCTGCTATCGGCCAGGCTTCACGATAACGTGACTGCGCTGAAAGAACTCCGGGAGGCGGTGTTCTGCGACCCCGATTTGGCCGCTGCGCATTACAACTTGGCCGTGATGCTCGCCTCTTCGGCTAAACCCGAGGAGGCCCTTCGTGAAATCTCCGCCGCCCTTGCTCTCGACCCGGACAATCTCGATGCTCGAATGCTGTTTGGTAATCTTCTGGCCGGGAGCAATCAGGTGGACCGTGCCAGGGACGTATACGCCGAGGTGATCCGGCGGGCGCCTCAGTTTGCCGAAGCGTACAACAACCTTGGTCTGCTGTCCTTGCAATCGGGAAAGCTGTCCGACGCGAAATCGGAGTTCCAGAAAGCTCTACGTGAGAAACCTGAATATGCGGCCGCCCATTACAACCTCGCGCTTGCTCTGTCACAAACTGGCGACTCTGTGGGAGCGCGTAGTCACTTCGAAACAGCGCACCGGCTTGACCCGGCGATTCCCAACGGAGCAAATTGAAAAAACGAACCCAAGGCAGGAATTCGTTTGGTAATTTCCATGTATATTATTGAAGCGGCTAGGGTAAGCCGTAATTGGGTTCGTATCGCAAAACGCCTGAGGTAACGAAAGGAGACGTTCGAGCATGTCGGATTCACCAGGATTCAATCGTAGACAGTTGCTTCGTACCGGGAGCCTGTTGGCGGTCGCGCCTGCGCTTCGGGGCGGTAAAGCGCCGGGCCCGGCCGCAAAGTCCATCTACGAATCCATTGGAGTTCGTCCGGTAATTAACTGCCGGGGTACCTACACCGTCATCGGAGGTTCGCTGGAATTACCCGAAGTGACCGCCGCCCAACAGGCTGCCGCCCAGCATTACGTTCAACTGGACGAACTGGCCGATGGGGTCGGGCAACGGCTCAGTGAACTGACTGGCGCCGAATGGGGCATGGTTTCGTCCGGCTGCGCCGCAGGTCTCGCGCACTCGACGGCTGCGTGTATTGCGGGTGGCAATCCCGATCTTCACGTCAGAATCCCGAATCTGGCCGGATTTGCAAAAGACGAGGTAGTCATCCCGGCGCATTCGCGAAACGAGTACGACGCTGCCATCCGGTCGATTGGCGTCCGTGTCGTTGAGGTTTCAAACGCCGACGAGTTCCGGGCTGCTCTTGGTCCGCGTGTGGCCATGATCTATATTCTGGCCGGCCCAAACGCCGAAACCGGACCGCTCACCTATGACATGATCTACCCGCTCGCCCACGAGAGAAACATCCCAGTTCTGGTGGACGCCGCCGCCGAGGAGTTGACCGTTCCCAACGTTCACCTGAAGCGAGGCGCGACCCTGGTCGGTTATAGCGGTGGTAAATGCCTGCGCGGACCCCAATCCGCGGGCCTGATTCTCGGACGCAAGGACCTGATCAAAGCGGCCTGGGTTCACAGCGCCCCGCATCATGGATATGGCCGCACTATGAAGGTCGGCAAGGAAGAAGCCATGGGGATGGTTGCCGCCGTTGAGATGTGGACAAAACGCGATCACCAGGCGGAGTGGAACAACTGGATGTCGTGGATGAAGCACATCGCGCAAACCGTTGGCACCGTCGATGGCGTGACGAGTTCCATTGAGGAGACCAAGGAGCTTTCGAATCACACGCCGGTCCTCAATATCAGCTGGAGCACGAATAAGATCGGAGCCACGGGCGCGGATATCGAGCACACTCTGTTCACCACAGAGCCGCGCATCACGCTCTTCGGGCGCGGCGAGAGGCGGTTCGGTCATGAGTCTCCGGCCGATGAAACCGGTATATCGATCACGGCCTATATGATGTGTCCCGGCGACGACAAAATAGTTGCGGAGCGGCTCCATGCCGAGCTTGCGAAGGCCGCTGGATCGAAACTCCAAAAGGACACGGCATCTCCCTCATCCGACCTCAGTGGAGCATGGGACGTCCATATCGAATTCGCCGCGGGCCGCTCCATGCATAACTTCTATCTCCGGCAAAATGGTCCCGACATCACGGGGACACATCAAGGAGACTTTCTCGCGAGGGATTTGCTTGGAACTATGCACGGCAACACCGTCAAGATGACAACCAGCATCGGAGAGCAGCACGGGTCTGCCCTGACCTACACGTTTTCCGGTACTGTAAATGGAGACGGCATGAGTGGCGAACTCAACATGGGCGAATACCGGACCGCGCAGTGGACCGCCACGCCGCACAAGAATCGAGTTCGGTGGTCCGGGCAGAGCATAAAGGAAGTATTCATAATATGAGTGGTTCGAGCACACGCCGTGACGTACTCAGTTACGCTGGAGGTCTTCTCGGCACGATGGCGGTTGTTACTCAGGCGCAAGGACAGACGGCCTCCCAGGGGGACGATTACTACGAGAAGCTTGGCGTAACCAAGATCATCAACGCCGCCGGAACGTATACAGCCCTCACGGCTTCGGTGATGCCGCCCTCGGTGCAGGCCGCCGTTGCGAAAGCGGCGAAACACCCCGTCCGCCTGCTCGAACTACAAACGAAAGCCGGAGAGTATCTGGCGCAACGCTTGCATTGTGAAGCGGCCATGGTGACGGCGGGTGCATCCTCCGCGCTGACGCTCGGCACGGCCGGCTGCATTGGAGTGATGAACCAGTCCCCTAAAGAAGCCGTACCGATGAAAGTCGGCGAGCTAAAGAGGAACGAGGTCATCATCCAGAAAGCTCACCGTTATGGATACGATCACGCCATTGAAAATTGCGGCGTGCGGTTCGTTGAGGTTGAATCGATTGACGACTACCAGCGCGCATTCAACGACCACACCGTAATGGCGCACTTCTTTAACGCCGCGGAAGGAGGGAAGATCGGACGCGAGGACTGGATTCGTGTTGCGCGTCAAAATAAAGTGCCGTCCTTCAACGACGCTGCGGCGGATGTTCCGCCGATCTCGAACCTTTGGAATTACACAAAGATGGGATTCGACCTGGTTACGTTTTCCGGAGGGAAGGGAATACGCGGTCCACAGAACGCCGGATTGCTTCTGGGCCGCAAGGACTTGATTGCCACGGCAGCCAGCACCAACAACCCGTTCGATGAAGGCGTGGGCCGGGGCATGAAAGTGGCGAAAGAGCAAATCGTTGGCATGGTGGCGGCTGTCGATTGGATTCTTGGCGAATCAGATGAGACGCTGACGGCTGAGTTTCAAAGCAGGGCCGACCGCATCTGCGCCGAGCTCAAGAACATTCCGACTTTGAAGCCAACTATCTTCACGCCTGCCGCCGCCAATCACGTGCCGCATCTTCTACTCAGGTACGATCAAGGGCGCATCAAAGTGAAGCCCATTGAAGTGGCGCGCCAGTTACGGGAGGGCACTCCGAGTATCGAACTGAATCCCGCTACCGGCAGCACACACGCCTCCGCTGGATTGCCCTCCGACGAGAACACGATTGTCGTGGGTGTTTGGATGTTAGAACCCGGCGAGGATGTAATCGTGGGGCGGCGTCTCCGCGAGGTCCTTTCATCGGCTATTAGCGCTTAACGAAAACAGAGAGAGGCTTTTCTTCCATGGCGATTACTTTTCAGGTCAACGGCCAATCCCGTACCGTCGATGTCAGCCCGGAAACCCCGCTGCTTTGGGTCCTGCGCGACACTCTGAATCTTACTGGAACCAAGTACGGCTGCGGCATAGCTGCGTGCGGCGCCTGCACCGTGCATATCGATGGTGAACCCGCTCGTTCCTGCTCCTATCCGGTTTCTTCCGTAGCAGGCAAGAAAGTGACCACCATCGAAGGACTCTCTACCGATCGGTCCCATCCCGTTCAACAAGCCTGGATCGCCGAACAGGTGCCGCAGTGCGGCTATTGCCAATCCGGCCAGATCATGACCGCGGTCGCATTCTTGAAGAAGAATCCCCATCCCACCGCCGCGGATGTCGATAACGCCATGTCAAACAACATTTGCCGCTGCGGCACTGCCCAGCGCATGCGAGCCGCTGTCTTACGCGCCGCGGAAACAAAGGCATAGGGAGGCAATCATGTCCAAGTCCAACCTCAAACTCAGCCGCCGCAGCCTCTCTGAAAACCGCAGCAGCCGGAGGCGCAACTCTCGTTCTTGGCTTCGACATCGCTCCTGCTCTTAAAGGGAAGCCGGTGAAGGAAGCCGTCAGCCCGTTCCGCTCTTGGATCCGTATCGATCAAGCCGGGGCCGTGACTCTTTTTTCGGGCCGTTCCGAAATGGGTCAGGGTATCTCGACTGCTTTGCCGATGATCCTTGCCGAGGAACTTGGCTGTAATTGGAACGACGTCACTATCGAACAGGCTCCGCTCGATCCGTCGCTTTATGGGGAATCGGGCACTGGTGGAAGCGGTAGCGTTGCAGGCAGTTGGCTTCCCATGCGGCAAGCCGGAGCAGCCGCGCGGACATTGCTTGTTAGCGCCGCCGCCACACGCTGGAACGTCACTCCCGAAACATGCGTCGCGCGAAATGGGGCCGTTTACCATGGCGCCGATTCCATCAAATTTGGAGACTTGGTCGAAGCGGCTTCGAAGCTCTCCATTCCCGACTACACGACGGTTCAGCTGAAAAAGCCTCAAGATTTCCAGCTTATTGGCAAACCTCTTCAACGCCGCGATATCCCTTCGAAGGTCGATGGCAGCGCGGTGTATGGTCTGGACGTGCGCGTCCCTGGCATGGCTTACGCGATGGTGGAACGTTGCCCGGTTTTCGGCGGCAAGGTGAAACACCTGGATGCCACAGAGACCAAGGCGATGCCGGGCATTCACGATGTGTTCGAGATTCCCGCCGTTCCCGAAGGTGTTCACTCGTGGGGCGGCGTTGCCGTCGTCGCGGATTCCACTTGGATTGCCATGCAGGGCCGCAAGAAGCTGAAGATCGAATGGGACCTCGGGCCACACGCCAGTGAAAGTAGTGAGACTCTGCGGCGTCAGTTCCGCACTCTGGTCGATTCTCAAATGAAGGTTGTGCTGAATCGGGGTGACGCGGATTCCGCTCTCAGTTCGGCTCAGCCAGACAGAAGAGTTGAAGCCGATTACGAACTGCCGTTTCAGGCGCACGCCACGATGGAACCCATGAACTGTACCGTGCATATCACAGGCGATCGCGCCGAAGCATGGGTGCCCGCGCAAGGGCCTGAGTGGGTCCGTCAGGTTATAGGCCAGGTCAGCGGGCTGAAGCCCGAGCAGATTACCGTTCACACCACGCAAATGGGCGGAGGCTTCGGACGCCGTTATCAGGCCGATTTCGCCATTGAGGCCGCTCAAGTCGCGAAGAGAATCGGCAAGCCCGTGCAACTGGTCTGGTCGCGCGAAGACGATATGACGCATGATTTCTATCGCCCCGCGTCCTACCATCGCCTCAGCGGCGCAGTCGATGCGCAAGGAAATATCGGCGCCTGGCGTCACAAGAGCACATCGACATCAATCGCAGAGTGGTGGAGTCCGAAGGCTACGCCGGAGTCTTCGGAGCTGGGCTGTACGATGCAGATGCCCTACCTCGCCGAGAGCTACAAGCTTGAGTATCTGCCCGCCGCTTCGGGCGTGCCGCGGGCTTGGTGGCGGTCCGTCGAAGCCTCTTCAATCGGATTCGTGATGGAGAGCTTCATGGACGAACTCGCTCACGCTGCGAAAAGCGATCCCTATGAATTCCGAATGGCAAAGCTTGAGGGTGATCGCAGCGTGAGGAACCCCAACGACAAAGATGGGAAGCCGCTTGAAACCGCGCGGATGCGCGCTGTCTTGAAACTCGCCGCGGCAAAGGGCGATTGGGGCAAGCCGCTGGCAGCCGGATATGGCCGTGGCATTGCTTGTCACTTCTCCTTCAACAGCTATGCGGCGAACGTCGTGGAAGTATCCTTCCTCAACAACACGCTCAAGGTGGAGCGCGTCATTTCGGCGGTAGATATCGGAACACCGGTTCATCCCTCCGGCATCACCGCGCAAGTGGAGAGCGCAATCATCTATGGATTGACGGCGGCGCTGAAGAGCCAGATCACAATCGAAAACGGCCACGCGGTTCAGGCTAATTTCAACCGCTTTGCAACGCTCTCGATGAAAGAAACTCCTCATATCGAGGTTTACATTACGCCAAGCGCGCTTGCCTCCGACTGGCATCGGCGAACCGGGTCTCCCGCCCGTCGCTCCGGCCCTGATGAACGCGATCTTTATGGCAACCGGCAAGCGGATTCGGCGGTTGCCATTGCAAATTACAGGATTTAGCTTGAAATGCGATCGGCTGGGAGCGATATGATATGCGGGCATGACCATTCCTCGCACCCTCGTCTCTCTGGCGCTGCTCTGTAGCGCTTATCCGCTTTCCGCTGGGCTCCTGGACCGCGATCATCCGATCGTCAACGCCTACTACCCGCAGTGGAAAGTCTACAGCGGGTTCACCATCAAGAACGTTGATACCAGTGGCACCGCCCGGCACTTGGATGTCCTGACTTATGCCTTCGTCAACGTGGGCACAAATGCACAGAATCAATATGAATGCACTTCATTCGATTCGTGGGCGGACAACGGAACCGGCTACGCGGCCACGCCCAACACGAGTGTCGATGGCAAGAGTCTTCCCGCTAACGGGCTCACCGGAAACTTTGGTCAACTGCTTTTGCTGAAACAGAAATATCCCGATCTCAAAATGGTTATTTCTATCGGAGGCGCCAGCATGCCTCCACAGGCCTTTGCCGCCGTTGCCGCGACGCCCGCCAGCAGACAGCACTTTGCGCAGTCGTGCATCGCCGACTACATACAAGGTCACTTTACCGGCGCTTTTGGCCAGACCCCGAATCATGGGAATCGGGAAGACAAGTCCAAGGGCCTCCGGGACCGGCTGTGCCCGATACGCCCGGACTGTTCGATGGAATCGAAATCGATTGGGAGTATCCAACCGCGGCCGACAGAGGGAACTTCACCGCACTCATGAAGGAGTTCCGCACGCAGCTGGACAACCTTCGCAGGAACAGATATATCCTTACCTACGATGCTCCTGCCGGTGAGCAAAACTTTTCAAATATCGACATCGGCGGAATTGATCGGTACGTGACCTACGTTGACCTGATGACATACGATTATGCCGGCCCATGGCAGAATCAAACAGGCTTTGTCGCGCCGCTTCGACGAACCGAATACGATCCTAACGGCACACTGAACGTCTCCTACACTGTCAACGCATATATCGCGAACGGCGCCCAACCCGAGAAGATTCTGCTCGGTATTCCGCTATATGGTTATGGTTGGAAACTGAGCACGGCATCGAGCCGCGAGGGCCAATTCGAACCCGCCACACCGCTCCCGGCTCCGGGCGGCGCCGATCCTGTAAACACCGAAGGATTCAATTACATCAAGACCACTGTTGAGCCCGTTTCGCAGTTGTTTCGCGACGATAGGACAAATTACGGCAATACGAAGACTCCCTGGCTGTTCGATGGCACAACCTTTTGGAGTTTCGACGACGAAGTATCAATTCATCAGAAGATGAACTTTGCACTCGGCAAATCTTTAGGCGGCGCATTTGCCTGGGAGCTTAGCGGAGATCTGCCGGACGGCGATTTGATGCGCTCGATCTACACGGGACTGAATCGGTTACCGCTCTGGTGATATTGTTCGTTCCAGGGAAGATCCATGTTTAATAAGAATCAGACCACCATAGGCCGACGCGGGCTCTTGAAAACATCGGCAGGCATGTTAGGCGGCGCGCTTTTAGGAGAGAAGAGCAAAGCCGAGCAGGCGCCATTCGGAATGTAAACACAAACTCGAGTCCATCGACCTTGAAGATAACGGATCTTCGAGTCGCCACGATTAAGAAACCCGGGCCGAGCTTGCAGCATCGTCAGGATCGATACCAACCAGGAGTTTTGCCTGGAACGGTTACTTCGAGCCTACGCCCCAGTGGGACAAGGAACACTCGGTGGACCGGCTTTGGAGTATGGCCCCGCCCAGAGCAACTGCAAAGATGGGTTGAGAGCCTTCCTTAGGTGAAGGAGCCGCGTACGGGCGCTCGTATAGCAAGAACTATGTCACCTTTGTCCCGCCGCGATTTCGTCAAGACCTCGGCGGTTGCCGCTGTGACTCCGCTGGCAGGTGAGGGGCAGACTGTTCAGAAAATCGCGTCGGAACAATCCGATCGCGATTACTGGATTGCCGTGCTCACTCGCCTGGCTCATCCCGTTCTTTCCTCCCTCAGTCAAGAGAAATTGAAAGCCACTATGCCAGTGGAAGCGCCGCACGGCAACGTTTCCGATCGAGCACAATATACTTATCTGGAGGCGCTCGGACGTCTGCTGGCGGGAATTGCTCCCTGGCTCGAATCCGGCGAAAGTACGGGATCTGAAGGTGAGTTCCGTAAGCGATACTCTGAGCTTGCCCGGCAGGCGATAACCGTCGCTGTCAATCCGTCATCCCCCGATTACATGAATTTCACAATGGGCTCACAACCCGTTGTCGATGCCGCTTTTCTGGCATTAGGAGTGTTGCGCGCTCCCAAAGAGCTTTGGGAGAAACTCGACTCCAATACGCAGAAGAAGCTAGTGGAGGCCCTGCGCTCGACTCGCGTGATTCGTCCCGGCTTTAACAATTGGCTGCTATTCAGCGCGACCATTGAAGCTTTCCTCTGCTATGCCGGTGAACAGTGGGACGCCATGCGCGTTGATTACGCAATCCGTCAGCACGAGGAGTGGTACAAAGGCGACGGCGTGTACGGCGATGGGCCAGAATTTCATTGGGACTACTACAACAGCTTCGTTATTCAGCCGATGTTGATCGAAGTCATTCAGACGGTTTCCAGACGGTCGAAAGCTTGGGAATCACTCGAACCTGCGATTCTGACTCGTGCTCAACGTTACGCCGCCATACAGGAACGGTTGATCGGTCCCGATGGAAGCTTTCCCGCTATCGGTCGATCGCTTGCGTATCGTTTTGGCGCTTTTCATTTGCTGGCTACTATGGCGCTTCGCAGGCAACTTCCTGCCGGTGTCAAACCAGAGCAAGTGCGTACGGCGTTAACCGCTGTGATCCGCCGGATGATCGAAGCGCCTGGAACTTTCGATGAACATGGCTGGCTGACGGTGGGATTCTGTGGTCATCAGCCCTCCATAGGTGAAACCTATATCTCCACGGGCAGTCTTTACCTTTGTTCGACGGGATTGCTGCCCCTCGGATTGCCGCAGACAGATCCTTTCTGGAGCGGTGCGCCCCAACCCTGGACATCTCAGAAAATCTGGAGCGGCCAAGACGTCCCAATCGATCACGCGATCTGACCAGAACGGAGAATATATGGACCTTAGCTACGCTCGGCATCGCAATGGGATCGGCATGGCTTTCAGGTATCAACCTGTACGCGACTGTTCTCACCCTCGGATTGCTCCAGAGATTCCAGTTGGCTCACCTTCCTGGTGACCTCGCCTATTTGGGACATACCTGGATACTGATTGTCGCTGGGGTCCTTTACTCCGTTCAATTCATTGCCGACAAGATACCCGTTGTAGACTCGGCGTGGGATGTGGCGCATACATTCATTCGCATACCCGCGGGCGCGGTCCTGGCGGCAACTGCCTTCGCTCATTTCGATCCGCAAATTCGGCTATTGGCGTTGCTTCTCGGCGGAGGAATCGCGCTAACGTCCCACGGCGCAAAGACGGCAACCCGGCTCGCCGCTAACACTTCGCCCGAGCCGTTTTCCAATTGGGGCTTGAGCATCCTCGGTGATGTCTTTTCGTTCCTCGGCAGTCTGCTAATGGTCTTCCATCCTGTATTGGTGGCCGCCCTCGTTGCAGTAGCCGTGATTGTATCGGTAATCTTGTTCCGCTGGATACTACGGGCCATGGGCAGACTCTTCAGAAATCGCGTCAGTTCCCGGCAGCCGATTTATAACCGTTGACAAACGCCCGCTGCCGTGATGATATCTTCTTACTATTTCCAAATGGAATTGGGAGGAACTCCGGTGCGACATCGTTTTCTCATCTTTCTGCTGGCCTTTGGCTGCTGCGGGATTTCGTACGCTCAACTTGCAAATACGACGTCGCTGGTGGGCACCGTCAGTGATAGCGCTGGCGCTACCATGGCTGGCGTTTCCATCACGGCCGTTAACGCGGCCACCAAAGATACATACACGACAACGACGAATTCCGATGGGGATTACACCATCCAGTTCGCCAAGATCGGCAGTTATGACATCACGGCGAAGATGTCCGGCTTTGAGGTAATCACGAAAAAAGGAATTACGCTTGATTACAATCAAACCGCCCGAACCGACTTCACCATGGCTGTTGGCCAGTTGAATCAACACATCGAAGTCAACGCGACAACTCCGCCCATTTCCACGGACGACGCCAGCGTGAAAGAGGTAGTTGGACAGCGGCAAGTGGCCGATTTGCCCTTGAACGGGCGTGACGCGCTACAACTCGCGGCCACAGCGCCGGGAGTATTGCCCGGCCAAAAATCCGCGAACGGAGTTCCGCCCGGCGAAGACTTCATCGGTGCGGGCACGCGCGAGATTCAGAACAGCGTTTCGCTCGATGGGATATCCATCATGAACAATCTGATCACCACCACTCCGTATCATCCTTCCGTCGATGCGATTGCGGAGTTTGAGGTTCAAACCGGAACGTACTCCGCTCAGTATGGATCGTATCTGGGCGCTCACCTCAATCTGATCACGAAGAATGGAACGAATCAGTTGCACGGCGCGGTATACGAATTCTTCCGGAACGATGCCCTCGATGCCCGAAACTTCTTCTTGACCCCAACCTCGCCCAAAGCGCCGCTGCGTCAAAACCAATTTGGTTTTGAACTTGGGGGACCTGTCTTCATTCCCAAGCTCTACGACGGGCGCAATAGAACGTTCTTCATGGTTGACTATGAGGGGCTGCGGTTGGTAAAGCAAGTGACCTCGCTCGATACGGTTCTGACGCCGCAAATGCGCCAGGGAGATTTCTCGCAATACTCGAAGCCAATCATCAATCCGGCTACCGGGCAGCGTTACGGGGGCAATCTAATTCCCCAAAGCCAACTGTCTCAACAGGCACTGAATGCGTTGCAATACATGCCGACGCCGAATTTGCCGGGCATCACCAACAATCTTGAGGCAAGCTATCCGAACAACGACCATTACAACCAGACCGTCGATCGCATCGACCAGAACATTGGGAACAACATCCGGCTGTTCTACCGTTACGCGTGGCAAAACGAGCAATTCCTCACCGGCGCCACCAGTTCTTATAACGCTACATATATCCCTGTATCGACCCGCAACTGGGTATTTGGCTACACGCAAACGCTCAGTCCCACGATGGTGAACGATTTCCGCGTTGGACGCCAGAACCTCAGTACCAACGCGCTGAACTATTGGTCTGTGAATAACCTGAAAGACGCTGGCACCAAGTTGGGAATTCCTGGTTTTACAGGAGATACGTCGTTCAATGACCCCGGCATTCCTGTGTTGAGCATCAGCGGATTTATGACTCTCGGCAACGCCAGGACGAACTGGATTCAGCAAGACACTACCTGGCAGGGCACGGACTCCTTCACCTGGACTCGCGGCAAGCATACGATCATTGGCGGAGCTGAACTGCGGAAGCTGATTACTTCGCGTGCTGCGGTGAACAATCCGGATGGAGCATTCAGCTTTGCAAATACGCCCGCGATAACGGGCTTTGCCGCGGCGGATTTTATGCTGGGATATGCGCAAAGCGATCAGTCCCCCGGACCCGAAATTAGAAACAAGGTTGCTGAGTGGCGCGACGGGTTTTTCATTGTCGATAACTGGCAGGCTTCAAAGAAGCTGACGCTAAACCTGGGCCTCAGGTATGAACTGCCGACCGTTCCCTATACCGTGAACGGATACGCGACGATTTTGAATCCGCAGCAAACTGCTTTGATTCCGCCAAACCCGCCCCAAGCTGGGTTTTAAGTTTATAAATCCCAATCACAAAGACTTTGCGCCCCGGATCGGGTTGGCCTATCGCATCACGGAGAAGACAGTTTTCCGGGCAGGTTATGGGATCTATTACAATCCGAATCAGACCAACACGTTTACGTTCCTCGCCAACAATCCACCTTTTAGCACCGTTACTACGTTCAATTCAGTGGTCAGCACAACCTCACTGCTGAACTTAAGCCAAGTTGTAACCCTGACCAACCCGACGCCGTCCAGTCTCGCCCACACCGCTGCATTATCGAACGTCACCATCATTACTCCAAACCCCAATCTCCCAACCGAATACATGAACCAGTGGAGCGCCGATCTGGAGCGAACGGTGTGGACGAACGCCGCGCTGGACGTCCAGTACCTCGGCTCGCACAGTACGCACTTAGATCGGAGTTATTACAACAACACACCGCAGCCAGGCCCGGGATCGGTGAGTTCAAGGCGTCCGAATCCACTGTTTGGCGATATCCGGACCATTCAAAACGACGAAGAAGCAAACTACAACGGTTTGAGCGTGGTGTTGCGGCAAAGGCTAAACCATGGCCTGTCTATGTTGGCTTCTTATACTTGGTCGCATGACCTGGATGTGACGACGGACTCTAACGGGGGCGGCGCTCCGATGAACCCGTACAACTGGCACGCCGATTACGGGAACTCCAATTGGGATGTACGGCATCGGTTTGTGGCGAGTTTTAACTACGACCTGCCGTTCTTTCGTTCCACTTCCAATGGATTTATTCGGGAGACGCTTGGGGGCTGGCAGACGAACGGCATCGTCACCTTGCAGAGCGGTTTCCCTTTCAACGTGACTGTATCTGGGGATCCCGCCAATACTGGACGCAGCAGTGAACGCCCGAACCTGGTGGGCACGCCGTCGGATAACTGCGGGAACGGACATCTGACCGGCTGCATAAATTCTGCCGCATTCGCGCCGCCTGTACCGTACACCTACGGCGACGCTGGCCGTAATCTTCTTTATGGTCCGGGTTTGGACAATGTGGATTTCTCGCTATTCAAGAGCTTCCGGCTTCGCGAACGGTTGAACCTTCAATTCCGGTCGGAATTCTTCAACTTCTTCAATACGCCGGCTTTCAGTAATCCAAACGCCACGTATGGGACGACAAGCTTCGGAAGTATCACCTCAACGAAGCACGATAATCGTGAGATTCAGTTCGCTCTAAAGCTGGTCTTCTAAGAGCCTACTGGGCGAAAGTGACAATGGCGAAAGTCTTCAATTCCGGCAGTGTGAATTCCGTTCCGGAGGAATCGCGGCTGACATCCTGAATCTGGATGTTTGGCGCATCATATTGCATCGCGCTGACCTTAGGATAAACACCCGCGACTCTAACTCGTATTCCATCGACCGCTGCTTTTGGCGCCCCGTAGTTGATAAGGCAGAGCCGCGCTGTATGACCGTTCCCGGATAGACGTCCCACGACGAGTTCGCTGCCGTAAACCCTCAACAGACGTTTCTCATCCGTAAGGTTGGCCCGTACCTTTTCGGCTAACAAGCTAGGATTGCCAGCTTCGGATTTGGGATAGCCAGGGAAGCCAAGACCTACGTTTAGGTCGAGTTTCGGATCGGGTTGCTTCACCACCTTGAAGAGAAGATTGCGCCGGACCAGCAGGTTCATGAACTCACCGGAGCCGGGAGAGCCGTCGTCGATGAAGCCTATGTTGACCAGGGCAGGAAGATCTTCGCCGCTCGCATGCTTCAAGAAATCCAACATCTTGCTCAACGGCTGAAGCCCTGCCTTGTCCGTGTGGATCGTCGCTTCTACTCCGAAGGTAAACGCCTCTGCAGCTGCCAACGGGGCAGCGTTTCCGGGAGCATCGTAATAGAAACGGCCCTCCGGGTTCCGCAGGAATCTCCAGCCATTCGAATTTACCCAGGCAGAGCGCGTCGCCGACGCTTCTTCAGCGCGGAAGCTTACTGAAGGCGTAGCAACCTTCGTAAATTGCGGTGGAGCCGCGGTATCGTCAGAAACTTTAGGGATGATGGACCCAAGCAAAAGCGCTGCGAGAAATAGGTTCAAAGCGTGATCACCTTCTCCGTGATCTGCGCCTTATCGTATATACCCAGACCGAGATGTGACGCATATTCTATGTGACCCGGCTCCCGTATAAAGCTGTTGAAATTCGGGTCAAGCTCGGGTCCCGGTCTCAAGTGTTCTTTGGAGCGATTGAATAGAGAGGGGGCGCCTTCTTCGCGCCGCTTCTTCTCAATCATGTCCAAGAGCAAATGATCCAAAGCAACGGGATCGGTTCCTACGACGATTTCTTTTGGAAAGAAGAGAAATTTTGGGCTCTGCAGGAAGGGGCCGCCTTGCCAGAGGCTCCGCAGACCGTCCATGACGTTGAGAACGGTCCTGGATCGTAGTGGCTCGACTGAGGCGAGCGTCCCGATGAACGAGTATGTATTTGTAACCACTCCTTGATGGGAGCGGGCGACGTTCGAGAAATCACCGTACGCGATGTTTTTGAGGCACCCTGTTACCCCTGCGGCGCGATGCTCTTTCATCGTCGGAACGTTGATGATCTTCGTGAACTTTTCGGAGACGAGGCGGATTAAGTTAGACCGTGTGTCTTCCTCTCCGAAGAAATCGGCTTCGACATAAGTGAACGGGTCGTAGCCGAGAATAGAGCCTCGCGACGCCTCCGCAGCGGCAGTTTTTACACCAGCGGCCACGTGAGGTGGAAAGTTCACTATCTTCATCTGATATGCGAAGCGATCGTAGATGTAGATGTGTTCGGGGGCGACTCCTACCGAAATGAGATTATCTATGATCGCGGCCACCAGTTCGGGATTGGAGTTGATTTCTGGCGCGCCCGAACAGTTCACTTTTATCCCCACCACATCGGAGGGAGAGATAAACCGCGCCCAAGCGTCGCGCTCTTCGGAATCGCCGGTCAAAGCGCAGATTCCGGCGGAGAGCATCGCCTTCACCGCGCTCGCGTTAACCCGATTGGCTGAAACGTCTACGGCACGCTCCGAGTGGACGCGGATTGCACGCCCTGGATATCGACCGGGCATACCGCCGCCTTCTATGCGTTGAAAACGGGTGACGGTATGATAGCTGGGAATTTTTAGCTGTTGAGCCAGCAGCGGAGAGGCTGCCGCGAGATGAAGAAATAGTCGCCTGTTCAAAGAGCGATTTTACCGCTTTAGATTTCAGTGAAGCCACGCGCACGGTGCGTTCGGCTCGTCTTCACAGAGGAAGACTCGGAAGTCTTTCCTCTTGTGCTGTGCTGTCCACTGTTTTCCTAGAATGTAGTAGGGCTTCGCCCAGGCTTCGCTATCGATTGTCTTCGGTGCGATCACCGAGACTGAGAGCATGCCTCGCGCTGGATAACCGGTACGCGGGTCCATGATGTGGCTCCACACTTTACCGTCTGCGTAAAAGAATTTCTCGTAACTGCCCGAAGTTGATAAGGACTGATCGCGCAATGTCACGGTTTCGACGGTTCTGGATGAGTTCCTCGGATCCTTCAAGTCGATACGCCAACCCCGCTCATGCGGCGGAGCGCCGAGGGCGTAGATGCTGCTGCCGCCCGCCGATACGAGAGCGGCGCGAACTCCTTCGTCCACGAAGCACGTTCACCATGCGATCTACCGCATAGCCCTTAGCAATGCCTCCGGGATCGAGTTCTACTCCCGGTTTGGCGAAACGGACCGTCAGAGATTGCGGGTCTAGAATCACATTCCGATATCCGACGGACTCTAGGGCTGTGCGCAGTTTGAGAGGATCGGCGAGATGCCCTTCCGCTTTGTAGAAGCCCCATACTTTCATCAGCGGACCCACTGAGATATCGAACGTGCCTTCGCTTTCACGGCTGTATTCGCGGCAGGATGCCAGCAGATTGAACAGTTCCTTCGAGATGTGAACCGGCTGCTGTGCCGCCAAGCGGTTTACCTGGCTCCACTCACTCCGTGGCTTGTAGTTTGAGAGCATCGCGTCCAGTCGCACGTCCTCGGCAAGGGCATCTCTGATAGCGGATTGCACCCGGCCAGCGTCGTTCCCGTACGCAATGATGGCGGTCGTGGAACCCATCGTTTGCACGCTGCCTTCTTCACGGACCGCCGCGCAGCCGATGCATGCCGTGGCAAACAACGCGATCAGGACTGCACGCACGACTCCTACGCGGTCCGGCCTTTCGCGTCTTCAAGTAAATGGTCGCAGCCCCGCGCCGTAAGGGCGATCATCGTCAGGGTGGGGTGCTTATCGCCGGTCGATGGAAACGCATTTCCGCCGAACACATACATGTTTGGGATATCATGCGTCCGGCAGAAAGAGTTCAGTACGCCGTCCTTCGGATTGGCGCTCATCCTCGCCGTACCTACTTCGTGAATGGAACCGCCGATCCTATCTTTCGGCGGGGATGCGGCGCGAGCGGGGGAGTTGTCCGGAGAACCAGGCGCTCCCGGAAATCCGATCGGCCCTGTTCGCCCCATGTCCTCCATCGGTTCACCGCCCGCCTTGTGGAACCACTCTTCCGCAGTCGTTTGAAAGTGATTCATCAGCTTGCGGTCGTTATCGCAGTGAGTGAAGTGAATCTTAAGCACTGGAATCCCCCAATGGTCCTTTACCTCCGGGTCGAGTTCCACGAAATTTTCTTTCCGCGCCAACATCTCCCCGCCCGCGATCCAAACTCGCGCCTGTGCTACATAGCGGGATTTCACTTCTTTCTTCCAAGCGCTTCCAAAACCTGGCAACGCTCCCGCGAATAAAGGGAATTCGGTCTGACCGCCAGTGGCATTCATCACGTAACCGCGAATGAAATCCTTACGCGCGGTTTTCGCGTCGAAATTCACCAGGTTCGGAACCGTAATTCCCGCGGACTTGCCGTCGTCAAGCCTGCTGGGGCCACCCGCCAGTTTCGGAAGATAACCCGCTACACCGCCGCCGCCCAATTGGTCGATCATGTACTGCCCGAGTGTCCCGCTAGAGTTGGCCAGCCCGCCTTTCGCGGATAGCAGGAGCAATCGCGTATTCTCAAGCGTCGAGGCCGCCAGCACGACGTACTTAGCGTCTACGTCTACCGGCTTTCCGGTGAAGCGTTCGATGTAAGTCACGCCTTGCGCGCGGTTCTCACCATTCATGCGAACTGCCGCGACCACTGAATCGGTTTTCACTTCGAGTTTCCCGGTCTTTAACGCCGGCGGCAACGTAGTCGATACGGTGCTGAACATCGCGCCGACATCGCAGCCGTTGACGCAGTTCCCGCAGTAGTGGCAAGGCGGCCGGTGATTGTGCATCTGCGTCAGTTGCGCCAAGCGCCGGGGAGTTGTGGGCCAGCCCAGATTCTTACATGTAGCGGCAAAGATAGACTCCGCGCAGTTCAGCGCCATCGCGGGCAGAAACTGACCGTCGGGAAATTGCGGGAATCCCTCGCGTGCGCCGCTGACTCCGATGTAGCGCTCGACGCGGTCATAGTACGGGCTCATGTCCGCGTAGCTGACCGCCCAATCCATGCCATAGCCGTCGCGCGAAGCAGCCTTGAACTCATACTCCGCCATGCGGTCGCTGGCTCTGGCCCAGTGAAGAGATCGGCCGCCCAACACCCGCGACCTTCCCCAGTGGTAGACGGTGTCCGGAGCTGTCGTGTACGGATTCTCGCTGTTATCGATCATGATCCGGTAATTGCGCTCACTGCCGCTGTATTTGCGGTACAGCCCCGGCTTGCCCACGCCGCGATAATCCATCTGGTACAGATAAATGTGCCGGAAATCGCGCGCCGCGTCCACGGAACTTCCGGCCTCCAGCATCAGGACTTTCATCCCCGCTTGCGTCAGTTGCATGGCGGCCCAGCCGCCGCATGCGCCCGACCCGACTACGATCGCATCATATTGTTCTGGCATCTAAACGGCCTTGTGCTCCGGATGATTGCAGCCGGGAAACACTGCGTTGTAAGAGTTCCCTTTGTAATCGAGCGTGTCGATCATTCCCTCTCGCGATGTGTAGAACGCGAACGCATTCTGCTTCTTGATCAAGCGGTACGCGAAGAACGCCGGGTGATGCGCCGTGCGATCTATCTCGGGCCGTGACATCTCAGTAACCAGTTCCGAGCGGCGGTTGGCATCGGCGGTGTAGAATCCCGTCTCTTTCAATGCCGCCATCGCTTTGCGCCAGCCCGTCTGCGTCTGCGGTACTTCATCCGAAGCCTGCAGCACGAAATCAATGTAGTGGGCGCAATACGCTTCGTGGGCGCCCGGCGTGTCATCCGTTGGAATCAGGATTTCCGTAAGCGCCTGCAATGCCTGGAAATCCTCGGGCGGGAAGAACTTCGGCTGGTACTCGCGAAGCAGTTTCGGTTCGGGCGGAGGCGTCGTCCCGCTCGAATGATCGTGGCCCTGGGCGGCTTTCAGCCATGTGGAAAAGAAAACCGCTGCGCCGGGAAGGGCCGCGGCTCTAAGTGCAAGTTCCGTCATCTCGCGCCGGGATAGTAATTCCTCATGTATTCATGGTTAGCGTCTGCAAAACTCCATCAAGCCACATCATATCCGGGTATGAGTCGAGCAGGCAGTGATAGTATGCGCAATAACAAAACGTCAGCGACTAGCTGTTCGCGATCGTCGCTTAATTGGGGCGTTCTTGCAAATATAAATTCGTCGGGAGGTTCAGGGATGAAGCGCATTCTACAAGTAGCTAGCTGTTTGTTACTCTTTGCCACTCTGTGCACGGCACAGACCTTCGGCACACTTATGGGGCAAGTGAACGATAGTTCAGGCGCGCATGTCGCCGGAGCCAATGTAACGGTTCGGAACGTCAGCACAAATGCGACGCGATCGGAACAAACGAATTCAGACGGTCTGTACACGTTTCCTTCCTTGCTGCCGGGCACTTACGAGATGCGAGTGGAATCGCACGGGTTTCAAGTCTGAGACGCAGAATAACATCGAACTGCAAGTGCAACAGACGGCCCGCATCGATTTCACTCTGCAGATAGGGGAATTGAGCCAAACGGTCGAAGTGAGCGCCAACGCCGCTCAGCTCACAACCGAAAACGCGACCGAGGGAACGGTTGTAGAGAAGCGCCGTATTGTGGACTTACCCGCTGAACGGGCGCGATTTTATGCAGTTGATTGCGCTGAGCCCGAACGTGACCACGGGCTTCGGCGCTCCGCAGATCGCGAGTAATCGCGAAGGCGGCACGCGGGCCGGCGAGAATTTTTCAATTTCAGGACAGCGCTCCACCGCCAATCACTATACGCTCGACGGAATTGAGAACACAGATGTTAACTTCAATCTCTACATCTTCCTGCCTTCCATTGACGCGATCCAGGAGTTCAAGATTCAGAGCGGCGTCTATCCGGCTGAGTTCGGGCGGGAGTTGGGCCAGGTGAATGTCTCGACTGTTCCCGGCACGAATAACTATCACGGCGTACTGTACGAATTTCTCCGGAACAATATCACGGACGCAAAACAATATGCTTTCACTGCAAACCCCGCGGCCACGCAACCTTTCAAGTGGAACCAGTACGGCTTCACTTTAGGCGGCCCGCTTTCCATTCCTAAGCTGTTCAATGCGAAAGACAAGCTGTTCTTCATGACGAATTACGAAGGTTTCCGGGTTCGGCAGCAGGTCGAAAGTCTATACAATGTGCCAACGCTTGCCATGCGTTCCGGAGATTTTTCTTCTCTGCTGGCGCAGGGTAACCAACTTTATGATCCATTTGGACGATACCGCCGGCCCGGGTGGAACCGTAGTTGCCGCTCCTATCCCAGGCGATAGAATCCCAACAAATCAGATCGCTCCGCAATCTCTGCAAATGTTGCAATACGTGCCTGTTCCCAACCAGCCCGGAACGGGAATTTCGAACAACTATCTGGCGGTTGACAGCGATCCGATCAACAAAGACCAATTTACAGCGCGCATCGACTGGAATGAGAGTTCGAATTCGACGTGGTTTGGCCGGTATAGCTGGACTAATGAGGACTCGTCAACGCCAACAATTGGGGGAGCTGGATCGACTCTGACAAGCAGGGCCAGCCAGTGGGAACTGTCTAACACCCGCGTCCTGTCGCCCACTAAGGTGAATGAGTTTCGATTTGGCGTTAACAGTTTTCGCAACGATGTGGGCCCGCTGTTAGCGGGTGTTACTTGTGTTGTATGTCAATTGGGACTGCCTGGGTTGGATGCGAGTAACTCTGCCGTTTGGGGTATTCCGCAAATACGCAACATGCCTGGATTCAGCGGCTGGGGTGACGACACCAACGGTCCATACGTATTGCAGGACGCGATCTTCCAGGGGATCGACGACTTTTCGTATGTGGTTGGGTAAGCACTCGCTCAAATTTGGGCGGCGAGATACGGCGCGACCGCTACAACCAGTTAGGAAACGAGTTTGCGCGCGGCGCCTTCAGTTTCAGCGGAATACAAACGGCAAATCCGAACACGCTGGCAGGAGGCTATGGCATGGCGGCCTTCATGCTTGGGTGCGCCCAGCCAGGTGGACGGAACCGTCGGGCTTGCATTTGAACAGATGCGTGGAACCTCGGGCGCCCTATATATAGATGACACGTGGCGTGTTTTGCCGACCCTGACGGTGAACGCCGGATTGCGTTATGAATTGATTCCACCGTTCTACGACAAGAGCCAGCATGAAACGAATATGCACGATGCCGTTCTTTCCGAGTTTCTCGAATTTCACGGATCCGGCTCTGCAGCCTGTAGAGGTACGTTCCGGCACCAACGGAAATTTTTATCAGGGATTGCCGTTTCTATTTGCCGAATGTGCCCGTTGCTCGCGATGGCCGGCTAGGCAGCCGCATGTACCCGACCGACTACAGGGATTTCGCGCCGCGGCTTGGCATCGCGTGGAGCCCCTCTTCCACGTGGACGTTTCGGACTGGCGTTGGCGTCTTCTACGTCCAGGACAGCAATAATTCGCGGTTCGATTTGGCTCGCGCCTTGGGCGGTCGATTCTCCTTTGTCTCTACTTCTCAACCTGCCCAATCTGAACTGGACGAATTACATTACTCCGGGCTCTAGCATTCACGATCAATAATCCATATTTGTACGGCGTAGCGAACGACATCGTGACCCCGCGTGTGCTGCAGTATCTGTTTGATATCCAGCATCAATTCGGCTCTGCAACGATGTTCGAGATCGGATACAACGGTTCGCGTAGGACGGCATTTGGAAGGCCTCTATAATTTCAACGAGCCCACTCCGGCTCCGAAAGGTTCGGTGCCATCGAGAGCGCCGTTTCCCGAATTTGCGGCGTCGTGCAGGTCGTGGAGGATGGCGATAGCTCGAATTACAACAGTCTGATGCGCATGTCTGCAGCAGCGGTTCAATAGCGGGCCTGACGCTTCAGGCTGCGTACACCTGGTCGAAGAGTCTGGACGATGCCAGCGCGATTCGCGGGCAAAGCGATACGATATTTCCGCAGAATAGCCGGTGCCTACAGCTGCGAATATGCACTTGTCCGCTTTCGATGTTCCGCAGCGCCTCGTTGTCTCAATTGTTTACGATTTGCCCTTCGGCGACGGCAGAAAAGTTTCTCGAATCCACGGTGGGATCACCAATGCCGATCCTTGGCGGCTGGGAGTTAAGCGGCATTTATGTGGTTCAAAGCGGTACTCCTGGGTATCCGACGCCGGGGGCCGATCAATCCAATACCGGGATAGGGAACGGGCGGGACCGTCTAAACGCTACCGGCATTTCGCCGGATTCTGGGTACTAACCACGACAACAGGAAGAATGGTTCAACACCGCGGCATTTTCGCTTGAGCCATTCGGCACTTTCGGCAGCGCAGGGCGGAACACCATTACCAAATCCAGGGCGCAACTCGCGCAAAGCTGACCTTGCTGAAGAATTTCCGCTTTCTCGGAATCGCGCTGCGCTGCAATTCCGCTGGGAAGTTTACAACGCGTTCAATCACCCGAACTGGGGCAATCCTGGCAATATCTGGGGCGCGAACTTTGGCGTGATCAGCAGCATTGCGGGCGATACACCGATGCGGCAGATGCAGTTCGGACTGAAGCTGATTTTCTGAGTGATAAAAAATGCTGGCGGCCCGGAACTGCAAGGCCGCCAGCAATATTGACAAAACAAGTCTGGATGAAGCGAAGTTAGAAGTTGTACTTCAAGCCGAATTGGATTTCGCGAGCTCCTTGAGAACCATTAACCAAGCCAAGCGTAGGCCCGAGCCCGGTGCTTGGTGCATTCAGGATCGGCGTATTGGTGAAGTTGATGGCTTGAGCTTTGAATTCGAAATTCTGATGCTCAGTGATACTGAATAGCTTCGAAACCCGAGATATCGGCCGTGTGTATGCCGGGACCGCGAATAATTCCCACGCCGCAGTTGCCGAAACCAGATGTAGGCTGATAGAACGTACTCTGGTTCCAGTATTGGTAACCGCCGCTGGGACTATTTTGCTTGCCAAATACCACCGGAGAACCGCTGCAACTAGCTAAGGGTCCGAATGAACCGGTGCCGGATACATCGTTGGCGCCTACGGTGAAGGGGAAGCCGTCATGGATGGTGACGATACCGCTAAGTTGCCAGTCGCCGATGATCGTGTTCACCACGGGGTTCAGGTTTTTGCCGAATGTCCGGCCTCGGCCGAAAGGAATGTCATAAGTCACAAATCCATTGAAAGCCTGCGGCACATCGTAGTAACAATTGCCGTAATAAGAATGGGCGTCGTAAGTATTCTGCCAGTAATAGTAGTTACCGCCGCCCTGGCCGTAACCGCCGTAATAACCGATCGAGTCCGTCAGGCACTTCGACCAGGTGTAGTTCGCCTGGAATTCAAGGCCGTTGCTCAGGCGCTTCTGGAAGCTGACCTGCAGAGCGTTGTAGTTTTGAATCCCATCGGTGATCGTCAACTTGTCGGTGGGATTATCGGCCGCAAGCGTCGGATTTCCTGCCAGATACGGGCTTGGTAGCACCGTTCCGCTTGCAGTTAGGAAACCCTGCGAAGCATTAACCGGCACCATCAGGTGATCGTTATTTTGACCGACATAGGCAGCTTGCAACGTCATCGAGTTTCCGAACTGATGCTGGATGCTGATGTTCCATTGATTCGAGACCGCCGGCCGGTTATTGGGATCCCAGGTGAAAATCGTCGCGCCGGCAAAGCAAGCGGGAGAAGAGGCAAGAGCCGCTGCTACAGTGCAGGCTCCGTTGCCGCCGAAAAGCCCGAGTAACCTTGCGCAAGATTCGTGGGCGGCAGCACGAGATCCGAACCAGACGAGTAAGTCACTAAATGCCCGGTCTGCCATGGTGGATTCCGAGTCAGACGGAGGTTTGTGCCTGTGCCTTCCAGGAAGTTGGACAGTGTGTAAGACGCACGCACCACGGTGTTATTAGATAGCGACCACGCCAAGCCGAGACGTGGTTGGAAGTTGGTGATCCCATTGTATTGGTTGTATAACGCGTTGTTATCGTTGAACAAGCTGGTCTGACCGGAGAGAAGAACCTGCTCCCGTATATTCCTGGAAGTTTGTTTGCCGGTTATGAACCTCGTTCCAAGGGGTATTCAGCTCCCAACGAATGCCGAGATTGAGAGTTAGCTTGCTGTTGACCTTCCAATCGTCCTGAACAAAAGCGGCAAGAATGCTGGAGCGTTGTCCCCAGGTTCCGCCGCCGGCTCCCACGCCCAACTGCTCGGGCAGGCCAAGCACGAAATCTGCCTCGGGAATGCCGTTTGTGGTTACGCCGCTGGAGGTGTTGCCCGTGTATTGGCCGTTGAATGTGAATTGGCCGGCAAGTCCTTCGTTGCCCGAATAGAACACGTTGATCCGGTCGCGGAAAAACTGGAAGCCGGCGTGGATCGTGTGCGAACCCTTAGTGATAATAGCCGTGTCTTCGATCTGGCCCACTGTCGATGAGAAGTCCTGGACGACATCGGAGTTGCCGAAGTTGCTGATGTTGCCCCCGTTGAAAGTTCAGCCCAGGAAGAAAGTTCGATCGGGGCGCCCCCGATTCCGAATGTATTCGGCCGACGTCGGGCGTATCGTTCCCAGTAGCAACCGGGTAGTAGTTGACGCCGGCACGGAAGTCATTGACAAAAGTCGGACTGAATGTTCTGGTGTAATCCACCACGCCGTTATACAGCGGGAAAGTTGTTGAAGCTGTTGTATAACAGCGGTTGGCTATTAACGGTGGGGTTAACCACGTTTTGCTGCGAATAACGGCCAAAAACGTGATCTTTGTCGGTGGGCGCCCAATCGATCTTGATGTCGCCCTGATCGCCATTTGTATAAGTATGCTCGTAGTTGACTTGGTTGTTGATCAGGTTGCCATTTAGTGGCGCCGGATAGAGCGGAGAGCTCAGAATCGCACTGGCAACCGGGCTGAACATAGTTTGTCGGAATCTGATTGTTGAGAAACGGCGATCTGTTTGAAGCCGTGTCGCTCGAATAGGGATTGTAGAGTTGTTGAGCGGGATTGTTGCAAATACCGTTGCTGAATCCAGCAGTACAGATCGCCGAAAAATTGCCGGTGCGCTCGGCTGCGGTGAAGACGGTGAAATCCGCTGCCCGCTCGCGGGCTGATCGTAACGCGAACCCTGATAATCGGCGAAGAAGAACAGCTTGTCCCGGATGATCCGGCCGCCAACGCCGCCGCCGAATTCATTCCAGCGGAGCAGCGGGCGCGCTATGCCCTGAAAGTTATTGGACCATTGGTTCGCATTCAGTTGGTCGTTTCGGATGAATTCGAATGCCACACCGTGGAACTGATTCGTCCCTGACTTCGTGACTGACGCTGACGATGCCGCCCATGAAGTTACCGAACTCCGCGGACGCGTTCTGGGTGATCAGATTGAATTCCTGAATGGAATCGACGCTGGGCGCGAAACCCACGTCGTTTTCCGAGACCTGGTTGTTATCAATTCCGTCCAACAGATAATTGTTGGCCTCTTCGCGGTTGCCGTTGATGTAGGGACGGCCGCTGCTGAAGGTGGTCTGAGCGCCGGTGAATTCGCTCGGATCAGTAGTCACAGACCCCGGCGCCAACAGCGTCAACTGGTTGTAATTGCGCGTTGCCAGCGGAAGCGAAACATTTGTTCGAGCATCCAGAACCGTGCCCAGTTGCGTGGTCTCAGTTTGCAAGATCGGCGGAGCGCGGAGGTGACTTCGACCGTCTGATTTACGTTTCCGACCGCCAGTTGGAAAGTCAAGCTTGGCAACCTGATTCAACACCAGCACAACCGGCGATTTGCACCGCAGCCTGAAAGCCCGGGTTTTCAGCTCGGACTTCATAGTTTCCAACCGGCAGCCGCGGCAGGCTATACCGTCCCGTGCCGTCGGATGTGGTTGGGAATACTGTTCCGCGTTCCAGGTCTTTAGCCGTCACTGTTCACTCCGGGAACGGCTGCGCCGGAAGGATCTGTGATCACGCCATTGATTGCCGCCGTGACTTCCTGGCTTTGGACAGGTCCAGCCAGGAAAAGCAGTGCAAAGACTGAGAAAACAGGAACAAGAAATCGAGCATGTCGCAGTGTGCACATAAGTTCGGCCCCTTTCGCGAGGTTTTACAGATTGTAACCGTAATACAAATCCGTGTCAAGAGAAAGAAACAAAACGAAAGTTAGAACAAAGCCAACAGAGTGAATATTGATAGCCCGCGAGCTTCTTTCACGGCTCCGGGAGTGATTTGACCCGGACTTTCCCTTTCTTTTCTTTTGGTGTACGCTGGTCCCGTCGGGACTGGCGATTTGGGGCGCTTGCGGTACTTTGGAGGCTCAGCGATGAAGTTGATCTTCGGCGTTTTCTCGTTTTTGGAACTTGCGGCTGTTGGGGCGCTAGCTCAAACGGCCACGCCGCCTACTTTCAGCAAAGACGTTGCGCCTATTCTTCAACGAGAGTGTCTAGAGCTGTCATCGTCCCGGTGAAGCGGGCCCGTTCTCGATGCTCACGTTACGAGCAAACGCGTCCTTGGGCGGCCGCGATGAAAGAAGCGGTTAAAACACGTAAGATGCCGCCGTGGTTTGCCGATCCGCGCTACGGCAATTTCACCAACGGCCAACCTTCTTAGCGATTCTCGAGATTAAGACGATCTCCGACGTGGGCCGATGCAAGAGCGCCGCAAGGGCGATCCCAAGGACATGCCCCCGCCGGTGAAATGGGTAGAAGGTTGGCAGATCGGAAAGCCGGATAAGATCTATCAGTTCCCGGTGCCCTTACGACGTGCCTGCTTCCGGCGTTATCGATTACCAGCACATCATCGTTCCCTCCGGTTTCACTAAAGACACCTGGGTGCAGGCCGCCGAGGTTCGTCCGACAGATCGGGCCGTTGTGCATCACATCATTGCGTTCGTTCGCGAGCCGAAGTCGAACTGGTTCCACGGGAAAAGCCGGGCGTTTCTTCATTGCTCCGCAAGTCAAAACCCAAGAAGAGCCGGACACCAGCGCACTTCCGAGCGATTTCCTGGTCGGCTACGCACCTGGCCAGCCCGCGGAGATTCTTAGCCCAGGTCAAGCCAAGCTCATCAAGGCCGGTTCAGACATCATTTTCCAGGTCCACTACACGCCGAATGGCAAGGCCGACGCGCGACCAAACGCGTCTCGGTCTCGTGCTTCGCGAAAGAGCCGCCGAAAGAACGTGTTCTGACGCTATCCGCCACAAATGGCACATTTCACCATTCCTCCCGGCGATCCGAATTATCGTGTTGATGCCACCTTTCGAGGTGGGTACGCGAAGTGAAGCTCTCGGGTCTTCACCCGCACATGCACGGCCGCGGCAAAGACTTCCTGTATAGCGCTGGTGTATCCGACTAGTGAAACGCAAATCATTCTGAGCGTGCCTCATTACAACTGGCATTGGCAGAACTGGTACACGCTTGAGCAGCCGCATCGTTGCTTCCGAAGGGCACCAAAATTGAGTGCACCGCGCATTTTGACAACTCGCCCAACAATCCTGACAATGCGGACCCGACGAAAACCGTTACTTGGGGGGAACAAAGCTGGGACGAGATGATGGTCGGCTTCTTCAATCTCGTGTTTCCGAGCCGACATGCCTGTCGAACGATCTCTTTCCGCCGAAGAAGAGCACGCGCCGAATCGCCACCCGTTGAGGCGAGACTCTTCGTGGTGACTTCACTTAACGTACTCGCAACCTTGTTAGTGATGCGGCGCTCTCCCTCGCTCAGCCAGACGTCGGCGCGCCGATCCGGAAAAGCAACTGCTCGCCATCGGTGAAGAAGAAGGGCTACCGTCACGAAGCGGTTTCGCATGCGCTCTCGACGATCGAACGGCTGGGCCGCGAAACAGGACCTTTGGGACACCACCATCCGCACCGACACGGAAGCGCTAACCAAGAAGAAACTAGAATATAACGCCAAAAATCTGAACGACTTTGATGCGGTGTCTTTTCTATACGGGCGGAACTCTCGAAATGGATGATCAGCAGAAGAACAGATTTCATCTCATTCATTCACGACGATGGCAAAGGGTTTATCGGCGTCCACAGTGCCACGATCACATTTACGCAGTGGCCTGAATATGGCGGATATGATCGGTGGCTACTTTGATGAACACCCTTGGGGCACATTTTCGACGCGCCGATTATCGTCGAAGATCCCTCAATTTCCCCGGCATGGCGCAATGGCCGCAAGAATTCACCTATCAGAGACGAGATTTATCAGATTAAGAACTTCTCGCGTGACAAGTGCCGCGTGCTCATGCGGCTTGATGCGTCGCAAGCTTCAGATTTGAACAAATCCGCGCGTTCACCGCGCCGATCAGTGACTTTGCCGTGACTTGGGCGAAGATGTATGGCAAAGGGCGAGTTTACTACTCCACTCTTGGCCACGTCTCGGCGAACTGGGACGATCCCAAGTTCCAAAAGATGTATATCGACGCGATCAAGTGGGCTTTAGGGCTGGTGGATGCGGATGTGACGCCGCGTCCCGCACCGCGGCCGGACCCTTCAAAGTGAACGCTTTGAGTCGTCGCGCGATTCGGACGTATGGCGGCTGGCATGTCCGCTCTTCGAACGGCGATACTCGCCGAGCAGCCTTTTCGTCTCAATATTGGAGTGGGTACCTTTTCGTATCACACGCTCTCGTTCTGACGACATGATTGTTCAACTCAAACAGAATCGATGTCAAAGAGATCGAGATGTCGCGCGGCGAATTCATGTTAATGCAGCCGCCTACGCAGGAGATGGTGGAAGCGGCGCGCCGCAAATTCGATTCGGCGGCTATTCGCTGCGTATCCTATTACACGCGCGACCATCAAGAATTCACAGGATCTAAATTACGCTATTCGCAATGCGAAGATCCTCGGGGCGAGCAACGTTTCCGGGCGATGCGACCGGCCCCATTCTTCATGAGATCGATCGTCTGTTCACTCAGGCCGGGCTTACGTTCGGCATTCACAACCACTGGTTTCCGCGGAAGTTCCCGTACGAAAGCACGGATGATGTTCTGCGCGCAATCACCGGGCTTTCGAATACCGTGGGAGCGACCCTGGACGTCGGGCAAATGGCTGCTTGCGGGCATGATCCAATCGATGCAATCCGCCGATTGAAGAGGCGCTTGAAAATCGTCCATTTGAAGGACGTACAAGCGGCGGGAGCGGAGCACAATGTTCTTCTCGGAAGTGGTATTGCGAACATTCCGGGCGTCATGCAAGTACTTAAGAAGATTCAGTTCCCGCATTTTGTTGCTATCGAATTCGAGAAGGAAGGCGATGATAATCAGGACATGCGCGACGAGCTTGCTTATGCACGCAAGTTAGCGTGAGCACCAATCCCAACCCCAAGATCGCTCTTCAATTTGCTAAGACCTCTCGGTCCGGCAAGGAAAAGAAGAATAACCGACACGATAGGACTAATTCCCGCGAGCAGGATCGCCAATCGAAAGTCTTTGTGCGGGCCCAAACTCCAGCCCGTTATCAGCGGGGCGCTGCACGCCGCCGATTTGAGAGATCGTGTTGAGGTATCCGATGGCGCGTCCGACCATCGCAGAAGGCGACGTGTATTGAGCGATCGCCCAAAAACTGGAACTCGCAACGCCGAAGGAGCAAACAGAAATAATGAGAACCGGCAGCACAGGAGCGTGGCCCGGAATGAAATTCAGCAGGAGGATAGCGCTGGCTCCTACTAAGCCCAGACTTAGGAAAATAAGGCGGATGCGGAACAGCGTGCCGCCTGCCGTGATTAATCTGTCGGCTAAAAAACCCGGCAAGCACGTTGACGACGGCCATGGCAAAGAGCGGGACGGAGAGAATGCGGCCCATGCCGATGGTTGAGTAACCGCGCGAGATGGTGAGATACGCGGGCATCCAGGTCAGCACGAAATACCAGTAATAAGAAAAAAAGAAAACGCTGGCCGACATGGCCCAAAATGAAGGGCTGGTGAGGATGGAACGCCAAGGCCATCGCATGGCGGTTTTTCCACCCGAGCCGCTCGCCTTAGCAACCGGTTTCACAACTTGCCGTTTGGGGGCGAAATGAGCCCAGAACGGAACCCAGAGCAAGGCTCCCAACCCGGTCGCCGCGAACATGGCGCGCCAGCCGAAATCCGCCAGCAGCGTGGAGCCAAGCAAAGCCCCGCACGCAGGTCCGATTGTCTGTCCCGCTATGTAAATCGATACTGGCAGACCCTTGCGCGGGGCCTTCGAAATTCTGGCGGATGAACGCCAGACTTGCCAGCGGTCCGACCGATTCGGCCAGTCCGAGAACAAGACGTAAACCCAGTATGTCGCCCGGTCCACGGCTTAGCGCCATGCCGGCCGAAGCGAGCGACCATATCAGGAATCCGCTGGCGTAAACCACGCGAATGCCGAATTTATCCACCATGAGACCGGCGGGAATCTGAAATAGCGCGTACGTCCAGAAGAACGCCGACAGCAAGACTCCCATGGAGGCGGGCGTCAGCCTGAAGTCGCGCATGATGGATTCGGCGGCGATGCTCAGATTGCCGCGATCCACGTAGCTGATGAGAATGCCTAGAAAAACGAGCGCCAGTAAACCCCAGCGGCGGCTCATGCAGGAGTGCCGGTGGTCCTTGAGGCGGCGCGCTCTTGAAAATTCCAAGTCCCCATTTCGTCGATCAGTGCAACCACCGCAGCTGCCGCGGCCTCCAGAAACCGCTGGCCCTTTTCGGCCGTTGCCAGTTCCGGCATGCCCAGCACGCCCGATGGAGAAAGCTCATCGAATTCATTGATGAGCGAAAAAGGCGGGGGCTTAAGCATGTCGATTTTGCGATAGCCCATCTCCGGGTTGGGTCCGCCGCGCGCCGCTTTAGACATGTCAACCAGATCGGGGTTCTTGGCGAGAAGAACCGAAGTTTCCATTTCGCAGGCATGGCCCATACCGCCTTCGGGCGAGGATCTGATGGCGCCGAATTGCTCGGCTGCAAGATTCCAGTAGGTTGCGTAGACGATATACAAATCGTGAAGTTCTTCAAACTCGCTCTTCAGTTCCCGCTGGGCGGCTTTGCACGGGATGTCGTTTCCGCCGTGTCCGTTCAGTAGGAAAATTTTGCGCGCGCCAAGGTGTATCAGCGAGCGGCAGATGCCGCGAATGAGGTCGATATAGGGCTGAAGATCGAGACTGACGCAGCCAAA
Organism: uncultured Acidobacteriaceae bacterium; assembly: GCA_963845995.1. GTDB lineage: Bacteria > Acidobacteriota > Terriglobia > Bryobacterales > Bryobacteraceae > Bog-105. The sequence continues at coordinate 39,819 of CAWJUO010000043.1, read as the reverse complement.
GCGGCGGTGATGCGGTGAGTGTCCCAGCCACTGAACGGGAAGGGTTACAATCTTCTCCGAACGAAGCTGTTCGACGCGCTCCGCAATATGCCCGATGATCAGCGAATCGGTGAAGAGCGGAAGATGCGGTCCGTGCTGCTCAAGCGACCCGAGTGGGACGACGAAAATTCTTTCTTTAAGATCGGCGAGGTCCGGCCAGCGGGCATACTCAATACGCATCACTTTAGGTTAGCCATGCCGGAATTGAAGAACAACGCGGCCATTTTTTATGACAGCGCGAATACCTGTGGGCGCTTGCGCCGGGTCTTCGTACGTAGCGTGGCTCTCGATTGCCGCCGGATCGAAGATCGTCAGATCGGCTTTATAGCCGGGTTTCAAAACGCCGCGGTCCTTCAGATTCAGGCGCGCCGCGGGTTTTCCCGAAATCTTATGAATCGCCTCTGCCAGTCCTAGCCAGCGATGATCGCGAACAAGCTTGCCGAGAAGTTCAGGGTACGTGCCGTGAAGACGCGGATGCGGCTTACCCTTTACATAGAAGCCGTCCGTGATCACTGAACAGAGCGGTGAGTGATCAATTGCCGCAGATTCGCCTCGCTCTGGTTGAATGAAATGATATTTACGGCGCCTGCTTCTTCAAGAAGAAGCTCGAAGAACACACGTCTCGGGAGCCTGCCCTCGCTCTTGCGCGATCCGGTCAACGGTCTTTCCCACCAGCGACGAGTTACCGGGCGTATCAACGGAAGAAATGGTGACGTCGGACCAAAGTTTTGGCCCGGAGGCGCGCATCTCATCGGCAATCTTGCTCTTCGTGTCCGCGTTTCGCAGCCGATCAAGCAAGCGCTTCGGTACCGCCATCGAGCGTCCATTGGGGCAGCAACTGCGTCAGCACGGTGCTCCCGCACTGATACGGATAAATGTCGAACTCGACATCCACGCCTCGCCCGCGCGCCGCTTCAATTTCGTTCAGAGTTGGTTCCTGCAGATGCCAGTTAGCTCGGCCAGCCGCCTGAAGATGAGAGATTTGAAGACGGCAGCCGGTTTTTTCGGCAAGCTGAATCTGTTCGCGAGTTGCATCGAGCAGCCCCTCGGAATAACTGCGCATGTGCGTGGCATAGAGTTTGTTTTTGCGGGCGACGATGCGGCAGAAGTGTTCCAATTCCTCCGGAGCGGCGCTCGAACCGGGTGCGTACATCAGTCCGGTCGAGAACCCCGCACAACCGGCGTCCAGCGAGTCTTCAAGCAGTCCCGACATGCGGTCGAGTTCGGCGCTGGACACGGCTCCTTGCCCCATTCCGCGGACAGCCACTCGCAAGCTGCCGTGGCCAAGAAGGGGTAGCGCGTAATCTCGAGAACCCGTCTCGGAAAGCGCGTTGAGATAGCTCGCCGCAGACGACCAGCCCCAATGTCCACCGCGTCCGAGAATGCCTTCCGCGAATTCGTGCAATGGCTTTGTATCGGCTCCCGAAGGAAAAGGCGAGAAACCGCAATTGCCAACAACCTCCGTCGTGACGCCTTGCCGCAGCTTCTCCGTACGATGCTCCAAAACCTGCACGTCGGAGTGGCTGTGCAGATCGATGAAGCCGGGACTGATTGCGAGGCCGGAGCAATCGACTGTTAGCGAATCTGAAACGCTGATCGCGCTGTCAACAGCAGCGATCCGGTCATGCTCAATCAGGACCGATCCGAATCGACCCTCGGCCCCCGTGCCATCGAACACCAGCCCGTTAGAAAAGCAGCATGTTCAAGTCCGGCAATACTGCGACTGGCTCGGCGGATGATAGGCGACTGCCAGTTGAGGCGTCGGTAGCTGTTTGTGATTCTCAACTTTGGACGTAAGGCAGGCTTCCAAAATCCCGCTGGTAAGCAAAGTCCGTTGAATCGGATACGGCGCTTTGCCGGTTGCGAACATCTGCTCTATTTTCGAGACCAGGCAGGCAGAATAGGTCACGTTTGGATTGGGAGTCAGCAAAAATTGGTTCGAGATAATGCCCGAACCGCGAACGCGGGCCGCAAAGTTGTAGTCCTGCAGCGCGCCATTCAGCATGAGTAAGGTTGCATGGAGTCCATCCCGATACTCGATAAGATAAGCCGCCGGCTTCTTCACGAGAGATGGCAAAACTCCGGGCGCGGCCAGATCCTGCGTTCGCCCATCCTTGACCGTGAGACCTAAAGGAGTGTCGCTGCGCGAAAGTGCGGAACTTAGAAGTTCGTGAGACCAGACACCCTTTTTGCCTGCCTCCCACACCTGCTCCCCTTCTATCAATTGAACGGATTTGACGCCGGTTTCGCCGCCCTGCCGCCGCTCCACCATGCATTGCAAGCCTTCGAGCGCGTGAAAATCCATCGCATCGGACCCGCCTTCGCCAACCATGACGGCTTCCTCGATATGAGCGCCTAGAGGCATCTCGACATCTGGAAGCCTCCACGTCACTGGCAGCGAAGATCCGCCGAGCATCGGAAAGCCAAGTTGCTTTGACGCGGCGACCATCGCGTTTGCTTTTTGGAAGCTATACGAAAGAGCTTTGTCGTTGTAGACGGGGACGGAACGGCCACTCGCCTTGAAGACCTCAATGCATTGCTCAAAGAACTCGTAGCGCGGATAAAGCTGTTGGCTTTTGGCGTTGAATGGATAGTCGCCGTGCTCGGCGACGGTCAGAACAGCGTCGCAGTCCAGACGGTTGCCACCCTGGCAGAGCGCCTCTGCGATGGTGGGGTAAACTTTGAATCCGAACTCCGCGGCACGCTGCTGGCTCAGGTCTCCTTCGGGCTTCTGGTCAACGTACAGCGAAACAATCTGCATATCCGGCTTGTGCCAGGTCCCCTCGATCGGATAACCGACTAGAAACCGGTCGCCGATATGCTGGCCGTGTGAAAGATACCGGTAAATGGTGGTGATCATCGCGATGCGCAGAGGGCGTCGCGGCTGGGCGTTCGCTACCAGCGGAAGGAGAGCGGTCGAAGCAAGAAATTCGCGGCGATTCAGCATTTTAAGATCTCTCAAATGTAGATTCCGTGCGCGGTTGATAGTGAATGTCGAGATGCCCTGTCTCAACTCGCGCTTGTTTGCGATAAAGGCTCTCGACGCCGCTGGCCGTTAGCCCAGTCGTCAAGAGCGTTCGTTCGATGGGGTAAGGAGGTTTGCCGGTAAGAAACATCCGTTCCATGTGAAATACCAGCGGGCTGAAGAAGTCCGCCAAAGTCGTTCTGCCGTCGGGCATCGGCAAATACATTTGAGTGGAAAAGATCTTCGGCGAGCCGTCGAGGCGCGCGGCGAAATTGAAATCGCGCACAAGTCCATTCATCAACATCATCGTGCAACGCAAGCCGTCCGAGTGTTCATAGGTATAGGCAACTGGATCTTTGACCAGTTCGCGCATCTGATCGGGCGTCGGCATGATGTCGTTGAAACCAGGACGCGCAGGCGTGAGTGTGTGGCTTCGGCACAGCGCAGCTTGCATCAAATCGTGGGCCCAAACTCCCTGTTTCATAGCAGCCCAAAAACGGTCTCCCCGATAAGCCTCAAGCCAGCGAACACCCACTTCGCCGCCGTTCCTGCGCTCCACCATGCACTGGATTGTTTCCAGGCCGTGGAAGTCGTAGCTGTCAACCCCGCCGTACGCGATACACAGTGCCTCTTTGATTCGGGAACCGAGTGGCATCTCGACCGATGGAATACGCCAGGTGACAGGAAGGCTGGACCCGGCCATGAAAGGGAAATTCATCTGGCGAGAGGTGTCATACATCTCTTTGGCCCACGCCCAGTTCCAGGAGAGATGTTTATCGCTGAAAAGAGGAACGGTCCGGTTGCTGGAGCGATAGACTTCGACGATCTGCTTGAAGAATTGGTAACGCGGGTACTCGGTTTGGCCTTTCTCGTTTTTCGGGTAGGCTCCGTGCTCGCCGACTAGCACGACGCCATCGACCGCGAGCTTGCCGGTACCCCGGGTTAGCGCCTCGGCGATGGTCGGATAAATTTTCATGGCGGGAAATCGCGCGGCGCGTTCGCGGCTCAGATCATCCGCTCCAACCTGATCTACATACAAAGCGACCAGATCCATAGGCGGATGATGATAGGCGCCGCTCCAGCCGTAGCCGTCGAGAAGCCGGTCCACTATATGCTGCGCGTGAGAATACTTGCGATAGACAGTAATCACTGCCGCCAATTTGAGGCGGCTCTTCTGCTCGTCCTGCATCCCAGCAATTATGTCAGCCGCATTTCGGGCGAGCGCACTGTGATTTCTGCGCGTGTTCCAATTTACCCCGGAAATCTGTCCAGAAGCAGAACGGTACGCATGGAAAACGAGCGACAGGTCGAAACTAATATTCCTCAGCGGTTGGACCGGCTCCCCTGGAGCAGCTGGCATTTGAAAATGGTCGTTGCGTTGGGAATAACGTGGCTGCTAGATGGGCTGGAGGTCACGCTTGCGGGTTCCTTGGCCAGCGTGCTGAAGGACAAGGCCGCACTCGGATTAACGGATCTTGAAGTTGGGGCAAGCGCGACGGGTTACTTGGCCGGGGCGGTTATCGGTGCGCTCTTTTTCGGTTGGCTAACGGACCGGCTCGGCCGTAAAAAGCTTTTCCTGATAACCCTTGCGCTGTATTTAACGGCCACGGCTGCAACCGCTTTTTCCTGGGGCTTCGGAAGTTTTCTCGCATTTCGCATCCTCACCGGTGCGGGTATCGGCGGCGAGTATGCGGCAATAAATTCGGCTATCGACGAACTGATTCCGGCCGGCGTGCGCGGCAATGTTGATCTAGTCATTAATGCGACCTTCTGGATCGGCGCGGCGTTGGGCGCCGGCGGCACTCTTTTCCTGCTGAATTCCGGTGTCGTATCGCCCACCTTCGGTTGGCGCTATGCGTTTGGCATCGGTGCGTTACTCGGTTTGATCATTTTACTGCTGCGTAAATCAGTGCCGGAAAGTCCACGCTGGCTGATGCTGCGAGGCCGTGAAGAAGAAGCGGAGGCAATCGTCGGCGACATTGAGCAAAAAGTCACTCAGCAGAAAGGCGAGTTGAAGAAACCCGAGGGAAGCTTGAAAATCGCCGTGCGCGATCACACGCCGCTAGGAGACGTATGGAACGCGATGATTCGCGACCAACCGAAGCGCTCCTTGCTCGGCCTTGCTCTAATGGTCGGTCAATCATTTTTCTATAACGCGGTTTTCTTTACGTATGGATTGGTGCTGGTCCAATTCTTCAAAGTTAAAAGCGAGCGCGTGTCGATCTACATCCTTCCGTTAGCGCTAAGTAACTTCGTTGGTCCACTTATTCTAGGCCGTTTCTTCGATTCAATTGGCAGAAAAAAGATGATAACGGCCACATACGGAATTTCCGGATTTCTGTTGATCGGCTCTGCGCTGATGTTCAACGGAAGTCACATGGGAGCACTCGGGCAAGACATTTGGTTCACGGCGATATTCTTTGTGGCTTCGTCGGCGGCCAGTTCTGCCTATCTCACCGTTAGCGAAGTGTTCCCTCTCGAGATTCGAGCTTTTGCCATCTCCATCTTTTACGCAGTTGGAACGCTTGCCGGCGGCGTGGGCGCACCGATTCTTTTTGCAAGACTGATTTCGTCAGGCAACCGCATGGAACTTTTCGGCGGCTATATCCTGGGAGCCTTGTTGATGATTCTAGGAGCCGGAACGGAATGGAAGCTCGGTATCAACGCGGAACGCCAATCGCTTGAATCCATCTCAACGCCCCTGCAGGCCAGCGGTAAAGGACACTAACGTAAGAGAGCACAACCTACCCGGCGGCTGTAGCCAGTTGCGCTTTATTCCTGCACTCGTTCCACACGGACCTTAGAAGATCGCGGCTATACGTCAAATGATGCTTATCCGGAGTGAAGACTTCGAGCGTGATCGTGCCGTCGTAACCGCATGCCTGAAGCGCTTCGAGCGAGCGGCGCAGATCCACCGTGCCCGTTCCCAAAGGCAAATGAAGATCGGCGTGGCCTCCCTTGTTGTCATGAAGATGAACGTGTTTCAAACGGCGGCCATAGGCCTGCAGAATTTCTTCCGTCGTGTTCTGAGGAACCTGCAGATTCGCGTGGCCGATGTCGAGATGCAAGCCAAGCTCGGGCATGCGGTCGAGCAGTTCCCCGAGTTGAGGCGCGGAGTTGTAATCGCCCGGCAGGTTCTCGATCATCAGCCCGACGCCGGTCTTCTGAACATCAGGCAGGAGTTCGCCGAGTGACTGCAAGTTCCCCTCAATATAGAAGCTGCGCGGATACCAAGGCGTGTTGCGATCCGGGTGAATGTTCATCCACTTTGCACCCACCTCCGCAAATTTGTACAGACAACGGCGCAATTCAGCAACCGACCCCGCACGAATTTCCGGAATAGAGCTCGCCATCGGCAGATACCACGCCGTGTGTCCCACGACACCCATATGGTTCCGGTCTAGCGCCGCCCGAATGGAAGGAATGTCGACGTCCCAGGATGGCGCCCCGGGAGGCTCCAGCGTCAGGTCGAGAAACTCCATTCCAGCATCTGCCATCCATTGAATCTCCTCAAGAACGTTCCGTTCGGGATGGTTCATCGTGCCGATCAGCATAGGGGTTCGTAATTCCTTTACAGACGGTGCTCGTCGTCGAGAGTGGGCGTAAACCACGGACGTCCGTCCAGGAGCTTCGCCCGGTTCTGGTAAGAGACATTTGCCGGATCCGCAGGTTCACTCAACCCGAGTTGTTGCCACAACCATGGAGGGAATTGCCTGCACGTCTCGGGAGAAATCCAGCGAAACGCCGTAACCAGGGCTGCGAGCAACGGCGTATCCTCACCCGTACGCGTCAGCAAGTGTTCCCAATCCAATTCGGGCCCGATGCTATAGAGCATGCTCATGGCGTCCGGCCAATCGCAGCGGTCCCGCTGCATTACGTAAAGCTTGCTCCATAACGTTTCTTCCGGCCGCAGCAGGCGGAAGGAAACGTCGCCTACGGTGGCGGTTGGACCATTCAGCCATTCCCCGTCAACCTGGGCGCGCTGATTCGCCATCGCCCACATCACATCCAGAATCGTGTCGTCCTGGCAGCTTCGATAGATCCACTTGCGATCGTACGCCAGCGTGTCGTAGTAGTCCGTCCAACCGCTCTCCCGAAGCAGTTCAATCATTGGCTCTCGTTGTTCGCGTTCTATATACAAGTCGAGATCCTTGGTATCTCGAAGTTGGCCCGCATAAGCCTTGGCCGCCAGCCCGCCTCCGACTGCAAAGGGAATGCCGCGCCGGCCTGCTTCCGAGATCACGCGTTCATAGAGAGCCCAGCGCTCAGGAGGAAGATAGTCACGCCACGAGCCGAATTGCTCGACAACCTCATCGATTCTTCTCTTGATTCTCACGTCTGCGCAAGCCACGATTATGGATGAGGAAGGAACGGAATCTAAATACTGGTATTTATCCGGGACCTGCGGCAATGCGCAAAGGGAATGGTATTCCTGAATTAGCATGTCCACTTACGATTTACGTTCTCTCTTCCCCTACAACGGCCACGAATTCTCGAGTGCTGATGGCGATTGGATTTGCCGTCTGGCCGAGGTCTCCGATTCGCGGCCGGACGCCGACCGGCTATCGTGGTACCTGGTTTTCGAGCCCGTGCGCAACGCTCATGCGACTACCAGAAAGTTGGAGGTCGTAACTCCTGCCGAACAATCCATCGCGCAAGGCTTAGGAACAGATGTGAAAGCCCGGATTGAAAGCTGGCTGGCTTCGGGGGAACAAGACGGGCGCGAAGAGTGGCTGGACTTACAAACTACTTAGCCTGTGCCAAGCGCAGCGCATCTTCCAATTCGTAGATGCGATCCTCCAGGGCTTTGACGGGTTTGCCCGCAGCCTGTGTCTCCGCCAACTTCTTCTGTTGCCTCTCAATCTGCTTTTGCAGAGAGATCACAGCTGGTGAAGGCGCGGCGGGCGGCGGTTGAGGTTTCGAAGCGGCCTGCTTGCCCGGTTTAGCGGCGCGGCTCTTTTTCGCTTTCGACGGAATAGTGACCTTCTCGCCGAAGTCTTCGAGCAACTCACGCTGGAGTTGGAAAAGCTCGTTCGCAAGGTCGTTGAACCGGGCGAGCAGTTCCTTTTTTGCCTGATTGCGAAGCTTCAAATAATCGTTCTTAGCCTGGCGGTACTGGTCGAGTGCTGTGGTCATTTTAATGGCTGGCGGCCAGCATTGCGTGAACCTGCGGAACGGTTGCCGCGTTCGAATGCAGCGCAAGCTGACATCCTAGAATAACCAGCATCGTCAACAACGCAAATCGTAACGGCCGTTGCGGAATGCGTCCTGCAAGAAATGACCCTGCGAAAGCGCCGCACAATCCCCCAATTACAAGCTTCAGCAGCAGAGCGCCATCGTAATTGCCGGTGCTGAGCTGAATCATGCTGCCCACAAACGAAACACCGAGTCCGAAGCTCAGGTCCGTGCCCACCACTTCTGCCGTAGAAAGCGGCGTCAGGCTTAACAGCAGCAGCGACCCAAGCGCACCCGCACCGGCTGAGGAGAATCCTACTTCCGCGCCGATCGGCAAAGCGAACCAAGGCAGAAAACGTGAACGGTTGTGCGTGGCGGGACGTGGATTGGGCCGGAATTGGCGGTAAAGATGAAACAGCGCCGTCGCGACAATCAGACACCCCAGGGTCGCGTATAACGCCGGTTCATACGGACTGTTCTTTAATCTGTTTAACAGAAAGCCGCCGCCAATGACTCCAGGCAGACCTCCCGCCAACAGCAAAGCGAGCACGCGAAAGTTGATCTGCCGCCGCACAGCATAAACCGGAAGTGATGCGACCTTTACGATCCAACCAAAAGTAAGCGCCGTTCCAACGGCAGTGGCAGGCGATACGCGTAGAAGCAGAATGAGCAGCGGAGTGGTCATACTGCCCGCGCCGACACCAGTCAGAGCGATAGCAAGGGCAATGATAAATCCGAGCAGGATTTCCATAGGACTTTGGGTCAATGAGCTTCAGCGATGTGAATGCCGCATTCCAGCTTGCGCCCGGCCCAACGGCCCGAACGGGCATTTCCAGGGTCGGCGGGAAGAGCGGTGCAAGGCTGGCAGCCGATGCTGGTGTATCCGGCCTCGTAGAGCGGCAGCAATGGAATGTTGCTCTCGCGGGCGAACGCCCAAACGTCTTTGTCGGTCCAGGAAGCAAGCGGGCTGATCTTTTGTAACTGCTTTCCAGAAGGCAGCGGAAATTGATCGATCACCTGTAAGTTGGCGCGCGTCGGCGACTGCACGCGGCGCAGCCCGGTGAACCAGATCTCGTACTTTTCCAGTGCGCCGAACAGCGGCCCAACTTTGCGTAACTTGCAGCACTGGTCGGGTTGCGATTGATACAGCAGCCCGAACTTCGCTTCCTGCTGGGGAACCGTCTCAAGCGGCATGACGTTCACGAGATTCAAACCATACTGCGCAGTCATTTGATCGCGGTAAGCGTAGACCTCGGCGAAGTGATACCCGGTCTCAAGGAACAATACCGGAACTTCGGGTAAACGTTCCCGGACGAGTTGAAGAACCACCATGTCCTCGGCTTGGAAGCTGCAGGTCACACAGGCTATCCCTGGACCGGCTAACGCTTCCGCGATCCCTTCGCGGGCTTCTGTTAATTTGGCTTCGAATTCGCTCATCTAAATACCCCGCTATCGGTCGGCTAAATCCCGCCGCTATCGGTCGCCTAAATCCCGCCGCTATCGCTCCAGCCAGGAGCCGGTAGCAGAATCTGCGTTCTTTCGAGCAGCCGCTCAATGGCGTGAAGGGCTTCTGCCGTTGAATCGGGCAACGTTGCTTCTTCCCCGCTGTCGATTGCTCCCGCCGACGTTGCAATCGAAAACACCTGATCGGCCGAGCCTGTCAGAAGCACGATCGCCCCAAGGCGCAGCAGTGTATTTGAAATCTCTTCCGACTCCGAATCGAACGCAAAAACCGTGCAGCCGCGTTCGAAAAGAATTCGTTCCAAGCGCCAGGCGAGTTCGGCTCTGCCGCCAAGATGAATTACAGCCCCGATATGCCCCTGACGCGCCAACCGCTCGCCGAAACTCACGGGAGTTGCTTCCGCTTTTCCGTGTGCTCCGCTTCCTGGATTTGCAACTCGCCCGGAAATCATCCCTGCGGCAACCGTGGCATTCGTCGCCGGATCGATCAGAATGAAGCTGCCCGTCGTCCGGTTCCTCTGATAGGAATCGAACGAAATGGGACGGGCGGTCTCAATGCGCACCAGTCCGATCGCGTTCATCTCAAGCGCCGGAGATTGCTCGCGGTCCAGCGTATTGATGTTCAGGCGATACTCAATCGATTTCAGGTCCGCGTATTGCAGAGATGTCGTGTGCTTCAGGCGATAGCGCTTGTTTAGTTCCGCCGGAGTCTCATTCAACCAGACGACGATGGCTTCAACAGCCGTTGCCGTCTCGGGAAGGCTCTCCGCCGAGACGATCATGTCTCCGCGCGTGATGTCGATCTCATTCGCGAGAGTAATGGTCACAGCCTGCCCGGCGTGCGCATCGTCCAGGTCGCCGTCAAAAGTCGAAATAGCTGGTGACGTGCGACTTCCGGCCCGAGGGCAGAATCGTAATCGCGTCACCCGGTCGTACATGACCGGAAGCGATTGTTCCAGCATAACCGCGAAACTCGTGATTCGGGCGCACAACGCGCTGCACCGGAAAACGAAACGCGGACTGTTCCACGCGCTTTCCGACTGGCACAGTCTCGAGATAATCCAGCAGACTGGGCCCATGAAACCACGGCATATTCGTGCCGGGCTTCACCACGTTGTCGCCAGCCAACGCGCTGATGGGCACGAAAAACGGCTCAATCGATTGAAAACGGGCCAGAAAACGCCGGAAATCCGTCTCGATTTGATCGAAGACTTTCTGGTCATACTCGACCAGATCCATCTTGTTAATTGCAATAACCAGGTGCTGCAATCCCAGCAGCGAAGAGATATAAGCGTGCCGCCGCGATTGCGGTAAAAGGCCCTTACGCGCATCCACCAGAACGATCGCCAATTCGGCGGTCGATGCCCCGGTGACCATGTTGCGCGTATACTGCTCGTGACCGGGCGTATCCGCGATGATGAACTTCCGTTTCGGCGTCGCGAAATATCGATAGGCAACGTCGATAGTGATGCCCTGCTCACGTTCGGCCCGCAACCCATCCGTCAACAGCGAGAAATCGATCGCTCCCACATTACGTCCGGCCGATGCCTTGGTGACCGATTCGAGCTGGTCTTCGTAAACGTTGCGTGAATCGTACAGCAAGCGCCCAATCAGGGTCGATTTGCCGTCGTCCACACTGCCAGCGGTGGTAAAGCGCAGCAGGTCCTTTGGCTTTCTCTTGTGCGAGAAAATCTTCGAAAGTATCGGGAGCCTCAAGCACGGAGGAAACGCTCATCTAGAAATATCCCTCCTGCTTCTTCAACTCCATCGAGCCATCCTGATCGTGATCGATTACCCGGTTTTGACGTTCCGACCGCCGCATCGTAATTAACTCTTCGATGATGCGAGGCACCGTGTCGGCTTCAGATCGTATTGCTCCTGTGCAGGGGCTGCATCCGAGCGACCTCATCCGGCACTTGATCATCTGTGTCTTTTCGCCGGGAAGTCGCGGCACGAATGTCTGCTCGACGGACATTAACGAGTCCCCGCGCACTAGGACCGGGCGCTCTTTTGCAAAATAAAGCGGAACGATAGGAATGTTTTCGGCCTGGATGTACTGCCAGACGTCCATTTCGGTCCAATTTGAGAGAGGAAATACCCGGAGGCTTTCGCCCGTGTGGATTCGAGTATTGAACACATTCCAGAGTTCCGGCCGTTGGTTGCGAGGGTCCCACTGGCCTTTCGTGTCACGGAACGAGAAAACCCGCTCCTTGGCCCGCGACCGTTCTTCATCGCGCCGGGCACCCCCGATGGCCGCATCGAAACCGCCATTCCGGAGGCCATCAAGCAAAGCTGTCGTCTTTAACGCGCCGCAGCAACGCTGGGTTCCCCAGACAAACGGGTTGGCTCCTTCGGTGTGCGCCGCGGTATTCGTATGGACTATCAGCCGGACCCCGAGTTCAGCCGTGTATTTGTCCCGGAACTCTATCATTTCACGGAACTTGTAACCAGTATCAATGTGCAGAAGAGGGAAGGGAATCGGCCCGGGATGAAACGCCTTTTGGGCTAAACGAAGCAGGCAAGAGGAGTCTTTTCCAATCGAATACAGCAGAACAGGCCGCTGACATTCCGCCACGACCTCGCGCATGATGTGGATACTCTCAGCCTCAAGCTGACGGAGGTGGCTGAATGTGCTCACTAACGGCAGGTTAACACGATTCCGCCCTTTCTCGATAGGGATTGATCCTGAAAAGTACCTTTTGTCTATGGGAGTTATTGCCCGAGTTGTCAAAACCGCATTTTGTAGGTTCCCACTGGTGCCGCTGGAGTCCAAAGCGCCAGGCGATGCATCTTACTACGGATGATAAGCTTGGCGGAATTCCCTGGAGAGGCAATCGCAGTTCTCAAGCCGAGCCGCTATCCTAGTTGCGCTCCTACAACGCGGAGCTACCAGACCGCTGGGTGCCGCTGCATAAGACACCGGGCCCAGGAAAAAGCGCAGCAAAAACACCAGGGTAAAGCGCGTTCGATCCGCCTCCGGATAGCGCCATTGCGTGATCGTATCGCCGCCACCTACAAAACCCGGAGCGAACCACGCGATTGCTCCCACTAAACCGCCAATCACCGCCGCCCGCAATTCGATCGGCCAGCGGAAACGGTCGGCTAGGGAAATACTGCCAAGCAGAGCGCCAGTGTACGCCATGCCAAGGAATCCAGCCACGACGCCGAGCGTAAGAAACAAGAATCCACTTCCAAAACCGGAATACGAAAGAGCTTGACCTTGAAATCCGGCGCCCGGCCGAGAAATAGCCGGGCAACCGCAATGGCACAACACGAAGACCCGAGCGCCGCGATCGCAATGCGCGTATCAAACCGGCGAATTAGCTCTTCCAGCACAAACACGGCTCCAGCGATCGGGGCATTGGATGCCGTAGCGATTCCGGATCCTCCTCAAGCGGCCAGCAGGGCTATACAATCTGATCGGGCAGGTGGAGTTTCTTTCCTGAGGAAAGAACCGATATCCGCGCCCATTTGGTCCCTTTGACCCTTCGCGCAAAGAACAAGCCCGCAACTCGATGGCCAGCAATCCGCCAAGGAACTTCACCGGTATTAAACTGAGAGGCGCGGGAGGGAGTTCGCCTTTCGCTACCGCCTCTACGTGAGGAATGCCGCTCCCGCCGGCATAAGGCGAAAATCGCCGCACTAGCAGCGCAGCGAGGGCCGATGCCGCGGCGACGAGTGCGATCGTAAGTAGCAAACCTGCTACTGGCCAATGATGCCCCCCAGCAATCAAGGCATTGCGCCAGCGATCCGCGCCCTGGAGCGCCAGGCGGAACATGGCTACCAGCAGACCCGTAAGCGCCCCAGTTACCAGAGACAACAGTGCGAGAGACAGTATGGACCTACGGCTGTATCTGGATGCGGCCATCTCTATGAACCTACACCGACGCAAGTGATTGGTCGCGATTGCAAGCTTCCAACCATTGCATGGTGATCCATGTGGTGCCTGACTCAGCAGCTATCACTAACTAAATAGACCGTTTTAGACTAGCGACCCCGACGTACACTAGAATTTCCAACGAGCCCCGAAGGACCTGAGCATGCCGAAGCCAACACAATTCGCTCGCGGGCAGCGCTGGTTGTAGTTTGAGCGATAAACGCTCGGAATTGCGAAGGCAGTCCCGGCTTTTGCGCACGCGTGGACTGTTCAACGTCTGAAATCAACTTCTACTCAGGACACTAGTATTCTCGCGAATCGTTCAGGGCACGTCCGTAAAACTTGTTCCTACTTGCTCGCTTCGATCTGAATCTAAATGCAGATCGTCAAGCCGGTTAAACAATGGTGAGTCGCGGCCCTCGATCAGTTCAGCGAGTGCGTTGGCGTTTCGAGATAGTTGCTGCTTGAGCATGCTTGAGCAGCTTCGGTTAAAAGCCGGAGCCCACGGTTCATCGCCGCGCTGTCAGGGAACAGGTTTGCAAGATCCGGCTCAATCAACACCAGGTTTGTTCCTCCAGTTGCTCGGCGGTAGTACTTGCCCCGAACCCCACCTTTCATCCGCGAAAGGTCATATTCCGGTCGCAAGTTGTCATCTGGCTTAACTGGTGATTCCTTCTTCATACTGTTTTCGCTCGGCCCTCGTTGCAAGGCGTGCGCTAATGATCCGAATTCGCCCTCCACGACTGCAGTGAGAAACGAATACGAGCCGCCCCTCATTGTATAGCCGATGGTGATTTCCCTGTTCTCTTTCAATGAATGGTCCGGGTCCGGGAACGTCAACGCAAGCGGGTCAACGAAGACCGTTGCACCATCCTCAAACGCTACGCGATGCTTCTCGAGGTTTTACGCTGCTTTGCTCGCATCCCACTCAAACGTCACGCCTTCGAATTTAGCTTATCCGCGATGTGGAAGCCTGGCGCGTAAATCGCCCATTAACGACTATCGAGGGGCTGAATTTACAAAATGAAGACTTGAGTCGGCGCGAACACATCCAGCGCTGGGAGTGGTGACGGTATCGGAACTTTTGGCCACGTGGACCGTTCACGACCTCAACCACCTATATCAAATATCCCAAGTGATGGCCCACCAGTATCGCGATGCAGTGGGTCCATGGATTGCCTACTTAGGCGTGCTACAGTGCATACCTCGCAGTGGTAGCTGAACTGACCCGCGTCTGCCCTTATCCTTTGTATCGATCGATATTCGCGGCTTTCTCATTGTTAGCCCAACCTAGACTGAACGCCTCGCCGTTCTTGAAGTTAAACCGGAGGCGATCTTCAACGAAATCGGAACTAGTGCTGGGGGTCTATGGTTTGTACCCGTACGCTCGCTCACAAATGTCTACATCGTCGCCTCACCCTCCCCGGCGGATTCCCGTCGGGGCAGAATTCCTTCCTGAGAGTAATGCAACTCACTTTCGAGTTTGGGCTCCCGAGAAAAAGTCGGTCAAAGTAGATTTCGAAGACCATAGACCGCCTTTCGCTCTCACCGCCGAGGGGAATGGGTACTTTTCGGGCCTAGCTCCCGACGTTCTGGCCGGAACCTCTTACAAGTATCTGCTGGACCAGGAAGACCCTTATCCCGATCCCGTCTCGCGGTTTCAACCCAAGGGACCCCATCATTTCTCCCAAGTCGTCAACCCGGACAGCTTTGCCTGGACTGACGCGAACTGGGCCGGCTGCAAGCTGGAAGGGCAAGTTGTCTATGAACTTCACCTCGGCACCTTCACGCCGGAAGGAACGTGGAATTCCGCCGCGAGAAAGCTTGAGTACCTCCGGGACACGGGTATCACTTTGATCGAAGTCATGCCCGTCTCAGACTTCCCGGGTAAATTCGGCTGGGGTTACGATGGCGTGCAACCCTATGCCCCGGCTTCGATCTACGGCACTCCGGACGAGATGCGGAAATTCGTGGATCGGGCCCATGCCGTGAAAATAGGCGTGATCCTCGATGTGGTCTACAACCACCTGGGCCCGGACGGAAATTACCTCTCGAAGTATTCGCCGCGTTACTTCAGCGAAAAACATACCACTGATTGGGGGCCGGGCATTAATTTCGACGGAATAGACTGCGCGCCCGTCCGGGAATATTTTCGTGAGAATGCCGCCTATTGGATTCGCGAGTTCCATCTGGATGGCCTGCGCCTGGATGCAACTCAGGATATTCACGACAGTTCCGAGCCGCATATCCTGGCGGAAATCAGCGAAATAGCCCGAAAAACAGCCGGGGCGAAATCCATCGTTCTGATCGCGGAAAACGAACCCCAAGAAACTCGTATGATCAGACCGGTCGCAGAAGGCGGGTACGGAATCGACGCGCTATGGAATGACGACTACCACCACTCCGCCATCGTCGCACTCACCGGCAAAGCCGACGCCTACTACACCGATTACCGCGGCTCCGCTCAGGAATTTGTGTCCGCTCTGAAGTACGGCTACCTCTATCAGGGCCAGTGGTATCGATGGCAAAAGAAACGGCGTGGTACGCCAACTTTAGGGCTACCCCGGCCGGCCATGGTCTCCTTTATTCAGAATCACGATCAGATTGCTAATTCGGCGCGCGGGCAGCGCATAGATGAAGTTACCTCGCCCGGGAAACTGCGGGCGCTCACGGCTGTCACGCTTCTAGGGCCAGGCACGCCGATGATCTTCCAGGGCCAGGAATTTGCATCGTCGAACCGATTCTTCTTTTTCGCGGATCACAAACCTGAACTGGCAAAGCTCATTGAAAACGGCCGCAAAGAGTTTCTTTCCCAATGGCGGGCCTACAATTTGCCCGAGGTCCGCTCCTGCTTTGCAAATCCCTCTTTGCCCGAAACTTTCGAGCGTTGCAAACTGGACTTTTCCGAAGTGGAAAAGCACGCCGAAACCTATGCTCTGCATCGCGATCTCCTGCGTTTGAGAAGGGAAGACGAGGTCATCTCGCGGCAAGGCGCCGATGGTATCGACGGTGCCGTGCTTTCGCCTCATTGCTTCGTTCTACGGTTTTTCTCGCCCGGCTACCAAACCGACCGCCTGCTGTTGGTTAATCTGGGAGCAGACCTGGATTTCAACCCTGCACCCGAACCTCTTCTCGCGCCACCCCTTCACAAAGAGTGGACCAAGCTTTGGTCGACAGACGACCCTTCCTACGGCGGGTGCGGCACAGCGCCGCTTGACTCTGACGAGAACTGGAAAATCCCTGGGGAGGCTGCCGTCGTTCTTCAGCCTATTCCCGTACGGAAAGACGATTCCCGGGCCTGATTGACTCTCAACTGAATGAACACGATCTTCAAACGTAAAGATGGCGAACCTCTAAGCGAGGGAGGCCTCAACGACCTGAACGAGACCGAATGGCTGGTGACCAACGGACTGGGTGGCTACGCCTCCGGAACTGTCAGTGGGACTCTGACGCGCGTCTTTCATGGCTATCTCATCGCGGCTCTGCCAAATCCCAAAGGCCGCACCATGATGCTGAACGACATCCTGGAGCATGCAATTCTGCCGAATGGCGACCGCGCTCGTCTGAATGGCGAACGGACCGCAAGCGGCGAATACGATGGCTGGTCCAAATATCTGGCGAGCTTCCGCCTGGATAACGGGCTTCCGGTCTGGGTGTATGAAGTGGGCGGTATGACGCTTGAGAAGCGTCTGGTGCTGCCGCATGGTCAGAACACCACTTACATCAATTACCGGATTACTTCAGGCGAGGGTTCGTTGAAGCTGGAACTTCGCCCGGCCGTGAATATGCGCGAGCACGAAGCGCCGGTGAACACGCCGATTGAGCCTTACACGCTTACCGTTCGGGATCACCATTACGAGCTGCGGAAAAGCTCCGACGAATACCCGCCCTTGCGCATTGCTTTTCTCGGCAAGGAAGCCGCGTTCTCGATTGATTCCCTGACCATTCACGACGTCATCTACAGTCTCGAAGAGAGCCGCGGCTATACCTATCAGGGAGATTTGTGGAGTCCCGGGTATTTCACCATCGAGGTTACGCCCAGCCAAAGCGCCACGCTGCTCGCCTCTACTGAAAATTGGGACGTTATCTCCGCGCTTACACCGCGGCTCGCTTGGGATGCCGAGCAGGATCGCAAGCGCCGGATGCTGCTCGAAGCTCATCCCTCGGTCTGCGACCTGACCTGTAAGGAGCTTGTCTGGGCGGCCGATCAGTTCATCTTCACTCCCGTTGGACGCCCGGAGGATACAGCGCGCGCCCGTGCCGCCGGTGATGAGATCCGCAGCATTATAGCCGGTTATCACTGGTTTACGGATTGGGGCCGCGATACGATGATCAGCCTCGAAGGACTCACTCTCACAACGGGCCGTCAGATCGAGGCTGGCTACATCCTACGCACGTTCGCGCATTACATCAAAGATGGCCTGATTCCCAATATGTTTCCGGAGGGAAAAACCAGCGGCCTCTATCACACCGCGGACGCAACCCTCTGGTTCTTCCACGCCATTAACCGCTACGTTGACTACACCAAAGACGATCACCTGCTTACTTACCTCCTTCCGAAGTTACTCGACATCGTCGGCCAT
The DNA here is from genome assembly GCA_963845995.1 of uncultured Acidobacteriaceae bacterium. Taxonomy (GTDB): domain Bacteria; phylum Acidobacteriota; class Terriglobia; order Bryobacterales; family Bryobacteraceae; genus Bog-105. The sequence continues at coordinate 21,719 of CAWJUO010000043.1, read as the reverse complement.
CACCTGCGTGGAACGCTGTTTAACATCCACGTCGATCACAGCGATGGCCTTCTCGTTCAGGGGCAGGAAGGGTATCAACTCACCTGGATGGACGCCAAGGTCGATGGTTGGGTCGTGACGCCGCGCCGGGGTAAAGCGGTCGAGATCAATGCGCTCTGGTACAACGCTCTGTGTCTGCTTGAGAAGTGGTTGCGCGGCGCGCACCGCGACGAAGAAGCGGACGGCATTGCCGGGCATGCGGCGAAGTGCCGTCTATCGTTCAATAAACGATTCTGGAATCCGGAGCGCGGTTACCTCTACGATGTGGTCGATGCTGAAGGCGGCGGCGACGATCCGTCCTGCCGGCCCAACCAGATCTTCGCGATCTCTCTGGAGAATCCGGTTTTGGATGAATCTCGTTGGGAGGCGGTCTTGAAGGTGACCCAGGAAAAGCTGCTCACCCCCGTCGGCCTTCGATCGCTTGCGCCCGACGAGAAGGATTTCAAGCCGCGCTATGACGGCGATCTCCGGTCGCGTGATGCCGCTTATCATCAAGGCACGGTTTGGGCTTGGCTGATTGGACCTTTCATTGACGCTTGGCTGAGGGTCAACCCGGGAAAGCTAAAGGCTGCCCGCGGGTTTCTGGACGGCTTCGAATCTCATATGGAAAGCGCCTGTGTCGGTACCATCAGCGAGATCTTCGATGCGGAGCCGCCTTTTACGCCGCGCGGTTGCTGTGCCCAGGCCTGGAGCGTTGCCGAAGTGCTGCGCTCCTTTGTGAAAACGTCTAAGGAACCCAAAAAGCCGGTTCGTACGCCGGAAATGCAAATCGCTACGGTGGAATAGCCGTCCGGGACGACTTTAGCTTCCCCCGGCACTGGCCGACAGCGTTGTGTGACCAGCGCGATGATCGCTGTGCGGAGCGCGTTCGTCGTACTTGCCAAAAATCATCTTTCCCGCAGTCGTTTGCAGGACGCTGGTAACGGTCACATCGACAGTTTTAGAAATCAGCCGCTTAGCGTTATCGACCACCACCATCGTGCCGTCGTCCAGATACGCGACACCCTGGTTGTACTCTTTGCCCTCTTTAAGAATGAAGACGCGCATTGATTCCCCAGGCAACACGACAGGCCGCAGCGCATTAGCTAATTCGTTGATATTCAGTACGTGTACGCCTTGCACCTGGGCGAGTTTATTCAGATTGAAATCGTTCGTAACGATTTTGGCGTGACGAACCTTCGCCATTTCAATCAGCTTGAGATCGACTTCCCGGACCGCCGGAAAGTCTTGCCCCGATACCTCGATGCGCACTCCCGGAGTCTTCTGCAGACGCTGAACAACGTCGAGTCCACGGCGTCCTCGATTGCGCCTCGCCGAGTCGGAGGAATCCGCGATCATCTGCAATTCATGAAGGACGAACTGGGGTACAAGCAGCCGCCCATCCACGAAACCGGACTCAACGATATCGGCGATTCGCCCGTCGATCAACACACTCGTATCGAGAATCTTTTCCGTCTCACCCCGGCAGCCTGCTCGGACGGCTTCAGACCGAAGGCGCGCAGGTTAATCGAATCCGATTTGGCGGCACCGGCGAGCAAACCTATATACGCCCCCGCTAAGGGCAAAGCGGCGCGAAAGAAGAGTCCAGCGTGTTGGAGCGCGAAGAGTGAATCGCCCAGCGCCTGAAAAGCCAAAATCCCGAATAGGAGACCTGCCAAAACACCGGCACAGGCACCGAGAAGCGGCTTGATGCCAAATTTTCTGATTTGAATTTCGAAAAGGGTTGCGAGGAGAGCGAGGGCGGCTCCGCAGAGACAAGCGTAGACGCTGGATAACCCAAACGGCCGGGTGCTCGCCCCCAATGCCGCCAGTACGATCAGGAATGCGATTCGCAGCCAGAGAGCGTCTTTGACAGAATGACTCACAACGCGCCCTCAAAGGCTGAAGAACATTGCGCGAAGTATACCATCACGCGCAGTTAACGCAAAACGAAACTGGGGGTGGAAGAAGGCGGAATCGCAGCATCCCACTCTGGAAACCCACTGCAGATCGTTAGAGTTTCTGGCAGTGAGCTTCTGAGCCGAACCAGTGAGCAGAAAACTATAGCGCTTTAGCGAGTTCTTCAGCGAAAGCACTCTGCCGTGAAGGAGTATTCGAACGGCGGGTGTTGGATGGTTTGCGGGCCTGAACGGCGGCGCTTCCGGCACCGGCGGCAGTGGCTGCCGCGGCACCCACGGCACCTGTGGCGGCAGGGCGCTTCGCGCGGTCTGGTGCTGTGGCCGGCGCGGGCTTTGTTGCTCCTTTCCCACCGGACTTCGGCGGTTGCGCGGGATTGGCGCGCAGAAGCCGGTCTTCGAGGGGAGCACGATCAAAGCGGCGGATGATTGAATTCATCTCGTCCTGGTTTGGTGATTCGATAAAGGCGAAGCCCTTGGACTCTTGGGTCTCGGGGTTGCGAATGACCTTGATCGCGTCGGCGACAAGGTTTTCTGAGGACAGCCACGATTTGATATCGTCGGCAGTCACCCAGACAGGGAGATTTCCGAGAAAAACGGTAAAGCTCATTAGTTAGTGTTTTATGCTCCGTGAGGGAAGTACGAGGCGCACCTCGCAGGATCTTCCGTTCCCCAGAGGTTAATTTCATGCTAGCACGTACCCTGCAATCGCGTAAACAGCAAAAATGCTCCAAACGTGTTGCTGGATAAGGGCCAGAACAAGTTTGAGATGCTTGTGACTGAGGTTTTGATCCAGCGCATTTCTCCATCTCGTGCCGTGGCGTTCGAGGTTCTTCAATCCGTCGCGCTAGGCGGGTACGCGACCGACTCCCTGCTGGAAAGCGGACGCCGGCTCAGCAGCCGTGATGCAGGTCTATCTTCGCAAATTGTGTTTGGATGTTTGCGCTACCAGGCTCAGCTCGATTACCTGATCCGGCGCTACTCCGGGAAGGACACGGGCGCTCTGGACTCGCCGGTCCTGATCGCACTCCGAGCGGCCATCTTCCAAATCCGGTATTTGGAGCGCGTTCCGGCTCACGCCGCCGTTCACGAATCCGTCGAATACGTGAAAATCCACAAACGGGCGGCGTCCGGATTCGTAAATGCCGTTCTTCGCAAGGTGAATCGAGACCCCGTACGCTGGCCCGATCCGGCAACCGAATTCTCCTGCCCGGGCTGGCTGATAGACCGCTGGACGGCGCACTTTGGGGCGGAACGGGCGCGCGCCATCGCCTCCGCCGCCTTACTGGAGCCCGATTCGTACATCCGGATCAGGCCAGGAGCGGCGCCGCCCGAGGGCGTTGAGGTTGAACCCACCGGGATCGAAGGCTGTTTTCGGCTGCTTTCCCCGAGCCCACCAGGTATGCGGCAGCAGGACATTGGATCGCAAGCTATCCTCTCGCTGCTTGATCTTCAACCTGGACAAAGCTACTTGGATTTATGCGCCGCCCCGGGAAACAAGACAGTCCAGGCACTTGAGACGCCGCTCGGGCTGGCTATAGCCTGCGATATTAGCCCCAGAAGAATCTTAGATATGCCTCCGGTCTGTAGCCGGGTGGTGTTGGATGCAACGCGCCCGCTGCCGTTTGGCCGTCAATTCGACCGCATCTTTATAGATGCCCCGTGCTCTGGTACTGGAACTCTGGCCCGGAACCCGGAGATCAAGTGGCGCGTCCAAGAGCCAGATTTTGAGCGCTTCCGCCGCAAACAGACCGATATTGCGATACAGGCCGCTGCGTTGCTGCCCACTGGGGGAAAGCTGCTGTATGCGACCTGTTCGATGGAACGCGAGGAGAACGAAGACGTCGTAATAAAGGTACTGGCGGAAGTGCCCCGGCTCCGCTGTACGCGGCACACCTGGCGCCTTCCGGGGCGGGACGAAGGTGATGGTTTTTACGCTGCCCTGTTGCAGTGACAGGCCTTAATCCGTGATAAGATCGAGAGGTTTCCAACAGTGTTGAGAACTACAAGCGGGCATTCAAGGCAAGTTTGCCCGCCGGTGTTCCTCTTGACGGAAGCCAACCCAACACAGTCGTTTGCACTCGGCTGGAAGCATGGTCTGGAAGAGTAGTAGTGGTTCAAATTGTTCCCTCCATTTTCGCTGCGGATTTTATCCGGCTGGGTGAGGATGTCCGCCGTGTTGAGGCGGCTGGAGTGCAAATGCTCCACGTCGATATCATGGACGGCCATTTTGTGCCCAATTTCACCATGGGCACGCCGATTACTGAGGCCTTACGCCGGTTTACGAAGCTCAAGCTCGACCACCATTTGATGATCGAAGACCCCGATACCTACGCTCCGGTTTTCATCAAGGCGGGCGCCGACTGCGTAAGCGTACACTACGAAGTCTGCCGGAATTTGAATCGGACGCTGCAGATTATTCACGATCATGGAGCGAAGGCGGGCGTGGTTATCAACCCGCATACGCCGGTCATGATGCTTCAGGACGTGATTGATATCGTCGATTACGTGCTTGTGATGAGCATCAACCCTGGCTATGGCGGCCAGAAATTTATCCCCAATACCCTAAATAAGGTTCGTGAACTGCGGCGCTGGCGCGAAGAGCGGGACCTCGGTTTCGCAATTGAAATCGACGGCGGAGTGGGCCGCGAAAACATCGCGCAAATCGCCCAGGCAGGCGTGGACTGGTTCGTCGCCGGAACTTCGGTCTTTCACGCCCCGGACCCTGCGGAAGCCGTTCGCGAGTTGAGCCATCGAGCCTTAGAAGCTATTTCAGTGAAGGTTTAGATTACATGTTTTCAGGTATTTATCTGCCCAAACGGGTGCTCGTTGTAGTTTGTTCCATCGGGCTTCTGGCTTCTTGCATTCACAAGAAGTACGAGAATCCCATCGCGAAGAACACGCAGCAGCCGGATAAAGTGCTGTTCGATAGCGCCATGCACGACATCGAAAAAGGTCATTACGAAGTCGCGCGCTTGTCGCTGCAAACGCTGATGAACACCTATGAATCGAGCGAGTACCTGGCCAAGGCCAAGTTAGCCATCGCCGATAGCTGGTTCCGCGAGGGCGGCGCGAATGGTCTGGCCCAGGCGGAGGCCGAGTACAAGGACTTCATTCTTTTCTACCCGCAAATGGAAGAGTCGGCGGAGGCGCAGAACCGGGTTTGCGAAATCCATTACAAGCAGATGGACAAAAGCGACCGGGACGTGACGCAGACACTGCGCGCGGAAGATGAATGCCGGACACTGCTGGTGCAATTCCCCAATAGCAAATTCGCCCCCCAGGCGGCGCAACGCCTGCGCGACATCCAGGAGAGTCTCGCCGATCATGAAATGTCGGTGGGTAACTTCTACTGGAAACACGACATGAATCCGGCCGCTGCTAATCGTTTGGATGCACTGGTTGGTCAATACCCCCTCTACAGCAAGGCGGATGAGGCGCTTTACGAAGCGGGCGATTCCTATTCGAAGATGGGTCCGCGTTTCCGTAAGAAGGCCGGTGAAATGTTCGCACGTATCGCAAGGGATTATCCTTTGGGCGAACGCGCTAAACAGGCTAAGGCGCGGCTGCAGGACTTGGAAATGCCTGTCCCGCCTGCCGATCCCCAGGCTCTTGCCCGGATGAAGTTCGAACAGGAGAATTACAAAAAGCCAGGTTTGATGGCGCGAAGTATGGGGATCGTCCGGAGTGCCCCAGACATGAGCCACGCCGCCAAAGAAGGCGCGCCGACCATGACCGACCCGAAGAGGACGATTCCCGCCAGTGTGCCGCTTCCGCAATCCGGAAGGGGACTTGGCGAGCAACGGCTCTGCTGGTACTGGAACTACGGACGTGAGTGTGACGACCGCTCCCAAGGACAACGCGCTTGAAACCAAGCCGGACGCTCGAACTGCCGCGCCCTGCCAATACGGATCAGGCCGACTCAGGCGAATGCCGGGCCTTTGCCGACCAACCGTGACAAAGAGCTTGCGCAGATGAAGAAGCTGAACGCGAAGCGCCAGGCCGCCTACAACAAAAAGAACAAAAAGAAAAACAAACACTCCGATCAGAACCAGACGCAGCCCGCTTCAACCGCTGCCCCGGCTTCGGCTGCTTCGACTCCCACGCAAACGGTCGCGCCGAATGCCGCCGCTCCGGCCACCAACACAACTCCCGTGAATCAATGAGCCGCATTCTGCTGGCGGACGATAGCCCGCAGGCCTTGCGGCTCGGTGAGCAGATCCTGACAAGTCAAGGGATTGAGGTTGTAAGCGTCACCGACGGAGCTATTGCGCTTCGAAGGTTGGGCGATGTGAATCCCGACCTCCTTATCACGGATATTTTCCTTCCTACTAAGAACGGCTTCGATCTTGCGCGCTATTTGAAGTCACAGGATCAGTACCGGCATATCCCGATCATCTTCGCCGCCGCTCCGGTCGATAAATTCGAGGAGCAGGACGCGAAGAACGCGGGCGCGGATGTGATATTGCGCAAGCCTTTCGAAGCCTCAGCGCTGCTAGGCGCGGTTCAGACGCTACTTGAAAAGAGCAAGGCGGCGCGGAAGGGAAGCGGATCTGCCGCCGTTCCAGGGCTCGACCGCCGTACCGTGAGAGCGGCTGTTACTCTGGCGCTCGATAGCGCCATGCCTGCCATGATCGACGAGTTAACCGAACGCGTCCTGCTCGCCATGGCGCACCGCCCAGGCAACTGAGCGCCTTCCCGGCGAACAAGGGGCTATTTCCCCTCGCTCGCGCGCGGTCGAGATCCGAGTTCCATGTGAGGCAGTCCCATGATGCCGCCCAGTTTCCCAAGATCTCCCAGGTTCAGCGACCCTTTGATAAACACGACGCTCACCTCTTTGGGTTCCGCATTGATCACGGCAATGCCCATGGGTTTGTTTTCCTCAGTGAGCATAAACACTTCAGCGCGCTCATTCTCCTCTTTGGAATCGATGACCTTCGCCCACCCTCTCATTCCTTCCATTTGAGCCCGGATTGCGTTCAAGTCCGTATCGGAATATTGCCCCTTGGCCGCGAACTCGAAGTTTCGAACTTCGACACTCGATAAGCCGGAGACCAGGTTCTTCATCTGATCTGTTTTCTTTCCCGATTCTTCACCGCCTGGAATCATTTGCAAAGCGGCGCGCAGTTGGCTCTGATTGAGCGAAACACGATTCACCTCCTTGGCTTTCGATGCCAATTTGTCCAAGCTCGAAAGATCGAGTGATTGTGCGAACGTGCAAACGCTAAACAGCGTCATCAGTAATGTTACTTTTCTCATAGCTCTCCCTCTTCTTTTATCTGTAATTCCGGTGCGGATTTCTTCAGGTGCTGGTCGATCACAGCCAGCTTTTCGGCAGTCAGCCGGAATGCGAACGCGACCTCCTGCTGTACTTCCGCGGCACGTTTTGTCTGGAACCGTGTTTGCTCAAAACGCGCAAAGAATACGAGAACCAGCGCAGCGGCCGCGGCTACGGGCAAGTAGAACCGTGGCCGGCGGCGGCGCTCCGGTAATCTTGCGACAACACGGTCCGCAAATCCCTCGGGCGGCTGTATCCGCGCCAAAGCTTCCCGCAGTTCGTTTTCGAGACGAGCGTTCATACTGTTTGTCTCTGCATTCGTTCTAATTTCGATCGCAATATCCGTAGCGCGCGATGTAGACGGCTCTTGACAGTGTTCAACGGAAGACAAAGCGTGTCCGCTATTTCGCTCGGTTCCAAATCCTCTTGGTAACGCAGAATGACAACCGCCCGGTGCATCTCCGAAAGAGCTGCCACCTGCTTACGAAGTAGTCTGCCCGCAATTGGATCGGAAGTTCGATCCATATATTTGGGTTCGGACAAACCGTCCAGTTGTCTTTCACTGCGGTAAGCACGGCTCCGGCTGTGGTCGATACACCGGTTCAACGTGGTTTGGCGCAGCCACCGTCGCAAATGCGAGGCCGACTCGATGCTTCCGAGGTCCCGATACAATTTCAGAAAGGTGTCCTGGGCTATTTCTTCGGCGAGCGCGGCATTGCGCAGAAAGTGGTACGCCAGGCTGAAGACCAGCGATTGATTCTCCCGCACCAGTGCCGCAAAGGCGTTTTTATCGCCAGCGGCCGCTTGGCGGATTGTCTCTTCGCTAATTACATCTCTCGCCAAAGGTTAACGTCCATAAGCAAGTACGAACGAACTGCCGATGAGAGTGCAATTAATTTTGGAACTAACCCGTGGGGCGGATCCCCGATCCGCGCCGGACTCCCACGGTCCGAGCCTACTCAGCACGGAGAATCTCAACCACATCCATCCGGGTAATGCGGTGCGTGGCGGTCCAAATGCTGAGGGATGCGATCAGGCAGATGAATAGCATCGCGGCGAGGTAGGTCATTGGGTCAAAGGAGCTTGCGCCTTCGATCAGGCTTCCGAGCACTCGGGCGGCTAACAGCGCCCCCACAATCCCGCAGAGCGTACCCAAAACGACGCTGATCAGTCCCTGACCTAGTAATCTTTTGCGCAGTCGCATCGGGGTTGTTCCGAGGGCCAGACGGACACCCATCTCGTGCGTGCGCTGGGCTACGGCATAGGAAACGACGGCATAGATGCCCGTCACGGAAAGCAATAAAGCGAAAGCGGCGAAAAACAGCACTGCCGTTCGATACAATTTCGGCCTGGCGAAAGCCTCATCCATCCGTTGCTGCATGGTTTTGACGCCGAAGATGGGAACTGTCCGGTCAACCGATTGAACTACGTCGCGAATCATCGCAAGATGGTTTTCGGGCCGGCCGTTGACATGCACCACGAGCGTGGACGGGAAACCCGCCGGGGAATGCTCTGGAACGAAAATTTCGGGTGGATTGACGTCGAAAATATCGGAGATCCAGCCGTCCATAAAGTCCACCGTCTTCACCACTCCGATGATCTTCCTCGTGCGGCCGCTCGCATCAGTCACCATGTGTCCGAGAACGTCCGTCGTTCCAAGTGACAGCCTCGCAAAAGTATCGTTGACGATCGTGACTCTCGCGTCGGATCGTACTTCGGCATCCGTGAACTCGCGTCCGTGGCGGATTTGCCCGCTCGTTGCCGCAAAGTACTCAGACATGATCGGAATGATATCGGTTGCCGTGCCTGGCTTAGAAGGATGGCCATCGACCGAGTAGGGGCCGCCCAGGAACCCCGTTGCGTCAAGCGGTAGAAACTGAGTAGCGCTCGCATAGCGGATTCCAGGTAATCGCCGCAGCCGCGCGAGCGTCTCCTCGAAGTACTCTAGCTGTTGAGCCGGTGAGGTATACCGTGTGCCGTCTAGCGACACGCTCACTGTAACGAGCCCGTCGGTCTTGAAGCCGCGATCAACCTGGAGAGCATGGGAGAACGCTTTGAAAACCGACACGGATGCGGTGAGCAGAACCACGGTGAGCGTTACTTGCGCGGCGACCAGTAACTCGCGGACCACGCGGGAAGTGCGTAGTTCAGTCGATCCACGCGCGGCGAATGAGTGAGTCTGGCCGACGCTCAAAGCTGGCAGAGTCCCGAATAGGACGGCGCTGAGCGCTGCGATACCTGCCATAAACGCCAGCACCCGGACGTCAAGAATCGAGTAAGTTTGTGATGGGAGGGCCGCCGGCTGGAGCTTCGCCGTTAACGAAGTCGCCCAGAAGGCAACCACTAGCCCCAGGGCAGCGGAAATGAAAGCCAGCAGCAGACACTCCGTAAGCAGCTGCTGGATGAGACGTGCCCGGCTCGCTCCCAGGGCGGACCGTATTGAAAACTCGTTTTGCCTGTCGGCGGCGCGTGCCAGCATCAGATTAGCGAGATTCGCGCAGGCAATCAGCAGGATCAGCAAGACGCCCGCCATCAGTAACAGCGAGGCGTTCTTCACCCGGCCGGCGAGTTCGTCGCGCAGCGGAATGAGTCCGGGTATCCAATCGGAAACGAACTTGCGGTGAGGCTCAAGGCGGTGTATGTCGGCCGTGAACGCTGCCCTGGCTTGGCCCCAATTCAGTTGATCCTTCAGCCGTCCAATGGTCCGCCATCCGTTGTTGCCCCGGGAGAACTCGGCCGATCTCCAGAGCACGCTTTTGCCTGGATAGTCAAACTCAGGCGGCAGTACGCCAACGATTGTCACGGGCTTCCCATCAACTCGGATGGTGGAGCCCAGAACGCGCTCGTTGCCCGCAAACAATTCTTGCCACAGGCCGTACCCAAGGAGCACGACTCCCTGGTCCCGGCTGGCGAAAGTGCGCCCGATTTCAGGGTGTACGCCGAGCAGCGAAAAGAAATTCCAGGATGTCTGCGCAATGTGCGCTCGCATCACATGATCTGCACTGCCGATGTTGAAGTCTCCCTGCTCGAAGACAGCGGCGTCATCAAGGTAGCTCGAGTGCGTGCGCCATTCCTCGAACTGGTTGGCGCTATCGTGTGGCGGGATGAAATGAACCAATGCTGCAAGTCGATCCGGATTTCGGAAGGGCAGTGATCGGAGCAGTAGCGCATTAACGACGCTGAACACGCCAGTGTTCGCGCCGATTGCAACCGCCAGCGCTACAACCGCGAATCCCGTTTGCCACGGACGCTTGGCCCATAAGCGAAACACTTGCTTGCTGTCTCTCCGAATCTCTATCGCGAACTGGGCGGGCAGCGAAACGGCCAAATCGAACAGAAAACGCAACCAGAGCCAAACGACCGCGCCCCTGTCTGGCGCTTCCGCAAGTTCATCGCGGAATTGCTGCTCCATGGGACCGGCATATTCCTCGCGAAACGCCGCTGGGTAGAGGTTCAGGAGCCAGCGATAGATCCTACGCATGTTTCACCTTGCCGAAGGTGGCGGCGGCCATGTTGGCGAGTTCGCGCATGCGCGCCGCTTCTGCGCGCGCCACGTCACGGCCATAGTTGGTGATTCGGTAGTATCGGCGGCGCTCGTCGTCAAGGTGCGGATCGGGCCTTTCGTCGGACTCCTCGATCAGCCCCAGTTCCAGCAACTTATTGATAGAGCCGTACAGTACCCCAGGCCCGAGCTTCAGTTTGCCACCCGTACGCTTGGCGATTTCGCGTTTCAAAGCGTAGCCATGCCGCTCCCCCTCACCGAGCGAAAGCAGAATGTGGAAAAAGGCGGGAGACAGCGGCGTGAGATCAACGGGGCTGAGATGGTCCTCAGGCGGCATACTAGTACGATAACAGACCTAGTCAGTCCACTTCTAGTACATATTAATCTCGGATCGTACTGGAGCCTGCCTCTGGACTTTCAGCTGAGGCCTTAAGATTTTTCTTCCCCGCTATTCCCGGGATTCTTTCGCAGTTCCCGAGCACTAGTTCCGATGAGGAGAGTTAGAGTTCTATTAATGCTGCTTGTCCGGGGAGTATTGAAGCTAACGCTCGTGCAGGCGGCCTTGTTGGCCCTTTGCTGCACTCCTCAGTTTGCCGCACGTTTTTCGTTCAAGCACTACGGGCAGACGCAAGGACTCGCTAACCTGTCCACCAATGCCCTCGCCCAGGACAAAGCGGGTTTTCTCTGGGTTGGAACCGAAAACGGACTCTATCGCTATCAAGGCAGTTCTTTCGTTCGCTTTGGCGCTGAGGACGGCCTGCCATCGGCGGATATCCGGTCCCTTCTCGCAACCAGTGATGGCGCACTCTGGGTTGGCAGCCAAGGCGGCATCGCAAGATTGTCCGGAACCACCTTTCACCGAGTCGCTGAGAATATACCATTCAATATCGAAGGCCCGGGCAGGCTTATAGAGGCAAGCGGCAATTCGGTACTCGCTTCTACGGCGCAGGGTGTGCTGAGGATCGATCCAGGCCCTAATGGCTACACACCGCATTGGCTTTCTCACGAGCCGGGTTACGGAATCGCGTTGTCGCCGGATGGCCAGCTTTGGTTTGGTTGCGGAACGGCTATCTGCCGCGCTGATAACTCGCGTCCAGGAACCGCCATAGCTCATTTTCATCCGGGCGGCCGAGAGTTGAGTGAGGAGCACTGGGACGGCGTTGTAATCGACCGGCAAGGGACGGTCTGGGCGCGCAGTCCGGCTCATCTGGTTGCGCTTACTCAAGGCTCGGCGACTTTTGAAAGACGGGATAAAGGACTGCCCAGCACTTACGCTCCCGCAGGCCCTATGCTGCTCGATTCCCGATACGGATTGCTCGTGCCGACGGATGAAGGCGTGGCCGTTCAGGAGAGTGGCAACTGGCGGTTGCTGCTCACCACGAAGGAAGGGTTAGGTAACGATGCGGCTGCACAGCCCTTCCGCGACCGCGAGGGCTCGTTATGGATCGGGTTGGGTGGCTCGGGCTTAGATCGCTGGGTGGGCGAAGGCCGTTGGGAGAGTTGGACGAAACAGGAAGGCCTCGCGACGGACCTGGTGTGGTGCGTCGTCCGCGATAAGGCCGGTCGGCTGTGGGTGGGTACCAACCGCGGCGTTAATATGCTTGCTCCGAACGAGAAGACCTGGCAGGTTTGGTCCAAGCGCGACGGGCTTCCGGGGGACCAGGTAAGAGGGCTAGCGGTCGATCATCGCGGTTCGATTTGGGTGGGAATGCTGGGGGGCGGGGTAGCCGTCCTCAACCCCAAAACCCGTGCCGTCCGAACGGTCGGCCCATCTTCCGGTTTGCCACCGGCTTTGGGCGTACGGAATTTGGTGATGGATCCCGAAGGCCGGCTCTGGATTTTCGCGCACACTGGCATTTACCGGGGACGGAGTGAAGACAATAAAACTTTTGAACGCGCCAATACTCCCAATCCTAGTGACATCGACCGCTTCTTCGACGGCGCGATTGATCGAGATGGCTGCGTATGGGTGGCGAGCAGCCGCGGGCTGCTGCGGTTCCGCAATGGCGTGTGGAAACGCTTTGGACGCAAAGATGGGCTGACGAGTGAGCGTGTTTATACGCTGACGATAGCATCCGATCAGTCGCTCTGGATCGCTTACGTCGATCCAGTCGGAATGTCCCGTATCGCCACGCCAGATGGAACCTGGAGCATCACCCATTTCAATGTAGGCAACGGCTTGCCCACCGGCAAGGTCTACGCTCTCGCGGCAGCGAGTGGCACCGTGTGGGCGGGTACAGATTCAGGTCTGCTTTCATTTAGCCGCGGATCTTGGCGTCGCTACACGACCGCCGACGGTCTTATTTGGGACGATTGCGACTCGAATGGTATCTGGGCTGAGCCGAATGAAATTTGGATCTCTACCAGCCGTGGACTTTCACACCTCCGCACCGATGGCCTGGAAGAACAGTCCCGGTTGGCAGCGCCGGTTCTGACTCTCTCCACTGCGGGCGTCAAAGTGCCGCCCACAGGAAACGGCGTCACTCTTCCGTGGGCGAACCGCTCTGCCGTCTTCGAATGGGCGGATTTGAACTATAAAGACGAGGACGATATCTCCTATCGTTTTCGCCTCCGGGAAAGCAGTGCGTGGACGCAGACCAATCAAATGCTGCTACGCCTGACGGATCTTAATCCAGGGAACTACAAGTTCGAACTGCAGGCAATCGATGGCGGCGGGCGGGAATCTCCCTCCGTTGCACTGCCGTTCACTGTCGCAAAGCCTTGGTGGGGCGCCGCCTGGTTCGCGACGCTCGTAGCCATCGCCCTCGGCATTCTGGGCGTGCTTTCCGTCAAATGGCGAACGTCCGTCCTTACCGCGCAAAAGGCGCAACTCGAAGCCGCGGTGAAGGCGCGAACGGCGGAGCTTAGCGCGGAGAAGGTGCGGGCTGAATCGGCGAATCGCATGAAGAGCGAATTCCTGGCCAATATGAGTCACGAAATTCGCACGCCGATGAACGGCGTAATCGGCTTCACCGGGCTTTTGGCGGGTACGCCGCTGAATCCGGAGCAGGAGGAATACGTCCAGACGATTCGCACCTCTGGTGAATCGCTGCTGACCGTCATCAACGATATACTCGATTTCTCCAAAATCGAGTCTGGCCAAATCACCCTTGAGTCGATTCCGTTCAATCTGGAAGACGTTTTGAAAGGCGTCTGCGGGATCTTGAATCCGCTCGCCGCGCGCAAAGGGCTTCAGCTCGAGTATGTGTTGCCGCCTTACGTGCCTGAATTCTTGCATGGCGATCCAGGCAGGGTGCGCCAGATTGTGATGAACCTCGCGGGGAACGCAGTCAAGTTCACCAATTCCGGATTCGTGAAGATTTCGGTAGATTGCGAGCGTCCGGTAATCGATGAAGCGCGTATCCGGATAGCGGTAAGCGATTCCGGGGTTGGCATTCCCGAGGATCAAATCCCGTTTCTCTTCGGACGATTCACCCAGGCGGATTCCTCCACTACCCGGAGATTCGGCGGGACCGGCCTCGGACTGGCCATCTCCGCCAAACTCGCCGAACTCATGGGCGGAGGCATCACAGTTGAAACTGAGCTTGGCTGTGGATCAACGTTCATTGCCGAGATCGTGGCCGGAATTGCCGGAAACGAAGCTAAATTCAGCGGGAACGCGAGCGCGCTGCGGCAAGAACGCCCTGTCGCGGGTTGCCGGGTTCTGGTTGCGGACGACAACCCGGTCAACCGAAAACTGGCGCGTAAGCTGCTCGAGAAGCTGAATTGCGAGGTTTTTGAGGCTTCCGACGGGCGCGAGGTATTCGAAAGTTGGGAGCGCATCAGACCCGATCTCATCTTCATGGATTGCCATATGCCGGAAATAGACGGGTATCAGGCAACCGGCATGATCCGGCAAAGAGAACGCTTGAACGGCTGGGAAACGATTCCCATCATTGCCGTAACCGCCCAGGCCATGCAGGGCGACCGGGAGCGCTGTTTGAGCGCCGGAATGAGCGATTACGTAACGAAACCCATCGCCTTTAACGCCATTGCCGATCTGCTCTCGAAGTGGAAAAAGCCGGAAATGGCTGCCGCTCCGGTCTCCTGATCAAGTCCTTCGTAGCACCGCCCGATCAGCGCGCATCCTACTATGGAATGAGTACGTTCCATGCCCGAAAACACTTTTGATATTGCCTCCAAAATTGACTTGAACGAAGTTCTTAATGCTGTCCAACAGGCGAGCAAAGAGATCCTCACGCGCTACGACCTGAAGGACAGTAAGTCCTCCGTCGAACTGAATCAGAAAGACAACAAGATTATGCTGGCCAGTTCAGATGAATACAAGCTGAAGGCCGTCAGCGAAATCCTGGGCCAGAAACTCGTGAAGCGCAGCGTTCCTTTGAAAGGGCTGGAGTACGGCGAAATCAGCCACTCCTCGAACGGCAGCGTGCGCCAGGAGATCAAACTTCAACAGGGTATCCCGCTTGAAAAGGCCAAAGACATCGTCAAGCTCATCAAGGACAGCAAACTAAAGGTGCAGGCCAGCATCCAGGCGGATGTCGTGCGCATTTCGGGGAAAGACCGCGACGTACTGCAGGAAGTAATCGCGCTGCTCCGCAACAAAGACTTCGGAATCGATATGCAGTTCACCAATTACCGAACGAACTGATGGCGCGCAAGATCGAGTCTTTTTTTGTGGACGGTCCGGCGGGTAGGCTCGAGGCTCTGCTCGAAGCGCCTGATGAGGCGGTGCCTGTTGAAGCCGCTCTGGTTTGCCACCCCCATCCGCGGTACGGCGGGACGATGCACAACAAAGTCGTCTACCGGCTGGCGCGCGGACTTCGCAAAACTGGCTGTGCCGTGCTCCGGTTCAATTATCGCGGCGTGAATCTAAGCCAGGGCGAATACGGACACGGCTTCGGCGAAACAGACGACGCGCGGGCCGCTCTTGCCGAACTGCGGCGCCGCTATCCGGATTTGCCCTTATTGACGGCGGGATTTTCGTTCGGATCCCGCATCGCGCTGCAGCTGGCAGCGGGCGATCCGGCTGCGGAACTGGGCGTTCAGCGAACGATAGCCGTCGGTTTTCCCACCAAATATGCCAACCGTGAGTTCGTGTACGAAGTGCGCGTACCGAAGTTTTTCGTCCAGAGCACCCACGACGAGCATGGTCCGCGCCCCGAACTCACCGAGTTCTACGAGTCGCTTCCCCAGCCGAAACAATTGGACTGGGTTGAGGCGATCGATCACTTCTTCAAAGACAACCTGCAGGGATTCGAAGACGTAATCGAACAGATAGGAAACCGGCGAAACTAAGCCCGGCGCATCTGACGGCTCACAATCTGTCCTGCCCGCCGGCCGATAAGATCCGCGACTTTGCCCAGCAATCCCGGCAAATCTTCCGGCCGGATCAGCACCGGCTTGCTCCGGTCAGGGCTGGAATTCTGGTAAGTCGTCAGAATAGCGGTTGCTGGCTTGTACTTCATCAGGCGGGCATGGGCCAGTACTTTCAACCCGGCTTCGGGAGACTCCATCTGCAGATCGCTCAAGACGAGTTCATACTGGCTTTCGTCCAATTTCCCCACCGCCTCCGCAGCCGAAGCGGCTGAATCCACGAAATACCCGCCCGCTTCGAGAACCGCCTTCAGCGTCAAACGCGAGGTTAAATCGTCATCCACCAGCAAAACTCTAGCGAGATCGCGTTCCCTGACAGGCCGATTACTTAGTTCATCTTGCATTGGCGGACATTAGCCCGCCCCTAGTGTAAACGAATTCCAGCAAAATACGAATAGTGCTTTTTGCCTGTCTACAACTACCCTAATTGTCTGAAAACCCGGTCGAAAATAGCATCGACATGCTTTAATTGCCTGTCAAGCGAGAAAACCTGATCGAATTGCGTCTGCGAAAGGTGGCGGCGGATCTCCGGATCGGCTTGAACCGCCGCCCTGAAATCGCCCTCACTCTCCCATGACTCCATGGCGTGGCTCTGCACAAGCCGGTAGGCGTCCTCGCGCAACATACCTGCCGCCGCTAAATCCAGCAGAAGCTGTCCCGAAAAAATCAGCCCCCGCGTCAGGTCCACATTGCGGCGCATCCGTGCCGCGTTGACGCGCAATCCCGAAATCAACCAGGTCGTCTTCGACAGCAAATAGTCGATCAGAATGGTCGAATCGGGAAAAATCACCCGTTCCACCGAAGAATGCGAGATATCCCGCTCATGCCACAGGGCTACATTCTCGAAAGCCGCCTGCGCATTTGACCTGACCACGCGCGCCAGACCGCAGATTTGCTCGCACGTGATCGGATTTTTCTTATGCGGCATGGCGGACGAGCCTTTTTGGCCTGCGGCGAAGGGTTCCTCGGCTTCGCGCACTTCGGTGCGCTGCAAATGCCGGATTTCGAGCGCAATCTTGTCAAGACTCGAAGCAATCCCCGCTAACACGGAAATATAATGAGCGTGCAGGTCGCGCGATAAAACTTGCGAACTGATCGGGGCGGCCCTCAACCCCAGGCGTTCGCAGATCTTCTCTTCAGCTTCCGGGCCGATATGGGCAAAAGTTCCCACAGCACCTGAAATCTTGCCTACCCGAATCTCGTCCGCCGCGGCGGCGAAACGCTTGCGGTGCCGTTCAAACTCATCCCACCATAGAGCCACTTTCAGACCGAACGTAATCGGCTCCGCGTGAATCCCATGCGTACGCCCCATTTGCACCGAATGCTTGTGCTCGAAGGCGAGCTTCTTCAACGCGGCAGACAACGCTTCCAGCCCTTGAGTAATCAGGTTGGAAGCGTCCCGGATCTGCAGCGCCTGGGCCGTGTCAACGATATCGTTCGAGGTCAGCCCATAATGCAGCCATCGCGAAGCCTCTCCCGCGCCCTTCGCTTTCATGGTTTCGGCGACGGCGGTCGTGAAAGCGATCACATCGTGGCGAACTTCGCGCTCTATCTCCTGAATACGTGCAAGATCGAACCCGGCATTCGCCCGCAGCGCTTGTGCCGCTTGGTCCGGAACCTCGCCGAGATCCGCCAAGGCTTCCGAAGCCGCCAGTTCTACTTCCAGCCAGCATTCATATTTATGCTGGTCACTCCAGATAGCGCCCATTTCGGCGCGGGTATAGCGTTCAATCATTCTTGAGACAGCACTGCGGGCCATAGAAGGCCTAGCGTGCTTAAACTTCTATTGTGAATGATATGAGGACAAGTAGAAAATGGCTGCGCTTGGCAGTCGTCGCCAGCTGCCTCGTCGTCGCGACGGTTCACAGTGCGCCGACCCGGCAGACGCACGCTGAAGAAACACCCCTTCGTTTCACCGAACACGTGATCGCGAACGATCTGCGCTCTGGTTATCACGTGGCGGTAGCCGATCTGAACCACGATGGCCGGCCGGACATCATCGCGCTTGCCGCAGGTGGCCCCGATCTCGTTTGGTATGAAAATCCCACCTGGGAGCGCCACGTTCTCGCTTCAGGTCTGCCCCGCATGATCAACTGTGCTCCCGGCGACCCGGAAAGCGACGGCATACCCGATATCGCCGTCGCATGGGAATTCTCTAGCGACCCAGCGAAGAGCATGGGAAAGCTGGGTATTCTGCGGCACGATGGCGACCCTCGTCAGCCGTGGAAACTACAGCAGATCGACGCAATTCCAACCTCGCACCGCGTCCGCTGGGCCGATATCGATGGTTCTGGCACGAAGGTTCTGATCAACGCCGCGCTCACCGGGCAACGTGCCGCTCCTCCGAATTATTCCGGAGCTCGCGCGCCGCTTGTGTTGTACCGTCCGGGAGAGTGGAAACGTGAACTCATAAGCGACGCCAACGAAGGTGTACAGCACGGGCTGCTGGTCACCCGCTGGAATCGCAACGACCTGCGTGACAGCATTCTCACAGCAAGCTTCTCCGGGATTGATCTTTACCAGTTCGGACGATCAATGTGGTCCCGCACGGAAATCACGAAAGGCGATCCCTCACCCTGCCCGAAATGTGGATCGAGCGACGTCGCCCTCGGCTACCTCGGAAATAGGAAGTTCCTTGCCGCTATCGAGCCATGGCATGGCAATCAGGTCGCCATTTATTCCCTTGAAGGCAGTGCATGGGATCGAAAGGTGATCGACGATTCCCTCATCGACGGCCACACGATCGTCGCCGCTGACTTCGACGGTGACGGACGCGATGAAGTTGTCGTAGGATTCCGGCAGGGCGCGAAGAGCGTCTTCCTCTATCGCGCTAACCCGGCGGGAAGCTGGACGAAGCAGGTGCTGGATGCAGGAGGCATGCCAGGCGCAACCTGTGTGGCCGCCGACCTGAATGCCGATGGGGCGCCCGATTTGGTTTGTATCGGGGGTACAAGTCTGAAGTGGTACGAAAATCTCAGCCGCTCGACTAAGCCCCGGGGTAAATAGGCCGCTTATGACATGATCAGTCGAGGCGTGTCTCAGAATCGCACGCGGAGCTAAAGTCATCCACAACGGGATAACAACACGGCGCATCGCGCTCTTGTTCGTGCTGCTGGCGACTGCGGCGACAGCCCAGATTAGCGACGCGACACGTATGGGTGGGCCCGTTCCGCTGAACTCCTGGCGTCTTCAGGCGGGGGATGACCCAAGATGGGCGGCAGCCAATTTCGACGATTCGTCCTGGAGAGTGATGCCGGCTGACAAGGCATGGGATGAATTGGGAATAGGCGGTCTCCGCGGCTATATCTGGCTTCGCACGCGAGTCCTGATTCCCGAAGGGGTGAGCCGGCTTGGCATCTCGGCGTCGATGATCGGTCCGCACCAACTTTTTGCCGACGGAAAACTGATCGGAGAGGCCGGCGAGTTTCCCCCGCGAGGGTTGCTGTATACGGAAACCCCCGTTCTATATGAATTCGGAACAGGCTCGGGCCGGACTGTCGAGCTGGCATTGCGGGTTTGGTTGTGGCCCGCCCTGAATCGCATCGGCAGGTGGCCAGGCGCGGTCCTGATCGGCCCCGCCGATGTGATTCGCGCGGCGGCGGAGTTGCAGATGCGCCAGATCCTCGACGGCCAGATTGCGTACTATGCGATCGATCTCTTGTACGCGGTGCTCGCGGGCGGGCTGATCATCCTCTTCATCCTGCAGCGAAAGCAGACCGAGTATCTGTGGCTTTCGTTGGCCATCATCCCCGGAGTTCTCAGCGGAATCGTCAATGCACACGCGGTCATGGTCAGCACGGATGCCCGCTGGGCGAGCTATTCGTCTAGTATCTGCGACGCCTTAAGCGCGGTTTGTCTGCTCGAGTTCGTGTTCCGTTTCTTGAAAGAACCGGTACCCAGGTGGGTCCGGATCTATCAGTTCGCTTTCGCGCTGAATCTGCTGAGATCCTATGCGGCTCTGCACAGCTGGATCTCTCTATCCGACTCAAATGTTGCAGTCCTCCTGTTCTATATCCCGTACTGGTTCGCGACGCCGCTGATTGTGCTCTGGCGGTACTTCCGGGGCAACAAGGAGGCCGGGCTGCTTGCCATCCCGCTGTTTCTCATGTTCGCCGTCGATATGTCGAACTCGCTGCATTGGGTGCTTTGGCGGCTGCGTCTCAGGCAGACTGCAAACACGTTCGTTCCCGATTTGAAGCTAGGACTAGTCACCATCTCGCCAGAGTCGATCACCCATTTTCTGTTCTTTCTCAGCATTGCAGCGCTGATCCTATATCGATTCCAGAGAGTCCGCTCCGAACAAGCGCGAGCCCAAGCGGAACTAGAGGCCGGCCGTAGTATGCAAGAGGTGATGCTTCCTCCTTCCATCGCAGTGGATGGGTTTAAGATTGATGCGGCCTACATCCCCGCGAAGGAAGTTGGCGGCGATTTTTACCAGATCTTCCCCGGTGAGGATGGCTCGCTTTTGGTTGTGATCGGGGATGTCAGCGGGAAGGGACTGAAAGCGGCCATGCTGGTCAGTTTCATCATAGGGCTGCTGCGGTGCGCCATCAGGGACACCCGCGAGCCGGCAAGAGTCCTGCGGGATGTAAATGATCTTCTTGCCGGCCAAACTGACGGCCGGTTCGCTACCTGCTGTTGCGCGCTGATCGATAGCGATGGTGGTGTGCTTATCTGCAATGCCGGCCACCTATCGCCTTATTGTGGGGGCCTCGAAATCGAAACGCCGGGCGGGATTCCTTTGGGTTTGGTACGCGGCATCGAGTACGATCAGATCGCATTCCAGATACCCGCCGGGCAGCGTATCCTATTTCTATCCGACGGTGTGGTCGAGGCGCGCAACGAATCGGGCGAATTGTACGGCTTCGAGCGAACTCGTCTGAGCAGTATCGAAACCGTCCAACGGATTGCCGAGATTGCTCGGAACCATGGTCAGGAGGACGATATTACCGTCCTCGGGGTGCAATTGGCATCGGCACCTGCTTGAATCGCAAAATAAGCGTAATTGGCGGGGACCCAACTCTACCTCGAGCGGACCAAACAAGCTGTTCTGAAGTATGTGCGCATACTGCAGGAGACATTCGCGTGGGGTAATCTGCATGAGGGTTTGTTGCTTGTTTTCTGTTTGTGTGGAAACAACAGAGTACAAGGTGTTCAGCCGCTTTGAAACATTTCTCGATAGATTTGCAAGTGCCTCTCGGGAGCGGCTTCGCAGGCAAACGCAGACGGCGAGACCGTCCGCGCCACCTTTACGAAACGAATTGAGCTTGGGTTCGTTTTTTCAAATTGGCGGAATCGTGAACTGGAAGGTCGATCCTTCACCGACAACCGATTCGACCCAGATCCGGCCTCCGTAGCGCTCGACAATTTTCCTGCAAAGCGCCAAGCCGATTCCGCTACCCGGAATCTCGTGACCATGCAGCCGTTTAAACGGCTCAAAAATCCTCTGGTAATGCTCGGCGGGTATGCCAATTCCGTTATCGCGACAACAGAAATGCCAGACCTTCCCTTCCTGGGTTGCAGAAAGCGATATACGCGGAGGCGCAGAGGAGCGGTAACGAATTGCGTTTGCAATCAAGTTTTGTAACAGCTGAACCAGACTGGTTCTGTTGACGTTAAGCATTGGGAGCGGTCCCGAGTCAACGATCGCGTTCGACTCGACAATAAT
>CAWJUO010000042.1:0-65925 GCA_963845995.1 uncultured Acidobacteriaceae bacterium | reverse complement strand
CCGCTTCTTCCTCTTTTGTCGGCTTGCGCCGTGTCAGGACGCCCTCGCCGCCAGCAGAGCTTCAGCACCGGGTGGAATCCACCAGCTCAATGCCTTCCTCACGCAGGACTCTCTGCACGCCCCAATCAGCGCCGCCGTGTTCTTCTCTTTCAGCGAAGTAAGAAGTTTGAATAGCCGCCAGTCGGGCTTGATTCCCGAAAACATGCTGACATGCTTAACCTGTCCGGTCATCATCACTTCCGAAACATTCTCGCCTCTGAAGATCTCGATCAGCTTTCCCAGTTGGCCGATGTTGATCCAGTGCAGCGCCGAAGCAAATTGCGCGATTTCGGGCGCCGCCTCGTTCTCAATCGCGACCACCACCACGTCATGTCCTTCGCGCCGCGCGGTTTCAAGCGCCAGCAAAGGAAATCGCCCATTCCCGGCGATCATTCCATAACGCTGAGGCCCCGAGCGTCACCTACTTCACGAACCGTCTTGACGAATTGCGGACGAACTCAAGGACATAACTTACTTCGGGTGTCTGCGGAATCTCTTCCTCAATCTTTGCCAAAGCCTGCGTCGTGTTCAGGCCCGTACGCGTCAGCAGTCGAAACGTATTTTGCAACGGCTCTATCGCTTCGGCGTGAACCCGCGCCGTTCCAGCCCCACGCGGTTCGCTCCATAGACCTTCGCCTCATGATCGGTAGCGGTAATCGAATAGGGCAGAACGTTCTGCTTAATCACGCTGTAGCTGCCGATAATCGAATGTGCCCTAGACGCACAAACTGATGGATCGCCGAAAGGCCGCCGACATTCACATAGTCTTCCACCACCACATGACCGGCAAACGTAACGCCATTCGCCAGAATTGTGTGATTGTGAATCATTACATCGTGCGCCACGTGTACGTAAGCCATCAACAGGTTCTCGTCGCCGATGGAGGTGATCATGCCGCCGCCCTTCGTCCCGCGATGAATCGTCACAAACTCCCGAATGGTATTCCGGTTTCCAATCCGCGTCTCCAGGTTCGCCTTGTATTTCTTATCTTGCGGAGGAACCCCGCACGAGCAGTACGGATAAAACGTATTGTCCTCGCCCACCGTCAGCTTGCCCTCAAGATAAACGTGCGCCATGAGCCGCGTGCGCGCGCCAATTGTCACACCCGCCCAACAATGCAGTACGGGCCAATTTCGGCGTGCGGAGAATTTCGGCTTGCGGATCGATAATCGCGGTAGGATGAATCGCCATTCGTCGAAGTCCCGTTCAGACTCCGAACTCGGCAGCGGCGGTTGAGCGGAGGCGGTCTCCGTCAACTTACACATCACCCTCGCCTCGGCAACCACTTGCCCGTCCACCGTCGCCACGCCCTGCATCTTGGCAACAGTTGTTTTCAGGCGAGTCATCTTCACTTCGATTCGAAGCTGATCGCCGGGCACCACCGGCTGCGGAACTTCGCTTCCTCCACCGAAGCCAGAAACATTAGCTTGCCGCGCGTGTGCGGCGCGACTGTAGTTACCAGAATGCCGCCCGTCTGCGCCATCGCTTCGATAATCATTACGCCGGGCATCACCGGAAAACCCGGAAAGTGGCCCGTGAAATAGGGCTCATTGAAAGTGACGTTCTTGATCGCGACTATCGAGTTTTCCGTGATCTCCAGAACGCGGTCTACCATCAGCATGGGATACCGGTGCGGCAGCAGTTCACAGATCTCTTGAATGTCTAACGATGGCATCAGACCCATTATCATAACAACCAGTGCATCGTTTCCTCAGTCATCTACTTGACAAACAAGCCGAAATCATAGCTCTGATCCGGGAGATGGTTGAGTGCGAATCGCCCAGCGGCCACCCTCAATCGATCAACCGGTTCGTCGATCTGCTCGATCGAGGCACACGCGGCATCGCGGACCCTCAAATTGTCCCCGCTCCGAACGCCGGCAATCATCTCCGCCTCGAATTCCGGACCCGCTCGCAAACAAACCAGTCGCAGACTCTCGCGCTCGGACACTCCGACACTGTTTGGCCGCTCGGCACGCTAAAGCAGATGCCCTTCCGAAACGCCGATGGACGGCTCTGGGGTCCCGGCGTGCTGGACATGAAAGCTGGAATCGCTTTCTTCCTCTACGCGGTTCGGACGCTGATAGAGCTTGAAATTCCGGCGGCGAACAGAGTCGTGCTGCTGGTCGTATCGGATGAAGAGACCGGGAGCAAAACATCTCGCGCCATCACGGAAGCGGAAGCGCGCCGCAGCGAATCGGTTCTCGTGCTTGAACCGGGAACGGGCCTGACTGGAAACTAAGACCGCCCGCAAGGGCGTCGGCCGCTACATCATCGCGATTGAAGGCAAAGCCTCCCACGCTGGAGTCGATTTTGAAAACGGCGCGAGCGCCATCCTCGAAGCCGCCCATCAACTGCAAACAATCGCATCGTTCACGGATCTTAAACGCGGAACCACGGTAAATCCGGGCGTCATTAGCGGAGGCACGGGCTCCAACGTAATCGCCGCGGAAGCTCGCATCGATGTGGACGTACGTGTCGCCGATCTCCAAGCTGCTGAGACCATCGACAAACAACTCCGCTCTCTCAGGGCCTTCGATACTAGATGCCGCGTGCAAATCGAAGGTGGACTCAATCGCCCTCCCATGGAGCGTACGGCCGCCATCGCAGCCCTCTTCGCAAAAGCGAAACTCATTGCCGCGGACTTGGGCATCGACCTCGAAGAATCCTCTACCGGCGGCGGCTCTGACGGAAATTTCACGGCCGCACTCGGTATCC
Organism: uncultured Acidobacteriaceae bacterium; assembly: GCA_963845995.1. Lineage (GTDB taxonomy): Bacteria > Acidobacteriota > Terriglobia > Bryobacterales > Bryobacteraceae > Bog-105. Next base: position 63,169 of record CAWJUO010000042.1, on the reverse strand, counting down.
CAACGCTCGACGGCCTTGGTGCGGTAGGCGAAGGAGCACACGCGCCCAACGAAAGCATTCTGCTCGACCGCATTCCCGATCGCGTCGCACTGCTGGCCGGCTTGTTGAGCGCGCCGCCGATATGACGGCCTGCTTCGAGGACGAATCGAAGCGCGCCCAGAGCGACTTGCGTTCGTACGGGCTAGTGTGCTTTCTTCGCTGAAAGCAGTTGCAGAGTCATCGCACCGAAATCGATCTCAAAGGCATCGGCTTGTTTGAACAAATCCATGCCAAAGTTCCCGACACAACAACTTGCCCCGATTGACTTCAAAAGAACGTGAGCGGGAGCCAGGACTGTGTCCGAGCCGCCTACCCGAATCCTGAGCTCGGGCAGTGTTATCGAATCGAATCTCTCCGCATGTCCAACCCCGCGCACTTCGGTTGAATCTTTCTTGCCGTATTGCTTCAACAGGGTTTCGAACTTGTCGGCAAATGGCTTGTATAGATCGGTGCTTATCGCGCCGGTATTCAGGGTCGCGCTGATCTCCTGATTTTTGACCGTAGCCGTGACAACGAGGTGGTCATTGTCAAAGGTGAGGTTTGACTTCTGAATGTTGAACTGCTGCGACGGCTTATCTAACCCGATGCCGCCCGCGTTCTCCCAACGTAAGGTCTGTAGGCCTACCAACATCGGCATACCAATGATCCCTCGACGCCCGCGTGGAGGTCGGACCAAGGCTCCTGATTGTCGGGGAAAACCGCGAACGAGACATCGCGAAAACGAGTGTTACCTACGACGACATCCCGAGCGACGGCCGTCCGAAAACTGACCTGCGAACCCGCTGACTGTCCCAACGTTCCCGAAGTCGTCCTTATCTGGAGATGCAGCCTTTTCGCCTCAGACTCACTCATGCAGGAGACCCAGGCGCCGGTGTCAAAAAAGTAAGTCGCTGAATTCCCATCGATGGACAAGGGAATGAAAATGCTCCCGCGCTCGTGGACAAGCGTAGAAGGATACGTCCGCTCTAGGACCTGGTTCGGTAGGCCACGGAATCCGGCGAGAGCCCTTTGCTCTTGCGGCCTCTCTTTCTTTTCAGGAAACGCTGCCCACCGTTGTTCCATAATCGCGATGAGACTGCGATATTGGCCTCGATAAAAGTAAACGTGGCTTAGCCATTCATACGCTTCGTAGGCTTCTGACGAATGGGGAGCGGATCTGATAACGGACAGGAGCGAACGTTCTGAAGCTTCAAAATCTTGATTGAAGGTCACGTCGATTGCGCCGCGATAGAGCGGTGTGCCGGCTGTTTTCTGGAGGCGACTATAGAGCTCTTTCCAGTTGTGGTCCGCATACAAGGACTTGAGCTCAGAGTCCCCTTGTCCTCGGCAGATTACCCCGGCGAAGGTGAGGAAACAACAGACCAAGGCTTTTGCCCGCATCTGTAGCAGTTTATGCCAATTCTCCTCGCCCCCGCGGACCTGGGTATCAATCTTCGAGAATCCTCTACCGGCAACGGCTCGGCCAAGAAGCGTAATCAGCCCCACGCCCATTCAAGCCATTACGGTCTTGGTACCCCCAGGACTGTGTTCTAGCTCTTTTAAGCCTTAAAATCTATACTCAGTGCGCGGAATCCGCGTCCAATCCCGCTGGCATCCCTCGAGGACCCCCAGCGGAACTGCATCAAGGATCAAAAAATGAAAAAACAGCACTTACTATTATCGGCACTCGCCGCATTTGTTGCGTTCGCGCCAGTTACACTGGCCGACCAGGTTAACTTTTCGTTTAATGGAGGAGGCATAAGCGGTTCCGGTACATTGACTGTGTCAGTCCACTTCAACTCCCGGCTATGATGCGATCACTGGAATCACCGGAATGTTCGCCGACACGAACGACGGCATTTCCGGTGCGATTACCGGACTCTACCAGCCGGTATCGTACGTCGCTCCGCCCGCTGGCCCACCGGCCTTTACAACCTCTGGCTTTTCCTACGACGACACGTTCTATCCTGGCGGGAAATTCTCCAAACAACTGTGCCGACTATCCCTTTTTTGGTGGCGTATTAGACGTATACGGGGTCGCATTTGACATAGCCGGCGGAAACGTAGGCGTCCTATGGAGCGACGGCAACATACCCGGTGCCGGTCTTGTCTACGCGGCTGGTGATGGGAATGCAAACGGCACCATCCTTGATGATCCGAATGGCAAGGGCGCCGACCAATCATTGCCCACCGGAATGCCCGTTGCCCTGGTTACCAGCGCTGCACCGGAACCGGGCTCTTCATTTTTGTTCGGGATCGGGTTGCTCGGCTTGGTCGGGATTCTGGCTCGTAAAGGTAAACGGACAGTAGCTTAGCTTTCGAAACGGCCGGCCTTTTCAGCGCTCATCAAGATTCGCTCTTAAAGGCCGGCCACCGGAACAAATCGGCTTCTCCATCCGCCGGCCACCTTGACTCCGAGCACCGACGCGTTAACGAGGTCAGGCGTAGACATCACCAGTCCGGCGAAATCTCAGCAATCCGGTCACAATTTTCAAAATAAATCGCCCCAATCCTCCACAACAACTTACCGCCATCTCCCGCAAAACCCGCACACCCCCGGCGTAAAACTGAAGTCAAATGACATCACGTCAACAACGTCGCGCCGCCGAGCGCAAAGCCCTGAAGGCCAATCCGCAGGACACCGGCCACTACCGAACTAAGCCCCGCACGCCTCGCTGCCAACCGAGCCAACGCGCAATTGAGTACGGGTCCGGTCAGTCCGGAAGGCAAGGCCAACTCCTCCCAGAACGCCCTCAAAACCGCCCTCACCGGCCGCACTGTTCTTCTCCCGACCGATGACGCCGAGCGTTACGAACGGCACCTCGTCGCCTACGACAAAGCCTACGCACCGATTGGCGAACGAGAGTGCGAACTCGTCCAATCGCTAGCTGACGCCACCTGGCGCATCGACCGCATCCCCGGTATTGAAGAAGCGCTCTACGTAAAGGGCTGCAACCAGTTCGTATCCGAAGTGACCGACCTCGATCCCCGAGCCCGTCTCACCATGCTGCGCATGCACACCTACCTCGCCTACGAACGCCAGTTCCGCAATCTCCAAATCCAGGAAATGCGTCTCCACCGCCTACGCGAGAAACTCATCAAGGAACTGAAAGAACTCCAGCGCGAACGCGAGCAGAAGGAAAAGGACGAACTCGCCCAAGCCGCCAAGCTCTACATCGCCGCCAAAACCGACCACAAGCCGTTCGATCCGCCGACCATGGCTTCGAATTTTCAACTGCCGATGTCGAAGCCTATTTGCACGGCGTCCGCGCCAATAAATTGACCGAACAGGCTGTTCAGGCGGGTCGTCTCCCGGTCGCTCAGCACGCCAAAGCCGTCTGACCGCCATCGGTTCCATAGGCCGTCGCCTTTTCTCTTCACATTTTGGATAATGTGCCCGCCACTCGGTGACGAAATTGTTAACGGGCGGTCAGTGTCAGCCAAAATGCGGCCATTTTCTCGTTCCTCAGTCGCTGGCCCTTCACCTGCTGCTACTCGGATACCGCGAGTCCTCCACCCCTATGAAACGAAGCTTTTTCCTGTTCGCCCTCATGTCCGCATCCTTGCTGTTATGCACCCCTGCCAAGGCCCAAGGCGCCAAGAAGCGCATCGCTGTCATGGATTTCGATTACGCCACCGTACAGAGTTACGTCTCGCAGATATTTGGCTCGCGCCAGGACGTCGGAAAAGGCGTCGCGGACCTGCTTGTGAACAAGCTCGTTTCGGATGGCCACTACTCGGTCATCGAACGAAAAGCCATCGAGAAAATCATGGCCGAACAGAATTTCTCCAACAGTGACCGCGTGGACCCGAATTCGGCGGCCAAACTGGGCAAGATCCTCGGTGTTGATGCCATTGTCACCGGCAGCATCACGCAATTCGGCCGTGACGATCAGAACAGGAGTGTTGGCGGCTCGGCTTTTGGCGGACTAGCCGGCAAGTATGGTCTCGGCGGCGTCGGACAGAAAAAATCCAAAGCAGTCGTGGGTATCAGTGCCCGCCTTATCAGCACCGATACGGCGGAGATCCTGGCCGTCGCCTCCGGCAAAGGTGAGTCGGCGCGTTCGGGAACGAGTCTTCTTGGCGCGGGCGGAGGTGGCGGCAACGGCGGTGGTGGCGCCTACGATATGTCGAGCAGCAACTTCGCCGATACCATTCTCGGAGAAGCTGTCGAGCAGGCGGTTACCCAAGTCGCAAGCAATCTGGATCAAAGTAACGCGCAGTTGCCTGCACATGTGATTACGCTCGACGGCTTAGTCGCCGACGTCTCGGGTAAGACGCTTGTCATCAATATCGGATCAAAGGCCGGGGTTAAAGTAGGCGACCGCCTTGCCGTGAAGCGCACTGGCCGTCAGATCACAGATCCCGCCACCGGAAAAGTGATCCGTCGCGTCGAAGATAGCCTCGGAGAGATTCTGGTCACAGAGGTCGACGACACCTCCGCCGTCGGCACTTACACCGGAGCCGGCGTTCCCAAAGTAGGGGACGCCGTGAGAACTCCTCAGCAGTAGAGGATCGACTATGGATCTGACCATTGGCCAAACCATCGGAGACTACGAAATCCTGGGCGTGCTGGGCGCCGGTGGTATGGGCAAGGTGTATAAAGTCCGCAGCATCATCTCTCAACGCATAGAAGCGGTCAAAGTACTGCTGCCCGACTTGACCGCGCACCCTGAACTTGCCGAACGCTTTCTGCGCGAGATTCGAATTTCAGCGGGTCTCGAGCATTCCAATATCGCCGCGCTTCGAACAGCCCAGCGAGCGGACAACCAGTTGTTGATGGTTCTCGAGTACGTGGACGGCTGCACCCTCGGTGAACTGATGCACCAAGGGCAAGTGCCGCTCGACCGCAGCCTCGAATACATGTCCCAGGCCCTCGCGGCTCTCGATTACGCGCACAGCCGAGGCGTTATTCATCGCGACATCAAGCCCGGCAACATCATGATTACCGCGGCGGGCCAGGTGAAACTGATGGACTTTGGAATCGCCCGGCTCGCGACTGATGCCAAGTTGACCAAGACAGGCGTAATGGTCGGATCTGTCTATTACATGTCTCCCGAACAAATCGAGGGACAGGAAGTCGATCTCCGCTCCGATATTTACTCCTTAGGCGTAACGTTTTACGAGTTGGTCACGGGCAAGCGTCCCTTCAACGGAGATAGCGAATACCAGATTTTGGCGGCTCATCTGAAGGGCACGCCGCAGCCGCCGCGGGAACTCGATCAGTCGCTGCCCTCGTCCGTGAGCGAGATCATTCTTACCGCTATCGCAAAAGAGCCGCAAAACCGGTTTGCGTCGGCCAAGGCCATGCGAACGGCGCTCATGACTTTCATGCGAGGGCAGGCAGCCGCTACAGTTCCCTATCAGTCGCCCCCTCCGCCGCCAATCGCTGCCGCGAAGAGCCATCGCACTTTGTATATGGCCCTTGGCTCCGTGGCAACCCTCGCCGTCTTAATCGGAGCGGCCATTGAAGCGCCGAATTTCCGGCACGCAAAAGCGGACGACAAAGTCATTGTCCACCAGCAACCGCCGCCCGTTTCAACCCCGATCGCCACGCCCCAAAATCAGCCCGTCATCGCGAAGCCAAGACGCGTCAGTCGAAGCAAGACCCGATGCGTCAAGCAAGACGCAGCCGCCCCGCCGCAAAGTCGGCAGGAGCGTGAAGCAAGACGCGCTCGTCAAGCCGCAATCTCGGCCTCAGCCTGCGAAACCAGAGAATCCCAACCCGGTGGCTCAGCCTGTGCCGACAGCCGCTCGTAGAATCAGCGCCCGCTCCAATCGTCCCCAAGCCGGACAACGCCGAGGCATCTGAACTACACGACCGGATGAATCTCATGGGCGCTCGCATTTCAGCCGTCAGGACCTCCCTCGACAATCTCCGGCGCGCTCAGGCGCAATCGGGACTTGGTCTCCGCTCCGACATGGTCGCCGCGGAAGAGCGCCTCCTCTATCAAATGAGCGAAGCGGACAAGAGCCTGGCAAATAACGATGCGGCTTCCGCCCGGAAGCGCCTCGACGCCGCTGAAACGGACCTCGGCAAACTCGAAAATTTTCTCGGAAAGTAAAGGACTATCAACATGAACCGTTCTCTTGTATTTTGCGCGGCTATCACGATCGCTCTAGCTGCTACCCCTTTGTTCGCCGATTTCAGCTACGACGAATCGACCCAAATGACCGGCGGCAGCCTGTTGCCGATGATGCGCATGGCAGGTACCTTTTCAAGAAACAGCCGGAAGATAACCGAGCCAGTTCTCTCCACCACCTCCATCCAGGGGAACCGGATGGTACGCAAAGACCCCGACTCATCCACCATCATCGACCTCGACAAGCAGACGATTACAACCATCAACTTCCCCAAGAAGAGTTACTCGGTCGTCACCTTCGACCAGCTTAAACAGCAGATGGCCGCTATGTCCGAGAAAATGCATTCCAAGAACGCCGACCAGCCCACCCCGTCTTTCGACGTTAAAATCGAAGACACAGGCAAGACGAAGGTGGTGAATGGAAACAACGCCCACGAAACAAAAATGACGATGACCATGTCCGCCAAGGATGCCAGCAGCGGAGCACAGGGCGGAATGGACGTAGTCAGTGATATGTGGATCGCGCCGGACGTTGCCGGGTGGGCCGAGGCGCGCGATTTCCAGCGCCGTATGGCCGAGAGACTGAATTGGACGCCGGGACAAAACCCGATGCTCAACCGTCCGGACATGGCAAACGCCTTGGCCGAATACTACAAACAGGGTTCCAAACTTGACGGGATGCCGGTGGCAACCACAATAAGGATGGGCGCAAACCTGCAGGGCCTTCAAACCGCTTCTGGTCAGCCGGCCTCCAACCCAGATACGCAGACTGCGGCTCCTCCCCCCACTTCACCGACGGAAGCTCTCGCTGGAGCCCTGGGCCGTTTCGGAATGGGTCGTCACAAGAAAACAAACGACTCGTCCTCGCCAGAAACCGCGAACTCAAGCGATTCAGCCGGCTGTCTGATGGAAATGACAACCGAAATGAAAAGCTTCAGTTCCGCCCCGGTTGACTCCGCGCTGTTCCAGGTCCCGTCGGGCTTTAAAGAGGTTGACCAGAATCGTCGCTAAGCCCAGTACTAGGCGATTTTTCTTCTTTTTCAACTGTTCGATTGACGGTGCCGGGACCCGGGAGTAGCCTAAGGACATGGAGCCGAGCATCCATTCTTATCAACCGTCGCGGCTGTACTCCCGCGCCGGTTGGGCAGCCGTGGCCGGCTCCCTGGTGTGCGTTCTTTGCGGATTGCGTGCGCCCCTCGCATTTATCCCAGGTTTGCTGTGCGCCTTAACTGGTGCGGCCCTTTTCTGGCTGGGTACCCGGCCCGCTATTCGGATTTGCTCCACCCAGTTCAATATCGGGGAACGGGCCATCGCCTGGCGAGAGGTGCGCGAGATCAATAGCCGTTTTGGCTCGCCTCTCATTGTCCAGTTAAAGCTCACCAATGCCCGAAAAAGAATGCTCGTCTTCCCCGGAGAACCTGAGCGCATCGCGAACTTGATCTATCAGCTTCGTAAAAACTCCTACTTGGCGACCTTCGACGGCGTCGCTTACCGCGACTATTGGACTTGGTCGAGCCTGACTGACTCAGATGGCGAGCATGACATGCCCGACCACCCCGTCCGGATGGTCAGCACCGAAGACGAGCAGGAAGTCGAGCGCATGTTCCAAAAGTTGAAAAGTGTAGGCCGCCTGGATTCGAGAACGGACGATTCCAAGTCGGATGACGATTAGACTTCGGAGCTGCCTTTCACTAATTCTCATTCTCGTGGTGCTAGTGGCCGTCGGTTGGTTCTCGCGGCACTGGCTGATGACTGGCGGCTGCCAGCTTCTTAATCGAAAATGATCCTCCGCGCCGCGCCGATGCAGCCGTCGTGTTGGGCGGAGACGATTTTGGCACGCGCATTGTAAAAGGGGCGGAACTGGCCCAGGCGGGCTACGTCCCGTACGTTATTGCCAGCTATCCCCTAATCGCCGGTACGCCGGAATGTCAGTCCACCATCGGCTACGCTGAAAGCAAGGGCTTTCCTGCCGCGCTGTTCCGTGCTTTGCCGAGCCATTCCGATTCCACACGCAGCGAGACCGCGTTTGTCGGCAAATATCTTCGAGAAAAGGGCATTCACAATATTCTCCTCGTTACGAGCAACTACCACACCCGAAGAGCCGCGCGTCTGATGAGAACTCAGAACCCCGGTTTGCAAGTGACCGTGATCGCCGCGCCGGATCCGTTCTTCACGCCCGCCACTTGGTGGCAGACCCGCTCGGGCCAAAAGACCTTTGTGCTCGAATGGGCGAAGACCGTCGCAACATGGCTGGGAATCTAGCATGTTGAAATCGCTTTCCACCCTGTGGCCCTATCTCGCCAGATACCGGGGCGGCCTGGCGCTCGGAATCGGGTCGCTGCTGCTGAAGGATCTGCTGGCCGCCGCGCAACCCATCGTCATCAAGTTCGGAATCGACTCGCTGATGCACGGTTTTCAACTCCGCCTTCTCCTGGAAATGGCAGGCCTGCTGATCGGCCTTTCTCTTCTGAAAGGCGTCTTTCAGTATTGGATGCGCGTCATCATCATCGGCATCTCCCGCGACATAGAGTTTGACCTTCGCAACGATCTCTTCAGCCGCCTGGTAGATCTATCGCAGGATTTCTATTCGCGCTTTCGAACGGGCGATATCATGGCCCGCAGCACCAACGACTTGAACGCCGTCCGCATGATGCTGGGTCCCGGCGTCATGTACTGTAGCGAAACTCTCGTGATGCTCATCCTGGCGGTCGCCGTCATGTTGCACACCGATGCGCGGCTCACGCTCATCTCACTTTCTCCAGCGCCTTTGGTCTCAATCGCCGTCGTGTTTTTTGGCCGCCGTATCCATACCCGCTTCGAACACATTCAGAAAATGTTTTCCGATATCAGCAGCCGCGTTCAGGAGAACCTTTCGGGCGTCCGCGTTGTCCGCGCCTATGCGCAGGAGAGCGCGGAAGTGCATGAATTCGAACGTCTGAACCAGGACTATATCCGCGAGAACATCGGACTTGCCCGCATACAAGGCCTTTTCATGCCTTTGCTGCAGGCCTTGATCGGTACCACTTTCCTGCTGGTGCTCTGGTACGGCGGCAGGCAGCTGCTGCAGCACCGCATCAGCCTCGGCAGCTTTGTCATGTTCAACACCTACATGGGTATGTTGATCTGGCCCATGATTGCGTTCGGTTGGGTCATCAATCTGATGCAGCGCGGCACCGCATCGCTAAACCGCATCAACGAAATCATGCATGAGCGGCCCACCATCCGCCGTCCGGCTGGAACGACGCCGAATCCGCTCGCGGTCGATTCCGCCATTGGGTTCCAGAACGTCTCGGTGAAGTTCGGGCATCGGGACGTTGTCGCCGATGTTGATTTGTTGATTCGTCCAGGTGAGACGGTTGCCATTGTCGGACACACCGGAAGCGGCAAGACCACGCTCGCCAGCCTCATACCGCGCCTGATCGATCCCACCTCGGGAACGGTCTCGATCGGTGGCATTGACGTCCGGCAATTCGATCCGGAGGAGTTGCGGCGGCACATCGGCTTCGTGCCCCAGGAGACTTTCCTGTTCAGCGCGACACTTGGCGAGAACATCGCCTGGGGTGTCCCCGATGCAACCAAGGAACAAATCTTGTGGGCTGCCGAAGTGGCTGGCCTTGCGCCCGATATTGAGACATTTCCGCACGGCCTGGAAACCGTTATCGGCGAGCGCGGGCTGACCCTGTCGGGAGGCCAGAAGCAGCGCGCCGCCATCGCCCGCGCCATTCTTCGCGACCCGCGCATCTTGATCCTCGACGATGCTCTTTCGAGTGTTGATACAGTCACTGAAGAAAGAATTCTGAGCGGCTTGGCTACCGTGATGCGTCACCGCACGACAATTTTGATTTCTCATCGCGTCTCGACCGTGCAGAACGCCGATAGAATTGTGGTGCTGAGTCATGGAAGAATTGTCGAGATCGGCAGTCACGTGGAACTGCAGGAACTCGGCGGCTTCTATGCGGGCCTGTATCAAAAGCAGCTGCTAGAGGAAGAACTGGAGACAATCTGAACAATGTCCAATAACACGATAAGAAGGCGAACTTTGCTGGCGGCCGTGCCCGGGGCGATTGCCCTGGCTTCTTCAGTCCCCGGCAGACTGGCGGCCCAGGACTACAAGATCGAGGGCGCCGATTTGAAATTGGGCGTCGCATCCTACTCCTTCCGCAAGTTCTCGCGAGCCCAGGCTATTCAGATGACAAAGCAACTGGGCACGCCCTATCTGAATGTCAAGAGTTTCCACCTACCCCTAGATAGCAGCCCAGCGGACATAGACGCGGCTAAGAAAGAGTTTGCAGACGCTGGAATCATCATCGTCGGTATCGGAAATGTAGATTTCAAGAAAGACGAAGACGCCGATATCAAGAGCAAGTTCGAGTACGCCAAAAGATTGGGAGCTCCGCTGATCGTTTGTGCCCCGACGCCAACCACTCTTCCAAAGTTGGGTAAGTTCGTTCAGGAATACAACATCAAGATAGCGGTCCACAATCACGGGCCGGAAGACAAGTACTTCCCCACACCCCAAAGCGTTCTGAAGATCGTCCGCGACATGGACCCGAGATGCGGGTGTTGTATCGACATCGGCCACACCGCCAGGACTGGCGTCGATGTCGTCCAATCGATAGCCGAAGCCGGTCCGCGCTTGCTGGACATGCACGTCAAGGATCTTGCCGACATGCGAGTGAAGGAAAGCCAGGTTGCCGTAGGCGAAGGCAAAATGCCTTTCCCGGAGATTTTCCGTCAGTTAATCAAAATGAAATACAACGGATCGGTGAACCTGGAGTACGAAATCGAGGACAACAATCCGATGCCCGGCATGCAGAAGAGCTTTTCCTATATGCGAGGCGTGCTCGCAGGTATCCGCGTGGAGACCACAGCCGGGTAAGTCTCTAACTCCGGGATTTCTATCAAGGTCCTGGTTCCTCGCCCCGGGTTACTATCAATCAGCATCCGGTAACCCGACCCGAATAGAACTCGCAGACGCTCATTTACGTTACTTACTCCGATTCCACTCTCGAACAGCGTCCCGAGCCTGGATTCATCTATGCCGACGCCGTCGTCTTCTATCGCAATGTGAAGGCGCGTGCCCTCCAGCCACGTTCGCAGCCGTACCGTGCCCCCTTCCACCTTTGTCGCAAGCCCGTGCTTGATGGAATTTTCGATGATGGGCTGCAGAATCATGCTCGGAACAAGACGGTCCAGCGTGTTCTCGTCAATCTCTTTGAAGAAACGAAGCTTATCGCCGAAGCGCACAATCTCAATCGCCAGATAGTCGTCAATGAACGACAGTTCCTCCCGCAGAGGGGTGAAGTTGTCGCTCTTTCGCAGTAAGCGCCGCAGAATATTGGAGAGCTTATAGACCATGCTGCGGGCGCGGTCGGGATCAATTCGGATAAGTGTCGAAACTGAATTCAACGTATTAAACAGAAAGTGTGGATTGATTTGATTTGTAAGTGCCGTAAGACGAGCTTCCACCAGGCGCGCGCGCTGCATTTCAACCTGCCTCTCGGCACGGAAACTGCTCCAGACTCGTATCGGTAGCGAAACGGCGAATAAGGTAGTTACACAGGAGGCGATAAGAACACCTGAAGTTAGCTCGGAGTTAGGCGCTCCTTCGAAGAGGAAGAAAGTGCCATGCCGGGAGAACTGGCTGTGCACGGCCCAGCGCAGAAGTTCCGTCGCGACGACCAGCGCGTTACAGGCTACGTTGAACGCCGCGCGTTCCACCACGCGCCGCTGAATGGCCGTGCGCTTCAGCCGCAGCATCTGACGGAAAAGTCGATAAAGGTTCAGATCGACGAAAGGAGAGAAATACCAGATATCCTCTTTTTCAGGCGCTAAGTCGTGCATCACGGCTCCGATAAGGCCGGCGGCTGCAAACAACGGCATCGACATATATCTGCCATTGAACATATCGGGCAGGGAAGCGCAGATGCCAGTTACCAGACCGCTCACGTATCCGCCCAGCATCCCGGCAATCACGCTGCCTTCAAGTGCAAGATCGATGGCAGGATATTGATGACGGCTAAGAATTCGCGCGGCGGCGCTAGCTCCAAAAAGCAAAGAGAAGATGAACGCCAGCAGGAGGCGGTCGCTCACCGTCCGCTCGTCCTTCAGCAGAATCTTTTGAATGCGGGCGAAGCGCATTAAGATACTTGCAATCGAAGCCGACACCGCGACTTTGATCAGGAGCGCGGCCACTTGAGGCTGTGCAAGCATAACGGTCTCTATAATAGAGGTTGTCAGATTTCCAATTGAATAAAGTAGCGGAAGCGGACTTTCCGAGCCGCTTTGGACATTTCCGCATCTTCGGCTTTGAAGGGCTGCGCCCCAACGCCACGGAAGAAGCGCTTGTCTTGAGAATGGGCGATATGTCGCCGGAATTCGGAGTCCCGCTGGTTCGAATTCACTCGCAATGCCTGACAGGCGACGTGCTTCACAGCCTCCGATGCGACTGCCGCGCTCAATTGGAACTCGCTCTCGACCAGATCGCCGCTGAAAAACGTGGACTGCTGATTTACGAGCACCAGGAAGGCCGCGGCATCGGGCTGCTAAACAAACTTCGGGCGTACGAGTTGCAGGACAATGGCCTGGACACGGTGGAAGCTAACGAACGGCTCGGCTTCAAAGCGGATCTCCGGGACTATGCCCTGCCAGCAGCGATCATTCGATACTTCGGCCTAACTCAGGTTCGCTTACTATCTAACAATCCCGAAAAAGTAAGCGCGCTAGAAAACGCGGGTGTTGAAGTTGTGGAGCGAGCACCCGTGATTGTCCCGCCCGTCGAGACTACGATTGAATATCTCAAGACAAAGCGGGACAAATTAGGCCACCTGTTCTAACCCAATGCTCAAACGGTTTCGAGCCTCGCCACTCCAATAAAGATGTCTCCGAAGAGAACCCTCTGTATGACGGATGCAGGCTCGAGCCCCTGGCTTCTCAGCTCTTCTAGGAATTCGGCTTCGCTGAAGCGGTTCTCGCGCGGGTGTTCGAGAAGCGTGCGATAGATCCAGCGATCAAGCGCCGCTCGCGTTACTTCCTCAAAGAAGAAGGTGCCGCCCGGCTTCAGAACTCGGCGGATTTCGGCGATGCCAGCCTGCCACACGGGCACGTGGTGCAGTGTGCCGAAGTCGAACACGGCATCAAAGCTCGCGTCCGCAAAGGACAACTGTTCTACCGCCGCCACTCCCAGATCGATCCGCCCGTTGTACTTGCGCGCGAGTCGCTTTCGAGCGCGAGCGATCTGCAATGGGTCGAGATCGATGCCAAAGGCGCGTGCTGCGCAGAACTGGTCCAGCAGCAAGGAGAGGCCCACTCCGCGTCCGCAGCCCACCTCCAGCACACGGCCGCCCTCCACCGCCCCGCCGAGGCAACGCAGAAGCGGTGCCTCGTAGCAGCGCTGCACAAGTGTTCGCGCTGGGTTGTTGACCAGCAACCGTTCCGCTAAATTCAGCTTCATGCGTGTGCCTTGCGCAAGACAAAGCAGTGCACGAAAGGAGTCACCCGGCTCTCGTGCTCGACCTGGAATCCGGCGTCCCGGATGCTGCTACGCCAACTGCGGCCAGAGTGGAAGTGCAGGAAGCCCGGGCCGAAGGCCAAGAAATTGGGCAGATCGCGCAAATGCTCGACGAGCACGACTTGCCCGCTGTCTTTCAGAACACGGCACGTCTCACGAAATAATTGCGTACGGCCCTCTGGAGCACGCACCTCGTGTGCGGCAAATAGCAGAAAGATGGCGTCTCGATCAGCATCCGGCATCGGTAATGCCTCTGCTCGCCCGGCCTGTGACGGCTCTGTGGCGGGATACAATCGCCGTGCGCGCGCGATCGACGGTTCGGTCATCTTCACCGGGTCATATATATCGACGGTGGCGCCTTCCGTCCCCGGAAACAAATGCCGCAGCGAAGTGGTGGACTCGTCTAGGCCCGCGTGGATGTTTGCCCACCGTTGTGGAACGAGCCGCACCCGTGCTGGCATCCACTCCCAGCGCGTCACTCCGACGTAATCGTAAACGTACCAGGAGACGGCGACCGAGCTTAAGGTCCAGAACGCTATGAGAAGAGCACCGCATAACGCCACAGTTCTGAGCCACCCAGACAGCAGAGGTGAAGAGAGGAGAAGGAGCACGGCCACTAAGCCGAGAGCGCTTCCGGCGTAGAAGCGGGTGTTGAACCGAACGATCTTGAAAACGCCTTCGAACCTGCTGCAAGTGACGGAGCGCATCATGGCAGAGCTTCCCGAACACCGGGCTTCCACGCGTAAGGAACGTTTTCGAGGTAGAACGCATTGGCCAGCACTGCCCCTGCCGAGCGGAACCTGTCCTGCTCAAGAAAGGTATTCCGGTGGACGGTAACCGAGACCGGTCGCGGGTTCCATTGCTGCCGAACGCCTTCTACGCGAATGATGGAATGCGTTTGCCGTTCATAGTCGAACGTAAATGGAAGCGGGCCAGCAAATTTGCGAGCTGCCCGGAGGTCCGGGAATGGCGAGCCGGGCGGCGGCGACGTAGCATCGGCCGACACATCGGCTTCGACATGAAGATCGGCATCGCCTCTAAGCGTGCGCACCTCTACGGCATAAATCTTCTCCGACCGCCGGACGTCGCAGCGGGAGCGGTAGTAGCCGTAATGCGTGAGGAGGTTCCCGAACACCTGCATCGACCGCCGGTCTGTATCGCTGCGGAGGATGCGCAGGCCGCGCAGGGTTCGCCCGGCGGGAGTCTGGTAGCGAGTAAAAATCCGATAGCCCGCCAGGACGAAGTTCAGCCCTAGCCCTGCCGGTAGAAAAGCCGGACGCAGAGCACGTGTTTCCACCAAAGCAATCGCGAGAAAGCCGAGGTCACCGTAGGTGTCGAGCCGCAGTCCTGGAGCGAGCAATGGGGTGAGCACCTCAGAAGGAAAAGCGTACGCCAGCACCAACGACGCCCGCAGGTGGGCTTTGATCGGTAACGCATGCCGCTGCAGCAGGTACACTAGTCCGGACTCCGGTGCAGACAGTATATCGGAGAGCCCGTTCGGGAAAATCCTATCTATTGCGAAAACGTGTGCCGTTCTGGCCTTGGTGCCGGTTTGTTTCAAACTGAACCGCCGAGTTCATTTTGGAACCGGGGCCGGGACGGAAACCGCCATTTCGAGCTGATTTGAAAAATGAGGAACGAAGCCATCGACAACCCAAGCAAGTGGTAAGTAGCTGATTCTGAGCGGCTTATCGGATCATTTCGTTTCGTAATTTGACCTAATCGGCCGCTGGTGGCCCGGATGCCTTTCTCTATTGCGAAAGCAAGACAGGGAGAAAGACAAATGAACGCCGCCACCAAGACCGCTCTTAAAGACAAGCAAGTTCAGCAGAACAATGCTCAACGAGACCAGTTGATTCTGGAGCACCTGCACCTGGTAAACGCCATCGCGAGCCATGTCCAGAGAAGTCTCGGCGTTCACACGGAGCTAGACGATCTGGTCCACGCCGGAACCATGGGGTTGTTCGATGCGGCGACCAAGTATCAGGAAGAGAAGGAAGTCTCGTTCCCGATTTATGCCAAGCACCGGATTCGTGGCGCGATCCTCGACAGCCTTCGCCAGCTGGATTGGGCCTCCCGCGATGCCCGCAGACAGTATAAGCAAATGGAAACGGTCACCCGCGATCTGACGCTGAAATTGAACCGTACTCCCAGCCATGCGGAAATTGCCGACGCGATGGGAATTGACGCCCGCCGCTGGCAGACTCTGATGATCGATTTCCGCAGCTTTGGACTTGCGGCTGTCCGCCAACGCTCGACTGACCGCGAA
Organism: uncultured Acidobacteriaceae bacterium; assembly: GCA_963845995.1. GTDB lineage: Bacteria > Acidobacteriota > Terriglobia > Bryobacterales > Bryobacteraceae > Bog-105. Next base: position 47,289 of record CAWJUO010000042.1, on the reverse strand, counting down.
GATGCGCCCGTACGCGAAGTGCCCAGTTCTCCCGCACAGTGTCCCGATCAGGTTTTCGCCCGCTCGGAAATGCGCCAGAAGCTGGGTTCAGCGATGCAGAACCTGCCGCAGCGTTATCAGCAGGTGGTCAAGCTCTATTACGAAGCCGATATGTCTATGAAAGAGATCGGCAGCATGCTCGGTGTGAACGAGAGCCGCGTGTCCCAAATTCACAAAAGCGCTCTGGCCAAGATGCAGATCGTGCTCAGCGGGTCCGGTGTTTCGTCTACCGCCGCATTCTGCTAAACCTACTGAATCGTCAAGCGATAAGGCATTACCTTGAAAATGCCGCCCTGAAGCATGGCCCGGCTTGGCAGCATCGGCATCAATTTGCGCAGCTTGCTTTCGGCTGCCGCATCCGCAACGCTCTCGGGTGACGAGTTCGTCAGGACCTCTATCAGGCTGCGCTTGGGTGGATACGGGATCAGGTTGGTCGCGCCATTCGCGGAAAGTTTGGCTCTTTGGCGGATGAGTGCCACCGCCCGGTCCAAACCGCCGAGTTCGTCCACCAACCCGTTCTCACGAGCCTGCTGGCCCATCCATACACGTCCCTGAGCAAGCGGATCAATCTGGTCGTAGCTCTTCCTGCGGGCCGAGGCGACCTTGCTCACGAACGACTGATACGTAGTCTGAATGGCCTCATGCAGTTTCTGGTGCTCCGCGTCCGAAAGAGGCTGGTACCAGGAATCCATGTCGGCCATCTTGCCACGCGTAAGAATATCCTCCTGAATGCCCAGCTTGTTATATAGGTCGTGCGTGTTCGGCCGGATATAAAGTACGCCGATAGATCCGGTCAGAGTGTTCGGATACGAAAGAATAGGATCGCCGGTCATTGATACAAAATAGCCGCCGGATGCCGCAACATCGGAGAACGAAATCACCAGCGGCTTTGCCTTGCTCAGCAGCTTCAGTTCGTGAAGAATTTCGTCGGAAGCCACCGCGTCACCGCCGGGAGAATCAACTCTAAAGATGACCCCCTTGACGCTGCTGTCATTTCTCACCTGGCGAATGGTCTTCTCGATGCTCCCAGAGGAAAGGACTTGCGACGTGCCGTAGGAATTCTGCGCATCCCCTCGCACGATATCGCCTTGCCCCACAATCAGGGCGATGTGATCGCCTTTCTCGGGAACGGCGCGCACGTAACTGCGAATATCGAGCTTCTTCAGATCTGAACCAGTCTTCTTCTTCAGCTCGGCATAAACCTGATCTTCGTAGCCCAGTTCATCTACTAATCCGCTGCCCTTAGCCTGAGACGCCATAAACGGCCCCTGGTCAATCAGAGCCCGAATGTCATCACCGCTCTTATGCCGCCCGAGCGCGACCGTTGTACAGAAATCGCCGTAGACCTGATCGAGAACCTGGCCCAGAACCTCGCGGGTCTCAGGAGTCATGTTGGTCCGGGTAAACATGTCGCCGGCATCTTTGTAGCGGCCAATATGATCCACTTGCACTGTGACGCCCAGCTTGTCGAGCGCGTTCTTGAGGAACATTGTTTCCAGCCGGAATCCCTTTACGTCGAGCATGTCGTCCGGAGAGAGATAAATCTTGTCCGCAACCGAGGCCAAATAATACTCGCGGGAGCCAGCTCCCTGAAGATACGCGTACACCGGTTTGCCCGATTTTTTGAATTCCAGCAATTCCTCGTGCAGCTCTTCAAGCTTGCCCCAACCAACACCCAATCCGCGCGGAGCGATCACAAGCGCCTTAATCCGGTTGTCGGTAGTCGCGGCATGTAACGAGGCCCATACGTCGCGGACCGTCGGCATGGCGCGAGACTCAAGGAAGGGAATTGGTATTTCGACCGGAGCCGCCTCGGGCAGGTCGCCCTCGAGTGTCAACACAAGAACGGAGTTGCCGGCTATTGTTGGCTGCTTATTGGCGAATAACTTGCCCACCGCAAGCCCGATAATGAACAGCCCGAGAACTGCTACTACCAATCCAACGAACACGCCCAGAAGAAACTTACCCATATATCAGCGGACCCATCTCTCTCAATGGAAGCGTAGCAAGTCCGCTGGAACGGGATTACCGTCAGGCGGCGACGGCGGGTTGAATAAACCCTTTTTCCAGGGCGTATTCGATCAATGCCGCACGGTTGTGAATGTCCAGCTTACGCATAAGATTCAGCTTGTGCGCTTCTACCGTCTTTGCGCTTAACCCGAGCTCCTCCGCAGTCTCGCGGACAGTTCGCCCCTCAGCCAGTAACCTTAAGATCTCCTGCTCGCGCGAGGTGAGCGCCGCTCCTCTTGCGTATTGCTGACTGGAACCGGCCAGAGCGCGAAGATCGGCTGCGGTATTCGATAGAGTTTGCGGTTCCTGGGCGTTGCTCTGCGCAACGCGCCGAATGCCCGCCAGCAACTGGGCAGGCGTGGAATTCTTAAGCATGTAGCCGCGCCCTCCGGCACTCATCGCGAGTTCCAGATATCGAGGCTCGTCCGCGGAGGCCATAAAGAGAACCGGCAGGGAAGCTTGCATGTGCCGCAGTGCGACCAGCTCCGGCTCCGAAGCCGTTTCAAGCAGAGCCACGTCCATCAGCAGAACGTCGGGCAATTGCTCCTGAGCTTTGGCCAGGGCTTGGCCTAACGTGAAAACCTCCGCTAGAAGCTCCAGGTCGGATTCTGGGGCCAGCACGGTCCGTAAGCCCCGCCGGAACAGCAGGTGATCGTCCGCGACTAGAATCTGTTGTACTCGTTTTCCGCTTGCCAAAGTTGATCCTTCCGTTCTTACTTATCCTCATCGGCGGAGCACGCGGTGAGCATTAGAGGAAAGATCAGGTTTTTCAGGCTGGCTAACGCGGAAAAGCGCCACGTTCCAGCCGTGGCGCTTCAAAAATCAACTATTTAGAGGTCCTTTATACCGAACTTACAGGTGTGAGTCCAGCATCTTCTGAAACTCCGGCTTACCAATCGCGCCAACCTTCTGGTCAACAACCTTGCCGCCTTTGAACAGTAGGAGCGTAGGAATACCACGGATCCCGTAACGCGAAGCGGTCTGCTGGTTAGAATCGACGTCCAGTTTGCCGACCTTGACCTTGCCGGAATAGTCCGTAGCGACTTGGTCCACGGTCGGTCCCATCATTCTGCATGGGCCGCACCATTCGGCCCAGAAGTCCACCAGAACGGGAACCTCCGAATTGATCACGTCGCTGTCGAAGCCAGCATCGGTAAAGGTCAGTGTGTTAGTACCTGCCATAAGATCTCCTGTTAATGGATGAGTATCTCTTCGATTTTGATTCACAGCGCTTAAACCGCTGGCGGACCGGTGAGCCGCCGCCTACCTTAGCAACTGGGATACACTGGGTTTCAGACATATTCTTCCGAACGCAAGGTCGTCTTTGATTCGCCCCTCCGCTGCCCTTCTCTTTCCCATCCTTCTTTCGTTGGCGACCTCCCCTGGGACCGCCGACCGCACCGCAGGCCCCCAGTGCCGCGGCTTCCACCAGCGTTGAAAGTCAGTTTGGAACAAGCATCACGCTGTTCTCCACGCTGGCGGCTATCAATGCAGCCGGGTATGACGCGGGGATGGATTCACCGCTGAACCATCGCTACCAAGTACGAACACAGGTCCGCGCGGAACTGGCAAAGCGAAACATTCCTTCTCTTCCTGAACTGCAGGCCTTCTACAAGGCTCATAAAAAGCAGTCGGATAGCGCCGACTTGGGCCAGTACATCTCCTTTGCCCTGATAGCGGGGGGCCCTCCGGACTTTCAGGTTTCGGACAGGCAAGTTCCGCCGGATGTCGCCGCACTGAACGGTTTTAGCGAACTGCTGGCCCGGTTCTACAAGGAAGCCAACCTGGAAGACTTATGGAATCGTTCTCAGAAAGCTTATCTCGCGGCCATTGGCGATTACCAGGAACCGGTGATAAACACTCTGTTCGAGGCGAACGGGTATGTGCGAAACCCATCCGGCTATCTCGGCAGGCGTTTCCAGGTCTATTTGGATCTGCTGGGCGCTCCGGATCAGGTTCAGGTGCGGAGCTATCGCGACGATTATTACGTCGTGATCACGCCTACCAGCGTCCCGGTCCTGGATGAAATTCGCGACGCGTATCTGGCCTACCTGCTGGACCCGCTGACATTTAAATACACCGAAGTCATCAAAGACAAGAAGCCTCTACAGAAGTTCGCCGAGGAAGCTCCCGCGCTTGACCCCGTCTATAAGAGTGACTTCTCCCTGCTGGTCACTAAGTGTCTGATCAAAGCGATCGACAGCCGGCTGATGCGCGGCGGCGCGGACAAGAAGCAGGCGTTTGTCAATGAATCCATGCGTGAAGGCTTCATTCTTACCGCGGCTTTCGCCGACCTTCTTCCGGCCTACGAGAAGCAGGATGAAGCGCTGCGGCTTGTACTATCCCGATTTGGTCTCGGCGATTGACATCCATAAGGAACAGAAGCGTCTAAAGAAAGTGGACTTCCTGCAGACCGTAGCCGCTCGCGTGGTAGCTCCTCCCGCCAAGATGCAACTCGATCCGGCAGAGGAAACCTTACAGACCGCGGAAGGCGTCTACGAGAGCGGGCAGTATGACGATGCGGCTAAACTGTTCAAAAATGTCTTCGGACAGACGACGGATAAGGCCATGCAGGGGCGAGCTTATTATGGCCTGGCGCGTATCGCGTTACGGGAAAACAAGAAGGATGAAGCGGTAGAGCTGTTCCGGCGGACTGCGGAGGCCAATCCCGATCCTGTCATTACGGCCTGGGCTCACGTTTACCTGGGCCGGCTCGCAATTGCCGCCGGCGATCCGGGTAACGCAAACGAACAATTTAAGTTGGCGCTCGCTATGGAAGGGGCTTCTCCCATGGCGCGTCAGGCAGCCGAGAACGGGTTACACAGCATTTCTTCATCGTCAGGAGACAAAAAGCAATGAGAAAGCGGATTGTTAGTTTTGGGAGCGCTCTGATTTTGGCAATCATGCCGAGCGCGGCTTTTGCCTATACACATGCGGCACAGACTGCACAACCGGCGCAGAAGCCTTCCGGGCCACAGCCGAAATCGCAGAAAGAAATAGATTCTTTGAAGAAGGTGCAGGCCGCGGCTCAGGCGAACGATGCCAAGGCAGAGCTTCAGGCGATCAAAGACACACTGGAGAACTTCACCGATACTGAGTACAAGCCGATGCTTCTGGGAATGGCCGTGCAAGCCGCTCAGGCGACAGGCGATTACGCCGAAACCGTCGTGTGGGGCGAACGTGCCATTCAGAACGATCCGAATGCCATTCTGGCTCGCGTGATACTTGCAGCAATCAATCGCCACGAACACGCACGAGCACGATTTGGACAAAGATCAGAGCCTGAAGAAAGTCAACGATTACGCTAACAAGGCTCTTGATCTTCTGAAGACGGCGACAACCCCGTCCGAGGGAGTTCCGGCGGCGCAGTGGCCGGAGTACAAGCAGCACATGACGTCCCAGGCCTACGACGCTCTGGGACAGGCCGCCGTTCTGAACAAGAACTTCCCTGAAGCGGTCAAGGACCTTGAGGCTGCGGCAAGTGCGGATCCGACGAATCCCATCCCTGAGGCCCGGCTGTCAAAAGCTTACGTCGATAGCAAGCAATACGACCAGGCCATTGCGACCGCCGACAAGGTGCTTGCTATGCCCAATCTTCCGGCGCAAGTGAAAAGCTATGCCGAGGGGCAGAAGAGTGTTGCGACAAAGCTGAAAGCCGCTAACGCTGGCACTGGAGCGAAGTAGCGAGAGCGGTTCCATGGCGCTGCCGGTCGAAGCTCTCGAAGAAAAGCTTGGGTACCGGTTTCGTCAGCGTGAACTTCTCATCCGGGCGCTGACGCACCGCTCCCGATCTTCGGAGCACACCGAAGGACCTGAGAGTCAAGACAACGAACAGCTGGAGTTTCTTGGCGACTCAATCCTGGGCTTTGTGGTGAGCGAGTTTTTGGTTGCGAGGAACCCTGACTCTAGCGAAGGGGAGCTTTCGCAGTTGAAGGCTCATCTGGTTAGCAGCACGCATCTTCACAGGTGCGCACTGGAATTGGATCTCGGACAATCGCTGCTGCTCGGCAAGGGTGAAGAACGAAATGGCGGCAGGGAACGGAAGACTCTGCTGGCCGATGCGGTTGAAGCGATCATCGCGGCCATGCATTTGGACGGTGGGATAGACGCGGCCCGCAAGTTCGTTCATGAACACGTTGTGAACGTGCTTGCAGACCCCGACGAAGCCGAAGCTATCGGACTGTTGAATTACAAGAGCGTCTTGCAGGAGAAAACGCAGGCGCTTGGGTTGCCAATACCAAGGTATGCGACGGTTGCGACAAGTGGCCCGGAGCACGCGAAGGTATTTACGGTTGAAGTGAAGATCGGCGAGCAGGCCAGCCGCGCTCACGGAAGCTCTAAAAAGGCCGCGAGCCAAGAAGCCGCCCATATTATGATTCAGCAGCTCAGTCGAAAGGACGCGCCGGTCAGTGCTTAGCGGGCGTGCTCGTTTCCGGTGGAACGCTACAATACGGTAGTCAATGCGGGCCCTTAGCTCAGCGGTCAGAGCAGGGGACTCATAATCCCTTGGTCGTAGGTTCAAATCCTACAGGGCCCACCAAGTTACTCGACAACACAGTATTAGGGCAGGCCGGCAGCGGACCGATATTCCGAAAAGGTCCTGGACCACGTAAAACCGCTCGCCTTTTCGTAGAAGTGTTGGACGCGGTAGTCGCGTTGCTCTTTGTCTGCCAGAGTTTCACGGATGGCAAGCGCGAGTTGGTCTGGCCGGTCAGGATCGCAAAGTAGGCCGTCCTCCTTGCCGGTGAGAAATTCGGGTACTCCACCAACTCGAGTAGCGACGACCGGAACCCGCGAGCGTCCTGCCTCCAGCAGAACAATTCCGAAAGGCTCTTCGCGAGAGGGCAGTATGAACGCCTCGGCGTGATGCATCCACCACCACACCTGGGCGCTGGGCTGATTGATAAGCAAGTGAACGCGATCTTCCAATTTCAAATCTCGGATTTGCGATTCGATTTGCGGTCGAGTTGGACCGTCGGAACCTATGATCACCAGTTGGAGATCGGGAGAATCTTTTGCGACGTCGGCGAAAGCCGAGACTAGTACCTCGTGCGCTTTCTTTTTCACGAAGCCTGCCACACAAAGCAGGTAAGGGCGGTCCAGCGGGCGCTCCGAAGATAGCCGCGGTGGGAGGGGTGACGCGTTGAAAATGGCCTTTGTCTTTGCTTTTGGGCACGCTTGCAACAATTGTTTCGTCAGGTCGGTGGAACAACCCACGACCAGATCGGCCGATTCGAATAGCCAACGGCAAAGCCTTCGTTCAAACCCGGTGGTCGCGAGGATTTCCGTCACGTCGGCGCCATGGATAGACATAATCACAGGCGGCCCGCATCGCAGGAGCCGCAGAAGCACCAGCGGAATGCATTCCAAGCTCAAGAAATGCGGGTTTGCCGCTACGGCGCCCCGCAACATTTTTCGTAACCGAAGCATGTTCGGAATCAACCGGAGTAAGAACCCGAATGGCCTTGAATGTTTGAGATAAGGCATGGGAACCCACGGACCGGTCCATTGCTCATCGCGATTCCAACTCGTTACAACGATGACGGGATTGTAGAATTCTCTCGCGGCGTCAGCTATGCCATTTATGGCGTGGTTTACTCCTCCGCTGTTTAACGGGGACCAGGGAGCAAAGATGACAAAGTCCCGCTTTTCACTAGAGTGCATGAAGAACTGCTTTCGATGGCCTTTGGGCCATGCTCTAGTGATCGGCGGACGTGTGGCAAAACTTTAGTTAGGACTCGTTGAGGGCCAACTCTCAAGCGTTCTTCTTATGCCAGTACGGCATACGGACGCGCTCCGGCTAAGCCGACGCGCCAGTCTTCTCGGTAAGCGCTACAACGCCGGGTAACTCGCTGCCACCCGAGGAATTCAAGCGAAGCCCCGCCGCCGGTCGAGACATGGGTAATCTTGTCCGAGACGCCGGCGCTCTTGATCGCTTTTTCCGAATCTCCACCGCCGACGACTGAAACTGCGCCCGATTCCGCGACTGCCTTCGCGAGCGCTACGGTTCCTTTGTCAAAAGGCGGCATTTCGAAAATTCCCATCGGGCCATTCCAGATGACCGTCTTCGCTTCGCCGATGATTTTTGCGTACTCTTCGATCGGTCTTGAGGGCCGATATCCACCGCGATCTGATCCGCGGCAATGGTTGTGACTACTTCATTTGCCGCCCCAGGCTTGATCTCGCGGACGACCACGTGATCGACCGGCAGCACCAATTTGTCCCCGTTTGCATCGAGGAGTTGGCGGGCCAGTTCGATTTTGTCCTCTTCGACCAGCGACTTGCCAGTCGTTTCGTCCTTGGCCCGGAGAAACGTATAAGCCATTGCGCCGCCGATCAGCAGTTTGTCTACAACCTTTAAGAGATTCTGAATCACTTCGATCTTGTCCGAGACTTTAGCTCCGCCGATCAGCGCTACACACGGATGCTCCGGACTCTTGCTCGCCTTGGTGAGCCATTCGAGTTCTTTATCCATCAGCAGGCCGGTTGCCGCGATCGGCAAGTGGGAGACGATTCCGACCGTCGATGCGTGAGCCCGATGGGCTGATCCGAAGGCATCGTTGACGTAAATGTCGGCCAAGGCCGCCAGTTGTTTCGAGAATTCGGGATCGTTGGCCTCTTCCGCCGAGTGGAAACGCAGGTTTTCGAGCAGCAGAACCTCGCCCGGCTTAGGTTTCAGCGCGGCTGTTTCAGGTCCGACACAGTCGGGAGCCATCGTTACAGGACGCCCAAGTAGTTCGCTCAGCCGGGTGGCCACCGGGGCCAAGCTCATCTCGCCATTTCTCTTGCCCTTGGGACGCCCTAAATGGCTCGCAAGCACAACGCCCGCACAGTGCTCGAGTGCATATTGAATGGTTGGCAAGGAAGCCCGGATGCGCTTGTCGCTCGTGATCTCTTCGCCTCCGGCTGCGAGCGGCACATTGAAGTCCACTCGCATAAATACAGTCTTATCCTTAAGGTCTAGATCTTTGATCGACAGCTTGGCCATGCCCATATTGTAAGAAACCGGCCCGTAAGCCCCGTTCCGTGCGCGTTAGACAGTTTCTAAGCCCGGGTGATCGGGAAACGTTAGTACTTGTGGAAAAGTGCTGCAGAATTCGGCAAACTGAGCCGAATAGTACCTTAGGGTTTGGTCCTGGCAAAGATTCCGCCAGTTGTGCTTAGAACTTTCTTGAAGCTCTAGCACTATAATCCGTAGCAAGTAGTATCGGAGTTCTAGTTCATTCGGTATGAGGAGTACCACCCCGTTTGAATAGGATTTCGGGGAGAGTGGATGTCAACAGTACCTATCCGCGTGTTAATCGCCGACGGACAACCAATTGTTCTGGAAGGACTTCGGTCTGTTCTCGGCCAATATTCAACCATCCAGGTTGTCGGCGAAGCCGCCGACGGCATGGAAGCCATCGACAAAGCCGTCCACCTCGACCCCGACATCGTTTTGATGGATCTGAGACTACCCAGAGTGGACGGGCTTACAGTTTTACGCAGCATTCAGACGCGGGCGCCGCGCACGAAGGTCATGATTTTCGCAGCCAGCGATCATAAAGACGAGTTTGTCGAAGCGATGAAGCTCGGTTGTTCCGGCGTGCTTCTTAAAGATGGTCCAGTTGGGCTGATCGAGAAGAGTCTGCAGAAGGTGCAGGCTGGCGAAATCTGGCTCGATTCGAACACAACAGCCGCAGTAATCCGGCAATTCGCCTCACCAACCGATTTTCCGGCCCCGTCTTCTAATGGGAAGCCGAGCAGGGAGCGGGCACAACTCAGCCAGCGTGAGCGCGAGATCATTGTCTTGATCGCTCAAGGTTATAAGAACAAAGAGATCGCAGAGAAGATGTTCATCACGGAACAGACCGTGAAGAATCACCTTCATAATGTTTTCGACAAGCTCGGAGTTTCCGATCGCCTGGAACTGGCGCTTTACGCGATTCACAACAGCCTTCACGTCAAGGTCTGAACGGAACACCGGTAAATGAGTCTTCGCAGCGACTGTCGGCCATTGCGCGACAATCATAGCCAGTTCCCGATTCGCATACCGGGCCTCGCTATGCCGAGCCTCCGTGACGAAATCACGAAGACGTTCCTCCGCTTAACCAAGCGGCCTACACCCATTGGCCAGGCGCAAAGGCTTAGGCCAAAACGCTCAACTCGGCTCCTATCGAATAGTCCGGGAACTTGGGGCAGGGGGAATGGGCCACGTCTATCTGGCGCTTGATACCCGTCTTGGCCGTCACGTCGCGCTGAAGTTTCTGCCGCCCGAATTGACTGCGGAACCTCTCTTCCTTCACCGTTTTCAGCAGGAAGCCCGTACAGCCTCCGCTCTGAATCACCCCAATATCCTTACCATCTACGAATTCGCGGAAATTAGGAGGCGAACATATCATCGTCTCGGAGTTCGTAGAGGGCGTGACGCTTCGATCCGCCCTGGAACGAAACGCCATCGACCTCGGCACGGGGCTAGACATCATAATTCAGGTCGCATCCGCCCTGGTTGCAGCGCACGCCGCCGGGGTCATTCACCGCGATCTGAAACCGACCAACATTATGATCCGGCCCGATGGCTACGTGAAAGTGATCGACTTCGGGCTTGCGAAGCTTACAGAGCGGTCGAGTACAAAGCAGTCGCGCAGAACACTCCTGGACGCAGCCCGGCTGCGGTTCTCGGCACGGTTGGCTACATGTCTCCGGAGCAGGCGCGGGGCGAGGAACTCGACGAGCGCTCCGACATCTGGAGCCTGGGGGTCGTTCTGTATGAGATAGTGGCGCGTCATCCGCCTTTTGAAGGCGACACCGATCACCATGTCATCGTATCGATTCTCGACGACCCTCCGCGGCCTATTCCGGAGACCCAAGCGATGCCCGAAGGTCTCGCGGCCGTTATCACCCGGTCACTAACGAAAGACCGGAATAATCGTTACAAATCGGCGAAAGATCTGTTGGCCGATTTGCAGGTTGTACAACACCGGACGGGAAACGTAGCGCCTTCACGGATTGCAAACGCCCCTAAGCCGCGGCCCACCCGCTATCTTCTTCCTCTTGCGATAGCTTGCCCTCATCGCCGCTGGGATGAGCCTGTGGTGGTGGCCACTCAACGGCAGATGGAGCGTTCTTGGACCGCATTGGTTTGAAATCGGCCAGACCGAACGAGTCACCTTCGACGGAAATGTTCTGCTCGCGGCTATTTCTCCGGATGGACAGCACTTGGCGTACGTAGCGGGGAATTCCGGCGCGGAGATTCTTAGGGTTCGAGACCTGAAGACACGTACCGAACAGAGCCTGCCGGTGGCGGCCGACCACTATGCGGGCCTGACGTTTTCACCCGACAGCCAGAATCTGTTTTTCGTGTTGCGGGATATGAAGCGTTCGCTGGGAATGCTCTTCACCGTGCCTGTGAAGTCTGTTGACCACAGCCCGCCCAGTCCAGTCTTGCGGGATATCGACGGGCCGGTCACGTTCCTGCCGGGCGGGACATCTTTTGCTTTCAAGCGCCGCTCGGAAAACAACGGCACGAACGAAGATTCGATCCTGGTGGCGCACGCGAGCAACATCCACGAGATCCGGTCCATTGTCTCGCTTCCAGAAACCGAGATTTGGGCGCAACTGGCCTGGGTGCCTCGCGAGCAAGCTATCGCCGCAGTTGTCTATCCAGAGCGCCTTGGCCAGCCAACGCAGCCGGTAACTTCCCTCTATACGGTTGAAGGCAAGCTAAAACGCCAGTTCTCGGTTCAGGGAATGCGCTCGCTAACTTCGCAGGCGTCTCTTGATTCTGGATCTTTGCTTGTCTTCACCGGGCGGCCGCAAACTACCGAACAAAAGCAATTCTCGGAACTGTTCCTGCCGACCGGCGGTTCGCGCGCGATCTCCTCCGATATGGTCAGTTTCGACGATATCAGCGCCACGGCCGACAGCCAGACGGTGGCGGCGGTGAGGCTAGACAGGCGATCATCAATCTGGGTTGCCGACGCGCCGGGATCTCGGTCTCGCCCGCAAGATCGTTCCGGAAACTGAGGAATTCAGTTCGCTTACCTGGGCAACGGACGATACGATCATTGTCCCTTCCGGACGGACGGGCAGTCTGAATCTTTCTCGTGTTGGGAACACGGGAGACGTGCAGTTGCTTACCTCGCCGGAAAGGTGTCTGCAAAGGGAGCCTACCGCCGTTCCGGGGCAAGCCGCCGTCGTCTATACGTCGAATTGCCCCACGGCTGGAAACGACTTCAACGTCTGGCGTCTGAATATGCGAACGGGCGAGCGGCAATCGCTCACCAGGGGCACTAATATCGATGTGCAGCCGGATGTCTCCCCTGACGGGAAATGGGTTGTCTACGGCTCGTCCATTTCGAACAGGCAGTCGCTTTGGAAGGTGCCTCTTGGCGGCGGCGCCCCCGCGCCCGTGACGGACCATCAGGCGAGGTCTCCCGTCTTCTCGCCCGACGGATCGATGATCGCCTGCGAACTCCGCGAGCCATCTTCGTCCTGGCATGTAGCCGTCCTCTCGTTCCAGGACGGACACGTGATTAGAGAATTTCCGGATATGCCGCTCCAGAGCGCGGTGCGCTGGAGTCCCGACGGTTCAGCGCTCGACTACATCCATTCAGGCCAGATTGATGGTAGCGGGGGCATTCCGAGATTTGGCGTCAGCCGTTTGCAGGAGGAGCGCCGAGCCAGCTAACTCATTTCGGAGGCGAGAAAATTATCTTCTTTGCCTGGAATCGAAACGGCACTAAACTTGCTCTCATACGCGGTCAAGAGGCGAGCGATGTAGTCTTCTTTCATCGCGCGGCTCGAAATTGAATGGAGGCAGGATTATGGAAACGATTCAAGTGCAGGTTCAAGGGGACGACGGGGGGCACGGCAGCAAAGCCGAGTTGGAAAGGCCCGAAATCGACCTGATGGACCCTCAAACCGAAGAACAGTCGCAGCCTGGGACGGGGAGCTGGAGCCAGACAGACTGCAGTAAGCGCCTGCCTCTGTTTGGGTGTTCGCTTTGGTTAGTCCCTTTGGTTAGCTCGTTACAATAAAAGATAACCCGCTAACCAAAATGCCATCAAATACGAACGAGGCCCGGCAGATTCGCCGCCAGGCTCTCGAAGACGCGCTCGCTACCCGGATCCTTGTGCTCGATGGAGCAATGGGGACGATGTTGCAGCAGCGCGATCTGACGGCGGCGGATTTTGGCGGACCGGAGTTCGAGGGCTGCAACGAGAATCTGGTTCTGACGCGTCCCGATGTGATCCTCGACGTTCACCGGGCTTACTACGAAGCTGGTTCCGACATTGTCGAAACGAACAGTTTTGGCAGCACGCGCCTGGTTCTTGCCGAATATAATCTTCAAGACCGCGCTTACGAGCTGAATTTCACCGCGGCTAAACTTGCACGGCAAGCGGCTGACGAGTATTCGAAACCCGGACGGCCGCGTTTTGTGGCTGCCTCCATCGGTCCGACGACGAAGGCGATCACGGTTACTGGCGGCGTTACATTTCGTGAACTTGTAACGAACTTCTACGATCAGGCGAAGGGGCTGCTCGAAGGGGGCGCGGACATCCTGCTGTTTGAGACCTGCCAGGATACCCGCAACATCAAGGCGGGCCTTTTGGCCGTGGACCGGCTTGGACGCGAACTGAATTACCGCATTCCCACGATGGTCTCGGGGACTATCGAGCCGATGGGAACTATGCTTGCGGGCCAAACCGCCGAAGCTCTTTACGTGTCGATCGCGCACGCCGATCTGCTTTCGGTCGGTCTTAATTGCGCCACCGGGCCGGAGTTTATGACGGATCACATCCGGTCTATCCATGAACTCGCGACAACGCGCGTTTCCTGTTATCCGAATGCCGGTTTGCCCGACAGCGAGACAGGGAAATATCTGGAAACGCCGCAGACGCTCGCGGCACAACTGGAACGTTTTGTCGATCATGGCTGGCTGAATATCATCGGAGGCTGCTGCGGTACGCGGCCCGATCATATCCGTGCCATGGCTCAGATGGTCGAAGGCAAGAAGCCCCGGGCGCTCCGTGAATCGACGCATCGTACTTACTTCTCGGGCATCGATTTTATCGAAGCTGAGGACAGTAACCGGCCATTGATTGTGGGCGAGCGCACTAACGTCATCGGCTCCCGGCTGTTCAAGAAGATGATCGCGGAAGAGAAATGGGAAGAGGCGACGGAGATTGCCCGCTGGCAGGTTCGCAACGGCGCACATGTGATCGATGTTTGCCTGCAATCGACCGATCGCGACGAACTGAACGATATTCCGCTGTTTTACGAAAAGCTGATTCGCAAAATAAAAGCGCCGGTGATGATTGACACGACGGACCCGCGCTCGATTGAGCTGTCACTCACTTACTGCCAGGGCAAGAGCATCATCAACTCCGTCAATCTCGAAGACGGGGAAGAGAAGTTCGAGCGCATTTGCCCGGTTGCCCGTGAGTACGGCGCGGCGCTTGTGGTTGGGTGCATCGACGAAGATCCATTGCAGGCGCAGGCTTTCACTCGCGAGCGGAAACTGGCTGTCGCGCAGCGTTCGGTCGATCTACTCACGACGAAGTACGGGATAGCTCCGGAGGACATCATCATCGATCCGCTCGTATTCCCGTGTGCTACCGGAGATGAGAACTACATCGGTGGCGCGGTCGAGACTATCGAAGCCATTCGGCTGATCAAGGAGAAGATTCCGCACGTCAAAACAGTGCTCGGCATCTCCAATATTTCCTTCGGCCTGCCCGCGTCCGCACGGGAAGTCGTCAACTCCGTCTTCCTTTACTACTGCACCAAAGCCGGACTCGACCTCGCCATTGTGAACGCTGAGAAGTTGGAGCGTTTCGCCTCTCTTCCTGCGGAGGAACGGCGGCTTGCGGAAGCGCTTTTGTTCAATACTCCTCCCACGGAGGTTCCCGCCGATCATGCCAATGCCGCCGTGCTCGAGGCGGTTCCAGACGACTGGAGGTTGCAATCGCATGAACAGAAGGCGGCGGTGAATCAGTTTCACATCGGCGCGATTTCGGACTTCTTCCGCGGCACTGTCAAAAAAGACAAGAAGAAAGCCGCTTCTCTTCCGCTCGATCAGCGCCTGGCAACATACATTATCGAGGGCACGAAGGACGGACTTATTCCCGACCTGGAGCTTAAGCGTCAGGAAGGAACTCATCCGCTCGACATTATCAACGGTCCGCTGATGACAGGGATGGCGGAAGTGGGCCGTCTGTTCAACAACAATGAGTTGATCGTGGCGGAAGTTCTGCAATCGGCCGAAGCGATGAAAGCCGCCGTCAATCATCTGGAGCGGTTTATGGAGAAATCCGAAACTGCGGCGCGCGGGAAAATCGTGCTTGCCACGGTGAAGGGCGACGTCCACGATATCGGCAAAAACCTGGTTGAGATCATCCTCAGTAATAACGGCTACACCGTTGTGAACCTGGGGATCAAAGTTCCCTCGGACGACCTGATCAAGGCCTTCAAACAGCACCGCCCCGATGCGATTGGCCTGTCGGGTCTGCTGGTGAAGAGCGCTCAACAGATGGTTACGACGGCAGGCGATTTTAAGGACGCCGGGATTGATGTGCCGTTGCTTGTCGGCGGTGCGGCGTTATCCGAAAAATTCACAAAGACCAAAATCGGTCCGAACTATACGGCGCCCACCTTCTACGCCAAGGACGCCATGACCGGCCTGCGGCTGATGAACGAGATCATGGATCCGCAGACGCGCGAGCAAGTGTTGTCTCAGCATGTTTTCTGCGACATGCCCGCCGAAGCGGCCTTAGCAGCGCCCGTTGTGATTCCCACAGGAGAGGTCCGCAGTCCTAAAGTTCGCACGGATATTTCGATTCCGCCCGCGCCTTATCTCGACCGCAGAGTCCGCGCTATCCCGCATCTAGCGGAAGTGTGGAGCTACATCAATCCATTCATGCTCTACGGGCGCCATCTCGGCTTCAAGGGCAATTTCGAGAAGCTGCTTGCCGAGCGGGATGCCAAGGCACTCGAATTGTTCCACAACGTCGAGGAGATCAAGCGCGAAGCCGCGGAGTTCATGAAGGCGCGGGCGGTGTGGCAGTTCTTTGAAGCCGAGCGTGAGGGGAACAAGGTTCATCTCTTCTCGCCGGGATCCGATTCGCCGATAGAAACATTTCAGTTTGGCAGGCAGGCGAAATCGGACGGTCTCTGTCTCAGCGACTACGTGCTGGATGCGCAGGACGGACGCCGCGATCACATTGCTCTGTTCGTTGTAACATCCGGCGAAGGAATTATTAAGCACTCGACGGAAGCGAAGGAACGCGGCGAGTTCTTTAAGGCGCATGCGCTTCAGGCGCTTGGAATTGAAACGGCGGAAGCCTGCGCCGAATGGCTGCACCGCCGTATTCGAGAAGACTGGGGCTTTCCGGATTCTCCGGCGTTAACCATGCACGAGCGATTCACGTCGCGCTATCACGGCAAGCGCTATAGCTTAGGGTATCCGGCCTGTCCCAACCTGGAGGACCAAACGAAGCTGTTCCGCCT
This sequence comes from uncultured Acidobacteriaceae bacterium, assembly GCA_963845995.1. GTDB lineage: Bacteria > Acidobacteriota > Terriglobia > Bryobacterales > Bryobacteraceae > Bog-105. The sequence goes on along the minus strand of CAWJUO010000042.1, from coordinate 30,750 downwards.
GTTGCGGCCCGAGGAGATTGGTGTGCAATTGACGGAGGGATTTATGATGGAGCCCGAGGCTAGCGTTTCCGCTTTCGTTTTCCATCATCCGGATTGCGCGTACTTTAGCGCGGCGGAAGAGCAGGAACCGGCGGCGTAGGGGAGCGCGGTGCTAACTGCGATGCCTTTCCCGTTCCTGACCTCACTTACGTTCGGTGGCTCCGTTTCGGGGTTAATGACGGTTTGAAGGAGCACATCGTTGCCATAAGATGTTCCAGTTAGTTGCTGCGAGTACACTATGCCTATGAAACTTCTTCGCTCACTGCTCCTCCTCTTCGTCGCTGTCGGGCTCTCAATGGCTCAACCTCCGCCGAAGGTTCAGGCTCCGAAATCGGCTAAGACTGCGGATACCTCTTCAAAGAAAAGCGCGCTGATCGACATTAACAGCGCTTCAGCGGACGAACTCGATGCGTTGCCGGGGATCGGACCAGTCTTGGCAAAGAAGATCATAGACGGAAGACCTTACCGCGCCAAAACCGATTTGGCGACTCGCAAGATTATTCCGCAGTCTACTTACGAAAAGATCAAGGGCCAGATCATCGCGCACCAGAAGAAATAGCTAAGCGCCCTCTCTGCGAAAACGACTCTTTTCCTAGTTCCCAGTGAAGCCGGATGCTTTCAATCCACACTGGTCCGCGATCTTGGTTATAGGCGGGATTCGCCACGTGCTGCAAATCGAAGCTTGCGAAAAATCCGGGAAACAGCCGGGCGCTGTAGTAAGTTTCCGAGACGGATTCCCGCCCATACCGCAGCCGTCCATCGCCTAGCAGGAAATCGTGTCCGCCAAGTTCCAGATACTGCTGGTGAACCGCCGAAAGCCCGCTCACCGTAACTTCCGTGGCGACCGTATCGTAGGGGCGGCGCCATCGCTGCCCGGTCATCGATACGCCTACCGTCGCCAGTCGATCTATGGCGGTAAAGGCAAAGCTCTCGGTTTTGCCGTCGTTCCAACCCAGGCGTCCAAATACGCCGATGTCTTTCGTCAATTCCTGTTCCGCATTGATACCGAAGCCGTACTTCAGAGTGCCGGACCGGCGAGTTGCCGTAATATCCGGCACGCCTCCGTTTTGTTTGGCTAATTGAATGGCTTCGCTGTAAGTGCCCGCATCCGCGTGGTTCAGATATTCGAGCGCACGCACCGTTCCGGGGTGCTTCCTTACGGTATACCGGTACTCGCCTTCAAACACATCTCCACGGTCCTTCAGAATGCGTCTGTCGAAGCGTAGACCATTGGCCACTCTCGGTTCGGCAGCGCTTGCGTATCGCGCGGACCAGTTCCTGGTATGAAATTCGTGCACCCATCCCCATGTGTAGCCGCGAACGTCAGCCGGGTAGTCCCAAGCTCCGTTGTACATAACGCCCCATCCCATAAACTGCGTGCGCGGATCGTGTGAATACCGGTTGTTGTCGAAGAAATCTGTCAGTGTAAATCGGCCGGCTATCACGGTGTAACGCGTCATGGGACGTTCGCCCGCTAACTGATTCTCCTCGCTGTCGAACGATTCCTTCTCGTTTCCGAATCCAAAATCGTGCGATATATAGAGCCGTGCGAGATAGGGTTTCGGGGTCGCCGTAGCGACGCGCGGCAATTCCCCGTTAGAGGAGTTGGCCAGTCCGTTCACACCGCTGAATCCTCTGCCGCCCGCGATCTCAGGATCGAAGTAAAGCTGCGTATTCCGATCCAAACGAACACCGAAAAACAGTGTGGTGGTCAGCGAAACATCACGCTCCGAGTACGGTTGCAAGCTGAAGGGCGATTCATAGGGGGAGTTAAACGCGCCGTGATACTGCCCGATCGATGTTGCTTGCCAGTATAGGTTCCAACGCTCGTCTTTTGCTTTCTCGCGGCGTGTCTTGTTCTCCTCCTGACGCGGAATTTCTCCACCCTGGGGCGGAGGGTTCTCGGGTATCTGCGAATGGGCGGAGACAGCGATACTTAAGATAATCGTGAGCAGAATCGCCGCGTTCTTCGCGCGCTGGATAAATTCCGAAAGTTCTTTCTGGAGCGGCAAAAACGAGTTTAGCGTGCAGGCCGGATCGGGTACGATACGGCGACTCGCACTCGTGGCGGCGATCACCGCCGGTGAGCGGCCAAATAGAACCGATAACCGAATGACTGGCAGGCAATCGCGGACACTACTGAGATAAAGATGCAAAAGAGCAGAACGCCCACATACTGCAATGCGCTCCTTAGCTTCGAAACCTGAATCCTCAGCAGCCCTTGCACGTAGCGGGCACAAAACAGTTCGACGACAAAGAAGATCCACGAAGTGATTCGGGACGCAAGAAGGAGTGTGGCGTACTGATTGTGTGTCACCGGGGTTTCGCTCGCGGCAAAGGCAAGCGTCATGCTGAAGGACAAGATTAAGGCGGGGGCGCCAAGAGCGATCAGCAGGCGAAGAAGATTTTTCCCTTCATATCTGCTGCGGTCGTGCGCGGCGGGTTGCACGCGTAGGTTAGGCCGCTACCAGGAGATGCTTCGGCTTCGAACCTTTGAAGCCATAAAATGCGATATACAGATAGCAAAGGAGCGGAAGAATAAAGGCGTGATGGATGCCGATGGAATCCGCGATCATGCCCTGCAATTCGGGGATCACCGCGCCGCCGACGATGGCCATGATTAATAGGCCCGACCCTTCGCCTGTCAACGGCCCCAATCCGGCGATCCCGAGCGTGAAGATGGTTGGGAACATGATCGAATTGAAGAGTCCGACGAGTAGAATGCTCCAGACGGCGATCGAGCCGAAGCTCAACATCGATACGCAGACGAGAACGAATGCCGCGAAGGCGACCATGCCCAAGACTCGCCCAGGCCGAAGCTTCTGCAGCAACGCGGAACCGATGAACCTGCCGACCATCATTGCCCCCCAGTAGAAGGACACGTATTTCCCGGCAGTCTGCTCAGTCATATTGGCGATATCCGGCTGGTGGAAGTATTTGACCAGGAAACTTCCAATCGAAACCTCCGCGCCGACATACAGAAAGATTCCGATCACGCCAAGCACAAGATGAGGCTGTTTCCATAACCGGGCTAAGTTGCTTCCGCTCCTGTCGTCAGCGCCGCTTACCTGTTCCTCTGTGACGATCGCGGGAAGTTTAAACAGTCCGATAACAACGGCAAGTACGATCAACGCAATCGCAACGCCCAAGTAGGGCGTTTTCACGGTAGCCGCTTCATGCACCCTATAGGCCTGACGCGCGGCTGGACTCAGATTGCGTAAAGCGGCCGCCGCAAGCGGAACAGTGCTGAGAATCACGGCGCTCCCGAAATATGGCGCCACGGTCGCCCCGAGTGAATTGAAAGCCTGAGCTAAATTCAAACGGCTGGACGCGGTTTCGGGCGCTCCGAGTACAGAAACGTATGGATTTGCCGCCACCTGCAGGGCCGTGATTCCCACTGACAGAACGATTTCCGCGCTTAGAAAAAATCCGAAGGACGCAGCATTAGCGGCTGGCAGAAATAGCAACGATCCCGCCGCCATGGTCGCCAGGCCGAGTACCATCGTCCGCTTATAACCGATTCGCTCAACGATTTTTCCAGCCGGAACGGCGAATAGAAAGTAGCCTCCGAAGAAAACAAACTGAACCAGCATGCTCTCTTTGTAATTGAGGTCGAAAATCGATTGAAGATGAGGAATGAGGATGTCGTTCAACTCTGTCAGGAACGCCCACATGAAAAACAATGTGGTCACCATCGCCATCGCGGCCTTGTTGCTTGTCGATGGGCCCGGCATTGTTGTCACGGCCGCTTTACTTGAGGGTGTTATCGCCATTTGCTAACCAGGAACAACGTCCTATGTCTCTCTCTACTGTCTACTATTTCGATTCCGTTTCCGGCTGGATCCGCAAAACTTCCTTCGCGTCCACATGTTCGAACTGCATGGGAAAGCTTTTTCCGGCGTAATAGGCAGGCCATTGGTCCTTATAATGCCCGGAGGCCACGAATCCGGATTCGCCGGTCGTCAGGTTGAGTACAGATTTATCGAGATCTCCAAGATCTACCACCATTCGCTCAGAAGGACCGAGTGTTCGCGTGGTTTGTTTCACGGTTGTTCGCGATCCGCTCATCTCTACCGGGCCAATATCGAAGTAGCCGTTCACCATTGGTAGCTGCTTGCCAACCGGGTGGGCGAATTTCCATTGCAGCAAGCCGCCCCAGCGCCATTTTGAAACCGGGCTGCCTTGCAGTTTGCGCCCTTCTTCAAGGGCTGTTTGAAGATTCTTCACGATCCATGCGTTCCAGTCGTTTCCGGGCACCCAACCGCTCGGGCGTTGCTTTAGAAGCGTTTGTATGACGAGCGGGCGGGGCAGCATGGGCGGAACGAACCGTCCTTTGCCTTGGCTCCCCTGCGTTCGCGTAATGGAGCGCACCAGGGCCAGACCTAACTGATCGTTCAGCAATTCAGTAATCATCGGCGCGGCTTGACCCTTCTCCATCTGCCCGTTCCACTTACGGAGAACTTCAACGGAGCCACGGACAGCCGCTTGATTGTCTCCGCGCTTGGCGGCGGCCGCTATTACCTGTTGTGCCAAAAAACGGTCGTACGCCGAATAAACGTCTTTCTGAACCGCGAGCATATCGGGCGGGTCGAGCTTGGCCTTAGCCGATAGAAGAGCGCGGACCTGATTGACGCGGTAAGGATCGGCGAACTCGCCGCTTATGGGGTAGGAATAATTCGGCGGAAAGGGATTCTGATTAGACGTGGCAATAATTCCCGAAGCAGGATTGAAAATGCTGGGCATCTGCTCGAATGGGATGTAGCCGTCCCACTCAAATTTGCCCGAAGCTCCATCGAGCGGCATGTTGCCATCGAAGCCGCGCCTGATCGGCACGCGGCCACCAGCCTGATAGCCGATATTTCCCGACCGGTCCGCATAGACGAAATTTTGAGGCGGTCCCCAGAAGCGCTTCACGGCGGAACGAAACTCGCTCCAGTTCTGAGCGCGGTCGATATCCCAGAAAGGGAAACTGAAACCGTCGTTTGCCGTCCAGCGCATACTGTAGCTGCGTCCGTTCTCCGATTGCACAATTGGTCCGTGCCGCGTGACCCAGATATTCAGTTTCGTGGGCTTCGCGCCCCGCGTTCCAACGAATTCGGTATCAAGCTGCGCCTGCTCCACGTGTCCCTGAAAGGCGTAGCGGCCCGTGCGCTCGTCAATTTGCTCCACGTAGAGGTCCATGACATCCGTTTCGAGATTTGTTACGCCCCAGGCTATCTGGCTGTTGTGACCTAGGATCACGCCTGGCACTCCAGGGAGCGCGCAACCTGAGACATCTAGCCCGGGAGCTTTCAGATGAACCATATGCCAAGTAGGTGGAATGCCGTACTCAAGGTGCGTGTCGTTGGCCAGCATCGGCTTACCGTCCGTGGTGTGTGCCCCTGACACGGCCCAAGCATTAGAGCCGGGACTGACCTCGCCACCTTGCAGGGCGGGGAACAGGGTGTTCATTTTCGCCGGATCGGTAGCCCGTGCTTGCAGGGCGGCCCGGTTGAGATCGGTCCCGGCGCTGTCGGTCAACTGCCGGTACATCACAAGCCCGACAACAATGGAGTCGGTGATCGTCCAAGGGCGCGGATCATAGGAGTGACCGGGCAATGAGAATTCGAGTGAGTAGTTACCGCGATGGGTATCGATGAAGTAGTTAACGCCCCGGGCGTACTCGGCAAAGACGGCTCGCTCGCCGGCGGTAAGGCGTCCGGCCGCGGCTTGCGCGATGGAGCGGATTCGCATACTTCGGGCGGTCTGGTCTTGCGGCAGTGCGCTGGGGCCGAAGACCTCGGCCAATTCGCCCGATCCATAACGCCGCAATCCGTCCATCTGCCACAATCGATCTTGAGCGGTGGCGAACCCTTGTAGAAAAATTGCGTCCTGCCATGACGACGCTTCGATATGGGGAACACCGCGCGCGTCGCGCCTCACTGTGGCGGGAGCATTGACCGGCGCTGCAAGTTGGCCAGAGGTTTTTGGCAGGGGCCGCATCGCGTACCAGTACACCGCGGCAGCGATGAGCAGAACGAGAGCCGCTATGCTCACATTGATGAAGCGTACCAGGCGGGTCAGCACTGACCGATTTTACTCTGCGCAGGTTTGCGGAGCCACTTCGTAGAGCATCTCCGGCACATCCGCAATGGGCATCCGCTTCTTCATTTTGATCTTGATTCTTGCGACGAACGGCTTTTTCGCGGCAGCCGAGGTCTCGCTTGTGTCCGTCCGCCAGTCACGGCTGAGAGAACTCGCCGAGCAGGGGCAGTCGGGCGCACAAAGCGCTCTCAGCCTACTGGCAAGTCCCGGGCGATTGCTGTCGGTCACTCAGGTGGGCGTTACTCTCGCAAGTTTAGGGCTGGGGTGGGCCGGGGAAGGAACGCTGTATAGCGTCTTTCGGAACGCGCTTGATTCGTTCCAGATCCATGCCCGCCCGGTGTTAGTGCATGGATGCGCCTTTGCGCTTGCGTTTCTGATCATCAGCTACGCGCACGTGATCATCGGCGAGGTGGTTCCAAAAAACCTGGCTATTGAGAAAGCCGACCGGGTGGCGATGCTGGCCGCTCCGGTGCTGCTGATTTTCTACAAATTGTCGCAGCCGTTCGTTGTCGTGATAGAGCGTTCGGCGGCTTTGATTTTACGCGCGCTGGGTTTAGGAGCGGGCCATGCACGGGCGGGCCACACATTAGAAGAGCTGAAATATATTGTCGAGTCCAGCCGGCACGAAGGGCATCTGGAAGAGTTCGAGGAAGATGCCATTCAGCACATTATCGAGCTATCTGGCTATTCCGCGCGCGAGATCATGACTCCGCGGCACAACATCGTTTCTCTTTCGGTGGATGCGGATCTGGAGACTGTGCTCAGCACGATGGCGGAACACAAGTTCACCCGCGTGCCCGTGTATGAAGACCGCCCGGAGCAAATCATCGGTCTGGTGCATTACAAAGACTTGATGCGCGTCTGGGATGAGAGGCGATTCGCGCACGACAGGCGCCGCACGACAAAGCCATTCCGTTTACGCCGTTTCGTTCGAAAACCGCTGGTAGTTCCCGAAACTAAACCGCTGAACCAGTTGGTGGATGAGTTTAAGAAGGCGCACACTCACATGGCGCTGGTTGTCGATGAGTTCGGCACGGTTACGGGGTTGGTGACGCTCGGGGATGTGCTGGAGCAAATCTTCGGCGATGTAGGCGATGAGCACGATATTGTGCGGCCCACTCCTTCCTATCAGGACAAAGTTGTACAACTGGAAGGCAGTACGACTATCCGCGATTTGGAGACGCGCTACAATTTTGTGCTCCCAGCGGATGCAGGGTTCGAGACCCTGGCCGGATTCCTGCTGTTCCAGTTCGGATACATTCCCAAAGTCAAGGATTCCGTCGAGTATGGCGGAAGGCGCTTCACGATTACGGATATGGACCGGAACCGGATTGCCAAGGTCCTGATCGAAAAACTGGAACCGAAAGAACCCGACCCGCTTAATGAGGGGTGAGCTTGCGGACGTTTTGACCGGCCACGTCTTTCAGGTAGTTGCTCAGAAGTTGTTTGCTTCGCGGATGCCTTAGCTCAGGCGCAATTTCGAGCAGCGGTTCGAGTACAAACCTGCGCTGCGTCATGCGGGGATGTGGAATGACCAGCTGAGGGGTTTCAATGCACGCGCTGCCGTAGAGGAGGATGTCGATATCGATTGTCCGCGGACCCCCTTGCATCGCACCCTGACCGCGAAACCGGCCGAGTTCTCGTTCGATTTTCTGCAGTAGCGTTAAGAGTTGCAACGGGAACAGGCTGGTCTGGGCTTGGACAGCCATATTCAGGAACCACGGCTGATCGAGTACGTCCTGCGGCGCGGTTTCGTAGAGAGAGGAACGCGCGACGATGTGAACCCCGGCTCGTTCCAGGCGTTCAAGCGCAACTGAGAGGTTCTGTTCCCGGTCTCCCAAATTTGAGCCGAGCGAAAGATAGACCTTCTTTAGAGCCATGCGCCGCTATGATTGTGGCACTCCGTTGACGTATCACCTTCAAATCGAGCGGGGTATAGCGAGAAGAGTGGGATGGGAGTAGACTGAATTCGAGGGGCTGCGAAGTTTGCGCAACGCAGCCCTCCAAGCTACCGCCGCTGTTTCCAGCGGATGTAGACTTGGATTGTACCGAAGAAGATCGATACAACTCGAATCCTTATGGTCATAAGACCACCTCCTAGCCGGAAGTGGTATCGGAGAGCCGGGGCATCACCCGGCTTTTCCCTTCTCGGCCAGACTTAACAGCCGAAAAGCAGAAACTTCGCTTCTCCTCAACCTTGCCGAACCAGGACGCCACAAGAGTTGTGCGCGGAAGCCGGTGAAGTTCGCTAAAATTTACCGGCTCGGTGAAGGAACTCGTCGAGCGCCAGTTTGCCCGGGCCGAAGATCATAATGATCAGCGAAGCAAACAGGAACGTGAACGCGTCGTCGCCGTAAAACTTGCCCGGATCGGAGAAGATGGACAGCAGGTTCCCGCGCCCAGCGGTCAAGTAAGCGACGAACATATCTCCGGCCAAGAGAAACGCGAACACCCTCGACCCGAAGCCCAGCGCCAGAGCGATGCCGCCGATGAATTCGAGCACCGCTACAAACAGCGCGTTGATTCCCGGAGCGGGGATGCCGAGGGTGGTAAAGAAGTTCGTCACCTTATCGAGGTGATGCAGTTTGCCCCAGCCTGTTTCTGCGAACTGCCAACCCCAGTAAAGCCGGATCGCGAGGAGAAAGACAGAGGCGAGCGAGCCTGTCAGTGCGCTGAAAGACCGGTAAGCGCGCGCAGTTGGATTTTGCACGGCGACGGATGTCATTAAAGCGGATTTCATGAAGATCGATGTGAAGGGCGGCAGAACCAACCTAGCTCTGCCCAGTTTGCAAACCAACCCTGCAGCGCAGGTAGGCGCTCCTCGTCGGGAATGGAACTGTTCTCGAACGCGATGTCAATCGAGTTTTCAAGAGACTGACCAACGGACAAAGCTTCTAGCATCCGATAGCACTCATGCTCCAGACGCTTGTAGTACACGGAATCTTCCATGCGATGAACCGCCAGATAAATCGATTCCGGTTCGGGCGTAGCGAAGCGGCGGACATGGCGGCGTAATTGCCCAAGACGGGCCGAGTTGCTGGATGTGCCGGCGTCGCCTTCGTATTGCCGAACATGAATGAGCATGTCGTCAACCGGGTAAGCGAGTTCAAGCAGACGCACATAGGGCTGCAGTTTTATTTTCAGATCAAGCCCGGCGGATTCAATATCGGCGGGCGTCAGAACAGGCTCGAAAGCGCCATCAAAAGCCTCAATGTGCGCCCATTCAAGACGGACCATGTCTAACGAGAGGCGTTCGTTGGCGGCGATCCATTTGGGATTGTGCCGCAACCACAGTTCGAGCTGAGATCCGAGATTCCGAAGAGTGAACGAAACGGAAGGACAGTCATTCAGATACGCTCTTGACATGGCTTCAAATTTCTGGAGGCCGATGATGACGCGAAGCCCCGGAAAATCGTCCGCGAAGCAGGACAAAACTCGGAACCAATACTGGCGGTTGTAGATTTCAAGGCGCTCAAAAGAAGTGAGCCGGCTATTCGGCTTGATGATGGCTTCGGCTTCCGTGTGCATGGAGCGTCCATCTGTTGTCCGCTGCCTCATGCCTTCCTCTCGCGTTAGAGGTTGCATCACGGCGGCGGCAACGCGGCGCTGCAATTCGAGTAACGTGCTCATAACCGAACCTCGTCCGCCACAGCCGATGGAAGGGAGATTCCGGAAGCCAAGGCCACTTCATTCAGATAGCGGTTCGCCTTAAGAGCTTCCGCATGTACCTCATCGAAGGTAGGAATCTTGTCGTCCCATTCGAGAAGCGTGGCCGTGGGGCCGCAACGTTCAACAGCGCGGGCGTACAGCGCCCAGACTGGATCGATCACCGGATGATCGTGCGTGTCCAGAACGTATTTTTCGTACTTCGAATGACCCGCGATGTGAATTTGCGCCACGCGGTTCGCAGGCACGGCGTTCACGTAGGTGAACGGGTCGAAATCGTGATTCTGAGAGGAAACGTAGATGTTGTTGACGTCGAGTAAGATCCCGCAGTCCGCCTCCTCCACCACTTCATTCAGGAATTCCCACTCGGTCATTTCGGAGACGTGATATTCGGCGTAGCTGCTCACGTTTTCGACAACCACGGGCACTTCAACGAAGTCCTGCACTTGACGGATCTTTGCGGCGGTGATCTTTGCGGCTTCGAACGTGTAAGGCATCGGCAGCAGATCGTGCGTGTAGCGGCCATCCACACTGCCCCAGCAAAGGTGATCGGAGAGCCATGGCGTTCGCGTGCGCCGGGCGAGAGACTTCAATCTCTTCAGGTGTTCGGCGCTCAACGGATCCGCCGATCCGAAATACATGGAAACGCCGTGCTGCACTACTCGATACTGTTCAAGGATTTGATCGAGAACCGTGAGCGGCCGGCCGCCGTCGATCATGTAGTTCTCGGAGATGATTTCGAACCAGTCAACAACCGGTTTCTTCTCGAGAATGTGGCGGTAATGCGGGATTCTCAGGCCGATCCCTACGCCATAATCGGTGAATCCATTGAAGCGATTTGCGGGCATTGAAAAGTTCCTTCTACGGACGAAGAAGGCCGGCCCGATTGGATTCAGACCGGCCTTGGACGCAAACTACCTAAACGTGGGACTTAGAACCGTCGGTCGCGCAACCGCCGTTGCCTTTGCAGGAGTTCTTTCCTTTACAGCCGTTGTCGCCGGTTTTGCAGCCGCCCTGGCCTTTACAATCGTTCTTGCCTTTGCAGCTATGCTTCGCGGTGTCGGCGAAGGAAAGCGTCGTGGCGGAAAGTTGGCCCGCCATGCTGTTGGTCGCGCTGACAACGGTGGCCGTGGAACTGGTGACGGTGTTGGAACCTGTTGTAACAGGGGCCGCGTTCAGTCTGGCCGTGGTGCCGCCAATAAGGCCGGTAACCGCGGCAGTAAGCATCAAATTCTTGAGATTCTTGTTCACTTGAATAACTCCTCTTTTGTGTCGCTGAGTTAGCCTTGCCGGCCAGACTCTGCTACATCATTCGGGGATCTTAGCAGCAAAGTTACGGTTTGCGGAAAATCTTTTGGCGCTCAAAATTTCGCACAGCCATCCCAGTCCAGTTCCCGCCGCCACTCCCACCGCAAGCACACCGAAGTGCCAGACCAGGATGTGCGGAACCGTCAGTAAGGAGCAATGCATTGCGAGCACGGCTACACCGGCGAGCGATGCGAAAAAGGCTGCCGCGATAGCGCCGCTGATGGGCGATGTGAAAAATCCTCTTCGAACCGTAAGCCACAGCAGCAATCCCGCCACCAAACCACAGAATGAGCCGACGCGGAAGCATCCCATTCCGTAGCGCACAAAATGACTGGAATCGAAATTCGGAAAGAGAATCACGGTAACCGCGACTAACCCGGTGGCGCCGAGGGCAATCGCGAGGGCCGGGCGAATTCTCCTTTGCGAACCTGGAATCATTTCCTGGACTATTGCCACAGCGCAAAGAAAAGCGCACGCGACAATCACTCCGAAATAAATCGCCATCTGATTGGCCGTCAACGCGCGAAGGCCGAAATAGTGAAAGGGCCAGGCCGCTAGCACCGCGAAACAAATGAAAAAGAGCAGAAGAGCCGTGACTAGTTTGCGGTCCGAAGGAAGAGATCTTGCCGGCTTCAGATCCGACGAAAGAAGGTCTTTGATTTTGGCTATTTCTTCCGGCGTAGGTTGACCGTGAACTCCAGCAAGGCCTGTGATCATGGAGCGGCAGGAAGAGCATCCAGCAACATGCTCCTGAGCCTGCGCATCCAGCGGCGATCCTTCAGAAAGAAAGTTGTCGATATTCTGGCAGTTCATTGGTTACCGCCGTCGTGCGTACTACTTAGCAGCTTGCGAAGTTTTTCATAAGCCCGGTGAGCCTTCTGCTTTACCGCGCCGACGCTGCTGCCGGTAGCCCGCGCGACTTCTTCAAGCGTCAGCCCGGAAACCTTCATCATAAGAAGTACTTCGCGCTGCGATTCCGGCAACTCCTTAAGAAGCTCAGTGATGTGCGGTCCGGCGGCGGGACGCTCCTGCACCGCCGAGTTCAGCATGTTTTCATCGGCGACTTCATGCTGCGCCACTCTCCTGTTTCGCCGGTAATAATCGATACGGACCCGGTGGGCGATAGCGTACAGCCATGGCAGAAGCGGTTCACCGGGGCGGTAGGTGCGCCTCGCGTTATGGATGCGCAGCCAAAAATTCTGCAGCAGATCTTCCGCATCCGTGCGGTTCCTCACCTGCGCCAAAAAGAATTGGAACATCTGCGCGCTTAAGCTCTCGGCCAGCATCCCGCCCGCTTCCGTATCGGCCTGCTGATAACGCTGCATCAAGCGTTCCAGCGCTTCCGGTACAGGCGCCGCGCTCATAGACGGGGCAATTATCGCCACGGTCTACCCACGTATTCGGAATGACACGACCAAATAGTTACGCACTCAGGGATATATACGATTACAAATCATTATATGGATTCCAGGCTGCCAATGCGCCACGATGAATTATAGTGAAAACTCCCCATGCGGATCGGCATCACCTGTTATCCGACCTACGGCGGCAGCGGTATTGTCGCCACGGAACTGGGTCTGGAACTCGCGCTGCGGGGGCACGAGGTTCATTTCATCAGTTACGCGAATCCGATCCGGCTCGATCCGGATACTCCGGGTATTTTCTATCACGAAGTGGAAGTCTCCACTTACCCGCTGTTCCTGTATCCACCGTATTCGCTTGCGCTTGCGTCGCGGATGGCCGAAGTCGCTGAAACGCACCAGTTGGACCTGCTGCATGTCCACTACGCCATTCCGCATTCGATCTCCGCGCTGCTCGCCCAGCAGATGACCACTAGCCGCCGCTTGCCGTTTATCACCACTCTGCACGGTACCGATATCACGCTCGTCGGCACGGACCGGTCCTACTTTCCTATCACCAAGTTTTCTATCGAGCGCTCGGACGGCGTTACCACCATCAGCGAATATATGCGCCAGCGAACCGTCGATTTTTTCGGTGTGAAGAATGCAATTGAAGTGATCCACAATTTTGTGAATTGTTCGCTCTATAGACCGGATCCCGAGGCTCTCCGGCGGGGTCGCAAACGCATTCTTCACATCTCCAACTTCCGTCCGGTGAAGCGGGTTCTCGATTGCGTTCAGGCTTTTGCTAAAGTCCGGCAGCATGTTGATGCGGAACTGGTGATGGCTGGAGACGGTCCCGACCGCAGCGGGGCGGAGAGACTGGCGAGAGAACTGAATGTCGATAGATTCGTTCGCTTCCTGGGGAAGCAGGATCACATGGAGCGTCTCATTCCGCAAATGCATGCGCTCCATCTTCCGAGCGAAATGGAGGCCTTCGGACTGGCTGCGCTTGAGGCGATGGCTTGCGGCGTGCCGCCCGTGGCCACCCGGACCGGCGGCGTGCCCGACCTGATTACGCATGGCGTGGACGGTTTCATGGAACCGGTTGGCGACACGGTTCTACAAGCGGAACGCCTGATTGAAATCTTGAGTGATTCGAACCTGCATGCGAGATTATCGGGGGCCGCGCGCCAGGCAGCCGAAACGCGGTTCTCGACCGAATTGATCATCCCTCGGTATGAGGCCTGTTACCGGCAGGTTTGTGGTGCAATCTGAGGGAACTTCGGAAGGCGCACCGGACTCTAATTACTTAGCTGGCTCGTGAGCGAGTTGGCGTGTCCGCGCGATTTAGTACGATAGCAAGCAAATGGGGCAGCCCTTGTCTGGAAAATCGGGAAGTCTGTCAATATTGGCTGGCGCCCAAAGCGGGGTTTCACAGGAAGACGCTCGTATCCTGCGGGGCTTGAGAGCGGGCATAGACGAGGCATACGAAGAGTTGATAGAACGCTTCCAGCAGCCCGTTTACAGCATGGTTTTCCGGCTGCTCGGCAATCCAAACGATGCGAGCGACGTGGTGCAGGACGTCTTTCTCAAGGTCTTCCGGAGCGTCGGAGCCTTTCGCGAGCAGAGCAGTCTAAGGACCTGGATCTACCGGATTGCGGTGAACGAAGCTCACAACCACCGTCGTTGGTTTTCGCGCCATTGCCGCCAGGAAGTCCAAATGGAAACCGATCGCGAGGACCACGGGAGTTCGCTCGATCTGGCGCGGGATCCAGGGCGTTCACCCTTCGATCTGGCGCTGGATAGCGAGAACCGGATGCTGATTGAGCGCGCCCTGACGAGGATCAATCCGGCCTTTCGCACCGCCGTGGTATTGCGCGATATTGAGAACTTGAGTTATGAGGAGATCGCCGAAATTTTGCAGTTATCCCTCGGGACGGTGAAATCACGAATTCTTCGCGGCCGTGAGGCGCTACGCCGCGAGTTAACCGAGCGTGTGGACCAGGGCCTTGCCCAGGTTTATACGTGAAACTAGAAGAATGGATGCCGCATGACCTGCTTCACCGCAAAGCGTAAGAGCACCCCGTACGTTGACGGGCGATTGCGCGAACGTGAGCGAACGCGAGTAGAGAACCATCTGCTTGAATGTGACCCTTGCGGATCGTATTTCGACCAGTTGATATCATTGCGATCCGGCCTGCGGAGCCTTCCCGCGCCGACGCCCCCCTCGAATCTGGCAACCAGGTTGCGTGTGATCGCTTCGCGAGAGCGGCAAGCATTGATACAGACTCACGGTTCCCGGCTGGAGTTGCTGTGGAACAAATGGAAATTCCGGTTTGACGAGTTGATGCGGCCTTTGACAATCCCGGCTACTGGCGGGGTGCTATCGAGCGTGTTTCTGTTCGGAATTCTGGGGTTTGCGATCGGTACGTCCACGCGCGTGGTCAGTTATGGCGCTCCGGTTGTGTATGCCGACCGGACGGATGCCAATCTGGTGCCGATCAGCGTTACGTCTTCCGTTCTTTTGAACATCAGTTTGGACGGCAGCGGACGTATTCAAGACTACATGATTCGAGAGGCTTCCCGGTCGTTTACAGGCGATCCGGCGCGGCTGGTTTCGAACAACATCTCCCTGCCGAACTTCCCGGCGCGGTCCTCGGGCGGAGATATCAGTATTCTGCTCACGCCGATCGTTTTCCGGCAGTAATCGCTCGTTTACGCGGGGTACTCGGAATCGGACGAGTTTGAAAACTCCCCC
This sequence comes from uncultured Acidobacteriaceae bacterium, assembly GCA_963845995.1. Taxonomy (GTDB): domain Bacteria; phylum Acidobacteriota; class Terriglobia; order Bryobacterales; family Bryobacteraceae; genus Bog-105. The sequence goes on along the minus strand of CAWJUO010000042.1, from coordinate 15,552 downwards.
AAACCTGATACAGTAGTACTGTCTTTGCGCGTCCTCATTTTGGGTACCTTCAGGCCGTCCTTCCTCCCTTACCAGTTTCCGGTTTGGTTTCTAGAGCAGTCCGACAGAGACGATTTACGTAGTAAAAGGAACATCAATGACCAACATCTTTGTCGGAAATCTTAATTTCCAGACCACTCAAGACGACCTCATGGCCACATTTTCGCAGTACGGCAGCGTTGAGCGAGTAAACATAGTTACGGACCGCGACAGCGGTCAATCCCGCGGCTTCGCTTTTGTCGAAATGACGGAGCGCCGCGATGCGGAGACGGCCATCTCCCAGCTCAATGGCGCCGAACTGAACGGACGCGCCATGAACGTCAACGAAGCTCGTCCGAAGCCTGCGGGCGGCGGTGGCGGTGGTTTCGGCGGCGGCGGTGGTAATCGCGGTGGCGGCGGCGGTGGGCGCGGTGGCAACCGTGGCGGTAGCGGCGGCGGTGGCAGCCGTGGACCACGCTGGTAAGTCAAGCACGCGTTATAAAAGTAGTAGGCGCACGTTGTGCGCGTAACAACTGAATAAAGGCGAGACGGTGGCAGCATGCTAAGGCAGAAGCCACCGTCGTGCTCTTCGCAGGCGAAAGACTGGGTTGAGTATTCGAAGGAGCGGTTATGGCGAGTCGTGGGCGGCAGACATTCAATAAGCGCCAAAAGGAACAGCAACGTAAAGAGAAGCAGCAGGAGAAGTTTGCGCGCCGGTTAGAGCGCAAGACTAATCCGGACGGTTCTGAAATTATCGACGACGTTGAACCTTTGGATGAGCTCGACCAGGCGTCAACCGACGAAATCCTTGCCTCGCTAGTTCCCGGTCTTAACCCGACCGAACCTTCTAATCACTGATTTCCGGCTTCCTAGACAAGTAAAGGCGATAGAAGAAGTTTTGTCTGAGTGGGTGGGCACGCCCGCAGACAAAACTTCTTCTATCGCCTTTTGTCGTTTTGGCCGACCCGGCCAGCGTAGTTCCTTCAATCTCCCTGCCAGTACAGGCCGCCTGTTAAGGACAGTCGATAGCAGCTAAGAAACTGTAATAAAAGAGTTTAGCTTGACTTGAGGGGCGCGTTTTGGTGTACAGTTGTGAAGATCGGGCAGTTCCGCCTGCTCTTCGGTTCATTCGAGCTAAGTCGGATGGATTGAACTCTTCCCCTTAGCCAGCAGAACCCGGGAAGGTTCTCATTCGTGGTTTCCCTTCTCGGGAAAGTTCGATTGCGTCCGGTGCGCTTTGAGAGAGCGCGGCGCAAGGAGTCTCTCGCAATGAATTTCGTCTACCAGGGTTTCACGCACAACGGCTCCATCAGGGCTTTTGTCTTTCACGGCGTTGAACAGGCCAAAGTTCCAGCGGTGTTTTCGATCGAGGTGGACTTGCCTCTGTTTGCGCGCAACCGGGTCGCGATGCAGGATGCGCCCATGTTCTGCTTGCAAATGCTGACAAATGCCTTTGCCGCCGGAGGGACTGGGATGGAGAAATTCGAGCATTACACCGTGGTCGAGTCGGATCTTCGCGCTCTTTTAGTGGATCGGGAAAAGCGCGCGGCGCTAAAGGCTCTAAAGCCCGCTCCTCGCCGCTTTGTCCGGAAGCCGCCTGCTACTTCTCAATTGCGTTGGGCCGAAGCCCCCGAGACGAGATAGTATGTCTTTTGCCCAGTCCGCCGCTCGTTCTCTGACCCCGATCTCCGTTCGTAATAACGCGCCAGAAGCATCAGGCGTTTTTGGGGTTTGTAATAACCGTGAGTGGGTGTTTATCGGCGAGTCTGCAAACATTCAAGCCAGCCTTCTAGATTTACTAGCCGATCAAGCCGGAGCTGTGATCTCTCGCGCTCCGACCGGCTTCACCTTTGAACTTTGTCCCAAGCTGTTCCCGCACCACTCGTCACACCGCACTGGTTAAGCAATTTCGGCCCTCCTGCAATGGGTCCCATGGCCGATCGCGGTCTCAGCGTTGATTCTCCTGGCGCGAAAGCTACACTGAGGCTTGCCGCGTAAGCTTGGCCAGCATTTCCTCATCCGCGATTCCATTCTCGAGAAATTAGCCGTTGCCGCTTGTGGCGAACATGCGCTCCGAGTAATCGAAATTGGGCCAGGCCGCGGCGCTTTAACGCGTCACCTGTTACCCCGCGCGGATGAGATCCATGCGCTTGAACTTGACACCTCGCTAGCCGCGTATCTGGAAGCGAAATTCGCTTCAGAGCCGAAGCTGCACGTTCACCAGGGCGACGTGCTTGCAACGGACATAATGCAGTGGGGGCCAGCCGTCGTGACGGGCAATCTGCCTTACTACATCACCTCGCCGATTATCGAGAAATTCCTAAATCTGGACAGCCGGTTTCAGAGTGCGGTCTTCCTGATGCAGTGGGAAGTAGCCGAACGAATCCTGGCTCAACCCGGCACGCGGGATTACGGCTATCTTTCGGTTTGCGTCCAGCTGCTTTGCGAGGTTGAACTCATCTGCAAAGTTCCTCCCAGCGCGTTCGCTCCTCCTCCAAATGTGGATTCGGCGGGCGTGAAATTTGTCCGGCGAAGCGGGCCTCCTGCGAATCTCGATTCTCTACGGAAACTCGTGAGCCGCAGCTTCGCGCACAAGCGGAAGACGTTGCGTAATAACCTGCGCCCGTTCTACGGCGAAACGGTGAACGCGCTGCCCGAGGCTGGATTGCGAGCGGAGCAACTTACGGTGGCTCAATTCATCGATTTGCACGGCAGGCTAGTGGATACGCCGGAAGACAGTTAGCCCTTTTCGTACACTGAAGCTTCATGATTAGGGCTCGTTTTGCGCCATCGCCAACTGGGTATCTGCACATCGGCAGCGCGCGCACATTCATTTTCAATTGGCTTTACGTTAGAAAACATCAGGGCACGATGGTGCTGCGGATCGACGACACAGATGTGGACCGCAACACCGAGGCTTCGCTTAATTCGATTTTCGAAGGCCTGGACTGGCTGGGCCTGGGCTGGGACGAGCTTTACCGGCAATCGGAGCGTTTGGATTTGCATCGGAAGCTCGCCTTCGAACTGCTGGAAAAAGGCCTCGCGTACCGGGACTTCAAACCGGCATCGGCAGACATAGAAGACAAGCCGCACGGCGAAGGACCCTGGCTATGTAATCCCGAGATGCGTGGGTTATCGAAAGCCGATAGCGATGCGCGGGCGGCGGCCGGCGAGCCTTCCGTGATCCGGTTCCGAGTAGAGCGCGACGCTCCCTACGAGGTTGCTTTCGAGGACGAGGTCTATGGCCACCAGTCGAAGCTAACGGCGGATATCGAAGATTTCGCTCTGCTGCGCAGTAACGGTATGCCGACTTATCATCTGGCCTCATGTGCCGATGACATCGATCTGAAGATCACGCACATCGTCCGGGGCCAGGATCATCTATCGAACACTTTCAAGCACATCCTGCTCTTTCAGGCCGCGGGGAAGATCATGCCGCGCTTCGCGCATCTGCCATTGTTGACCGCACCGGATGGGGCGAAGCTTTCCAAACGCAAACACGGACCCGTCGTGAGTGTCGCCACCTATCGCGACAAGGGATTTCTTCCGATGGGGTACATCAACTTCCTTTCCCTGCTGGGCTGGTCGCCCAAAGACAATCGCGAGCAGATGACGTTGTATGAATTAACAAACGCCTTCAGCTTCGAAGGAGTGAACCGCAGCAACGCCGTTGTCAATTTCACTGAAGAAGATCCGATTGATCCAAAGGCGTTGTGGCTGAATTCGCAGCATTTGCGGTCGGTTCCGGTCGATGCGTTAGCGCCGCTGGTGTTGCGTGTGCTCGAAGACAACGGGCTTGCGCCGTATGGAGACGACGCGTTTTTTCATCACGTGATCGAAACGATTCGAGCGCGATTCGCTACGTTGCTGGATTTTGCGAGTAAAGGGCGCGCTTATTTCTCGGATGAGTTTCCCATGGAGAAGCAGGCGCTGGACAAATTAGATGCGCCGGGCGCTCGCGAATTGCTTCATGCGCTTGCGGATCGGATCTCCGCCAGCCCGGAGTTCACAGAGGCAAGCGTGGAAGCGAACTTACGGCAAGCTGGCCGAAGAACGCGGTGTAAAGGCGGGCGTCCTGATCAACGCAAGCCGTGCCGCGCTCACCGGCCAACCGGTCGGGCCAAGCGCATTTGCGGTATTCACTTGCATTGGGCGCGAGCGTGTCATCGAGAGGCTTCGACGGGTGTGACGGCGCCGCGAAACATTTTGGGCTTGGGCGGTCTGCTGGGAGATCCGGCGTGCTGTGTGATCGCCGACGGCCAAATCGTCGCAGCTATAGAGCAGTCTAAAGTTTCGCGCCAGGATAGGCTGGGCAGCTTTCCCGATGAGGCGTTTTCTCTAGCTCTCGAGGTGGCCGGTGTCCGCGCGGAAGACATCGGTTCCGTGGCCGTCGCCCGTCCTTTCGCGTTGGGGTCTGAGAGCACGGCGCAATTGGAACTGCGCTCACGTTTTCCCCGCAGCGAGATCGTGGTCGTTGAGCATCACCATGCTCATGCCGCATCGGCTTACTACGCCTCAAATTTCGAGTCTGCCGCTGTTCTCAGCGTGGATCGCGCCGGGAGATTTTCGCTCGGCCGTACTCTTCGAAGGGCAGGGACGGCAGCTTACTCCAGTGCGCGAGCTTTACTTCCCGGATTCGCTAGGCGACTTGTTCAATCGGGTTACGGAGCTGATTTCGTTTGAGGGGCGCGCGGATGAACACAAATTACAGTGGCTCTCCACGTCGGGTGAGCCCCGGTATCTACAAGTCTTCCGGGAAATCTTGCACCGCGGCAATGCAGTGTGGCCTCAGATCGATCGCGGCTTCTTCGATTCCGAGAAGTTGACGGGCGGCGGTTTCAGTGCGCGGTTCTTCGACTCAATTGGTCTGGATCCGGGTGAAGCGCTTTCTTTGCGCGGTAAGGCCGATCTTGCGGCAAGTTTGCAGAGCGCCGTTGCGGAATCCCTTGCGGCCATGTTGGGATCGGCGAAGCACGTTTGCATGGCGGGCGGACTCGCGCTGAACGCGCTACTGATACGGCAACTAGAAACTCAGTTTGAAAACGTATTCGTTCAACCGGCGTCGGGCAATGCCGGAACTGCACTCGGAGCCGCGCTCTATGCATGGCACAACTTCTATGGGCAAGAAGCGCGAGTGCCGTTCAATACTTTGTGTCTTGGGCCATCTTACGAACCGGCGGACATCAAGCGGGTTCTAGAGAATTGCAAATTGCGGTTTCGCTATTTGTTGACCGAAGGCGATCTGATCGAGCAGGCCGTCAAGGCGCTGAACGATCATAAGATTGTGGCCTGGATGCAGGGCCGCATGGAATTCGGTCCGCGCGCTCTGGGGAACCGCAGTATTCTCGCCTCGCCCCTGAATCCTTACTCAACAGAGAACCTGAACGTCTACATCAAACATCGGGAGAGCTTTCGAAAATTCGCGGCTTCGGTTCCAGCCGAACTGGCGCACGAGTACTTCGAAGTGGGGTCGAATGCGGATTATCTGGCTACCGTGGGCCGGGTGAAGCCGGAACATCGCGACCGGTTCAGCGGCGCAATTCTGGGCGACGATTTGATCCGTGTGCATACGGTGCGCAGGGAAGAGAACCCGCTTTACCACGCGTTGCTAACCGCCGCGGGTGCATCGACCGGACTTCCGGTGCTGTACAACACCAGCTTCAACTTGTTTGGAGATCCGCTGGTGTGCACGCCTCGCGATGCCGTCCGAAGCTTCTATTCGTCAGGCATCGATGCGCTGTTTGCCGGGAGCTTTTTGCTGGAAAAGTAAACGATCTTATCGATGGCGGTTTGCGCAATGGGATGGTACATAGGCCGAGCCTGCTTGTATAGCTCGCGAGCCTTCGCTTGGCCGTCGGGCGTTTTCATCAGCTCGGTGTATAGAGGCCGAATCAGCTTCATGCGGCCCACGGTAAATAAGAATTGTTCCAGGCGATCATAGGCTGGCTCGTACTGGCTTTCGATAGCACGGACGAGCCACTCATCGAGAATCTCGAAATTGCCCGTCCCGGTCAAATGGAACGCTTCATCGAGTTCAGCCATTTTCGACCTGGCGAGCTTGCGCGGTAGAACTTGCAGAAACTCAAGCCACTGCTGCGTATTCCACGTGGAAGCCGTTATCTCGCCAACAGCGATCTCGCCCGCTCCCCATTTGTGTGCGAGTGCGGAAACCTCTTCCAGGCGCTCTGAACGCGAGCGTGGGGCCGAATCAGGCAGCCCCGGCTCGAACACCCATTGCTCCAACGGGATGCTTTTTGCTTTCGCCGGATAGCGGTCGAACAACTCCCGGCGCAGATAGTCAAGGGCCTCAGCTGTCGCAATGCTTCGGAATTTGAAGTGATCGAAGTAGGAGCGCAGAAAAGCATCGAAGACGTCTCGCCCGAATACCTGTTCCATTTGCCGCAGCAGCAGCGCGCCTTTGATGTAAGGAACGCGCGTACAGCCGTCGTCGGGATCGCGCCCGCTCAGGTCGATGTGCAAAACCTGGTCGCGCGGCTCAAACTCACGTAATTCTTTTTCAATCTCACGCCGGTCAAGCACCTGCTCCATCAGGGCTTGTTCCAGGCCATAGACCTCTTCCTGGATGCGATTCTCGATGTAGGTTGTGAACCCTTCGTTAAGCCAGAAGTCGCTCCACGTAGCATTCGTAACCAGATTTCCGGACCAGGAGTGCGCGAGTTCATGAGAGACGAGACCGACCAGGCTCTTGTCACCGGCAATGACCGTGGGAGTGGCGAAAGTAACGACCGGATTTTCCATGCCACCGAATGGAAAACTCGGCGGAAGCACCAGCAGTTCATAGCGTCCCCAGCGATATGGTCCATACAAACGCTCTACCGCCTCGACGAGCTTTTCGGTGTCTTCGAACTCGCTCGCGGCAGCCGCGATAACGGGCTTTTCCGCGTAGATCCCGGTTCGCGGTCCCAATGGAACATAGTCCACGTCACCAACCGCAAGCGCAATCAGATAGGGCGGGACCGGCGAGTCCCATCTTGAACACATGCCACCCGTCCTCAACTCCTACGCGCTTCGCACTCATCACGGCCTCACCCTTCAATCCCAGCAGGGATCTTTATGCGTGCATCGTAGGTGACGCGTACGCCGGGTGAGTCCTGGATGGGAATCCAGCTTCGCGCGTGAATAGACTGGCTCTGGGTGAACAGGAACGGGTGCTCCTTGCCCGCTGTCTGTTCCGGATTCAACCATTGCAAGCCGCTGGCGTGGGGCTGGGTCGTGTATTGGACTGTGACAACCTTGGCGTCGGCTTCTAGCTGAATCGCGAGCCGGCGTGCCGAGAATTGGATCGCGATCTCCAACCTCGTATGAAACTGATCGACCTTCGCACCGTACATCTTCAATCAGCAGATCGCGTGTATCGAGAATAAGAGGGGCATTCGGATCGAGCCGTATAACACGCAGCTCCGCCGTTCCGCGCAATTGCCTCCGGTCGAAATCGACTTCCAGGTTCAGCGTGCAATGTTCAACGCGAACGCGCCACGGTTCCGCGAAGGAATGAATATCCCGGGTATTCTCGCTCACGGCTGTTGATTGAAATACGATTTCACACCCTGCTCCGCCAATCCCAGAGAGCGTGCCAGCGCAACTTTAGCCAGATTGTAGGCGTACTGCGCCGAAATCAGGTTTTCGTTTGCTTCCGCTAATGTCTGCTGCGCTTGCACTACTTCCACTGTATTCGTCACGCCCGCCGTAAAGCGGTCCCGAGATTCCTTAAGTGTTTCGTTAGCAAGCTCCAGATTGCTCTTTGCGACATCGAGTTGATCACCGGCCGATTTCAGATCCAGCAGCGCGCTGCGAACTTCGTAATCGATCTGCCCACGCAGGTTCTCGAATTCGTTGCGCCGGTTCTTCAGCTCGGAGTTGTTTTGCAGAATGTCCGCCTTGATCCGGCCGCCATCGAAGATGTTGAATTGGATGGAACCGGTAGCCGTGAAGACGCCATGAGAGTTTGTGAATAAATGCCGTCCCTCGTCGCCGTAGAAACCTTGCGCCTGCAGTGTCGGATAGCGTTCGGCTTTGGCTCCGCGCAATGAGAACTCGGCTGCGATTACACGGTTTTTCGCGGCCTGAAGATCGGGCCGGTTATCGTAAGCTTTGGCAAGCGCGTCTTTCAACGAAATTGCCTCGAGCGGCACGGACGGCGAGGGGTCGGCAACCGTGAACTCCTGGCCAATCGGCAGACCGATAATGCGCCCAAGGCCTAGCTTGTCTTTCTCCAGTTGATTGTTCTGCGCGACCAATTGCTGCTGCCGCTGCTTCAGTTCAACTTGCGAACGAAGGACGTCAATACCAATTGCGGTACCCGCATCGTGGCGGCGTCTGGCATTCGTGAAAACCGCATTGTCAGCGTCAATCTCGGCCTGCGTGGCAACCACTCGGGCGTTGTCCGCGATGATCTGTAGATAGGCATTCCCTACCGCCTGCACCACCAGATCGCGTGCATTTTTGATCGAAAGCGCGGAAGCTTGCTGGTCGGCGCGCGAAGCTTTATAGTTGCTGATCGAGCTGTAATTGAAAATCGGTATCGTTGCGTTCGCCGTAGCCGCCTGGTACGAGAACGGCCCGACAATATTGGGAATGCTAAACCCCGGTGCCGTTAAACGATATTCCAAGTGTCTGAAGATTTACCTGTTCGACCGTTTCGCCCGCCTGCCCACTTAGGTTCGGCAGCAGGCCGCTTAAGGCGCGGTATCGTTGAGCGCGTATCTCGTTGCTGGACTGCTCACTCGTCAGCAGTCCGAGGTTGGCCTTCAGACCGCGAGTAATGGCGTCACTCAGGCTAAGCGGAATTGCCGTCCCGGAAGCTGTGCCTTCTGGCACGCTGCCTCGATAACTGGGATCACCGGATTGAGGGGGAGCCGATACCTGCATAGCCGCTCCAGCCGTCCCGGGCGGAGGTGTCGAAGCTGGTCCCGGCGCTTGCGCCAAAGATGTCGTTGCCATTACTAGAATTCCGGCACATAGCAGGATTCCAGTGTTAGGCTTTTCACATTTCATCATTCGTTCGTCTCGTGGAATAGGGACCGGAGCGCTGGTCCACATGCGTTCGATGCAGAATTCAAGGCTTTTGCGGCACGCGAAGCTAAAATTATTTAAGTTCTTAACCTTTTTCGAAGGTCCAGCCTACAAATTGCGCTTCAGGAATGAGCAGATCTCATACCCCGTGATGTATTTGAACGGAAACTCGCCCATCGTGTAATGGCCGCACGGCAACACCGCAACGTCGTGGTTCCATTTACGTTTTTGCGCTCCCCGGATCACTTCGCGCGAGAGGTGGACCGGAAACGTCGTATCGTAGCGCGTGTAGATGAACTTCGAACGCTTTTTCTTGGCAGTGAACTGATCCCAATAACTGGGAGGACTGATGCAAAGCCAGAGTTTTCGAAGGGTTTCAAGATCGATGACGGGCTCCAGACTCGCGCGAATATGGCGGCTGGAAGCGCCCTCCCATACCGGGTCGGCGAAATAGGTCGAACAATGATTGAATACGTTAACCCGAATGCGGGAATCATGCGCGCTGGCCAGAAACGCATAGCAAGAGCCGAGGCTTGTGCCTACGATCCCCAGTTCGGTGAAGCCTTGGCTCTCTAGCCAGTCGAAACAGCAGCGCGTGTCGATGACCGCCTGCCGCGTTGCATCGATGGTGCGGGCGATATTCGAGGAAACCGAGTAATCGGCCCGCCCAAGTTCGGGCGGCATGCGCGCATCGTGGTACGGCAGACTGAGCCGGAGAGTTGGAATGTTCAGCTTCTGCAGACCCGCGCAGAGCGCATTATGTTGAGGCAGTTTCGAGTTCCAATGCGGCAGAACGACAACTGCTTTGCGGTTCGGCGTGCGCGTGGGAAACCAAAGCGCGCGCACCTGATTATTTTCAGGGTAAGGAGTTTTTACGGGCGATTCGAATTGCAGCCAATCGCCTTCCAACTTGAAATCGTCCGGTCTCGGGTATCCGAAAAACTCGTCGCTTCTGGCGATAGCGCGCTCATTCAGGCGAAAAAGGTAATCGGCCGGAGAGAGATCGCCGATTGGAAAATCGCGCGTGATGGGCCAATCCTTAGTCCATTCGAGCCCATATTCGAACGGCCTGACCACACGATCCGTGGACCGCGTTACAAGCTCATGCTCCCAACGGTCGATCCAGCGCCGGTAACGATGCTTTACAGGGTGCAACAGTCTGTTCATGCCATAAGCTTTACTTGCTCGAAATTCCAGTCTATCGAGAGCTGGATTCAAAACCGCGCGAGTCGCGCAACGCTGGCCCTCTAAGTGCTTTGGTCTCACTTGCAATCGAGTCGCGAAGGTCGTTTTCAAGTGTTTGCGAGTACGAAGGCTGTCCGCTGCCGGTACATGCCGTCTCAAAACCGGACAGAAATTCACGAGGGAAGTATCAACATGCTTGGTCAGGGATCTAAGATATTCGTTTCGAAGCCTCCTAAAGAGTCCGGGGATGACCTTGACCGCCATCGCCACTCTGGCGCTCGGAATCGGCGCGAGCACGGCGCTCTTTACGGTAGTGAATACAGTGTTGCTGCGCCCGCTGAACTATCCCAATTCCGAAGCGATTGTCGAATTGACTAAATTCTTCCCTGGTTTTGGAAACAGGGCCGCCGTTACTCCCACCAAATTCGATTTCTGGCGGAAAGAGAACCACTCTTTTCAGGCGGTTGCCGCTCTCAATTATGGTCCGAGCGGCGTGAATCTCACTGGCCGTGGAGAGCCCGAGCGGCTTACGGCTTTACCTGTTACGGCCGATTTCTTTCGAGTCCTAGGTGTTCGCCCGCTCATCGGCCAGAGTTTCAATGAGGCTGAAGACAAACCCGGAAGCGGTCATTTTGTGATCCTCAGCTATGCAATATGGAAGCGGCTATTCAACGGAAACCCAAAGGCGATTGGACAGACGCTAACGCTCAGTGGCGCTAATTACGTCGTCGTGGGCGTGATGCCCGAAAGCTTCGATTTCCCCGACCATGCGGAAGTATGGACGCCCCTACAACTGAAAATCGATCCGCGCGACCGCGCAAACAATTTCAAAGTGATCGCGCGTCTGAAGGACGGTGTTCCGCTGGCACAGGCGCAAGCGGAAATGCGGGTGATTGCCCAACTGTTGCGAAAGCGGTTCGGCGACTTCGCAGATGAATCTGCGGGAAACTGTCGGTGTCGTCCGTTATCACGACTGGATTGTTGGCGACGTTCGACCCGTGCTCTTGATCCTGATGGCGGCAGTCGGGTTTGTGTTATTGCTGGCTTGTGCCAACGTGGCAAACCTGCTCCTGGCCCGTTCTGTTGGGCGGCAGCACGAACTGGCGGTGCGCACTGCATTGGGTGCTAGCGCCCGTCATCTGGTAGGGCAGCTGCTTACGGAGAGCCTATTGCTTTCACTCACCGGGCGGCCTACTCGGCGTGTTGCTGGCGCAGGCTGCTCTTCCGATGCTTCTCAGCCTGACGCCGAAGGATTTGCCGCTTGCTTCTAACTATCGCGATGGACTGGCGTGTGCTGATTTTCGCTTTAGGCGCTTCGACAGCGACCGGGATTTTGTTTGGGCTATTCCCGGCCTTTCAGAACATGCGTTTAGGACTGAGCAATCCGATTCGCGAAGGGAGTCTTCGGACTACGGCAAGCGCCGCATCGAACCGCGTCCGTCGTCTGCTCGTGGTGTTTGAAGTCGCCGTATCGCTGGTCCTTCTATCTGGCGCAGGTCTCTTGGTCGAGACGTTTCTGCACCTGGGCCGGGTTGCGCCCGGATTCGATCCTCACAATGCCCTGACGATGCAGATGTCCTTGAGCGATGAACGCTTCTCCACCACAAAAGCAGCTGCCGCACTTTGTGACCGGATCGTGACCAGACTGGAATCACAGCCCGGAGTGCTAGCCGTTGGTCTTACAAACGTGCTGCCATTTGAACAGGGCGGGGACTTACCATTCGAGATTGTGGGCCGTCCCACCTCCCTGGCGAACATGCCGGACGAGCAGTTCAGGGTGGTTTCAGCGCATTACTTCGCAGCGATGGCCATTCCGGTCATTGCCGGCAGAGCGTTCACCGAAAGGGACACCCGCCAAAGCAGCGGAGTTGTAATCGTCAACAAGGCCTTCGCGCGGAAATTCTTCAAGAATAAAAACTGCCTCGGGGAGAGCGTTCTCGTGGGCCGAATCATGGGGCCGGAGTTTGCGGATGTGCCCAGACAGATCATCGGCGTGGTTGGGGATACGAGCGAGATGGGCTTGGGCATTCCTCCGCCTCCGATGCTTTTTGAGCCGCTCACTCAATTGCCGGACGCTGTGACTGCGACTGGTACAAAGGCAGCTCCGGTGAAATGGGTAATCCGCACTTCCCGCGATCCGCTTGGAATGGCCGAACAGATTCGGCGCGAAGCGTTGACAGTCTCCGACGGGGTACCGATGTCCACGCCGCGTTCTCTGGAAGAACTTCTGGGCGGCTCTATTGCTCAACAGCGGTTTAGTATGACGCTACTGGTCCTATTTGCTGGATTGGCGCTGATTCTTGGCGCGATTGGTTTGTACGGGGTGATCTCCTATTCCGTGCTCCAACGCACCCGCGAGCTTGGCATCCGGACCGCACTCGGAGCCGACCGGCACGACGTATTCAATCTGGTTGTCGGACAGGGTATGAAGCTTGCGGGAACGGGCCTGGCGATAGGAGTCATTGCCTCTCTAGCTCTCACTCCGTTTTTGCGCAGCATGCTTTACGGCGTGACGCCTTCGGATCCAGCGGTGCTGGCAACTGTCACATTCATCCTGGGGGCGGTGGCGTTTCTCGCGTGCTACTTGCCTGCTCACCGAGCGGCCCGCGTTGATCCGATCGTGGCGCTTCGGGACGAGTAGATCGATACTTCGCGTCATGACGAGCATCAATGGCTTTCTACGGGCTGTGATGGAGAACAAGAAGCGATAGCTTAAACTCGGCTATGCCCCGCTACGCCGCAGTCGATATTGGCAGTAATTCCGTTCGGATGATGGCTGCCGAAGTGGCTGGGCGGCGAAACCCGCCTGCTAGCCGAGGATCGCCAGGTCACGAGACTTGGCGAAAGCGTTTTCCGGTCTGGCCGGATCAGCGCCGAGGCTCTCGATTTTCTATGCGGCGCGCTCGCGAAAATGGCCTCAAGCTATGGCCGCTTGGGCGTGATCGGCGTCCGTGCAGTCGCCACGAGTGCGGTGCGCGACGCGGGAAATCAAGCTGAGTTCATACAACGCGTCAGTGCGGCTCTCGGCAGCAACGTGGAAATCATCTCGGGAGCCGAAGAAGCACGGCTGATTCACCTTGGAGTGGAAGCGCGTTGGGCCAGGCCGAAAGAGCGGACGCTGATCGTCGATGTCGGCGGTGGAAGCGCTGAGTTGATCGTGACTCAGGACGGCCAATTACTCGATTCCGTATCTAAGCCTCTCGGAGCTGTGCGTTTGACGGAAGTCTTTCTCAAAACCGATCCACCCACGCCGGAGCAAATTCACCTGTTGCAAGCCTACATAGACGAGAAGCTCCTCCCTTTTCAGCGGCTGCATGGAACGGAGGCGTTTCAGCGGACTGTCGTGACGTCCGCAACGGCAGCCGCCATCGTTTCGGCTTCAAATGGGATTGCCCGCTCGAAACGTGAAGAGGCGGACCGCTCCCCCGCGCGTCTCTCACAAATCCGGGAACTATTCTCGGTTCTAACGAAGAGCGATCTTGCGGCCCGGCGGAAGATTGTTGGCATTGGGCCCAGACGCGCAGAGATCGTAACGGCTGGCGCGGCGGTCTTTCTTCGCGTCTTGGAACTCTTCGACCTGAAATCTCTGTACTACTGCGTTGCCGGTGTGCGCGACGGGATCATTGCCGATCTGGCGGCCAGAGGTTTTGGCCGCGAACTATCACAGATTTCGCGTGAACAGCGAGGCGTAGCGGAGGCGATGGCGAAGCGCTATGGCGTTTCGTTGAAACACGCGCGCCATGTAGCCGCCCTCGGGCTTCGCCTGTTCGAATTGCTGCAACCGGTGCATAGACTCCCGCCTGAAGCCGGCAAATTGCTTGAGAGCGCCGGATACCTTCACGATATCGGCCATTTTGTGAGCAACACGGGACATCACAAGCACTCGGCGTACTTGGTCGCCAATTCGGACATGCCGGGATTCACGGACAAAGAACGGCTTACGCTGGCCGCGTTATGCCGGTTCCATCGCAAGTCGCTTCCGCAGCCGAGGCACGCTCATTTTCAAGCTCTGGATGCGGAATCAAAGCGCTGGGTGAGTTGCCTGGCGCCGTTGCTGAGAATTGCTGATTCGCTCGATCGCGGCCATGCGCAGCGAGTCACCGATATCAGCGGTGGCGTCAAGGACGGAGCGGCTGCCATACAGGTTGTTTCACAGGAAGAGGCTGGTCTTGAAGTGTTTACCGCAAATGAAGCAGGGAAGAGCTTTCGAGAGATTTTCGGCGTGCCGATATCATTTTCCGCGGACAAGAGCCGCAGCTAATTAGTCGAATCTCCGCAGCCAGGTGCGACGCGGCCATGGAGTTGAGATCCTATTGAGACGATTCGGGAACACTCGATTCCTCAAGAGTCCACACGATGTACAGAGCCAGCGCGAAGCAGCTGGGCCACGCGCTTCGAAAGCATTGCGGTAGTCGTCGAGGAATTTCGCGAAGCTTGCTGGGCTTCCGGCCGACAATCTCTTCGACATCTTGCGAAATTGCGGCAGCTTTGCCTTTGCGATAGAGCCGCTGCAGTTCAACCAGAGCATCCGCGCTCCACTCAGGAATGCCTGCGGCCATCGTGTACAAGGCCAGGAGTGTTATCGTTCTCTCGTGGCGGAAGTCCGGGCATATATGTTGAGATTTCGATCCGATCGACTGTCGATGAGATCTGGCGACGTACCCAGAGTCCCGATTTACACCAGCGGTGGGATCTACGGTTCACAAACATCGAATACTTGCCAAGACAGTCTGACGCTGAACCTCAAAGATTTCTTTATTCCACACGAATCGGCTTCGGGTTAACAATCGACGGCGAAGGCGAGAGTTCCGGGACACGCGCGGACGCCAGCGGCTCACGGACCTCGGCTCTTTCTTTCTGGTCGAACGATCCAAAATCGCTGATATCGAAGGGCTCCGGGTATTGGAAATACGCTCCAACAGAATCATCGGTCCGTTTTTGGACCTGGTACGACTACGGCACGCGTTTCGGTACCGCTGGAAAGTTCATGGACCGGCTTGCGTTCCGTCCATTGATAGGCTGGGCAACGGCTTGGAGCTTCGACCGGCTTCGTTTGTGGATTGAACGGGGAATCTTGCCAGAAACTTCTTCGCGAATGACCCTTATACACGTGTTCTCGCGCGTTTCCATCGCATTCATTTGGGCGTGGCAGGGTCTTTTTCCGAAGCTACTGTTTCCTAGCGGCGATGAGAAGATAATGCTCGCCGCTGCGGGCGCGCCAATCTACTTGTTGCCAATCATCGGCGTAGTGGAGATCGTGATTGGAATGCTCTGCCTTACCCTTTGGCGGTGGCGCGGGTTCTTCATCCTGAACTG
>CAWJUO010000041.1:0-132967 GCA_963845995.1 uncultured Acidobacteriaceae bacterium | reverse complement strand
ACCTCGAATGAATGCCAAATCGCTAATGCACTGATTCTGATTTTTAACGGGTCAACAGTTCCGCGTCGCTCCCGAGTCACGGGCTACCGGTCGTTTTCGCCTCATCCAAGAAGAAAAGACGCGTCAAGCTGATGAGATCGGATTGTCTCCATTTTCCTCACCTGTTGCGGAACCGCGCACTTAAGTAAGCGGCGGCATTTTCGTTCTTTTCGCAATTTGACATAGCCGCTGCGGCTCTGATTTCACGTCTGACATGACGAAAACTGCTCTGTCGAGCGACGCGTGGGTCGATCTAAATTTCTCGATGAACTAAACCGCTGCGCCGTAAACCGAAAACGAGCATCTCGGTAGAGGGAAGTTTATGGGGAATCCGGCGGTCGAATCAAGAGCTCACACTCAAAGAGGCTGTCGAAGGCAACCTAATTAGCTGGACAAGGGAGCCCAGAGTGAGCCCGCGCTCTTCAGTTACGGTCCGGGCCCTGATCACAAGGAGTTTCGCGAGACGCAGGTATATCCTTCTACCGTGAACAACGATATGCCTAAGCATGCGAACACTCGGCAGACCCCGCCCGAATTCGAGGCGATCTCCGCCGATGAACAGGAACGGTTCGTCTCTATTCTGAGTTTCTGGCACAAAATCGAATTCTTCATCCCTTTCGATCTGGAACAGCGAATCGCTGAGGCAGACGAACACAAGCTCCGCCGCCTGGATCGAGGAGGCCCGCACGGACGCTCTTCAAAGCTCTGGCAAATTGACGTCCAAGAGGACGAAGAAGTGAAGTTCTTCAGGCTCTACCTCGGTGTGTTCGACAAATCCGAAATCGCAAAGGTCTGCAATCGGGTGATGGGGACTGTCCCAAGATGAAAACGATGAAGAACAGTTCGAACGTACTGACCTCGAGGGCCGGACCTGCTTTGCACAACTGACTGTTGATCCAACAGGCGACCTGGTTCTCGAATCGACGATCAGGTCGGGCCCGGTTTCCTACGTGTCCACTCTTCCATGGGCTCTTGGTCAGTTCGAAAAATACGGGCTCGAAAGTCTCACCTCTGAGCGTTTTGAGAATGCGAAACAGACTCTCGCCGACTCGTTGCTCAATTTCAAAGCGACTCGGACGCTTCCGGCCGGCCGTGAATCTGGTGAACGTGCCACATCGCTAACGCATTCTGAGATCCTCGAACTTCATGAGATTTTGGGAGATTGGGCCGGCTTTTCAACTTTAAACGCCGGTCCCATTGGGATACTCGAAGCCGTAACTGGGAAAAAGAAACAAGACAGAGATGCAGAGGAACTCGAACAACCGGACGGCTCCGATTGCGCGAAAGAAGATTCGGAACCCGATATCGCAATCCTGAACAGCTTTTTCATTCAGGACATCGAGACGGCAATCAATTCGATCAAATCCGGCCAGATCAACTGTGCCCTAAAGGAACTCCTGTCGCCTTTGCCGATTGCCGACCGAGTGGATCTTGAGTCGCCTTCCGGTCGCCGGGCTATTTGCGCGATGTTGCATCCGGATTTTTTGAATCGTGGCCGTTGGTTATCAAATCCGGATAGATCGATGACATTGATGCAGCAGTTTGCGATCAGCTCAATATTACGGAGTTCAGCCGAGGCCCCCTCTTTGTTCTCCGTTAACGGGCCGCCCGGAACGGGGAAAACGACGCTTCTTCAAGATATCTTCGCGGACCTGATTGTTCGCCGCGCACGGGCCCTTATGCGGCTGAACAAACCATCGGACGCATTTCTCCCACAGAAACTACAAGTTTCGCTTAGCGGAAGCCAAACGTGGGAAATTTCCCTTCTCAGGCCTGAACTCACCGGTTTTGAGATGGTTGTGGCCTCTTCCAATAACGCGGCGGTCGAAAATATTTCCGGCGATCTTCCTAAATCCAGCAGTCTTGGCTCGCGTTGGCAGACGAGCGAATACCTCAAGCCAGTCGCTTACAAAATTGCCGCACAGCAGGACGACGGATCATTCAAAAAGCTTCATGGCGCGGATCAACCGTGGGGGCTGATTTCCTGTGCTCTCGGAAACTCCACTAATCGTAAGCGTTTCAAAGAGCGCTTGTTCTTCATGAAAGTGTCCGATGGTCGAAAGCCGTCCTGTCAGATCCCAGAACGCCCTCAAACCCTATCGAGTTGGATCAAAAACTACTCCGGACCAAGTTTTGCCGCAGCTAAACGTCGTTTTGACGAGAAAGAGGCAGAAGTTGAGAAAACGTGCGATCGATTGAAGAGAGTGGCCGACCTGCTCGCTGATCGTCTCGATTCTGCCCATGAACAAAGGATGTCAGTGATTCTCGAAGGAGTCGAGCGGTGCCGAGATGAAATCTCGGACTGTGAACGGGAGAAGGAGGACTTGACGGCCTCGATAGAACACCTCGGGACCTCTCTCGAGAATTTGCGAGAGGAAGAAAGGCTGCTCAATCGAACCCGTCCAGGATTGTGGGCCAGACTGCAACGAAAGCAGATCGCTAAACTCCACAAAATCCAAGTAAACCAGAACGCGTCCGCCCAGCTTCAAGTTCGTTCGAGACTGAATGAGTCGAATTCGAAGCGAGACCTTGTAACTCGTTCTAGGTTAACAGTCCTGTCTGCTAAGCTCGGCAGACTGGAAAGTGAACTTAAGCAGGCCGAAGCTAAAAGAAAAGCTACAGAGCAGGCTTTCGAAGCAGCAGTATCTGAATTGACCCCGCTGAGCCTGCCAAAAAAACTTGGCGACTTACAAACAGACGACTTTCAAAGGGCGGGTATATGGCACCTCGACCTTCTCGCTCAGCAGCGCTCCGAACTTTTTTCAGCCGCTTTGTCACTTCATGAAGCTTGGCTCGCGTCAGTAGGCAAGCGGAAGGCGGGTTTCCTCCCAAACATTTACGCCATCAAGGATGTACTTTCGGGCCGCCGCTTAGAAGACCCGTCACATGCACTTCCAGTTTGGCAAAGTCTCTTCCTGATAGTTCCTATCGTCTCCACAACTTTTGCGTCTTTCCACAACCAGTTTGGTGACCTTGAATGTGGCTCCCTCGGATGGCTATTCATAGACGAAGCCGGGCAAGCCGTTCCGCAGGCCGCCGTGGGCGCGGTCTGGCGTGCAAAACGTGCCGTTGTCATCGGAGACCCGCTCCAGATCGAACCCGTGTTCACGCTTCCCAGCCGTTTCATTTCAGCAATAGCTGACCTCTCTCCGCACACGAGGGACGGTGGCTACTCACCTGATAAGACATCTGTTCAGAGGCTTGCGGATAAGGCAAATAGATTTGGTGTCACAATCGAAAGCGAAGGCACTGAGGGTGTCTGGGTTGGAAGTCCCCTCCGCGTGCATCGCCGCTGCATCGACCCGATGTTTAGCTGGTCTAATGAGATCGCATATGGCGGCAAAATGGTTTTCGGTCTGACTCAGCGTTCCGAGCCAAACGGTCCGCCTATAGCTTGCGAGAGCACTTGGATCGACATTAGAGGGAATGCACGCAAAAGACAAGAGGTGCCTGAACAGACTCAGTTCATCCTGGAGTTGCTTCTCGCCCTCTACCAGAGAGATCGGCAGCTCCCTGGTCTGTACTTGATTTCTCCTTTCAAAGCAGTCAAGACCGAGCTCACGAAAGAGATTCTTGGTTTGGATTGGAAGAAAAATCGGGACGAGATCGAGGGACCTAGAAAGGCCACCTGAAGAAGTGGTGCAAAGAGCGGGTCGGTACTGTGCATACCTTTCAAGGAAAAGAGGAACACACCGTCCTGATGATTCTCGGTGCCGATTCGGAACATGTAGGTTCCGCCGACTGGGCCTGCGCTAAACCCAACATCTTGAACGTTGCGCTCACCCGCGCTCGTCGCCGCTTCTATGTGGTGGGTGATCGGGAACTCTGGGGCGCTAGGGGGCCCTTCGCCTGGTCGGTAGATCGTCTGCCCAGTATGAGCGCTGACCGATTTCTAACAATTGCGCGAAATGGTGCCGCACTCGGCAAGCCAGCAGGAGCATAACTCGCTTCGTAGCCGGAACTGTCAGGTCACCGTCCGGCTCTGATTATCCGCGTGTTACATCTCGAACCTCGAAATTGCTGACCAAGCCCGGTAAACAGAAGGCTCTCGCACATTATGTCGGAGTGCGGCTTTCTTTCAGACCCTGGCAAGTGCATAAGATCCGGAATGTAAGCGCGCACCTGCCGGAATCGCATCAGCCGGTGGATCAAGTGCAGGATGCGGCAGCCTACAAAGGCAAGGACGCAGCCGATGCCCGGAAAGCTTATACCGCCTGCATGATGAACTGACCCAGCTGGATCCGAGTGCAGACGTTGGCCTGCCAAGGCGCTGTGCTCTCAACGGAACCCCTGTTTGGCCTCATTAGCCGCGTAAGATGGTCATGCGAAGCCGCTCCACTCTCAACGATCTTCGGACATCCTAGCGGCGATCACAGATTTCAATAAATCTTGCTCTAAGCTTTACAACAACTTACGGCCATTTCCCCCAAAACCCGCCCGCCCCCGGCGTAAAACTGAAGCGAAATGACAGCACGCCAACAACGCCGCGCCGCCGAGCACAAAGCCCGTAAATTGGCCTCCAAAGCCGTTCTCCTGGAATCAACAGTAACCGAAGCCTGCGACCTCACGCCCGCCGATCGCCCGCTCCGGCGCGCGAATTAAGCGACGCTCGCCTCGCTGCCAACCGCGCCAACGCGCAACTGAGCACGGGAGCTAAAACCGAGGCCGGCAAGGCGGCATCCTCAAAGAACGCCCTCAAAACCGCTCTGACCGGTCGCACTGTTCTTCTTCCGACCGATGACGCCGAGCGTTACGAACGGCACCTCATCGCCTACGACAAAGCCTACGCCCCGATTGGCGAACGGGAATGCGAACTCGTCCAATCTCTAGCCGACGCCACTTGGCGCATCGACCGCATCCCCGGTATCGAAGAAGCGCTCTACGTAAAGGGCTGCAACCAGTTCGTATCCGAAGTGACGGACCTCGATCCCCGTGCGCGCCTCACCATGCTGCGCATGCACACCTACCTCGCTTACGAACGCCAGTTCCGCAACCTGCAAATTCAGGAAATGCGTCTCCATCGCCTGCGCGAGAAACTCATCAAGGAATTGAAAGAACTCCAGCGCGAACGCGAGCAGAAGGAAAAGGACGAACTCGCCCAAGCCGCCAAGCTCTACATCGCCGCCAAAACCGACCACAAACCCTTCGATCCGGCGGACCATGGCTTCGAATTTTCAACTGCCGATGTCGAAGCCTATTTGCACGGCGTCCGTGCCAACAAATTGACCGAAAAGCTCATGCAAGCCAAAGCCGCCTGATTCAGAACCGCGCCCGTCAGGAATCGGCATCCGCGAATTCCTTCCAGTTCTTTGACAATTGAATATTCTAGAGAGCGGCGACAGCCGTCGAACACACAAAGCGCATAATTAAGGCGGATGAAGCGCACTGCCGTTGTGATCGGAAGCGGTCCGAACGGGCTCGCGGCGGCTATCGTGCTCGCGCAGGCTGGTTTTGAAGTGCAGGTCCGTGAAACCGCCCCGATTCCAGGCGGCGCGGCCCGTTCGGGCGAGCTTACATTACCCGGATTCATACACGACCTCGGCTCGGCTGTACATCCTCTCGCCCTCGCATCTCCATTCTTTTCACGGCTCAACTTACCCGCTCAAGGCCTGCGCTGGATTTGGTCGCCCGCCGAACTGGCGCATCCGCTTGACGATGGCACGGCCGTTCTCCTGCATCGGGACGTCCGTGAAACGGCCGCTCAGTTCGGCTCCAGCCGGCGCTCCTGGGAAGACATTTTCCAGCCGCTGGTCCGAGACTGGCAGGCGCTCGCCGAAAGCGTACTGAGTCCCGTGCGCGTGCCCCGCCATCCACTCCTGCTCGCCCGCTTTGGACTGCGCGCCCTTCAGCCTGCGTCTTGGCTGGCGAATTCGTTTCGGCAATTTAAGGGCTCAGTCTCTGTTTGCGGGTTTGGCGGCGCACTCAACGCTGCGGCTCGATGCGCCGCTCAGTTCGGCTTTCGGTCTTGTTCTAGGCGCGGCCGGCCATGCCGTCGGTTGGCCTGTTCCGGAGGGCGGAGCTCAAAGCATCACCAACGCGCTGACGGACGTTCTGGTCTCACTGGGGGGCCGGATCTTCATAAACGCGCGCGTTGCACACCTGGACGAACTAGGATCTCCAGATCTAACGCTCTGTGACGTCACCCCGCGCCAGTTTCTTGCGCTTTCCGAAGGCCGTATCCGGACCCCGTTCCGCCGCTTGCTTGAACGATACCGGTACGGCCCCGGCATTTTCAAAGTAGACTGGGCGCTACGCGAACCAATTCCGTGGAAAGCAAAGGATTGCGGGAAAGCTTTGACCGTTCACCTGGGCGGAACGCTTGCCGAGATCGCCGCCTCGGAGCGCGCGCCGTGGGAAGGCAAAGCCCCCGAGAAGCCGTTTGTTCTTCTTGCCCAGCCCAGTCTATTCGATCCGTCCCGCGCGCCCGCGGGCCAGCACACGGCTTGGGCTTACTGCCACGTTCCGAACGGCTGGACGGGTTCCGCGCTGACACAAATTGAGAATCAGGTCGAACGCTTCGCCCCCGGATTTCGCGACTGCATTCTCGCCCGGGCCACGCACAATCCGGCACAGATGCAGCGCTGGAATGAAAACCTGGTCGGCGGCGATATCAACGGCGGCGCTTTTACCCCTACGCAGTTTGTTTTCAGACCGACTTGGCGGGAATATCACACGCCTTTACGCGGCGTCTATCTGTGCTCTTCCTCCACGTTGCCGGGCGGAGGAGTGCATGGGATGTGCGGGTATAACGCCGCCCGTTCCGCGCTTACTCTTTTCGGCAAACGAGCTTGAGATCGGCCCCGCCAGTCGGGCCCCCAATGTGGCTGGTAATCGTCAAAACACTGCCATCGGAAGACAACTCCCAGCGGTCCACGATCTCGATTTCGTTGTTCTTTGAGTCCTTCGTTTCGGTTCGGACCATCAGCGCCGGACCGTCCCAGAACGCTTTGCTTGTCGCTTCGCGCCCGCTCATTACATTCGTGGTTGATCTGCCATCCGTGAAGTAACTAACATCGGACGTGCTGGTGTTCCGGCCTGTCGTCTGCACCGTGTGAACGTTCATCGTCGGACCGCGCTGGTCTACGACTCGGGTAATAATATCGGGCCGCGTGAATGTGCCGAAGTCGCTTAGTTCCTTGACCATTCGCCAGCGGCCCGAGAAGTTCTCTTTCTTCGCGGCATCCTGAGCGTTGGCGGAGACCATGCCGAGACAAACGCCCAGCACAATGGCCCAAGGCCGCAAGTTCATTCTGAATTGCATGATTTCTCTCACCCTCATATCGGATGAAACTACTTCTGGGTCTCGCGTCCCCATCCAAGATCCGCGCCCGACCCGTACGTGAAAACCGATTGGAGAACGTGATCGCCGCTATCGAGAAGCGCTACACAATGGAAAGCGCCGGTTCCCGGTCGCCCAAACTCCAGATCGGTCAGTTCAACTCGCGTCGAACGCTGCTTTCCGATAGCGGCGGGTTGCTCCGACCAGACAGGAAAACGCGCGAAGTATTGGAAGAAGCGGAAAGCGGGTGTCGCGCTGGCCGACAAGATAGCTGGATCGCGTGGCAGCTTTTCAAAAGAGCGGCCGGAATCTGGATCGACATCGGTGAAAGCCTTCACTCGAAGAGCGCGGAATGCGCTTTCGGTCTCAACGATAGCGTTCCAGGCAAAGGGATTCATTCGGGACGGAAGTGCCGCCACCCGGATGGGAACGGCGCCGTCGAACATCATCGAGTTCAGTTGCGCAATCACTCGCTGGTGCATCAGCATCCGGCCAAGATCGAAGAGTACGAAAAACAGCAGGACGGCAATCGCGCTCGCGCGTCCCTTACTGGATTTAGCGCCGATCTCGCTATTGACGAGCCCGGCGAAAGACGGCCAGACCGCGGCGACGACCAGAGCCGTGAGCAGAACAACATCGTACAAGCTGTTGATGTCCAGGTGGAACCAGCGGGAGGAGAAAGGCAGGAACAGGCGGATGCCATACCCGTTCGTCCAGTCCAACAGGAGATGGCTTCCGACTCCGAGACAGGCCAGCAACCAGGCACGAAACCAGGGGAGTTTTTGTCGGCAGATCGCAGCCGTTACCAGAACCGACAGCGCCGCCATGAATGGCAATCCCACCAGGGAGTGCGTGTACCCGCGATGCACTTCCAGGTAACGCAGCGCTCCCCAAGGCGCGGCAACGACGTCCAGATCCGGAGCGTTTGCCGACAGGATCAACAGCAGCGTGGCTCGCGGACTCAGGCGATTCAACCCCGCCCGCGCCATCGCCAGTCCAGTCAGCGAATGGGTGATGTTATCCATTACCGAGGGTTAGACCGATCTGTCAGGCGCAAACCGAAACGTCCAGCATGGCCTGTTCGCGGGCGGCGCACTCCGGCGGCAGCAGCATCGTCAAAGCATCGGGAAGGATCTCTACGCTCATGGGCAGTTGACCGGCCAATTCGCCATCCACTTGCACGAAGACCTGTCCCGCCCCGGGATCGGAACAAATCACCGTCCGGCCTCGCAAAACGGTACAGCCGTTCATGCGTTCTACGCATTTCAGAGCCACACCGGCCAGATAGGGCAGATACCGGGCGCTCAGGGTTCCGCGAAAAAGCACCACTTCGAAATCGCTCCTCAGCAGCGAAGCTCTTCGGGCGATTTCCAGATCGCCGCCATAGTTCCGCACCCGGCTGATGAGGGCGAAACTGGCCTTGTAAGGCTTGCCGTCCACCAGGATTTCGAATTCGCGCAGCGGCCGGAACACTTGGCTGAAGCCCGTCACATAGTAGGCCATCTTCCCTGCCAGCGCCTTGAATTTCAGATTCAAACGGGAAACGATTTCGGCGTCCAGACCAGCGCCTGCCATGCACAAGAAACAGCGCTGTTCGGAACCCCCGAGGCGTACGCCGCCAACCGCAATGTTGTGCCGCTGAAGCTTCGAGATTTGGGCAGCGGCGCGGTCCATGTGAATAGGCAGGCGCATCTCTCTCGCGAGCACATTCGCCGTGCCACCCGGAAGAATCGCCATCGGTACGCCCGTGTGCAGCATCCCGTTTGCGACCTCGTTGATGGTCCCGTCACCCCCGGCGGCAATAATCAGATCGGCGCCGGCCTCAATCTGTCTGCGGGCTTGTGCTCCCGCCGTGCCCGGCCGCTTCGGTCGCAATAAGCTTCGCCTCGATACCCTGGCGAGCAAGCGTGCCGATGGTACTTTGGAGCAAGTGCCGGTGCTTTGAGAGGCCTCTTGCGACCGGATTGTAGATGATAGCTGCGCGCTTGCCGTGCAATGAGTCCAAGTTCACATTATAGGTTTGAGGATGAAAGAGTCCGCCGCAAAACGCGCTGAAGAACTGCGCCGTCAGTTAGAACACCACGAATATCTGTATTACGTTCTCGACCGGCCCGAGATCACGGACGCCGAGTACGACGCGCCTCATGCGGGAGTTGCGCGATCTCGAAACGGCTCACCCGGAGCTGTGTACTCCCGATTCTCCGACCCAGCGAGTGGGAGGCCAACCACGCGAAGGATTCGTGAAGGTGCCGCACAGCTCGCCCATGCTGAGCCTCGATAATGCGCTGAACGAGCAGGAGCTTCGAGATTTCGACGCGCGAGTGCACGGGCTTCTCAATTCCAGCGGCTACGAGTATGTTGCCGAGCTGAAGCTCGACGGTTTGTCGATGGCCGCGCAATACAGCGACGGCCAATTTCGCCAGGCCTTGACTCGTGGTGACGGCCGGGTTGGGGAAGACGTGACGGAAAACGCGCGCACCATCCGGTCTCTCCCTCTGCGTGTCCGCAAGCACGCGATTGAGGGGAGTTTTGAAGTGCGCGGCGAAGTTGTCATGCAGCGCCGTTCCTTCGAGCGGCTGAACGAAGAGCGTGAAAAAGCGGCGCTCTCCCGCTTTGCCAATCCACGCAATGCCGCCGCCGGAGCTTTGCGCGCTCTTGATCCCGCCGTAACGGCGGGGCGGCAGCTCGACTACTTCACCTACTTCCTTCTCCGCGCCGGACGTCCGCTCTTCGAGAGTCACTGGCAAAGTCTCGAAAGCCTCCACGCCGCAGGCTTCAAGGTGAATCCGAATCGACGGAAGTGCGCCACTTTCGACGAACTGCTGGACTTCATTCACGAATGGGAAACGAAGCGCGACAGCTTGCCTTATGAAATTGATGGTGTAGTCGTAAAGATCGATTCCATCCCGCAACAGGAAGCGCTCGGGTGGACTTCGAAAGCTCCTAGATGGGCGATAGCCTTCAAATATCCGGCGCGCCAGGCTTCCACGGTGTTGGAGAATATCGAAGTTCAGGTGGGCCGCACGGGCGCTCTTACTCCGGTTGCCCATCTTAAGCCTGTCAGCCTCAGCGGCGTCACCGTAGCGCGCGCCACGCTGCACAACGAGGATGAAATCCAACGCCTCGGCGTGCAGATCGGCGACACAGTTCTGGTTGAGCGCAGCGGCGATGTGATTCCGAAGATCGTCAGGGTTGTGGAGGAAGGTAAGGATCGCCGCGCTTTCCAGATGCCCGTCAGTTGCCCGGTTTGCGGCGGCCACATCGTCCGCGAAGAAGGCGAAGCGGCGAGCCGGTGCATGAACACCAACTGTCCGGCTCGTCTGCGCGAATCGCTGCTGCACTTTGCCGCACGCGGGGTGATGGATATTGACGGAGTTGGGGATGCGCTTGTCGATCAACTGCTGAGCCGTGGGCTTGTTCACAACATCGCGGATCTTTACGACTTGAAACTCGAACAACTGCTTGAGCTTGAGCGGATGGGCAAGAAGTCGGCATCGAAGATCATTCAGAACATAGACCATTCGCGTTCACAGCCGCTTGCACGTGTCCTGAATGGGCTTGGAATTCCGTTTGTAGGCGAGCGGACCGCTCAAATCCTCGCTGAACACTTTGGCGGCGTTGACGCGATTGCGTCGGCCTCGCTCGAACAACTTCAGGAGGCCGAAGAGATCGGTCCCAAAGTGGCGGATTCTATCCGGCAGTTCTTCGCGGAAGAACAAAATTGCGGGTTGATTGAGCGTCTGCGCGCCGCCGGACTTCAGTTCACCGGTCCCAAGCGGAGAAAGAAACAAGGCCCGCTCACCGGACTTACGTTTGTGATCACCGGCACTCTGCCTACACTGAAGCGCGAAGAAGCAAAGGCGCGCATCGAAGCGGCGGGCGGCAAGGTAGCCGGTTCGGTCAGCGGTAAAACGGACCACGTGGTGGCGGGCGAAGAGGCGGGATCTAAGCTGGACAAAGCGCGGGAACTGAAAGTCTCAATTCTTGACGAGGCGCAACTGCTCGCCATGCTTCCGGAGTAACCACTGAAACGGCTGATTCAAACTCTTATCGCGTGGGGCCCTTTCGGTCTGCTTCTGCTCGCCATAGCCGATTCAGCGGGTATTCCCGTAGTGGGCGGGGTGGATGCGCTGCTTATCACGATCTCGGTGGACAAGCCAAATCTCGCCTACCCTTCGGCGTTCTGCGCAATCCTCGGCTCACTGATCGGGAGTTCGATCCTCTTCGCCATCGCCCGAAAAGGCGGCGAAGTCTTCCTCGAAAAATACATATCGGGACGAAGCGGCCGGCGGCTTCATGCCTGGTTTGAGCAGTACGGGCTGGTCACCGTCTTCATCCCCGCCATCTCGCCGCTGCCCATGCCGATGAAGATCCCGGTCTTTTGCGCCGGCGCCCTTGAAGTAACTTGGGGTGCATTTCTAAGCGTACTGGCAGCGGCTAGAGTGGTCCGGTATCTGGCCCTTGCTTACCTGGCGCGGAAGTATGGCCACGACACTCTGGGTTTCCTGAAGACGCACTGGGCCGCCGTATTGCTGATGGCTTTGAGCCTCGCGGTGGCGGCCGTGATTGCCTTGCGGTTGCTCCGGAAGGAAACACGCGCCAGCGCCTGACATATGCTGTGAGCATGTCTTCCTCTACTCGACGCACGTTCGTCGCTCAATCGGCGGCTCTGCTAGCCGCGTCGAAGCTGGCCTTTGCGGACAAGCTTCGTAAAAGTAATCTTGGCGTCCAGCTTTACACTGTGCGCAACATCATCGCGAACGATCCGGCGAAAGTGCTCCAGCAGATTCGCGAGATCGGCTATGCGGAAATTGAGGCCACCGCCGACACGTTGAAAGAAGCCTGGAGCGCAATCCAAAACAGCGGGCTTAAGGCTATCAGCGTTCACTTAAATACCAATCCAACGGATGCGGAACTGGCGGACGCAAAAACAAAGGGTTTCGAATACGCGGTGGTGCCGTACATTCCTCCCGCCATGCGCGGCGGCGTGGATGTTATGAAGAAGCTTGCTGCGAGCCTGCAGGCGGCAGGCAAGCGCGCGCAGTCGCATGGACTGCAACTCTGCTATCACAGCCACGCCTTCGAATACCAGCCGATGGACGGAACGACTCCGCTGCAGATCCTGATGGGCGAGACTCAGCCCGACGTGGTCAAGCTGGAACTCGATATCTTCTGGGCCGCGGTTGCCGGCCACAATCCAGTGGACCTGTTGAAGACCTACTCAGGCCGTATTCCGCTGCTGCACCTGAAGGATAAAGAAAAGGGCGTTCCGGCCAAGCCGCAATACAACGAGAATGTTCCGAAGGACGCATTCAAGGAAATCGGGAATGGATCCATCGACATTCCCGCCGTTCTGACTGCCGCGAATGCCGCGGGAGTCAAGCACTACTTCGTGGAACAGGATCAAACGCCAGATCCCATCGCGAGCCTACGGCAAAGCTACGCGTATCTGAGCAAGCATTTCGGCCGTTAACCCGGAAAGCTAAGCGCGTTCGAGGTAGCTTCCGTCGGTAGTGTTGACCCGAATCTTCTCGCCCTCATTAATGAATGGGGGCACGTAGACAACCAGGCCCGTATCCATTTTTGCGGGCTTGGTTACGTTTGAAACTGTAGCGCCTTTGAGACCGGGTTCCGTCTCAACGACGGTCATTTCGATACTGGGCGGCAACTCCACGCTGATCGGGCGGCCCTCGTAGAATTCGACCGTTACCTTCAACTGCGGGATCAGGTAATTGACACCGTCGCCGAGATTGTCCTTCGTCAAATGGACCTGCTCGAAATTCTCAGTGTTCATGAAGTAGTAGTATTCGCCGTCGTCGTACAAGTACTCCATGTCGTGCTGTTCGAGCGTGATGCGCTCGACTTTATCTTCGGAAGAGAAGCGGTGCTCGATCATGGAACCGGATCGAATATTCCGCATTTTGGCCTGCACAAATCCGCGAAGATTACCAGGCGTCCGGTGGACCATACTGAAAACCGTGTGAAGCTCGTTGTTGAACTTCACGATCATGCCTGGACGCAGTTGTGTCGCTGCAATCATGAGTAGAAAGGACTCCTCTGTGGGCGCATCTACGGATGCACCTCGAAAACCCTCAGTTTATCAGGACAGTGGCTTTACACTACTTGTGCGCGCATACTTTGCCGCGCACTTCGGCAGGCACATGCCACATGCCGGCCGCGTCTGCTTCAGCCGAACGGTTTGCACCGCTCGCCGCGTAGGTGAGCTTTTCGCGCGGGTTTAGTTTCCAGAGGATAACGTTTTCGTTTCTGTCTTCAGGTTCGATCTCTAGGCATTTCTCGGTCACCGGAAGCAACGTCAAATGACCGAAGAAGACAGTCTGGGATTCCCAGTTAGGCGGACAGTTTTCTTGATGCGTACCCGAAGCGGAGACTTCGATCCAGCAAGCGGTCTGGCTCCATCCTCCCCGCGCGATGAGACCCTCTTTCTCGTCGTATAGCCAAGGCTCCATGTTTTGATAGCTGATGCCAGGCAAGTACGGGTCCGCCCACAGGAATTCGTATGCAACTCCGGGACCGTCGCGAAGAGTGAAGCGGTCCTCCATGGCCCACCCCTGCAGGAATTGCGAAGCCTGCGCGTTGGGATTCAAGCTCACCAGCGCCAACGCAATGATGTGCTGCAGCCAGGTAGGATGTTCAAGTTTTGCAGGCGCAAACGAAAGAAGATACTTGGAAGCTATCTTCTCGAAGCCGCCGCGACTCCTTTTGGCCATGCTGAGTTCTATGGCTGCGTACAACTCCTCAGGGTCTGAAAGATTAGGTCCCTCCATGTCGGCCACGCCTGCGTCGTTGTCTTGATCGAGCGCACGCTTCATGAAAAACGTGTCCCGGCGTTGCGCGAACGGGCGTGGATGGTAATTCGGACAGGGCTGGGTTCCGAATTGCTGCCGATCCGGCGCGGTTACAAGCGAGGCCGCCCAGTCACGTACGAGCGCTACCTGTCGCACCTCGCATTGATGGGTGAGCGCCCATCGGATCGCTTCTTTGCCACGCTGCTCGTCCCCCGTGATCGCATAGTACAGGGCTAGTTCAAAGCCTCGTTCCGCGGAATCCGGCACAGTCTTGACGCGCTGTTCAAAATTCAACCAGCGATCAGTCTGGCGTTCGCGATCGCGCTGCAAACGCTTCAGACGTTGAGGTGTCAAAAGAAGCTTAGGCGTCTGGGCGGAGAGGCACGCGGCCAGCGCCAGGCAGAGAGCAAGTAGTTTCGCGGGCAAAATGTATTTTAGCGGTTACCAGGCGAGTGTCTGGGTACGAGAACGTTCTTCCACATTCGGGAGGTACATCGTGTGACACCGCTCACAACGATAGACTTCGGCGTTCTTTCCGGCAAACTGCCTGGCTTCCTCCGTCAGGTCGAACCAGCGTTTGATATGGCCGCGGCACATTTTGCCCTTGGCATCTTTCTCCGTACACGCCCGCATACGAAGCATTCGGCGCTTCACCTTCGTACCGTCGGGGAGCGTGGTTAGAATTTCATCGGGACCGCCCGGCCAGTAAGTGCTGCGTTCGGGTTGATATCCGTTCACTTCTTTAGAATACGTATCTAGGCTGCGCGCTCTGCTACTCTGAGAGTTTTACCGGCTGCAAGCTGCTAGGCGCCGGCTTAGTTATCAATGCCGGCTCGGGTGAGCGAGACTTACGTCCTGCGAACATACCCCTTCCGCGAGTCGGATCTGATCGTCAGTTTCTTCACGCGCGATCAGGGCAAGCTCCGTGGTGTCGCGAGGCGGGCGCGAAAACCGAAGAGTACCTTTGGCTCAGGATTGGAACGGCTGTCACTCGTGAATTTGTCGTATTCGCAAAAGGAAACACGCGAACTGGTGAATCTAAACTCATGCGATTTGTTGCAGTCGCAGTTCGATCTTCTCGATGACTTCGACGCCAGCGTGGTGCTCGACTACGTTGCCGAAGTAAGCGACCATCTGTTGCCGGCGAACGAGCCGAACGAGCGGTTTTTCCGGCTCTTGACGGCCATTCTGGACCACATGCACGAGCGCGGGCCTGGGGCGATATGGGCGGCTATCACGTATTTCTCTCTTTGGGCAACGCGGCTCTCGGGCTTTCTTCCGGATCTTTCGGTATACGTCGATCACAACATTTCGGCCTCTTCGCGTGAACTGGCCGGAACCATGCTTCGCAGCCACATTTCCGGGTTGCCAGCCGCGGTCTGGACCAAAGACACCGCGCTTGATCTCCGCCGCTTTCTCATTCGGCAAATGGAAGAGCACGTGGAACGGCATTTTCATACACCGGCACTTCTGGAAGGCCTCTAGGACACACGCTGATGGATTCTTTCCAAGACACTGTTTTCAAACTCAAACGCTATTGGGCCGACCGTGGCGCGGTCATTCAGGAGCCTTACGATCTGGAAGTGGGCGCGGGAACGATGGCTCCCGAAACGTTTCTTCGCGTGCTGGGACCGAAGCCGTACAAGGTCGCTTACGTTCAACCGAGCCGCCGCCCGGCAGATGGGCGCTATGGTGAGAATCCCAATCGGCTCTACAAACACCAGCAGTTGCAGGTGATTCTCAAACCGACGCCGGATGATGTTCTCGAACAGTATCTCGGAAGCCTCGAAGCCATCGGTATCGATCTCCGCAAGCACGACATTAAGTTCGAAGAAGACAACTGGGAATCGCCAACGCTGGGCGCCTGGGGCATCGGTTGGCAAGTGATGCTCGATGGCATGGAAATCACGCAGTTCACGTATTTTCAGCAGTGCGGCGGGATCGATCTTGAATTGGTTCCGGCTGAGATTACCTATGGGCTTGAACGCATCGTCGCTTTCCTCCAAAACGTCGATAGCGTGTATGACATCGAATGGGCTCCTGGGGTGAAGTACGCCGATGTGCGGCTTGCGGACGAGCAGCAGTTCTCTGTCTATAACTTCGAAATGGCCGATGTCGCCGCGTTGTGGCAAGAGTTTGCACAGCATGAAGCCGAGGCGCAGCGGCTTCTTCAACTAGTTCAAGGCCGCCGAAGACAAACGTAGATTTCCGGTGCTGGCGGCTTACGAACAGGTTCTGAAGTGCTCTCACCTGTTCAACATGCTGGACGCGCGCGGAGCGATCAGCGTCACTGAGCGCGTAGGCATTATTGGACGCGTCCGCAGAATCGCGGTTGGCGCGGCGCAGGCCTGGACTGAGCAGCAGTTCCCTCAAGAAAAGGCGGTGGCGTAGGTGGCCGGCTTTCTTCTGGAAATCGGCGTTGAAGAAATTCCCGATTGGATGATCGACGGAGCGCTTTCGAGTCTTCGCGAGTCGTTCTCCACGCAGGCCGGTTCGTTGAACGGTGCGATAGAACTGCTTGACGCGACGCCACGGCGTTTGGTGCTGCTTGCGACGGGGCTCGATGAACAACTCGCGGACGTCAATCAGGTCATTCCTGGCCCTTACGTTTCGGCGGGCGAGAAAGCGGCTCAGGGCTTTGCAAAAAAGAACAACACGACCATTGAGGCGCTGCACAAAGAGGCGGATGCGAAAGGCGAGCGGTACTTCTTCGCAACCGTAAAGAAGGGCGAATCCGCTCTTGAACTCTTAACGCGAATCATTCCGGCCATGATCACTGGAATTCCGTGGCCGAAGACGATGTACTGGAATGACCGCGAGGTTCGTTTCATACGCCCGATACGCTGGATCGTCGCTCTTTTGAATGACAGAGTGGTTCCGGTTGAAATCGCTGGCGTGAGGTCGGGCAATACTACCCGTGGACATCGTATTCTCGGCTCCAAGCAGCCGGTGCCCGTCACCATCGCAAGTTATGAACAGGTCTTGCGCGATAACTATGTACTTGTGCGATCGCTCGAGCGTAAGAGCCGCATCGAAGCCGGTCTTGGCGCGGACGTCGAGCCGGATTCGGAGCTGTTGAAAACGCTCGTCTATTTGACTGAATTCCCCACGCCCATTCGCGGCAGCTTCGATCCGTCCTATCTGGAACTGCCCAAGGAAATTCTTTCGACAGTGATGCGGCATCATCAGCGCTATTTCTCGGTGTTGAAGGCTGACGGTTCGCTTGCGGCGGCGTTTGTTGCTGTTACGAACACGGATGGCGACCCGGACGGATTGATCCGGCAAGGCAACGAACGGGTGCTGCGGGCGCGGTTTCAACGATGCCCGGTTCTTCTGGAAAGTCGATCAGCAGAAGAAGCTTGCAGACCGAGTGGATGACCTCGCAAAGGTCACGTTCCAGGCGAAGCTCGGAAGCTATAAGGACAAAGCGGAACGCGTGGTTGCGCTAGCAACCGAACTCGCCGAAAAAGCTGGCGCGAATAGAGACGTCGTCCGGCGCGCAGCGCTGCTTGCAAAGTGCGATCTTACGACGGATATGGTCAAGGAGTTTACGGAACTCCAAGGCGTCGTGGGCGGGCTTTACGCCAAACAACAAGGCGAAGGGGACCAGATTGCCACCGCAATCTATGACCACTACCAGCCGGTAAGCATGGAAGCTCCGATTCCACGCACGCTTGAGGGCCAGATTCGTTGCCATTGCGGACAAACTCGACACGCTTCGTGAGTGCTTCAGAATTGGCATGATTCCTAGCGGCTCCAAAGACCCGTTTGCTTTGCGGCGCGCGGCCCAAGGCATCGTGAAAATTCTGTTTGAAGCGAAGCTTCCGCTGCAATTGACGGAAATGGCCGGGGACAATCCGCAACTGGCGGAGTTCATGCGTGAACGTGTTCAGTTCTACCTGCGCGAGGTGCTCGAATATGCGTACGACGAAGTAAATGCCGCGCTCGTGCCGCCTATCACAACGCTCACCGATTTAGCCGAGCGGACCGATGCGATTCACTACATCAGACCAACGGCGGATTTCGAGCCCTTGGCGGCAAGTTTCAAACGCATTAAGAACATACTTAAGCAGGCGCATTTCGACCAGGCGGAAGAACCCAAGTCCGACGCGCTCTCCGCGGGCCCGGAGCAAGACTTGTACGACACGTTTCTAAGAGTGCGCGAGGCAACCGAAAACAGCTCCTCGTATCGCGAGAAACTGGCGGTTATCGCCTCCCTCCGGCCGGCAGTCGATCTGTTCTTCGATAAAATTCTTGTGAACGACCCAGATCCGGCGATCCGGCAGAACCGTCTGGCTTTATTGCATAGCATTTTGACGGAGTTCTCCACCATCGCCGATTTTTCAGAGATCGTCACCCAAGGCGCAAGCGCCTGAGATTTGTTTTTCACGCTGATATTCGTAGTCAGGAGATTAAGACAGGAATGAAGAAATACGTTTACTCGTTTGGCGGAGGTACGGCCGACGGCGACGGGAAGATGCGGGACACACTCGGCGGCAAAGGCGTCGGCCTCGCTGAAATGAGCAAGGCAGGCGTGCCTGTTCCTCCCGGTTTCACCATCTCGACCGAGGTCTGCAACCTCTATTTTGATAACGGCAATAAAGTGCCGAAGGAAGTTGACGACCAGATTCATCAGGCGCTCGCGAAGCTCGAAAAGCTGATGGGGAAAAAGCTGGGCGCGGCGGAAGATCCGCTGCTGGTCAGCGTGCGCTCCGGCGCGAAGTTCTCCATGCCCGGCATGATGAACACGATTCTGAACCTTGGATTGAACGATCAATCGACCGAAGGAGTCGCGAAAAAGACCGGCAATCCGCGCTTTCGCCTACGACTGTTATCGCCGTTTTATCCAGATGTTCGGAGAAGTCGCTCTGCACATCGATATGGCGAAATTCGACCACATCTTTGATGCGCGTAAAGCGAAGGTCAAGGCCAAGCTCGATACCGATCTGACTGCCGAAGATCTGAAGTTCATCATCGACGAATACAAGAAGGTCGTCAAGAAAGAGACTGGGAAAGAATTTCCGCAAGATCCGCTGGAGCAATTGATGCTCTCGCGCGATGCCGTTTTCAGTTCCTGGAATACACCCAAAGCGGTTTACTATCGCCGCATGGAGAAGATTCCAGATTCCATCGGTACCGCCGCCAATGTGCAATCGATGGTCTACGGCAACACCGGCGACAACTCCGGAACCGGCGTCGGATTCACTCGCAATCCTTCCACTGGTGAACATGTCTTTTACGGTGAGTTTCTAGTTAACGCCCAGGGTGAAGACGTCGTCGCCGGCATCCGTACGCCTCAGCCGATCTCCGAACTTGAACAGGTGATGCCCGAAGCTTACAAGCAGCTTCGCGAGATCACTTCGAACCTCGAGAAACATTACCGCGATATCCAGGATTTCGAGTTCACCATTGAAGACGGCAAGCTTTACATGTTGCAAACGCGCAACGGTAAGCGCACCGGTCCGGCAGCTGTCCGCATTGCCGTTGACATGGTCGAAGAAGGACTGATCTCGAAGAAAGAAGCGGTGATGCGCGTCGGTCCGAATCAGTTGGATCAGTTGCTGCACCCGGTGCTCGACCCCAAGTTGCGCAAGGATCTTCAGAAGATTGCAACCGGTCTCCCGGCATCTCCGGGCGCCGCGGTGGGACGTGCCGCGTTCTCGTCCGAGGATGCAGTGGTTCTCGCGAAGAATGGCCCGGTGATCCTGGTCCGCAAAGAAACCACTCCCGACGACATTCATGGCATGGACGTTTCGAAGGGCATTCTGACGGCGGTCGGCGGGCTTACCAGCCATGCCGCTGTCGTAGCGCGCGGTATGGGCCGTCCCTGCGTGGTGGGCGCTTCTTCAGTTTCGGTGGATGAAGGCAAGAAGATCGCCACGGTCCTGTTTGAAGGCAAGAAGCTGGTTGTCAAGGAAGGCGAGTGGATTTCTCTCGACGGCACGCTCGGCGAGGTTTACCTGGGCCAGTGCAAGACCAGCGAACCCGATCCTAAGTCGCACTATTTCGCCACCTTCATGCAGTGGGCGGACGAATTCCGCGGCAACTTCGGCGTCCGCGCAAACGCCGATATTCCACGTGACGCCAAGCAGGCGCAACTCTTCGGCGCGGAAGGTATCGGCCTGTGCCGCACGGAACACATGTTCTTCGCGGAAGACCGGATTCCGCACATGCAGGCAATGATTCTTGCGCGTGATGAAAAGACCCGCAAGAAGGGGCTGCTGAAGCTTCTGCCGATGCAGCGCAAGGATTTCGCCGGTCTGTTTACGGCGATGGACGGCTACCCGGTCGTGATTCGCACGCTCGATCCGCCGCTTCACGAATTCTTGCCGAAGCGCGAGAACGTGATGGTCGATCTCGCAAAGCTTCCGCACGCTTCTCTAAAGGAGAAGAAGGAACTCGCTGCGACTTACGGCGTCACGGTTGGCGAACTCAAGAAGCATCTTCCCGAACTGTTGGAGCGTGTGGAAGAGCTGCATGAATTCAACCCGATGCTTGGACATCGCGGCTGCCGACTTGGAATCACGTATCCGGAAATCACGGAGATGCAAGCTCGCGCGGTCTTCGAAGCTGTTGTACAGGTGACGAAGAAGGGCGTTAAGGTCATTCCCGAAGTGATGATTCCGCTGGTTGGCAGCGTCAAAGAACTGGCGCATCAGAAAGCGCTTGTGGTCAAGGTTGCCGATGAAGTTCTCGGCGCGGCCGGTCTGAAGGACTTGAAGTACTACGTTGGAACCATGATCGAGATTCCGCGCGCCGCTATGACTGCGGACGAAGTCGCTAAAGAAGCTGAGTTCTTCAGTTTCGGAACCAACGATCTGACTCAGACGACTATGGGGCTTTCCCGCGACGACTATACGAAGTTCTCCAAGCACTACGAAGACCTGAAGATCTTCAAGGCGGATCCGTTCGCCGTGCTCGATCAGGAGGGTGTCGGGAAAGTTGTCGAGCTTGCCGTCAAACTCGGCCGCAAAACACGTCCCGATCTCGAGGTGGGAATCTGCGGCGAGCACGGCGGCGAACCGAGTTCGGTCGAGTTCTGTTACCGCATCGGCATGAACTACGTTTCGTGCTCCCCGTACCGTGTGCCGATTGCACGGCTCGCGGCTGCACAGGCCGCCATAGCTAAAACCGAAGGCAAATCCGAG
The DNA here is from genome assembly GCA_963845995.1 of uncultured Acidobacteriaceae bacterium. Classification (GTDB taxonomy): domain Bacteria; phylum Acidobacteriota; class Terriglobia; order Bryobacterales; family Bryobacteraceae; genus Bog-105. The sequence goes on along the minus strand of CAWJUO010000041.1, from coordinate 111,692 downwards.
CAGCAGCGGACAGCCTAAACTTTACATCGAGCGGGCATGCTGAGCAGATCAGTATGCCCGCTTTTTGCTTCTCGCAGCCTTCAACCACTGATTCAGTGCGAACAGTATCAATCCCACTGGGACCACCGCAAACTCGGGCCAATAGGTTGATAAGAGCGGGGCTTCCGGTAAGACAGCGAGTTTAGCCGCGGCATTCGCACTGTGGCTCCCATCTGTGAAATTGACTTGCAAGGTCCAATTACCGGCATTCGCAAAATTCACGTTGGCCGCATAGAGTAGTTTGTTTGTGGCTTGTGCGTGCGTGGCGTTAGCGATTATTTCCGCCCCTTGCGGACCGCGCAATCGTAACGTGACCTCCCCGTCCATTACAGGACTTTGGTCAGCCGCCTTTTGCACGAGAACACTGACGTCCGCCATTCCTACTCGCAGCGGAACGGGCGAGGTGAAAGCGCTCAGCACCAGACCGGCGTCCTGCACTCGCATCTGGAGAGCGCCCCCGTCCGCGTAGAGCAGAGACGGCAGCAGCGTCACCACCGCTAAAAAAGCAATCCTCAATGGATCATGCCACGCATTTGCATGGGCTGAAATAGAATCCACACTCCGGCCAGGTAGAGAAGGCAGGAGAGCGCCGCCCACGGAGCACTCATCACCAAAGCCGATCTGGTACACGCAACGAGCTGCTTGCCGATTCGCCAACAGATGTAAATACTGAGCAGCAAACCCGCGCCGAGCACCAGCAACTGCAGGGATGTCAGCCAGTCCGGCACGTAAGGCGCGGCGACGGCAGGGATGCTCCCACCAATGAAACGCCGCACAACCGGAACTACTTGGCCGCCGCTGGTAATCAGGTGGAAGAGCAAGTGGGCAACCCACATTGAAAATCCCACCGGTACAAGCGCGAATATGAAACGCCGCACACCCTTTGCGCCACGTCCCTCGCCCGAAAGCCGGTTGATCCAAGAACAGAAAGCAACCGCTCCCGCAGGAAGAATCACCGCCCCTGTAACAACGAACGCCGCCACGATAAGAGGCATCATGTGCGCACCCAACCGAGCGTGCCACGAGTGCTCCCACATCATGATAGGACTGACCATACCCGCCGCATTGACGAATGCGGCAAACACGATCAGTAGAGCCAAAGCCGCTAGATCCGTACGGCCTGAAAGCCTTCTTATGGAAGAGCGGTAGGGATCAACCGTGAGCGTGCTGGCGGGTGCAATGTGAATCAGTGCGACGTTGTCATGCGGACACGCCTTCACGCAATCCAGACAGAAGGTGCAATCGAGATTGCCTACCTTCCTGGGCTGAAACAAATCCAACTCGCAACCACGGGCGTGATCGTTCCCGCGAATGCAATCGTATGTCCGGCAACTCTGGCAAACCTTTGCTTTCCGCACGCCAATCTCACGCGGCGAAATCAGCGATCCGACGAAATGAAACTGCCCAATCGGACAGACGTATTTGCAAAAGCTCGCACCCTTGAACGTGCCGTCGATCAGCAACGCGGCCATGAAGTACCCTGCGATGATCGTCGCCGTCATCCATGGACTGTCCCACAGGCTGAATGCCTCGTAAGCCCACAGATACACGAGCAGTAACCCGGCGGGAATCCACTTGTTGCGCAGCGCGCGAGGCCAACGCAGCCGGGCGGGAAGTACCTTTCGTCCGATGTCACGAACCAGAGTGAATGGGCAAGACAGGCAGAACAGATTGCCGACCAGCAGAATCGCTATGACCGAAAGCGCCCGCCAATGCGTCCACGGCAGCACACCGGCGAGATTCAACGGCGCAACCTGCGGCCCAAAGAAACCGTCCGCCATCACCGCTATCGCCAACAGCAGCATCGCAATCTGAGCGGCACGCCGCATCTGCGGCAATTTGAACTTCTTCATTGCGGACCGGCTATCGGCCACTGTCACGCGTTTCCTGATAACCGCCGAACTCCGCCGCGCAGCGCGCGAGGTAGACAACAGCTTCATCGCTATCCCGACGGTCGGCAGTAAGTAAAGGATCGACCCCGGCACCCACATGATTGCGCCCGCCAGCGTTTGGTCTTCGCGCGCCGTCAAGCCGCCAATGCGCACAGCTTCGTAGGTCGGATAGAGAAGCCTCCCGGAAAAGATAAAGAATGCGGAGAGTGCCGTATTGAAGATATCCGCAAACAGCAAATACGGAATGCCTACCCAGAGTGGCCAATGCGAATGCGCGGGACCTGGCCTGACGACCGGCCACCAGAACAAAATACCAGTCCAAAAGAACGACGCGTGCTGAACCCCATGCCACTGCGGAGACCCGAGCGCCAATTCATAAAACTTCGGCAAGTGCCAGAACAGCGTGCTCGCGGCAAAAATGACCCAAGCGACCGGAGGTGACGTTAGCCATGAAAAGAAGCGCCGCAGCGGCCGCCAGGTTAGAAACGGGCCGAGTCCTTCCTTCACGAACGCCTTGGGCAATCCGCGCAGCAGAGGCACCATCGGATTGCCCAGCAAAATAAGCGGAGGCGCAACCATCATGAGCAGCAAATGCTGGGCCATGTGCGCGGACAAGAACAAATTGTCGAACGCGTCGAGCGGTGAATCGGCCGCAAGAAACAGAATTGCTAATCCACCCAGAAACGAGGCCAGCCGCTCCCGGTCATATAAGTCCCGCACCTGTCTGCGTACCCGAATCCAACCGCGAACGTACACGCACGCGGTGAAGACGAGCACTATGAGGACGCGCGGGTCCAGTCTCCAGGACGCGAGCGCCGCACCTGCAATAGAATCCACTTCGCTTACTTACTCATTCGCACCGGCGATGGCAGCACAACCGCGAAATCGCGCGGTAATTTGTTCAACGGCTTGCTGGGATCGTGCGCCGGACGCTTCGACTTGGAACTCAGGGTCTGCATGAACGAGACCAAAGCATCCACTTCCGCCGGACTCAGCTTCTTGCCATACGCGGGCATGTTTCCGCCGCCTTGAATGACCTGACGAACCATCTCAGCAGCGGTCAAACGCGTAGCCACTTCATCCAGGGCAGGTCCCCGCTCGCCGCCAACGCCACCCAGCGAATGACAGTTCCGGCACTGCTTATTCTGGAAAACAATTGCGCCATGCATTTGCAATGGAGTCCGCCCTTTCACGAATTGCACGGGCACGGCATCGCCACTCCAGGCGCCCATGCGCGGCGACCACGGCGAAGTCTCCCCCATATACGCGAGGACGCCGATCACCATCAAAATGAAAATCACTGAAAGCACCGCTACGGGCCTGCGGCGCGCGCTCTTCTCACCTGTCCCCGATAAAAAAGGCAGCACAAACAGGAAGCCAATCATCAGCGCGGGAGCGGCGAATAAGACAACCACTTCCATCCAATCCGGCAGCAATGCGAGTGCTGCGAAGACCGCGAGGAAATAGAAATCAGGCCGCGGATTTGTATCAACCAGCGTCGGATTTGGCGGGCCGCCCGGGCCTTTCGGTCCAAAAATCAGCGCGCAAGCCAGAATGCCGACAATCACCAGAGCGGCGAAAATCAGATCCTTTCCGATCGCCTCCGGAACAAATGGCACGCCCTCTTTTCGCAAAATTTCGGCATACTCGGCGTCGTACGTTCCTTTGTGAACGGGATGACCGGGCTTCGGATATTCGTTGATGCCCTTCGTCAGCACCAGGCGCAAATGCATACTGATGATCGCGATCAAAGCGCCGGGAATAAGGAACACGTGCAGAGTGAAGAACCGCGACAGCGTTTCGCCGGCTATGATCGGCCCGGCCAATAACAAATGCACAAGTTGAGCGCCTATCAAAGGCACCCTCCCCGTAATGGAAGCTCCGATCGTTAAGCCCCAGTAGGCATCCTGGTCGAAGCGCATCACCTGGCCGGTAAACGCCATCGCCAGCGTACATAAAAGCAGGAACACTCCACTCACCCAAGTGAGCTCTCGCGGGTATTTGTACGCGCCAAATAGAAACACCTGGATCATGTGCGCCGTCATGATGGCGACCATGAAGTTCGATCCCCAATTGTGAACGGCGCGGATATACCAACCCCAGAACTGTGCGTGATTTAAATACTGGAGGCTGGTATAGGCCTCGTTGGTAGACGGAATGTAAACAAAAGCGAGGATCGAGCCGGTGATGATTTGGATGATGAAGCACAGCAGGGTCGCACTGCCAAATACGTAGAACCAACTGCCCGCGCTCGCCGGCACCTCATGACCCGCGGTGGACGAGTAGAGCGCGGTGAGGTGCAACCTGTCGTCCAGCCAGACTGCCAGTTCTCGAATCCAATTCATGCGATCGTCTCCCGGGCTAAACGGGGTTGGAGAGCGTTGGCATCTCCCCGCCCTTTACCCACAGCTCGCCTTTTTCCACTTTGTAGTCGTATTCGAAAAGACCGCGCGGAGGTGGTCCCGCCGCTCGCGCCCCATCTTCGTAATACGCACCGCCATGACAAGGACACATGAAAAGCCCCGACTGCTCGAACCATCGAACCGGGCAACCAAGATGCGTGCAGTTGATGGCAAAGACCTGAAACTGATTGCCCTGCTTGCGGCGCACCCAACACGGAATATCCGCCGTCTGGCCGTCCCATGGCCGCGTGTACGGGTTACGGTAAGTCGCAATACGGGTTGCCTTCTCCGGAAAGCTATCCAGCGCTCCTAACGAAATCCAGGAGCGCGGGTCTTTCTTTTCGACGAAGCTCGAAAATACAAACCCAACTAGCGGAACAGCCAGTGCGACTCCGGCAACAACGTTCACCATGACGCCTATTGTGAACAACCAATCGCGGCGCGACGGGTCCGGCGTGTTCCCTTTGATCTCCGTCCGGTCTGTATCCAATTCGCGATTCGGTGCGCTCATTTCCCGCCTCTCTGGCTGCTGCTTCCGTTGCCCTTGTTGCCTTCGTTCCGCTCTTTGCGCGGACTTCCCGGACCGTTTCCGCTTCCTTCGTTTCCCTTGGTCATCTCGCCCCGATTACCCGTGCCGTTCTCGTTCTGATGCTGTGCATTGCCGTTTGAGGCATCGCCTTCCGGACGCTTTGACACAAGATACGCAACCAAATCCGTCACATCCTGATCGGCAAGCGCGTGCCCGGAATTTAGCATCCGGTAATCCGGCATTCCCAGATCGGGACGTCCAACGATGATCGACGTGCGCAGCATTTGATCGCTCACCAATTGCAGATAAGAGGGATCCGTCACCGGCCCGACTAGCCCGCCTTGCGCATGGCAGGCAAAACAATTCCGTCCGAAGAGCTGCTTTCCGTGACCGACATCGCCAGCGGCACTCGCCGCGTAAGCGGGCGCGCTGTTTAGCGTTTGCTCTTTGCCCCAGTTCGAATAAATACCATCCGCCAGCGCGTCAATTTGCTTATCTGTGAGGGGCCCACCTTTGCTTCGAGCCCAAGCCGGCATTCCGGTTGCCGGACGCCCGTTCACGAGAATTTGGTGCAGCGTCTCTTTGGGAATTATCGAAAGATACAAGGCATCGTTTAAGATGCGAGCGGGACCGTTCTTCCCATTCTCACCATGGCAACCTGCGCAATTACTCGAAAATAGCGTTGGAAAATCCATGATGCTTTCGCGATTCTCCGCCTGCGAATCCTTGCCCGGTTTGCCCGGCGGTTCGCAGCCAGCCGACAGCCACATCAGCGCGCAAACGGCGATGACGTAAGAGCCGCGTTTCGCCTTCGAACGAACTGAAGATCGCATTCTTAGTGATGATCTCCGTCTGGCGGTTGCATGCCCGGCGCATGAAGAAAGGCCCGTTCCGCGAGCGGCCATGACTGCATCGTTTTGATGCTGGTGCTGTGAGCGATCACGTATCCGCCAACAAGACCGTAGCCTAACTGACATACGACAAACCACGGCCAGCTAATTCTGCTATTCAAAGCGGGGTTCAGCACGTTCAGCGTAGTGGCAACGAGTGCGCTCCAAAAGAGCGGCATTAGAATGCCGGCCCAGAACGGCGCGTATTTTGGAAACATCGGCAGCATCACCGCATATAAAATTCCCATCAAAATGGACAAGCAGCCGTGTCCGATTAGAGCCGCAACGAAGGGCAACGCATGAAACGCCCTTAACTGTGCGAGGCTGGCGTTTCCAAGATCTGGGATAACCATTCCCGCCAATAAATTCACCGGATACCAGATACTGTGCTGCGCAACCAAGCCATACAGGCAGGCCAAAATCGCCATCGCCGCCGCGCCTGCCAGGCCGCCCCACAAACCCGCGGAATAAGGATGCACTTCTTCCGGTATGCGCACGCGATGCTTGAATTCACCCGCCTGCAGCCGCACTACGGACCGCTGCTCCACCATGATCGGCTGGGGCCGGAGCGCCGGATTGATTGGCACCTCCTCATGCTCCTCATGGGGGATCACATTGTTCCACCAACCAATCGCGGAACGGAACAGAATGACAATGCCAACGACTGAAATCGTCCAGTGCGTCACGGTTCCGGCTATCAGAAGCGTTAGGCCAAAGGCAAACACCATCGGCCAGAACGTCGGGGCGGGCATTTGAATATGCGATTCCGCGCTGCGTTCACCAGCTTCTCCATGATGCAATTCATGTGACATAAATTTCGCTATCCTCGCCGATGATATAGACCACCGTGAAGACAATCACCCACACGGCATCGACGAAATGCCAATACCAGGAAAGAAACATCACTCGCCGCAATTGCGTTTGGATTGGGAAACCAAGCAGCGTCGCAATCATGACCAGCGACAAGAATGTGAGCCCCACAATAACGTGGCTGGCGTGAAGTCCAACCAGCGAGTAGAAGGTCGTGCCGAACAGATTGGTGCTGATTGTCAGGTGATCGACATAGATCAGCTTGCGCCATTCCATTCCTGTCGCAATCAGGAATTCAAAGCCCAGCGCGATGGTAAATATCCACCAGAACTTAAACTTTCCGAGTTCATTTTTCTTCAGCGCATGTTCCGCGAAGTAGACGGTCAGACTGCTCGACAGCAGGCAGATACTCGAAATGATCGGAAGCTCCAGTACATCCTTCGGGAACGGCCCCGTAAGGCTCTTGCCGATATAAATCAGATATGCCGCCACGAACATGGCGAACAGCGCGCTTTCCGTGATAATCAGGAAAATGACGCCCACCGCTCCGCGATCCGGAAGCGTCCATGTGCTCTCTAAAGCGAGAGCGTCAGCCGTAATTGCTTGTCCCTCTGACATATCGTTTATTCGTATTTCCAGTCGGGATCTTGCGGATGCTTCAGGTCCCACAACGGCCTGCTACTGCGCACAACCGGCATCTTTTCAAAGTTGTACTCGGGAGGCGGCGAACTGGTTCCCCACTCCAATGTCCAGGCGTCCCAGGGATCGTCGCCCGCCGGTTCGCCTTTCAGCGCGGAAGCGATCATGTTCCAAATGAAGCAGCAAATTCCGGGAATCTGAAAGAGCACGCCAATCGAAGCGAGAAGGTTCCACAGTTCCCAACCGCGGCCCGGAGCGTAAGTGTAAATCCGGCGCGGCATACCGAGCATGCCAGCGAAATGTAAAGGTATAAACGTAAGATTCACGCCGATTGTAAACAACCAGAAGTGCCATTTTCCGAGCCTCTCGTTGTACATCCTGCCGATCGCTTTCGGGTACCAGTAATACAGTCCCGCGAAGAGTCCGAAAACAAGTCCTAAGACAAGAGTGAAATGGAAATGCGCGACAACGAAATAGGAATCGTGCAACTGCCAGTCGAAGGGCGCAACGGCCAGCATGATTCCTGTCAATCCAGCCACCAGGAATTGCAGCAGAAACGCGCAGCAGAACAGCATCGGCGTATCCAGGCGTATCTTGCCGCCGTACATGGTCGCCGTCCAGTTGAAGATCTTGATTCCCGTGGGCACCCCGACCAGCATGGATGAAGCGGCGAAGAAAGTGTTGCCCCAGGAGGTCATGCCCACCGCGAACATGTGATGCGCCCATACGCCAAAACTGATGAACCCGATCGCGACCACCGCGCCCACCATCGCCGGTCTGCCGAACAGAGGCTTGCGCGAGAAAATCGGGATCACTTCCGAAAGAATGGCAAAGGCCGGGAAGATCAGGATGTAGACCTCGGGATGTCCAAAGATCCAAAAGAAGTGCTGCCACAATACGGCCGACCCACCGGCTTGCGTATTGAAGAAATTCGCACCCAGGTAGCGGTCCAGTTCCAACATGATCTGCGCCGCGGATAAGGGAGGAAGTGCGAGCAGGATCATCCAGGCATCGATCAGCATGACCCAGACGAACATCGGCATCCGGCTCAGACTCATGCCCGGGCATCTCATGCACAGTGTTGTCGCAATCACGTTGACGGCGCTCGCAATGCTGCCGAACCCCGTAAGAAGGACCCCGAGAGCCCAGTAATCGGTAGCCGAACCGCGCGAAAACGCTTTGGAGGTCAACGGCGCATAAGCGAACCAGCCGACGTCCGGCGCCGAGCCTGCACCCGAGAGCCCGCCCCCGCCGATATAGCTGAAGTAAAGAAAGAGGCCTCCAAAGAGGAAGACCCAGAAGCCAAACGCATTCAGACGCGGAAACGCCATGTCTCGCGCGCCAATCATCAGCGGTATCAAATAATTGGAGAAGCCCGCCACCATCGGCATTCCAACCAGGAACACCATCGTGGTCCCGTGCATTGTGAAGAGCCGGTTGAATGTATCCGGACCCACAAAGTGGTTATTTGGAACCGCAAGTTGTATACGAATCGCGCTCGCCATGATGCCGGCCACGACCATGAACAGCAGCGCCGATACGATATACATCAATCCGAGGCGCTTGTGATCGACGGTAGCCACCCATTTGTAGAGGGTTTCCGAAAACGAAAATTCGTCTTCGGCGGAGGCCGGATGATTCAATGCATAATCTATCGTTGCCATAAGTCCCCTATTTGAGCGACTGAAGGTACGTCATGACCTGATCCAGTTCCGGGCCGGTTAGTTTCATGCTGGGCATCAGACAACCCGGTTTAGCCTTTTGCGGATCGTTCACCCACGCGCGCAGATTCTCGGTTGTGTTAGTCAGAACACCGGCTCCTATGGTCTGTCTCTCCATCAGATGCGTCAGGTCCGGACCGGCTTTGCCCATGGCGGTGGTGCCTCGAACGGTATGGCAGTTTGCACAGGCCAGCGAGAGAAATTCCGTTTTTGCCTGCGCCGCCTGCGCATTTTCCGCTGCATTCTTCCGCTGTTCCGCCGCCCACCTGTTGAAGTCCTCCGGTTTTTCGGCAACTACACGCAGTAACATATTGGCGTGTTGAGTTCCGCAGTACTCGGCGCAGTTGCCCAGGTAAACGCCCGGCTCTTTCGGATCGATCCACATGTAGTTGTCGCGATTCGGGATCAGATCCGTTTTTCCCGATAACTGCGGCAACCAGAAACTGTGGATGACGTCGGCACTACGCAAGGTGAGATAAGTTGCGGTCTTCCCATCGGTGTTCGCCGGTACATGAATCTCATTCGCCGTGGTGAATCCAAGCTGCGGATAAACAACCTCCCACCACCATTGGTGCCCGACCAACGTGACGTGGGCGGTGTTCGGTGGAGGGCTGGCGTTCTGAACTCCCGCAATCACGCGCGCGGAAACGCCAATTAGAACGAACACGATTAGAATCGGAATCACGGTCCAGGCGACTTCTATCTGATTGCTCCCGTACACCTGCGGCGGCTCCTGATGCAGGTCGTCATCGGAGCGGCGTCTAAAACGGATGATCGTGTACACGATAAGTCCGCCCACAACCAGAAAGATCGCGCCTGTGATCAGGCACGTTAAGAGCGCGATATTCTTTTCGGCTTCGGCCGGACTCGCCATCGGCCTGAAAATATTGGCGACGCGGTGTTCAGGGAGTCCGAAGTCTGTATCTGCGAAGTCTGTATCTGAAGGAGCAGCGCAATAGCGAGGACTAACACCCGAGCTTTCCCCCTAACCTACTCGTAATTTATACTCTACCCCGCCCAGCAATCACCAGAACCTGGGAATATTCGTTGTCTTCCTATGCTATGGCGATCCGGCACTTATGGTAGAACTGCCTCATGTCTCTGCGAATGGAACAACGGGAAGTCGAGGGAATCGTCGTCCTGAGCCTTAATGGACGGCTCGTTATAGGCGACGAAGTTTCCGCTGTACAGGACGCGTTCCAAAACCTGCTTGAAAAGCAAGAAAATCGACTCATACTCGATTTGAAAGACGTCGGCTTCATAGACAGCACCGGGCTGGGAGCGCTCGTCTCAGCGCACTCGGCGTTTGAGAAAGCGGATGGCGCTATGCGGCTACTCAATCTTTCCGAGCGCACTACCCAGCTCCTGGTGCTGACAAAGTTGAGCCTGGTTTTCAAGACTTTCAAAGATGAGCAAGCCGCCATCGACAGTTTTTTCCCCGACCGGGAGTCGAAGCATTTCGACATCCTCGAATTCGTGAGAAGCCAGGATGAAACCGCCGGCGAGGCCAATGCGGAAGGAAATGAAAAAGAGGAGCCTGCGCTAACCTTAGAGGAGAATGGCGAAAATCGGTGAGGTACTCGGCTCGGCGGCCGCTATTGCGAAAGGCATGGGCATCACTCTCAAAGAGTTGATGCAGCCCGCAATCACGGAAGAGTATCCCGACGGACCTGCAACCCTACAGGAGCGTTTTAGGGGCGCTCACGTATTGCAGCGAGATGAGAATGGCCTGGAAAAATGCGTGGCCTGCTTCCTTTGCGCGGCGGCGTGTCCGGCGGATTGCATCTACATTGAAGCTGCCGAGAACACTGCCGAAGAGCGCTACAGCGGCTCGGAGCGGTACGCCAAAGTCTATAACATAGATTACAACCGCTGTATTTTTTGCGGTTACTGCGTGGAGGCGTGCCCGACTGACGCGATCACGCACGGCCATGGCTTTGAGTTGGCCAGTTACAACACGTCTACTCTAGTGATGCGAAAAGAACAGATGCTCGTGTCATTGCCGGAGGGCGGGAAATCCCCTTCACAAAGTAATCCCGCGCCTGCGGGCTCGGAAGCTATTCTTCCCACTGCAACGCATTAGCCACGCGCCCTCAGGCGGTTCGCGACTTACGGCGCGTAAGTTGTCCTGACCCATCACCCCAGCGGCACGATGATAAATGGCTTTGTCGTCGGTGCGGCCGATCCCGCGCGAGGCTCCACACTCACCGCAATTGCAGCGATGCGCGAAACATCCACCGGCGTCTGTGACACGTGAACAAAGTCCCCCGCCGCATTCGCCCGGACAAGTCCAGCGGGAGCGGGAGCGCCTTTGGCCGGAACCAGCCAAAGTTCGAAAGTCTTATCGGCGGCGATCTTCGGCAGTTCAGAGCCAACGAAAACAAACCCGCCGCTCTTATTGACAAAAACTCGTCCATGGGCGACTTGATCGGATTGCCCAAAGCGCACTGTCCGGGTCTCCGATCTACTGAGAATCTCGACCGCCGACCGCAATTGATCTCGTTCGCCCACCACACGGTCGAGTTGACTCCGGATACCGCTCAGTTGATTCGTTGACCAGATCCCGAAGACAAGCAACGCGGCACAGGCAACCGCCAGAACCGGAACGGCAAACGACCAGCGCCTCACCGGCTTCTGCGGACGCAATCCCGCTAACAGACGTTCTCGAACGTTCGCGGGCGCCTCAAGCGAATCTGAAAGTCCAGATAGCATCGCGGTGGCATTGACCGCCTCATGAATATGTTCAAGGCAGTACTGGCACTGTGTGGCCACGTGCTCATCGATTTGCGCGGCAAGTTCCACTTCAAGCGCGCCGAGGGCGTAAAGCTCGTAGAGTTCGTCCATCTCGGCGTGTGTCATTGGGTTACCCCCATCTTCATCGCCGAACGGAGCCGTCCTAATCCTGTCCTCATCCAGGTCTTCACGGTGCCAAGTGGCTCGTCTAATTTGGCCGCGATTTCAGTCTGCGAAAATCCTTCGAAATACGCCAGTTCCAAAACCTTCTTCTCATTGGGAGATAGATTGGAAAGGGCCGTTTTCACCGTCCGCCTTCGATCCAGCATGGACTCTGGTTCGCCGGCACGCTGCGCCAGGAACAGCGGATCGACATGGTCGATCGACCTCAGCCGAGTGCTGAACCGTGCTTGAGCCGACCGTAGGTAGTCGATGGCCATGTTGCGCGCAATAGAAATGATCCAGACCCCGAGCGCTCCCCGCTCCGGATCGAAATCACGGCTGCGATTCCACAGCCGCATGAATAACTCTTGCAAAAGATCTTCCGCGACAGTTTTGTCCCGGGTGACGCGCATCAGCAACGAGTACGCAACGGGACCGTAGCGATCGTACGCCGCCGCCAAGCCTTCCGGGTCGCGCCTCTTAATCCGGTCTATTAAGTCGGCTTCACTGCTGACTTGCGAACTCATGCTTTGTTCATAGATGCGCAGCGGTCCAAAGTGCTGTCGATCTTTCGGCCTCAATCTTAACAGGCGGCAAGTTCAACCCGAAATTTTCAACCGCGGAGTTCTGACCAAGATATACGAGCGCTGGGCTCTTTCGGATTGTCAAATCACCAAATCGAAAACGCGTACTGAAACTCCGGATTTCTGGTTTCAAGTACCCTTACGACCGGTATTAGTGCGAGCAATCTGGATTTCCTCACTTTCGCGTATATACGGTTGAACGCTCATCAACCGAGCGTTCCCCGAGGCTCCGGAAGGTACACGTAAACACATCTGTAACTGGGTCGCTAACCACGCCCACTTACTCGCGCTTACTTACTTCTCCGTCTTCCTCTCGTGCTTAAAGCATTTGCCCGTTAACTAAGGAGGAGTTCCGTAAATGAAGCTTACGTCAAAGCTAACTATTTGTTCAGCGATCCTGAGCTTGAGCATGATCGCTCCGGCGAGTTATGCCGCTGTTATCAACCAGACTTATTCCGGGTCTTATCCAGGGACCATCAGCGGTACCCTGCCGAATCCAGACACCGCTATTGAAGAGGCGTTCACAGTAACGGCTCCCAACAGCACCTTCACGGCTTACACGACGTCCTATGCGACGGGCGGTTTCCAGCCGAATCTCACGCTCTACGGGTCGAACGGAATCACCGTTGCAAACGGAACTCAGTGGGCTCAGCCTCCCGCTGGAGCAATGGCTGATCCAACCACCGGCCAAACCTTAGACGGTTACCTGATGACACCGGACTGCAGGCTGGCACTTACACGATGGTTCTTAGTGAGTTCGACCTGACCCAATCCGCGTACCGCAGGAAGTCTGGCGGATGGATTCGTTTCGACCGGACATGGCTGGCTTCACAGATGTCGATGGCAATGTCCGCAACGGCAACTATTCAGTTAATGTGAATCTCACTTCCGCTTCAACGGGAGGGGGATGACCGCTACACCTGAGCCAGCAACGTTCTGGCTTATGTCTCCTTTTCTGCTTATCGGGTTCGGAATGCTCGCCCGCAAACATCTGTTAGTCCGAAAGTAAGTGATTTACAAATTTAAGAGGAAAACACACATGTCCAATAAAGATTTGCTAAATGATGTACTCGCGAGTTCTCCGAACCGGCGCAGTTTGCTGAAGAAATTCGGCATGGCAAGCGCCGCTGCCACGGCGGCGCTCGCCACCGGCGGTTTGAAACTGGAAGCCGACCCTGCATCGCCCACCGTTGTTGACGTACTTCAATTCGCTCTGAACCTGGAATACCTTGAGTCGGAGTTCTACACCTACGCCACGACCGGCGCAGGAATCGACCAACCCCAATACAATGTTGGGATCACCGGCTCCGGCAATCAAGGACTCACCACCGGCGGCAAACAGGTAAACTTCGGAAACAATACGTTCTTTACCGGTTCTGTGGCGCTGGAGATCGGGGCGGATGAGCGCGCGCACGTGACCCTCTTAAGGGGGGCTCTGAATGCCGCTGGCATTATGCCTGTCGCCAAGCCGGAGATCAATCTCGATGCACTCGCTGGACTGGGAATACACGCCTTCGCCAACGAAGCCGGATTTCTCACTCTCGCGCGCATCTTCGAAGACATCGGAGTCACGGCATACGGCGGCGCTGCTCAGCTGCCGCAAGTAGGCAACAGCCCCTATATCGGAACTGCGGCCCGAATTCTCGCCACGGAAGCGGAACACGTCGGCAATATTCGTCTTCAGATAGCGAAGTTGTCGATTCACACGCCCAAGCTGGACGGAGTCGATATTCAACCGCCGCCCGACAGCAACTCCTTCATTTCAGCCGACAAATCCACCGGGCTGACCTCCATTCGCACTCCCGGACAGGTCCTTTATCTGGCTTACGGTTTTGCGCCCAACGGAGCCACTTCGGGCGGCTTCTTCCCGATGGGCGTCAACGGCAATATCCACACCTCGACCGGTTCCGCCTAGACAGTATCTAAACACTTTCGTGGTAGCTTTCTCTTCAGGGGGCTATCACGAATTTCTATTCGGGCTCTCAGGAGAAAATCAGATGATTGAAGGCTTACTCAGACCACAGCACTTGTTGATGATTCTTGCAGTTGCCGTGTTTGTATTTGGCGGGAAGAAACTGCCGGAACTTGGCAAGGGACTCGGCGAAGGAATCAAGAGTTTCCGCGAAGGAATCAAGAATGCCACTTCCGGCACAGAGGACACGAAAGTAACTCAGCCAGAAGCGGGACCAAAAGCGTAAGGCTGCGCAGCTGTTAAGGTACTAGCGGCTATAGTTCTGAATGTACGAATCGCGCGGCAACCCCGAGCTACGCGCCTTCCGCCGCAACTGGTTCGCTTCGTCCCGGGTCATTTTCCCTCCCAGTACGACCAGATACGGGCCACCCGTGCCGCGTGGAGAGAAAACTTCCGGATGAAGGCCCGGATATTTGCCGTTGATCAAATCCACTCGCTTCTGCGCGTCTGACTCCCGGTTGTAAGTAAAGGAAACAACCCGCCAAACGTCGCCGTGTGTTGTGGCGGGCGCGACGGCGGTGACTTTCGCGCGAATTCTGGACCGCCGCGCGTGAGTTATTCACCGCCGGTGGACCGACCGCGCGAGTGGGCCAAGCGGATGATGCCGGGCCGACGGGCTTCTCCGGCGTCTGCACAACCGGCTTCACCGCACTAGAGTTGACGGTCGGGTGCGGTCCAGAATGTTTGGGACGGGCCAGCCACAACACGCAAACCGCAAGCAAGAGCGCGAGCAGCAGATAAGCGCTTTTCTTGATTGGCGAAGTCCCGCGGCTCTCATCCCGCCGTTCCCGGCGCAGCAGGTGTGGCGTGTCAATTGGGCGCTGTGCAGGGGGGCGCGGCACAGGGGGGCCCTGCGCGGTCCGAGGCGTCTCAATCGGTACAACAGGGCGGCCTACACTGGCAGGGGCCGCGCGGAGCGGGGACGCGGTGACCGGTGCAGCACCTACAACGGCGGCTGCAGACCGCTCAACCGCAACCGGCGTGGGCATTGGCTTCACCGGTTCTGGCTTTGCTTCTTCTGGCTTTACGCAGGCCGCACTTGGCGACCCGCCAACATCGCCCGGATATCGGTTAGATTGCACCGTGTCTGTGCCTCTGGATCGAGAGCGCGCTCAACAATCCAGTCAAACGGCGCCGGTAATTTCGCCGCCTGTTCCCGGCATCCCTCGGCGCACGGTTTCTGAGTCAAAATTTCGAAAACAGTTCGGCCCAAGCCGAAGACATCGCCAGCAGGCGCGGGATTGTCCTCGCCTGCTAGCGGCGTATTGATGCGGCGAATGCTTCCAGTTGAAAGCTTTATAGAATCTCCGATTGCCAACACCTGTGCCGGGGAGACTTCCGAATGAGTGAACCCGCTGCCATGTAGATATTCGAGCGCGTTCAAAAGGCTATTCAGGACCTCTCGCACTTCAGCCGGCGTTAAGGCGCGTTCTTTGACGACTCCACCCAGAGTTTCATCCGGCCGTACAAGAACGCGGTACGGCAAAGCGGCGTCCGCATACTCCAAGATGCCTGTACTCAACGGAGAAGACAGATTGGGATGCCGAAGTTGAACCGCCTCGTTCCAAAGCGCAATCTGCTCCGGTGCGACTGTTCCCGGGGCGGAGACCTCCGCGACGGCGCTGGTGAAGCGGTCGCCCAGGACGCGAACTTTGAAGGCAGCCGACTTTTCGCCCGCGCGAAAGCACTGCTCTATTTCATATCCGCCCTCAAGCACTTTGCCTACAAGGCCTGTCCAATTGGGGATCATGTTGGTAGATCTGTTGTTGGGTGGATCTATGGGTGTTTCGATTGGCATTCTGAACAGCGTAGAAAGATCCAGAATATAGCGGACGATGGCGTCCAGCCGCATCTGGTTTCAATGGTCAATATAACAGCTTGCTTACGCTCGCAAAGGCGCGACCTATAATCGAAAGATGAAGCGCAAAGAGTGGATTGCAGCGCGCGAGAACGACGCCGTTCGGACCCAAATGCATTACGCCCGTAAGGGCGAGATCACCGGGGAGATGGAATTCATCGCTCAACGCGAGCGCCTCGCCCCCGAACTGATCCGCCAGGAAGTGGCGCGCGGCCGCATGATTATCCCCGCCAATATCCACCACCACAGCCTTGAGCCCATGTGTATCGGCGTTGAATCGAAGTGCAAGATCAACGCGAATATCGGCAATTCTTCCACGACGTCGAACATCGACGAAGAATTGGGCAAGCTCGATTACGCGGTGAAGTTTGGCGCCGATACGGTTATGGATCTCTCGACCGGAGGCGACATCCCGCGTATCCGTAAGGCGATCATCGATGCGTCTCCCGTTCCGATCGGCACCGTTCCCATTTATGAGGCGCTAAGCCGCGTTCGCCGCGTCGAAGATCTGAATATCAACGTCATGCTTGAGGTCATTGAAGAGCAGGCCGAACAGGGCGTTGACTACATGACCATTCACGCGGGTGTGTTGGTGCAGTACGTTCCGCTCACCTCAAAACGGATCACCGGCATCGTCAGCCGCGGCGGCGCGATTCTCGCCGAGTGGATGGTCAAAAACCACAAGCAGAATTTTCTCTACGAGCATTACGACGAAATCTGCAAAATCTTCCAGAAGCACGACGTCAGCTTCTCCTTGGGCGACGGCCTGCGGCCCGGTTGTCTCGCGGACGCGAGCGATGCAGCCCAGTTTGCGGAACTCAAAACGCTTGGGCGAACTTACCAAGAAATCCTGGGAATACGACGTCCAAGTGATGATCGAAGGTCCCGGCCACATTCCGCTCGATGAAATCGCCATGCAGGTCGAGAAGGAGCGCGAACTGTGTTACGACGCGCCGTTCTACACGCTGGGACCGCTGGTGACCGACATTGCTCCGGGCTACGACCACATCACGTCCGCAATCGGCGCGGCATTGATCGGCTGGCACGGCGCATCCATGCTCTGCTACGTCACGCCGAAAGAACACCTGGGCCTTCCCAACCGTGAGGACGTGAAGCAAGGCATTATCGCTTACAAAATCGCAGCCCACGCCGCCGATGTCGCGCGCCATCGTCCGGGCGCTCGAGACCGTGACGACCAACTATCGCGCGCGCGCTTCAATTTCGATTGGAAGAGCCAGTTCGCCCTGTCGCTCGACCCCGAAACCGCCCAGGCGTATCACGATGAGACCCTGCCCGAAGAAGGTTTCAAAGAGGCGGCCTTCTGTTCCATGTGCGGTCCGAAGTTCTGCTCCATGAACCACTCGGTGAAGACCCAGGAATTCACGCAGGAAGACGCCGCGGCGGTGCTTGCGGCAGCGGAAGGCGAACCTCTCGTCAAGATCCAGTGACGGCCAGGGTTCCAGGCGCCATTCGCTCGGACGACCGGGTACTGCTTCTGGCAATTCCGCACCGTGACGAATTGGCGGCGCTGGCACGCGTGCTGATGCAAGGCGTATTAGTCGCGCTCGGCACTCGCGAAGAGGTGGACGAAGCGCGCCAAGCCATGGCCGATTTCGACAACGCGATGTTCGTAGAAGCATCGACGGACAGAATCCCGTGGCGCGACGCTTACTTCAGCAAGATACTGGTTCCGCCGCATCTGGAACCGCTGCTCCGTCCATTCGCATCGGAATTGGATCGAGTTCTTGCGCCCGGCGGCGAAATCGTCCGCCAAACGGCTAACGCTTAGTCGAGTTGCGGTCTCACCCGCATGCTGTTCCGGATCTCGGCATCGCTTGGTTCCACGACGCGGTCGGCAACGCGGTCTCCCTCGCTCAGGCCAGACAGAATTTGAACGTTGTTGATATCGCTTACGCCCGCCTTGACCGCCGTCCACTCGATACTTTTCCCAACAAGTTTGTACACTCCGTCGGATCCATGCAGAGTGCGGAGCGCGGCCTTCGGAATACTGAGCGCATCCTTCGCCACCCGGGAAACAATGGTCGCATTCACCGACACGCCCGGAAGCAGGTCCTGATTCGGGTTGTCCACAATCGTCGTGACTTGGCCGACTGTGCGCGAACCCAGCGCAACCACTTCGGTAGGCATGTGGTCCACGCGCCCCCACCACTTCTGGCCGGGCCGTGCGTCCCACGTGATAGCGACCGGCATGCCCACGCCGATTCGTCCCAAATCCGGCTCGTCCACGTAGACCGTGACCTTCATGCTGCTCAACCGCCCCACCAGCGCGACCAGATCGCCGGGCTGAAGATAAGCGCCAATCTTCAGATCGAACTGGTACACCGTCCCGGCCATCGGCGAAACGATGGCTCCTAGCGACAACTGATGTTTCGCTAACGTTACCGCGGCTTCCGCATCGCGCAGTTTCGCTTGCGCTACCGTGCGGTCGCTCGACGTCACCAACGTCCGGCGCTGCTCCTGCGCGGCGTTCAGCTGCAGCTTAGCCCGGTCGAGCGCATCTTTCGCCTCATCCACCTGGAACTTGGTCGCCGCCTGCCGTTGTTGCAGCCGTTCCATCGAGTCGTAGTTGCGCTGGGCCACGGTGACCGCTTCGCGTGCCGCGTTGATCGAATCGTTGATGCTGGCAACCGCCGCCGCCTTGCCGCCCTGCCCCAGAGTGGCGTTCTCCGACCGGGCCTGCTCCTCCTGAGCGAGCGCGGCAGCGAGATTCGACTGGGCAGCCGCCGCGTCAAGAGCAATCAATTTCTGTCCCGCTGCCACCGTCTGGCCCCGTTCCACAAAAACAGAACGAACTACACCCGGCTGTTTCCGCCCGTGCCGCAGCCCATTGCGCGGGCTCAACCTTGCCGTTGGTCGAAACGGTACTTTCTATCGTGAGGCGTTTAACGGTCGCAAAATGGACAACCGGTCCCGCTTCATTCCGGCCAAGTCCCCACCAGAGCAAGCAGCAGAACCGGCAGCAGCAACAGTAACCAATATTTCTTCATTTCGCAAAAAACGGAAGATCGACCAGCCTCGTCATCATTGTACAGATCGGTGCCATTTATCCAGGAACGGCGCGTTAGCCCGCGTTAGTTAAACTGAACGGTAGCTATGCGCTATCGCGTTAACCGGATGAAAGAAACGCCCAGAGAACATTTCCGTTGGGCAGCTCACACCGGCGGCGCAGCCATTGTGAAGCCGCGAGATTACGATCCCGCCGAAGAACTGGAAGCCGCATCGCCCTACGCTCTATGGAAGCTTCTGGCCGCAGGCGATTCTCCGCTACGGCCCGGAGATTTGCTTGAAACCCTGGGCGAAGATGGTTCTACTTTGTCGTTGCAGATCACAAAATACATCGGGTTTGAACCCGCGCAATGGTTTGTACCGGAGCCAAAACCCGACGCGATTCCCTCCGCATCCACTCACGAATCGGCGATTGAGAATATAAATTCTCCTTCTGTAACCTAGAATTCGATATAGTTATTCGGAAATAGTGAATTTTCCCGATATAAAAACCCCGCTGGGGGGATTTTTCGCCCTCGTGAGCTACGTCCCGGAGCCGCTTGGCCCGTTCCTGGACCAACTCCGGCTGTCCTTGCCCGGGCGCCGAGTTTCCGCAAGCCCACATCACTCTACTGCCTCCCCGCCCTCTGGCGGTCACGATTCAAGCGGCATCCCGGCACGCTCAATCTGTTCTAAACCGGTTCTCCGCCTTCGATGTGGAATTGAGCGCCGTCCGCAAGTTTCCCGAGACGAATGTCCTTTATCTCGATCTCACCGATGGCCGCGAGACCGTTCGCGACCTGCATCAAGCGCTGAATTCCGGAGATCTTCACTACCGGGAGCCGTTTGAATTTCACCCTCATCTGACACTCGGCGGCCCCGTTCCCGATGCGACCGTCGGCGCAGTGCAGGAAGAAGCGGAGATTGCATGGCGTTCGTTCCTTCTAGCCAGGCGTTTTGCGGTTCAGGAGATCGTCGGGCTGTGGGCTGGTTCCAACGGCATCGGCCTCTCATGGCAGCGGCTCTGGTCCTACAACTTGCAAGCGAACCACACCAGAAGCGCAGCGGCCGGACCTATCGGTCAAAAATCGTAAGCTGGTTATCGCTCCGGGTCACCCTCTTACGGATGCCTTCCGAGACTGCGGAAACCCCTACTACGCCCCGCAATTCGGTCCCGCTCAGGGCCGCCCGCGGAATGAAGACCAGTTGGCGGTTCGCTCCCGCCCGGGGCGGCGTTATCAGATACCCGGAAGCCGGCCAATCCAGCAGGTTATGCGGCAAAATGCCGTCCAACTTGTCGCCATCCCGGAGCGTGAATCTGGTCCATAGCCCAGCCGCCTTGGGGCGCCGTTCGAACATATTATGGTCGCTGAAGAGATCGTCGCGGCCTGGTTCGGAAGCGAAACACAAGGCCTTGACCTCACTGTAGGGAGCCATCTGCAGATTTCCGCCTACCGTGATCAGTTCAATATGGCTCTCGCCCAGATACGAACTGGGGCTCACTATCGCCTCGACGGGCTTCCGATCAAAGCGGTAGAGAATCACACGTTTCACCGTAGGAGGCTAGGGCAGCGTATCAAAAATAACTTTGTTTCAAACAATTTCGGGGATATTGTATCATTGGCACAAATGAGGGGGACGACGCCATTCGAGCAAAATTCGCGATCTTACCTCCATTTCTGCCGGGCCGAAAAGGGTCTCGCGCCCAACAGCCTCGTCTCCTATCGCAGAGATCTCAGTCAATTTGGAGCATTCCTGAACGGCGGCGCTCTATCGGATGTAACCCTGGATACGCTGCGAACCTATCTGGATCGTCTTCGCGCGACCGGTCTTTCCAACCGTTCGATTGCCAGACAGGTCACAACCCTGCGCGGATTTTTCGGATTCCTGCTGGAAGAAGGCGAAATCACGGCGAATCCAGTCGAACTCCTGGCTGCTCCTCAAATTGGCTCGTCCCTTCCTAAGTACTTGGATGAAGAGGCGGTTAACCATCTTCTGCAATCGCCGGATGAAAACGCCGCCACCGGACTGCGCGACCGTGCCATGCTCGACCTCCTCTACGCGGCGGGCCTTCGCGTCAGTGAACTGATTCACGTTCGCGTCTCAGATCTCGACGCTTCCGCCGGCGTTGTACGAGTAATCGGCAAGGGTAACAAGCAGCGCCTGGTACCCGTCGGCCGCTCCGCGCTGGCATCGCTAGACAGATACATTACAGAACAGCGTCCCAGTTTGCTGAAGGGCCGGGTAAGCCAATACCTGTTCATTACGGCCCGTGGTACCGCGATGACCCGGCAAGGCTTCTGGAAACTACTTCGCGGGCACGGCAAATCAGCCGGCATATTCAGGTCTGTAAGCCCGCACGTTCTTCGTCATTCCTTCGCTACCCACTTGCTTGAGGGTGGAGCGGATCTCCGCAGTGTGCAAACCATGTTGGGGCATGCGGATATAGGGACTACCCAAATCTATACACACGTGATGCGCTCGCGACTGCGGCAGACCGTGGACCAGCATCATCCACGGGCGGCCCGCAAAACGGGTAAAGTAATCCGGCCCACGTCCGGACCAGGAGCGTAAGCAGCTTATGAGCGACTATATGTTCATGCTCGACAGCCATCTAACCGGCGAACAGAGCAAAGTGGTGACGGAAGTTCGCGATGCTGCCGAACAGGCCAACCTGAATCTTTTTCTCACCGGCGGAGCCATGCGGGACATGATGGGTGGGTTCGCGATCCGCGACCTCGATTTCACCGTCGAGGGCCCGGCCGTCAAATTTGCGAAGGCGTTGGCGGAAAAAGCGGATGCCGAAGTGTTGTCTGTCGATGACCTGAGGAAGTCGGTGGAATTGCTATTTCCCGGAAATGTAACCGCAAGCATTTCAATGGCTCGCCAGGAAAAATATCCCAAGCCGGGAGCCAAGCCGCAAATTCAGCCCGCGACCATTCACGAAGATTTGCGCTGCCGCGATTTCACGGTGGACGCTATCGCTCTATCGCTCGGCAAAGCTTCCCGAGGGCTGCTGCTGGACCCGGCCAATGGGCTCGGCGATCTCAGTTCCAAAGAGTTGCGCACGCTAAGCAATCACACCTTGTACGACGATCCTTCGCGCATTCTCAGAATGTTCCGGCTGAAAACCCGTCTGGCCTTTACAGTGGATGAGCGGACCTTGTCGCAGTACAGGAACGTGCGCGAAGCAAAACTAGAATCCAAGATCGCAGGCCCGGCGCTCGCGCATGAACTGCGTCAAATTGCGGCTGACGGGCTCGCCGGGCGATATCCTGAAGTCCCTCGACGACGAGAAGCTCTTAGGCCTGATCTCCCCCGCTCTCAGCGGAGCCAAACTCAATCTGGCGGGATTTCAGAAGCTGCAGAAAATACGGCAGTCGCTTCCCTTCGGCTCGACGCCGCCGATCGACTCGTATTCGCTGTTTATATTTCTGCTTTTTGAGAAGTTGACTCCTAAGGAACGAAGCCAAATCGTGCAGAATCTCGGTCTGGAGAAGACTGAGATCGAGGCCGCGAACAAGCTGGAAGGCAAAGCTGGAAAAGTAGAGAAGGAACTCGCCGCAGCGAAGATCAACCGGCCTTCCGCGCTCTACAATATGTTGTCGAAAGTGCCCGGAGAGATCCTGATCTTTCTGCTAATGCGCTCCGGCCATCGCATCGTTCTCGACCGTATCAAAAACTATCTGCAAAAGTATCTGCCGCTTGCTCAGGAAGTGACCGAAAAGGACGTCATCGAAAAAGGCGGTCAACCCGGTACGCCCAAATTCGCCAAGCTTCACCAGCAACTCATCGCGGCCAAGTTGGATGCTCGTCCCAAGAAGGTTGTTGTGGAGGAGCCGCCTCCGCCGCCACTCCCTGGCCCCGGACGCCGCTCCGGCAGCTTCGCAAGATCCTGAGTTCGGTTCGTATAAGCTAATCGCATTAGCCTTTAGGAGAAATATGATGCTGCGCCGCCCAAGCCGGCCTGTCCTTATCCTCTCCGGCGCGTTGCTGACGTGCGCCGTGGTTGCCGCGCAGATTCCCGCGGCTCCCGCGCCAAGCGTCGATTTTCAGCGGCAAGTGCGTCCGATTCTCTCGGATAATTGCTTTCTTTGCCACGGCCCCGATAAGGGAACCCGTATGGCAAATCTTCGGCTGGATATCCGGGAAGGCGCGTATGCTGTGCGCAAAAATGGCACAGTCATCGTTCCAGGAAAGCCTGACGAAAGCCTTCTAATCAAGCGGATTTTCTCCGATAATCCCGCTTTCCGAATGCCGCCCGTGTTCGCGCACAAGACTCTCACGGACGCGCAAAAACAGACTCTCCGCCGCTGGATTGAACAGGGCGCGCAATGGAAACAGCACTGGGCCTTCATCCCTCCGGTGAATCCTCCGTTGCCGGAAAACAAGAACGCGCAGTGGGCCAAAAATCCGATTGACCGGTTTGTCCTCGCCAAACTGGAAGCCAACGGTCTCGCGCCAGCGCCCGAGGCGGACCGCCGCGCTTTGATTCGCCGCGTGACGCTTGATTTGACGGGCCTGCCGCCAACTCCCGGCGAGATCGAATCCTTCTTGCAAGACCGCTCACCGGACGCTTACGAAAAAGTAGTAGACCGTCTGCTCGCTTCCCCGCGCTACGGAGAGCATCGCGCACGCTATTGGCTGGATGCGGCTAGATACGCCGACACTCAAGGCCTGCACATCGACAATTACCGTGAGATGTGGCCGTATCGCGATTGGGTGATCCGGGCCTTCAACAGCAATATGCCGTACGATCAGTTTACGGTCGAACAACTCGGCGGCGACCTGCTACCACAAGCTACTCTCGACCAGAAGATTGCCTCGGGCTTCCAACGCTGTAACGTCACGACAGATGAAGGGGGCGCGATTCCGGACGAGGTTGCCGCGATTTATGCGAAAGACCGCGCCGACACGACCGGCACAGTGTGGATGGGGCTAACCGTGGGATGCGCGACCTGCCACGATCACAAATTCGACCCGATCTCGCAAAAGGAATATCTATTCGCTCACCGCCTTCTTCCGCAACACGACTCAAAATCCGCTCGACGGCAACATTCCCGACACTCCGCCCATCGTGTTAGTGCCGCGCGCAGGAGGACCGGGCCAGATGGCAAGAGCTAAACGCGTTGCAAGCTCAACTGCATCAAGTTTTGGAGCAGAGCGAAAATTCTCCCAACCACAAATTCGAGAAGTGGCTGAAATCTTCCGGCCGTTCCAAAGCCAGTCTCTATGACGGCGCCTCACGGATCGTCGATCTCAAGAACTCCCTGCCTGTGACGCTCCCCGCCGGAGTGACTCTCGTGGACGGAGTCGCGCCGTCGCAGAAGGCTCTTCTGTTCGGTAAAGACGGGTCGCTATCACTGCCCAGCGCGTCGGAGATAGACACCGGTAAACCGTTCACTATCTCTACTTGGGTTTCCATCTCGAAAGATAAGGACAGTTCGGTCATCGCAAGCCAATTCGACGCTGCGAAGAAACGCGGCTGGATTCTCGAACTGAATACCGGGAATTTTGGCCGCAGCGAGCGCGCTCCCGCGCTCCGGCTGATGGGGGACGACGGAAAATATCTAAGCGCGCGGCCAGGACCGGGTTATGAATTCAAGCCGGAAACCTGGTATCACGTCACGTTCACCTACGACGGCAGCCGCGATAGAAAAGGCCTGACTCTCTATATCAACGGCCGCAACATACCGACTTTCGGAACCGGCGACGACACTCATCCGCTGAAAAGCTCGATTCAATCCTCGGCGCCTCTGCTTCTCGGCAGCTATAACAAGCAGCATTTCACCGGCGGTCGAATCGGAGACTTCCGCGTTCTGAATCAAGCCGTCGATGAGCAAGGCGCCGAACTTCTTTACCTCGCAAGCACTATCGAGGGAGCTTCCAGGAAAACACCGGCCGCTCTCTCCGATGCCGAACGCCATGCGCTCCGGACCTTCTATGAGCGCCGCATCGACCGCGCCAATCGCAAAACAGAAGCGCAGCTCGTGCTTGCCGATGCGGAACGGACCGCGATCGCGCGCCGCGGCGCAACGACATTCGTTATGCAGGAGCGTACCGATTCTAAACCGATCGCGCACGTCCTCTATCGAGGCCTATACGACGTGCCCAAGGAAGAGGTCACGCCCGGTGTTCTCGCCGTCCTGCCTCCCATGGCGCAATCCTTACCGCGCAATCGTCTGGGACTCGCGGAGTGGCTGGTCGATCCTTCAAACCCGCTGACCGCGCGAGTTACCGTCAATCGGTTCTGGGAGGAAGTTTTCGGAACTGGAATAGTGAAAACCGTCGAGGACTTTGGCTCGCAAGGCGACCCGCCGTCGCATCCTGAGCTTCTCGACTGGCTCGCGATAAACTTCCGCGATTCTCATTGGGATGTCAAAGGTTTATTCCGGCTGATTGTCACGTCCGCCACATATCGCCAATCTGCGGCGGATACCGAGGAGAAACTGCAGCGCGATCCGGACGATCGTTTGCTTTCAAGAGCGCCCCGCTTCCGCATGGATGGCGAAATGGTGAGAGATTGCGCGCTTGCCGCGAGTGGCTTATTGCAGCCCACCATCGGCGGTCCCAGCGTCAAACCGTATCAGCCGATGAACATCTGGGAAACCGTGGCGATGGATGTTAGTAACACGCGCGTCTATACCCGCGATACTGGTGCGGGCCTCTACCGCCGGAGCATGTATACGTTTTGGAAACGTAGCGCGCCACCGGCTTCCATGGACATTTTCAACGCTCCCTCGCGCGAAACGTGCGTGGTCAGGCGCGAGCGTACCAATACGCCTCTGCAAGCGCTGGTCACGATGAACGACCCGCAATTTGTGGAGGCGGCGCGAGTGTTAGCTCAGAACGCGCTGCTCTCTTCGCGAAATCAATTTGATGGTCAGGTGAATTTCATGGCAACTCGCCTGTTAGCGCGCGATCTACAGCCGAAGGAGCTTGCGGTCGTCTCGAAGTCCTACAAGGATTACCTCTCCTACTACGAAGCAACCCCTCAAGATGCGGCGAAGTTGTTAAGCGTGGGTGAGTCCGCGTCCAATCCAACTCTGCCGAAAGCGGAGTTTGCCGCCATGACGATGGTTGCAAATGAGTTGATGAATCTCGACGAAGTCTTAGTGAAATAGCGGCAAGGAGAAGTTTGTGGATCCATCCGATAAAGCACTGCTGGTAGAAACGCGGCGGCAGATTCTTGCCCGTGGAGCACGCGGACTCGGCAGTCTGGCGCTCTTCTCTCTCCTGGCGGAAAATTCTCGTGCGAGTAATGCAAAACAAGTCTTCGGCGGCTTGCCGGGCGTGCCTCATTTCGCGCCTAAAGCGAAACGCGCCATCTATCTGCACATGCTCGGAGCGCCTCCGCAATTGGAGACGTTCGATTACAAGCCCGATATGGCTAAGTGGTTCGACAAAGATCTGCCGGAGAGCATCCGGCAGGGACAGCGCTTGACCACAATGACGTCGGGACAGACGCGATTTCCCATCGCTCCCTCCATTTTCAAGTTCGGGCAGCATGGAAAAAGCGGTACCTGGGTGTCCGAAATACTTCCCTACACTGCAAAGATGACGGACGACATCGCCGTCATCCGCTCGATGCACACCGACGCGATCAATCACGAACCGGCAGTGACGTTCTTGCAAACCGGCTTTATGATCGCGGGCAAACCTTGCATCGGCTCTTGGCTTTCTTACGGTTTGGGCAGCATGAATCAGGACTTGCCAACCTTTGTCGTTCTGAACGCAACCCACTCCAATCCCAAGGCAAATGTGCAGGCCATCTCGGCGCGTCTTTGGAGTTCGGGCTTTCTTTCCGGAAAATATTCGGGAGTGGCCCTGCGATCGGCTGGCGATCCTGTGCTTTACATCAGCAATCCAGAAGGCGTGCCGCCAAAAATGCGGCGGCGAATGCTCGACGCACTCGGCGAACTGAATCAGATCGAGAGCGACAAAATCGCCGATCCCGAAACGCAGGTGCGCATCGCCCAATACGAAATGGCGTTCCGGATGCAAACTTCCGTCCCCGATTTGACCGACCTTTCCAAGGAGCCGGAAAGCACGTTCAAATTGTATGGCGAAGATGCCCGCAAGGGCGGCACTTTTGCGAACTGCTGTCTGATGGCCAGGCGAATGATGGAGCGCGACGTTCGCTTTGTTCAGGTGTATCACCGCGGATGGGACGTCCACTCTCTTTTGCCGGAAGTTTTGCCCAGCCAATGCCGCGACGTCGATCAAGGAGCCTACGCGCTCGTGCAGGATTTGAAATCGCGTGGGCTGCTGGATGAGACTCTGGTTATATGGGGCGGCGAGTTTGGCCGGACCGTGTATTCACAAGGTAAGTTGACCGCGACCGATTACGGACGCGATCATCATCCGCGATGCTTCTCGCTCTGGATGGCCGGGGGCGGTATCAAGGGCGGCGTCGTACATGGCGAAACGGACGAGTTCTCGTACAACATCGTGAAGGATCCCGTTCACATCCGCGATTTCCAGGCCACAATCCTTCATCAATTCGGAATCGACGACCAGCGGTTTACTTTCAAATACCAGGGTCTCGATCAGAAGCTGACCGGGACGGAGAAGAGAGCTATCGTGGTTAAGGAGATCATTGCTTAATGCAGAACCGCTTAATGCAGAATCGGCGTTCATTTCTTTTTGCGGTTGGAGGCGGTGTGCCGCTTATTCTAGGAGCTACTAATAAGTCCGGTTCCGCCAAGCCGGTACTAGGCTCGGGCGCTTACACCTATGAAGTTACTCACGATTGGGGCGAGTTGCCGGCGCAAATCAAATACGGCAACACCCATGGCGTCTGTCAGGACTCTCAAAACCGTATCTACATACATCACACCGTCAACCAGGCGAGCGAAAGCAGCGATTCGATGGTTGTCTTCGATGAGTACGGCAAGTTTGTTAAAAGCTGGGGTAAAGAGTTTAAGGGTGGCGCGCACGGGCTGCATATTCGCAAAGAGGGCAGCACCGAGTTTCTTTATCTTTGCGACACCAAACGGGGAATCGTCGAGAAGGTAACTCTCGACGGCGAAGAAGTCTTCACCATCGGCTATCCAACCGAATCGGACGCGTACAAGCCGAACCCGGACGGAACTAAGAAGAAATACAGCCCGACTAATCTGGCCATCGCGCCGAACGGCGACATTTACGTCGGCGATGGCTATGGATCGAGTTACATCAATGTCTACAACAGCGCTGGCAAATATCAGCGAACTTTCGGCGGCTTGGGAAGTGAACCGGGTCAACTGAACTGTCCGCACGGCATTATCCTCGACGACCGGGGACCGGAACCGATTCTCATGATCGCCGATCGCGCCAACCATCGCATCCAGACGTTTACGCTCGCGGGCACGCATATCGGGTTCTTAGAAGGCACGAACTTACCCTGTTACTTCGATTTCTGGCGCACCGGCGAAACCGTTGTACCCGATCTTGGCGCGCGAGTTACTTTGCTCGACAAGAACAACAAAGTTATTGAACACTTAGGCGATGACTCGGCCGCCCACAACTGGGAAACGGTACGCAAGTTGGACCGGTCGGCCTTCCAACCCGGAAAGTTTGTTTGCCCGCATGGCGCCTGCTTCGATCACGACGGAAATATCTTTGTCGTGGAATGGGTCGAAATAGGCCGGGTGAGCAAACTTAAGAAAGTCTGAAGAACGGCTAATACCGGATCTTATCGGCGTTTTGCGCCCACTCCTCGAACGGTTCCAAACCGGCTTCGGGCAGAAGACAGTGTCCTGGAATTGACCTCTGCCCGGGCGCCAACGCTAGCTCCTCATAGATGCGCTTGTCGTCGAAACCGGCTCGTGAAGCGTGCTCGCGGCTACCTGCAAAATAGTAAGCCGACGGCCGCGCCCAGTAGATTGCGGCCAGGCACATAGGACACGGCTCACAACTCGCATAGATTTCGCAGCCGCCAAGCTGAAAACTCCCGAGCGCCTGACATGCCGCGCGAATCGCCACTACTTCCGCATGCGCTGTCGGATCGTTACTCGATGTGACCAGATTTACGCCGGTTGCAATGACTTCGTCTCCCTTGACAACCAGTGCGCCGAAAGGACCGCCTCGGCCCGACCGGACGTTCTCGACGGCGAGTTCTATGGCCCGCCTCATCCATTGCGAATTTCCCATTTTGTGCAGGTAACTTGTTAACCTAGTTGTACATTACACTGACATTAAAGGTCCTGAATCGTGCAACCAGGCGGACTTGGCTGCGTCTCTCACTAACAAAGGACTTACTATCGGACGGGGAATTCTAAGCGTTGTCAACCAGGCGCTGCTAGCTTTAGCTTTCTGTTGCACCGGTTTGGCGTCAGCGCAGGAGACAAGCGGAGCAACCCGCCGCTTGGAGATCACTGTCCTTGACAGCTCTCGAAAACCGGTCGCGGATGCCCTCGTTCAAGTGAAACAGGCGCAAACTGTGGTGGCCTCACTCGAAGACCGACTCGGGAGGTCACGTCATCGTTCCGCATTTGCCTCCGGCGAGCTACTCGCTGTCCGTCACCAAGCCCGGGTTCGAACCGATAGAAAACAATCCAATCGATTTTGCGGCGGGTGATGTAAGCTCGGTCGAAATCACTCTCACTTCCAAGCTCTCTCACAAAGAAGAAGTTGAGGTACACGCCGATTCGGAAAAGCTGGACTCGGGCCGCCAGGGAGAGCAGGTTCCGCCTTCCGCGGCCAGCGAACTGCCGTCCCGTCCTGAAAACGTGGCTGACGTCCTGCCGCTGATTCCAGGCGTGGTGCGCTCTCCCTTAGGCGGTCTCAGCATTTCGGGTACCGGTGAGAATCGAAGCGCGCTAATCGTCAACTCCGCTGACGTGACCGATCCCGCTACCGGACAATTCGGCACCACCGTGCCGATCGATAGCGTCGAGTCGATCAACGTTTTCCAGACGCCGTTTCTGGCTGAATATGGCCGATTCACCTCTGGGCTTGTCTCGGTCGAAACAAAGCGCGGAGGCGACAAATGGAAATGGGATTTGAACGATCCATTTCCAGATTTCCGGATTCGCAGCTATCAGCTGCGCGGCATCAGGGACGCTACCCCGCGGTTGAATTTCGAAGGACCGCTCATTCCTGGCAAACTCTATTTCTCCGAAGGCTTCGAATACACAGTCCGGAAAATTCCGGTCCTGACGCTTCCGTTTCCCGATAATCAGCAAACAACTCAGGGCGTGAACTCGTTTTCACAGTTCGACTACATAGTATCGGCTAATCAACTGCTGACCGCCACCTTCCATTTCGCGCCAGAGCAGATGAAATCGGTCAATCTGAACTCATTTAATCCCGAATCCACTGTGCCCGATGCCAGTATTCACGCCGATACCGCCACTCTTGCCGATAAGTTGACTATCAACGGCGGCGATCTGTTCGAGAACACCCTCTCCTACACGCATTTCACGGCTCGTGTCTGGCCTCACGGAATCGAGGATCTTACGATAACGCCTGAAGGGAATTCAGGCAATTACTTCGCCCAACAATCCCGCTCGTCCTCGCGAATTGGATACCTGTCTACTTACTCGGTTCACCCGATTGCCGGATGGGGCGAACACAACCTCAAAACCGGTTTTTACGTTGCGCCCAGTTCCGAACTGTCCGATATCGTCGAACGCCCGTTTAATATCCTCGACTCATCCGGCCGGTTACTGGAAAACGTGAACTTCATAAACGGTTCTCCGGTCAAGAAAACGGATACGGAAACGGCCTTTTTCGGCCAGGATCACTGGCTTATTTCGCCTCGCCTCGCCGTCGATCTTGGAGTACGCGCTGAGTCGCAAGAGTTGACAGAGGCCCTTCGACTCGCTCCGCGGGCGGGCTTTGCCTGGACTCCTTTCAGTCAGCTTGGAACCGTAATTCGCGGCGGAATCGGGCTCTTCTACGACCGGGTGCCCCTTAGCGTGTTTGGATTTCCCCAATATCCAAACGAAGTAGTTACTACTTACACCGCCTCGGGGCAAATTGCCGGCAACCCGATCACTTACATCAACGCCTTGGGGCAAGTTGATACCAAAGCGCCCTTCGTTTTCCACTCGAAGACGCCCGGAGACTTCTCCCCTAGCAGTACGAACTGGAGCTTCCAATTGGAGCAGCCCGTAACATCCGCCCTCAGGCTGCGGGCTTCTTACACTCAAAATCAATCGTCGGGACTAGTGATTCTCAATCCCATCGCACCCACAACAGACGACACGTCCGGCTCCATGTTACTCAACGGGAGCGGCCAATCGCGCTACCGGCAATTTGAAATGACCGCTCGCGTGCGCTTAGAATCCGATCGGCAGCAACTCTTCTTGTCTTACGTTAACAGCCGCGCCCGGGGCGACTTGAACGACTTCGGTAACTACCTGGGCAGTTTCCCCGCCCCCATCGTCCGGCCCAACCAATTCGGCACGCTTCCCGCCGATCTTCCCAACAGATTTTTAGTTTGGGGCTTGGTGCATCTACCGCTAAAGACTCAGATCGCGCCAATTTTCGAATGGCGTAACGGATTCCCCTATTTGGCCACCGATCCCATGCAGGCGTACATCGGAAGCCCGTACGGTCAACGGTTTCCGCAGTTTCTTTCGGTTGACGCTCGGGTCTCAAAGGATTTCAAAGTGAACCCAAAATATTCGGTCAGACTGTCCGTTACGGGTAATAACTTGACCAACCATTACAATCCCGACTCGGTTTACGCGAACACTGGAGCGCCGCTATATGGGGAATTCTTCGGGCAACACAAACGGCGCTATATGCTTGACTTCGATGTCCTGTTCTGAACTCCTTGATGATGATGCTTCGCTCCCTCCTATAAACCTGCTAGAATTGCTCTGCTCTCAAGTCCATGCTGAAAAAGATCAATCCTGCACTGATCTGCCTGTCGGCGCTGGTCTTCGCGCTCACTCTTCAAGCGGAAGAACTGCCCGCCGGAACGACCATAGAAGCCAGGCTTCTCGTCTCAACTGGATCACGCCTTTCGCACGTAGGCGATCCTGTCACGGCTGCCGTCATCGCGCCCGTTTTTCTGGACGGTAGATTGGTTCTGCCGCAAGGAACAATCGTTTCCGGAACTGTAGACCAGGTTCAGCGGCTTGGGTTCGGGCTCAAACACCGCACAGCGGATATTCAATATCGCTTCGATAGCTTGCGTTTTAGTGACGGGGAGATCGTTCCCGTTGAGACCCGCGTTATCGAAGTTGAAACGGCGAAGGAGCACGTCAATTCCGTTGGCCTCGTGGGAGGCATACACCCGACGGCAAATCTCTCTTCCGCACTGTCTCTGTATGCACTGCCGTTTCTATACGCGACACCGTTCCTGGCGCTTCCGGCGTTCGGGATCAAGTCTCTGATTGCGAGAACTCCGGACCCCGAGATCTACTTTCCGGCCGGTACGGAGATTGTTTTACGATTGACGGATTTGGCGCAGGTTCAAGGCGGAACGGCTCTCCGGGTTGCCGGTGATTCGCAGTTCTCTCCCGCGGAGATTTCGGATGTCCAGCGGCTGTTGGCTGACACGTCGAAGCGGCAGGCAGTGAAGAGCGACGGAGCTCTTTCGGATCTCGTAAACATCATTTTTCTGGGTAGCCGCGAAGAGCTGGAGCGCGCCTTCCAAGCGGCGGGATGGGTGACGGCGCGAAGCCATTCAGCCAGATCTCTGTACTGCATCTATCAGGGCATGGTGGAGCGCATCGGGGACAGAAAGGCTCCCATGAGCATACTTACCCTGGATGGCGCTCTGCCGGGTATGGCGTACGAGAAGGGTTTGGATACCCTCTCTAAGCGGCATCATCTGCGTTTATGGAGCCAGACCGAAAGCCACGAAGGAGTGTGGCTAAGCGCCGCTACCGAAGACGTAGCGCTTCGAGTTCGAAGGATGCGCATAACTCACGCCACCGATCCTCACATTGACAACGAACGCGCCAAGGTTTTGAACGATCTCGCTTTTGCGGGATGCGTAGACGCCGCCACGCTTCTGTCCCGTCCTTCTGGACGCCCGGAGATCAACGATGAGGGCTCGATTATCACCGATGACAAGGTCGCGGTAATCCGTCTGAATGATTGTAGCCATCCAAGAACAATGCCGGTTCTGCCCGCTCCCGAACACGGGCGCGTACTTCGCGGACTTATCGCATTCCGGAACGACGTTGTGCGTTCCAACATTGTTTTCGCCGGTTACAACACCACGAGAACGTTTATCTTGCGTCCAGCAACCCACGCCAACGGACTGCTTGCGAAGGCCGACCCTCTCCGCGCAAAACGCAAAACGGATTCCGGTGCGGCTTGGGTGCGTACTAGCCTTCTGGATGTTGTAAATACTCACACATTGCGAGCGCAATAGCGTTCAAAAGAGGCGAAGCGTGGCATTTATCGATCTTCTCGACAAGCTAGGGCTGAATGTATCGATTACAAACGGCGATAGCGACTCAACGCTTTCCAAGTACCTGATCGGCGACTTGAAGTTCGTCTTCGACGTTGCCACGTTTCGAGACAACCAATCGGCCGCTGTATCGAAAGTTCCCAAGGAAGCGTTGCCGTTTAAGCTATCGGCCAAACAGGCCAACAGCTTCGGTATCGCTGGAGTATCTTGCCTTAAGGTCAGCGAGGGCATCTCGGCGAGTATCGATGTCGTAAAGAACGACGCCGCCACCGATCTGCTAGACCAGTTCGATCAGAAACCCGTTACTCTCCCGGTGTACCTGGCGTTCGAGACGGGCGCGACTGTAACAGTGGGCGCCAGTGGCACCGTAAACGAATTCACTTTCGGTATGGTTGCAGGCGGCGAGATCGACATTACAAACTACAGGGTTTGCGACCCCGAGGCTGCCCTGGTAGACGCGACTCGCGACAGCTATCGCCGGTTTCACTCTCCCCGTTCGACGTCGAAGACCTGGAGGCGATGAGCGTTGGGTCTATCTTCGAAGTCGAGGGCAAAGGAACGCTGACGTTTTCGGCTTCGGCGGGCTATCAGTTTCTGAATAATGCGCTTGCCACGATCAAGACACCCATCATAGACTCGACCAAAATCAACGCGTCCGGCAGTGCGGATCTCGAATTTTCAGTCAAGGTGTCCGGAGGGTTTCAGGTCAGCGTCTTGAAACAGACTGGCAGCACAGTTCAACTGGCCGTGTCCCGGTCGCGGGGAGTTAAATTCACTACGGATTTGACCGTCTCGGCGGGTGTAACTACAGTTGCAGCCGGAACCGATTTGCTCACCGCTGTGCTTGGACAGATCAGTCCGGATCCGAAGCAAGTCGAAAAGCTGAAAGACCTGCCGCAGGAAAGCCGGGAATCGGTTGAAGCCGCCCTTAAAGCGGCCCTTGAGGAGAGTTTCGCGGCTGGAGTGGAGACCGAATTCTCGAAGGAAATAGAGAAGGACATCTTCTTTCTTTACGAACTGGATTTGACCCGGTTGACGGGAGACGAAGCAAAATCCGCAGTAACGGCGGCCCTGCGCGGAAACTATTCGCAGATGGCAGCTTTAGCCGCGACTCCGGCCAGCGGGGTCACTGAGAAGAAAGCGATCTATACGACCAAGCGGAAGACAACGCGCAACCTGACCATCCATCTTCTGAATTTCTTCCAATTCTCCGACCTGAGCAGCCTTGCGCTGACCGGAAAAGTGCAGTTCAGCCCGGAATCAGGCGCGCTCATTATTACCGACACGGCTACCGCCGACCAAATAAAAGCGACTACAAGCAGCCTGCACCCGGATCCAAAGAAACTTCGGGCGCTGCTCTTCACCAGTTCCATGGTGACGGCCGCCTATCAGGGATCGAAGGCGCTGGTCGGGGCGCCCACCTTGTCATTTCGCTTCGAATTCTTTGTCTCGCACGCGGACACGAAGGCTGACGAGATGCGGCATGAACTAGCTACGCTCACGACTATTGAAGCCATCAAGCAGGAACAAATGATAGCGATTCTCGCGGACGGCCGCACGAACTTCGGCGCTACCAGCCTGAACGCCGCCATTCGCCTGGATGCGCTCAGTTCCGAGCGTCTCTTCCTGGCGAAAGGAAAGGCGCTTCCGGTTGACTTCTACGAAGCGATTGGCCGGAACGCGATGTCGGCGCTTCTCCAGAGTGATACCGATCCAACCACAACGGCCCGGCTTAAACCCTTGACGGACCTGGGCGCGTGGACGAAAATCAGCGACATTCTTAAAGCCCAGGGGAATGCGGGTTTCGATACCGCGTTTGCAAGTCTTTCGCCCGCCGTGCGCGAGGACATCTTGGGAGATCACGAAGTTATCTCGTGGTGGGCGGAGGCCATGCGGGATTTTGGCGATACTCTTGAACAGATTCAAACGCTGGTCAAAAGCGAGGGCGGCTTTAACCCTGAAAGCGATCAGTTTAAGCAGATTCAAAAAGACTTCCAGCGCAACGCAGCCGACGTCGTAAGCACCACCAAAGACCGTTTCGATCTGCCCTGGAGTTTGCTCGCAATTTACTTTGCACTGCTGCCAGAGATCAAGGTTGATGTGAACTTCACGTCCCCCGTGCTGACGCTGGGCGTTGAATCCAAACCGCTTTCGGTTGCTGGGGCCGCATAAGCCGATAATGAAGGCGTACACCTTTCATGCGCCTTGCCTTTACCGGGCTCTCTTCCTGGTTTGAAGAGAATGCCACTGTCGTTACCCGTTCGCCGGTTCTTTCCGCGATAGCGTCGCAGGAATTTTCCCAATCTCAGCTCCAGCATGGCCGCGAAAGCTGGCGGCGTCCCGCTATTTTCAGCATCGATGCGTGGCTTACGACGTGTTGGCAGGAGGCGCGTTATTCAGATCCAAGCATCCCGCCGGTTCTTTCCACATCGCAAGAGCACCTGGTCTGGCAGACGATTATCGAAAAGGAAAACCCAGGGCTTTTCGATATCAATGCCACGGCAAGATTGGCACGGCGGGCCGCAAACTTGGTTGCCGAATGGAATGTTCCGCTGGAAGGAGAATCCTGGAACGATAACCAGGATGCCCAGCAATTCCTCGTCTGGTTCAAGCAGTTCCGAAGTAAGTGCCGCGAAGAGAATTGGATTGCCCGAAGAGATCTGTGGAGATTGCTTCCGAAGTGGATTGCGGACGGCCTTTGTGCGTCCGTTCCCACCGTCTTTGTTGGATTTGACCAGCTCAGCCCGGGATTGAAAAGAATTCGGGAGACGCTGAAGAAGTCGGCAGTGTTCGGGAGCGCGGCGGAATTCCCTTCCCCATCCGTTCCGCTTACCGCGTGCGAAAGCTTCAAATCGGAAGTCGAGCACGCGGCGCGTTGGGCAAGGGCGCTGTTTGAAGAGCAACCAACGCGCTCAATCGCCGTGTTTGTTCCGGAGCTTTCAACCAGACGAGCGCTCATCGAGCGGACATTTCACAATGTCTTCTATTCTGGACGGGCATTTCACTTTGAGGCGCCGTCGAGCGATTCGGTCTTCCACGTGAGCGCGGCTCAGCCGCTTGCCGATCATCCGTTGATTACGGGTGCTCTGCTGCTGCTCGATCTGGCGCGTCCGCGAATCGGACACGCGAACGCCGCGGCGATTCTGCGATCTCCGTTCATCTCCGGCGCCGCCGAGGAGCTAAATGCGCGGTCGATGGCCGACTTGACTCTGCGCAGGAGGCGCGAACTCGACGTAACGCTGCGGGATCTGGAATCGGCATCGCGCGGTTGCCCCGTTTTGGTCTCCATCTGGCCGAAACTTCGAGCCGTGCTCCGGGACAAGCCGCCCAAAGCCGAACTGGCACGGTGGGGCGAATTCATCGGAGACCTACTGCAGTCTGTCGGCTGGCCAGGCGACATCGAACTCACCTCGCAGGAACAGGAAGCGGTTGAGGCCTGGAAGAACGCGGTGTCCGCTGTTGGCGCGCTCGGGATGGTGTCGGCGCCGGTAGCATTCGAAACGGCATTGAGCCACCTTCGGCGCATTTTGTCCGGCAATGGCTTGGAGCGCGGCGACTGGTTTTCTCCGGTTCAGATTCTCGACGCATCGGAAGCCGCCGGTCTCAATTTCGACTGCGCCTTTCTGGTGGGATTGTCGGATGAGACATGGCCGCCGCCGTTGCGTCTGTCACCGCTGATCCCGCTAACGCTGCAGCGGGCGCACGGCATTCCCGGAAGCGAACCGCGCAGTCTGCAAGCGGAACGCGAACGGCTGACGAAGTCTCTGCTCGGAACCGCTTCGGTTCTCGCCGGATCGTATTCGGGGCGATTGTCGCCCTTCGTTCAACGCATGGTGCGGAATTCGCGTAAGGAACGGCCTCTTTGGAACGGGAAACTGCCAGTGCAATCGTTCGCTCCGGTTGCGCTCGACGAGGTGGAAGACAAAGACGCTCCGGCCTTCGATTTGGGGCACGAGACACGCGGAGGGACGAGTATCATCAAAGCGCAGTCGTTGTGCCCGTTTCGCGCCTTCGCCGAAATCCGGCTTCGGGCGCAGACGCCGGAAGATGCCTGCTTTGGCTTCGATGCCCGGGATCGCGGCGGATTTCTGCACAAGGCTTTACAGTATGTCTGGCAGGATTTGAAAACTCAGGCGCGGCTTAAATTGATGCCCGAGCCGGACCTGCAGCGAATCGTTCATGAGGCGGCGGCACGCGCGGTAAGCGAACAGCCAGACAGCGCTTTCTATGAACAGTCCACGCTGATTGAGCGCGAGCGGCTGGAAGAACTGATTCTCGACTGGTTGAACGATGTTGAGAAGCAGCGGCTTCAAGCGTTCACGGTCGAAAAGGTTGAGGACGCGCTCGAATACAATCTGGCTGGCCTGCCGCTGCGATTAAGGATCGATCGGATGGACCGGCTGAAGAACGGGCAGCTTGTACTGATCGATTATAAGAGCGGCGCACAGACGAAGAACAAGTTGAACTGCCCACGGCCCTCTGAACCGCAGTTGCTGGTCTATGCGGCGGCAAAGGGTTCGGAAGTGGATGGAATCCTGTTCGCGCAGTTGAGACCGCGCGAGTTGCGGCTGGTCGGGATCTCGCGGGAGAAGCACTTCAAAGGAACTTCCATTGCGGTTCACAACGACAAGTGGGACGAAGTAACCGAGTGTTCGCGTAAGGAAGTTGAAAGACTGGCGCGGAATTTCTTAAGAGGAGACGCGTTGGTCGATCCCATCAAGGGCGCCTGCGAATACTGCGATATAAAACCGCTGTGCCGGATCAGCGAAAAAACCGGAGAGGAGCGCGAAGCGGATTGACGCCGGACAGAAGAGAACGTGAAGAGGCGCTCGATCCGGCGCGTTCGTTTATCGTCGAAGCTCCCGCGGGTTCGGGTAAAACGAGTCTGCTGGTGCAGCGGTATCTGCGGCTGCTGAGTATCGTCGAGCGCCCGGAAGCGGTGGTCGCAATGACGTTCACGCGCAAAGCTGCCGCCGAGCTTCGCGACCGCGTATTGCAGGCGCTGGAAGAAGCCGAGATAAAGGACGATCTCGACGAGCATAAGCAGAGTACTCGAGAACTCGCGCGCGAGGTTCTGAAGAGAGACAGCGAACTTGGCTGGAACGTTCGCGGCGATACGGGACGTTTGCAGATCCAAACGATTGACTCGCTCTGCGCGATGCTGACCCGGCAGATGCCGATTGTTTCGCATCTGGGCGGTGCGCCAAGAGTTGTAGAGAACGCGGTTGAACTTTATCACCTGGCGGCGCGCCAGACGATTGGCGATCTGGCCGAAGGCGATGTGACGAAGCGAGACCTGTTCCGGCGGGTGGCGTTGCATTTCGATAACGACCTACGGCGCGTGGAGAGCCAAGTGGCGCGAATGCTGGAGCGCCGCGAACAATGGCGGGCTTTTCGAGACAGCTCGCATCCCGAGAATGTCCAGGACTTTTGCGACCTGCTGTGTCATGCCGAAGAGGCGCTGAAGAGTGTGTTTCGCGAGGCGGGCGAAGTCGATTTTACAGAAATCACCAGGGCCGCCATTGAAGCACTGGGCGGTCCGGAATCGCCGAGCGATCTGCTGTACTGGCTTGACTACCGCATTGAGCATTTGCTGGTGGATGAGTTTCAGGATACGTCGCATTCGCAGTACGAGCTGTTGAAGGCGCTCACCGGGCAGTGGTCGGAGGGCGACAACCGGACGCTGTTTGTAGTGGGCGATCCGATGCAGAGTATCTATCGGTTTCGCGAGGCGGAAGTGGGTCTGTTTCTGCAGTGCTGGCAGGAAGAACGGCTGGCCGATGTGCGCCTGACGCCTTTACGGTTGGTGGCAAACTTCCGGTCTACTCCAGAGATCGTGGCGTGGACGCAGCAGACGTTCACGCCGATTATGGACGCGGACGACCGGGCTCATGGCGGCGTGAAACTGCGGCCAGCGGAAGCAACCAGACCAGAGACGGGCGTAGCTCCGCGATTGATCCCGTTCGTAAACGACAAGGGCGAAGAAGAGGCCCGCACGGTGGTTGAGCTTGTGAAGACGTCGCTCGAACAGGGCGATGTGGCGATTCTCGTCAGGAGCCGCAGCCAGCTTGCGTCGATTTTGCCAGCGCTCGCGAGGGCGAAGCTGCGGTACGAGGCTATCGAAATCGATCAGCTTCGGGATGAACAGCACGTTCTGGATCTGATTTCGCTGACGCGCGCGATTCTTCATCCGGGCGACCGGGTTTCGTGGCTTGCCTGCCTGCGCGCGCCTTGGTGCGGACTCACGCTGCCGGACTTTTCAGCGCTTGTGGAGCGCGAGCAAGACCGGACGGTCTTCGCTCTGTTATCGGACCCGGAGAAGATCTTCGGGATGTCGCCCGATGGACGGATAAGGGCGGTACGAGTGCAGGAGATTCTGTCGCAGGCGGCGGGGAATGTGGGACGTCTGCCGCTACGCGATCTGGTCGAGAAGACGTGGCTCGCGTTGGGAGGTCCGGCGGCGCTTCGTGAGCAGAGCCATCTGGAGGATGCGGAGACCTACTTCGAGTTGATCGAGGAGTTTGAGCGCGGCGGGGTCATTCGGGATTTCAGCCTGCTGAATGAGCGGCTGGAGTTCCTGTTTGCGAAGCCCGTTACAGGCGCGGATTGCGTCAAGGTGATGACGATCCATGCGGCCAAGGGATTGGAGTTCGACACAGTGATTCTGCCGAAGTTGGGCGCGGGCGCGAGGTCGTCGGAACGAGACCTGCTGGTGTGGACGGAGCAGATTCAAGCGGACGGGAGCGCGAAGCTTCTGGTGGCGGCTCAACCGCAGCGAGGCGCTCCGGACCAAGCCTATGAACTGGTTTGCGACGAGTTGGATATCAAAGAGCAGCATGAGTTGAAGCGGCTCTTCTATGTGGCTGCGACCCGTGCCAAGAACCGCCTGTACCTGATTGGCAACGCCGATGCGAATAAGGCTCGCACGGGCTGTATCAAGGCGGGCAGCAGGACGTTTCTGGGATTGATCTGGGCTGTCCGTCGCCGAGCAGTTCGAGAGTGAACTGAGGCGCAAGCACTGGCATCAAGTACCGCTGTTCGCGAACTTCGGGGCGCCGGAGAACGTATTGCGGCGGCTTCCGGCGAACTGGCACGTTCCGAAGCTGGACCGCTCGGTCGAGTGGGAGCCCAAATTACGGCGCGCGACGGCTTCGGCGCGGAAGATCAGCTATGAGTGGGTGAGCGACACGGGGCGGCATGTCGGAACGGTGGTCCATGAAGTTTTGAAGCGAGTGGCGGGGGAAGGCGTGAGTGCCTGGAGCGCGGCGCGACTGGCTGCGCTGGCCCCTTTCTTCCGGTCCGAACTGCTGCGGCTGGGTGTGCCGCGTTCGGAGGAACTGGCGGCATCGAAGCAGATCGGGAAGGCGCTGACGATCACGCTCGGGAGCGATCGGGGCCGCTGGATTCTGGGCGGCCACGGAGAAGCCCGCTCAGAGTGGGCGGTGGGCGGACGCGTAGCAGACAAGGTGATTGCGGGCGTGGTGGACCGGATGTTCCGGGACGAACAAGGGCGGCTCTGGATTATCGATTACAAGACCAGCGATCACGAGGGGGCGGATGTCGAGAAGTTCCTGGACAAAGAGCAGGGCCGCTACCGTCCGCAGCTTGAGAACTACGCGACTCTGATTGCGCGGCTGGAGAAGGGCCCGATTTCGCTCGGGCTGTACTTCCCGCTGCTGGATGCGTGGCGCGAGTGGGAGTTCGAAGAAGAGGTTGGCAGGCCCGCTTCATACATTGGTTCTTCAAGGGGTTCTTCATGGCAAAGTTAACGGCAAACGTGAAGGCGGGGGGCTGTGCGTCGAAGTTGAGCCCGAAGATTCTGGATCGGGCGCTGCGAACGGTGCCCCGGGTGACGAACGAGAGAGTTCTGGTCGGCTATGACATGGCGGACGATGCCGGCGTGTACGATGTGACGCAGATTGGCGGGAACCCGCTCGCGATGGTTCAGACGGTGGACTTCTTCACTCCGATCGTGGACGACGCGTATACGTTCGGCGGGATCGCGGCGGCGAATGCTCTGAGCGACATCTATGCGATGGGTGGGCGGCCCGTGACGGCTTTGTCGCTGGTGGTGTTTCCGGCGAAGGGGGAGATTGCCGATCTCGAAGCGATCTTGAAAGGCGGCGCGGATAAGATCCACGAAGCCGGGTGCGTGATTCTGGGGGGCCATAGCATCTCGGAGGACGAGGTGAAGTTCGGTTATGCGGTGACCGGACTGATCGACCCACGCCGGATTTTGACGAACGGGGGAGCGATGCCGGGCGATGTACTGGTTTTTACCAAACGAATTGGCACGGGCGTGATCTCGACGGCGCTCAAGAAGGGAAATGTGGAACAAAGCCACATGGACGCTTCGATCCAGCAGATGCTGACTTTGAACCGGGAGGTCTGCGAGGCGATGCTGAGGCGCGACGTTCATGCGTGTACGGATGTGACCGGGTTTGGTCTGCTGGGGCATGCCCGGGAGATGGCGCTGGCGAGCGGGGTGACGCTTGAGATTTCGGCGGGCGCGGTTCAGTTTCTGCCGGGTGCGGTTGAGTATTCGA
This sequence comes from uncultured Acidobacteriaceae bacterium, assembly GCA_963845995.1. Classification (GTDB taxonomy): domain Bacteria; phylum Acidobacteriota; class Terriglobia; order Bryobacterales; family Bryobacteraceae; genus Bog-105. Next base: position 69,550 of record CAWJUO010000041.1, on the reverse strand, counting down.
AGGCGGGGGCGCATTCGGGCGGGCTGGCTAACAACCGGGATTTCGTCGAGAGTTGTGTGCGGATGCCCCCTGAATTACCGAACGAACTCCAGGCGCTGCTGTACGACCCGCAGACGTCGGGCGGGTTACTGATCTCCTTAAGCGAAGAAGAAGCGAAGCTGCTTTTGGCGGAGCGGCCGGAAGCGTACGTCATCGGGCAAGTCAGAAATTACGGAACGAAGCCAATCGAGGTGCTCCTGTGAATTGCGAAACGAACCCAATCATCGTTGCGCTGGATGTGGATAGCACGGCGCAGGCGCTGGAACTGGTTGAGAGGATTGGCCCGGCGGCGGATTTCTATAAAGTTGGGATGGAACTCTACGCGGTCGCGGGCATGGACTTTGTTTCGCAACTGGGCGCGTTCGGCAAGAAGGTGTTCCTCGATCTGAAGCTTTACGACATAGGCGAAACGGTAAAGCGGGCTACTCGCGAGATTTGCAGGAACGAAGCCATCACGTTCCTGACGGTACACGGCAGCCGGACCGTGATGAAAGCGGCTGTCGAGGGCCGGGGCGGAAGCAGGGCGAAGCTGCTGGCGGTTACGGTGCTGACTAGCTTCGATCAAGAAGATTTGGCCGATCTTGGGTACTCGGTTCCGGTGTCGGATCTTGTCGAGCTTCGAGTTAAGAAGGCGGTCGAGAGCGGGATTGACGGCATTGTTTGTTCTCCAGTTGAAGTGGCCCGGGTCAGGGCGGTTGGGGGACCGGGTTTGAAGCTTGTGACGCCGGGTGTGCGGTCGGCGGGTGCTTCGGTTGGCGACCAGAAGCGGGTGGCGACTCCGGCTGAGGCGATCCGGGATGGGGCGGATTATCTGGTGATTGGCCGACAGGTGACCCGGGCGAAGGATCCACGTGCGGCTTGTGATTCGATTCTGCAGGAATTGAGGAACGAAGCCATTTCTGAGACCGATTGCAAAATTCGCCATCGGCATAGGCCGGAAGGGACGCGCCTGCAAAGCGGACGTTTGCGGGAATATCGACGAGAAGGCCGGGACGTCCCTGAGGGGCTTTCCAAGTCCGACCTCCTCATCTTATGCTTAGTCTTTGAGAACGGTCAGGATGGCTTGGCCGTTCGGGGTTCCAAGGCCGGTACAGCAATCCCAGCCGGGTCCGGCCTTGTAAGCGCCGTTGGTTCCGGAGACGATATCGTGCAGGGCTTTGTGTTGAGTAATGGTTCCGTAGAGTTGGGGATGGAACCAGCCCAGGTTTTTACCGAGTTGTTCGTTGCAAAGTGCGATGAGTCCCGCCCACAGGGGCGCGACGGCGCTGGTGCCTCCGATGACCGTCTGATTGCCATCGATTAGAACCGTATAGCCGGTGGCCGGATCAGCGACTGCGGCGACGTCCGGTACACCGCGACCGGTGGGGTTCTTGGTATTTCCGGCGGGTTTCGGAACGTGAACATGGGATTGATACGAAGGGCGAGAAAAATGCGAACTGACTCCGCCGCCCGTCGCGCCTCCATTCGTGCCGTCGTTCCAGACGGTCTCGGAACTGATGGTGGAATTGGTTGCGATCAGGCTGGTGCCGCCACAGGCCAGCACCCAAGGACTTGACGCCGGGAAATCGACGTGGGGCGCACGATCCGATTCGCCGTCTGAAGAGCCGTTGTCGCCCGATGCGACGCAGACGGAAATGCCCAACAAGGCTGCGTCGTGGAAGGCCGCGTGGAAGGCGTTCATGGCCTGCGAGGTCCATTCCTTTTCCGGCGAGCCCCAGCTGATAGAGATAACGGACGGCTGGCGCACGTTGTCGTGAATGGCCGCGTTGATGGCGTTGAGGAAGCCCTGGTCGGTGTTCGGTGCGAAGTAGACGGCGATGCGAGCGCCGGGGGCGATGGCTCCTGCGACTTCAATATCCAGAGCGACTTCTCCATCGGGACCGTCGGGGTCGCCGGTGGGTGCATTCTGTGCGCCATCGACCGAGACAGCAGTTGTCGAGACGTTATTCAAGCCCAGTTGCTGCCAGTAGGTCTGGAGGTCTGAGTTGTTGAAACCGCCATCAAGCTCTATCAGTGCGATGGTCTGGTTTTGGCCGGTGTTCGTTGGGAAATTGTAGATTTCAGCGAGTTGCCGGGGCGTATACGCGGATGGCTGCGCGGCGCGTGAATGAAGGTAGTGATTGGTGGTGGCGGCGGGGCGCTGATCGAAACCAAAAATCGCGACGATGATTTCTTTCAGGGCTTCGGGCAGGTGCAAGCTGCCCTGGCGGGTTCGATAGACCTTACCGTCCGTTTCGGTCGATTGCAAGTCGGCGCCAAAGGCGTCCGCCAATTTTGAAAGCGGACCCGCGAGGGTGATGGACCGCGCGGCGGGATTGATGTGAGCGATAGAAAAGTGGTGCTCGGAGGCGAAGGCCTCAACGGCATGGATGTCGGCCAGATCTGCGCCGTGATTTTCGGCGTGCTCCGCGCGGGTCAGGTGGCGGCTCAAGCTGGTCAGCTTCGGGCGCGGCAGTGCGACGGCGGATAAGCAGGGTGATTTGAATCGTTTCGTCAGGAGCGGGTTGGCCAACCGATTGCGAGTTTAAGGGATGCTCGCGGTGGCTGCCGCATAAGGTGAATTGAGAAGACATAACGGGTTTTACTCCGGGTGGAGAATAGCGCGGGTGAGGGGATGCCTGGGTGGCGTGGGGTGCGGTGGCGTGAGTTATGTGATTGAAGCGGCGGAGGATAGGGTGTTGGCGCCAAGGCGGGTGGAGTTGTGACTGGATTTTCGAGGTTGCGGAACCGGCTGGCATTTCCGGCCATCTTAGACGGCGTTGACGCGCATTGGGCACCCCCCTCGATGAGGCCCGATTACGGAACGAACTGGCTGCCCGGGCAATTACGGAACGAAGCCAATTCGGTTGTTCTGAGCTTGTTTTCAGCAAGATACAGGGAAATTACCGAACGAACTTCCCTTGTCTTAGCCGGGAATGGGTTCGTTTTTTCATTTTGCTTGGCGTCGCGGCGATCACATCGTTCTCACGAGGTTTAAGGCAACGGAGAACCCGAAGCGTGGGCCTGAGCAATAGCACGTTCGACGAATACCCGCGCAAAAGGCCAAAACGAATCCTGAGTACAGCTATTTAGTTTCTCCGCCGCCTGAATCAGCCCCTTGTTGCCTTCTTCGATCAAATCGAGGATATGAATTCGACCAGTTTGGGAGACTTCCGCCAACGAAACTACCTGGCCAAGGTGTGCTTCGACCAAGCGTGTTCGTGCGGCTTCTCCCAGTTCATCCGAGGCTCGCGCGTGCTCTATGCATTTGATTTCCTCGTCAGGATCCATAGGAGGAACCTTCCCGACTTCCCTGAGGTACACCCGTAGCGGATCGTCAGAATACAAAGCCTCATCTTCCATTCCGTCCTCCGGCTGTTGAATGCATAGCCTGTTTGACTCCCCACAAACCCGCCCAGTAGCACATTCTGTGATAGAGGCACCCACTGCGATGCTGATGGACGTCGCTTCCCTGCATTCCAGAGTGAGTAGCGCCGGTTGCTGGTTCACTTGAACCTGTGTTCGCAGTTGGAAAACTCGGGCCTGAGATTCCGCCGGGAGGTAGGCAATATCGGTGCCTAACCTCGCTCACGCTTCGGTGCTCGGTGTGGAGATAGACGGCGGTGGGTGAGTGAGTGAATGAATCTCCCGGTCGCGTGGCCGGGTTAGCGGTAGGCGTCGCGACTGGAAGTCGGAGCAAGGCTTCGAACCGGTCAATTTGGCGAGGGCGTGTGCGCCTGGTCGATGACGAAGGTCTCGACTGGCCCTTTTGCCGAATCTAATTTAAGTCCCATTTCCCCGATCAGATTTAGGAAGGACCCGACGGTGTCCTGCTGATAGATGTCCCAATCCTCCGGTGGCGATTTGTAATCGAACGACCCAGTCAAATCGGTGCGATCAAGAACCGGGCAATGCAAGACAAAGTCGCTGGCAAACTTGGCAAGCTCCGGCATAGTTGTGTTATACAGAACCCACTTTTCGGCAAAGCCTATACTTCCCCCCGCGTCGGCCATAGGATCCGTAGTAGTTGAAATGGCTTTTGTTGGCTGTAGCCGCAGTGTTTTGGCTGTCCTTTCCAGGAGAAACACCTTTCCCGTTTTCGTCTCGCGATGGAAGGTCAGTTGAAACCGGTCAATCAGCAGAGCCTGCAGCATTTGACGCAGGCGTTCGTCTTGAATCCCATACAAGGTATGGCGTAGGGATATGTTGGAACGCAGATTTTCGGGTGGTAGGGCCTCGACATTGTAAGGAGTTTTGCCGGTCCAGCTATCGCCCCCCGAGAGCTCCCAGTAACTCACATTGAAGGCGACGCAAATCAGCGTCTTCAGCGGGAGGCCGCGGAGGACAACTCTGCCTCCGGGGTAGACGTCGACGCCGACCATATGCCCAATGTTGGGATCGACTGGTTTTATAGTGGCCACCTCGAACCGGGGCAATTTAGAGTTGGTGTTCTCGATTTGTTTTGCGGCGGGGGCTGGGGTGACGGCGAATATCAGACCAAGTACAAAGAACATGAAAGTTTGCGCGCGATTTTGTGGGAAGGAATTTGTCGAAATGGATGCCACACGCTTGTTGATAGCATGCGATTCGCTGGCCTGCCGGGCTTCTGCGCAGAGCCCCAGTTCAGAGAGCCGGGCAAGCTCCAGCCATTTTCTCTCACAAACAAGCTCTAATCGAGATTCAGGCGGCGCATTGCTTCCCCATGTGGAATGCCTTTGCCGTTCCGTTGCACGGACTGCCGGGCCTGCTCGACTGCCGCACGTTCTTCGTTCGTTTCTTCTTCGTCGTCGAATGGTGCATCGCGCAAAGCGATGGTCACTGGATCGACAATCGTTTCGAGCAATCCGACCAACGCCGAGAGTTGCGATTCCGGCAAACGGTCGATCAGTTGATGGGCGTGCTGACGGTTTTCACTCATCGAGTGGCGCCTCCGGCATCGTTCTACGGAAGGTGGCGAGGCGTTCGTCTAAGATCAACTCCGCCGACCCTTTGTACCTCACAAAGATAGCGTAGCAACTCATAAAAGTGGTACGGGCGACACGGATCGAACCTGTAACCCTCGGCTTGGAACGCGGCTGAGCCATTTGCGGGCTGCTGTCAACGGAATCAGTCATTCCGCACGGGTAAATAGTTGTCGGTCTTCCAGTATCACCACTCTGGGAAACGGTCTAAGGAACCGGATAGCTAATGAAACGTCCACGAGGGGCCGATAACAGATCTGAGGTCTGATATGGGTGGCAATACCGCGGATAAAGAGTTTCTAAATGAAGAAGTTTTCGTCGCTATTCCGACTTATAACCAGGGACGTGTTCTCGCGGACAGAAGAACGGGGCGTTTCGGTATTCAATGACGCCTCAATTCTTCTCTCAGGCAGCCAGCATGCTGATCACAAAAACCACGAGCTACGCACCGGCAAAGTCCGAAGAGGCGGAAATCAAGCAGGCGGGCACTAAGCCTATATTTTGGATTGCGGCCGCTTTGCTCCTGGCTTCGGTATGGGTTCCACGGCTTTTCCGAAGTCTCTGGGTGGATGAGGCGGGCACGTTCTTCATGGCTTATCGCGGCCCTCTTGAGGCAATTCGCGTCACCGCCCATTGGCCGGGTCAATCGATACTCTACGCGGTGATCGCGTCTTTTTTTGCGTTTAATGGAGGTCCCGTCCGGGATGTGGCGCTTCGGATTCCATCGCTGGTAGGCGTTCTTCTCGCCGCTCTTTTTCTTTACCGTTTGGCTGAGAAAGGCGTGGGAAAGCATGCCGGCTTTTTAGCTGCCGTTATTTTCTTGTTCCATCCGACCGCTATTATTCTCGGCACTCAGGCGCGGCCCTACGCCCTGGCCCTGGCGGCAGTTGCGGGTTCCTGTCTAGCGCTCTACGAATGGGTTGAGAATCGCGAGCGCCGTTATCTTTTCGGCTACGTTGTCGCGTCTACCCTAATCGTCTACCTGCACTATTTTTTTGCGGCCATCTTCCTCTGCCATGCTCTCTACCTTGGCTACGTGTTTGTGGTCGAGCGCCGGGTGCGTTGTTGGCACCATCTGCTGGCCAGTTTCGGAGCCATCGGGCTCCTGATTGCTCCGCTGTTCCCGCTTATGCGCTCCTTGTTGCGGGAGGCGCACACGCTACCTTTCGCCTCGGCGCCGCAAGCGACCGAGTTGAGCGAGTCGCTCCTACCGACGATGGTTGCATTTGGCCTTTTCGCCGCCGCGATCGTGGCGCAGTTCGTGTTTCCAACCGGGTTCCGCAAGCCGCGCCCTCTCAGCCGCTCTTTTTCAGTCCTGCTCGTTTCCTGGTGGTCCTTAACACCTGTCCTTTTCTTTGCCGTATCGGTAGCAACCCCCATGCGTGTTTTCTTGCCCCGGTACATCGCTTCCGCAGTTCCCGGCCAAACACTTTTGCTGGCTTACGCCGGTTACTCTTTGTTTCAGACGCTGACCGCTCGTTGTTGGGTGCTGTGCGCTGTACTTCTGTCTACTGCCAGCCCGTTGGCACTTTTAGCGGCTAGGAAGAAAGGCGCTGAGGAACTGCAGCCTTTTGTGAGTATCATCCGGTCACAGTCTGTAAAGGACGCGCCGCCAGTTTTCTTCAGCAGCGCTTTGTGCGAGTCGAATTTCTATGACTGGAGAGCTGGTATGGGCAATGGAAGTTACTTGTACACTCCGTTTGTCGCCTACCCAATGAAGAACCGGCTTCTGCCGCTACCATTCAGCTTGAACAGCGATGAGGTAAAGGCTTATGTGTCAGGGGTGATCGAATCTCAGTTGGCCGGCACTCGTGAAGTTCTTTTTGTCTCGCGCGCTTTTTCGGGCGAAGAAGGCTGGAATCAGTGGCTGATTGCCCGTATGAAAGAAGCGGGCTTTAGCGCGGAGATTGAAACACCAAACTCGTACTACGTGTTGATTTTTCGCCGTACCGCTCCGGAGCCCGGAGTCCTCGCACATGTAGAAAATGCAAAGTGGTAGCCGACAGAGATCGAACCTGTGAGCGAGACTGTAACGAAGCTGTGTAACAGGGTGGAGCAATAGTCAGAGTGAATCGATCAGGTCGGGCGCGCAGGGTTGTCGTGAACCCTGCCTTCCTTCGAGCTCAACGCCAAGCTCACGTTCAAGACATGGCGTGTGCTGAAGCCGCTAATTAGGGAGCGGCAGTCACTCGGATGACGGCCATCATGCCACCATCCTCGTGGCCCAAGATATGGCAGTGGTAGACAAAGTCGCCGATTACATGCCCTCTAAAATCCATGCGCACCTTGACACTTGGGTACGGTCCCTTACCGGACCAATAAGGAATCTGTACGGTATCGAGAAATTGGCCGTTAGGCACGGGAACTCCGTTTTCCGCCAAAACAAGGAAGTGAATCTGGTGGATATGGAATTCGTGATTCTCGAGTGTGCGGTTTTCAATTGTCCAATCCTCTACCGCCCCTTGCGTTGTTTGTATGGCAGGAGGGTTGTCAGGGCTAAAGAGCGCAGGCTTTTGCCCGTCGACCGTGATATAGAAGTTAGTCGGGCTATTGGAATCGTTGGGATCCGATAGCACTTCCGAAAAGTAGAGTTTGCGGTGTGCGCTAACTTTACACGTGGCGAGGTTTGCGAAGCGGGAAGGGCCAGGAGGGGCGGAGATGTAGTCAGGCATAAGCGCCGGTGCGGATACGTCGAAGACAGGCCGAATACTAACAAGCGGCCGTTCCGGATCGTTATCCCCGTCGGGGCCAGTATTGACGTTTTTCGTCTTCAACACAGCAGCTACTGTATTGAGCGAAGGTGTCGTTAAGATAAATTCTGCCCGCGAGGCAGGTGGCAGGAGAACATGCTTTACTGTCAGGATCCTGCCTTGGGAAGTACCGTCTTGCGATCCCGTAGGAACGCCGTCCAAAGCTACAATCTCCATCGGCTGAGCAACGTGGTCGTAGTCCAGTTCCAGATCGAGAATGGTGTCGGCCGAGGCGTTCAAAACGCGCCATAGCTGCCTCTCCCCTGGCTTGGTGTTTACCACGCCGGGCGTAAAGTCCGGGTAAGCGACTGGCGTGTAATTCACAGAAAGGTCCCAAGACGGAACCGCTCCGCCCGGCGTGGGATTTCCGGGCACCAGGTTGTCACGGACGATGAGAACTCTTTGCGGAAGCCGAGCGACGGCGGGATTTACATTCTCGAGCCCCTCGATGACGATTGCGCCGGATGCGCCGCCTAAAACAGCTGGTTCCGAAATGCCATGGATATGGGGGTGATACCAATAGAGTCCGGGCGGCTCGTCTCGCGGGAACTGGACGCGATAGTCAAAAGAAGCGCCGCCATCGACCGAAGTTTTGATGACTTCATCTTGATGACATGTTGGAGGGACGTTTGCCCCATGATAGTGGATGTTGACGGACGAAGATGTCATCGCCGATGTGCCGCAATTATCCGCGCTGGACGAGGACATCGCCATTTCCGGCGCGGGTGGTATCGGCATCATCATCATCGCGCCAGGAGGCAACTCATTCTTCAAATGGACGATCAGAGTGTCCCCTGGATGCAAATGAAGCGTGGGGGATTCAGCCCCCCTGTCAGTGGTGAAGCAGTAGAGAATATTTCCGGCGGTATCCACTCTGGTCTGGTACTTGAACGTAACTTCGAGGGCACCGTGTTGACTGTATAAATTCTCTGGCTCCCGGATCGCGCTACCCTCGGCAAAACGAGGGCAAGGCCCTCCGCTTTGCGCCACACTAAGCACGGGCGCGACAAGGAACAAAATCGTGAAAAGAACTTGTTTCAAACGGCAGGCCTCGCGAAAGTCATATGTAAACGCTACACGTGCCAACGTCTATTAGCAAGACGAAGACCAGTCGTCCAGTCCTCAGTACTTCACCTCGAGGTTTTAGTACGGCGCGTGCAGGCTGTTGCCCAGAGCGATTCTGCTCTTGAAGGATTCGATGGAAATGATAGGAACTCGTGATCGAAGTCACGACTTCCGCGCTAGATTTTAGACAGGCGTAGCAACTCTAAAAGTGGTAGGGGCGACAGGGATCGAACCTGTGACCCTCAGCTTAGAAGGCTGATGCTCTATCCAACTGAGCTACGCCCCCACTCTCGCGAACAAGACTACTTCTAGTCTAGCGGTCGCAACGCCGTCATTCAATCGTGAGCAGCAAGTCGTGCGGTTCGACGCTATCTCTCAGCCGGACGACGATCTCTTTCACAGTGCCGTCGATAGGGGCGTAGACGGTACTCTGCATTTTCATCGCTTCCATCACGAGCAGGCGGTCGCCCTTCTTGACGTGCTCTCCAGTCTTGACGTGCAGCATCGTAACGGCACCGGGAATAGGCGCGCCCACGTCCCCGGCCTTGCCCGAATCGGCTTTCCTGCGTACGGCTGCGACCGGTTTGATTGTCTTATCCGGCACTTCGACTTCCCGGGGTTGGCCATTCAGCTCAAAGAAAACGGTGCGCATCCCGTCGGGCCGGGGCTCGCCAACAGTCAGCAGGCGGACGATTAACGTTTTGCCGGGCTCCAGGTCCACCATTACTTCACTACGCTCTTCGAGACCGTAAAAGAATTGCTGAGTCGGCAGCACTTCCAACTCGCCATATTGCGTTCGGGCGTTTGCGAATTTCGTGAAGACCTCGGGATACATCAGGTAACTGAGTAGGTCAGTCCGACTGCTCGAACCCGTCTCTTCCAATACTTTAGCCGCCATTTTTTCGAGGTCTACCGGAGGTAATCTATCGCCGGGGCGACCGCTCAGCGGCTTTTGACCACGAAGCACAATCTGTTGCAGCTTTGCCGGCCATCCGCCTTCGGGCTGGCCGAGGGATCCCATAAACATGTCGGCGACAGAATTCGGCAGAGTCACTTGATGATCGGGCGGTAGATTCTCCAGATCCTTAACGCTCATTTCGTGACTCACCAGAAATAACGCGAGATCGCCCACTACCTTGCTTGATGGCGTGACTTTGACGATATCGCCGAAGGCCATATTGACGTCGGCGTACATCCTGGCGACTTCCGGCCAGCGCGCGCCAAGACCCATGGATTCGGCCTGCTCTTTCAAATTCGTGTATTGGCCGCCAGGCATCTCGTGGATGTAAACCTCCGCCGTTCCCGACTTTGGAGCGTTGTCGAAAGCCGCATAAGACGCCCGGACGGTCTCCCAATAATCTGAACACTGATTCAGCGCATTGAAGTTCAAACCGGTGTCTCGATCCGTATGCGCCAGAGCGGCGACAATCGAGTTCAGATTGGGCTGGCTGGTGGTACCGCTCATCGCGGAAATAGCGGCATCGGCCACCTCGACACCCGCTTCCGCCGCCTTCAAGATGGTCGCCGCATTGATTCCGCTGGTGTCGTGTGTGTGCAGATGAACGGGAAGACCTACCTCTTCGCGCAGGGTCTTCACCAGCTTGTAAGCGGCGTAAGGCTTCAGGAGTCCCGCCATATCTTTCAGGCCGAGAATGTGCGTTCCCATGGCGCGCAGTTCTTTCGCGAGCCGCACGTAATAATTCAAAGAATACTTCTCGCGCGCGGGATCGAGGATGTCGCCCGTGTAGCAAATGGCCGCCTCGCAAACCCGGCCTGTTTTGAGCGCGGCCTCGACAGCGACCTTCATGTTCGGCATCCAATTCAGGGAATCGAAGATGCGAAAAATATCGATGCCCTGAGCGGCCGCTTCTTTGATAAATTCCTGCACGACGTTGTCCGGATAAGCTGTGTACCCGACCGCGTTCGAGGCTCTCAACAGCATCTGGAAACAGATGTTCGGAATGCGGGCGCGCAACTGTTGCAAACGCCGCCAGGGATCTTCGAGCAGAAACCGCATCGCCACATCGAATGTCGCGCCGCCCCACATTTCGACGCTGTAGAGTTGAGGCACTTCCCGTGCGACAAAATCGGCAATCCGCAAGAGATCGTAAGTACGCATTCGCGTCGCCATCAATGACTGGTGAGCGTCGCGAAAAGTGGTATCGGTAAGCAGCAGCCGCTGCTGGCTCTGCGTCCATTTGGCAAACTGGTCCGGCCCGATTCTATTGAGGATGTCCCGGCTACCCTCGGGCGGATGTTCTATCTCGGAGTGCGGCACCGTTGCGTCGCGAATGACTGTGGGCTTCGGCTTATTTGCCACCTCCGGATTGCCGTTCACGATGACGTCCGCCAGATAGGCGAGTAACTTAGTCGCTCTGTCACGGCGAGGTTCGAACGAGAACAGGTCCGGATTCTCATCTAAGAAAGAAGTTGTCGTTTCCCCGGATAAGAAAGACGGGTGATTGACCACGTTTTCAAGAAACGGAATATTCGTCTTCACACCCCGTATTCGAAATTCACGGAGGGCCCGATCCATTCGCTCGCAGGCTTGCTTGAAATTGGAACCCCAGGCGGTGACCTTCACGAGCAGCGAATCGTAGAACGGCGAAATGTTCGCGCCGCCATAGGCCGATGCGGCGTCCAGGCGAATACCAAATCCGGCGGGCGACCTGTAGGTTTGCAAACGGCCATAATCCGGAATGAATTTATTTGCGGGATCTTCGGTGGTGACGCGGCACTGAAGCGCGGTGCCATGCAAAGGAACATCGGCCTGCGCGGGCAGACCCATTTCCTCGCCGTGCAGAGTCAGCCCTTGCGCGATCTGGATTTGCGCTCGAACGATATCGATTCCGGTTACGACCTCGGTTACCGTGTGCTCAACCTGCACTCGCGGGTTGACTTCAATGAAGAACCACTCGTTTGTATCGACATCGACGAGAAATTCGACGGTGCCGGCATTGTAGTAATGGGCTGCGCGGGCCAGTGCTACCGCGGCTTCGGCAAGTTCGGCTCGGACCTTTGGAGGGACGCCGATGGCGGGGGCTATTTCGACGACCTTTTGATGCCTGCGCTGCACGGAGCAATCGCGCTCATAAAGGTGCAGGATATTGCCCGCTGTGTCGCCGAGGATTTGCACTTCAATGTGCTTCGCGCGCCGAATGAAGCGCTCGAGAAAGACGGCATCGTTTCCGAACGCCGCGCCCGCTTCCTGACTCGCCTCTTTGAGCTTGGATTGGAAGTTGGCGAGAGATTCCACGACTCGCATGCCTCGGCCGCCGCCACCGAAGGCCGCTTTGATGATGAGCGGAAAGCCGATCTGGCGTGCCACTTCTTCGATGTGCGGATCGTTCGGGTCAACCGGGTTCTCAGTTCCCGGCACAGTGCGGATTCCGGCCTTCTGCGCCAGCTTGCGCGCCGCCGTTTTATCGCCCAATTCTTCGAGGATGCTGGCGCTTGGACCAATAAATGTGATTCCAGCCCGTTCGCAGGCGCGAGGCAGGGCCGGGTTCTCTGAAAGGAAGCCATAGCCGGGATGAATCGCATCCACACCCTTATCGGCGGCCAGCTGCACAATGGCATCGGCATCCAGATAAGCTTGCACCGGCCCCTTGCCTTTGCCGATGAGATAAGCTTCGTCCGCTTTGAAGCGATGCAGACTGAGCCGGTCTTCTTCCGAGTACACGGCTACTGTGCGGATTTTCAGCTCATTGGCGGCCCGTAGGATTCTAATCGCGATTTCGCCGCGATTCAGCGCGAGTAATTTCTTCATTTGAAAGAGAGCGGGAATCGCGCGTGGGGATCGTTGGGTTGAAAGCTATTTGCGGGCGCAAAGTCCGGGGCGCCGCTCTTCACGTTTCCCGCAGCGGGACTCAGATCAAGGCTATCATGCGGAGAGCCGTAAACCGGTTCAGACGGCGTGCGGCGTTCGCCAACGCAAAGTCTTTACAGGAACGCGTTTGCCAGCAGTTCGTAAGAACGGAGCCGGGCGTGGTGACTGTGAACTATTGTGACGATCATCAGTTCGTCCAGCTTAAGTTCATCGGCAATGCTTGAAAGTTTTTCGCGCAGACGCGTTGGAGTGCCGACGGCGTAACGCGGCCACTCTCCCGATTCAAAGACGCTGGGATCAAGGCCGGTAGAGAGTTCCTCAATGGCCTGCTCCGGTGTTGGGACCAGGCCGCCGGCTCGCGGGAAAGTACGGAATCGCCTTAAGCAGAGCACGGGCGCTTGCCGCAAGGTGACGAGCTTCCTCTTCGGTTTCGGCGCAGAGCGCGCCCAAGGCCAGAATTACTTGCGGGTTCTTCAGCCGTTCCGAAGGATGGAATTCAGAGCGGTAGCGTTCGATCGCTGGCCGGGTGTATTGCGGGTCGATGAAGTGGGCAAAGGCGTAGGGCAATCCAAGTTGCGCGGCGGCGGTAGCGCTCCAGGGACTGGAACCGAGCAGCCAGACATCGGGGCCTCCGGGCATCTGGGGCGCGACCTTGATCTTTCCAAAGGGATGCGCGGGCGGGAAGCCGTTGTCGAGGAAAGCTAAGAGTTCGAGCAGATCGTCCGGAAAAGTATCCACGTCGGCAGCCAGGCCCTTGCGAAGCGCGCGGGCTTCGAGAGCGGTGCCGCCAGGAGCCCGGCCAACGCCCAAATCGATGCGGCCGGGATAGAGCGCGTGCAACATGCGGAAGACTTCCGCGACCTTCAATGGACTGTAGTGCGGGAGAAGAACGGCGCCGGAGCCGACGCGGATACGAGAGGTTTCGGCGGCGATGCGGGCGATCAGAATCTCGGGCGCGGGCGAGGCGAGAGTGTCCATGCCGTGGTGCTCCGCAATCCAGTAGCGTTGGTAACCGAGGCGGTCGGCGAGGCGCGCGAGTTCAATACTGTTGCGGAGAGCGTCGGCGGGCGTGGAACCCTCCGAGACTGGCGACTGATCGACTATGGATAACTTCACGGCTAGCCGCGGTTCATCATGGCTGCGGCTGTGGCTTCGAAGTACGACCAGAGGATTTCTTTGGCCTCGGCGGGGATCTCGGTTTCGGCCAGAGCTTTACTCATCATCTGCAGCCAGTGTTCGCGCGCGGATTGATCGACGGGAAACGGGGCGTGGCGCATACGCAGACGGGGATGGCCGCGATCTTCTATATAACGGTTTGGACCGCCGAAACGGAAGATCAAAAAATCCCGGAGACGCTGTTCCGCCCCGGCGAAATCGCCCTCGGGATACATCGGCGCTAGTACTTCATCGTGCGGCACTTGCCTGTAGAATGCCGCGATGAGGCTCTGAAAGCCTTCTTCCCCTATTACGGAATAGATTTCGTTCTCTGTCACTGAAGCCGATGCTAACATCCGAAACAACCCGGTGCCGAATCTGTCATACAGGGGTATGAGTGAAGAAGCGATTCTGTCCCTGGTGGAAAAACAAGAGTGGCTGGCTCCGATTCAGGAGAAGGGGCAAGCGTGGGTAAAGGACGCCTACGAGGCGGCGGGCGAATCCGGCCAGGCGATCAAGAATGCGCTGCATGGAGTGTGGTTGGGGCATCCATTGCACTCGGCGATTACGGACGTTCCGGTCGGGAGTTGGACTGCCGCCGCAGTGTTGGATTGTTTGGAGGCGAGCGGCCAGGAAAAGTACGCGCCTGGCGCAGATGCGGCGGTGGCTGTTGGATTGGTGGGCGCGCTTGGGTCTGCCGTCAGCGGCATTACAGATTGGAGCGATACACAGGGTAAAGCGCAGCGAGTCGGCGCGTTGCACGGGCTTTTGAATGGCGGGGCCACGGTGCTCTACGGCACGTCTTATATCCTTCGCAAGAGCGGTAATCGCGGGCTGGGACGCGTCTTCGGTTTTGCCGGCTACGCTGTGGTGCTGGCAAGTGCGTATTTGGGCGGTGTGCTGTCTTATAACCAGAAGATCGGGGTCAATCACGCGCCGGATGAAGAGGAGGATCTGCCGAAGGACTTCAAGCGTGTGTGCAGCGAGTCTGACTTATCCGAGGGGCAGCCGAAAAAGGCTGACGTGGACGGCACGCCGCTGATGCTGTTGAAGCGCGATGGCGAGATTTTTGCGTTGGCGGAGAAGTGCTCGCACATGGGCGGCCCGCTTTCGGAAGGGCAGATCGAAGGCGATACGGTGGTGTGTCCGTGGCACGGTTCGCGCTTCTGTTTGAAGGACGGTTCCGTTCTGGATGGGCCGGCAACGACACCGCAGCCGACGCTCGAGGTTCGGGTGCAGGATGGACAGGTTCTGGTTCGAAGCCGGGGTTAATCCACTCTCAGCCGGCGATGCTGCGGCGTACAGCGGCGAGCGGCGCGGAATCGTCGAAATGAATGCCATCGGAGTTCGAAGCGACTCCCAATTGCTGCCAGAGTGAGGGTAAGTCGATCTGTTTGTAGTGAAGGCCCATCTGCTGGTATAAGTCCTGCAGAGTGGAACCGTCGGTCGCGCGATCGCCGATTTCGAGGGCTTTTTGCAGAGGCCACTCTACGCTGATGTCTCCGCCCGCCTGATTGATGGCGCGAAAGGCGTCCTGAAGTCCTTTCCTGTTTTGAGTTTGCTTGCGGATTTGCACGTCCGCTAACAGGCAGAAGAGTGCTCCGCCCCAATACGTGCTCGCCCAGGATTCGGTGTTGTCGAGGCCCTGTTCATCTGGCCGTGGGACGCCTTGGTGCATGTCGCGCAGCATGTCGCCCCAAATTCGTTGGGGAGTCAAGTTGTGAACGAGGCCCCGGGCAATCGGCTCGATGTAGGTAGCGCTGCCTTCTTCGATCCAATGATGACGCCGGGAAACGGAGGGAAAGGCCCAGTGAACCATTTCGTGTGTTAAGACCCAGTCGTCGTGCAACTCGGATAGCGGTGACGTGCTGACCGACGGTTATCGGTTGTCAGTGCGCCATCGTCGCCGAAGCTTTTGCCGCGCATTACACCATGACGATCGGGTGCGATGGTGATTTCGATCCGTGCGCTGGCGACCGGGAACTTGCCGAAATAAGCGGTGAGTGCATTGGCGGCGGTCGAGATCCAGTCGAGGAGCGCGGAAGCGGGAAGATCACAAGCGCCGGAACCGAGCGAGACCTTGAGCGTGGCTCCGCCAATATGTAGCGTTTCGGCTTGGGTGGAAGCGCCAAGAGTTGCTATGGCCAACGCGGATTTTATCGCCGACCTCCGGCTGACAAAAGTCTGCACCGATTACTTATCGCCTCGGTCAACATGACCGCCGACGGCCTGAAACTGAATCTGCCAATCGGCGGCGGAGTGCATATCCGCGGAGTATTGTTCTGGGGTGTCACGAATAACTGGCACGCTCTCGAAATAGCCGGGACGTAAGAAGCAGAGGGCGGGGAGAGTTACCGTTCAGCTCCGATGCCTTCTGGGCATTTGCGAGAGCGTCGTCGATCAGACTCGCGTATTGCTGCTGAAGCTTGTGGCGAAGATCGGCGTCCGGAAGCGGGCCCTTGTTACTACTGAAACGCGCCGAAGCTTGCTGAATGGCAGGCCCAAATTGGTCGCGCTCCAGGTTTGCCAACTGTAGATAAACATCCGCCTTGCCAGGATCCAGAGCCACCACGCGTTTCAGCAGATCCTGGGCCTGTTTGTACCGGTCGGATTTCTCATCGGGGTCCACGGCGGCAGATGCGAGAAAGGCTTCGAGATCGGACAATTCCGCGAGGGGTTTGGGTGACGACGGAGATAAATCTATGGCTTGGTTCAGATTGCTCTCGGCGCGTTCTATGACATCGGAACCCGCGGACGGCCGGACATTCCCGGCGACGATCGCTCTGGACAAGGCGACGCCAAGCCCCTCGTGCGCTCTGACGGAGGAAGGATTTATATCAATGGCCTTTTGGAACGCTTCCGCCGCTTCATGAAGTTTGTTTTGCGAAAGGGCCTCATTCCCTTCCCCTATCAAGGAGCTGAACATCCTGCCCGTAACCACGGGAGAGCGGCGATAAAAAGAGTAGCGCGCTGAGAGTAAGCGTAAACAGGTGCTTGGTCATAGCAAATCCCCTTCCTACTATGACGCGGCGCCCACTTCCACCGTTTAATATTCCGCTACGGCGCGACGGGAAACAGAGTGAAGTAGTCATAAACCGTTCGGGCGATTTCGGCGATGGCTTTCTCCGCGAGTTCCGGTTTCGTCGAGGATCGTACGAAGACCGAAATGGCTACATGACCGGCATTGAACGGCAGCGTCACGATCCCAACGTCGTCCACAACTCCGCCCAGACTTCCGGTTTTATGCGCGACATCGGTTCCGGCAGGGAGCATTCCGAGAATGCGTCCTTTACCCGTTTGGCAACGATGCATCACATCGAGCAGAGTGTTCGCGCTGTTCGGTTTCAAAAAGGTTTTGTTCCAGAGGCCGGCGAGCAATTTGGTCATCTCGTCCGGTGTCGCAGTATCGCGAGGGTCGGCAATTTCCAGTTCAGCCGCGTGTTGATGCACATCTCTGTGGGATTGCCGAATATAATTCGCGCCACATATCTCGATTCCATTGGCTCTGCGGCGGCACATTCTTAACGCCCACCCAGTCGGAGATCAGCAGGGCGGTGGGGCGGTCGATGCGAATGTTGTTGAAACCCAATGCGCGCATGCGAGCTGTCACCGCAGCCGGGCCGCCCGCTTGCCGCAGCATAATATCAGCCGCGCTGTTGTCGCTGATCACCATCATGAGTTCCAGCAAGTTCTCAAGCGAAAGCGATAGTCCAGGATGAAACAGCAACTCACTTAATTCGCCACTGCCGGGATGGAGATCCTGAGGCGTCAGCGAGACCATGTCGCTGAGCCGCAGCTTGCCTTCATCGACGAGCGTCATGATCTGTACCGCGACAGGCAGTTTGAACGTGCTTGCCATCGGAAAGGGATCGGAGCCGCGAATCGACACCGAACGGTTCGTTTCAAGATGGATTGCGCTGACGCCCACCGCTCCATCCGTGACCTGAGAAACGTAGTTGATTTGTTGCTCCAAGCGGGATAGACCCGGGATCGCGGAGGGCGGCGAAGCTGACCGATACAGCCGCAAGCAAAACGAGAACGGTGCGCATGAGTGCCAGTTTAATCGGCTGACTTGAAAGGCCTAGATTTGCGATAATCTGGATAGGAAGTCCTTCCTCTGTTACGCTGAAATTTCGAGGGTTACGATTCAGCAACCCGAAGTGTCACCCATGGAACCTGTAGAAACCACAAATGCAACTGTGACGGAAGATACGCTCCCGCAGGGTGAGCGCCCGTCGGAAACGCCTGACTCTTATACTTCTTCTACTTCTTCCGCTTCGGCGGCGGAATTGGCCGCCGAACGGGATCGCCTGGCGAAAGAGCGAGCCGAGTTGCAGGACCTTTTGCAACGGAGACAAGCGGAGTTCGATAATTATCGCCGGCGGTCGGAGCGCGAGCGGAGCGAAGTGTTCGAGTTCGCAAGCATGGACACTGTAAAGGCGCTGCTGCCCGTTCTGGACGATTTCGAACGCGCTTTGAAGGTGGAGAGCGCCGATAAGGAATACTCGCGCGGGATGGAATTGATTTACGGGCGGCTTTTTGAGTCTCTGAAAAAGGTCGGTCTTGAGCCGGTCACGGCGGAATCTCCGATTTTTAACCCGCATATTCACCACGCGGTCGAAATGGTTGATACAAAAGACTACCCGGACCAGACTATCTTGGAAGAGTATCAACGCGGTTACACCTTTAAGGGCCGTTTGCTTCGGCCCGCGATGGTGAAAGTCGCCGTCAACCAGTGAGTATTGTCTTAACTATCTTGAACATACGATGAGTGTTGCCAAACGAGATTATTACGAAATTCTGAGCGTCTCGCGCGGCTGCGACGAACAGACGTTGAAGGGCGCGTATCGCAAGCTCGCGCTGCAGTATCACCCTGACCGGAATCCCGGCAATCACGAAGCTGAGGAAAAGTTCAAAGAAGCCGCCGAAGCGTACGCGGTCTTGAGCGATTCCCAGAAGCGGGCTTCCTACGACCGGTTCGGCCATCAGGGCGTGAACAATGGCGCTGGCGCGAACCCGTTTGAAGAAGGAAATTTCACCGATTTCGGGGATCTTTTTGGAGACCTGTTTGGGGATATTTTCGGGGGCCGGCGGGGCGGTAGCAGGAGCCGGGTGCAGCGGGGCGAAGATCTCCGTTACGATCTGGAAATTAGTTTCGAAGACGTGATGCGCGGCTTGTCGGCTGACGTGCAGATCCCTCGTATGGAGGCCTGTACGAAATGCCAGGGATCTGGCGCGGAGCCGAACGGCGGACTGATTACCTGCGCGGTTTGTAATGGCCGCGGCGAGGTGGTCTATCAGCAGAGTTTTCTGTCGATCCGCAAAACGTGCCCAACTTGTAATGGGCGCGGCAAGGTGATCCGCCAAGCCTGTACGCAATGCCGTGGCGAGGGCTTCCACAAGGTCGAGAAGAAGCTCAAAATCAACATTCCGGCGGGCGTGGACAACGGTACGCGCTTGCGTATCCAAGGCGAAGGAAATCCTGGACCCGCAGGCAGCCAGCCCGGCGATCTCTATGTGGTGATCAACGTAGCGGAGCACCCTGTTTTTGAGAGGCGCGAGAACGATCTTCACTGCTCACTGCCGGTCAATGTCGCGCAGGCCGGATTGGGCGCGGATATCGAGATCGAAACCTTCGACGGACCGCAGACTGTCCGTTTGCCGGAGGGTACGCAGCCGGGCGCACAGTTCAAAATGCGCAGCCTTGGCGTGCCGCACGTGAACAGCCGCGCACGGGGCGATTTGTATGTTCACGTCGATGTACAAGTGCCCAAGAAGCTTACTCGCGAGCAGCGCAAGCTGTTTGAGGAACTCCGGCAGTTGTTGCCGACGGACAACGCTCCTCACGAGAAGAGCGTTTTCGAAAAGGTCAAAGACTTCTTCGGCTAGTTCCGCTTGCTCACGCGCGCGGTTCCGCTCAAGTGATCCTCATTTGGCTACTTCCGAGACGCAGGCTAGCTCCCGGAAATAGCCTTTTTGGAATACCGCCGGGCCGCCCAGCATATCGACATTGAAGTGAAGAATGATCGGCTGGTTGGTAAGAGCAGACGTCACCGGCCTGTCGCTGCGGCCACTCTTTAACATCCATTCGGGACTGGGAACTGGCTTGTCCGCATCGGCGAAGAATTCGAAAACTCCCCAGAGTCCGTCGTAGTTCGGATAGTCGTAATCCTTGCCGCCGCTCTTTGCGGTGACTCGGACTCCGCTGCCGCTTCCCGGCCAGGTGAAGTGCTGGGCCGGTGAGGTGGGCTGGAAATTGGCGCTTTGGCCATCTACCGTCAGACGCCACATTCTGGAGGTCGGTTGAGAACGCCGGTTGCAGGGCGAAGGCGAGCTTGGGATCTTGCGAAGTGCCGTTCGAATAGAGCGCGTTCGAGAATCTTGCGGCGTTGTTGAAGAAGCCTAGGAAGCGGCCCGTCAATTCGGGTTTCTCACCCGCCACTGGCGCGTAGGAGCTTCCCTGTTTGTCAGCAGCTTGCTCAGCTTCTGATCGTAGAACTGCCAGAAGGTTCCCTGTTGCGGGCGGAAAACTGTATTGATTTCGTCGAGGGTCGCTTGTGTCTTGGAATTTGGATCAAAGGGGTACTTCGCCGTGAGAAGGCGGTACTTGGAGCAGAAGTCGGCTCCGCCGGCGTTCAAAGGCGCGGGACTGGGGCCGTTTGGCTTCACTGCATCAACGTAGGTAATGGGAGCTTCCATCAATTTTTGAATGACGGCTTCGATGTGACCCTCGGGATCTAAACCGAGCGTCAATGCTGTTTGCCGCGTGATGAGCAGGGCGGCGTTTGCGGCATTTGCAGTCTGGTCGGCGACGGCCTGGCTCTGCTCCGGCGGCGCTTTTGAGGCCTGATCAAGAACGCTTTGCAAGGCGGTCAGACCGTTCATGTAGTTCGTGTTTGACGGCCCAACGTACTGGTCCACGCTCGCGGGAGGCATGAGTGAGTGCAGGGGTTTGAATGCCTGCTGTATTGGCGGCGCGGGCACGTCCGTGTTTTGGCTGGCAAGCCAGAAGAGTGCAAGCAATGGCGATTGAGGACTGGAGGTCAGGGTCAGTTTCTTGGCTGCGGCAGCGAGGCTGGCGTAGCGGACAACAACGCTCTTCCTCAGGTAATCGCGCCATGTGTTGATGTAATCCGTGTAGTACAACCCGCGAATCTGTTGGGCGAGGTTGGGGGTGTTGCCCACGGCGGAAGATTGATCGCCGAGAACCCATTTTTCGCCGCTTACATATTTGGCGGGATTCTTAATAGCGTTCTCCATGAACGTGAAGCCGGGCTTGGTGAACGCTCCCGGGATTTCGCGCGTGTTGATGACGACTTCGGAAGAGCCTGGAAATTTCTGATTGAAGACGATCGGTTTCGTATTCTGATTGGCTTCCGTCAACATGGCCTGATACACACGGGCGACCCCGGCGAATTGGGCGAGATACGTTCGGGCCTTCTGAACAACCTGCGGATCGTTA
The DNA here is from genome assembly GCA_963845995.1 of uncultured Acidobacteriaceae bacterium. Classification (GTDB taxonomy): domain Bacteria; phylum Acidobacteriota; class Terriglobia; order Bryobacterales; family Bryobacteraceae; genus Bog-105. The sequence continues at coordinate 48,310 of CAWJUO010000041.1, read as the reverse complement.
TTTGACGAGTACGGGTTTTCACGGATGAGTTCGGCTGTGTAGAAATCGAACTGACGGCGTGCGAGCGCGACCTTGGCCGGTTCCACCGTTTGATCGCCCACCCAGCGCTCCTGCAGCAAAGGCGGGAGGAACTGGGCGGTCGCTTTGTCGTGGTTGGAAGTTGTTTCGAGGTAAGCCTTCAGTGTGTTGTATGCGTAGCCGTAATCGGCGTTAGACGGAGGCGCGGCGGGCCAGCTTCGCATCGATGTCAGCAGGCCAGACTGCAAGTTGCCGAAGAGCAACGTCTTGAAATGGTCGAAATAAAGCTGTCTTGTATCGGGGAGAATTGTTGAACCGGTATAGAGGCCCCATCTCATGCTAAGTGGCGGGTGAGTGCGCTCGTATTCGGTCAGTTGCACGAGTGCCTGACGCAAGGTGTCGAGCTTTGTTAACGAGTCGATTGAGACCGTGTTCGCTCCCGCGTTGTCTGAGGCTACGGCGTTTGCAGCTTGACGAACGTTCGAAACTAGCGCTCGATTTTTGACGAACGAGACGAGAGTAAAGATGCCGAAGAGCACGCACAGGCAGACCGCCGACGTGAGCAGGAGACGGCGCAGAAAATTGGTTTTCGTGTTGGCGGCGCTGGCGGCCAGACCGCTTCGATCGGCCAGAATTACTTCATTGAAGAAACGCGGCAAGAACACCCACTGAGGTACGCGGCGCTTGCTGGTTCTTGAAACCGGGGTGGGAGACGGCGTTTGAACAGACGGGCGCTGGTAGCTGAATATTCCGGTTGCATCGGGGTTTGCCAAATCGCGTTTGCCGGATGGCACAGGGCCGGTAGCCTGTGCGGCGGTTTCTTCTTCGACGACAACCGGACGAACTCCGGAGAAGTAGAAACCTCGCAGGAATGGGCCCACGTTCAACTGACTGGGGCGGCAGAGTTCGAGCAGAAACTTAACGAGGGGGCCGCGCAATTTGCGGAACTCTCTTGGAAACTCATAAGCTGCCAAGGTTGCTTCGGGGTCGGACTCGCGAGTCAGCAACTCGGTTCGCCTAGCGCTCAGCGAGTTCGCGAGTTCCTGGAAGGCACGCGCCGAGGCGCGCCGTTTCACGCTCGCCGTAAACGCCGATGTTGCGATTCTCCGGTGTCAGTGTCGTGCCAAGAATTTGAGTGGCTTCCTGAGCGTCGAGATTACGGACGAAGTCGAAGAAGAACGCCACCCGATCTAGTTTTGTAAAGAGAACATAGACCGGCAGATTTGCGCCGAGCGTTGCAGACAGGTTGTAGAGTTGCGTGCGGATTGTTTGCGCCGCTTCGGCGGCTGCGTCGCTAGCGCCGGGCTTCAGCAGGTTTTCGCATTCGTAGCAAACCACGACGGCGCGTGGAGAACTCTTCGCTTTCCCGATCGCCGATTCGAACTTGCCGGGCTGAACGCGTTTTGAAAGCGCAGTCCAAGTCTTCGGGTCGTCCTGGATTCCGGGCCCGACTTCAATGAGAGCGGTCTGACGAGTTAGCCACGCGTTGCCGATAGCGGTCGAAACAACCGCGCCATCCTGATTTGCCTGACCGGCCAAAAGTTCCGGTTCGAGCCCGGACTGCTGAACCACGGTGGTTTTGGCGGCTCCGCCCGGGCCGGTCAGGAAAATAACCGGCATCTTGCTGAATCGCGCGTCACGCCCAAGCGCCGAAGAAGCAAGCTTGGCTTGAGCGTCACGCAGAACGGTCTCAATGCCAGTTTGCTCGCTTGAACCAGCGGAGCTTGACCCCGACGCTCCGGTAGCGGGTTGTTTACGTTTGCCGTACCACAGAATAACCGCGCCGATGATGAGGCCGGTGATGGTAAGGATTATTTGCAAGGCCAAGGTTTTGCCGGGAGCCAATCCCAAAAAGGGTGGGATCAGCCAAGACAAAACAAGGAAAATGGCGACGCCGATACCAACGCCAACGGGCATTTTCATCGGCTGGCTCCCGTTGTCTCAGCGGCTGAGACGGAAGCCGCGGCGGACTGCAGCGAGAACTTATAGCCAGCGAAGAGTATCAGCGCAAGCACGAGACACGAGATGGCAGTGTACAGCAGTGGCCGAAGCCACGGATCTCTGCCGGAGGAAAAATTCGCGATGGCAACAGGACGCCAGGAGGGCGATATCTCGGTTTCAGGCCCTCGAATCCGGCGGATGCGCGAGATGAGCGATTGCTTAAGTCCCATCACTTCTCCGCGCCCGGAAATGCTGTATTTGCCCGCGTAGCCTAGCGTCAGGCACAACAAGTAGACTTCCAGAACATCGGCGAGATGTTGGGAATCGGGTTCGCGCGTCAGCCGTTCGAGATTTTGGAAGAATACCTCGCCGCCGACGTGTACTCCGAACAGTTCTTCCTGAAGCGGCTTGCGGACCCAATCGGCGAACGCAGCGCTGCGCAGATTTAAGACGGTCTCGTCGAGAAAGGCAACGACGGCAAAACGGGCTTCGCGAATTTCTTCATCGGAATAGCCACGGGACCGGGCCTCTTCTTGAGAGACTTTCAGCGCTTCAACGAACTGCTCGCGGAAGTACTGCGCATCGGAAACGGTCTGACGAGCGGAACGCAACCGCACGATGGAAGTGAGGGTTTCCTGGTAAGCCAATGCCAGGTTTCCGCTGGCAACCACATTCGAAGTACCTGCTTGAGCCATAGAGAACGAATTTTTCGGCGCGACGGATAACTATTCTAGCCAACGGCTGTGAGCGTTGCGAATTCGCCGATGGACTTTGATGATAATAGACTGCTGATATTGTTGGAGGCTAACAGGCGGTGAAACATGGCGGTTAACTTACGTGCACTAATTGCGAAATTGAATGACACAACTCGCGGCGCTCTTGAAGGAGCAGCCGGTCTGTGTCTCGCCCGCACTCATTACGACGTGGAAATCGAGCATTTCCTGATGAAGCTGCTCGACGGAACAGGTTCCGACTTTGCGGCGATAACTCAGCATTTCGGGGTGGACAAGTCCCGGCTTGCCAGTGAGCTTACGCGCAGTCTGGACCGGCTCAAAACGGGCAATGCCCGGACTCCGGCGTTTAGTCCAACGCTGGTTCAGATGTTCCGGGAGGCGTGGACGTTCGGTTCGCTTGAGCTTAACGCCGCTTCGGTTCGTTCCGGCCATGCGATCGTCGCGCTGGTGAGCGTTGAAGAACTGGCGCGGCTGATTCGCGACGTGAGTAAAGAGTTTTCGAAGATTGAGCCTGAGGCTCTCAAAAAGGAATTTGCGTCTATCGTTGCCAAGTCGGACGAAGAGCAACAAGGAAGCCAGGGTGCAGGCGCGGGTTCGGCGGAAGGAGCGCGACCGGCCTCGGGCGGCAAGACTCCGGGACTTGATCAGTTTACGGTCAACCTGACGGAGAACGCGCGCAAGGGCAAGATCGATCCGGTTCTCGCGCGTGATTTCGAAATTCGCCAAGTGGTGGACATTCTCACGCGGCGGCGTCAAAACAATCCGATTCTGGTGGGAGAAGCGGGCGTCGGCAAGACGGCGATTGTCGAGGGCTTTGCACTGCGGGTGGCGAGCGGAGATGTACCCTCTTCGCTGAGGAACGTTGCGGTTCATACGCTGGATCTGGCGCTGCTGCAGGCGGGCGCGGGCGTAAAAGGCGAGTTTGAAAATCGATTGAAGGGACTTATCAACGAAGTAAAATCTTCGCCGACGCCGATTATTCTTTTCATCGATGAAGCGCACACGATGATTGGGGCCGGAGGGCAAGCCGGTCAGGGCGACGCGGCGAATCTGTTGAAACCGGCGCTGGCTCGCGGAGAGCTGCGGACGATTGCCGCGACGACGTGGTCCGAGTACAAGAAGTATTTTGAAAAAGATCCCGCGCTCGCCCGGCGCTTCCAGTTGGTGAAGGTGGAAGAGCCCGCTGAAGTGCAGTGCGAATTGATGCTTCGCGGCGTTGTGCCGGCGCTTGAGAAGCATCACAATGTGCGAATTCTCGACGCGGGTCTGGCGGCCGCCGTGAAGCTGTCGCACCGCTATTTGCCCGACCGCCAGTTGCCGGATAAAGCGGTGAGTGTCCTCGATACGGCTTGCGCGCGATTGTCGCTGGGGCAGAATTCGCTTCCGGCTGCGATTGAGGATGCGATGCGGACGCTGGAAGATATGGCGGTTCAGACACGGGTGTTAGAGCGCGAGGCCGCGGTCGGTGCGGACCACTCCGAGCGGCTTGGTCGCATTGCCGAAACCAAAACGACCACTGAAGAACGTCTCGCCAAGATGAAGGTGCGTTGGGAGCAGGAGCGCAAGCTGGTCGATCAGGTTCGCGAACTCCGGACGAAGTTGGAAGAACAGCACGCTTCTGGCAATGGTTCGGCCTCCGCCGACGTTGCGGAGCTTCGCAGTAAGCTTGCCGCGCTGAATTCGGATCTGGAGACGCTGCAGGGCGAGAGTCCCCTGGTGCGCGTCTGTGTGGACGATCAGATTGTCGGCGAAGTGATTTCAGGATGGACCGGCATCCCAGTCGGCAAAATGCTGAAGGATGAAGTCACCACTGTTTTGCACTTGGAAGACAATTTGGGCCGGCGTGTAATTGGTCAGGATCACGCGCTATCGGCGATAAGCCAGCGTATCCGCACCTCTAAGGCGGCGTTGGACGATCCCAATAAGCCGGTCGGCGTTTTCCTGCTAGTTGGGCCAAGCGGCGTCGGAAAGACGGAGACGGCTCTGGCGCTTTCGGATCTGCTGTACGGCGGCGAGAAAAACGTCATCACGATTAACATGTCGGAGTTCCAGGAAGCCCATACGGTTTCGACGCTGAAGGGTTCGCCTCCCGGTTATGTCGGGTACGGCGAAGGCGGCGTTTTGACGGAAGCCGTGCGGCGCAGACCGTATTCCGTGGTGCTTTTGGACGAAGTGGAGAAGGCTCATCCGGACGTACTCGAATTGTTCTTCCAGGTGTTTGACAAAGGCGCGATGGAAGACGGCGAAGGGCGTCGTATCGATTTCAAAAACAACATCATCATTCTGACCTCGAACGCCGGTACGGATACCCTTGGCCAAGCTGTGTGCCGATCCCGAGACCATGCCCAGCGCGGAGGGCCTGGCGAAAGCTTTGAAACCGGAACTCGACAAGGTATTCAAGCCGGCATTCCTGGGACGTCTGGTGATTACGCCGTATTTTCCAATCCGCGACGAAGCGCTGAAGCAGATCGTGGTTTTGAAATTAGCCAAGATTCAGCGGCGCTTGCAGGAGACGCATAAGCTGGCTCTGACGTACAGCCCCGAGTTAATTGAGGAAATTGCAAAGCGCTGTACGGAAGTAGAGAGCGGCGCCCGCAATGTCGACAATATTCTGACGAATACGCTGCTGCCGGATATTTCGCGCAGCCTTCTCACCGCTTTTGCGGAAGGGTCCAGCCCTTCGGCCATGCACGTGAGCATTGGCGATAACGGGAGTTTCGTCTACAGCTAGATCGGGTACTATTAACGCTATGGGAATGCCTGCCGCACGGGTTGGAGACATGCACGTTTGTCCGATGGTGACACCGGGCGTACCTCCAATTCCGCATGTGGGCGGGCCCATTCTCCCGCCTTGTGCCATAACCGTGCTGATCGGCAGCATTCCGGCCGCGCGTGCAACCGATATGGCCACGTGCGTCGGGCCGCCGGACGTGATTCTCAAAGCTTCGATGACCGTTCTTATTGTGAATCTGCCCGCTGCGCGTATTGGCGACATGACGGCCCATGGCGGAAAGATCATCCTCGGCCTTCCGACGGTTCTGATTGGTGGCTGATTGCCCGGGTTAACGGCCTACCGGCATTTCCACGAAGAATCGAATCTCGCGACGGTGGTCATGACCGCGCTGGCGGAGTTTGGGCTGGCGAACTTCGACGTTGAAGCGCGCGGGCAAGAGCTAGGGCTGCACGGCACTCTGCAGCGCGGACGTTTTTTGGAGGGCCGTGGCTTGCTTATTGCGAACGCGATGCGGCACTTCTCCAATCATGGAGTGATCTGGCAGATACTGCATGACCAGAACCGCACGGCGGCGCTTCAGCAGCGGCTAGATCCGGGAGCGGCCTGAGTTCGATTTTCAACTTCTGAACGATCTTGCGTCACCGCAGCCGTTTCCGCTTAGAGTTGAACGCGACCTAGCGGAAGGCAAAGCATTGATCCTGGTGGAGGCACGGCCGGCGCTCGGACGCTTGCCGCTTCATCTGCTGTTGCTTCGCCGTGATGAGGATCGGATTCAGATCATGAACTCCGATACCGGTGAGAATCATCCGTGTTCCGTTGAGCAGTTGGAACGCCACCTGAACTGCCCGGTTTCGTTTGGTGCGAATGCCTTTGCGGGGAGGCTTTATCTTTTCAGCGGGCTTGCAATCAGTCTGGGGATGTAATGCGGCCGGGATGTATCCTGTCCTAGGAGTGAATCGGGCATGAACAGGAACTACGACTTCGGCAGTGTCAATCTGGATGTGAGTGTGGGCCGTGAGCGGGCGGGCAAACCGGCAGCGGACGACCCATTTCGCATTGCGGTTCTTGGAGACTTCTCCGGTTCGGGCGCTACGAAGCGCAAACCGGTACTGATCGACCGGGATAACTTCGACGACGTGTTCCGGGAGTTTGGGGTCTCGCTTGAGTTGCCTGTTGCGGGCCGCATCAATTTTGCCGAGCTCGACGATTTCCATCCGGACCGGCTGTATGAACGTGTTTCGCTGTTTGAGCCGCTACGGAAGGCGCTTGCCGAGCCCGGAAAGTCCAGGCCCAGCGCACCGACGGCGAATGCCGCGCCGCCGCCCATGGCCGCTCTCAGTTTTGACAGCCTTCTGGAAGACGCGATGCAGGCGACAGAAAGCCGCCATGAAGAGAAAACGGTGCGTGATCCGCTGCGCGCGTGGATCAGTGAAAAAGCCGCTCCGTATACAACAGCGCCGGTTCCCGCCGCGGAGTCCGAGCGCCGTGAGCTTGTTGCCGGAGTCATTGCCGCGCAAATGCGGGCGCTTCTCCACTATCCGGATTTCCAGCAACTTGAAGCGCTGTGGCGGGCGATTCACTTCCTGGTACGGCGGACAGATACGGATCACGGTCTGAGCATTCGCCTGATCGATGTCAGCCGCAATGAACTGACCCAAAATGAACTGGCGCAAAATATCGATCGCGTGCGCGAGTTGCTGCGTGCGCATGGCCCCTGGTCGTTGCTGGTGGGCGCTTACAGCTTTGGACCTGCGGAGAAGGATCTACAGGCTCTTGCCGCTCTGGGCGCGACTGCAGCGCAGTTCAACACGTCTTTTCTGAGCGCTGCCGAGCCACGCCTGATTGGATGCGAAAGTGTAGGCGCATTGTCCGATCCGGCAGAATGGCTGCCGGTTGAAGCGGCTTGGGATCAATTTCGTTCAAGCCCGGCAGCCGGTCACGTAGGGCTCGCGCTGCCGCGTTTCCTGCTGCGCCAGCCCTACGGCGCGAAGACAGACCCGTGTGAACGAATCAGCTTCGAAGAGATGGGATCGGAGCACGATCATGACCGCCTGCTATGGGGTAATCCAGCGATTCTCTGCGCCTGCCTGCTTGCGGAATCTTTCGAAGAGGAGGGCTGGCGGATGAGACCCGGCAAGCACTCAAATATCGGAGGCTTGCCTGTGTACGTGTATCAGGAAGACGGCGAGGCGATGGCCCAACCCTGCGCCGAAAGCGTTATGACCGAACGTGCGGCGCAGGAGATGCTAAATCGCGGCGTGATGTGTATTGCATCGTTGAAGGACACAGACGAAGTGCGCCTGGTCCGATTTCAATCGGTCACTAAACCGCCCACTCCTCTCGCCGGATCGTGGCAGTAAAGTTAGCCCTGCGATTGCCCATCCCAGGCGTGATCGGGGTCGGGATAAAACGCGATGGATCGCGATGGTCCACTCATGATCAGCCAACCCCCGGGCACGTGGGCGCGGTGTAACACGCCCAGGTTCGTGGAGATTTCACGCCAGTGGAAGAGCGCCTCAATACGGGCGGCATCAGCCGGGCGTGCGGCATCGGTCGTCCGTTTGCGCGAACGGCTTCGTGCGTAGCACCCTCGGGAGCGGTTCCACCCGCCCCAATGGCCCGCTGCAGCAGGTCCAACGAGCACTGGTAGAGTTCGCCCATATAGCCGAAGCGAGCCAGCGCACCGTCTTCCTCGACGCCTTGAATCAATGCGCCGAAGGGTATGATTGCGGGCGGTTCGGGAAGCGGCAGCTTGCTGCGTTTGTTCAGCTTTTTTGCTTCGATAGATTTCGCAAGTTCCTGACTGGTCATCTACGGTCTCCCGGCGGCGTTAAATTCAAATGCTTTGTTCATCGATCTTAGCGTGACGGCATACCGCATGAAAGCAATCTCAAACGAGATGTGATAAGTTACATGACCTAGACCTACTTTGAAGGATCATTGAGTTTCTCCGTGAAGATATTCTTAAGCGGTTCGGCTACGGCATTGTGCGAGGGTCCTTGTTTCCGCTAAAAATCGGCTCCAGCGAGCAGTTTCAGGCATTGAGGCAGTTCCTCTTGGAGTCGGGTTACACAGAGCAGGCCGTGTGCCGCCGGCTGAAGATCCCTTCTATCTACGATTTCAAAACTCTTCGCGAGGGTAGAGCGGGCGACCGCGCAATCACGGATACGCTCGATGCGCTGATCCGGCTGCTAATGGACGAAGAGCCTGTCGAGAGTTCCGCGCTCACGCCGCATTTGACGCCAGGTGCTTTGCGGGTTATGGCGGAACTCGGGATTGTCAAGCCGGTTTCGAAAGACGGCGGTTCTCCAGACAAGGCAACTGCAGGCCGAGGCAGTTTTATATCCGCAGGAAGGGCTGTTCATCGCTTCGGATCATGCCTTCCGAGCGGCCGAAGGCCCGGACGCTTCACTGCCAGAAGACGTGGTGTATGCGTCCATTACGAAGAACACCGGCCGGTTCGTTTCGATATTGCCGAGCGATCCCTGCGAGACGTTCCTTGAGCTTTGCGCCGGAACGGGAATCGCCGCTCTGATCGCCGGGGCGCGTTATGCCAAGAAGTCATGGGCGGCGGATCTGAGCGGACGCTGCACGCACTTCGCGGAGTTCAACAGGCTTCTGAACGGGCTTGAGAACGTATGTGCCGTGCAGAGCGATCTGTACGCAGCGGTGGAAGGACTACGCTTCGACCGTATCGTGGCGCACCCGCCTTACATTCCGGCCGCAGAGCAAAAGCTAATGTTCCGCGACGGCGGAGAAGATGGGGAGCAAATTCTGCGTGGAGTGGTTCAGGGACTGCCGCGCTTTCTAAATCCCGGCGGACGGTTCTACGCACTTACGCTCGCGACCGACCGGGAGAATGAGACTTTCGAGCAGCGCATCCGGAAATGGTTGGGCGAGGCGCAGGACGAGTTCGATTTATTCCTGGTTCTAAACAGCTCGGACAACCGGCCTGACAGTATTCTTAAAGCCGTCGCAGAGGCGAAAGGGAAACTGGGCGATCTGGGTCCGCGGACAAAGTTGTACGATCAGCTGAAGGTAAAAACCGTTCTCTATGGCGTGATTGTTTTGGAGCGCCGTGAGCGAGCGGGAAACGCACTCACAGGGCGCTGTCTGAAGGCGCAAAACGCCGGCAGCGAGATAGTCGAATGGTTCCGGAACTGGCAAATCTCGACGGGCCGGGAAGATTTTGACCGCCAGTTACTTGCCGCGCGCCCGCACCCCCCTCCAGGATTCCGCTTGATCGTGTCCCACGCGTGGCAGGATGGAGAACTCCTGCCGAGAGAGTTCCGGCTACGCTGCGAGTACCCGCTCTCGAACGATGCACGCGCCGAGCCTTGGATAGCGGTGCTTGTGGGAGCTTGCGACGGGTCGCGAACGGTGGCGGAGGTCTATCAGCAGCTAAAAGCGCAGGACGTGATCGCGGCGGAGATGAGTGAAAGCGAATTTTGCAGGTTTATAAAAGCCCTGGCGGGCAGCGGGTTTCTTGAAGTTCCCGAGTATCCGTTGCCGGTGGCAGAAAGAAAGCAAGAGGCGGCTACGGCAGCGGCCGTGAACTGATTCAGGATAATGTTTCAACCCTCTTTACTCTGCCGGGAATTGGTGTTAGTCTACCGAGCACGGCGGTTCGCCGTTGCCCGAAGTGTTCAATTCGGATTGTTAATGGAGACCGTTTAGTTAATTGGAGTACGTATGCCAGAAAGTCTACAGCACAAACTCGACAGAGTGCGCTCCCCGCGGGTTCACATCACCTACGACGTAGAAACGGGTGGCGCTATTGAGAAGAAAGAACTGCCCTTCGTCATGGGCGTGTTCGGAGATTTCACCGGTGTGCCGGAAGAGCCGCTACCGCGGCTGAAAGACCGGAAGTTCGTTGAGATCAATCCCGACAACTTCGATTCGGTTCTCGCGGCGATGAAGCCTCACCTGTCGTTTTCCGTTGAGAACAAGCTGAGTGAAGATCCGGAAGCAGGACAACTCGGCGTAAATCTGCGGTTCCGCAGCATGGACGATTTCGAGCCGGCCAATGTGGCCAAGCAGGTGAAGCCGCTGAAGGAGTTGCTTGACCTTCGGACGAAGCTTTCCGATTTGCGCGGAAACCTGCAGGGCAACGACAAGCTGGAAGAACTGCTGCAGGACGCGCTCAGGAATACGGAGAAACTTGAAAAGCTGAAGACGGAAGTACGTAGTCAGCCGGAAGGAGGAGCCAATGAGTAGCCAATCGACAACACAGCCGCAGGGCGCAACGGTTACGGAGACGAAGGAGAGCAGTCTTCTCGACCAGATAGTCGATCAGGGCCGTTTAGCCCGCGATCCCGAAGCGCGCGAGCGCGGCCGCGACATGGTGAAAAACTTTGTCGCGCAATTCCTGGACGGGAATATGACGCTGTCGCGGGACAGCGAGGCCATGATCAATGCGCGCATTGCGCAGATCGATCACTTGATCTCACTGCAGTTGAACGAGGTGATGCACAATCCGGCCTTCCAGAAGCTTGAGGCGAGCTGGCGCGGGTTGAAATATCTCCTCAGCCGCAGTGAAACCAGTGAGATGCTGAAGATCAAGATCTTCAACTGCTCGAAGAAAGAACTGCTTCGCGACTTGCAGCGCGCCTCCGAGTTCGATCAGAGCGCGATGTTCAAGAAAGTTTACGAAGAAGAGTTCGGCGTCTTTGGCGGTCATCCGTTTGGCACGCTGGTTGGGGACTACGAGTTTGGCAAGAGTCCCGAGGACATGGAACTTCTCGAAAAGGTGTCGCAAGTGGCGGCGGCATCGCACGCTCCGTTCATCGCGGCGGCATCGGCGAATATGTTCAATCTGGACACATTTACCGAACTCGGCGCACCGCGCGACCTAGCCAAGGTATTCGACACGACCGAATACGCGAAGTTCAAGAGCTTCCGCGCGAGTGACGATTCACGCTATGTCGCGCTGACGCTTCCGCACGTGCTGATGCGGGACCCGTATGGAAAGGCCACGAGACCGGTCGAGGAGTTCGATTACGAAGAGGCCGTCGATGGCACAGACCACAGTAAGTATCTGTGGGGCAATGCGGCCTGGGCGCTGGCGGCCCGTATCACGGATTCCTTCGCCAAATACAACTGGTGCGCAACGATCCGCGGCGTTGAGGGCGGCGGAAAGGTGGAAGGACTCACCGTCCACAACTTCTCGACGGACGAGGGCGACGTCGCCATGAAGTGCCCGACGGAAGTGACGATCACCGACAGGCGCGAGAAGGAACTGGCCGACTTGGGCTTCGTTCCGCTGGTCCATTGCAAGAACACGGATTACGCGGCCTTCTTCAGCGTGCAGAGCTCGCAGAAGGCTAAGACGTATGACACCGACGCGGCAAACGCGAACGCGCGGCTGTCCACGAACCTCAGCTACATCCTGGCCACTTCCCGCTTCGCGCACTATTTGAAATCGATGATGCGCGATAAGATCGGAAGCTACATGTCGCGTGGCGAATGCGAATCCTATCTGAACCGATGGATCTCCGGGTATGTCATCGACAGCGCCAGTGCCGCGCCTTCGATGAAGGCCAAGTACCCGCTGGCGGAAGCCCGCGTGGATGTCGTGGAAGTTCCGGGTAAACCCGGAGCTTATCGCGCCGTCGCCTTTATGAAGCCGCATTTTCAACTTGACGAACTTACCGTTTCCATGCGGCTGGTAGCCGATCTGCCGCAACCGGCGGGCGGTTAATTCAATATTTTGGCCGGGTGCTGTCGAGCCCGGCTCGATTCCGGGCTTTTTATCAAAAACCCGATGCGACTGGTCGGGAATTCATTCATTACTTCAAGGAGCTTAGACGATGGCATTCGATGCATTCATGTGGCTTACGGGCGGTGCGCCTGAAGCCAAGGGCGAAACAACAGACGCGACATACAAGGCGAAAAACGCGTTTGAGATTTATAGCTTTTCCTGGGGAGCCAGCAACCCGGTCACGATCGGTTCAGCGTCGGGCGGCGGCGGAGCGGGCAAGGTGTCGATTTCTTCTTTCAACATTATGAAGAAGTCAGACTCAGCCTCCCCCAACCTCTTCACAAATTGCGCCAAGGGTCAGCATTTCACGTCCGCCAACGTGGTGCTTCGCAAGGCGGGCGGCACGGCCCTTGAATACCTGAAGTATGACTTCGACGAAGTTTTCGTCGAAAGCATACAGTGGTCTGGTTCGTCCGGCGGAGACGATACTCCCACCGAATCGGTTTCGTTTGCCTTTGCAAAGGTCAGCATCACGTACGAGCCTCAGACCGGCAAAGGCGGCGAGGGCACGAAGGTCTCAGCGGTTTGGGATGTTCGGTCTAACGTGGCGAAATAGTAAATAACGGATGAATGCTCAAGAGCTTTTCCGCGCGGGGAAACTGAACGAAGCAATCCAGGTAGCGGGCCTGGAGGTGCGCGATCACCCCACCGATGTACGCCGTCGAACTTTCTTGTTCGAATTGTTGTGCTTCGCTGGGGAATTCGACCGCGCGGGAAAGCATCTGAGTGTTTTATCGCAGGCGGGCACCGACGCCGAAACGGGCGCCCTTCTTTACCGTTCCGCTCTATCGGCGGAGCGAAAAAGACAGCTATTCTTTGAGAGCCATGGGTACGCGAAGTCGAGTGAGGCTCCGGCAGCTTGTCCCGGCACGATCAACGGACGCGCTTTCCAGACAATCGAGGACGCAGACCCTCGGATTGGCGCTCGATTGGAGACCTTCATTGCGGGTGAGTACGTTTGGTTGCCTTTCGAGCACATTGGTTCCATGAAAATGGAGCCGCCCCGGTTTCTTCGCGATTTGCTTTGGGCGACGGGACTGGTGATGGCGGGTCCGGCGGCAAGAGGCCGGGAATTCGGTGAAGTGCTGCTTCCGGCGCAGTATCCATTTTCCTGGCGGCAATCGAACGACGAAGTCCGGCTAGGCCACGTAACGGAGTGGCTGAACCTTGACGGCGTAGGCGAAGTACCGATCGGGCAGAAGCTTTTGATTGTGGACGGGGAAGAAGCAATACCATTTCTGGAAATTCGTGAACTGATCTTTAACTCAGCCGCCAATTCAGCCGCCGATGAGCAAGCCGATTCGGCGTAACATGTTATGCCCTTGCGCGACGACTTACTCACGCCCATTCCGGGTGCTAATCCAAGTGGCGTTAATCTTCGCTACGATCCCGTAACAGACAAAGTTAAAGAAGCCCGGCGCGAGGAGATGGAAGCGCCGCAGGGAGCCTGGAAGACTACCGTCAAGACGGCCAATTACGGCGAAGTCATCAAGCTCGCGAGTGAAGCGATCGCCAAGCGCGGCAAAGACCTGCAACTTAGTGTCTGGCTTGTGGACGCGCACGTGCGGCGGGAAGGATTCGACGTTCTTCCGAGCTGTTTCTCATTTCTCCGCGATCTGTGCGACCGGTTCTGGGATACTTTGTATCCGGAGATTGAAGACGGCGATCTTGAGGTGCGGGCGGCCCCCCTCGACTGGCTGGGATCGAAGCTCGACGAACCGATACGCCTTCTGCCGCTGACGGCGAACGGCTTAAGCTGGTTCCGCTATAAAGAATCGCGCACGGTCGGGTATGAATCCGGAGCCACGACGGAGGACAAGCGCAAGCTCCGTAATCAGCTCATCAACGAGGGCAAGATCTCGGGGGAAGAGTTCGACCAGGCACTTGACGAGACACCTAAGGCGTTCTGCGAAAAACAGCTGACGACCGTCGCAGAGGCGTTGGAATCGCTTGAGGAGTTGATCTCGTTTCTGGACGAGAAGTTTGGCGAGTTCTCACCGAGCTTCACGAAAGTCCGCTCGGCACTTGAGGAGAATGCTCAGGTAATAAAGAGCTTTGTGACTAAAAAGGGCGGCCCGACGCCCGAGCAGGTTGTGCCCAGTTCCGGGATACCACAAGCGGCGGCTCCCGTTGTCAGTGCGCCCGCTCCAGTGGCCGCGCCCGCCGCAGCGCCAGTGGCAGCGGCAACTCCCGTTTCCACACCGGTAAGCTACGCGCCGTCCGGATCCTCTTCACTGGAACCCAGCGACTTTGACGAAGTTGCCAAACGGCTTGGGGCGATTGCGAAATTCCTTCGAAAGCGGGATGTGTACGACATCTCCCCTTACCTGATATTGCGGGGCTTCCGATGGGGTGAAATCCGATACAACGGACCGCAGGTCGATGCAACGGCGCTGATGCCGCCGGATGATCAGACGCGCAACGATTTGGCGAATGCTTTCGCGGCTTCGCAATGGGACAAGGTTCTTGAATTGACGGAGCAAGCCATGGAACTTCCATGCGGGAGAGGCTGGCTCGACCTGCAACGCTACACGGTGAAAGCGCTGGAGGGGAAAGGCCAGTGGTTCGCGTTCGTTGCCGACGCAGTTCGAACAGGGGTGCGGGGACTAATACAGGACCTTCCCGCTCTGCTTCAGATGACGTTGCGGGATGGTTTGCCCGCCGCCGACCCGGAGACCCGGGATTGGATCGAGAACGAGGTATTGGCTGGGGTGACGATCAGTTTCGCGGCACCCGTGGCGGCACCCGCGCCGCCTCCTCCCGCCGCGGAACCGGAGCCGAGTACGGGTTGAAGCACCGCCGATTGAACTGGCGGCCAAACCTCCAGAAGTTGAGGATGAAACTTTAGCGGAGGCGGAGCCCGGGGATATTTTCGATGAAGCTCTTCAAACAGCGCGCGAAGGACGCACGGCTGAGGCGATGTCCGCTCTGAATCGCCAACTCACGACGGAACGCTCCGGACGAGGGCGATTTAAGCGCCGAGTGCAGATCGCCCATTTGCTGATGGCGACGGGACGCGAGCGGGTTGCGCAACCGATTCTCGATGAGATCGCGAGAGAGATTGAAAGCCGCCGGCTGGAAGAATGGGAGGACGGCGAGGCTGTCGCTTATCCCCTGTCTTTGCTGCTTCGCTGTGCAGATTCGGATCAAGACGCTAAGCGCCGGTTGTATGCGGCGATCTGCCGCCTTGACCCGGTTCGTGCCATGCAGATAACGGTTTAGCCGAGAGCGCCATGCCTGCAGGAGATGTAGAGCGCAGCGTTCAACTGAGCGTACTTGACCGGCTGATCGACAATAGGCCCGATTCGAAAATCGATCCGCCGCTTTCGCGGTCCGAGTCTCTGCGCCGATTGAGGAATGCGGTCAAGCGCGATCTTGAATGGCTGCTCAATTCGTCGCGCACGGCGGAGCCGATTCCTGAAACTTACAAAGAAGTGCTGAGTTCGCTGTACGTCTACGGACTGCCCGATATCAACAGCGTGACGCTCGACAATTCGCAAGACGAGGCGCGCCTGGTTCGTTCTCTGGAGACTGCGATTCTGACGTTTGAGCCGCGCCTTATGCGCGTGCGCGTGACAACGTACGAACGTCTGTCGAAGAAGAAGACCGCTCTGGTCTTTCATGTCGAGGCGTATCTGATGATCGATCCCGCGCCCGAGCGCATCTCGTTCGATACCGTTCTCGAGATCGCAAAGGGGTCCTATACGGTGAAAGAAGATCAAGGTGCGTGACGAGCTTCTTTTCTACTACGAACGCGAGCTGAGCTTTTTACGGCATCTGGGCGGCGAGTTCGCCCAGAAGTATCCCAAAGTAGCGGGCCGGCTGCTGCTTGAACCGGGCAAATGCGAGGATCCGCACGTCGAGCGCATGTTGGAAGGGTTTGCGCTGCTTGCAGCACGCATTCACCTCAAACTCGACGATGAGTTCCCGGAGATTGTCGAAGCGCTTCTTTCGATTCTGTATCCGCAGTATCTGAGTCCGGTGCCTTCGATGTCAGTCGTCCAGTTCCACCTCGACCCGGAACAGGGGGCGCTGAGTACCGGTCTGCGCGTGCCGCGACACACTCCGCTGTTTTCCCGGCCAGTGAGTGGAGTCCCCTGCCAATTCCGGACCGCTTACGAGACCACGCTTTGGCCTTTGAAGGTAGCTTCCGCTTCCTGGAAAATGCCCGATCGACTCAACCTGACGGCACGCACGCCGAATGTGGCGGGTGCTCTGGTACTGCGGCTTGACTGCTTTCCGGATGTCTCGTTTGGCAAGCTCGAACTCTCTACGTTGCGGTTTTTCTTGCAAGGCGATGGGACGTTAGTTCACACCCTGATCGAGTTGCTGTGCAATAACTGCGTTCAGATTATTGTCAGAGATCCTGCGCCCGGCTCGCGCAAACAGGTGATTCTGGATAAGAGCTCCGTGCGTCAAGTTGGCTTTGCGGCGGGTGAGGATGTACTTCCCTACCCTCGCCGCGCGTTCGTCGGATACCGGCTGTTGCAGGAGTATTTTAGCTTTCCAGAGAAGTTCTGTTTCATCGATCTGTCCGGTTTCGAGAAGCTCGCGGCGGCGGGCATCACATCGAATGCCGAGATTTTGTTTCTCATTTCAGAATTCGAACGCGGCGACCGGCGTCAGATGATAGAACTCGGAGTTTCAGCGAAGACTTTTCGTCTCGGCTGCACACCGATAGTGAACCTGTTTCCGGTAGTTAGCGAGCCCATCCGGCTGGAACAAAGCAAGTACGAATACCGGATTGTTCCCGATGCGAGACGCGAACAGTATCTCTCGATCCACTCGGTGGACCATGTCACGGGCGTATCGGCAAGTTCTCCCGAACCGACGGAATTCCGTCCTTTCTATTCTTATCGCCACCAAACTACCCGGGAGTCGCACCACGCGTTCTGGCATATCAGCCGCCGCCCTTCCGGCTGGCGATCGGATGGGGCTTCCGACGTATACATCACCTTCGTCGATCTGAGCGGGCGAAAGATGTCTCCCGACCAGGACACCGCAACTTTACGGCTGACCTGCACGAATGGGGAGATGCCGTCCCGGCTAAGTTTCGGGAACGAAGACGGAGACTTCCAACTGGATACGAGCGGTCCGATCGCGAAGGCTGTCGCGCTGGTGAAACCCACCGAAGCGCTTTTGCCGCCTGCGCGCCAAGGGTTGATGTGGCGGCTTATTTCGCAGCTCTCGCTCAATTATCTGTCGCTTGGAAGCGAGGGAGTTGAAGCATTCCGCGAAATTCTGCGGCTGCACAACTTCAATGAGGCCATCGCTTCGGAGCAGCAGATTCAGGGCATTCTTGCGATGAAAAGTTCGCCGCACTTCACGCGCGTGACATCGCAGAACGGCATCAACTTCGCACGCGGCACCCGCGTGGAGATGGAACTGGACGAAGAGCAGTTCGTAGGTAGCGGGGTTTATACGTTTTCAGCGGTTCTGGATGTGTTCCTCGGTTTGTATGCATCTCTGAATAGCTTCAGCCAGCTTGTCGTCCGAACCCGGCAGCGGAAAGGAATTCTTAAGCAATGGACCCCGAGGGCGGGCGAAAAGCCGATGCTATAAGCCAGGATCTGGTCGAGCACCGGCTCCGGACCGAACCCTGGAAATTCGATTTCTTCCAAGCCGTGCGGCTGCTAGGGATTTTGCAACCCGGGCGCTCGGCGGTCGGGCAATTTTCGCATCCTCTAGGCGAGATTGCGCGCTTCACCACGCATGCGTCGCTTTCATTCCCAGCGAGTCAGATTCAATCGCTTACCTGGGACAGCGGCAGTCAGCCGTCGATGAGCATAAATTTCATGGGACTGGTAGGGCCGCTCGGGGTGCTCCCAGTTCCGTATACCGAGTTAGTTATCGACCGCAGGCGTTCACGCGACACGGCTTTTCACGATTTTCTCGACCTCTTCAACCACCGCGCCGCCTCCTTGTTTTACCAGGCCTGGGAGAAGTCGAGATTCATGATCGGCTACGAACGAGGGGGCGGGGATCCGCTGACGGCCAGTGCGTTTGCGCTGTTCGGGCTGGGAACTTCCGCGCTGCAAAACCGTCAGCCGGTCCGCGACGAGAGTCTCCTTTTTTATAGCGGCTTGTTCGATATGGCGACGCGGCCGGCGGTTGCTCTTGAATCGATTCTGGCCGACTATTTCGATGTGGATATCGAGATCGAACAATTCGTTGGAGTGTGGCGGCAGTTAGATGCGGCGGATTGCTGCGTGTTCGAGGAAGGCGAACCCGAAAGCTACCAACTCGGATTGGGAGCGGTGGTGGGCAATGAAATCTGGGATCAGCAATCGCGGGCCCGGATACGCATCGGGCCTTTGACAGCAGAGCGGTACCGGGATTTTCTGCCGACAGGCGCGGCATACGAACCGCTCCGGGCGCTGACTAAGACGTTTTCTGGCGATGAAATAGAGTTCGAAGTGCAGTTGATCTTGAAGCGCGAGGAAGTTCCGCCGTGCCGGTTGGGCGATCCGGAGGACTCGGACGGGCCGACGCTGGGCTGGCAGACCTGGCTGAACCCCAGGGCCCAGATGAACCGCAATCCGAGTGATACGATCTTGCTGATCTAAACTAAGTGACAGTCCGAACCAAGGAGTAGCCTTGTTATCTCAACAAAATCGCCCGATGAAAATCAGCACGACATCCGGTGATACGGAATTGGTCCTGCACCGATACCGGGGCGTCGAGTCCATCTCCGCGCCGTTTGAATTCCATGTGGGGATGCTGTCGGAGAATTCCCAGATCGATATCCAGACGCTGCTTAAGACAACGGCGACGATCGCGCTGATTGTGACCGATGAGACAACGCGCTACATAAATGGGGTCTGGCGCGAGATCAAACACGTCGAAGTCGGGCAAGAAAATCTCTCGGTGTATGAGGGGATACTTGTCCCTTCTCTATGGTTCTTGAAACTCACGTCCGACTGCAAGATTTTCCAGAACATGACGGTGCCGGACATTGTTTCCAAGGTGTTGCAGGATTCGGGCGTCACGGATTTCAAGCTTTCGCTTCAGAAGACCTATCCGGAGCGCGAGTACTGCGTTCAATATCGCGAAACGAACTTCGATTTCATCTCACGCCTGCTCGCCGACGAAGGAATTTTTTACTTTTTTCAACACACCTCCAGCGGCCACAAGCTGGTTCTGGCAGACGACCCGTCGGCCATAGAGGAATGTCCGGGACAAGCCAGCGCCTATTTCTCGCTACACCAAAAATCGTGGAACGACGAAGATGGAGTAACCGCGCTTGAGCCGCGCGCTTCGGTACTATACGAGTAAGGTGTCGCTGACCGATTACAATTTCGAAACACCGCGAAATTCTCTCCTGGTGAGCGTCGGCAGTAAGGACGAGGAATATGACTATCCCGGAGACTATACGGAACGTTCAGATGGCGAACGCATCAGCCGTATCCGGCTAGAGGAGAAGGAAGTCAATCAGTCCACGGTTGCGGCGCAAGGGCCGCTGCCGTCTTTTTTTGCCGGGGTACCGGTTCAAGCTTCAGGAATCACTTCCGTAGCGATGCCAATATCGAGTACACGCTGGTCTCGATTACGCATGAAGCTTCCGATGTCAGCTACTTTGCGGCAACCAAATCGGAAGAGCCGTTCAGTTTTGCGCAATACGTTCAGCGCTATTCCGTATTCGACGCCCTTTCGCCCGCCAGATCTGCTTCCCAAGCCCATTGTGCAAGGAGTGCAGACGGCATTGGTGGTTGGTAAATCAGGCGAAGAGATCTGGGTCGATAGCTACGGACGCGTAAAGGTTCAGTTTTACTGGGACCGGGTGGGGCAAAAGGACGAAAACAGTTCCTGCTGGGTTCGCGTTTCGCAGATCTGGGCGGGGAAAAATTGGGGTTGGGTAAGCCTTCCGCGAATCGGACAGGAGGTTATCGTCGATTTCCTGGAAGGCGACCCGGACCGGCCCATCATTACAGGGCGCGTCTATAACGCGGACCAAACGACGCCCTATGCGCTGCCCGACAACCAAACCCAGACCGGTATCAAAACCCGCAGCAGCAAGGCCGGGGGCGCCGATAATTGCAACGAAATTCGCTTCGAGGACAAGAAAGACAGCGAAGAGCTATACGTCCACGCGGAAAAGGACATGAATACCAGTGTGGAGCACGACGATGGACAAACCGTCGGCAATAACCGCACGATCGAAGTGAAAGGGACTCACACCGAAACCATCACCAAGGACACCACCATCGAGATCAAAGAAGGCAACTACTCGATGACCATCGACCAGGGGAATGAGACCAGAACCCTGAAGATGGGCAACCAGTCCATCGCCATCAAGATGGGAAATCAATCGACGAAGCTGGACATGGGAAATATCTCCGTGAAATGCGATCTGGGCAGCATCACCATGGAAGCTATGCAATCGATCACCTTGAAGGTGGGCGCAAACAGCATCACGATCAGCCAGCAGGGCGTGAAGGTGGAGGGCCTGATGATCCAGATAACGGGCAACGACGATGACTCAGGTGTCGGGCCAGGCAATGCTCACCCTCAAGGGTGGCATTACCATGATCAATTAGCACGATAGGAGCACTTTCTTGAATACCGCCGACATTGCAACCGCGGCAGAACTTAGCGAAAAGGGACAGGCGTTGGTAACCGAGAGCTCGGGTCCGTCCCGGTTTGTGGATCTCCTTGAAACACACGAGCTATTCAGGGACGCGGTGCGGTTTCTCTCACACGGGCTGCCGGTACGGATCGCAGTCAAGTGGGGCTGCGCCTGTTCGCGTGAACTACTGCCGGCCGATCAGATTGAGAAGTCACAAGCTTCGCTTGAGGCGGCGGAGGCGTGGCTGAGCGCTCCCGCGGATGAGACGAGATGGAAGGCGAGAGACGCGGCGGAGAAGTCGAATATGTCGTCTCCAGCCGATCTGATTGCGATGGCAGTTTTCTTCAGCGGTGGAAGCATTACGCCGCCGGAAACTCCCGTCACGGCTCCTCCTCCCTATATCGCGAACAAACTGGCGGCGGGCGGCATAGAACTGGCAGTACTATCTCAAACTCCGGCCAAAGCGGCGGAGCGTTTTCGCAGAACACTGCAATTGAGCCGTGAAATTGTAAAAGGCGAGCGTCAATAGCGGCTTCGGCGTCTGCCGCGAGTTACGCAAACCGCTTGAATGCAGCGCGGAATGCAGCTAAGATGTTGTCACCCCTCTCGGAGTCTTTCCTAAATTGATGAAGTACCTTTTTAGCGGTTCTGTAAAGGCGCTGTGCGGCCTGTTGATCCTGGTCCAATCCGTGCAGGCGGGACTCGTGCCGGGCATCTTAGCCCAAGATCAACAGACGTCTCCCGGGCTTGAACATCGTGATCGTCGAAGGCGATGGGGCGGTCAACAACGTCAAGGAACGAACGGCGCGTGAAGTCATCGTAAAGGTGGAAGACCGCAACCATAAACCCGTCGCCGGCGCCCTGGTGCTGTTTTCAGTTCAGGGGAACGGGCCGGGCGGGACTTTTTTGGATGGAGTTGAGTCCGTTCAGGCGACAAGCGATGCGAATGGAATCGCGGTTGCGCATGGGTTTCACCCCAACAATTCTCCCGGGTCGTTCCAGATCAACGTGACCGCGATGTATCAGGGGTTGAACGCGGCGGCCACGATCAGGCAGAGCAACATCACTCCCCCGCCCTCAAACATTGGATTCCGCATTTCCGGCAAACATATGGCGATCGCCGGAATCGTTGCGGCGGCGGTGGTAGTCGGGATCGTATTCGCGGCCCGAGGCAGCTCCGGTTCGTCGATTTCCCCGGGCACGGGAACGGTAGGCGCACCTAAATGAGGCGCTCGAAAGGCAGTTTATGAGTCGCAAAGGTTCGGAAGTTCTGGCAGCCGTGGCAGGCGCGATTTGTTTGTTCGTCTGCGGATCGGGAAGTGCGGCGGCGCAGGTTTCCATGACGTCTTACGGCACCACCGCTGGGAGCCGTTTTCGATGCAAGCACGGGCTCGCTTCTCCCGCTTCAAGGCGTGCCTGGATCAGCCATCACCGGAACGCCTTTTGCAGTTTCGCCGCTAAGCGCCGCGGCAATCTCGTCGGAACAAGGATACGCCCTGGGTGTGTTGGCCGGTTCAGGCGCGGTTGTGCTTATCAGGTTTGGTAGCGGACCAGTTTCACAGAATACCTTACAGGCAGCCGCGTATCCCGACCGTATTGTCCTCAGCCCGACTGGCACGAGCGCCATGCTTTGGAATGCAAGCCGGCGTAGTGCGGAGATCGTCTCGGGTCTGCCATCTGCGCCCGTTGTGAAATTGATGGACCTGACCTCGATTGATCGCGATCCCGATTTATTTGCAATCAGCGATGACGGAGCGACCCTGCTTGCCGCCGCGAGTTCCGCCAGTCCGGGCAACGTCTATCGATTTCAGAATCACGCTGAGCAGGTGATTCCTTACTCGGGACAAATCACTTCTATCGCGTTTCTGCGGAAATCGAAGGATGCCTTGCTGACCGATTTGACGGCTCAATGTCTTACCTGGCTGCGTAATGCAGCGGGGGCCGATCCGCAGTTCTCAACCGTTCCCGCAGGCGTGGCCATTGGCAGCGGCGAATCGATCGGCGTTTCGCGAGACAACACGCGGGCACTCCTGGCAGATCCAAGCTCCCAGTCCCTGACGGTGATCGATCTTTCAGCAAAGACCGCCTCGCCGGCGCTCGATTGTCATTGCAGCATCGCGGATCTGACGCCGCTCAATGGCCCTTTTCTTTTCCGGTTAAGTGAAGTTTCTGGAGTACCGCTGGCGATTGTCGATGCCAGCCTGGGCAAACCGTCGCTCACCGTTGTTCCCATTCATCACCGAGAGGCGTACTAAGCTTTGCCCTGCCGCGAGAAGTAGATCCCATATGAAAAGAATCCTTCCCGGTACGCTGCTGCTATTAGCGTTTTTCTTTCTCACCGTCCCAGTTTTCGCGCAGAGTCTTCAGATTACTTCTACCTCACCGATCACATCGGGAGATGTGGGTCTGTCCTATTCATTTCAGTTTGCCACTTCAGGAGGACCCGACAGCGCGATTATCTGGAGCGCTCCGAGCCTGCCGCCGGGGTTGATCCTCGATACGAACACGGGCCTTCTGCACGGAACGCCGAGCGCGGCGGTCAGCAACTTCTCGTTTACCGTTACAGCCGCCGATGTAAGCGGCCAGCAATCGACGTCAAAGGCGTTCGTCTTTACCGCGAATCCGGCGGTGAGCATTGCCAGCACCTCTCCCTCTGCCTCCGGCGGACTCGGGCTCTTCTTATTCTTTTACATTTCAGGCGACGGGGGGGCAATCTCCCTACAGTTGGTCTAGCGGATCGGGTACCCCTCCTGGACTTTCGATGAGTTCAAACGGAACTTTTTCTGGAACACCCACCAGTACCGGCTCATTCTCTTTTCAAGTTTTCGTTTCGGACAGCCTAAACGGAACAAGTTCAAAGTTCTTCCAGATTGTCGTCAATCCAAGTCTCGCGATTTCGTCAACCGCGCTACCTTCTGGAGAAGTAACCGCGCCTTATACCTTCCAGTTTGCTGGGACAGGCGGTTCCGGGGCGGGCTACACATGGTCCGTAGCGCCCGAAACGGTACTTCCTGGAGGATTAACTCTCTCCTCGGGAGGCGTGTTGAGCGGAAGGCCAACTACTTCGGGAACCGCCTCTTTTGGCGTCATGCTTACAGACAGCGCCGGCGGGTCGGTGATTAAGAATTTCGCGCTGCAGACGAGCGTGGGACCAGCTATTACTCACCACTTCGCCTTTACCCCCGGAACAGTCGGCTCGCATTACAGCTTTACTTTTGGGGCCAGCGGAGGCAGCGGCTCTAATACCTGGACTGTGGCATCTGGCTCTTTGCCAGCCGGTTTAGGCTTAAATTCCGGGGGCTTGCTGTCCGGCACCGCGTCGAGCGCTGGAACTAGTAATTTGCGGTCACTGTTCTCGACAGCTCCGGTGGCACAGCAACCAAGTTCTTTCGCATTGAGCATCTATAACGGCCTATCGATCGCTTCCACTTCCCCGCTCCCGCAAGGCGAAGTGTCGCGGCCGTACTCGTTTACTTTCACCGGCAGCGGCGGTTCTGGTTCGTACACCTGGTCCCTGCCTTCGGGGCCCTCCAGCTTACCCGCTGGACTGACTCTAAGTCCTGGCGGCGTTCTCGGCGGCACACCAACCGCAACAGGTACAACCTCTTTCCCGGTACAGGTTGCGGATGGAACCGGCCACACGACAACGAAGACGTACCAATTGCAAATCGTGGGCGCTCCGAGCATTACAACGACCTCGCCGCTGCCAGGGGGAACAGTCAATAGCGCTTACTCGCTCAATTTCACTGAAACCGGTGGCGTTGCACCGTTCCAATGGACCGGTTCCGGATTACCTGCAGGCTTAAATCTGACTACTGCCGGGTTGCTCTCCGGTACTCCGACCAGCCCCGGAACCAGTAGCATTTCGGTTACTCTGACGGACGCCGCGGGCGCGACTGCCTCGGGCACTTTTTCGCTCACAGTCCTTTCCCCGCTCACGATAACGAGCACTTCGCCTCTTCCTAATGGAACGGTAAACTCCCCGTACAGCTTTACTTTTCAAGCAAGCGGCGGTAGCGGTTCGTACACCTGGTCCGTCACTTCCAGTCCTTTGCCCACCGGATTGTCCTTGAACTCCTTAACCGGTGTGCTCTCCGGCACCCCGTCGAGCGCTGGAACCACCAGCTTTGTTATCGATGTCCACGACGGCTCCGGCCGGACGACACCTGGCTCCTTTACGTTGACTATCAACAGCGGTTTAGCTATCACTTCGACCTCGCCTCTCACGCTCGGGCGAAGTATCGCGGCCCTATTCGTTCACCTTTACCGGTTCCGGCGGGTTCGGGTTCGTACACCTGGTCTCTGCCTACGGGTTCAATCCCGCCTGCTGGATTGGCTCTGACTCCGGGTGGCACTCTAAGCGGCACACCGACCGCGGCGGGGACAACCTCGTTCTCAGTGCAAATCGCCGATGGGACCGGAAGTACGGTAACGAAGACCTTTCAATTGCAGATCGTGGCCGCTCCGAGTATTACGACAACCTCGCCGCTGCCAGGGGGAACAGTAAATAGCGCTTACTCGCTCAATTTTACTGAAACCGGCGGCGTTGCGCCGTTCCAATGGACCGGTTCCGGATTACCTGCAGGCTTAAATCTGACTACTGCCGGGTTGCTCTCCGGTAGTCCGACCAGCGCCGGAACCAGTAACATCGTGATCACTCTGACGGATGCCGCTGGCGCGACTGCCTCGGGCAACTTCTCTCTTACCGTTGTCTCTGGGCTTGCGATTGCCAGTACTTCGCCTCTTCCGACAGGAACGGTAGGCTCCAGCTATAGCTTCACTTTTCAGGCAAGTGGGGGCAGCGGTTCGTACACCTGGTCTGTCGCCTCGGGTTCCTTGCCAGCGGGTTTGTCGTTGAACGCTTCAAGCGGCCTTACTGTCCGGCACTCCAACCGCCGCTGGAACGGGCAGCTTTGGAATCACTGTCCACGACGGTTCCGGGACGGCGACGGGCTCGTTCGCCTTTACCATCAATGCCGGTTTGTCGATCACTTCCACCTCGCCTCTCACCTCGGGCGAAGTGTCGCGGCCCTACTCGTTTACCTTCGGCGGCGCGGGCGGTTCCGGCTCGTACACTTGGTCTCTGCCTTCCGGCTCCAGTCTCGCCCGCTGGATTGACTCTAACTTCTGGCGGCACTCTCGGCGGCACGCCGACCACGGCGGGGACAACCTCGTTCTCAGTGCAAATCGCCGACGGAACCGGCCATACCGCTATCAAAACCTTCCAATTGCAGATCGCGGCGGCCCCGAGCATTACGACTACGTCACCACTGCCTCCGGGGACGGTGAACACAAGCTATGGCCCGCTCACGCTTACCGAATCCGGCGGTACCGCGCCATTTCAGTGGACCAGTTCCGGGCTTCCGGCGGGGCTGAACCTCTCTTCTGGCGGCTGCTTTCCGGTACTCCGACGAGCGCCGGGACGACCGGTTTCACGGTGATTCTCACAGACGCGGCTGGCGCCGCGGTGTCAGCAAACCTGTCTTTAACGATCTATTCACAGGTCACGATTGTGAGCACTTCGCCGCTTTCCGCTGGAACGGTAAACTCGCCCTACAGCTTCACGTTTCAAGGCAAGCGGCGGTAGCGGTTCTTACACCTGGTCCCTTGCTTCCGGCTCTTTGCCGGCTGGTTTGTCGTTGACGCCTTCAAGCGGCCTACTGGCCGGCACTCCGTCCGCCGCTGGAACCAGTAGTTTTGGGATTACCGTTCACGACAGCTCCGGCGCGACCGCAACGGGTTCTTTTGTCTTGACGGTGAACAACGGTTTGGCCATCAGCTCCGCCTCGCCGCTCACTGCAGCCGAAGTGTCGCGGCCCTATTCGTTCACCTTCACGGGCACGGGCGGTTCTGGTTCGTACACATGGTCACTGCCTTCGGGATCCAGCTTGCCTGCCGGACTGAGTCTGAGTCCGGGCGGGACTCTCGGCGGCACGCCTACGGCATCCGGCACAAGCTCGTTCTCGGTACAGATCGCGGATGGAACGGGCAATACGGCCACGAAAGCTTTCCAACTGCAGATCGTGGCCGCCCCGACCATTACGACCGCGTCACCGTTGCCCGCGGGAACGGTGAACCGTGCATACAACTCAATCACGTTGACTGAATCCGGTGGGACAGCGCCTTTCCAGTGGACCAGTTCCGCGCTTGCCCGCAGGCCTCAACCTGACTGCGGGGGGGGTGCTTTCAGGCACACCGACCAGTACCGGAACAAGCAGTATTTTGATCACGCTGACGGACGCCGCGGGCGCTACCACCTCGGCGACTTTCTCTCTGAGTGTCTATTCACAGCTCACCATTTCCAGCGTTTCGCCTCTCCCGGCTGGGGCTGTGAATTCAGCCTACAGTTTCACGTTCTCGGCGGGCGGCGGCAGCGGTTCGTACACCTGGTCTATCTCGGGTTCTGTGCCGCCGGGTTTGTCGTTGAACCCTTCAAGCGGCGTACTGTCCGGCACTCCTACCGCTGTTGGAACAAGCGGCTTTGTAATCGCTGTCCGCGACGGCTCCGGGATAACGAGGGGCTCCTTCGCCTTAACCATCAATGCCGGTTTGTCGATCAGTTCCGCCTCGCCTCTTGCGACCGGCGAAGTATCGCGGCCCTACTCGTTCACCTTTACGGGCAGTCGGCGGCTCTGGTTCTTACAGTTGGTCACTACCTTCGGGCTCTAGCCTGCCTGCTGGACTGAATTTCACCCCGGGCGGCACTCTCAGCGGCACACCGACAGCATCCGGCACCAGCTCATTCTCCGTGCAGATGACGGATTCCTCCGGTGACACGGTTACGAAGGCGTTCCAGGTGCAGATACTGGCGGCTCCGAGCATTACGACCGTTTCTCCGTTGCCTAGCGGAACGCTGAACCATAGCTATAGTTCCCTTACGTTCACTGAATCCGGTGGAACCGCGCCCTTCCAATGGACCAGTTCCGGCTTGCCTGCCGGCCTTAACCTTTCTACCGGTGGCGTGCTTTCGGGCACGCCGACCAGCGCCGGAACCAGCAGCGTCGGAGTTACTCTGACGGACGCCGCTGGCGCTACGGCCTCGGCGACGTTCTCTCTCAGCGTTTATTCGCAGCTCACGATAGCAGCGTTTCGCCCCTTCCGGCCGGAGCCGTGAGTTCACCCTACAGCTTCACCTTCCAGGCTGGCGGCGGTAACGGCTCCTATACCTGGTCCGTTGCGTCAGGATCTTTACCGAGCGGTCTCTCCTTGAATCCCACGACGGGCCTACTTTCCGGCACTCCGTCCGCGGCTGGAACCAGTAACTTCGCGATCAACGTCCACGACACTTCCGGCGGGACAGCAACCGGTTCTTTTGCGCTGACCATCAATAGCGGCCTTTCAATTAGTTCCGCATCAATTCTCACGCAAGGCGAAGTTTCGCGGCCCTACTCGTTTACCTTTGCCGCGACCGGCGGTTCGGGTTCATACACTTGGTCCCTGCCCTCGGGTTCCACTTTGCCCGCTGGAATGACTCTAAGTCCGGGCGGCATTCTTCGCGGGACACCCACGGCCTCAGGTACGACTTCGTTCTCGGTACAGGTCGCCGACGGGTCCGGCAATACAGCCAGCAAGATCTTCCAAGTGCAGATCGTGGCGGCTCCGAGCATTACAACCGCGCCCCCGTTAGCCGCTGGAACACTGAACCGTAGCTATACTCCGCTCACGTTTACCGAAACCGGTGGAACCGCGCCCTTCCAATGGACCGGTTCCGGATTGCCTGCCGGCCTTAACGTGTCTTCCGCTGGCGTGCTTTCAGGCACGCCGACCAGCACTGGAACAAGCACGATTTCGATCACAGTCACGGATGCCGTGGGCGCAACGGCGTCGGCGACATTCCCTCTTAGCGTGTATTCCCAGCTCACGATTTCCAGCGCTTCTCCGCTTCCGGCTGGAACCGTGAGCTCAGCCTACAATTTTGCTTTCCAGGCAGGCGGCGGCAGCGGACCGTATACCTGGTCCATTTCGTCCGGTTCTCTACCGGGCGGTTTGGCCCTGGCCGCTTCAACGGGTATCGTGTCCGGCACTCCCTCGGCGACTGGGACCGCTAACTTCGCGGTAACTGTTCACGATGCCTCCGGCGGAACCGCAACCGGCTCCTTTGCCCTGACCATCAATAGCGGCCTGTCGATCACCTCCAACTCACCTCTCACGCAAGGCGAAGTTTCGCGGCCCTACTCGGTCACATTCGCAGGAACCGGGGGCTCTGGCTCTTACACCTGGTCCGTGCCTTCCGGCTCCAGCTTGCCCCCTGGACTGACTCTAAGCGCTGGCGGCACACTCGGCGGCACGCCGACCGCAGCAGGAACGAATTCGTTTTCGGTACAGATTGCCGACGGATCCGGCGTCACCGCCACAAAGGCTTTCCAATTGCAGATCGTGGCCGCTCCTAGCATCGCCACCGCGCCACCGCTGCCTCCTGGAACGCTAAACACCGCTTACAGTCAGATCACATTTGCAGGCACCGGTGGGACTCCTCCCTACCAATGGACCGGTTCCGGCCTTCCCGCAGGCCTTAGCCTGACGACGGCCGGCTTGCTTTCCGGGACACCTACCAGCGCCGGAACCAGCAACGTCTCGATCACTCTGACGGACGCGGCTGGAGCGACCGCCTCGGCCTCGTATCCACTTACCGTCTATTCGCAGCTGACCGTAGCGAGCGCTTCGCCTCTTCCGGCCGGGGCTGTGAGCTCAGCCTACAGTTTCACCTTCCAGGCCGGCGGCGGCAGCGGTTCTTACACTTGGTCCGTTGGCTCGGGATCTCTCCCGAGCGGCTTGACCTTGAGCCCCTCTACCGGCCAGCTTTCCGGGACGCCGACAGCCACGGGCACATCCTCGTTCCTAATTCAGGTCTCGGACTTACAACGCGAGAGTACGGCGAGCAAGAGCTTCAGCCTGACCATCAACAACGGTCTATCGATAACCTCGTCTTCCCCTCTGACAACGGGCGAAGCGTCACGGCCGTACTCGTTCACCTTCAACGCAACCGGCGGCTCCGGCTCTTACAGCTGGTCGGTTCCCTCGGGCTCCAACCTACCCGCTGGACTAACCTTGAGCCCTGGTGGAGCCCTTAGTGGAACGCCAACGGGTGCCGCCACAGGCTCGTTCTCGATACAAGTGGCCGATGCTTCGGGTAACACGGTCAGCAAGAATTTCCAACTGCAGATTGTGGCCGCTCCAAGCATCACAACTGCGTCCCCATTACCCCCTGGAACGCCGAACCGTCCTTACAGCCAGCTCACTTTCGCCGAGTCCGGCGGAACCGGGCCGTTCCAATGGTCCAGTTCCCAGCTCCCATCCGGGCTGACTCTCACCTCGGGCGGTGTGCTTTCGGGCACCCCGACTAGCGCGGGAACGACGCTCTTCTCGGTCACTCTGACAGACGGTGTCGGCGGGACAGCTTCGGCCACCTTCTCTCTTAGCGTTGTTTCCCAGCTCACGATCACCAGCGTTTCGCCTTTGGCTGCGGGAACAGTGGGATCGGTCTACAGTTTCACTTTCCAGGTTGGCGGCGGTAGCGGGTCCTATGCCTGGTCCATCGCTTCCGGTTCCTTACCCGCGGGATTGTCTCTCAGTTCCGGTGGCATCCTGTCCGGCACGCCCTCTGGCGGAGGCAATTTCACGTTTACCGTGCAGGTAACGGATGTTCAAACCAATGATCTGACCACGAAGACGTTCTCTCTTGCGGTCACAGGAAACTTCACGATCACAAACCCGGCTACTCTGCCCAACGGAACAGCGGGTGCGAGCTATAGCCAACAACTCAGCACCAATGGAGGCTTTGGTTCGATCACATGGTCAGCGGTTTCGGCTTTGCCAGCCGGGTTGACACTGAGTTCTTCCGGATTGATCTCCGGGACGCCATCGGCTCCCGGAACATTTACATTTAGTGTTCAGGCCTCCGATGGCGCAACACCGGCAGACACTTCCACTAAGGCGTTTACCATCGTCATTGCGGCGGCAATTCCTCCGCTGGTCATTACCAGTCCCGCAACCCTCAGCGGCCAGTTGGGAACAACCTACTCGTTTATGTTCACCGCGACGGGCGGTACACCGCCGTATATTTGGTCCGTGAACGGTGCGCTGCCAGCAGGCTTGGCGCTTGCCGGTGCGTCCGGTGTGGTTTCCGGAAAGGCGTCTGGAGTCGGGCCGTATTCGTTCACGATTCAGGTGACCGACAGTACAGGAAGGTCGGCGAGCCAAGCGACTCAACTGCAATTCGCGCTTCCGCCAGCTCCGCCGCTGCAGATAACGGGCATTCCGTCGAGTCCTTCACCGAACAGCCAACCGTCATTCCAGGTCACGATTCCGACCGCGTTCTCGTTTGATATTCAGGGCGTCCTTACCCTGACCTTCAACTCTCCTTCGGGCATAGACGATCCCGCAGTCCAGTTCACGAACGGAACGCGCAGCCTCGGATTCACGATTCCCGCTGGCTCAACCACAGCCGTTTACGCGGCGGGTGAAAGTCCCGTGTTCCTGACCGGCACGATAGCCGGAACCATCACGTTGACCACCACTCAATACCAAGCGCTCGGAGCGTCTCTCTCACCGGTGCCTCCGCCGGTGCAGGTGGTCATCGCTCCGACGGCGCCCGTGATCACATCCGTCACTGCAACACACGATGCAAATGGATTCACGGTGACGGTCATCGGCTATTCGCCGACTCGGGAGGTCACCGGGGGTACTTTCTCGTTCCTCGGTTCAAATCTGGATACGCCGCAACTGTCGGTGGATCTTTCCACTTTGTTCCAAGGCTGGTTCAGCAACACGAGTTCCGATCAATTCGGAAGCCAGTTTAAGTTGACGCAGCCGTTCAACCTGAACGGCGGATCCGGAAATGTGAAATCCGTCTCCGTGACTCTGACCAATTCGATCGGAGCCAGCGTACTGGTGACAGCGCCAGTCGAGTAGTTCGAAGGTCCAGTTTATCGGCCTGAGGCGGCTTTCGAAATACCGGTCTGGCGCATCCGGTACTTCTCAACAACGCGCCGCGCCTTCTTGAAGATCGTGCTGATGGGAAAGCTCTCCAATTGATTCGTTTCCAGCCAGACGCAAGGCTCGATGGAAAATGGCGGTGCGGCGGCCACGACCTGAAAAGAGTAGTTGTGAAATGTAATACCGTGCCGGAAATTGCCCATGCTTTCCGCGACTGAAGCCGAGCCGAGTTGCTCACCTTCCGGCAGTTCCCAGAAGCCCGCCATCAGCGAGGAATTCCGCGAACGCTGCCATGCAAGAACGCGCGCGTCACGTTCAATCCAATAGACCGTCCGGCTCTCTTCAACGCTCTTCTGTTTCGAAAGCTTAACCGGGAACTGGTTCTGAGCGCCGGTCCGCCGTGCGCGGCAAACACTCGATACAGGACATACAAGACACTGGGGATTTTTCGGCAGGCAGACGGTCGCGCCAAGCTCCATCATGGCCTGATTGAAATCGCCCGGCCTCGTTCTATCCAGCAGGTTATCCGCAAGTTCCGCAAAGCGCTTTCGGCCGCTACTCGAGGCGATATCGGCTCCATCCGCCATCGCACGGCTAAGCACACGCAAAACGTTTCCGTCAACGGCGGCATGAGGCAGGCCGAACGCAATGCTCGCAACAGCGGCGGCGGTGTAATCCCCTACCCCAGGAAGCGCTCGCAACTCCTGATAAGTGTTCGGGAATGCGCCTGCCTCTAACATCAATTGGGCAGCCTTTTGCATGTTGCGGGCGCGATAGTAATACCCAAGTCCGGCCCACATACTGAGCAGATCTTGCTCGGCAGCTTCCGCCAGACACTTGAAATCCGGGAAGCGCGCCAGGAAACGGACGTAATAAGGAATAGCGGCGGCAACCCGGGTCTGCTGGAGCATCGTTTCCGATAACCAGATCGCATACGGGTCTTCCGTGCGGCGCCACGGCAGGTCGCGTTTGTGCAGCCCGAACCATAAGAGGAGGTCGCGGCGGAACTTTGCAATCTCGGATTCGGAAAAGTCCATCCTATACTGGTGAAGAAACCCCTCTGCGCCTTGCCGGAAAACTCCAGCTTACCCAAATCTGAAAACGCCGAAAGGCAGATGCTTGAGATACACGGCGCGAGAGTTCACAATCTCAAGAACATCAGCGTCGATATTCCGCATAATCAACTGACGGTAGTTACCGGCGTTTCGGGATCGGGCAAGTCATCGCTGGCCTTCGACACAATCTATGCGGAAGGACAACGGCGCTATGTGGAATCGCTTTCAGCGTATGCGAGGCAGTTCCTGGAACGCATGGAGAAGCCGGATGTGGACGAGATCCTCGGCATTTCTCCGCCCATCGCAATCCGGCAGAAGAATCAGACTAGAAACCCGCGCTCGACGGTAGCAACGGCAACAGAACTTTACGATTTCATGCGGTTGCTGTGGGCGCGCGCCGGACGAACGTATTGTCCGAACGATGGAAGCCACATTAGGCGTGACACGGTGGACCAAGCCGCGGACGCAATGCTGGCCGAAGCCGAAGGTTCACGCTGGTACGCGCTGTTTCCCGTCAAAGTAGACCAGCCCGCCGGTTCCGCTCCCGATGCGGCGGTTTTGCGGGACCGCCTCTTCGATTTACGCAAGAAGGGATTCAACAGGCTTTTTCAGAAGGGCAGAACTTTTGAATTCTCAACTCCCGAGTCGCTACTTGAAATCGATTTTTCGACGCCGGTGTACATTCTTGCCGACCGAATTGTGATCAGTCCGGATTCTCACCAGCGGCTGGTGGATACGGTCGAGATTTGCTATCGCGAAAGCGGCGAGATCTTCTTTGAGCAGGCTGCGGCGGCCGATCCCGAAACCAGGTACTTCAACGAGCGCTTTGCCTGCAAGACTTGTGGCCTAACGGCGACGGCTCCAGAACCCACGCTGTTCAGCTTCAACAATCCGATGGGCGCGTGCCCAATTTGTCAAGGTTTCGGCAATACCGTTGACTACGACTTAGGTCTGGTGATCCCCGACCCTACGCTCTCGATTATGGGCGGCGCGGTCGATCCTTGGACGAAGCCGCAATATGGCTGGTACTACGAGGAAGATTTTTTGCCCAAATCCAAGGGCAAAGTGCGGCTGAACGTTCCTTACTCGGACCTGACTTCGGCTGAAAAGGAGTTCGTTCGTAAGCACGTTTTCCGGTTCTTCAAGGAAGTCGAAAAGAAGAAGTACAAGGTTCACGTCCGCGTGTTCATCAGCCGTTATCGGGCCTACACCGAGTGCCCCGCCTGCCGTGGAGCGCGGCTTAGAGCGGAAGCGCTTTGGGTTCGCATTGGCGACTGCAATATCGCTGAAGCCGCTCGGATGAACATAGCGCGCGCGCAGCAGTTCTTCGAAAACCTTCAACTAAGTCCCGAGGAAACGGAGATCGCCGAACGCATACTCGACGAAATTCGCCAGCGCTGCAAGTTCCTGAACGATGTCGGTCTGGAGTATCTGACGCTTGACCGTCTGTCGGCGACTCTGTCGGGTGGAGAAGCCCAGCGCATTCAGTTGGCGACATGTCTCGGATCGCGCTTAGTGGGGGCGACTTATGTGCTCGACGAGCCTTCTATCGGCCTGCACAACCGCGATACCGCCCGTCTGGTGAAAATTCTGAAAGATCTGCGTGAACTCGGCAATACGATTATCGTGGTCGAGCACGATCCAGAGATCATGGCCGAGGCCGATTACATTCTCGATTTGGGCCCGGGTGCGGGCGAGAACGGCGGCCGGGTTATTTTTGCCGGAACCTACGGGCAGTTGCTAACTCGCGAGAGCGCGCAATCTCTGACTGGCCGTTATCTTCGCGGCGAACTCAACGTCACTCGCTCGCTAGACCGCCGTAAAGTTAATCCCAAGAGAACCATACGCTTCACGGGGGCGCGGGCTAATAACCTGAAGAATGTGGATGTAGAAATTCCGCTTGGCCTTATGGTGGCGGTGACTGGCGTATCCGGTTCCGGGAAGTCAAGTCTCGTTCATGAGGTGATCTATCGGGCGCTCGATCTGCGCGTCAACAAAGAGCGCGAAAAGCAGAAGGATGAAGTAGAAGCGGCAGCCTCGGCGCGCAAACTGGCTTTGAAACGCGTGGATCGCGCGGACTTGCTGACCAGTGTCGTGATGGTGGATCAATCTCCCATTGGCCGCACGCCTCGATCGAATCCGGTCACCTACGTGAAAGCGTTCGACCTGATCCGCGAAATCTTCGCCGCGACTCCGGAAGCGCAGAAGCGCGGCTACACAGGTGGACATTTTTCATTCAATATTCCCGGGGGCCGCTGCGAAACTTGCCAAGGAGACGGAACGGTAACGGTCGAGATGCAATTTCTCGCCGACGTGGAATTGATTTGCGAAGAGTGCAAGGGTACGCGCTACAAGCAAAGCATTCTGGATATTCGCTATAAGGGCCTGAACGTTCATGAAGTACTGCAACTCACGGTGCGGGAGGCTCTGTCGTTCTTTGCCGAGTCTTCCCGGCTCGCCCAGAAGCTGAAGGTTCTGAATGATGTTGGGTTGGGCTATCTGCGCCTGGGGCAATCGGCAACTACGCTGAGCGGGGGCGAAGCGCAACGCGTGAAACTTGCGGCGCATTTGGGACAATCTACGTGCGAAGGAACACTGTTTCTCTTCGACGAGCCGACGACCGGTTTGCATTTCGACGACATCGCAAAACTGCTGCAATCTTTCGAACGGCTGATTCAGAACGGCGGAAGCATTCTGATCATCGAGCACAATCTCGATCTCATCCAAGCGGCCGACTGGATTATCGATCTTGGTCCGGAAGGCGGCGATGCAGGCGGGCGCATAGTGGCGCAGGGCACGCCGGAAACTATCGCTGCCGCGCCGGACTCCTATACGGGAAAGTATCTGAAGCAAGTGTTGGATCAGAAAGCAATTGCCTAAAACTCCCAGGAGCCTTCCTTCGGTCGATCACGTTTTGCGGTCGCTGCTGACCGGTGAAATCCGCAGCGTTATTGAAGAGCGGCGAGAAGCGCTGGTGATGGGTCAGGATGTTTCCAACACACCAGTCGAACGCATCGTCGAGGAACGTGTTAAAGATCTGCTCACGCCCTCGCTGCGCCCCGTTATCAACGCGACTGGGGTGATCCTGCATACGAACTTGGGGCGTGCGCCGCTAGCGGATTTCAAGCCAATACAGCGCTACTCCAACCTTGAATATGACCTTGAAACCGGCAAGCGTGGGAGGCGCGATGTTCATACCGCTGGGCTGTTGAAACGGCTGCTCGACAGATCCGCTATCGTCGTGAACAATAACGCCGCTGCGGTCTACCTTGTTCTTCACGAGCTCGCAGCAGGGTATGAAGTGATTGTGTCGCGCGGCGAATTGATTGAGATCGGCGATGGTTTCCGTATTCCAGAAATCATGGCCCGTTCAGGCGCAATACTTCGTGAGGTTGGCACGACGAACCGCACCAGCATTGAAGACTATGCAAGTGCGATAAATGACCGGACGCGGCTCATTTTACGCGTGCATCCATCGAACTTCCGCATCACCGGCTTTACCTCCCGCCCCGAGCTGAAAGAGTTATCGCAGCTTGGCCGCGAGCGGGGCATCCCGATTTATGAAGATCTCGGCAGCGGCTGCCTAGTTGATCTGAAGGCACAGGGCATTGATGAACCGCTCGTCAAAGACAGCTTTGCGGCAGGTGTAAATGTTGCTTCGTTTAGTTGCGACAAACTGCTGGGTGGTCCTCAGAGCGGAATTATCGCGGGCGATGCCGCGCTGGTCGAGCGCATCCGGCGCAACCCGATGTATCGCACATTTCGAGCGGATAAGCTGATCATTGAAGCGCTCGAACATACGCTGCAGCATCTGCTGTTGCAGAATTGGACCGCTATTCCTACGCTTCGCATGATCTTTGATGACGTGGCGGAAATTCGCGCTCGCGCCGAGCGGGTTGCAGTAGCGTTATCAGCAATGACCGTAAACGTGAGAGAAGCCGAGTCGGCCATCGGCGGAGGATCGACGCCTGATCAAATTCTGCCGACCTGGGTAGTGGAGATCGACGTTCCGAATCCAGTCCAGTTCGAGCGTGCCCTTAGAGCGGGATCTTATCCCGTTATCGCGAGAATCGAGCACGACAGAATCGTTCTCGACATGCGCACGGTGGCGGAAGAAGAGGAGCAAGCGCTGAGTTACAGCGGTACTTGCTTGCGTTGCTTAGGCATCCAGGCGCCAGACAAATTTTCCGGCCACTACCGTAGCAACTGGGCCGCCTTTGAATTTCCGTCCATGAAACGGCGTGTTCCGGCTCTTCGAAGGCGAGCGATTCACGTCGTAGGTCCACTCGTGTTCGAGTCCGAAGATCGTCAAATCCGCGGGATTGCCGACCCGAAGCGAACCACGATCGTGCAGCGACAAGATCTCAGCCGGACGTTGCGCAAACAGCCGCACAATTCCAGGCAACGTCATCCGGTCTGAATGATAAAGCTGTTCGAGCGAGAGACCTATCGCCGTCTCAAGGCCAATAATGCCGAACGGACAGCGCTCGAACTCCTGCATTTTCTCATCGCCCGGATGGGGAGCATGGTCGGTTGCAATCGCATCAATCGCGCCATTCACCAGCCCATCCGTCACGGCTTTAACATCCGCCGATTCACGCAGCGGAGGTTTCATCTTGTAGGCGCTATCGTAAGGCCGCATGTCGGAATCTGCGAGTACAAAATGATGCGGCGTAGCTTCCGAAGTCACCTTCATACCGCGGGCTTTCGCAAATGCGACCATTTCCACCGAATGCTTGGAAGAGATATGCGCCACGTGGTAGCGGACGCCGGTAACCTCCGCGAGAATGATGTCTCGCGCTACCATCACGTCTTCCGAACTGCGGGGAATACCGCGCAAACCCAACCGCGTGGATTGCAACCCCTCGTGCATGTCGCCGCCAGCGCTCAGATTCAGGTCTTCGCAATGCTCGATCAAGGGCAGATCGACGGCCCGCGCCACCTCCATCGCCCTGCGGACTAATCGGGCGTTCATGACGGGCTTGCCATCGTCTGAAATAGCCACCACACCAGCCGCCTTCATGGACGCAATCGACGCCAGTTCTTCACCGGCCGAGCCCTTTGTAATCGCTCCTATGGGGTACACGTTGACGGCAGCAAAACGGCGCGCCCGGTCGAGAATGTAGCTGGTGACCGTCGCGCTATCGTTTACCGGCTTGGTGTTCGGCATGCAGCAAACCGAAGTAAATCCACCGGCGGCAGCGGCGCGCGAGCCACTCTCAATCGTCTCCGAGTGTTCAAAGCCGGGCTCTCGCAGATGCACGTGCATATCAATGAATCCGGGCGCGACAATCAGCCCCGAAGCATCGAACGTTTCGCTTCCGGCAACGTCGATATTTTCTGCGATTTGGCGAATCACTCCGTCTTCAATGGCGACGTCTGAAATGCGATCCAGGTTCTGTGCCGGATCAACAACACGGCCATTCTTTATAACGAGCTTGCTCATCGGGCAAGCACCCTTTCCAAAACGGCCATGCGAACCGCGATGCCATTCTCTACCTGATTCAAGATGGCCGAGCGCTGCGAATCCGCGACCTCGGAAGAAATTTCCCTGCCTCTGTTGATCGGTCCCGGATGCATCACGATGACGTCACTTTTAGCAAGCTGAATGTGTTCCGGGCGCAAACCATAAAATTGAAAATATTCGTTCGCGCTGAATGGCGGCTCGTGTTGCCGTTCAAGCTGAACGCGCAGCATCATAATGACATCGACGCCGCGAATCGCCTCCTCCATGTTGTTCGTTAGTTCGACGTCCGGAGCAATCCGGGCAATCTCAGGCGGAAGCAGCGGCGCAGGTCCGCAGAGGACGATCTTAACTCCAAACTTTGAAAGCAGAAAAACGTTCGACCGCGCCACCCGGCTATGGGCGATATCGCCAATGATGGCAACGCGCAAACCTTCGAGCGTCGGACGACGGTCTAAAATCGTTCTCGCGTCGAGCAGCGCTTGCGTCGGATGTTCGTGCGTTCCATCGCCCGCATTCACGATGGGTATGGGCAAGTAGCGGGACAGAAAATGCGGAGCGCCGGATGCCGAGTGGCGCATCACGATTGCGTCCGGCCGCATGGCCCCGAGCGTGTTCAAGGTATCGACCAGCGACTCGCCTTTCGAGACGCTGGAGGAAGAAGCGGTGATCGAGAGCGTATCCGCCCCGAGGCGTTTCGCCGCGATTTCAAAACTGGTGCGCGTACGGGTCGAGGCTTCGAAGAACAGATTGACAACTGTACGCCCGCGCAGAATTTCGAACCGCTTGAACGGTTCACCAGGGGGCGGCTGAAAATCCTTGCTGCGCACCAAGATAGACTCGACATCCTGGCGCGTTAAGGACTCGATATCGAGAAGACCTCTACTCATTCGTCAACCAGTTCAACCAGCAGCACCTTCTCCTGGGCGTCGATCTCCTGAAACTTCACTTCGATGATTTCATTGGTACCGGTCTGCACCATTCGCCCCACGTAACGCGCCTCAATCGGGAGTTCGCGATGTCCGCGGTCAATCAGTACGAGCAACTGAACGCGCGCGGGCCTGCCGTGATCGAATAAGGCATCTAGCGCGGAGCGGATCGTGCGGCCCGTGTATAGAACGTCGTCCATCAGCACGATGTCTTTGCCGGTAACGCTGAAATCGATCTGCTTTGCATTCAATACCGGCCTCTCGGAGATGGTAGAGAGATCGTCGCGGTACAGGCTGATGTCGAGAATGCCAACGGGAACTTTGATCTTTTCAAGACTCTCGATCTTCGCCGCCAGACGTTCCGCAAGCGGCACACCGCGCCGTTTGATGCCTACGAATGCGAGGCGGTGGATATCTGAAGTCTTTTCCAAAATCTCGTGCGCGAGACGGACCAGTGTACGGTCAATTTCAGACGCACTCATGAGCTGCTTTTTTTCGCGAACAGTTGGCATGAGGTTACGATGCTACTGAGGGCAGGTTATCACGCGGTCAGTCTTTCAGCCGCGCCCGGATTTTGCGCGCCAGCTTTTCGATTTCTTCGGTTTTCTTCACGGTCGAGAGCGGAACTACGTAGTTGCCGGCTTTCTGTAATTCGTCTCGGATCTCTTGCGACAAACTGACCAATTTCGCCGCATCTTTCAGCGATTGCTCGTGTTCGGATTTTGCAATCGCGTCCCTCTGCGACTTTCCATTCGGAAGCCGGCTGTCGGGATCCGCGCTGGGAATAGGAAGAGTTCGCTGCTGTTGCGGGTCGTCTTGTCCGTCTTGCGCCGCCGCCATGGGAAGTGTCGAGCCAATCATCGATGCAATTGCGGTTCGCCGAGTTGGGCCCATACGGTTGCTATGATAAGCCACTATGATCTCGAAAAATGCGCGCAGGAGCCGCGCCGCATGGAGGTAGGAGTCGGCATCGTCGGTTTGGGCAATGTAGGCCAGGGTACGTTGCAGATCCTGGTTGAAAACGCCGCGTCCATTCGCGAGAAACTTGGATTTCCGCTGAAGATCAAAGCTGTGTGCAGCCGCTCGGTGGAGCAGAAGGCGCTTCCCGGTTTGAGCGAGGACGTGGTCCGCACAACCGATTGGAAGAAGGTTGTTTGCGATCCCGAAGTGGAAGTGATAGTGGAGGCAATCGGCGGGACAGGCACCGCGCGCCACGTCATCGAAGAGGCTCTACGCGAGGGTAAATCGGTCGTCACCGCCAATAAAGAACTGATGGCGCTCTGTGGCGCTGATTTGTGGAATACGGCAAATCAGAAAGGCGTCAACCTTGCAATGGAGGCGAGCGTTGCCGGGGGGATTCCCATTCACACCGTTTTGCGCGAAGGAATCGCCGGGGACCGTGTTGTTGAACTGTACGGAATT
The DNA here is from genome assembly GCA_963845995.1 of uncultured Acidobacteriaceae bacterium. Lineage (GTDB taxonomy): Bacteria > Acidobacteriota > Terriglobia > Bryobacterales > Bryobacteraceae > Bog-105. The sequence goes on along the minus strand of CAWJUO010000041.1, from coordinate 7,752 downwards.
CTGAACGGCACGAGCAATTTCATTTTGACGGAGATTGAAAAAAGCAACGCCGCGTTTCAATCCGTTCTCGCCGAAGCTCAGCAACTCGGATACGCGGAAGCCGATCCCTCAGCCGACGTCGATGGTCTGGATGCCCGCTCAAAACTGGCCATTCTGGCGGCTCTTGCGTTCGGCGAACGGTTGACGCCAGAGGACATCTACGCGGAAGGCATTCGCCGCATTATGCCGGTGGATTTCGCCTACGCCCATCAACTTAAACACACGATTCGTTTGCTGTGCGTAGCGCGTCAGACCGCGCAAGGTCTACTGCTCTCAGTGCGTCCCAGTCTGATTCCGCAGGCCGCTATTCTCGCGCAGGTCAAAGGCGCCTACAACGCCATCTGGATTCGCGGAACTTACGGAGAAGACACGTTTTACTATGGCCGTGGCGCTGGCTCGAGACCGACCGGCGTGGCCATCGTAAGCGACCTGATGCGCGTGGCCCGGGAAATTCGTTTCGGCAGTCCCGAGCGCGTTAGCCCCTTTGCGCACGAGCGTTTGGGAGTTTATAAACCGCTGCCGATCAGCACGCACAAGTCACCCTACTATCTGCGTTTCCGGGTGGAGGATAAGGCAGGTATCATCGCGACACTCGCGACGATACTCGCGAAGCATCAAATCGGGATCGATGCGGTTCTTCAGCTTCCGTCCGAGAATTGGCGCGATTTGCCGTTTGTGGTGACCACCGAACCCGCACTGGAACAATCGATCCGGGATGCTGTCGTCGAGATTCGCGGCGCGGATTTCCTGATTGAACCACCGTTCGCAATGCCCATGGAACGTGGCTTTTGACGTAGCGGGCTCGACGCGATCTACCGTGTTACGATTGCAAAAGACCCACCTAAACCTGGAGAGGTGGCTGAGTGGTCGAAAGCAGCGGTTTGCTAAACCGTCGTAGGGTCAAAAACTCTACCGGGGGTTCGAATCCCCCCCTCTCCGCCAGCTTATTTGTTTACTTCGATCAAAAAACTGCCTCATTATCCTCGCGAAGCTGTTTGAGTTTAGAAGCTCTCGCGTTCTTCTGCCCTGCTATCTACATCGAAAATTCCGGGCATCCTGTGTATCACCGGTTCCAATATACTGAGCGTGCAATGGGTACGCACACAATGGCCGGCTACGGCCCGGAAAGGCATGCCCCGTGGAGATGACGAAGTCGGGTGCGGTGCCTTTCTCAACCCAGTTGACGGCCGCGCTGAGCATGTCGAAATGATCGAGCGACGGACCACCGCCGCAATGAGCCATGCCGGGAACGAGGAATATGCGGCTCCATTCGGCGACCTTCTCGGCGCCACCGTTGGTTGCGGCAAGCGATTTGTAATAGCCGAGAGTGTCGAGCGCGCGAGAACCAAGGATCACTGTCGCCGTGGAAGAAGATGAGTTTGCCACCTCTTAGAGAGAAGGTAGACAGATTTGTCGAAGCGGGCTCCACCAGCGGATCGGAGGCGCCGAGCGCCGCCTTATCGACGTCGAGGTCTGTTGCGGTGGTGTACGGACCGAAAAGGCCCCGGTTGCCCAATGCAAGCAGGCCCGAGACGCCACCCTTCGTCGCGATTCCGGCGTCATAAAGGAAACCGGGATAGACCTGCGTACCGTAAGCATTCTTGGGTCCTGCGAAGGCTTTCTTGATTGCCGCGATCTTGTCGGCTGCGATACAGCTTGAGCCTTGCCCGGCCTTGCAAGCGAGAACCACTGGGTCGAAATCGCAGCCGAGCGGATCGAAAATCATGCCGTCAGCCACGCCGTCCTTTGGCGTCGCAGTGCTTCATCAGCCCATCCATAAACAACTTTCGATCGTCTTCGGTAAGGAACTTGTCGATCTGCGGCTTGCCTGAGGCGTCTTTGGGAGCGGCCTGATTGTACGCGACCGGAATCCATTGACTGATGGCCAGGTTTGACAGGCCGGTACGCATGGCCGGGTCGCCCGACACAATTCCATTGAAAACGGTCGGGTAACGCTGCGAAAGGATCATGCCTTCGCGGCCGCCCGTGGAACACCCAACGAAGTAGGAGTACGCCGCGGGTTTGGCGTAGTATTCGGCGATGATTTGCTTGGCGACTCCGGCAACCTCCGCATTCGCCATAAAGGCGAAGTCGAGATACGCCTGCTGGTCGCGCATGAACGAGAAGTCGAAGGCGCCCGTCTTGGCCTTGTGTCCTGTGTCGGTGCTGGCCACGACAAATCCACGTGAGAGCGCCGGCGTATCTCCCGCGTAGTTGGCGCCGACGGGATAACTCACAGTGCCATTGCCGCCACCGCCGCCCTGCATGAGGAAGTCGCCGTTCCAGGTCTCCCTTGCGGGGAGAGCGATCGCGAAGCGGATTCCGAACTCCTCGCCTCCGACGCCCTGACGCCGATTTATGACTCCGTCAACGCGGCAATGCGCGGGAAGGGGACCAATGGAGGGAGCGCCAGGATAGGCTGGCGGCACAATTGTGCCTGCGGGAATCAGTTCGGCTTTGGTAATCTCGACGCCACTGAGTTTGACTTGGTCGAGATCGGGGCAGCGATCCGGCTGCTGAGCCGAGGCGGCCAGAGACGCCAAGCAAACGACAGCGGCGATCAGTGATGTCTTTGGATAGCTCATTATTCGTTGTTCCAGTGATGCCGAAAACCCAGCTTCGAAGCTATTGCTCGATCGAGACCACCGTTACCGATCTGGGCCCGACCGCCAATGATATCTCGCCGTTCTGAACCTTCACTACCGCAGGTTTCGGAACGACCGCATTCGGGGCGTTGAAGGTGTTGACCGCATCCACAGCTGGCGCGGTGAGTGTCTCCGCAGTGGCCGACTTCGCAGCCATGCCTTCGATATGGGCATCAATCGTCGCGGGCTTTTCCGCGTCCAGGTTCGTGATGGCGAGCAACAGCTTCCCGTCCGCTTTCTTCGCCGCGATAGCATCGAGGTGCGGCAGAGTTACGCTGCCGCGTGTGTAGCTGCCGGCATCGAAGGCGACCGGTACGAATGTCGCGTCCTGAAAGGGGACGTACATCTTGAAAACGTGATACGTGGGGGTCAGCACCATCTTGTATCCCGTTCAGGCGGCAATTGATCGAAGCCGTGTTGCGGACCAGGTTCGCCGAGTCCTTCCATAACATGGTGCCGGGAATGATGAGCATGCCGCGGTTGGCTCTGGCGGCTTCTCCCAATGCGGTTTCCACGCGTTCCTTTTCCGCCTGCGTGTACGTTTGATTGGCGACGGCGGGCGTCTCGAGTGCTTCTACTCCCCCCCTGATTGCTCTCCGAAGCGCCTGGCCCAAGCGGCGCAACCGCGTTTCGGCGTCCTCATTCGGAAACTTGGAAATGTCCGGAAAGTAAACCCAAATATGGACAAAGGAACTGGCTTCCTCAACTGGCGCTTCGCGCAGTCGCTGAGGAAACGGGCGTACCACTGGAACTCCGTTCTCCACCAGGTATATGTCGGGCCTGTCCGCGATATTCGTTTTCGTCCAATCCTCATAGGACGTTCGTCGAAGCCTGCGGCCTGCGATCTCGAGCGTACTACTCGGATCCGGAATGTAGAAGGTGTATTTGAAAGCCAAATTGGCGGTCAGAATACGCCTTGACGTCCATACATTTGCTTTCAACTCATAGGTCGTCATTTGCGCACGTCTGGTCGCGGGTCACGTAAGAAAAAACGTAAGCGCGCTAGAGATATAGCTCTTCATTTCGGACCGCGGCACCACGGCATCCAAAAACCCGTGTTCAAGCAGAAATTCGCTACGTTGGAACCCTTCCGGGAGCTTTTGCCTGATGGTTTGCTCAATCACGCGCGGGCCTGCGAAGCCTATCAAAGCGCCCGGTTCGGCAATGTTAAGATCGCCGAGCATCGCAAAACTTGCCGTCACTCCGCCCGTCGTGGGATCGGTCAAAACGCTTATATAAGGAAGCCGGGCTTCATGCAATCGCATCAGAGCCGCCGATACTTTAGCTAACTGCATCAGGCTGATGGCGCCTTCCTGCATACGGGCGCCGCCCGAGGCCGATACAACGATGAGCGGAGTCTTCTCGGCGAGGCAGCGTTCGATGGCACGCGTAATCTTCTCGCCAACCACCGCACCCATGCTGCCGCCAATGAACTTAAGTTCAAGAGCGCAAATCTGAACGCGCCGTCCGTTCAACAGCCCGCTCGCGGCCACGATGGCATCAGGCAGGTTCGTGGCCCGCTGCATATCGGTCAAACGTTGAGAATAGGGTTTTGAATCTACGAAATCGAGAGGATCGGAAGAGCGCAGCGCGGAGTCGTGCGGCTGGTACTCACCGTTATCGAAAAGCTGGGCCAGTCGGTCGATCGCGCCGAGCCGGAAATGGTGAAAACACTTCGGACAGACCTGCTGGTTGTCTTCAACCGCTTTGCGCCAGATGATCTGGCCGCACGAATCGCACTTCTGCCAGAGGCCCTCAGTGCGAACGCTTTTCTCACTGTCCGGGAGCGGATCGCCTTCGAGCGATGGCTTTTGTCGCGTAAACCAGGCCATGAATCAGTTCTAAAAGTATCATGCGGGACCCGCGACCTGGCCCCGCATTCCTCGAAGGCTTACTAAGAGCTGGAGATTTAGACGTCTAGCCCGAAATGGAACTTGCGGCGGGCACCCACCAGAACCAGCGAGCCTCCAGACACGAGGAGGAGAGTCGCACCTTCCGGAGCGTCGGACGCGCCGCCAAGGTTGCCCGATCCTTGTGGCGGGTCCTGCGTGAGAGAACTTGCTCCGTACCAGAAGTCATCGATGATGGGTTGCGATCCCGCCGTTGTCGTCAACAGAAAGGATGTAACCGGGTGCGAGATGGACACGCCAAAAGCGCCGCTCGACAGCGAGAACGATTCGCCATCGGAGAGAGTCAGAGTCAAAGGGGTCCCTGACGTGCTGGCCACGCCCAGAATGAAAGCATTTTCGCCCGTAGACGGCAGGCTCACGGCGATACCGGCACCGGAGTCGCTTGAACCCGCCAGACTGGTAAACCCGCTGTATGACGTGCCAGAAAGGTTGTATCCGCCATTATCCGGGCCGGTGAAATTGAACATCACCGACGAGTTGCCGATTGCCGAGAGGTTTATACCGGCGGCGGTGTTGTAAGAGTGAAATTGGATTCCGCTGAAATCCGCTTCGGTTGGCGAACCGGTGAGGGTCGCTTTCCACGACTGGAAATTAGTATTGGTGATTGTGGTAGCCGTTGCTGCGCCCACAGTGACGAGAAGCCCAGCGGTAGTGATGAGAAAATTCCGTAGCCCACGATGCATTAAGAGATGCTCCTCCAAGGTTTTGCGCTTAAGACAAAAGCACAGTGGCGGGCAAACGGAAAAACTATATGAAAGAAATTCCCTAGCGGTTATGTTCCGGTATGCACAGCAAGGGACTATTTCTTCAGGTACTTAGCCCATGTTAAGCTCTCGGTTGTAGAACATCGGTTTAAGCAACGCGATGAGACCACCAGCTATTTTGATGATGATAGTTCTGCTCGCAACGCTCCCTGCATGTTCCACACAGCAAACGCGGGGAGTCGCTGATAAGCGGAGCGATTTCCGCAGCTTCCTTCCCATGAAGGCCGACCCTGCGCGCGACGGGTTGAAACTCGCCAAGCCGTATTTCAGGCAGCCAGACCGAGCGCAGATCATGCGGGCAATCGAACGGGCATGTGATGGCCGCCGAACCGGTAGCTCCGTTTACGATCCAAGAACCGGAGCGGGCTATTACGTCAACTGCAATCCTAGAAATCGCCAGCTGTTGAACGGCTATGTGCCGGTGAACCCGTCAGAACAGCCGCATTCGCGCTAGCCGCGATCGACTCGATTTGGCAGCAATTTGCTCCTGCATCTCAAGCATTGTCCGCCAGACGGCGATCCATCCGTCATCTTGCCTCCGAAATACCCACAAATCTCTGCCGCTTGCGCGATACCGCTCGGCGGAGCGCTCGTAGATCATGTCATATCGGAAAGTAACGACAGCCGTATCGCCAACTAGATCGCTTTGGTAATCATGGTCCTGGAACTCGTGAACTTTGGCGTTCTCACAAAAATCTCGAAAGCCGGCAAGAAACTGCTCGCGCCCGTGACTTCGCCCGCTGAAGCCGGGAAAGACGACCACTATGTTTGGGTCCACCATCGGAGCAAGAGCTTCCACTTGGCCATTTAGCCATACGCGGTTGATCGTTTGGAGCACTGTTTCTACGGCTTCGTGTCCGGGTGTTTGCATTAGCTGCCTCAATTCAATACTCGTTTCAGCTCCAAGTTGGCCACTTCGTCGGCCGATCGGAGGTCACCGAGTCGGTTAGCACCCGGTTATTAACCTTAAGTCAACCCCTCTCCGGGATCTAAATCCCGGTCCCGTGATATGGTTGGGCCACCGAAAAACCTATGCGCCCATCGCAAATCTCCGCTCGCATACTTCTGTTATCGCTGTGCACTCTCTGCCTACTTCCCGGAGCGGCGTGGGCGCAATCGTTCCTCGGTTCGATCGCGGGGACGGTCGAGGTCCCAGCGGCGCCGTTGTTGTTCAGGCTACGGTGGTCGCCAGAGAAACTAAAACCGGCATCGAGCACCGTACGTTCAGCAACACGACCGGCGAATATCTGTTCGCCGATCTCTTGCCTGGAACCTACCGGATCGCAATCTCGGCACCTGGATTTAAGCAGACCATTAGCGAGAACATCGTACTGACCGCCCAAGCAGTCCAGCGCTTCGATGTCACCCTTCAGGTCGGGACGCCCTCCGATAGCGTCGTAGTACAGGCAACCGCGCCTACGCTCAACACGGAAAATGGCAATGTCGCGGGCCTTGTCACCCGCGACGAGATGCAGAACCTGCCAGTCAATTCCCGGAGCACCTTCAATTTTCTATACCTGAACTCGTACAACGTTGGAGCAATCGGCAGCGGCAACTCCCTGGGCGTCTTCGAAGCGAGGACACCAACTTCACCCTGGACGGAGTCACCTCAAACAACAACGTCTATGGCGGCCAATCGGGAAACCAGTTTAAGATGTGGCTCGAGGGTGTCGCAGACGTGAAACTGCTGGTCAGCAACAACTCTGCGAAATTTTCAGATGTCGCCACTGTGATGGTGACCAGCCGGGCTGGTCAGAACCAGTTTCACGGCAGTGGATTCTTTCTCACCGACAACTACAGCCTGAACGCCTCGGACTTCTTCACCCATTCCAGTCTTTTCAGGAACGATTGACAGGCAGTACGGCGGCAGTTTCGGCGGTCCGGTTCTCATCCCTAAGCTCTACAATGGTCACGACAAAACATTCTTCTACTTCTCGTGGGAGGCTGTTACCTCGCCCACCGGGTACAACGTCCTCGCGAATGTTCCCACTGACGCCTACCGGAGTGGCGATTTTTCGGGGCTTTCGAAAGTAATAAAAGTAATAAAGGATCCTACCACCGGACAGCCATTCCCGGGCAACATCATTCCTTCTAACCGCATCAGCGCCGTATCGAAAGCGATGCAGGCAGCTTTGATTCCTTCGGCGAACAATTTCGCAGGCAATATCGTCAACGATTACAGGCGTTCAACCCGGCAACCAGCGCCGACAATCGCTATCAAATTCGCCTAGACCAAACCCTTTCCGATAAGGACAGCCTCTCGGGCCGTTTTTCCTTCCGCCCCACCAACTCCTCGCATTCTCTCGACGGCAGCAATCCCGCTCTCTTTTACGACAACACCAGATCGACATATAACGCCTACATCTCGGAGAACCATATCTTCACGCCCTCTAC
>CAWJUO010000040.1:0-172414 GCA_963845995.1 uncultured Acidobacteriaceae bacterium | reverse complement strand
TTCATACATCTTGCCAATGATTGGAACATCCACCTCTTCCTGAATGCCCAGATGATAAGCCGCGCGGCACGTCTCGACGCCTTCCGCGACCATGGTCATCTCCTCCAAAATCCGCGCCAGTTTGTGCCCTTCGCCCAATTGCACGCCCACAAAACGGTTTCGCGAAAGATCGCCGGTTGTGGTCAGCACCAGATCGCCCAGCCCCGCAAGTCCGCTAAGCGTCCGTGGCTGCCCTCCCATCGTGACCGCAAGCCGCGTAATCTCCGCCAGACCGCGGGTAACCAGCGCTGCCACGCTATTGCTCCCGAGGCCCAGCCCGCGGCAAATCCCCGCTCCAATCGCAATCACGTTCTTCAATGCGGCGCCAAGCTCCACCCCGATCACGTCCGTGCTCGTATAAAAACGCAGCGTGGGGGTCGCAAACGCCTGTTGAATCTGCTCCGCAATCGAGAGGTCTTCGCACGCGATGACAACAGCAGCCGGTTCCCCCGCCGCAATCTCTTTTGCAAAAGTGGGTCCCGATAGAACAGCCACTGGCCGCAGCCGCCGGCCCCCAAGCGAATCCTGCACCAGTTCCGACATCCGGAAAAAAGTGCCCTCTTCAAGGCCTTTCGTGGCACTCACCAGCGTTGAGCCTGCGGGCACAAGCGACCGTGCCGGTGCCAGAACGCTGCGCAGATGGCGCGACGGAACAACGCTGAGAATCACGCCCGCATCGGCGACTGTCGCTCCGATATCGCTCCCGGCCTGGACGTTTGAAGGAAACTGAAAACCCGGCAGATAGCGCCGGTTCTCGCGCAGCCTCGCTATCTCGGACGCCCGCTCCGCATCACGCGCCCACAGCGCCACGGACTCAAATCGAGACGCCAGCGCAATCGCGAGCGCGGTGCCCCAACTACCCGCACCCAGCACGGCAAGCTTCGCCATCAGCGGGCGCTTCCACCTTTCAAAGAAAACGCATTCTCCGTGCCCGTACGAAGCCGCTCTATATTGCCTCTGTGCCGGTAAATCACCAAAAGGCTGGCAAAGATCGAGGCAAAAAGAATCGGTTCCGGCGGATGTTGAATCGCCCAAAGCAGGGGAGGGAAGGCCATCGCTCCCGCTATCGAGCCAAGCGAGATGAACTTGCTCGCCCCTACTGCCAGAAAGAACACCATAGCCGTCGCGAGCAGCGCTTGCGGAGCGACAAACAGGAACGCTCCCACGAAGCACGCGACTGCTTTACCGCCCTTGAAACGCAGGAACACCGGGTAGCAATGCCCCAGCATCACTCCCGCGACAGCGAATGCTACGGTCACCGCGTTTCCATGCGACGCGAGAGACGCCAGCCAGACCGCCAACCACCCTTTGAAGATGTCCAGCAAAAGAACGGCGATGCCCGCTTTGCGCCCCGCAGTCCGATGAACATTAGTTGCGCCGATGTTGCCGCTGCCCATCGTACGCACGTCCTTACCCAGTGAAAAACGGACGAACAGATAACCAAAGGGCAATCCGCCAATCAGGTAAGCGAGCAAGGCGGGAACGGCTACTACGAGGAAGGATTCCGATGTCACTCTCTAGATCTTACCGGCGGCCATTGCGGACTCGAAGTTGTATTCGCCTAGCTTCCTGTAAATGCTCGCATTCGATCCTGGTTCGCTGCGGTAGAGTACGAAACGCGAAACCGGGAAGCTTCCGATCGCGGCGGGCAACATCTCCGTTACCCTCTGCCGTAACCGCTGCAAAGGAACCGGGTTTTTGATCCGCGCAAGCGTGAGATGAGGCGAAAATGGCCGGTCTTCTTTTTTGATCCCCAGCCCTTCCAGCTTCGCATCGGTTTCGTGCGCCAGCCGCATCAATGCTTCGTCGCCATATACGCCCGCCCACAAAACCCGGGGTGAGCGTTCGTTCGGAAACCAGCCCAGGTTCTTAATCTCGACGTCAAAGGGCTCACGCCCCGGAATCGACGCGAGCGCGTTGTGCAGTTCCTCCAGCCGTGACTCCGGCCACTCTCCAATGAACTTCGTCGTCACGTGCAAATTGTCCAATGGACTCCACTTAATCAAGGCCTCCGGACGGAGCGCGCTGATCAGCCGTTCAAGCCGCAGCAGGATGTCTGACGGCAAATCAATGCCAGTAAATAGCCGCATGATGCGAACCCGTGCTAATGTTCTAGCGTACTTGAATCCGGCAGCTAAAGGAAAGCCCCTTCGACGGCTCTGCGCCGAAACAAACGCTGTCGATTGCCGGTTTTTCGACGCTCCCACAATCGAACTCGCCCGCAACTTGCTCGGCTGCGTCCTGTTGCACGGCCAGACTGCTGGAATGATCGTTGAGACCGAAGCCTATCTCGGCTTAAGCGACCTGGCCGCGCACGCTTCCCGCGGCAAGACGGAACGTACCAAGGTGATTTTTGGCCCGCCGGGCAGGGCTTACGTCTACTTCATCTATGGAATGCATGAATGTCTGAACGTCGTCGCGGAACCCGAAGGATCGGCGGGTTGCGTCTTGCTGCGGGCCCTCGAACCATTGTCCGGGCTGGAGGAGATGTATCGGCGGCGCAACTGGCGTGGATCGGTTACCGGTCTAGCGAACGGTCCTGGCAAATTGACCCAGGCTCTTGCCATCACTCGCGAAGACTATGGCAAGCGGCTGGACAGGGGAGATCTCACCATACGAACGTGGCGCGAACAGCCGAGCTTTGAAATCGCCGTGACGCCTCGAATTGGCATCAAACAATGCGCGGATTGGCCGCTTCGCTTTACCTGGGCTGGCCATCCGTGCGTAAGCAAACGTTGACTTACGCCCGGCGATGTTTTCTGCCCCGGTGATGGTGCTTCGCCCGGTGCGCTCTCTTGCCATTTTGGTAGCTTCTCACCTGCGGAGACATATGAAGGGGTGGCACTGCCGCCGGAAGAGAAGCCGCACAGAACGTCGCCAGCAACAGGGTAGCGAGAATTTTCATTGATCTTAGACCTCGACCTATATAGTGACGCTATCGAAAGAAAGTCTCAAGAGCTAAAACGGCCCGGAATACTGAATCCGAGCCCCGCGGCGTAAGCGCGGCCTACTGAACGGTAACGGAAAAGTTCCGTCCCTCCCATCGATTGCTGTTCAGCCAAAAAAACGTGAAGCTTATCGACGCGCCGCTGGACGACGAAACAGCCGCCGGTAAATCGACAAAATCAATCTCCAGGGCATTGGCATGCGACTCAGTATCGTTGTATGATCGCCAACCATTGCTCGACCAGCGAAGGCGGAACGGTTCAGTGCCATGGATGCGCAAAATGGAATCCTTCCGCATGAACCGCGTGTGCCGGTCGGGTTTCCAGACTTCCACCAGTTTCTTCCTGCGGCCTCCCAGGTACCGTTCAGCCACCTCGGGAATTGCATCGAAAACTTTCTTATCCGAAACGGAGCGGAGCAACTTGACGTACTCAGCGTGCGCCCACATCAGCGGCATGGCGGAGCCAGTCGGCTTGCCCAGGAACAAGAATTCATCAGGCTTATCGGCCTCATCCCACACCTGCTCTGGTAGCAGACCGGTGGGCGAGGCAAACTGCTCCATCGCACGGATGTAACTCTCTGTACTACGTCCCGCTGCCAATTCGTAGTGGCCCCGTTCCCCGGTCAGCAGCGGCCACGCGCGGCCCACGCCAGTGTAGGTGAACGGGCCGCCGTCCTCTTGCTGTCCGTATCCATCATGGTTGTAGCGGTGCCACACCGGGCCGGCGGCGGTGTCCACCTTCAGTACTGCATCAATCACCTTCACCGTATTCACAATGACGGGGTCGGCCGCAGCCCGAATGCCATAGCGCACGAGTTCGAGAAAACCGCCGTCTACTACGTTCTTCGCGGGGAAATCGCTTTGTTTGCCCGCCGGAATGTTCTTAATGTGGAGTATGCGCTTTTCCGGATTCTCCGCCGGGTGCTCGTCCCCCACATTCTCTGGCAGGATCCGGATGTAATACTCCGTAATGCCGGGCACCAGGGATCCTTGTTTAGTCACCGTCCAGTCCTCGATGTGACTTTCGAGGAAATCCGCATACTCTTCCACAAACGCGGCTGTCTCTTCATCGCCTTTCTTGCGGAATAGCAGCGACGCGCAAATCAGCGCGGCGATGTTCGAAGCGAGTGTCGAAGGCGAGTACCCGCTTGCTTCTTCCCACCGTTCCTGCTGCGTCACCGGCCCATGACGGATCAGGTAAGCGGAGCCCTTTCGCACCAGATTGTACGGATCGAAATCCGCCAGGCCATTCTCGCAAGAAAGCCGCCAAGCCAATATGATCGGAAGCGCCACTTCGTCCAGTTGGATGCCGGTCCAGTAGGCTTCGCCCGTCACCCAGAAATTTTGCGCAAAGCCGCCATCCTCATGCTGTGAGACGGCCAGAAAGATCAACGCGCGCAGCGGCGTCGCTGTATCGCCTGCGGCCAAAAGGGCAGTCGCACTGTTGACCATGTCTCGCGTCCACACAAGGTGATACCCGCCCTGATCGTGGTCCCCCTTGGCTTCTCCCCACGGGATGGCGAGTGAAGCAATCAGCGCGCCAGGGTACGACTTGTCTTCGTGCGCCAACAACAGGCTGTAACTGCTTCGGAACAGGTCCCCCTGGTCATACGATGAACTCTGCAACGGCCGGCAATGGGCCGCCACACCTTCCCATTGCTTCTTATAGCGGGTCAGATGCTCGTCGAAAGGTATGCCCAGCGATTGAAGCAGATTGGTAATCGCGCGGTGCTCATTGTCTCCGAACGCCGTTGCGAGTGTAAACTCGCGGGTCTTGCTCAGGTCCAGTTCGCCTGTCAAGGCGATGTTGCCGTTATCCGCACGGTCGAATTCATAATCCATCCGAAGGTTCTCATGCAGATCCGTCCAACCGTCGCTCTTCCCCACATATCCGCAGGAAAGTCTTGAAAACGGCGCCGTGGCAGTCATTGCAAGCCATACGCCTTGCTTGCACGTCATCAATATCCGCTGATTGTTCGCTTTGGTGAGGTAGCCAGTGTTGCCGTATCCGCCTACTTCAAGATGCGGAGCGCACAGCACGAACATCTTAAGCGTAGCGAGAAAAGCCTCGTCCGGACCCGTCAAACGGGTACGTTGCAGCAGGCAGGGCAGATGTGGATCCGCGATAACTTCTTTGCAGATGGAGTACCGTCCGCTCGGGTCCGCGTTCGTGCAGACAAAGCCCAACGTATGACCCGAGAGCCGTTCGACTTTGGACCGCATGTCGCGCTTCTCTTCGTGGAAAAAGGTCTTACCATCTGTTAGCAGGTACTGAAGATCGCGTATCTGAGGGCGATCGACAGTCGGGTAATACACCTCAGTGACAATGCCGCCGAAAAGAGTAAACCACAGCTTACTCGACACTCCATAAGCTGTGCCTACTCCGTTCTTGTTTCCGTGCGTCCATCGCGGCTCAATGCCAGGTGCTCCAAACGCTTCCTTGCCGCCGCCCCGCTGCATTCCTGAAAGACTCCTTGCCTCTAATTAGGCCGCAGGCAGGTCTCAATACCTGTAGTGTTCCGCCTTGTAAGGACCTTCCACCGCGACGCCTAAATACTCAGCCTGTTTCGCACTCAATGTCGTCAACTTCACGCCGATTTTTTCAAGATGCAGCCGTGCCACTTCTTCATCCAACTTCTTAGGAAGCGTGTAAACACCCACCTTGTAACTATCCTTGTTTCTCCACAAATCAAGTTGCGCAAGCGTCTGATTGGCAAAACTATTGCTCATCACGAAGCTCGGATGGCCTGTCGCGCAGCCAAGATTCACCAGACGTCCCTCCGCCAGCATGAAGATACTGTGCCCGTCCGGAAACGTGTACATGTCCACCTGCGGCTTGATATTAGTGCGCTTCACGCCCGCCGCTTCATTCAGCCGGTCGATCTGAATTTCGTTATCGAAGTGGCCGATGTTACAGACGATTGCCTGGTCTTTCATGTACTGCATGTGCTCCAGCGTGACAATGTCGAGATTGCCCGTGCAGGTCACGTAGATATCGCCGCGCCCCAGCGTGTCTTCAATGGTCGTCACCTCGAATCCTTCCATCGCCGCTTGCAGTGCGTTGATCGGATCGATTTCAGTCACAACCACGCGAGCGCCCATCCCGCGCAGCGAATGTGCCGAACCCTTGCCCACGTCCCCGTAGCCGCAGATCACCGCAACTTTGCCCGCCACCATCACGTCTGTCGCGCGCTTGATGCCATCGGCCAACGACTCACGGCAGCCGTACAGATTGTCGAACTTGGACTTCGTAACGGAATCGTTGACGTTGATCGCAGGCACCAGCAGTTTGCCCGCTTCCTGCATCTTGTAAAGGCGGTGAACGCCGGTCGTCGTCTCTTCGGACACGCCGCGCCATTCTTTCGCCAGCTTGTGCCAGCGCTGCGGATCTTCTTTGTAAACCTGCTTCAGCAGATCCTTGATCACCTTCTCTTCATGGCTGCCCGACGGCGTGTTAACCCAATCACTGCCGTCCTCCAATTCGTAACCCCTGTGAATCAGAAGCGTTACATCGCCCCCGTCGTCAACCACCAACTGCGGCCCTTTACCATCGGGATGACTCACAGCCTGATAGGTGCACCACCAATACTCTTCAAGCGATTCGCCTTTCCATGCAAAAACAGGAACGCCCGCCGCGGCAATTGCGGCAGCCGCATGGTCTTGTGTAGAGAAAATATTGCAACTCGCCCAGCGCACGTCGGCGCCAAGATCAACCAGCGTCTCAATTAAGACCGCCGTTTGAATCGTCATGTGAAGCGAGCCGGTCACACGCACTCCGGCCAGCGGCCTTTCGGGCGCGTACTTCTTGCGGATAGACATCAAGCCGGGCATCTCGTGCTCGGCGATGGAGATTTCTTTGCGGCCCCAGTCGGCCAGATTCATATCGGCGACTTTGTATTCGGCGGCGGTTTGATTGAGCGTGGTGGTACCCATAGGAGTCATTATATCTAAAAATCTTGATATGTTGATAGGTATTGGCTGCACTGCTGAAATCTCTTCGATTATTGAGCGACCCGGCCCGCGTCCGGCTGCTCCTGCTATTGGAGCGGGAAGAGCTATCCGTGGCCGAGCTTCAACAGATCCTCGCGAAAGGCCAGAGCCAGATATCCACCCACCTCTCACAACTGAAACAGGCTGGACTCGTTGAAGACCGGCGCGAAGGCAAGAACATCTTCTACTCTTTAGGCCGAGTCTCCCCGCAACTCTTGAATCTACTTCGCGAATCCGCTCCTGAAATTCCCGAACTGAAAGACGATCAAGAGGCTCTGTCGCTGGTGGTTGCCCGGCGTCGCGACCGGATCCGAACCTACTTCGATGAACTCGCCGGAAGATTCGGGCGCGAATACATCCCGGGCCGCTCCTGGCAAGGGCTGGCTGAGTCGCTGCTGGCCCTAATGCCGCCTCTGGTGATTGCCGATCTTGGAGCCGGCGAGGGGACGTTTTCTCAGCTTCTCGCCCG
The DNA here is from genome assembly GCA_963845995.1 of uncultured Acidobacteriaceae bacterium. Classification (GTDB taxonomy): domain Bacteria; phylum Acidobacteriota; class Terriglobia; order Bryobacterales; family Bryobacteraceae; genus Bog-105. The sequence goes on along the minus strand of CAWJUO010000040.1, from coordinate 164,969 downwards.
GCGCGCCAAACAGGTTATCGCCATCGACAATTCCGGGAAGATGGTTCAATTCGGCTCAGATCTGGCCCGTAAGCATGGCCTCGATAATCTTGAGTACCGGCTCGGCGACATGGAAGCCGTTCCCATTCCGGACGGCCAGGTAGACCTCGCATTTTTCAGTCAGTCGCTGCACCACGCTCCTCATCCGGAGACCGCTATTGCCGAGGCTTGGCGCATTCTGAAGCCAGGCGGCCGCATCGCCATCCTTGACCTGCTGCGTCATCAGTTTGAAGAAGCCCGCGAAATGTACGCCGATGTCTGGCTTGGTTTCACCGAAGTCGAACTCAGACGCTTCCTCCAGGAACGTGGTTTCCGCCAGATCTATTCCTCCGTAGTCCATCGCGAACCCGAAGCCCCGCATTTCGAAACCCTCCTCGCCGTCGCGGACAAGCCAATATGATGGTTCTTGATCCGCACACATCTCGTCCTTGCATTCTTCCTCTCCGCTGCACTCGCATCGCAGCCAGATCACTGTTACCGCCGACCTCACCGATGCCCCGCGTAAACTGCTGCATGCCGATCTGACTTTCCCCGTTCAGCCCGGCCCCTTAACGCTCTTCTATCCGGAATGGATTCCCGGCGAGCATGCCCCGTCCGGCCCAATCGACAACCTCGCGGGCCTGGTGTTTACGGCGAACGGCAAGGTCATTCCATGGCAGCGCGACGACGTCAACATGTTCACCATCCGTCTCACCGTGCCGGAAGGGAGCACCAAGCTGAATGCCAGACTCGATTTTCTCGCGACTGCTCCGGCCACCGGTTTCTCTTCCGGAGCCTCCACCAGCGCGAACCTTGCCGTCCTTAGTTGGAATGAACTGCTCTTGTACCCGGCTGGACTGCCACCGTCTCAAATCATGTTCAAGCCCTCCGTGAAACTCCCGGAGGGTTGGAAATTCGGTACAGCTCTAACTTCCACTTCTGAGCAGGGAACGACGACCCACTTCCGGCCTGTGCCCTTGAACACGTTGATCGACTCGCCCCTCCTCGCGGGACGCTTCTTCAAGGAAATCCCCCTCGCCCCGGACATTACGCCGAAGCACTACCTCGATATGGCTGCGGACGGGCCCGAAGACTTGGAAATCAGCGGCGAACAGACGCCAAGCCTTCAGCAACCTGGTCCGGGAAGCGGGCGCTCTCTATCACTCCCATCACTACGAGAGCTATCATTTCCTGCTTACCTTGAGCGATCAGGTCGCACACTTCGGGCTTGAACATCATCAGTCGAGCGACGATCGCGTCGAAGCGCGCTCGCTCATCGACGAGGAACTGAGTCTCCTGAATTCCGATCTCCTTCCACACGAGTTCACCCATTCCTGGAACGGCAAATACCGTAGACCCGCCGGACTCGTCACGGAAGATTATCAGCACCCGATGAAAGCCGATCTCTTATGGGTCTATGAAGGACTCACGCAGTATTTGGGAGACGTACTCGCCTGCCGCAGCGGCATTTGGAATGCCGACCAGTTTCGTTCCTACCTGGCTGCGTCCGCCGCCGAACTGGACCATCGTCCCGGCCGTACCTGGCGTGATTTGCAGGACACCGCCACAGCTGCCCAGATTCTGTACAGTACGCCCAAGGCTTGGGATAACTGGCGCCGTTCGACGGATTTTTATGCCGAGGGCGAACTGATCTGGCTCGAAGCCGACACAACCATACGTCAGTTGTCGAACGGGAGTAAGTCCCTGAACAATTTCCTGGCGAGCTTCCTCGGGCTTGGAGGCGACACGCCGCCCAAGGTAGTGCCGTACACATTCGACGATCTCGTCGGCCGCTCTGAACGCGCATTCAGCCGTACGATTGGGCAGGCTTCTTTCGTGACGCGCCTCGATTCGAAGTCTCCGCACGCGCCCCTAACAGGTATAAAGAAGGGCGGCTACGAGATCCAGTACACCACGCAATCAAACGCCTATGTGGGCGCGGAAGAATACCGGGATCACGGCGTGAATGCCTGGTATTCGGTGGGTTTCAACACCATAACCGATAACGCCATTGACGATGTCCTGTTGAACTCGCCCGCCTATCGGGCCGGGCTTGGACCTGGCATGAAGATTGTCGCCGTCGATGGCCGCCGTGCCACCGAGGACCTCCTGCATCAGGCCATCCGTAATTCTAAGGAAGATGCGAAGCCCATTGAACTAATCGTTGAAAACGATGGCTTTTTCAAGGTCGTGAAGATCGACTATCACGGAGGCGAGCGATACCCGCACCTTGTAAAAGAGTCCGCCGCCAAACCCTTGCTGGACGAAATCCTAACGCCGCTGAGCGCGAAGACTCCATAGCTTTGATATCGTACGAGTTACGCGGAGCGGGTTTGGAATCGCAGGCTTACATCCTTATCGTTGAAGACAACCCGGGCGATATTCGTCTGATGCGTGAAGCGCTTCGCGATAGTCAGCCGCCCGTTTCGATTGAGGTTGCCATGGATGCCGAGCAGGCTCTCGAGTGTCTGCGGCGCACCGGGCAATATGCCAACGCGCAGCGGCCAAGCCTCATTTTCCTGGATTTCAATCTTCCCAAAACAAGTTCCCGGGAGTTGCTGAAAATTCTAAAAGACGATCCCGATTTACGGCTCATCCCCGTTGCCGTGCTAACCACTTCCGATGCCGAGGCCGACGTGCGCGACGCCTACGATCTACACGCGAATTGCTATCTGCGCAAACCCGTCGATCTCGATGGATTCTTCGCCACGATCCGGACCGCCGCTAATTTTTGGCTCAATGTAGCCTACACATCCAACGCGAAACGCTCCACCAGATGGGAGTAACTCGTCTGCTATGATTCTGACGCAGTGAGCGCATACTCAATCGGCGTCGATCTTGGCGGCACCAATTTACGTGTAGCCGCCGTTAACGAAAACGGACAAATTTTAGACAAAGTTTCGGCCTCTACCAGCTTCGATAAAGGAGCGGAAGGCGTCGTAGGCGATATCGTCGAAGTCATTCGCGGTGTCGCCAACCGCATTGGTTTTTCCGGTTTATGCGGAATCGGAATCGGAGTCCCCGGATTCATTGACATGGACGCCGGAGTAATCATCGGCTCGGCGAATCTGCCGGGCTTCCAGGGCTTCCCGGTTCGCGATTCCATTCAGCGGCATCTGGGGACGCGAATCATTCTGGAGAACGACGCCAATGCGGCGGCTCTGGGCGAAAAGTGGATAGGCGCCGGTAAGGACGTAAAGGATCTGATCCTGATTACGCTGGGCACTGGCATTGGCGGCGGCATCATCATCGATGGCAAGATCCTGCACGGATTCCGCGGAATGGCGGGCGAGATAGGCCACATGACCGTTTTCCCGGACGGCAATCCATGCGGCTGCGGGAACCATGGATGTCTTGAAAAACACGCTTCCGCGTCGGCCATCGCTGCCATGGGCGGCATGATGGGGATTGCGACGCAGCGCTTCAGCGCGCGTGAAGTCTACGAGTTGGCGCTCGCAGGCAACTCTCGCGCGAAGCTGGTTTTCGAATCCATGGGCCGTTCCCTTGGAATCGCTATCGCCAATCTGATCAACCTGTTCAATTTCCCTCTGTACTTGCTTAGCGGCGGTCCGCTCCCGGCATGGGATTTGTTCGCGCCTAGTATGTTCGGTGAGATCGAGAGCCGCGCTTTCACGTACGCTCCTTCCGGCATCCGGGTAGAAAAGGCCGTGTTGGGTGGTGACGCCGGTCTGTACGGCGCGGCCTATCTGCCTTTTCAGGAACAGGCCACTGCGGGGGTATGCGTGTTACCTTCCGCTGTATGAGTTCTAGAACACCCGGATATTGGCTCGGACTGGATATTGGCACCGGTGGTTCCCGTGCATTGCTCGTCGATTCGCGCGGGCGCGTCGCCTATTCTTTTACCGCGCCGCACCAGGAAATGCAGATGGACAAGCCACTGTGGGCCGAACAAGACCCTGATGATTGGTGGAGTGCTTCGCGACGTTGCCATTCGCGGCGTGCTGCATGAAGCCGGTATCGACGGTGGCGCGGTCGTCGGAGTTGGGCTCACCGGTCAAATGCATGGGCTCGTTTTGCTCGATGCGCAAAATAAAGTGATCCGGCCGGCCTTGATTTGGTGCGATCAGCGAAGTCAGCGCCAGGTGGATTCCATCAATGGAAAGCTTGGCGCCGATTCAGTTCTTCGCAGCACCGCGAATCCCGTACTCACCGGATTCACTCTTCCTAAGTTGCTCTGGGTGCGCGATAACGAGCCGCAAAAATACGAAGCCATCCGCCACATCCTGCTTCCAAAAGACTATGCGCGATTCAAGTTGACGGGCGAGTTCGCGACCGACGTTTCAGACGCCAGCGGAACGGCGCTCTTCGACGTAGTCAACCGGAAATGGTCGGACGAAATGGTATCCGGACTGAGTCTCGACCCGGCTATTCTTCCCCGCGTTTACGAATCGAGCGAGGTCACCGGCGAGGTCTCTGAAGAAGCGGCCCGCGTGACTGGCCTTGCGGCGGGAACTCCAGTAATGGCAGGCGCCGGGGACCAGGCCGCGAGCGCCATCGGAAACGGCATTGTGGAACCTGGCACTGTCTCTTGCACCATCGGCACCTCGGGCGTGGTCTTCGCTTTCTTAGAAAAGCCCGCCTACGATCCCGCGGGACGCGTTCACACCTTCTGCCATGCCATGCCGAATGCGTGGCATGTGATGGGTGTCACGCAGGGCGCGGGATTGAGTCTGCAATGGTTTCGTAACCGGTTTGCTCCGGATTGCCAGTACGACGACCTTACGGCTGAAGCGACGCTGTCGCCTGCCGGAGCTAACGGGCTGTTCTGGTTGCCTTATCTGATGGGCGAGCGCACGCCGCATCTCGACGCGAATGCGCGTGCAAGCTGGGTTGGATTGACTGCGAAGCATACACGCGCGGACCTGGTGCGGTCGGTGCTCGAAGGCGTCTGCTACAGCCAAAAGGACGGCTTGGAAATCATCGCGGCCCTGGGCGCGCGTCCCAAACTTGTCAGGCTGTCGGGCGGCGGAGCGAAGAGTCCGTTCTGGCATCAATTGTTTGCCGATATTCTCGATACCCGCGTGACCACTCTCGAAACACAGGAGGGGTCGGCGTATGGTGCGGCGCTTCTCGCGATGGTCGGGACGGGCGAATACGGCAGTGCGGTCGAAGTGTGCCGCGCAGCTGTCAAGGAAGTCGATGCTAAAGTGCCATCCGCTGAGGCTGCCGGCTTTTACGCCAGGCATTACGAGATTTACCGTTCGCTTTACCCCGCTCTGAAAACGGCCTTCCGATCCATCGGCGAGCTCGATGGCTGAAGGCTTCGGGTACTGCGAAGTTGCTCTGCCCGTTCCCGTTGACCGGATCTTCACTTACTCGCTCCCTCTGACGCTGCGGCATCGCGTGAAGCCGGGCTGCCGCTTGCTTGTGCCGTTTGGGCCGCGCATGCTTACCGGCGTCGTCTTGCGAACGCATAACGAACCGCGGACTCACGATCTGCGCGAAGCGGCCAAGTTGCTGGACGAAGAACCCGTGCTCAATCCGGAACTGTTGCGCTTGGGTGAGTGGATCGCGGAATATTATTGCGCGCCCATCGGCGAGGTGCTGCGAGGCATGCTGCCATTGTCCGGCGAGACCCGCCGCAGTACGCTCTATTCGCTCACGGAGTTGGGCCGCGACGTTGCGCGTCAGTTGACGATGGAATCGGAAAACGACCCGAGTCTAACTGTGCTCCGCCTCTTGGAAGAGCGTGCCCGGTCGGCTGCCTATCTCACCGGAAAGGTCGCCAAAGCACGCGATATTTTGAAGTCCTTCACTAAGAAAGGATGGGTTGAGATAGAGGAGCGCAGCGATGAGCGCGATCCACTTCGCGCGTCGGCGGAACGTCTGCAAGCCGAGTTCCTGAAGCGTCCGCCCGCTGAAATAAAGCTCAAAAAGAATGAGCGTGAATTGCTGGCGTTCCTCGAATTGCATCCGGGCAAACATAATCTTGCCGGAAACTGCCGAGCGGATCAATAAAGCGAGCGAATCTGCGCGGTCGTTAGCTCGCCGTGAGCTCATCCGGCTCGAAGTCGAATCAATCCGGCCATTAGCTCGATTTGAATCTGCCGTCCCCAGCTTGAATCCGCATCAGCAGGCCGCTGCCGGAGAGATCAAGCTCGCGCTCGAAGCGGGCGTGTTCAAAACGTTCTTGCTGCAAGGCGTCACGGGCTCGGGTAAGACCGAAGTCTATCTGCGTAGCATCGAATCCGCTTTGGCGATGGGAAAAAACGCACTGCTGCTGGTCCCCGAAATCGCGCTTACGCCAGCGGTGGCGGGACAGTTCTTCCAGCGCTTCGGCAATCAAGTTGCAATCCTGCATTCCGCCTTCGGTGACGCCGAGCGCGCCGATCAGTGGCGGCGCGTCCGCAGCGGACAGGCGCGCGTTGTTGTTGGCACCAGGTCCAGTATCTTCGCGCCGATTCAGGATTTAGGACTGGTCATCGTGGACGAAGAGCACGACGGCAGTTACAAGCAGCAGGAGACCCCGCGTTATCACGGGCGCGACGTGGCGCTGGTGCGGGCAAAAGAAGCCGGCGCCGTTGCGATTTTAGGCTCGGCGACTCCCAGCATTGAAACGCGCTTCAATGCGGATCAGGGCAAGTACCAGATGCTGCTATTGCCCGAGCGTATTGCCCGCCGACCCATGCCGGAAGTGCGGATTGTGGATATGCGCACGGAGTTTCTGGAGACCAAACAGCAATCCACTTTTTCCCGGACGCTAATCGAAGAAATGGAACAGCGGCTCGTCAACCGCGAACAAACCATGCTGCTGTTAAACCGCCGTGGGTTTGCCAGCTTCATGGTGTGCCGCGCTTGTGGCGAGCGATTGAATTGCGCCAACTGCTCCGTCGTACTTACGCATCATAAGCGAGATCGGCGTATGTTGTGCCACTACTGCGGATACGCGGAAAAAGTTCCTGCTACCTGCCCGAAGTGCGGCAGCGATTACATCCAATTTCTGGGTACTGGCTCGGAGCGCGTCGAAGATGAACTGCACAAGCATCTCCCCACGGCGCGCATTGCCCGGCTCGACCGGGATACCGCGCGAGGGAAAGGCTCTTTCGAAAACATCCTGCAGAATTTCCGCGAAGGCCATATCGACATTCTTGGTGGGAACGCAAATGATCGCGAAGGGACACGACATACCGAACGTGACTCTCGTCGGAGTGGTGCTGGCGGACATCGGATTGAGCATGCCGGATTTCCGCGCGGCGGAACGCAGTTTCCAACTCCTGACACAAGCCGCCGGACGTGCGGGGCGCGGTGATGTGCCGGGACACGTTATCGTGCAAACGCTAAATCCGGATCACTATGCGGTCCGCTTCGCCGCCGATCAGGATTACGAAGCCTTCTACAAGAAAGAGATCGAGTTTAGAAAATGGCTGCGTTACCCGCCTTTCGCCGCATTCGCGAATGTGCTGATTCGCGATCAGAAGCAGGAAGAAGCGCTCCGCATGGCCACGCAATTGGGCTATCTACTGAATCCGCAGCCCGAGGGTATCCGTGTGATGGGACCCGCCGAAGCGCCCGGTCCCACGCATTCAAGACGAGTTTCGCTACCAGATTCTTTTGAAAGCCGCCAAACGAACTGTCCTTCGTTCAGTCGTGAAACAAATTCGCTCGTTCGCGGAAAAAGAGAAGTGGCGCGCCACTTCTCTAGTTGTCGATGTCGACCCGATCAGCTCTAATGTGAGGGCACTGGACGAGGCTTCGACCAGCTTCTGAATCCCAGGAGCAATCTGTATCAACATATCCGCCTGCGGTTTGACAACAACCGGCGTCACGGCCGAATTGCTCTGACCGGAATCCAGCGCCGTCATCGCGTCTTGGCCCGCCTGGCACAACGCAATCACTTCATCGGCTATCCCAACATCCTCCACCAGCAGCGAATTCGCCTGCAGCATCGGGCGAACGGCGCGCGCATTCTCCGACCAGCGCGTCAACTCCTTGCGAAGCGCCTCACTGCTTTGTGCTCCCTTCGGTCCGGCGAGATACCTATCAACCCCATCACGGAACTCACGAGCGGCGTCGCTCTCCGGCGGAATCGCATCCACTAACCGATTGAACGGCGTCAAAACGCTGTAACGTTCGGCATGTCGTGAATAGCCCTTCACCGGTTCAAGTATGGACGCAAACGTGTCCAGCGGTTGCACAGGCGCAGTCCCGGCCAGACGTTGACGCATCAACTCCAGATTTGAGCGTTGCGTCAGCCCCAGCCATTCCAGCCAGTGATTTGTAATTTCCAGCCGCCGGTACATCGAAGCTGTATCCGTCACCGGCTCGGGCGACCAGAACCGCTCGGCTATTGCGGCAAGCCGGGGCCATAACTTTGCATCCAGATTCTCGCTCGTCGCCAACTCCTCCCACATCGCCGCTTCCCCGCCAAGTATCAATTTCTCCTGTTCGGGCGTGAGATCCGGCGGAGCTGGCGGAGTTTGCGGAGCTACTCTGCCCGGCGCGGGCGGCGGAACTTTCAGCGGATCGATTGAGTAATGATAAGACGCCGGGTACATCAGGTCGAGATAATAGCCAGCCGAAAGAATACCCTGGTATCCTTCGCGCGCCGCCTGCCACAACGACTGCTGACCGCGCCACGACTGAATCACAATGCTCTTCGGCAGACTCGGTTGCAGAATTTCGTCCCAACCTTCCATATGCTTGTGGTGCTTGGTAACGATCTTCAAAAGCCGTTGATTGAAATAGACCTGCAAAGCTTTGCCATCCGCGAGGTGGTGCTTTCTCATGAACGCCTGGATCCGCGGGTTCTGGTTCCACTGCTTCGGATTTACTTCATCGCCGCCGATATGGAAGTACTCATCCGGAAACAGCCTCGTCATTTCGCCGACGAAACCATCCAGAAACCGATAGGTCGATTCCTTGGTCGGGTCCATCAGATCCGGAAGAATGCCGGCCCCGCGCACAATCTGGTAATTGCCGTTACCAGCGCCCAAAACCGGATAGCCCGGCAGCCAACTGGTCGCGTGCCCAGGCATATCGAATTCGGGAACGATGCGCACCCCGCGCTCGCGGGCATACTCGATTACATCTCGAATTTGCGCTTGCGTGTAGTAAAGTCCGTCGGACCCATACCGCTGGAGACGCGGGTATTTCTTGCTCTCTACGCGGAACCCCTGGTCGTCCGATAAGTGCCAGTGCAGCACGTTGAGTTTCACCGCGCCCAGGCCATCAATCGTGCGCTCCACGCCTTCAACAGGTATGAAGTGCCGTGAAACGTCGAGCGAAAGCCCGCGCCACGGAAAACGCGGTTGATCGTGAATAGTCACCGCTTGCACGGAAAATCCCGGCGGCGCCGAATTGTTCTGCTGAACAAGTTGAAGAAACGTTTCAAGGCCGCGCAAAACGCCCAGCGGTTCATCGGCCGACAAGCGCAGATGCCCGTTCGAAGCCTCAAGCGAATACTGCTCGTCGTCCCCTAGCTTCTGCGGCGAGCGGTGATCGCGCCTTTCCACGACAACGGCGAGCGTAGCGTTCTCATGAACAATATGGGTCGCAAGCGGAATGCCTGTCTGCCGCGTCAGCCGCTGAAAAGTGCGCTCCACAGCTTGCAGCACGCGCGGATCATAGGCTCCTGAACCCGCGATTGAAATCGAAAAGGAACTATCAATTGGAATCGATCCGGGCAGAGTGGACACGCTGCTGGGCCATGGCATCAACGGCAGGTTGGCTGACGATGGTTCCTGGCCGGCCAGCGCCAGCGACAGAAAAGGAACTGCTAACAGGAGTCGTGAGATCACAGTTGCTATGCTAACGCCCGGGCCTCTAAAGCTTCCGCGCCCCCGGCCCGCCAACGTCTATAACGCCTGGAATGCGGTCTGCGACTGCCGGTAGGGCAGGGAATTTCGCGTGCGGTTCTGTCTGATACCAGAACGCGGCGGAGAAGAAGTTATCGGACCGGTCGTTCGCGTGACCATGCTCAATCGTCACCTTAATTGATTTCTCAAATGTCACCGGGTCTTCAAGGTGCCAGCGGTACAAAGCGTAACGGCCTCCGACGCGCTCCGCATCCACAATGTAAGGCGCGCCGTTGTGTGGGTACGAGAACGGCGTCGCTCCATTGATGCCGCCGAAATTCCAAGCGCCGTTATAGTAATCCTCCGTTCCGGTCCCGTTTATGACAGGCCGATCCATGCCATCGACGAAGATCATCTCATCCCCTTCGCCCCACCAGCCGTCGTGATTCTGAACCACGCCGTGCGTGACGCCCACGAAGTGACCGCGTCCCTCAGCTTCGAAGAAAACATAATTATTCTCTCCGTTCAGGTTCTTCTTGTCCGGCATGGACACACCATGGCAGGGCGCGGCTTGACGGTACTGCGCGTGGAAGTAGCCCATATCGGGCGGCATCTCCGCGAACGTGACGAAATCGATGTTGTAGTAAAACGAGCCTGCTGCCTGTTGGCCTTCATTCGTAACCGTGATGCGCGCCGACTTCCCAAACGGCATCGGGAAGTACGCATTCAACGCCTTGATCGAGGACACCGTTGTAAGCGCCGACTGGTACAGAAAATAATCGCCCAGCGTCAATCCAAAGAAGTCGCCGACCGGAACTTCCACCGAGGGCTCCGTCTCGCCATCCCAGTAAGCGCGCAGGACCAGCTTCTTGAGATGGAATTCCTCGCGTGAACTGATCGTGAACCAGATATGCGTAACCATTCCGGGACCATGCGTTTCCAACAGCGGAACCGTTGCCCCTGGGTCGACCTTAACGAAATCGGCATTGCCGCCGCTGCGGTCGTAGCTCGAAGACCGCTGCGAACGGTAGCTGCGCAATGTCGCCAAGTGAGCGAGGGAAGACGGCGCGGAGTATGCGCCCGGTGCGGCGGATGTCTGGGCACTCGCTTCACTGCCACCCAGCAGCGCGGCGGCTCCTACGCCTCCAAGAAGAACGCTGCGTCTATCTGGTCTCTTCATTATTCTGGTTGTCCTTCGTCTGTCAGCATATATCTAAGAGCCCGTGCAACGCCTCATCTGCCATCTCGACATGGATGCCTTCTTCGTCTCGGTCGAAGAATTGTTCAATCCATCTCTCATCGGCAAACCGGTTGTGGTGGGTGGCAAGGCCGATCAACGCGGAGTCGTTTCGGCGGCTTCTTACGCCGCCCGGAAATTCGGCGTACACTCGGCCATGCCGCTGCGAACCGCTGCGCGGCTCTGTCCCCAAGCCATCTTTGTCGAGGGCAGCCTTACGCGCTATCGCGAATATTCGAGGAAAGTCTACGCCGTTTTGAACCAGTTCTCGCCACAAGTGGAAATGGCCTCGATTGATGAGGCTTATCTCGACCTCACAGGCACCGGCCGTCTCTTTGGACCTCCCCTGCAAGCGGCGCACACCTTGCACGAGGCGATTCGAAGCGAGACCAACTTGCGGTGCTCGCTAGGCCTGTCCTCTTCCCGGCTGGTCGCTAAAGTCTGCTCGGATCAAGCCAAGCCCAATGGCGTGCTTTACATCGTCCCGGGCCAGGAATCGCGCTTCCTCGCCCCGCTCGAGATTCGCAGAATTCCAGGCATTGGGAAGAAGGGTGAAGCGGCACTCCAAAAGATCGGCATCCGGCGTGTCGGCGATCTTGCAAAACTCGACGAAGAATTCCTCGCGTCGCATTTCGGCAAATGGGGCTTGGCCCTCGCAGGCAAGTCTCGCGGCGAGGATTCGGGCGCCTGGTTCGACTCTCCCATCGGGGAAAACGATCAGCCGAAGTCCATTAGCCATGAGCACACTTTCGACGAAGATACCGCCGATCAAGGCCGTCTCGAAACCACTCTGTTCAAGCTGTCCGAGATGGTCGCCAAACGGCTGCGCGAACATCGGCTATACTCCCGAACCTTACAGCTGAAGCTGCGCTACCAGGACTTCTCCACCATCACACGCGCCTGCTCGCTCGACCACGCAACGCAACTCGACCGTGAAATTGCAACGCAACTTGTTCAGCTATTCCGGCACTCTTGGGACCGTAAGACAGCCATCCGTCTGCTCGGCGTTCACGCCGGATCGCTTCAGAACGTCGAGGGCCAAATGAGTCTGCTCGAAGAGCCGCAAACGGCAAGGCTGCGGGACGCCTTCCGTTCCGTAGATCACATTCGCGCAAAGTACGGCGAGACTAGCATCTCGCTGGCGAAAACGCTGCACTCCGGCATTCGCGAGCGCGTGCATGAAAACCCATTCGATCTTCCGGGCAAAGCTCCGTCTGAACGATAAACCACATTCCGGCAAGATTACTGGCCTGTGATATCATTCTTCCCCAAGCCGTGCAGACGGCGCCGTGAGCTAGTTTAAGGGAGATTTTTATGATCCAGTGTCGGATTGCTTTAGGACGAGTACCCATCGTATTTGGCTGTGTTACTCGCGGCGTCAAGCGTCGTCTGGGCGCAGTCTGGCCGCGGCAGCGTTGCAGGCACGGTTCGCGATAGTTCGGGAGCATCGGTCCCGGGCGCGACGGTGACCGTCAACAACTCTGCCACTAACGAGGCATATAACCTCACGACAAACGGCAGCGGAGATTTCACCGCCGCCGATGTTCCCGTGGGTACCTATTCTGTTCGAGTGGAGAAACCAGGCTTCAGCGAAGCGCGAATCAATGGTCTGACGGTGAACGCGGCGGGAACTGCCCGCGCTGATGTGACGATGCAAGTCGGGCAGGCGCAGCAGACGATTGAGGTACAAGCCGAGGCTCTGCAGTTGAACTCGGAAGATTCGCAGACCGCCGTAACTGTCAATCAAACTCTGGTGAACGAATTGCCTCTGGTCGTCGCCGGAACCGTACGCAGTCCCTTCGATCTGGCGGCTCTCACCCCGGAGGCGAAGAACACCGGAAGCGCGGAAGGATTTGCCTTGGGTGGCGGACAGGCCGACAGCTATCAGGCGACGCTCGATGGCGTGTCCATCGACACCTCCAGAGCGCTCCAAAAGAACTGGGTCACATCGAACGCGCCATCCGTGGAAGCGATCACCGAGTTCACGGTTGACACCAACGGATTCAAAGCCGAATTCGGCCACGCAGGCGGCGGCGTTATGATGTTCGTCGCAAAGTCCGGGACCAATCAATTTCACGGCTCGGCCTATGAGTTCATACGCAACACGGATTTCGATGCCAACGATTGGTTCAGCAATCGCGCCGGCAAAGCCCGCCAGATTTACAAGCAGAATGACTTTGGATTTACAGTTGGCGGGCCGGTTTGGATTCCCAAGGTCTACCACGGCAAGAATAAAACGTTCTTCTTCTTCTCCTATGAGGGATTCCGCAATCGCAACGGCGCAACCAACGCCACCGCCACCGTGCCGACGCCGGAGATGTACAACGGCGACTTCAGCAATTGGGTGAATGCCAAGGGCGCCGTAATTCCGATCTACGATCCAACCACCCAGGTTCAGAATGCCAATGGAACCTACACGCGTTCGGTTTTCCCCGGAAACAAGATTCCCGCATCCATGTTCAATGCTACGGCCCTCCAGGCGCTGAAGCTGTTTCAGACTAGCGGAGCGCTGGCTCCGAATAATGGCGCCGCGCCCGGCACTCTTGCCTATGTCAACAACAACTACATCATCAGCAATGGAACGAACGTACAGCCTGTCAACAAGGTCGAGCATCAAAGGCGACCACATATTCAACGACCGGCAGCGCATCTCGGGGTACTACGGCTACGACCGCGAGGCGACCACGGCTGGTCCGGATGGGCCTGCGACCCTTCCGGGGCTCTACTCGAACTACAACGATGTGCACCAGAGTTCGGACGTCGTGCGCTTCAGTTGGGATTGGACCCTCAGCGCGAACAAGTTCAATCACTTCTATGCGGGCGGTAATAACTGGCGGCAAGACCACAAATCTCTACAAGAATATGCCGGGAATTGGAAGAGCAAGTTCTGCCTCGGAAACGTTCCCAACTGCAATGAGAACCTGGTGAATCTGTTCTCCGGCGGCAACGGCGATAACTATACGACCTGGGGCGGCACCGCCGACAACGGTTCGGAAAACACCGTCTATTCCTACAACGACGACTTCACCTGGATCAAAGGAACGCACACGTTTAAGTTCGGCGGACAATTCCAGATCAACCACTACAACGGATTCGGACGCCAATGCGAAGCGGGATGCGTCGGCTTCAGCTACACCGAAACCGGCGTTCCTGGCCTAACTGATCCAACGCAAGGCGGCAATGCCTTCGCATCGTTCCTGCTCGGTCAAGCCGATTCGGCCTCGATTGACACGCCTCGTTTCATCGGCCAACAGTTCCCTTATTTCGCCGGCTATGTGCAAGACGATTGGCATGTAAACCGGAAATTGGTGCTGAATCTGGGCCTCCGCTGGGAGACCACTCTGCCGCCGACCGGCTTAGACGACAGATGGAGCGATTTCTCTCCGACCACACCCGAACCCTGCGGCGGGCGGAATACTCGGCGCCGTGATCTTCGCCGGTTCGGGCCCCGGACGGCAAGGCTCCCGCACCCTCGCCGATTCCTATTTCCATGCCTTCGGTCCCCACATCGGGTTCGCCTATTCGCAAAACGATAAGACCGTTTTCCGTGGATCGTACGCCCGCTCTTATGCGCCGCTGATGGCTGTCGGTGGTTCGGCGCACAGCATGGGCTTCACGCTAACCGATAGCATTTCGAATCCGAACAATGGCATCAACCCGCTCTTTCTGCTGAACCAAGGATTTCCGGCCTACAACGTGCCGCCATTCATCAATCCGTCGGTTTCGAATGGCACTTCCGTCTCGTGGTGGCAAGGCCAGGAGACCACTCATCCTCCAACCAGCGATAACTTCAACTTCTCCATTCAGCGGCAACTTAGTTCGACCACGCTCGTCGAAGTCGCTTACAACGGGGTTATCGGATCTCACTTGCAGGCGCAGTTACTCGATTACAATCAGGACAATCCCGCGCTGCTGACGGCTTTTGGAAGTGTTCAGCAGAGCACGCTTGTGCTGAACAGCCAGGTCGGATCTAAACTGGCTAACCAGTATGGAATTACCGCGCCTTATCCGGGATTCAAAGGAACCGTGAAACAGGCGCTGCGGCCTTATCCGCAATACACGCTTATCGACACTTACGGCGGCCAAGGCGATCACAGCGGTCACTCTACCTATCACTCGGGCATGATCCGTTTCGAGAAACGAGCGGGACGAGGTCTCACCTTCCAAACGTCTTACGTCTTCTCGAAGCTCTTAACCGATGCCGACAGCTATTGGGGCAATAACATTGGAGGCAACGTCAACAACTCTGGTGGAGGCGGAGGCTGCTGCCTCGCAGCCGATCAGTACAACCGGGGCCTGGAGAAATCGATCGGCGAATTCAATGTCACTCACGATTTCAAAGCCGGGGTCGTTTACGATCTTCCCTTCGGCAAAGGCAGACAATACCTGACACACGGCCCGGCCTCTTGGATCTTGGGTAACTGGGGCGTAAACGGAGTTTTCACATACGCCAGCGGACTGCCGGTTGCACTTAGTTCCACGTACGTCTTGCCGCTTTACGGCGCTACCAACGGCCGCAGCATCCCCTACGTCAACTCCTATAGCGGATGGCAGCCCAATTGGAGCGGTAGTTTCGATCCTAGCGTCGATACGTTCCTGGTCCCCGCTTGCAATTCGACGACTGTGAACTGCAGCGGACCTTTTCCCAACCAGGGCTTAACGACAGCAAATAATGGATTCGGTAATGCAACGCGCTTCAACCCGAAAGTGCTTCAGTTTCCAAATCTCAACGAGAACCTGGCCGTAGCGAGAACCTTCCCCATCAAGGAATCTATTCGGATGGAATTCCGCGCTGAAGCGTTCAATGTCTTCAATCGGGTACGCTTTGGAGCCGGTGATCTCACTTTGCAGGATCAGAACTTCGGCCACCTGACGAGCAGCAGCGATCTGCTGAATTCGCCCCGGCAACTGCAGTTAGCACTTAAGCTGTACTTCTGATGCGAGCCAGTGCGCACGCCGCCGGCTATGCGGCTTGCGCTCTGGCCGGCACTTTCTGGGGGCTCGGATTCTTCTTCGGCAAGGTTGCCTTCACCCGGCTTGGCGTGGGGCACTTCGTGCTCTACCGTTTCCTCTTCGCCTGCGCGGGGCTTCTGCCCGTCCTCAAAGCCCCCCGCTTTTCCCGGCACGACTGGCAACTTCTCCTCATCGCTTCCTTCGTCGGGGTTCCGCTGCAGTTCATGATCCAGTTCCACGGACTGAAACTCACCACCGTGAGCCACGCCGCGCTGATGGTCGGAACCATGCCGGTAATCCTCGCTATCGGGGCCACTATCTTCGCGCATGAGCGCCTCGACCTGAAAGGCTGGCTGGCGCTGTTTGGCTCGACCGCCGGCGTCGCGCTCATCGTCCTCAGCGGCAGCTCGCAGCGGCAACAATGTAATCGGCGGCGGAAATTTGTGGGGCGACCTGCTGGTCGTCGTTTCGCTGGTCATTGCGCTCGCCTGGATACTCCTCAATCAACACCTGATGGTTCGCGGCTCTTCCCCTCTCTCGGTCACCGTCTGGGGTCTTCTCACGGGAACCGCGATGCTGGCCGTCTGGGTGCTTCTAAGCGACGGCCTACCCCCGATTCGCGGCATCGGCATTCGCGTGTGGCTGGCGGTAGCCGCCAGCGGCCTGCTCTGTACCGCTGCCAGCACTCTGCTGTGGAACTGGGGCATCCACCGCGTACCCGCCTCGCGCGCCGGCGTCTTTCTGAACATCGAACCAGCGCTCGGGTCAGTTCTCGGAGTCACCCTCCTCGGCGACCGCCTCGGCCCGGGCGCATGGGTCGGCGGAGCCCTCATTCTCGCTGCAGCCGCAGTCCTAACCACGGGTGGCGAACGACTAGCTCCACCTTCAGGCTAGAGCCAAACCCCAGCATCAACCCGAAACGCCAAAACCCCCAAGAAACCCAAAACCCCGAAACCCAGAAACCGACGCCGAAACCCGAACTACGTCAAACCGCAACCCCGACAACCCAATTCAGACACCAAACCCCGAAACTTCTGCAATACCTCGAAACTCACCGAAACCCCGAAACCGCGAAACCCCGAAACACCGAAACCGCACCGACGCGTCGAGGAGCAGGACACTGGAACCCTTCGAAAACTGATTGCAGATACCCGCTAAATCAGCTTACTGAAACTCCCGTTCATCGACACCGAAGCGTGAGCGAGGTCAGAGCGCTACCCCTTTCAACCCAGTTCAGACTCCTCTCCTTCGAGATTTGCTGTAACCATTCCGGCGAAAGCCACAAACTCCCGGGTTTGGGGCGGAGCCGACATGCGTTGCTCAAAAGGTTCCGACTGCGCGCTTGGGCCGATTGTGCCCTGCAAAAACCACTTTCCGGTAACCGTGTTTATCCCGCCCGATGTCTCTCACCCTCCGGGATATTCGGATATTCATCAGTTCTTTGACTGTAACCTCGAAACACCGAAACCGAGCACCGACGCGTGAGCGAGGTCAGGACCTGGAATCCTTCGAAAAACTCGATTTTAGGTACCCGCTAAATCAATGCTGAAATTTCCCGTTCATCGAAATATTCGGATCCACAAGCCGCATGGCGCGACCCGATTTTTTCATCCCTCGTTGCGGTGGAAGCGGAGCCCGCCATGGCGATCACAGCTCGAAAAAATAAAAATAACCCCAACCGGCTCAAAGCTATAACTCCATTTCCACCCAACCCCAAAGTTCGTTTCCGCCCTGCCCCATGCTACTGTCCAACAGGCTCGCAGCTCCCGCTTTAACCCGGGAGCAAGCGGGCCATTTCTATTTCAGGAGCCTTCACAAAAATGTCCACGCCCGCGCAAATTTACGCGAACCGCCTTAACGCCCGGCACTCAACCGGCGCAAAAACAGAAGCTGGAAAAGCCGCTTCCGCCGCCAACAACACGCAAACACAACCTGACCGGACCTTCTTCCGTCCTCCCCAACGAAGACGAAGCCGAATTCATCCAACTCCTGCTCGATCTCGTCAACGAGCACAACCCTACCACCCGCACCGAACAGATCCTGGTCGAAAAAATGGCCCAGCACTACTGGCGCTCTCAGCGCGCCCTCTACATGCAAGAGAACTGCCTGCAAATGCCAGGACGCCCCCGCTATCGGACTCGGCCTCATCCTGCGCTACCAGACCACCCACGACCGGGCCTTCCACAAGTGCCTCGAACAGCTTGCAAAGCTAAGAGCCGAAAGGCGCAAAGAGCAAATTGGGTTCGAATCGCAAAAACGCCAGCAAGCCGCCCAGCAAGCCATCGAAGCCAACAAACAGGCCGACGAAACCCGCCGCCAGGAAGTCCATCAGGCTAAAGTTCGCCTGATCAACTCGAAAGCGGCTCTAACAGAACTCGACGCCAACATCAAAGGAACCCTCGAAGCGAAATTCCCCGGCTATACCGCCATCCCGTTCACCGATATCAAGCCGTTTCTCGAAACCGCCATCCAGGATTTCGTCAACTACA
Source organism: uncultured Acidobacteriaceae bacterium (assembly GCA_963845995.1). Classification (GTDB taxonomy): domain Bacteria; phylum Acidobacteriota; class Terriglobia; order Bryobacterales; family Bryobacteraceae; genus Bog-105. The sequence goes on along the minus strand of CAWJUO010000040.1, from coordinate 146,517 downwards.
AGACCGCAAAAGCCGCTTGACGGCCTCTAGGGCCGGTACTCGTACTTCTCCGTATGATATAGTTCCTGGTTAAGATTTACTTATCTTTCGAAGAGCGGCATGTCGGCTATAACTTTGCCGTTCAGTGACCGCCTTTTAACTCTTGATTCCAAGGAGCTTCCCATTCGTTTCCTATATCTAGCCACAGGTGTACTTGCCGCCGCGCACTTGCTTACAGCGCAAGCACCGACCTTCGCCGGGTGTCCCGTACTGCCGGCGAATAACATATGGAACGCCCGCGCGGACTCGTTGCCGGTTTCGAGCAACTCAGCGGCGTACGTTCAGACCGTCGGAACCAGCTTCGGGAGCGCATCCCGATTTTGGCAGCAGCCCCGGTAATGGCATTCCCATCACTACGGTCCCCGGCACGCAGCCCAAAGTGCCAATCACTTTTGCTTATCAGAGCGATCCCGGACCATACCCGATTCCTCCGAATGCTCTGATTGAGGGCGGGTCGGACCATCACATGCTGATAGTCGATACAACCAATTGCGTGGATTACGAGATCTTCTCGGCCGCCTCAAACGGGAATGGAACCTGGTCTGCCGGATCGGGTGCAATCTTCCCGCTCAACAGCAACCAACTCCGCGCCGCCGGAGAAACGTCCGCCGATGCAGCCGGACTTCCCATATTGCCGGGCCTCGTCCGCTATGACGAAGTCGCCTCCGGACAGATCAATCACGCCTTGCGCGTCACAATACCCGTTACCGATGACACCTTCATCTGGCCGGCGAGACATGAGGCTTCCAGCGTTTCCGGTACTCAGTATCCGCCCATGGGACAGCGTTTCCGCCTCAAACAATCGTTCAATGTGAGCCCGTATGCGCCTCACGTTCAAGTCATCCTGAACGCTTTGAAAACTTATGGCATGATCGTGGCCGACAACGGCGGTCCCTGGTTCATCTCCGGTACGCCCGACGCCCGGTGGAACGACGACGAGCTCCATCAGTTGACTCAAGTCCAAGGATCGAACTTCGAGGCCGTGGATGAGTCCGCCTTAATGACGGATCCAAACTCGGGCCAAGTCGCCCAGCCCGGAGCTTCGGCAAGCCCCACTCCAGTCGTACCATCCACCTACTCCAGCCGTACCAACAAACACCTGGGTTCAACTCATCTCGAAGAACAGCGGCAAGTGCCTCGACGTGTACGGTCCGGAACGAACCCAACCGCTCGCCCCTCTTGAACAATGGACTTGTTGGGGTGGCACGAATCAGGCCTTCCAACTCACCCCGGTGAGCGGCGGCTACAAGATCACAGCCCAGAGCAGCGGTCTACAACTTGACGTCTCGGGCGGTCCCGGTGCTGTACAGGACGGGGCCCGGGTAATCCAGTATCCATACTGGGGAGGAACGAACGAGATATGGACCGTAACAGCCCGGCCCGATGGTTTTTTCACTGTTTCGCCCATCAGCACGGGCAAGTGTCTGGACGTAGCCGGGGAATCCACCGCCGACGGAGCCAGGGTCCAGCAGTGGACCTGTTGGGGCGGCGATAACCAGGCTTGGCAATTCGTCCCAACGCAATAGTCGGGCAGCAGGATGAAAAACCGGGACTGGATAGTCCAACCACAAACTTCAATCCGACCACAAATCTCGACACCGAGCCACCGAGCGTGAGCGAGGTCAATTCCGAGCTTTTCTGCGTCGTTCTCACTGGCCAAGCATCGGTGAACAGCAGGGCGTCTCCACCGGCTTGAACTCCATCAATTCGGCTCTCGTCAGATCCGGATCGTACAGGTTAAGCTGCCACTTCCCGTCCCGGCCGATCTTAGGCGGCTGAGCGGGCTTGTAACCATGATCGAGAACCATCTGATACGCAGGTTGAATGCTCTTTACGCCCAGCGCCAGATGGTTCATCGACGCCCCGTGTTTTAGGCGACGGATTGTGGACGTTCAGCATGTACTCCAGCCAGTCCTTTCCATCTGGAACCCGCATGTCCACCCAACTCACCTCGGTATCGGTCTTTCCGCCGTACCACATCAGCTTGAACCCTAAGATGTCCTTGTAGAAGCCATCCGCCGCCGCCCGGTCCTGAATGATGAAGCCAACGTGGATCATATGGTCCGAGACGCGGGTATCGGGCATCAGCATGCCGAACTTGCTGCTATGGAGTGAGCCCGGCATGTACTGGACGAATTCGACGCGGTGGCCATCCGGATCGTCAACCATAAAGCTGAGATTCTTGTCAAGTCCAGGCTTTAGGGCGGCGGGAACTTTGACGCCCTTGCTGGCAAGGTAGTCCCGAAGCTTCCGCGCGTCGCTCGTCTCGAAAGCGATGTGTGACAAACGGTCCTGCTCATCGTTTTTCAGACCCGGATAAATCTCGATGTATTGGTGATCGTTGACCTTGTAATAGTTCAGCATCAAGCCGCCCGAAGGCTTGTCGAGGCTGAAGTGATCGTACCCAAGCACGTGCCCATAAAATTCATTGGCTTTGTCCAGGTCGCTGACGTACAGACCGATGTGAGCGATCCCGATAATCGGGGGCCGCTCAACCGGAACATCGGCGCCCGCGGCCGCGCGTTGCATCAGAATGCAGCAGCCAACACCGGTCAACGCCAGGGTAAGAATGAGTTTTGATTTGCGCCCGCATCTAAACGCTTCGGCTGCGGCCACGCACGAAATGGACGATCAGGAAGATGACCGCAATCACCAACAGAATATGTATCAAGCCTCCGGCCACGTGGAAGGCCGCCCAGGCGATCAGCCAGATCACCAGAAACACAAAAGCCAAAAACAGAAACGCGAAATCGCCTAAAATCCGCATTGAAAGATTTCCTCCTACGAAGTGGTGTTTTGAGTACAGGACTGAGTTTGCCGGAACCTTCCGGCGGACGCGCCCATAGACTTGGAGCGTGATTCACCGATGGGCCTCGGCTTCTGGCGTGGCTTTATTACTGGCTCCATGGGCATCTGCGTAAACATGTGTGAACTCCGCGCCGAAGAAGAAGATCTGCGCGGAATAATAGACCCAAACGATGACCGCGACAAGCGACCCCGCGGCTCCGTACGCCGAACCGACGCTTGCCTTGCCGAGATAAAAGCCAAGCAGAAACTTACCGATCGTGAACAGCAGCGCCGTCCCGATCGCCCCGACGGTAACGTCGCGCCAGGAGATGTGCGTCCTTGGAACGAACTTAAACATCATCGCAAAAAGTGCCGTCACCACAACGAACGAGACCACGAAGTTCACCGCCTCAAGGACGAAAGGCGGAACGGGAACGATCTGGCCGAAGAACTTCCCGATGAATGCCAACCCGGCGCTCAGCAGCAGCGACACCAAAAGCAGAAAGCCTATCGACAGAACCATGCCGAACGAAAGCAGCCGGTCTTTGATCATGCGCATCCAGCCGGCGTTCGCGGGCGCTTTCACATCCCACATCGCGTTCAGCGCGTCCTGGAGTTCGGTGAAAACGCCGGAAGCGCCGAATAGCAAAGTGCAAAACGCCACGATGCTGGCAAATATGCCGGAAGAGGGCTTTTGGGCGCTGGCCAGAAGAGATTTCACGGTGTCGGCTCCCCGGTCGCCAATCAGTTGTCTGGCTTGATCGATCAACGAGCTCTGAGCTTGATTTGCGTTCAGAACCAGGGCCATCACGGCGGCGACAATGACCAGAAGCGGCGCAAACGACAGCAGGCTGTAGAAAGCGACGGAAGCCCCAAAGCGGGTTGCCTGATGATCGTTCCACTCCGTGTAGGTCTTTTTCAGGAGCGGTATTAGTGATTTGATGCTCATAGACCGAGGCGGAGGCGATGTATTCTCCTCGCCATGTGGACACTACCCGGCGTTCAACTGTTGCGGACAAATTGTGGCGGGCCTTAGGTTTTGCGGAACCATACCTCAATCCAAGGGCCGGTGAGAACTCCGGTGCCGCTTCGCAGGACCGAACGCGCAAGAAGTCTAAGCTCGTTACTGATCGTCCGTTCCTGCCTCTCGACCCATCCCGGACTTTCCGGCAAAGGCAGTGTGAGAAGTTCCGAGTTGAGAACGCCATCGGAGCGAAATCCCAACGGCTCGACGAGACGGTCGAGCGTGCCGCGGTTGTGGCCATAAAGGTACGGAAACCCCAGCAGGTTGTTGTAACCCATCGCCTCAATCAGAAAAGCGCCCGCCTGGGAATCGGCAGCGCACTCACTCAGTGCCGTCTGGCAGATCTCATAAAACAAGCCGTTCGGAGTTCGCAGGACCAGCAGGCCCTCAGGCTTAAGCAACCGGCGGCACTCCGCAAGCAGCGGCTTGGAATCTGGAATCTGTTCGAAGCAGTTCCAGATGAAAATGCCGTCGAAAGATGCCTCCGGAAAATTGCAGTCCGTAAGCTCGCAGTCGTGAACGGTGAAGCCTTTGGATCTGGCAAACCGGGTAGTGTCCTTACCCACATCGACGCCTTCCGCGCGCCAACCCCATTCCTGCGCCGTCTGGAGGAAGGCCCCGTAGTGGCTACCGACTTCTAAAATGCCAGCGCCCTCCGGCAACAGGCCGCGATAAGGCTTCTCTTTCACGCGGAAGGCTTCCAGATAGCTTGGATATTGGTGCTCCATAACTCGCGGATCGTATTCGTCTTCGGAGTAGGCCTCGGCTGGCGGCGGCTCCAGTTCCTGACGCAGCAGTAGCGAGCAATTGGGACAACGCAGGATTTCGGCGTTCTCCTGATGGAAGAAGTCGGTCAGGTCCTTCAACTCGTCGGGGCTGGCGGGTTTCGTCAACCGCTCACGAACGAAGCGCTCGCGCACCTGGCATTCGTGACGCAGTCTTTCGGAAGAGACGAGAACGGAAGGATTGGTTGCTGCGCAAACGGGGCAGACCGGCATCGCCGATTAGACGCCGCACGGAGGATTGTTCAGCACTTTCTATAATTGGGAAACGCGCATGACAGCGGACGAGGACAAAACGGAACCCGTGGAAGAAACCCCCAAAGAAGAAGCGATGCTCTTCTGTCCGGTATGCAGCAAGCGCCTGGTTTCACTTCGATGCAAGCTGCTTTGTGAGCAGTGTGGCTATTTCATGAGCTGCGCCGACTACTACTGACACGCCTTGATTACTCGAACTTGATTAGTGAAATTCAAAGCGCGGCGACAGAGCACCGCACGGCCGCGTATGTGGCCCTCGCGGCGGTCTGCATTCTTTGGGGCACCACCTACCTCGGCATACGGATCTCGCTCGAGACCATTCCTCCGCTGTATCTGATTGCGACTCGTTACACGATCTCCGGCGCGATCCTGTTATTAGGCGCGCGCATTGCGGGAGCGCGGATTCCAAGCGGTCGAGAACTGGCCGCGACCTCCGCTCTGCGGAATCATCGCCATCGGTATCGGGAATGGATTTCTGGCGATTGCCGAGACTTGGGTTCCGAGCGGCCTCGCTGCGCTGTTCTACACGACCTGCCCGTTCTGGATGGTAGGGATCGACGCTTTGCTCCCGCATGGACGAAAACCTCTGGGCTTGACCTTACAAGGACTGCTGGTGGGAGTTACCGGCGTCTTGTTTCTGGTGATTCCGGCGGCGCGGCATGAGGGCTTTCATGGCGGTACGTTTACCGGATTTCTGGTGCTGCAGATCAGCGCCGCCGGATGGGTAGACGGGCTCATTACTGCAAAAGCGGGTTCGGACACAAGTTCAGCCGTTCATCAGCGGCGCAGTGCAGCAACTTGCGGCAGGTCTCGCCATGTTTATTCCAGCAACTCTTTTCGAGACATCCGCCCGTAGCTATATCGACGACGTTCCGAGCTAGCCGTTGCGTATCTAGTTGTCTTTGGCTCGCTGATCGGCTTCAGTTCCTTCATCTATTGCATGGTTCGGCTTCCGGTCGCCATCGTATCCGTGTACACCTTCGTGAACCCGGTTGTGGCGGTATTCCTCGGATGGCTCTTCTTCCGGGAACCTTTCGGCTACAGAGAACTTGTGGCGATGCTGATCGTCTTCGTCGGCATCGCCATTGTTAAGTGGAGCGAGTCTCGGTCCACGGTCTCCGCGCCGGCTAGGCTTTGATTTCGCTCATCTTCTTACCGACCGCCCCTGGACCGAAGTTGATGCGAGCGTCTTTGATGCTGACACCGACCACTTCAATGCGGTTGAGATCGGTTGTCCCTAAGCCGACAGCTTCGGCCAGTTTCAGACAGTTGTCGCCGCGGATAAACGGCGACGTGCCGCGTTCCGCCTGCGGACTGTAGCTCATCACCGCCATTCCCACCGCATCGGTACAGACGGGGTTGCGGCCAACCACAATCACGCCCGGCGTCATCTTCTCGAGCCCCGGAAGCCACGGGCCTTCTCCACCCCTAACCGTCTCCACGCCGTCGATGATGGCAAGATCAATGGGCCGAATACCAACCTGATCGGTGACTATGCGGGGAACGCGGTATCCCGGGTCGCGCGGCGAGTCCGGATGCAGTTCAGCGTCCACGCCAGCCGGAGCCTTCGTCGTTCCCTGATGCAGTACGTTGACGCGTTCTTTGGTGGGCTGCTCGTTTCCGTTGACGCCGCAATCGCTGCCGTACAACGAGCAAGGCGTATCGCCGAAGTTGTTCTTCATCGACATCGTCACGCCGTTTATCCAATGGTTCTTCAACTTCGCCAACGAAACGTAGCGTGTCGCACTCGGTAAACGCCGGATTCAGGTGGTAAGCGGGATACATGTAGCCGCCCGTCGGGACCTTCAGCCGCACGTACTGCTTGTAACGCCCAAGATTTTGCACGTTCTCCCAAACGACCGGAACGCCGAGATTGTTAATCGCGTTCACGTCCAGGCCGTAGCGCGCCCAGAGAGCCAAATCCTCGGTAGCGGGGAAGAAACTTTCGATGATACGAACGCGGCGTGCGCCCGCCTTCGCCAGCAGATGAACGGTTTCGATAACGGTCGTCGGATCCGTCCGGTATGGCAGATCCGGAGTCAGCGGCCAATTCTTAGGATTCCCGGTTAGATTCAGCTTTATTGCAACGGTTTTCCCGCGCGCCAGTTTGCCGATCCCGCCGATCTGATCGCAGGCGCTAGCTAGCCGGGCCCCGAAATCCTGGTATGTCCGGCAGCGGACGATGGCAACCGAACTTGCAGGAGCGGCGGCCTTCGCCAATTTCGTCACTTGCAGCGTGGCAATCGCGGCTGCGCCAGTCGTGAGCAAATCCCGGCGTGTCGGGTTTTTCAAACAGTCTCTATTCATCTGCTGGTTCTCCCAATTCCATCGTAGCCGTTTATATATGATCGTGAGCGATGATGAGCCCACACCTTAACAGACGAGCCGCCTTGAAGGTTCTCGCGGCGCTTCCCGCAATTTTGAAAGCAGCGCCGGAGCGGACGATGTTTCTGGCGCTGAACAGCGTCTTGATCTCGGGCCGGGTGCCGTGGCCTGATTTTGCCAGGCTCGCCGCCAAGGTAGGATTTCCAGGTACGGACGTGATGCTGGGCCGGGCCATGCAGGAAGGCGCACAAGCGACGAATGAATTGCTGGAGGGTTTGCATGTGCTCCCCGCCGCTTTGGATCTGCCCGTTGAGTTCAGAAAGGACGATGCGGCTTTCGAAGCTTCGCTAAGCAAGCTGGAACCCGGCGGCGCAATTCGCGGCGGAAATTCATTGTCCACGCATGATCACGTACATCATGCCGTCGAGCGACACGCCGAAAGATCAGCTGCGCGAGACGTACAAGAACCGCTTTACACAGGTTGCGTCGTATCCTGGCGAAACACAACGTGCGGCTGGGACTGGAGTTTCTCGGCCCTTTGGAGCTACGCAGGAAGTTCAAGTATGAGTTCATCTGGCGCATGAATGACATGCTGGACTTCGCCAAAGAATGCGGACCTAACGTCGGACTGCTTCTCGATTCCTGGCACTGGCATTTCGCGGGCGCGACAACCGGAGACATTCTGAAGGCGGGGCGCGAGCGAATCGTCCACGTGCATTTCAACGATGCGCCCAATTTGCCGCCGGAACAGATTCATGACAATCAACGCTTGTTGCCCGGCGAAGGCGTGATTAACCTCGTCGGATTCCTGCAGGCTCTTCAGAAGATCGGCTATAACGATGCACTGAGCGTCGAAGTGTTCGGACGGTTGAAAGACGTTCCGCCCGAACAAGCGGCAAAGATGGGTCTCGATGCCTCGAATGCCGTCTTCGCGAAAGCGGGAATACCTACTCGGCGAGCGTGAATGCGTACAGCGAGTCGCCCGCGCCGACCAGCAGATACTGCTTGCCGTCCAGCAGGTAAGTCTCCGGCGCGTTGCTGATATTCGCTCCCAGACCCGCGTGCCAGACGATCTTTCCGTTGGCCGGATCGAAGGCGATCAGGTGTTCCGCTCCGTCACCTGTGAAAAGCAGCTTGCCCGCCGTTGTAAGCACGCCGATCATGCCGCCGCCGCCGGGGTAGCTATGCTTCCAGACCGTTTTACCCGTCTTGTAATCGATCGCGCGCAATGTGTTGCCAAGCCCGCCGGCATTGCGCTCGGCCGCTCCGTAGCCTTCGGGATGCGGGTCGGTGTCGGTCAGATAGAACTCACTGAAGGATTCTGAAGTGCCAACGTAAAAAAGCTTCGTTTCCGGATCGTAGCTGGGCGGAGGCCAGTTCGTGGCTCCCCCCGACGCAGGCGACACAAGCACCCCGTCTACCGTGGCGTCTTTCGCTGGATTGCGTTTGGGCTCGCCCCGCTCATCGACGCCGAGCGACCAGTTCAGAGTATCGATAAAAGGCCGTGAGACCAGATGCTCACCCGTAACGCGGTCGAGCAGGAAGAAGTAGCCGTTTCGGCTTGCTTGCGCAAGCAGTTTGCGCGGCTTGCCGTTATATTCGCCATCAATCAAGACGGGCGTCTGAACGGCGTCCCAATCGTGAGTGTCGTGGGGCGACGCCTGGAACCACCAAGCCATCTTTCCTGTATCGATGTTTAGCGCCACGATGGAGCACGTCCAAAGATCGGCGCCCTTGCGGCTTTGGCCGGCCAGCACCGGATTAGGATTGCCGGTACCGAGATAGTAGAGGTGTAATTCCGGATCGTAGGTGCCCGGCATCCACGTCATCCCGCCGCCGTGCCGCATCGCATTCTCATCGGGCCAGGTGTTCGAGCCAGGATCGCCGGGCTTCAGCGGCTCACTCCACCATTTCCACTGGACGGCGCCTGTTTCAGGATCGCGGGATTCCAGAAATCCCGGAACGTCCAGCGAGTCGCCACCCGTTCCCACGATCACGTGATTGCCAATGATGACGGGCGCGGGAGTCGAGAAGTATTCCTGCTTTACGTCGGCGATTTCAAAATGCCAGCGCTCCTTCCCCGTCTTTGCTTCCAGCGAGACAAGGTAGTTGTCTGGCGTCTCGAAGAACAACCAGTTGCCGTACATGCCGACGCCCCGGTTGCCAATGTGAATACCGCCGCGGGTGCGCCAGAAGTAATGCCAAAGCTCGCGGCCAGAGCGCGCGTCAACTGCCCAGACATTGTCGGGAACAGTGAAATAGAGAACTCCGTTGACCAGCAGCGGACTGGACTTGATGGCAGTCCCAAATCCACCCGCCGCCGAGTTGAGCGGCCTGTGCGGCCGTGCCTTCTCCGCCCACAATGCTGCCGGGCACGTCGCCTGGACGAATGCGGTTAATCCAGGCAAGAGAAAGATTCTTAACCGTCTTTTGGTCGATCTGTTTGAGCGTGCTGAAACGGCGGCCGGAGTAGTCGCCGTTAAACGTCGGCCACGAATTGGTCGCGGGCTTGGTCAGCAACGCCGGGTCGAGAATCTGCCCGTTTGAAATTCCTGTTACTACGGTGAGCGCAACAATTGTTGCAAGTCTAGCGATCTTCATTTCAGTGTTACCAGGTAAGCGGTCAAATTGTGAATATCGGCATCGGAGTACTTCATCAGCATGTCGGTATGCGCCTGGAGAGGATCTTTCATCTCAACCTTGGGCACATCCCCTTGACGGCTGAAGGAGCGGAATTCGCCTTGGTCGTCATTCAGTTCAACGGTGAAGTCGTCAACGTGCAGCAGCTTCCCGTGGACCGATTCGCCCGATGGCAGCGTGACGGTCACGGCGATGGCCTGTTTGTCGTCTTGCGTTCCGGGGCGATTTCCCCTCCGGCCCTGGCGCGGCATAACGACATGCTGCTGGATCTCAACCGGATCCATTCTGGATCCGATATGCGCCAGATCGCCCGATGGTGAGTGACAGCCTGAACAATGGCCTTCGCCGTTGAAATAGGCTTCGCCCTTCGTCGGATCGCCGGTCACAATATTCAGAATCTTGTAGGTGCCGCGCATTGCGGCCGCTTTCACGCGGTCTTGCAGGAAGACTGAAATGTCGGAAATCTGTTCATCGGAGAGCGCAAACTTTGGCATCCCCTTGTCAACCCGGCCGTTGTGGATCACCGGGCCGATCTTGTCGCCGTTCTCATCGTGCAGCACTAGAACCGATCGCAACAGATCCGGCCCGCTCTCGCCACCCTTGGCATTGGCCCCGTGGCAGAACGAACAGTTTGACTGGAAAATATTCTTGCCGCGCTCCACGGTGGCCGGATCGAATGTGGGTCCCTGATTGCCGCCTCCGCCAGCCCTTCTTTCGGGAGCTGCGAGTATCTTGCGCCCTGCCCGCGGGCGGCGGTGCGTTTTGTGTGCCGCCCTCGGCAACGGGTTTTGTTTGAGCCGCCCCAGCGGCAGGACTCGGGTTTTGAGCCGACGCAGTTAGACCCGCCAGAAAGAGAACACTAGCGCCGAAGAGTAAGTTGCGAAACATCTATTTTTGTTCACCCATCCGAAACAGAAGTTTATCGCGAGCGATTCGCGCGCCTATTGCTCCTTCACAGGTTGATTCAGGATGGCTTGCACGTCGGCGGGCAATTTATCGGCCCCGGCGAGCATTTCGCTGATGGACCAGATATCGTGATCCGACACGTCGCCACGGTAGGCCGGCATTCCGGTTAGACGAATTCCGTTCGCCACTTTCCAGTAGGTCTCTCCGGCTTCGTCGTCCGTGACACCTTTGCCGTGAAACAGCTGCGGAGGCGGGGGATACATCCCTTTCGCGGTGGCAGTTTTCGGATTATTGGGAACGCCGTGGCAGATCGCGCAGTGCTGGCGATAAAGGTGAGCGGCATTCTGCAGATCGTTATCAGTCGCCCGAAACGGGACAGTGCGCGGGTATTCGGCGTTGATTCGGGCGTCCAGGCCCATCTTTGCCAATTTCTTTTCGAACGGAATCGGCGACGCCGCAGTCGCAACCGGGGCGTATCCGAATCGGAAATAGAAGTAAATAGAAATTGGGATGAGTAAGATTCCGACCACGACTCCAAGAACAAACTTCATGTGAATCCTCCGGGTGCTTGATGATCGTTCGTATAAACTTGACGTTGCTTATGCCATCACGTCTTCAACGCTCACTGCTGATTACTTTACTAGGCGCCTCCGCCGTCTTCGCGCAAGGCTACAAGATAACCGGATCTATTAACGTCGGCGGGAAGGGCGGCTGGGACTATCTCAGCGCGGATTCTCAGAATCGCAAACTCTACGTTTCGCACGGCTCCGAAGTAGATGTAATCGATCTCGACACGCAGAAGCCCGCCGGCAAGATCGAAGGCCTGAACCGCATCCATGGCACTTGGGCGGCCGACGATTTGGGCCTTGGCTTTATCACCGACGGCGGAGCGAACGAAGTAGTCGTTTTCAACCTGAAGGACTTGAGCATCAAGAACAGGGTGAAGACCGGCACAAATCCCGATGGAGGCGTTTACGATTCCGCTTCGAAGCGCTTTTTCGCCTTCAATGGCCGGAGCGGGGACGCAACCGCAATCGATGCGGAGAGCGGAACGGTAGCGGGGACAATCAAGCTCGGCGGCAAGCCGGAGTTTCCGGTCAGCGACGGTAAAGGGAACATCTACGACAACCTGGAAGATAAGAGCGAGATCGTACGGATCGATGCCAAAACGCTGGCAGTGACGGCTCACTGGCCGCTCGCGCCCTGCGAATCGCCTTCGGGACTGGCGATAGACAAATCGACCCGTCGGCTCTTTGCCGTTTGTGACAACAAGATGATGGCGGTGGTCGATGCGGATTCGGGCAAAGTGATTGCAACGCCCGCAGTCGGCGAAGGACCGGACGCGACCGCGTTCGATCCCGGTACTAAGCTGGCCTTTTCCCCGAACGGGGAGAGTGGAACCATAACGGTGGTTCGCGAAAACAGCAAGAACAAGTTCAGCGTGATCGAAACCGTGCAAACCGAGCGGGGCGCTCGCACCATGGCTCTGGATGAGAAGACGCACAAGCTTTATCTGCCCACGGCTCAGTTTGGTCCGGCGCCGGCGGCCACGGCAACCAACGCTCACCCGCGCCCAACCATGGTGGCCGATACATTCAAGATCCTGGTGGTCGGCAAATAGGACGGTTCACTCTGCGAAGATAGAAGTAGACGGCTACCCGGGCGCCTTGGGTTCCCTGATGCGCCGTTTGTAAGGGGAACGGAATGTCAAAGAGCTTATTAGAACAACTACGTCAGATGACAATCGTGGTGTCCGACACTGGGGACATTCAGGCCATTCAAAAGGTGAAGCCTCAGGATTCGACGACCAATCCTTCTTTAATTACGGCAGCGGCGCAGATGCCGCAATACCATCAAATTGTCGACGATGTCCTGCTCCAGGCCAAGAAAGATCTCGGCGACGGCGCGAAGGATAGCGATGTCGCGACACTCGCGTTTGAACGTCTTGCCGTGGCGTTCGGCAAGAAGATCCTGGAGATCATCCCGGGCCGCGTTTCTACGGAAGTAGATGCGCGCTTGTCTTACGACAAAGAAGCGACGATGGCCAAGGCCCGCTCGATTATTGAGCAGTACGAAAAAGCGGGCATCTCGAAAGAGCGCGTTCTGATCAAGATCGCCTCCACATGGAACGGCATCAAGGCAGCGGAGGCGCTTGAAAAAGAAGGCATCCACTGCAACCTGACTCTGCTATTCGGTATTCATCAGGCCATTGCCTGCGCCGAGGCGGGCGTAACGCTGATTTCGCCGTTTGTCGGCCGCATTCTCGACTGGTACAAGAAAGAAAACGGACGCGATTACGTGGGCGCGGAAGATCCGGGCGTCGAGTCGGTAACGAAGATTTACAACTACTTCAAGAAGTTCGGCTACAAGACGGTCGTCATGGGAGCTAGCTTCCGTAACATCGGCGAAATCAAGGAGCTTGCCGGATGCGATCTGCTGACGATCTCGCCTAACCTGATTGCCGAGCTGGATTCTACTCAGGCCGAATTGCCTCGCAAGCTGGATCCAGAGAAGGCGAAGCAGATGACGATCGAAAAGATCACCATCGACGAAGCCAAGTTTGAAGAGATGCACAAAGCCGATAGGATGGCATCGGATAAGTTGACCGAAGGGATCAAAGGGTTCAGCGAAGCGCTGGGCAATCTTGAGAAACTTCTTGCCAAACGCTTGTCGGAACTCGGCGCCGGCCAGAAAGAAGAGTTGGCAGTCCGCTAATAGGCATGGAGGGATTCGCCGGGTTCGGAAGCAACATTCAGCGAATCCCTTTAGCAAGCCGCTTGCTCACGCGGGCGGTTCAGCTGGTTTGTCTTACTGTCGCTCAGCTCATTTGCAGCCGCGCCTCCGACCGAGATCACCTTACAGGACGCCATAGTCCGAGCCCACAAATACGGCGCTCAAATTGAGTCCGCCAACATTGCGGCGGCCCTTGCGCGGGAAGACAAGGTTCAGGCGAGAGCGGCGGCGCTTCCCTCTCTCAGCGCACTCAATCAGTTCATCTACACGGAAGGCAATCACACCCCGTCCGGCGTGTTCGTGGCGAATGACGGCGTACATGTTTACAACGAACAAGCGGTCGTTCACGAAGAGGTGTTCTCGCTGGTAAGGCGCGGTGAAATGCGTGTAGCGGCAGCCGCCGAAGCAGTCGCAAAAGCGAAATTAGACGTCGCCCTGCGTGGATTGAATGTCACGGTCGTGCAGGATTATTACGGTATTGCGTCTGCCGAGAGGAAGGTAGCCAATGCACAAAAGAGCCTTACCGAAGCCCAAACGTTTTTGGACATTACTCAAAAGCAGGAGCGGGGCGGGGAAGTAGCTCACGCCGATGTCATCAAAGCGCAACTGCAGGTGCAACAGCGTCAGCGCGACGTTCAGGATGCGCTACTGGGAGTGCAGAAGGCGAAGATCGCTCTCTCGGTGCTGATCTTCCCGACTCTCGATTTGAACTATTCGATCGTTGACGACCTCTCCAAACCAGCGATGCTGCCGCCGCTTCCCGAAGTAACCGCGCAAGCGACAAATGGCAGTCCCGATTTGCGAGCGGCACAAGCTACGGTCAGCCAGGCGCGCTCCGGCGTAAGCGTGGCGCGTTACGCCTACCTGCCTTCGTTGGGCCTGGATTTCTGGTACGGGATCGACGCCAATCAGTTTGCCGCGCGGACCGACAATCCGACACTGGACACCGGCCGCAGCACGCTGCCGCATTTCGAACTTCCTTACCGCCAGAATCTCGGCTACTCCGCCGCCGCGACCCTGAACATTCCCGTGTGGAACTGGGGCGCCACGCACAGCAAAGTGAAGCAGGCGGCTTTGAAAGAGCGGCAGGCGGAATTGGACTTGACAGTAGCTCAGAAACAATTGCAGAGCACGATAGCGTCTTCTTACCAGGAAGCTGCAACCGCTTTGTCACAGGTCGATTCGCTACGATCTTCGTCCGAACTTTCAGCCGAGAGTCTGCGTCTCGCCCTGCTCCGCTATCAAGCGGGCGAAGCGACGGCGCTGGAGGTTGTTGACGCACAATCGACCGCTAGTCTGGCGCGCGGCGCTTATGAAGACGGGCTGCTGCGGTCTCGTGTGGCTCTGGCGAATCTACAATCCCTCACTGGAAATTTTTAAACCGAATGCCGAAGATACGGGTTTCACTCACGCTCGCGTGCATGGTTATACTCTGGGGCTGTTCGAGCAAATCGACGGATACCGGCAGCGCTGACGAAGCCCCGGCCACTCCGGTGCAGGTCGCGGTGGCCAAGAGTGGCTCTATCCAACAGATCGTGGAGGCCGAAGCCGTTTTGTATCCCGTCCGGCAAGCGACAATTACGCCTAAGATCACCGCACCCGTGCAGCGCTTCTTTGTTCAGCGAGGCGACCATGTTCATCAGGGGCAGCTTCTCGCCATCCTCGAAGATCGCGATCTGGTTGCCGGTGCGCAGGAGAGCAAACAACTCTATGAGCAGGCGCAAGCGGGATTTGAGAATACCCGCTCCGCGACTATGCCGGACGACCTTACGAAATCGGAAACGGACGCGGCATCGGCCCGCGCAGCGGTGGACGCGGCACGCAAGCTCTACGACAACCGCGTCGCCCTTTTCCATGAAGGCGCGCTGGCACAGAAACTGGTGGACGATGCGAAAGTAGCGCTGGTACAGGCGCAGAGCACCTTCGAAACGGCGCAGCAGCATTTGAAATCTCTGCAGTCGGTCGGGCGGACCGCGCAGCTTAAGAGCGCGCAAGCGCAGATGAATGCCGCCAAGGCCCACTATCAGAATTCGGAAGCACAGGTGTCGTATGCGGAGGTTCGCAGTCCGTTCTCCGGCGTAATTTCCGATCGGCCGGTGAACATCGGCGAGATGGCAAGCGCGGGTTCGGCGCTGTTTTCAGTGGTGGATATCTCGCGCATCATCGCGCGCGCAAATGTTCCGGTGCATGAAGCGGCATCGATTCGCGTCGGAAGGGCCGCCACGATCACCGGACCCGGCGGTGAGTTGAAGGGTAAGGTTTCGGTGGTCAGTCCGGCGGTTGATCCAAACACCACGACAGTCCAGATCTGGGTGGAAGCGGTGAATAAGGGAGAAATTCTGAAGCCCGGCGTCACCGCGCAATTGTCCATCGATGTCGGCGAGATCCCCAATGCGGTTATCGTTCCGGCGAGCGCGCTATTGTCCTCCGAGGACGGCGGCGACAAAGTGATGATCGCAGGCTCCGACGGCCTCGCGCATGCAAGTAGTGTGAAGACGGGTGTGCGCAACGGTGACGAGGTCCAGATTCTCAGCGGCGTAAAACCCGGCGATCAGGTGATCGTCGAGGGCGCTCTCGGTCTCGACGATAAGGCCAAGGTTGCGGTTTCAAAACCGGGCTCGGCGGGTGACGAAAAGGGCGGCGAGAAAGGATGAGCGCCGTTACGCCGGCCGAACCCGCTTCGGCCGTTTCGCAGGAACCCGAGCATTGGACGGCGCGCTACCTCAAAGCCATCATCTTCATCATCCTCGCGCTCGCCGCGTTCGGCGTTTACCTGGCGATGAGCATCCCGATCGCAGTTTTTCCGGCGACGAATTTCCCCCGCATCATAGTGGGCATTGACAACGGAGTAATGCCGATCGACCAGATGCAGGTCACGATCACGCGCCCGATCGAAGAAGCTGTCAATTCCGTTCCCGGCCTTGACCACGTGAATTCGGTGACAAGCCGCGGCTCCGCCGAAGTGGATCTTTTCTTTACCTGGAGCGTCGATATGTTCCAGACGTTGCAGTACGTGAATGCGGCGGTGGCACGAGCGCAGACAACGCTCCCTCCGACCGCAACAGTCGCCGTCAACCGGATGACGTTCGCCGCTTTCCCGATCATGGGTTACAGCCTGACTTCGTCCACAGTGCCGCAAACGAGGCTTTGGGAACTCGCGACGTATAGCATGAAGCCGCAGCTTAACCGGCTGCTGGGCGTTTCGACGATCTTGGTTCAGGGTGGCCAGGAGCCTGAGTTCCAGGTTCAACCCGATCCGGAGAAACTTGTTGAAACGCAACTTACAATTCCTAATCTTCTGGATGCGTTCTCGAAAAGCAACCTGATCGATTCGCCGGGTTACATTCAGCGTAATCATCAGCTGGTGCTGGCACTGGTCAGCGGACAAGCGCGCACACCGGCCGACATCGGCAACATGGTGGCCAAGACCACTTCGTCGGGGACCCCCGTCCAGGTTCACGACGTCGCAACCGTGACCTCGTCCGTTAAACCTGTTTTCACTATGGTCACAGCGAACGGAAAGCCGGCGGTTCTTCTGAACGTCTATCGCCAGCCGGACAGCAACACGGTAACGGTAGCCGACGAAGTTCACAAAGAGATCGACCAGCTGCGGCCATCGCTTCCTTCCGGCGTTACTATCGATTCCTTTTACGACCAGTCCGTGCTGGTCAACGATTCGATCAAGAGCGTACGTGACGCCATCCTCATCGGCCTGGTGCTGGCGGCGATCATTCTCGTCCTGTTCCTCCGGGATTGGGGAACTTCGATCGTCGCAGGCCTTGTCATTCCGGCCACCATTGCGCTTACCCTTATCGCTCTACGCGCTCTCGGCGAAAGCTTCAACCTGATGACGTTGGGCGGTCTCGCGGCGGCTGTTGGACTTGTTATCGACGACGCGATTGTGGTCGTCGAGAACATCGTGATGCACCGCGACGCGGGACAAAGCCGTTCGGAGGCGATCCGCAGCGCGCTAAGCGAAATCCGCTCGCCTCTTCTCGGATCGACCATCACCCCGATTGTTGTCTTCCTTCCGCTCATCTCGATTACCGGCGTGACTGGCACCTTCTTCCGCGCACTCGCTGTCACAGTCGGAGTGGCGCTGTTCTCCTCGCTGGTTCTTGCGCTCAGTTGGACGCCCGCGCTCAGTTATCTGCTGGTGCGCTCGCACTCGAAGAAGAAGGAAGCCCACTCGGAAGTCGCTACCACCGGGTTCATGGGACGGGTCACAAAATTCTACGCCCGCACCATCACAGCGGCACTGGCGCACCCGTTCTTTCTCGCACTCATCGCTCTTTGCCTTGTGGTTGTCTCTTTCTTCTGCTACGGTGCGCTCGGGAGCGATCTGCTTCCTTCCATAGACGAGGGCGGATTTGTTTTCGACTACCTGATGCCGGCGGGCTCTTCGCTCGATGACACGAATCGCGTTCTTGTCGGCGTCGAAAAGATTCTGCACTCCATCCCCGAAGTGGAGAGTACTGCCCGGCGCACAGGTTTGCAACTGGGACTCGCGGCTGTAACGGAACCCAACACAGGCGATATCTCGGTGAAGCTGAAAACCAAGCGCAGCCGCACAGGGGAACAGGTGATCGCAGAGCTTCGCGAGAAGGTGGGCAAGGCCTATCCGCAGCTTGAGACGGATTTCGTCCAGTTACTGCAAGATCAGATCGGCGACTTGACCAGTTCTCCGGACCCGATCGACATAAAGCTGTTCTCGCAAAACATGGTGCTGCTGCAAACCTGGGCTCCTAAGATTGCCGACGCCATCAAGTCGATCAGCGCCGTGAAGGATATAAAGAACGGAATCGATAACACGATCAGTGGACCCGCAACAACCTTCACGGTAAATCAATCCGCGGCCGCACGCGCCGGATTTACTCCCCAGGAACTAGAACTGGATGCCAGCGCGATTATGGACGGCGAGCCCTCTACGATACCGGTTGTAACTAACGGCCGCAGCTATACGCTGCGCGTGCGGTTCCCCGAGAATACCCGTGCTTCGCTCGATTCCATCCGCAATACAATTCTCCTGAGCGGAACCGGGCATGTCGCCACCTTGGGCTCTCTTTCGACGATCTCGAACGATCCCGGTCAACTCGAGGTGCTTCGCGAAAATCTTCAACGCTATGTCTCGGTGACGGCCCGTCTGGAGGGCATGAGTCTCGGAACGGGCATTCAGGCGGTCCAGAAAAAAGTGACCGCCCTCCATGTTCCTTCGGCCATTCGAGTTGAATATAGCGGGCTGTATGCGACGCAGCAGCAATCGTTTCACGATCTGGTGTTCGTTCTGGGCGCGGCGATAGTGCTTGTCTTTATCGTGCTGCTGATTGAGTTTGGCGGCTTCGCGGCGCCCATCGCGATCCTGTCGTCAGCCATTCTTTCGACATCGGGAGTATTTCTCGCGCTGTTCATAACCGGCACCACGTTCAACCTGTCGTCCTTCATGGGCCTGATCATGGTGGTGGGCATTGTCGCGAAGAACGGCATTCTTCTGCTTGATGCGGATCAACGCTACCGTGCCGAAGGATCAAGCGCGCGGGAGGCCATGATTCAGGCCGGGGAACGACGCCTGCGTCCGATTCTGATGACTGCTCTAGCCGCCATCGCCGGAATGATTCCTCTGTCGCTCGCCCTCGGCGCGGGATCGCAAATGCTCCAACCCCTTGCGATTGCGGTCATTGGGGGAATCCTGGCGTCTATGGTATTGTCCTTAGTTGTCACACCCGCGGTTCACTATTTTTTAACAAAGGATAAGGCCTGATGAGAATGCGGCTGCAGACACTCACGTTTTTATGTGCGCTGTTTCCTCTCGCTGGCGCAATGCGCACAGCCGGATGTGAAGGAGATCATTCAGCGATCCGTTGAAGCAAACCAGCGCGACTTCAAAGCAGTAGATAAATACAACAACAAAGAGCGCGACCGGACGCCGGGCGGCGGCTCCAAGACGTACCAGATCACGATGATTGAAGGAACGCCCTACCAGCGCTTGATCGCTGTGAACGGCAAGCCGTTGCCCGCCGATCAACAATCCGCGGAAGAGAAAAAAGAGCAACAGGCAATACAGCAGCGCCATTCCGAATCGAGCGGCGACCGTCAAAAACGAATTCAGAAATATGAGCGCGGCCGTACCCGTGATAACACGATGATGCAGCAGCTCACGGAGGCCTTCAACTTCACGCTGATCGGTCAACACAAGGTACGCGGCTACACGGTTTACGTTTTGAAGGCGACTCCTAAACCCGGATACAATCCGCCGAATATGGACAGCGAAGTGCTGCCCGGTATGCAAGGCGAGCTCTGGATCGATGAGAAGACCTTCCAATGGGTGAAGGTAACCGCTCAGGTGATTCGCCCGGTGTCGATCGCGGGTTTTCTTGCGCGTGTCGAACCTGGCACCAGATTCGAGTTGGAGAAGGCTCCGGTCGGCGACGGCAGTATCTGGTTCCCGTCGCATTTCGTGGAAAAAGCGAACGCGAAAGTGCTCGGCGTCTTCAGCCACAACTCATTTGAAGACGATACGTTCTGGGATTACCAACCCGCTAAGTAGCGGCTGGCGGATTTCGCCTCGGTCTGGGACGATTTGGACCTTGATAGGCGGCATTCCAACCACTTCATACGTTCCGGATGCTATGCCGATTCCCGCTTTGTCGAACGCATCCAGAATGTCGCGGCTCATCTGACTCTTAATATCTCGAATTCCGGCGACCGGTACGATGAACCGGACGGTCATCTCGATCCAGTTGTCGGTCAATCTCCAATAAACCGTCGGCTTCAGTTCGGAACTCTTCATCACGTAGCGGCGTTCCATTTCCCGGAGCGCCTCTTCGCTCACCTCCGCGATCTTAACGGTGTGCTTTCCCGCGGCCTCCAGCAGAATCTGTTCGGCGCGATTGCGGTCGGCTGAAAACGGAACCGGCAGGCGCATCTCCTCCCAGATATACGGGAACTCACGATTGTAATTGTAAACAGGATCATCGAAGATATTGGCGTTGGTAACGTGCACCATGCGCCCGGTATATTGACGCGCCTGCACCCACATGGGATCGCCCTGATCGCCCACTGCGGGTTCTCCCATTTCCATAATCACGGTCTGAAGAAAATTCAGTTCGACTACGTCGCCTCGAATGCCGCCCATGGTGATTCTGTCGCCCACGCTAAACGTTTTTCCCCGCAAAATCACCAGATATCCGGCGAACGCCGTCACTACCCGCTGTAACGCAAACGCCAAGCCCGCCGTAACCATTCCGGCGGCGGTTGTCAACGTGCCTGGATTGTCGAACCACAGCGAGATCAGCCCAATAACGGTGATGATGGCAACGGCTATTGAAATACCTTGCCGAGTCCAGAAGGCAACTCGCTTACTCTTCTTGTCCCAGGAACGTCCGCGCACGATCCATCGCAGGAATTTCCCGAACAGAAATATACAGACGACAAAGATCAACGAAAACAGGAGTTTCTTCCCGTTCTCCGCATTCACTCCAACCAGCTTCACTCCGAAAAGTATGACCGTCTGTTTCGGCCCAACGAGTTGAAGAACGCTACCCATCCAATAAGCTAGAAACTTCAGACCAGCCGCGCGTTACGTGTTTTCTTTGGCTGGCACATACAATACAGTTGTGAAAATCGGCATAGCGGGCCTCGGCTTCATGGGCATCACTCATTTGAACGCTTATTTCGATTTGGCGCGCCACGGGCAAAATGTCGAACTCGCGGCGATCTCGTCCCATAATCCGCGCGCGTTGTCTGGAGACTTCAGTCAAATCGGCGGCAACTTGGAGCGCCCGAAACTACAGCACGATCTTTCGAACGTGAAGAAGTACCCGCGGATCGCCGAATTACTCGCCGATCCGGAACTTGATGCGATCGACATCTGTCTGCCAACGAATCTGCACCCGGACGTTGCAATAGCGGCTCTCACGGCAGGTAAACACGTGCTCTGTGAGAAGCCGATGGCCCTTAGCGTTGCCGATTGCGACCGCATGATTGAGGCGGCCGAGGCGAACAACCGGGTGCTGATGATCGCGCAAGTCTTGCGCTTCTGGCCGGAATATCTCTATCTGCAAAACTTCGCCCGCTCCGGCGAGTACGGTCCGGTGCGCTCGGCCACATTCGTGCGCCGTTCTGGGATTCCAGATTGGAGCGGCTGGCTGACGGACGAAACTCGCAGCGGCGGAGCCCTACTCGACATGCTCATTCATGACATCGATCAGATCCTGCTGCTGTTTGGGCAGCCGGACCGCGTCGTTGCCAAGAGCATGAGCGGTCCGGATACTGTGGCGGCAAGCCTCCTCTATGCAAACGGACCGGAAGTTCGACTCCAGGGCGGCTGGTTCGCGGCGGGCACTCCCTTCTCGATGAGCTTCCAGGTTCAAGCCGATAATGCCGCACTCGAACTCACCTCCACCGGCTTGTACTTGAGCGACAAAGCCGGACAGCGGAAGAAAATCGAACTCGCGGAAGAAGATCCTTTTCGCTCCGAAATCGCCTATTTCACCCAGTGCTGCAACGAAAACACTCCACCAACCCGCTGCCTTCCCCGCGATTCCGCAAAAGCGGTCGAAATTGCATTGCTGCTGGCGCAGTCTAGAGCAGAAGGAGGGGCACTTCTGGATGTTAGGACTTGAGAGCCTTGAAATCGGATTGATGTTTTGGGCGGGTTCGGATGCTCGTGCAACGCTCAGGGAAGTGAAGTCTTATGGATTTCGCTCAGGCCAACTAGGATTTCCCGGCGCAATGGCGCTCGAAGGCGCGGCCACCGAGTGGGATGAAGCGCTAACCGCCGAAGACTTCACGCCGATCACGGCCTTCTGCAGTTATGTAGGCGAAGATTATGCCGATATTCCGACCGTGGCTCGAACTGTTGGACTTGTGCCCGCATCCACTCGCCAGGAGCGGATCGAAAGGACCAAAGCTGTTTCGAACGTCGCCAAGGAGTTGGGCATCGACAGTCTGGGCTGTCATATCGGAGTTATTCCGGCGGATCACAATGCGTCACTCTACGCGGAGATACAGGCGATGACCCGCGATCTATGCGACTTCTGCAAAGATAACGGGCAATCGTTCGCGCTCGAAACGGGACAGGAGCCCGCCAAAGTGCTGCTGCGTTTTATTGAAGATGTGGACCGCCCCAATCTGAAGATCAATTTCGATCCGGCGAATATGATTCTTTATGGAACAGGCGACCCGCTTGAGGCTTTCTCGGTTCTGTCAAAGCATGTAGTTTCTGTGCATTGCAAAGACGGCGATTGGCCCGCTCGTGAGCGCCCCGAAGCTCTTGGCGTTGAGATGCCGCTCGGGCAGGGGAAGGTTGACATTCCCGCATTTATTGCGAAGCTGAAGGAGGCGGGTTATACCGGACCGTTGAATATCGAATGCGAGGACACGGACCCCGCCAAGCGCGCCGCGGACATTCGTAATGCCGTCACATTGTTGAAGCGCCTTACGGGACGGAACTAACCACATTACGCGTTCAATGAGGAACTGCGGCCAGTGCCTCGTTCCGCCTTCTATACTCCGCAAACATTTCGTTAGCTTCACGGTCCCGGTGCATCTTCCGATAGAGTTTTGCGAGCGAGTAGCACGCGTCCGCCGAAGCCGAGTCGCTGGAAACGGCGATCGCATACTCACTGACCGCCTGACTCTCCGCGCCTTCTTTTTCTAACGTCCTCCCCAGATAATAGTGTGTCTGCGCCAGCCGCGGGTCGTATCTCAGCGATTCCCGCAGGGCCGTCTCCGCTGCATCCGGCTTATCCGTCCTGAGCAACAGGAAGCCGAAATCATGCGGAGGCCAGGGCGAAGGACGCGCTAGCCTCCGGTTCAACTCCACCGCTTTCTGAAATGCCTGAAGCGCTTGGTCCATCTGCCCCTGCATATCGAACGCCAGACCAAGACTGTCCCAGGCTCGCGACGATTCCGGGTCAAGCGCCACCGCTTTCCGCAATTCCCCGGCGGCTTCTTCGTAGCGCCGTTGATCATAATCGAGCCGGCCTAACCAGTACGTGTAGACAGCGTGGCCGGGATACCGCTGGGCCAGATCCTGTATCAGCACCCTCGCTCGCTTGTCATCGCGCAGATTGACCAGCGCCATCGCCAGCGTGAATGTATCTGTGTCCTTCAGCGGCGCAATGGCGGCGGCTTGTTCGAAATTCACGGCGGAAGCGGACATTTTTCCATCCAGAAATGCGACCGCACCCTGTAGAGACAAAAGCTCGGCCCGCTCAGACGCCCCGTTCACGCGCGCCGCACTCAGCATGTCCTCGACTTGCCCAAAGTTCCCCTTGCGTAGCTCTATTGCCGCACGTTCACCCGCGCTCGAACCTAAAACCTGCCGGAGCCTTGCAAACACGTCATCGCCTTGCGCCAGCACCGTTATTGCCGTCAGCAAACAAAACGCAACTCGCAATCCGGCCATCATGGGGAAGCAGACGGCTTTCCCTGCTGCCCGGAAGCCGCTTCCTCCGGGCGCGCCTCAATCATCCGCAGCATCAATTCCGCGCGTCTCGAACGGTTCTCGTCTAGCTTCTTGACGATTTCCGCCTGTTTATCGGCGCGTGGATCCTTAGTACGCCGGTACACCACAAGCAACTGCATGTTTCCTTCAAAGCTATTCGGATCGATTTGCACCGCCCGGTCGAGTTCAGACTCCGCCTCCTGCAGATTTCCTTCCATCATGGAAACCCTCGCCAGTTCGGCACGGGATTCGGCGAAGTTCGGCAGCAGTGCAATCGACTTACGCAAGTGCCGGGCCGCTCCATCCAAATCGTCTTCCCGGCGCGCCATACAGCCCAAAAAATATTCAACTCCTCCAGCCACCTCGGGATGAGCCTCTACCTTGTGCATCTCCGCTTTTGATCGCGTGTAATCGCCGGAAGCGAAATAAGCCACGCCCGAAGCGTAATGCCCCTTCACGTTCTCTGGTTTGGCGTTCACGAATTTTTGAAAATAACTCGCCGCCGTGGCTGCATCCCGCGTACTCAAAATTACAAAACCCATCGCATAGTCGTAAGCTGGATTTTTCGGGTCAAGAGCCAGCGCGCGATCAAGCGACGCCCGCGCCTGGACCGGCAGATTCATTTCCATTGCGATCATGGCGAATAGGAAATCGATCTGTGGATTGCCTGGCGCCAGATCGCGTGCATGCGCCAAATACCCTAAAGCTCCTTCGTGATCCCCGCTCGCATCCGCCAGCCGTGCCAGTTCCAAGAGGTGGGCCGTGTTCGCCGGGTCCAGCATTGCTACCCGTTCCAGCGTCTTACGCGCGTCGGCGGGCCGGTGCAACTGCTCGTACGCAATCGCCAGCCGTCGCAACGCGATCAGTCCCGCTGCTTGCCGCGCGTCCAATCCCTCAACTAGCGTTACTACGACGGCAGCCGCTTTCGGTGACTCAAATGCGTTTTGCACGCTCGCAAAATCCGCTTCTGAAAATTCTTTAGCAACAGCCAGCCGCAAGGCCGTTCTTTTCGCTTCCTCCGTTGCACCGGCAATAGCCGTCAGGTCGGCGCATTGCAGTATTAACGCCGGCACTTGCGAACTAGTTTCCACAGGCAGCTTTTCTATGTGCCGCAGCGACTCTGCGAATTTACCCGCTCTTTCGTCGAGCGATGCCAGCGACAGATGCGCTTCCCCATCGCCGGGCCTTAAACGCAAAACGCGCTGCCAGGAATCAATGGCGCACGATCTTGCCGAGCCGTCTTGCTCCGCTTCGAGTTGACAGGCCCTCGCCAGGTTCTGCCATCCGGGCGTCAATGCCGGATCCAGCCGAACCGCTTCGGCGAAATCTTTCCGGGCCTCGGATAATTCATTGCGCCGCGCGTGCAAAATCCCTCGCAGGTTAATCACTCCCGCATCGTTTGCGTTTCGCTTTAGTGAGTCGTCAATCAACCGCGAAGCAGTGTCAAGATTCCCGCTTTGCAACGCATCTTGAATCAAGAGCAAGCGCTGTCCTGGATCGGGACTTTGCGCCAGTAAGTAACTGGCAAATACAACGAAAGCAAAAAGATTTTTCACAACCCTTCGAGTTCTATGTTAGATCGGATCACAATTCGCGCGAGTACGCATTTGCGCCTGGTTTTTCTCCTCAGATAATTGCTTGCCAATTGTGATAAGCTTGGCGGCAATTCAGCGGATTCGACGATGTTCAAGCCGCGATAAGGAGAGTGAAATGCCTCGGCAACTTTTCTGCAAATCGTTATTTGTTCTGTTGTTTACCACACTTTTGTTCGCTCAAAGCCAGAACGCCAGCTTAGACGGTCGCGTGACCGACAAATCGGGTGCAGTGATACCCCAGGCCAGCGTCACCATTACAGCCGCGGAGCGAGCATTGAGTTCGACCATCCAGACCGACAATGACGGGCGCTACGCCTTTCCAAACCTGGCACCCGGCACCTATAATCTGAGCATTGCGGCAAAAGGTTTCCGCACTTATGAGCAGCGCTCCATCCAGTTACTCGCTAATCAGTCGGCGAGCATCGATGCCGGTCTGGAGGTCGGCGATGCCTCCACCAAAATCGAAGTCAGTGCGGACGCGGCCCAGTTGAACTACGATAACGGCACTCAACAGGAAGGCGTGCCGCCGCAGATTATCAATCAACTCCCGCTGCTGGTTTCCGCCGGTACTCCTCGCAACGCCGTCCAGTTTGTTACTTTTCTGCCGGGTGTCAACACAGGCACCAGTGTTCAACCCTTACAACTCCCGTATCAATGGCGGTCTGAAGATGGGCGACGAAGCCGTGATGGACGGCGTCAGCATGCAGGAAGGCACCATGTCGCAGAGTGGAATGGTCTCCTTCTATGACTTTCCCAACCACACCCGATATGGTCAGTGAAGTTCGCGTGCTCACCTCCAGCTATGAGCCCGAATACGGCACCACCACCGGCGGCGAAATCATGGTGACCACCCGGAGTGGCACCGATCAGTTTCACGGCGGCGTTTTTGAGTATCTCCGCAACAAAGATTTGAACGCTTTGCAGTTCACTAACCAGCGTCTGGCGGGCGATCAACGGCCCAAGGACAACGAAAATGAGTACGGCGGATTTATCGGCGGCCCCGTGAAGCTTCCCTTCCTACCGTTCGTCTGGGGCTCCAAACATAAAACCTACTTCTTCCACGATGAAGAATATCTGCGCAGCCTTGGCGGGACCATTCGCCCGGTAGTTTCCATCCCCTCTCTGCAGGAGCGAACTGGCAATTTCTCAGATCTTGGCATTCCGATTTACGATCCGAAGACCGAGATCAATCGCCAACGGAGTCGTCCATCGCAATCATATATCCAGGCAACCAGATACCAGTCTCCGAGCAGAGTCCCCTAGCCTTGCAATGGGAAAAATATCTTCCGGCTCCGACTGGCCCCGGTCCCTACAACAACTATCTCTCCACCCCGGTTTCCGACGGCATCCTCTCGAATCTGGACGAGTTCCTGTATAAAATCGACCATTACTGGGGTGAAAAAGACCATATCTTCGTCACAATCTGGCGTCAGACCACGCAGCCGAACGAACAATGCGCGCTTCCCGTGGAACTATGCACTTCGAGTCCTGCAAATCCGGAAGATGCCTGGGTAAACCGCCTCAACTGGGATCACATATTCAGCGCTACCTTACTGAGTCATTTTGCGATCGGTTACGTCAATCGCAATGAAGGGTATGGATCCGTTAGCGGCCAGAACCCCGCCCTTCTTCCGCAAATTCCGAACGCGGCGGCTTACTCTCGCCTCGCCCAGCTGCGGGTTTCAGCGGCAACGGCATCACCAATTTCGCCATCCTGGGGCAACACCAACGGCCCTGGCTACCTTAATAAGACCACTCGTCCGTCCATCATTACCAACGAGCTGATTACGGTCGTACACGGGCGCTCACACGATCAAGTTCGGTGGCGAGTTCCGGCATTTGCAACAGGTGTTCCGGGCGAACGGTAATCAGTCGGGTTCGCTCTCTTTCTCCGGTCTTTCCACCGCTCTGCCCGGCGTCTCAGAGTGGCGATCCCTTCGCCAGCTTTCTGATCGGCGCGGTGGACAATGGAAATCTAAAGGTATACAACGTCTCAAAGTACGGCGCCGAGCAACGCGCCTATTCGTTGCACGTCGGCGACACCTGGAAAATCTCTCCCCGGCTGACCTTCGATTACGGCGTCCGTTGGGACAAATTCACGCCCACCTTTGAAACTAGCGATCAACTCGCATTTTTCAGCTTTGCGCCCAATCCTGGCGCGGGAAATTTGCCCGGTAGCCTGGCGTTTGCCGGGAATAAATGGGGGCCCGCCAGTGCCGGCGTCAGATATCCCGAAACTCCGTTCAACGGGGCATTCGCGCCGCGCTTTGGGTCTTGCCTTCAAAGTTAAGCGACTCCACTGTGATTCGCGCTGGATACGGCGTCTTCTACACGCAGGCATTTTATCCCGGTTGGGGCGGCGGAATGTCGCTCGACGGATTCAACCCGCAACTCAGCTTTAGCGATTCACTCGCCGGCTACCAACCCTCCTTCTACATGGACAATGGATTTCCCGCTTACAACAAAGCGCCCAACGTGAGCCCTACCGCCGATAACGGCACCAACGGCCCCAATTATCGTCCTGCTTATGCTAATCATCTGGCCAACACCCAGCAATGGAATTTCACGATTGAGCGCAAGCTCGGTTCCAGCAGCATCGCCAGTATCGCGTACGTTGGCAATAAAGGCACTCACTTGCCGTCTCAAAACCAACCGCTCAATTCCCTCAACCCCGCGCTGTTGAGCATGGGAGCTTCCACTTTGAACAGCGTGTTTCAGCCGGGACAGACTTCGCTTGACGGAGTTAGTGTCCCGTACAGTAACTGGGTGCAAACCTTGAATGCGGCGGGCACGTGCAAACCTACCGTGGCCCAAGCCCTGGTGCAGTTCCCGCAATACTGCGGCGCTCTTTATGGCGAAAATGAAAACGAAGGCACTCTCGGAATACAATTCTTTCCAGGCGAAAATTGAGAGGAACTTTTCAAACGGGTTGTACCTGGGCGCAAATTACACCTTCGCCAAGTTAATCACCGACGCGGCCTCTACCACGCAGGCTACTTCGGGTGGCCAGGACATCGGAGCGTCATCAATCCTTTTCAGGGCAATCGCAATAAATCTCTCTCACCCGACGACATCACGCATACTTTCTCCTTGTTGGGCGTCTACGACCTACCCTTTGGCGCGGGCAAACAGTGGTTGAACAAGGGCTTCCTCAGCCAGGTCGTTGGCGGATGGACGCTATCCTCCAGCGTCAAGCTGGTTTCCGGCATGCCGTTGTTTTTCAGCGATTCGACGGTCTGCGGAGTTCCCCAGCCAGTTCACCGCCGAATGCATCCCGGCGATTTTGACCGGAGGCAAAGTGCTTACCCAATCGTGGAGCGGATTCAATGTAAACGAACCCGCTTTTAATGCGTCCGCGTTTGAGCCTACCTCGGCTTTTGCGAACGGGACTTATCTCGGCGCGGGTCCTCGCGTCACTGGTGTTCGCGGATCTCCCTATCGCAATACCAGCATCTCCCTTTCGAAGAGAATCAGCATCAAGGAACGCGCCAATCTGGAGCTACGCGGCGAGTTCTTCAACGTTTTCAACAACCACTACTTCACCTGCGACGGGCAATTCAGCACCTGTACCCCGTTCAACAACGATCCGTCGAACTCCAAATTCGGTCAGTGGAACGGTACCGTCACCCAGCCGAGAAACGTACAGGTGGTCGGCCGGTTCACCTTCTAGCCGCCGGTCTTCATGTCACATTGCGACGGCCCAAGGTTCGAGTGCCGTGAGCCGTCGCTTCCGCATTGCTAGACTTGTCACGTAATCGATCGCGAGTCTTTCTTAATGCCTCACTCCGACTTGCCCCGGACACTAGGCGCACTTCGCGCCAGCCGATTCTTCGATCAGCTACAAGCTGAAAGAACGCTCAAAGAAGAACTAAGATCCAACCTGATTTGTAAGCTCGAACGCGGCGAAACTTTGTTTCCCGGCGTTATGGGATTCGAAGACACCGTCATTCCGCAGGTGGTGAACGCGATTCTCTCGCGTCACAATTTCATCCTGCTAGGGCTGCGCGGTCAAGCTAAGACCCGCCTGGCGCGGATGTTAACGACGTTGCTCGATCCACAGATGCCGTACGTTGCGGGCTGTGAGATCCGCGATAACCCATTGCGGCCGATTTGCAAGCAGTGCCGGGATAAGGTCGCCGCGCTCGGGGAGGAGACGCCAATTGCGTGGCTATCTTCTGAAGCCAGATATGTCGAGAAACTCGCTACGCCGGACGTAACTATCGCCGACATGATTGGCGACATCGATCCGATCAAAGCGGCGCGCGCGGGTCAGGACATTTCGAACGAACTAACGATTCACTACGGGCTTTTGCCGCGCGCCAATCGAGGACTGTTTGTCGTGAACGAACTTCCCGATCTTGCCGGAAAAGTGCAGGTCGGCCTGTTCAACATCATGCAGGAAGGCGATGTTCAGATCAAAGGCTATCCGATTCGATTGCCTCTCGACGTCATGCTGGTCTTCACGGCAAATCCAGAAGACTACACGGCCCGCGGAAAGATCATCACGCCACTGAAGGACCGCATCGGAAGCGAAATCCGCACGCATTATCCGTTGACCCTTTCGCAAGGCATGGAGATTACCAAACAGGAGGCCTGGACGCGCCGCCGCTCGCCCGCGGAGATCGAAATTCCTCCCTACATCCATGAAGTAGTCGAACAGATCGCATTTCTTGCTCGCGATGATAAACGCGTGGATAAGCGCTCGGGCGTATCACAGCGCCTGCCGATTACCGCGCTAGAAAATACCGTTTCAAACGCTGAACGGCGCGCCCTGCGAACGAAGGAGACCGAAACCGTACCGCGCATCCTCGATCTCTACGCGGCGCTTCCGTCGATTACCGGAAAGCTTGAACTCGAATACGAGGGTGAATTGAAAGGCGGCGATGCGGTAGCCCGGGAGATCATCCGGAATGCCGTGGGCAAAGTCTTCAACACCTATTTCGAGAACGTGAATTTACGGCAGGTCGTGCAATGGTTCGAACTGGGCGGCGCATTGCGGCTCGATGAAACAATGCCGGCGCGCGAAGTTGTGGAACAGTTGGGACGTATTCAGGATCTGCTTGCCTTCACTCGGAAACTTGGGCTTTCTGAAAACGAGAGCGATGCTATGCGAGCTTCCGCCGGCGAGTTCATTCTCGAAGGGCTTTATGCGCACAAGCGCGTGAGCCGGAACGAAGAATTGGAGTTTGTGGCTGGCGAACGGCCCTCGCGAGAAGAGCGGGGCAGGGAAGAGCGCGAAGATTCTCCGCGAAAAGGCGGCTACGATCCACGGCGCGGCGGCGGTGGCGGCGGCCGTCGGAATCTGAACTGAGCAGGCGCGGAGTCACCCAATGAGGCGCGTTTCCTATTCGAAGTTCTCCGAGGAAGACCTCGGGATCGATATGGAAGATCTTGTTCGCGCGCTTTCCGATTACTTCCTGCAAAGCGGATTCCAGGACCCGTATCTTCAGTTCTCGGAGATGAACCAGCAGACGCTGGAAGAATTGAAGCAGAACATCGAGCGAGCCCTGGAAAGCGGAGAAGCGTTCGATCCGGCGGAAGCGGAGCGGATACGCGAGCGCTTGCAGCAGATGTCGGCGGAGCAGCGCGAACAACTTCTCGACAACTTAGTAAATAAACTTCAGGACGCCGGTTACATCAATACGGATGGTCCGCCGCCTCAATCTCCCACTGCACCGGGGTCGCAGGGTGGTCCGGAGACTCAGATGCAATTTGAGGTCACCGATAAGGCTATAGACTTTCTCGGATTCAAGACCTTGAAGGACCTGCTCGGATCGCTCGGGAAGTCCAGCTTTGGGGCGCACGACACACGTGATCTCGCGACTGGCATCGATGCAAGCGGCGGGTCGAAATGCTATGAGTTCGGAGACACGCTTAACCTTGATGTCAGCGCCACTCTGTTCTCCGCGATACAGCGGGACGGTCTTAAGCTTCCGTTGGAACTTGAGTACTCCGATCTTTATGTCCATCAATCGGAGTATCAGAGTTCCTGCGCCACCGTGCTGATGCTCGATTGCAGTCACAGCATGATTCTCTATGGAGAAGATCGCTTCACGCCCGCGAAAAAGGTCGCTCTGGCGCTATCGCATCTGATCCGCACGCAGTATCCGGGCGACTCGCTGCGGTGCGTTCTCTTTCACGATTCGGCGGAAGAGGTGAGGATCTCGGAACTGGCGCGCGTCCAAGTCGGCCCTTATTACACGAACACGCGCGATGGCCTCATCCTGGCGCAACGGCTGCTTGCGCAGGAGAGAAAAGACATGAAGCAGATCGTCATGATCACGGATGGCAAACCGTCCGCCTTGACGCTCGAAGACGGACGTATTTACAAAAACGCGTTTGGACTTGATCCACTGGTTATTAGTCAGACTTTAGAAGAAGTGGGCCGCTGTAAGAAGCAGGGAATTCTGATCAATACATTCATGTTGGCCAGCGATTATGGGCTGGTTCAGTTCATTCAAAAAGTCACCCAGATGTGCAAGGGCAAAGCGTATTTCACAACGCCTTACACACTGGGCAACTATCTACTCATGGATTACATGAACCGCAAAACGCGGACCATTCACTAATTTAGAATGTAATTCCTGTCCGATGTCATTTACCAGAATGACTACTTAATCAGTTGACGGAAAATGGTGTAAACCAAATAGACGACGGGCAATGCGAACAGGCTGCTGTCTACACGGTCTAACATGCCGCCGTGTCCTGGAAGAAGATCGCCGCTATCCTTAACTCCGGCGCCGCGTTTGATGGCAGACTCAGCCAAATCCCCAAACTGCCCCGCTACATTTGCAACGATTGCCATGATCACAACCTGCCAAACGGGCACGCTCTTCAAAAAGTAACCGAGATAGAGAACGCCGAAAACAATCGAGCCCGCGACGGAAGCGATAGCGCCCTCCCAACTCTTCTTCGGACTGACGATAGGAGCGAGTCTGTGCTTACCGAAGCGCCGGCCGGCATAGTAAGCAATGGAATCGCCCGCCCAATTCAGTGCCAACGCGAAGAATAGAAGGTGGATACTAACGGCCCGCAAATCCGCCGAGAAACGCCACGGGGCAAACGTATAGAACGCGCCCAGAACAGCGCACGCCACCTGGGGCAAAACATCCCTCAGATTCTCCGCTCGGAGTGCCGTGATAAGAGCCACGATGACCAGCAGAGTGATTTCGATGAGGACATATTGCGGCCAAAAGAACAGCAGCAAACCAGCGGCGATTCCGTACAAACCAGGGCGCCGTATCCCATGTCCCGCGACGAGGTCCGAATACTCGCGGTAACACAGCAGGCTCATCAGGATGGCTGCGCCAATAAAAATAAAGTGGGGAGCCCAGAAAATGAGGTAAAAGGCAACGGCGAGTAGAGCGATTGCCGTAAGCAACCGGTTCATGCGGCAGGGACTCGAGACTGGATCTTAGCCAAGAGGCAGTTCAAGCGCCTCTTCTTCTTCGAGCAGCAATGAAGCGCCATCAACAGATGGTAATGCATTGGGCGAGAGGCCGCCAAATCGCCGGTCGCGATTCTGGTAATCGAGAAGCGCTGTCAGTAATTCAGTCCGGTTGAAATCCGGCCACAAAGTTTCCGTGACATACAACTCGGCATAGGCGATTTGCCAGAGCAGGAAATTACTCACGCGCATCTCGCCCGAAGTCCGAATGAGCAGGTCCGGATCTTTCAGGCCCGCGGTATACAGGTGCCGCGAAATGGCATCCTCGCTGATTTCGAGAGAATCGAGATTGCCTTCGAGCCGGGCGTTGTCGATGATTGCGTTCACGGCGTCCAGAATCTCAGTCCGGCCTCCGTAATTGATTGCGAGGTTCAGGCGCATGCCGCGATTTCCGGCAGTCTTGTCCGCGACGAACTGCAGTTCGGATTGCACCGGTGTCGGCAGCAACTCAAGCCTGCCTATGGCTACCAGTTGGATATCGTTCCGCATGAGATCGGGCAACTCGCGGCGCAAGTAGTAGCGCAGCAGCCGCCACAATCCCTCGACCTCGTGACGCGGGCGCTTCCAATTCTCGACCGAAAAGGCGTAGAGAGTAAGAGCTTCGATCCCAAGTTGCGCGCACGCTTCAGTGATTTTGCGCACAGACGTTATGCCCGCCTTGTGCCCCAGCAACCTGGGATAGTTGCGCTGACGCGCCCAACGCCCGTTGCCGTCCATGATGATGGCAAGATGAGCCGGTAGACGTTTCGGATCCAGTTGAGTAGCGATACGCCAATCGCGCTCTCCTGGAGGAATCGCCTTAAGGAGTTCCTTCATGCTACAAAGCCCTATGGTACACCAAGTTGATATGCCTCGCAGAAAGCTGCTGGACAGATAATGCGCGGAGCGAAGTCATAAGCGCTGTTTCAAAGTACGGCGTATATTTCGCTTTCCGTGCAGAACAGCCACAACCTGAAGCGGAGTCGTCTCTGGCCGGTACACAACCGTGTAATTGGGGTAACGGGTCACTGTCCAGAAGCAAAGTGAACGGGGTGTGAAGTCGGGCCTGGATTGACCGCCAAATGGAGTTCCGGCGACGAATTCACACGCTTCGTAAATCGCCAATTCGACGAGATTTGCAGCCTCCTCGTTGTCGTTCGCGATATAAGACCAGATGTCGAAAATGTCCGCTTTGGCTAAAGACGTGAGAGCATAAATACCCCTCATCGTTTGGATAAACGCCAATCCTCTTTCATTGCCTGAATCTCACGACGGGCCTGGGCGGCGTCGATTAACTCGCCACGCTCCGCTTGCAAACAGCCTTCCTCTATATGGGCTGCAAACATCCGGCCCTCTTCGTCGGTCCAGCTTTCGTCGGCGTCCTGAGCCTCAAGAGCACGGCGCAGAACCTCTTCGGCGCTTGTATATCCACCACTGGAGAGGCGCTTGTTGATGAGTTTCTCCAGATCCGCAGGGACGGTCAATTGCATCGGCGGTTCTCCGTTCTTCTCTTCATCCTAACCCCTTGGCGAGGGTCCCGCGATCCCCGTGGTCTTGCTATCTCATAACGAATTCATCAGTGGCACAATTGCCGCTCCCACACACAGAAAGCTTCCGAAAGGCAACTGATAACTGGACGTGCTCTGACGCGTGATCAGAATATAAGCGATCCCCAACACCGACCCGCTCACGGCCCCGATCAATAAGGCCAGCAGACCGCTCTCGAATCCGAGGAAGCTTCCCATCAGCATTATCAGCTTGACGTCGCCCAAGCCAAGTCCCTCGCGCTTGCGGATGAGTTGATAGAACACGCCTATGGCCCACATCGGAGCGGCAAGCAGAATTGCCCCAACCACCGCGCTCAACACAGATCGCCAGACGATCGCCGTTCCAGACAAGCAGAAGATCTAGAACAGCGCCGTGTACGGGAACAAAGAATGCCAGCACCAGACCAGCAACGGTGCCCCCAATCGTGAATTCGTCCGGCAGAATGCGTTCTTCCATATCGGTCCAGAAGAGCACGACGGCCAAAGCTTCAAAAAGCGCCCATTTGAAGGCGGCAAGAGTCCAACCGTAGCGGACCGCAACCAGGGCGAACAGTACCGCAGTCGTCAATTCAACAAGCGGATAGCGCAATGCGATTGGCTTCCGGCAAGTGCCGCAACGTCCCCGCAGTACGGCGTAGCTCACGACCGGGATATTGTGATACCAGACAATCTGGTTTTCGCATTCAGGACAGAAGGATCTAGGAGAAACAACGGAAAGATCACGCGGAATCCGGTAGATACACACGTTCAAAAAGCTGCCGATGAGCAGCCCGAGGATAGCAGCCGTAGCGACATGAAGAAGCTCCAGGTTATTCACCGA
Organism: uncultured Acidobacteriaceae bacterium; assembly: GCA_963845995.1. Lineage (GTDB taxonomy): Bacteria > Acidobacteriota > Terriglobia > Bryobacterales > Bryobacteraceae > Bog-105. The sequence goes on along the minus strand of CAWJUO010000040.1, from coordinate 111,191 downwards.
AGGCCCGTCCATAGGAGTTGAGAGTGGAGCGAAGCAACTGCTCTACCGTGAAGCACTCCGCGACCCTCGCTCTGCCGCCATCGATCAAACTTTGCGCCAGCGTCCGCGTCCCCAGTACGCGCCGCATGGCACGGACAATCTCGGTCACTTCATTGTTCACGTAAATGCCGGAAACCCCGTCGGCGAACACTTCCGCAAGCCCGCCCACACGGCTGGCGATAACGGGAATTCCCATGTTCATCGCGAGCAGTGCCGCTGAACCGAAACCTTCCGAGCGGGTGATGTAAATGAACATCGAAGCGCGGCTCAGATCGCGCGAAAGATCGTCCGAAAACAGCACCTCAATACCCGAGGCCTTCGCTGCCAACTCGACCAGATCGCGCCCTTTTTGCGGATCTTTTGAGGCAAGCGCAACCGCCGGATACTCCGGGTTCCAGGTCCCAACGCTCTGCACGCTCTCTACCGCATCGAAAACTACGTCAATCTTGCTTTCCGGGATCTTCGCCGCTTGCAGTTCCTTTGCGACGAACTGTGAGACGGCAAGAAACCGCGATGCTTTGCGGTACTTCCACATCGACGCGATATTTTTGCCCACCGGAAACGCTACCCGGCGTGACACGACGAACTTCTGCCGGCTTGCGAGCGCCGCCAGGGTATGGGCGCCTGCATCGTGCGCGTGAACAATCTGGCTCCGCTTCGAATATTTCCACACGTTTCGCGCACTGGCGCCATAGACGGGAATGCCAGCCTCGGACGCCGCCTCGCCACAACGGACTCCGGCGCCGGGCCAGCAAAGTGGATTGATGTCCCGCGTCGCGCAGTGCTTTCAGTAGCAGAAGCACTTGATGTTGGCCACCGCGCATCTCCGCGCCGGTGTCGATGTGCAAAATCCGTAAACCTAGCACTTCCTGCCTGGGCTCATATCGCGCGCTTTTGCATACTTCACAAAATTGTAAATGGCCGCCATATAGGCTATTGCCAAACCTTCCACTCCATCCAAAAATCCGCGTTTCACAATGTAAGTCCGAAAAAACGTCCAGATCGGCTCAAGCAGCAGCAGGCTGAACGTTACGCTCTTGCCTCTTGCGACAATCTCCTGCGCGGCGAGCGTCGTATAGCTGTCCATCGTGCGCAGATGCTCCGAAAGCGAATTACACGTGAAGTGCAGCAAGTTCGATTTCAAATGACCGATGCTGCCTTCGACGATCACCGATTCGTGAACAAACTGCCCGATCCATTTAGCCTTGCGGCGATCGAACAGACGGACTTTTCGATCCGGGTGCCAACCGCTATGAAGTATCCAGCGCCCCAGGTACTGCGCGAGCCGTGGAACGGTGTAGCCGTCATACTTCGGTCCACTCTTCTTAATTTGCCAGATCTCCGCTTCAAGAGCTTCGCTTAAGCTTTCATCGGCGTCAAGCGAAAGAATCCAGTCGTGCGAAGCCAGTTCGGCGGCGATGTTCTTCTGCGCCGCATAGCCGTGCCAGGATGCCTCTACCACTCGCGCGCCCAGGTTTGTTGCGATCTCAACTGTCCGGTCGTTCGAACCGCTGTCAAGAACTAGAATCTCATCGCAGCAGCGAAGGCTTTCAATAACACGCGCGACGTTCCGCTCTTCATTAGAGGTGATGACTGTCGCGGAGATCTTGATCGCCATGCCGCTCATTTAACCGAGACCGGGACCACTGCGATCGAGAGAACGAAAAGGCCGAAAGCGCAAACGCTAAGAGCGACACGCCACCCTTTTAGCGGAGTCTGGTCATAGACCAGCGGATGACGTCTCCCGAAGAAGAACATCAATGCGGCCCAAACCCACCACGCGCGATAGATAAAACCCAGCGCAATTAGCACGCCGATGAAGAGGATTGAGACGATCCGGTGCCACCGTTCCCCAAAAACCGCATAGAGAATATGGCCGCCATCGAGTTGCCCCATAGGAAGCAGATTCATTGCGGTTGCCAGCAAACCCGCCCAGGCAGCCATGGCAACCGGGTGAAGAAGAATCTGCGAAGCCGGAACATGGCCCAGAAAAACCCGCTCTGTTATGCGCATAATGAGCGGCGTGCCGAATGAGAACGCCTGGAACCCGGTGAAGTGGACCAGGTGCGACTTCAGGACGCCCGCGATAAGGAAAGGCACCAGGACCACAAACCCCGCCAGCGGCCCCGAAACGCCGATATCGAACAAGGTCTTACGGCTGTAGATCGGAGACCGGATACGGATGAATGCGCCGCATGTTCCCAACAGCAACGGAGACGGTAGAAAGAATGGCAGACTGGCCTCTACGCCAGCGCGGCCGCAAGCTACATAATGGCCGAATTCATGAGCCAGAAGAATCGCCATCAGCGGGCCCGAGAAGTAGAGTCCGACCCAAACTGCGGGGTCGAAATGGGCTAATCGAATATAGCCGTCGAATAGCGAGTCGAGATCCATGGGTCTGCCCGCCTGGAACGCTTCCACAAGCGCGAACCCGAATGCAGTGGTGGTCAACACGGTGAGCACGAACAGCAACAGGTGCAACCACCAGTTCCTGGGCCACTCTGAACGATGCGGCCTGCGGGGTGAGACTAAAGCGCTAGCCAGCCGATCCGTGGATTGCGGGTTAGGCACATCTGCTACTGTAGCGTCTGCAATTCCTTGCCAGGCTTAAAGCGCACGGCCTTACCTGGCGGGATCGCTACTTCAGCTCCGGTTCGAGGGTTGCGGCCGATTCCGGTCTTACGCGGCCGGACGTTGAAGATGCCAAACCCGCGGAGTTCGATACGGTCTCCTTCCGTCAACGCTTTTTTCATCGTTTCGAATACCGTCTCAACGGCCGCTTCGGCCTTGGTCTTGGTGATACCGGTCCGGTTCACGACTTCGTTAATGATGTCCAGCTTGATCAAGCAGCCTCCAGCAAGTGCAAACGGATTGCAGCAATGTTTATGATAAGAAGGAACTTAGCCGAGTGTCAAATATATCGTCCAAGTAACCGGGCGGAGCCGCGAGACGAACCTTTTTTACTTGGATGAGTGATGTATTCGCGCTATTCTTACCAGTTGCTCGTAAGTTGGATCACGTATTGTTCGCCGCAAAATCATCAATTTACGCGACCTTCATCAAATTGGCTACCAATCTGCACGGCATTTAGCTGAATGGCAAGTTACAATGTCGCGAAACCGGTGCAAATGCTTCTTGTAGAAGACAGCCCGAGCGACGTTCGCCTGATGCGGGAAGCGCTGAAAGAGACCTCCTTACCCATTGTGATCACAGTCGCCCACGATGGAGTGGAAGCCATGGATATGCTTCACAAAACCGAATCCGGAGAGGGTCTGCGGCCCGACTTGGTTTTGCTCGACCTCAATCTTCCTCGCAAAAACGGCCATGAAGTGTTGTCGGAAGTAAAAACGTCCCCATCGCTCAGGTCTATTCCGGTATTGGTAATGACAAGTTCCAAAGCGGAAGACGACGTGAACCAAGCCTACATGCTGAATGCGAACGGCTATATAACGAAGCCCGCCGATTTACTGGAGTACATCCATATCGTTCGCGCCATTGAGGCATTCTGGTTTATGACCGTGACATTGCCCGAACCCGATCTCCGGCCGATCACCGTCCACTAAGACAGTCCACTAAGCGACGGTTGCGTTCGCGTTTGAGCGCGCCGCTTCTAAAGCAGCCTCGTAATCGGGGTGCGAGCCGACCTCGTTCACATACTCGACGTGGCGGAGGCGATTGTCTCCATCCAGCACAAAAATGGCGCGGCTTTCGATCCGCAGATCTGGAATCAGAGTTCCATAGTGTTCGCCGAAGGAACCCGTTCGGTGATCGGATAACATCATTACCTTATCGATGCCATAGTTCCCGCACCATCGCTGTTGAGCGAACGGCAAATCCATGCTGACCGTGTAGATGCCGACTCCGGGAAGCTTCGACGCCTCATCTTCGAAGCGTTTCGTTTGGGCATCGCAGACCGGAGTATCTAAAGACGGCACTACGCTGAAAATCCTCACGCCGGAACCGGTCTTTTCCAGGTTAAACGGCTGCAGGGAGGAATTCACAACGTCAAAATCAGGCGCGATGTCGCCCACTTTTAATTCGGGTCCTTCTAATTTGAGTGCATTACCGTTCAACTTAGTCGTTCTGCCGGAATCTTTCGAGTTTGCCATCCGATATATTTTAACAGGGAACCGCTACTTACACTTCAGGCAAAACTCTCAGCATGCGATCGATTTGATCGGCGCCGATATAGAAGTGGGGAGCGGCGCGCACCCAGCCGAGCCTTGGAGCGGCCAGGATTTTGTGGCGCTTCAGTTCGCTCACGATCAGGCGAGAGTCCAGCGTGGGATGCCGGAAAGCGACGATTCCCGACCCCGTCCCGGCCGTTCGGCGGATCATCGTTTCATAGCCCTTGGCGAGCACGCCGCTTTCGATTTGATCCGCCAAAGCCGAAACCGCGGCCGCGATGTTTTCGATTCCCACTTCGAGCAAGAACTCGATTGCGGCGCGTAGCCCGAAAGCAGCCGACGGTGTTCAACGTGCCGCACTCGTAGCGACCGGCATCGGGACGCAAGGTCATATCGCGCGACGTGTAGTCTGCGTAGCCGGCCGGATTGGTCCAACCAAACTCGACGGGTTCTATCTTGTCCAGCCAATTCCTTCGGATATAGAGGATGCCGTTGCCTTCCGGTCCAAGCAGCCATTTGTGGCCGTCTGCCGCTAGCCCATCGATCCGGCATGCCTCCACATCCAGCGGAAACGCGCCCAACCCTTGAATCGCATCGACAAAGAAGAAGCATCCGTGCCGCCTGCACAGTTCGCCAATCGTCTCCAAATCGACCCGGTAGCCGCTCAGGTAATTGACGAAGCTGATGGCCAGCAGCCGTGCGCCCGGAATCTCCTGCGCGAGTCTCTCGATCGGGTCGTAGATCGATAGCCAGGTTACTCGCACGCCGCGCGTTTCCAGGCGTCTCCAGGGAAAATCGTTGGCCGGAAACTCCTCCTGAAAAGCAATGACCTTATCGCCCTCTTTCCAATCCATTCCTAGCGCGACGGTGGCGATCCCCTCCGAGGTGTTCTTTACAATGGCGATCTCATCGGGTGACGAGTTGATCAGCCTTGCCGCGGCGCTCCGCAGACCTGCATACGCTTCCATCCAGTCGTTGTAGTGCCAGGAGCCAAACCGGCTCACATCGTCCGTCAATCCCCTCATGGCCTCCGATGCGGCAAGGCAGAGCGGAGCTACGGCGGCGTGGTTCAGATAAGTCAGTTCGCGAGTGACCGGAAACTGATCGCGGTACCGCAAATAGAGCTTTTCCTCCAGATTTTCGTAACCCATGCCTGTGAGGATACGTTAACAACAAAGAATCTCCTGCGGCAGGGGTGCATTCCGCGTTCTGGCGTCCGTTTTTCCCCTATACTAGAAGGCAGACGAACTCCGGCTTCGCGCCTGCGCCCTTGTCTGACGTTTCGTTAGTCGTAAAGGAGCTATATGCGGCGACCTGTATACCTTCGATCCTCCGTAAGCCTCACCCTCGCGTTTCTAATGGCGGCGCCGTTTGCCGCTTTTCCTAAAGACAACAAAGAAAAAGATCCGGACGCGATCGGCGACCGCAACGTCAGCGGGAAGGTAAACTTCTATTCGCTCGAGAAGGAGATTGCGCTCGGCAAGGGGCTTGCCCAACAGGTAGAGCGGCAATCGAAGATTATCAATGACCCGGTGGTTGCCGAATACGTAAATCGAGTCGGACAGAATCTGGTTCGGAACTCGGATGCGAAGGTTCCGTTCACGATTAAGGTGATCGAAGATCCGACGGTGAACGCGTTCGCTCTGCCGGGTGGGTTCTTCTTCGTCGATTCGGGGCTAATCTTGAAGGCGGATTCGGAGTCGGAACTGGCTGGCGTTATGGCCCATGAGATTGCCCACGTTGCGGCCCGTCACGGAACGCGGCAGGCAACGCGCGGCGAACTGGCCCAGATTGGCATGATTCCGCTCTACATGATGGGCGGACCACTCGCCTACGGCATCTATGAGGCGTCTGGACTGCTGATTCCGATGACGTTCCTGAAGTTTTCACGCGGATTCGAAGCCGAAGCAGACTACCTGGGCATCCAGTACATGTATAAGGCCGGCTACGATCCGACGTCTTTCGTGGACTTCTTCGAGAAGATTCAGACGCTCGAAAAAAGAAAACCGGGCAGCGTGGCGAAGCTCTTCTCGACTCATCCTCCAACCGACGACCGGATCGTGAAAGCGCAGAAAGAGATCGCGGATGTATTGAAGGCTAGACCTGAATATGTCGTCACCACGTCTGAGTTTGACGATGTGAAGGCCCGGCTTGCGATGTTAGAAAATCAGCGCCGTCCCGACAAGACGACCGACGACCCGAACAAGCCAACTCTGCGGAAGAACCCAAACTCCAACACGCCGATCGAAGACGAAACCGATCCTTCCAAGAAGACTAAAGGCGACGATGAAGACCGTCCGAAGCTGAAACGGCGTCCTTCGGATTCCGGGTCAGACTCGCCCGAATAAAAGCGCTGAGACTAATGTCAGGGAACCGCGATTTGGGTTCCCTGAACAGACCTGAACCTTGCGCGCACTAACTAAACGCTGGCGTGCTTAAATTGCTCCAGCATTTCGTTCATCTGATCTTTGACGTGAAGCTTCTGCTTCTTTAGACGCTGTTCCTCGATCTCATCGGCCTCAGTGACATGAGGTCTCGACTCGATCTCTTCTACTTGTTTCTTTAATTGCGCATGCTGCTCGGCGAAAGATCGGAACTGTTCGTTCGTCCGAAGCAGATGCGCTTTCAACTCATCGTCTTGCGTGTGATTCTCCATGAAGGGTGTTCTCCTTAATCGAGTGACCACGCCGAGTCGGTTCTAAGATGCGCAGAATCTGGCCCGGTGGGTGTGAGTGCATCGAATTTCACTCGGGCCGGTCACCGTGGGCCGACCGTACCCAAAAGTTAGCACTATTTCATCTGCATGACAATAGCGGTTTCAATAGGGTTGGTGTAATAGTCCGGGCGGCGGCCCACCTCCGTGAACCCTACCCGTTCGTAGAGTTTACGAGCCGCTAGGTTAGATTCACGCACCTCTAAGTAGTGGGTGGCGTGAAGACTCAACTCGTTTTTCAGGAGGGCTGTCGCAATTCCCAGACGGCGGTACAAGCAGGCGACTGCAAGATTTAGAATTTCCCGCTCCGGACTGGCGCCTTGAACTCCCGGAAAGACTTCGCGCGATACCAAAAACCCCGCGATCTGATGTTCACATTTCAGCAACCAGGCAGTTGTACGTCAGAAAGCTGCCCGCATCCCAATGGGCCGGAGCAAACGATTCCCGCTCAATTTCATCGAGTGCCGGGATATCGGCGGAAACAGCCGGGCGAATGACGGGAATCACTGGACCTTGAGGCTGACGATGCGGCCCGCAGTCTGGAGGCGGTCGTCCGTTTGAGCTGCATACGTGACCGAAACCCGTCGCGAAGGCTGCTGCGGTCCGCAAGCAAGACCGGTCGATTGGGGGTCGTCCAATTGAAGTTCGAGGGTTCGGCCCGTTTTATCCGTCAGCCATAGCCGGTACATATTCTTCAGACAATCGACACGCGTGAGCCGGGCAGAGATTGTCTTCTTCGGAATTGTGTCCTCCCAGGGCACTACGACGGCAGGCTTCTCTCCCCCAGCGGAGGCGTCCAGTTGCTTGTTGGCCTTCTCTTCCGTTGCCCGGATTCGGGCCATTTCGGCGTCCTGCGCCCGTTGATCGTCGAGATGTGCGGCGTCGCGCTCACGGCGGCGTTCCGACTCGGCAGCATTCAGGCGCTCCTGCTCATTGGCGGCATGAAGATCGTGAATGCGGCTGCGCTCGGCGTCTGAAGGCGCGGAATCTTCCGCTCGCAGCCAACTCCCCTGAGCGGCCAAAGCGTGTCCGTCGGTCGTCTGAAGTTGGGCCAATTCGATCCAGTACTTCGTCTGGCGAGGTTCCAATTGGGTGGCCTTCTTGAGAAGAGCTTCTTTCGCGGCAGGATCGGCCGCCAATTGCGCTTGCTGGTAAACCGGTTCTGCCCAAAGCGGGTTCAGTTCGGCGGCGCGTTTCAGAAGCGGGAGAGCCTCAGAGTCCGGCTTGCCTTGCGCTGCGGAAACGTAGACGGGAGCCGAGTTGCTACCCGCGCGGATGGCGTCCTGCAAATAGCGGTCCGGGTTCTCCTTGTCCCGGCGGGCAAGTTCGGCCAACCCCTCATAGCCCCGGGCCATACTTTCACCGCCGGCTTCTATGCCGGACTTGTAGGCGGCTTCGGCGGCTTTCGGATCGGAGGACAGCGTAGCGTCGGCGAAATAGGTATCCACCAGCGACTCCGGCACCGAATGTTCTCCGAAATCGCGCTTGGGGTCGAGTGGTCTGCCTGACACGGATGTAGCCTGCCAGTTCCCCGCAGCGAGGTTCGCCGCGGCCTCTTTTTCAAGCTCATCGGGGTTTTTACCAAACGAATTCTGCTCGGCCACCCGGAGGCTGCTTCCGTTCTTGAGAGAGGTTACGAAGACGTGAAAACTCAACCCGTACTCGAACTTGGTCGCGAAAAGTTGCATTCGCGCCCAGGCCAGATCGGGTTGCGGAACGGGACCTCCCCAGGTTACGCGGCTGCCGTGCGCTTCAAGGGTACTGAACAGTTGACGGAGACCGGATTCAGCCTGATCGGGCAGGCGCGGGGTGTTCGCATCGAGCAATAGACCAGCCACCTGATCCAGCGGAACATGCGCTCCGGACTTTAGAATCAGTAAGTAAGAGCCATTTTTCCAAACGAACTGCCCGCTTGGGTTCGTTTTTTCATCTTTGGCCAAAAAGATCCGGATCGGCCACAGGCTGGGCAAATCCTTGGATTCAAGGAGCCCGCCTAACACCCAGCGAACCTGCTCCAATTGCGTCAGATCTTCACGGGCAGCGCTCTGGCCGGATTTCGAATAGACATAGAACGGGCCGATGTTCAACTCGTCCCAATGCTCACCCTTGAAACCGGGGAGGGCTGAAGCGGATAGGGAGACCAGCAGTAAAAACGCAGGAACGAAGCCAGCCGGCGAATTAAAGCCGCGGAGGCACCGTGACCACAAGGGCGCGGGCGGGTGTGTCGGATTTCCCACTGTAGGAGTGCAGTTCGGAAGCATCGAAATAGACGCTGTCGCCAGCTCGCAAAACGTGTTCTTCCGCTTGATAGTTTATCGCGAGAACGCCTTCCAGAACGTGAATGAACTCCGATCCTTCGTGAAAATGGCTGTTGGACTCGCGCCCGCCGTCTTTGGGGAATTCCGCGAGATAGGCTGAGACGGATTTCTGCGGCGCGCCAAAAGCGAGCACCTCGAAGTAGTAGCCGGGAACGGGGCTGTCCGGCTGTTCTGGAAAGCGCAAACGATCTTCCGCGCGCACAATTGAAAAGATTCTCTTAACGCGCTTCTCGCCGAAGAAATGCTCCAGGCCAAGGTCGAAAACCATGGCGATGCGGGCCAGTGTAGGAAGAGTGGGAATCAGCTTGCCGTTTTCAAGTTGAGACAGCATGGAAGCGGAAAGGCCCGTGTGCTTACCCAAGTCGGTGAGGGCGATTTTTTTGCGCAGCCGCAGCTGGCGAAGTTTCTGGCCGATGTCATAGCTGGACAGAACTCGGCGGATCGTATCCTCGCTACTTTCAGTCCTTGTCAACGTGGCTTCATCGGCAATGATATCTTGCCCGGATTGTTTGGTATCACTGAAACCGATTTCATTGCTGCCGATTGAAGCTGCCGATTCGGGCTTACAGTCGTTCATAGAGGCTTAAGTGATGGATTCTGCAGTAGCCCGACGGATGCAAAACCACAGCGCAGCGAGTGGATTAACCGATTCGGAATTGGTTGAGCTTTGCCAGGGAGGCGATCAGGAGGCATTCGCTGAGTTGATGGTACGGCACGAAATTACCGCTATGAAAGTGGCGTTTTCGATCCTCCGGGACAAGCAAGATGCCGAAGACGAGACGCAAAACGCCTTCTGGAAGGCTTACGAACACATCGGGCAGTTCAACCGAGAGGCAAAGTTTTCAACATGGCTGACGCGGATTGTGGTGAACCAGTGCTTGATGCGCCTGCGGCAACTGCGGCGAGCGAAGATTTCTTTACCTGGAGGATGCGGTCGCTTCAGGCGATGAGAATATGACGCTGGAACTGCGGGATTTTCGGCGATCGGCGGAGCAGGATCTCGGGCGCGAGGAAGTAGCCAAGGTTCTGCATGAAGAGATTCGCCGGACACCACCGCTACTGCGGCACGTGTTTCTGCTTCGGGATGTGGAACATCGGCCTATGCCTGAGGTTGCCGAGAAGCTTGGGATTTCCGTGGCGGCGGCAAAAAGCCGCCTGTTGCGGGCGCGGCTAGAACTGCGGTATCGGATGAGCCGCCATCATGGAGCGATCGGGCCAGCTTCTTTGATGACGTGAAGTTAGAAACCGCTCAGGCGGGAGTAGTGCCGGCAGGGATTCGAGAGCCCGGAGCACCCGGTCTACTGTGGCGAACACATCGTTGGCTTTTATCGGCTTTGTCAGATAACCGTCCATGCCGGAGGCGAGGCAACGCTCCATATCCCCAGCCATGGCGCGGGCTGTCATGGCAATGATGGGGAGATGGCCGCCTGAAGTACGCTCCCTGTTGCGGATCTCCGCCGTCGCTCCGAACCCATCTAAGATGGGCATCTGCACGTCCATCAAGACACAGTCAAACTTCTCTTTGTCCGTCATTTCCAACGCCTCCCGGCCGTTGGCGGCGGTCCTGACGACATGATTGTTCTTCTCAATCAGACGCGTTGCCACGAGACGATTTACCGGATTATCATCTACAACGAGCAAGCGCAGACCCGGTTGTTCCTCTTGGGTCTTGGCAGAAGATGCGGAAGCACCTGAGTCGCTGCAACGCTCGTCATGTCCGCCGACTGCGGCAATAGGGTTTTCGTTTTCCGCTTCAGGCTCCGAAGCCCAATCCGCAGCAGGCTCGGAGTTGCCGAGGCACACGGTGAAATGGAAAGTGGAGCCGGTTCCTTCCTCGCTCTCCAGCCAAATCCGGCCGCCCATCATTTCCACCAAATGAGAGGAGATAGTGAGTCCCAAGCCGGTGCCTCCGAACAGCCGGGTGGACGAATTGTCCGCCTGAGCAAAGGCTTTGAACACGTGCTGCTGCTTGGACGCGGGAATTCCGATGCCGGTATCCTTAACACTGAAGTGCAGTTCGAGTTCGCCGGTACTCCGGGGCGGGGTCTCTACCCGGATCACCACCTCTCCGCGCTCTGTGAACTTGATAGCGTTGCCGGCGAGGTTGATGAGAATTTGCCGCAGCCGGCCGGGATCTCCGATCACGATGGACGGGACATCCGGGCCGAAAGCGCAGGCCAGCTTGAGGTTTTTCGCAGCGGCGCGGACACTCAGAAGTTTTGAAATGCCCTGCACTGTCTGGTGAAGGTCGAATTCGATCAATTCCAATTCCAGCTTTCCCGCTTCAATCTTGGAAAGATCGAGAATGTCGTTGAGGATTCGCAAGAGGGAATCGGCCGAACTCCTGACTCCGTCCAGGTACTCTCGCTGTTCGAGAGTAAGTTCCGTATCGAGCGCCAAATCTGTCAGTCCGATAACTCCGTTCATTGGCGTCCGGATTTCATGGCTCATATTTGCTAGGAATTCGCTTTTTGCCCGGTTAGCTCCCTCAGCGGCATCTTTGGCTCTCTGCAACGCCTCTTCGCTTTGTTTACGATCCGTGATGTCGGGACTGATGCCTACGTAGCCCAGGAAATCGCCATTTAAAGACAAGCGGGGCTCGGCATGGGACGCGATCCAACGCCATTCACCGTCGGAACGCCGGACTCGCGCCTCGGCCCGAAACGGAGCCCGGTGTTGCATCGCCAGAAGAAATTTGCTGGTGTATTCCGAGTGATCCTCAGGATGAATCAAGAAACGCGACTCATCGCCGTCCGCCTGTTCGAAATTGGAACTGAAGAACTCGCGGCACATACGGTTAGCGAGCCGCGTCCGGCCCTCGGCGTCGGTAACCCAGATAATCGTCGGGCAGCTATCCGCCATAATTCGGAAGCGTTCCTCGCTTTCGCGTAGCGACACTTCCGACAGCCGCTGTTCGGTGATGTCTCTTGCCACACCAAAGCGCGTGGAGTCATCTCTGTTGAAGGTAGTTGTCCAGTCGAATAGCCGGTACGAGCCGTCCTTACAGCGATAGCGATTCACAAAGTGCTTGGTTCTGTGCTCCCGGCTTTGCTTGGCGACCTCGCCCATGGTGCGCTCCAGATCGTCGGGATGAATGAAGTCGAGCATGGGAGTGGTAAGTACCTCCTCTTTGGTGTAGCCGAGCGTGGTTTCCCAGGCTGGATTCACCTTCTTGAAATAGCCATCGGTCGAGACGATACAAGCCAGATCTGGAATTAAATTGAAAAACCGCTCAAAATCGCGCTGCGCCTCGGCGGCTAATCGGTCTATACGCTTACGTTCGGTGATTTCCGCCTCGAGCCGTTCGCTCAATGATCTCCAGGTGTTCCCTCGTTCGCCGGAGGTCCTCCTTCAATTCTTCATAAGTCGGCTCCGCAGTATACAGGCCTTTGTGGTCGCGGTTCCGTTCCGGCGTGTATTCGAGGGCGGCAGTAAGCGGATCGGTTTCAGATGGGAAATTGGACATTTTCCAAAGGCGTTCGGACAGGCGGCACAGTAGCTATATCGGACAAAAGGAACGGTTTTACCTATTCAGATTCTGTCGAGGCACGGCTGTTAGTCGTTGCGTAACGCGATCACGGGATCAAGGTGCGCGGCTCTCCGGGCGGGAAAGTAAAGCAGCGAGTGGCTGACCAGCGCAGGATATCGAGTTCCGCTGGTTTAAGGACAGCGACTGTTCCGAGATTTGTTGGAGGCGCCCGGAAATAGACAAGAATGCAGCGGACCCATTGTCTCAGGCGAATTTCGACAGCGACTGGCAAATCCGCGCTTTGATTCGGCCGGGGCCGTAGGCGATGTCTGCGCCTGACCTCGCTGACGCGTCGGTGCTCGGTGTCAAGGTAGACGCCGGATGGAAAGCCGCTCGTTCCAGGGAAGTGTTCGAGGAGATTGCGTCAAACGAGAACTGATTTGGGAAGCTGTGCCGGGGACCGACTGGGAGGCATGACTGCTTGAGCCCATGACCGGTGTTAGCCTGAATATGACGGATGCCCGATTCTTATCTACTGCTTATTGGGTTCGCGGTGTTGGCGACATTGTTTCCGCTCGGAGCTTTGGCTTTCGGGCGGCTGGTGCGTCCTTCGCGGCCTACGTTTGCCAAGCTTGAACCTTATGAGTGCGGAATAGAACCTGAATCGAATGCAAGGGGCCGTTATTCCGTACGGTTCTATATCGTCGCTATGCTTTTTGTAATCTTCGACGTCGAGACAGTGTTTCTGTTCCCCTGGGCGCTACGGTACAAACAGCTAGGTTGGTATGGCGTGGGTGAGGCGGGTGTCTTCCTGGCATTTCTGGTCGTGGGCTACGTCTGGATTTTCCGCAAAGGCGCTCTCGACTGGGCGTAAACATTGCTCACGGCGATTGCCTTACGGCTGCAATCGGAAGCCGAGAAGAATCAACGCGCAAGCGAAAAATGCGATTGTAAGGCCAATCGAGAGCTTTGCCTTTTTGGGGCTGCCCGCGAACTCGCGCCAGGCAAATAAACCCCAAATGATCGTCAGCAGGACCGATCCTTCCGTCAATAGGATAAAGGCGGTCTGCCCCGGCGCAACAACGGTAGGAACACTTTGCTCTAGCAGCACCGCGAGGCTGCCAAGTGCCCATATCACCCCGCCCAGAACACCTAGAATATGTTGGGTCGCCGTGCCGCCAAGATAGTTGCCGAGTCCCACTCTCCCACCTTCAATACCAATGTTCATGAAGAACAGATTGAAGATTGCGGTGGAAAGAACAATTCCCAGGCAGAACATCAAAAAGCCCGCGTAAGCGCCCAGTCCGAGATCGCCCCAGAGTCCGCCTTCCGCGAGAGGCGTAGACCCGCCGATCATTGCGCCGCCCAGGCAGGCAAGGACAATCCCTTTAGTGGCTCGCCGGGCGGCTTTAGCCGGCTGTGCCGCTTTTCGCGTGTTCGGCGCTACCCGGTTGCGTGCCGCGATTATGGTCGTTACGGCAGTGGTCAGAAGCGCCGCAATTCCCAGGATCAGCAGCGTAGGGCTGGATGCTTGCCAATTCACGGCCAGCGTTACGATGAGTCCAACGGTCACGGCTAGCGGAACAGAAGCCGCCATGCCCACCAGCGATATCGCCGCGACCAGCAGCATGTTTCCGATGTTGAAGATGAAGCCGCCGCCTATCGCCAGAGCTTGCGATCTCAACCCGGCAACGGCTATGCGGTCATTGAATGAGAGTTCCGAGCCGAGCGTTCCGAGCGTCATTGCCGCGATGACGGCAAGCAGGATCGCTCCAATTGCGAAATCGAAATAGAACAGCTCGAAACGCCACTTCGAGAGCTTAAGGAAATTTGGCCAGGATCCTAAACAGACGAGCGAAACGAATAAGGAGCAGCAGCGCTTGTTCGTGAGTTGTGGGCAGTAACACCGCGCAGTAGCCGCTCTTTCCTTCGGTTCAGCTACTACTGACGGAACAGAGTTTGCTGCTGCGCGGATACGAGTGCCGTGGGTACCTGGGCGTTTGTTTGGTCCGGTCCGAAATAGTGGGCAGTTGAAAGATTACGATAGACGTTGCCTGCAATCCCCGACGCGATCGGCCCGCTGATGCCTCGGCCTCCGGTGAGCAAAACTACGACGGCAAGCTTATTCTTGCCGACTTCGTTGAAAGACCCGAACCAACCCAGGTGAACACCAGGTTGAGCGGTATCGGTACAGGTGCCCGTCTTGCCGTAGATCGACTCGCTGGGATCAAGATTCGCCCGTCTCGCCGTGCCGTATTCAACCGCGCCCATCATTCCTGGCTTGATCTGAGGAATCAGATCGCCGATGTCCAGCGTGCGCTTTATGCGGGGGACGAATTTTTCGACTTCTTCCGTGGTACGCGGGTACTGAAGGTAGTACATCGTGCCCCCGTTTGAAACCGCGCTGACGATACTTGTCAGTTCAAGAGGAGTCAGGCGGATTCCATCGCCGAAACTCGTCATCATGCCAACACCCGTCTGAGGCGGTTCGCTCGTAAGATAGCCCGCTTCCTCACCCGGTATGTCGAGACCGGCCTTCTCGCCGAGCCCGAAGATTTTACCGTATTTCTCGACCCGCTCAAACCCGAGTTCCTGGCCCATGTGAGCGAAGTACATGTTGTTAGACATCGCGAGCGCCCGGGTCATGTCCATCGAGAATCTGCGAGTCAGATGCACCGGAGCGTTCGGATTGACAATACCCTCGCTCAAGGAGGCGAGCGAAACCATGATCTTCACCGTGGAGCAAGGTTGGAAAGCGCCCTTCAAGGCTAGTTTCTGGTTTACGACGCTAAGCAGGCGCCCCGTAGTAGGATCGGCCACCACCACTGTCCCGTTATAAGGACCCAAGGCATCGACCGCCGCTTTACGAACAACCAGGTCCTCTCCATCCGCGTTGTCGCCGACAGTTGAATCCGCGTAGGTAGGTTCCGTCCATGGGCTTGCGAAGACCTTCCGTCCATGCCGCCGCCGCGCGCGAGCAACCCTTAACTGAGTTGGCGCATCGCTGCGAAGAACAGCAGCCTGTACGGTTGTCCTCGCGACCGAGTGTCCCGTTCTCGCGGAAGTAACTACCGCCGAAGTCGCCGCAACCGCAGCCCGGTGCGGATGCTTCTTATGCCTGTGTCTTTTCGCGGAGACGGGCACCGCCGTCTGTACCGCCAGCATCGGTGCCGCCAGAAACGCCGTCAGGCAGAAAACCAGTCCGGCCAACTTGCGGACGTTCATCGTGCAACACTTTCGATCATCAAGGACGTTCCCATCAAAATAACTCAAAACCGCCGTTTGCAGCCGCGCCACGCTAAGAGGGAGCGCGATCAGGATTACTTATATCCTAAGTAGTTCCGCTAATTCAGTCAACGCAAAACATTTCCAGGTCGTTGCGTGATTAAAACTTCTTAAGCCGCCGTCCAGCCGCCATCGATTGTAACTACCGAGCCATTCATGAACTCAGCCGCCGGAGAACAGATGTACAACGCCAAATTAGCGATTTCCTCCGGCCTTCCAAGGCGTCCAATCGGCTGTCTCTCATTGAGTTCGAGACGGACCCGATCTTTCTCGTGCCGATGGTATTTTTCGAGATAACCTTCAACAAACGGGCTATCCACCGTTCCCGGGGCGATACAATTCGCCCTGATTTCCGTGGGGTAGTCTACGGCCAATTGGCGAGTCATAGCCATCACCGCTCCTTTGGTGGCGCAATAGGCGAAACGGCGCTTTACGCCTACAAGACCGGCTACCGACCCTAAATTCAAGACGGATCCGTGCGATCGCTTCAGCAGCGGCAGAGCGGCTTTGGTCATTAGGTATGTCCCGTCCACGTTGACTCGAAATAGCCGTCGAAAATCCTGCTCGTCAGTCTCCTCCACATTTCCAACTAGTCCGATGCCAGCACAATTGACCAGAATGTCCAGGGACTCTATGGATGTGAACAACCGTCCTACTTGATTCTCATCGGCAATATCGCAGGTGAAACTTAGCGAACCGGGAATCGATTCGGAACATTTTTTCGCGCGGGCTTCATCCAGATCGACAATTAGAACCTTGGCTCCAGCCGCCGCGAAGGTCCGGGCCGTGGCTTCGCCGATTCCGCTTGCCCCACCAGTAATAAGAGCGGTCTTTCCATCGAGACGAAATACATCAGTCATCGGAACGATTGTATCGAGCCAGTTAGCTCGATACAGATAAAATGGGATTCGTGAAACTCCTCGCCTTGCTTCTGTGTTCCGTAGGCCTTTGTCTCGCGCAGGTTCGCGAAGGCAATTTCGACATTCGTTTCGAACCGCAAGCCAAACTCCAGACCGGCGTTTCCATCCCTTTTCAGATTTCGGTCGTGGACGCCCTGCATAAACCGCTGCCCGACGCGAAGGTGACGCTACAGATTGAGACGACCGATCATAAGGACACAAAAGTTTTCAAAGCTCCGGCGACCGCGCCGGGTATCTACCTGGCTAACCCAGTATTTCCGGCCGCTGGACAATGGAATGTATACGTGGAAGTACGGCGGGGAAATCAGATGAGCGCTCGAACAATCGAGTTCAGTGTGGCTGATTAAGGCGGAGCCGAAGCCCCGCCTCAGTAAGTGAAATCAGCTTAGAACATATACAGGGGCGTGGAGGCACGCACCGCCGGGACATCTTCTCCGCTTCCAGCCACAACCGGTTCAGCTTCCAGATCGCCAATTTGACGGCAGTATATGCCGTTCTCACCCAGGTAGACTTCAAGTTCCGCGGGGCGGGGAAGCGAACCCTGGATAAGAGCTTCCGATAATGGATCTTCGATGTACTTCTGAAGAGCTCGCCGCAACGGACGTGCACCGTAGCTGCGATCTCCACAAGTTTTATCGAGAATGTACTTCGCCGCATCTGGCTGCAGATGAATCTTAAGCTGCTTCGAAGCCAGATTGACGTTGATTTGCTCGACTAGCAGATCGATGATTTGGATCAAATCCTCGTCCACTAGCGACGTGAACAGAATCACCTCATCGAGGCGGTTGAGGAACTCGGGGTTGAACGCCCGCTTCACTTCACTCATCACCTGATCTTCGATCTTTTGCGGGACTCCGGAAGGCGCGGAAAACCCGATCTGACTGCGTTTATCCAGGAATCGCGCTCCCAGATTCGAAGTCATGATGATGATCGTGTTCTTGAAATCGACCGTGTTTCCGAGCCCGTCGGTAAGTTGGCCGTCCTCAAACACCTGCAAAAGAATGTTGTAGATGTCGGGATGCGCCTTCTCGATTTCGTCGAGCAAAATGATTGAATAAGGGGCGCGCTTGACGCGTTCCGTCAACTGGCCGCCCTCTTCGTAGCCCACGTATCCGGGAGGCGATCCAATCAACTTCGAAATCGAGTGCTTCTCCATGAACTCCGACATATCGAAGCGGATCAGCGATTTCTCACTGCCAAACAGGAAGCCGGCAAGCGCCCGGGCGACTTCGGTTTTACCGACACCGGTCGGTCCGAGGAACAGGAAGGAGCCGGAGGGCCGCTTCGGCGATTTCAGACCCGCACGCGACCGGCGAATTGCCCGCGAAAGAGCCGAAATGGCCTTCTCCTGGCTGATCACCCGCTTGTGCAACTCCTCTTCTATCCGGAGCAGCTTGTTGATCTCTTCTTCCTTGATGGATGTCATGGGCACGCCAGTCCAGCGCGCCACCACATCTTCAATATCGTCCTTGGTCACGACACCGGTAGAGGTATCGTCCAAGTTGTATTTTTCACGAAGCTGCCGAAGGTTCTCGCGTTCCTTCCGCTCCTCATCGGAGTAGAAGCGCGCCTTCTCAAACTCGTGATTCGCAATCGCGTTCTCCATGCGGTGCACGATGAATTTGATACGCTTCTGAATTTCGGCGACCTCTGAGGGGAGTGTCGTCTGGCGCAGTTTGATCCTGGCGCCCGCCTCATCGATCAGATCGATAGCCTTGTCTGGCAGAAAACGGTCTGGAATGAAGCGCGTGGAGGTGTAGACTGCCGATTCAATCGCCTCATCCGTATACGCGACGGCGTGAAATTTCTCGTACCGTTCTTTAATCCCGAACAAGATACGAATTGCATCGGTTTCGGTCGGCGGCGGAACCTTAACCGCTTGGAAGCGGCGCTCGAGCGAGCGGTCCTTTTCAATCGATTTCCGGTATTCGGCAGGCGTTGTAGCGCCGATACACTGGATTTCCCCGCGCGATAAGGCGGGCTTCAGGATATTCGCAGCGTCGAGCGAACCCTCGGCCGATCCAGCTCCTACCAATGTATGCAGCTCATCGATGAAGATGATGGCGTTTTGGTTGTCCATCAACTCCTTCATGATGGTTTTCAGCCGCTCTTCAAACTGACCGCGATATTTGGTTCCCGCGACAATCAGCGAGAGATCCAGGGCCAGGATGCGTTTATCGGACAAGAACGATGGCACGTCGCCATCCGCGATCCGCTGGGCCAAACCTTCCACGATCGCAGTTTTGCCGACGCCCGGCTCACCGATAAGTACCGGATTATTCTTAGTTCTGCGGCATAGGATCTGCACCACGCGATCCACTTCGGTATCTCGCCCGATCAGCGGATCGAGCATTCCATCGACCGCCGCTTGTGTCAAATCGCGGCTGAACTCAGCCAGCAATGAGCTTTCCTTGGGGCGAGTCGTGCTGGTCTTTTCAGAAGCCGACCGGGCGATTTCTTCGCGCACCGCCGAAAGCCGCAGACCACGTTCGTGCAGGATCTCCGCCGCAAAGCTCTTCTCTTCCCGCAGCAATCCTAATAACAGATGCTCCGTTCCGATATGTTTGTGGCTCAGGCGCTCGGCTTCTTCGGCTCCATAAGCCAGCACACGTTTGCATTCGTGGCTGAGCGGAAGATCGACGGACGTCGATACCTTCTCGCGCACCGTCGTGTGAGCTTCTATCTGCTTGCGAATCGATTCAATTGCGGCGTGTGACCGCAGAAACCGGTTCGCGAGCGCTTTGTCCTCGCGCAACAAACCGAGCAAAAGATGCTCGGTCTCGATGTAAGGACTCCCGAACTGGCTCGCCTCGTATCTTGCGAAGAAGATGACTCGGCGAGCTTTCTCGGTATAACGTTCAAACATAAGTGCCACCGTCAAGACGGGTTGCGTCTTGTACTACTCCGGCTGCTTGCATTTCCATCGCCACTGGCGAATGCAAGCCGCCCTTTCCTAACTCTAGAACCCGATCGCATCTTTTGGCGAAAGAAAGATTATGGGTCACGAAAACAGAGGTCAGGCCATGTGCCTTGTGGAGATCCGTAAGCAAGCCGATGATTGTCTCCCCTGTGCGGAAATCAAGACTCCCAGTAGGCTCATCGGCCAATAATACGTTTGGTTTCCCCGCAAGAGCCCTTGCAAGTGCAACTCTTTGCTGTTCTCCCCCAGATAATTCGCCCGCGCGGTGCGATTCGCGTTTTGATAAACCAACTTCGCCCAGACTTGTCCGAGCGGTTTTACTTGCCTCGTCCGGGTTAACACCTCGGATTAAGAGAGGCATCATGACATTCTCAAGAGCCGTGAACTCCGGCAACAGGGATGGATTTTGCCAAACGAACCCAAGCGTCCGGTTGCGGAAATCAGCCAGTTCACGGTCACTCAAGAAACCGATCTCGCGGCCTCCGAAGCGTATTTGCCCTCCAGAAGGCTTTTCGAGCGCTCCTAAAAGATGTAGAAGCGTCGATTTCCCGGCCCCTGATTCTCCGATGATCGCCAGCCGCTCACCCTTAGGCACCCGGAGGCATACATCATGAAGAACAACAACTTCCGCGCCTCCCGATCGATAGGTTTTCGTGAGGTGCTCCGCCTCGATGGCAGTATCCTGGCCCACGGCTAGAAACTTTGCCCTATTACGGATCGCCGCCTCATGGTCTGTGCCCCTTCAATCCTTAGATTAGAACAGGTGGGGATAGGATGCGTTGTTTCAAAAGTACTACTTCCATCGCCGTTAAT
This sequence comes from uncultured Acidobacteriaceae bacterium, assembly GCA_963845995.1. Classification (GTDB taxonomy): domain Bacteria; phylum Acidobacteriota; class Terriglobia; order Bryobacterales; family Bryobacteraceae; genus Bog-105. Next base: position 90,587 of record CAWJUO010000040.1, on the reverse strand, counting down.
AGAGTAGACGTCGTGGGCGGTGTTTCCGGTTGCTGACGGGTAGCCCATCGGGACGTCCCTGAGGCTCCAAGATGGTTATTAGGCGGCTTTGGCGTGCTGGGTGAGCGAGAGTCGGCGAAAAGCGTGAAGAAATACGTGATGGCGTGTGTCGCCTGAAATCGCTGGAAGGCAGGGAGGGGCCTGGCGGGGAGAATTCGCAAATGTGAGTCCATTTCCGTAGGACGGATTGGAGTCTTCGCCTGAAATGTTTTGCTCTGCCGATATTCCCGCCGGAACCGCCCGCGCAAGTACCGAGGCCGGACTGGCGGGAATATCAGCTGGGTGGCTCAGAAACTCTAAGCCGCTACCCGTTTGTTTTTACGAGCTAAGACTGCAACCATACCGAACAGCCCGATGCCAAACAAAAATAGAGAAGCCGGTTCCGGTGTACTGCTCGTGACCAGGGAGACGGGCACCCCGGTGGGCAATGTGGGATCGACGCCGCCAGCATTAGGATTATCGAGAACGGTCGTTGCATTCCCATCGCCAGCCGCGTAGATAAGCCCGGCTCCCGGCATATTGCCGTCGCTCCAAAGGACGCCCACGTTTCCGCCGGCTATGTCAAACGCGACCCCGTAAACGTCGAATACGCCGCCAAAAAAGGGATAGTCGGGACAGTTGTTTGGAGAATTTCCGCCAGGATAGAACATGTCGTCGTAGGAAAAGCCAGACGTTGTAAACGCCGGTGGAGCGACGGGCGGAGCGACGTACGAGACCGGCTGATAGAGCCCGGTAATCGCACCGGAAATGCCGTCGTTCTTGTCCGCGAACGTTCCGGCGATCCCGGTGATCGCATCATAACCGGGAGTTGACGTCGCTGAAACCGTGAGTGTACCGGAACTGCTTATGCCCCCTCCATTGAACGAAAAGTTAACCTGGTCTGCCAGTGTAACCGGCGCCCATGCTACAAGCGCGACTAGTGCGGATAATATTATGTGCTTTCTTCTCAATTTTTCCTCCTCAGGATTCCGCTGCGCGATCTCGCGAGCGGAATAAGCTGCTTTCAAATTGCCACTTAATGTCCGATTCGTCACGTGAGCAGCGTCTGAGGGTCCTCCTCATCTGAGATGAGGAGACGGATGTCCACTTAGAATCAGTGGGGCACTTACACTTTCACGATCAAACTGGTACAACGAAGCAACGTTCCTATGAGTACAAACGGGCGGATCCGGCGATTTGGCGACTTCGATTTCGAGGATGGCAAACTCTTTCGCGACGGCCAACCTGTACGGCTTCAGCCGCAGCCGTCCCGCATTCTCGATATCCTGGTCAACCGGCCGGGCGAGATTGTTGCGCGTGAAGAGTTGCGCACCCACATTTGGGGTGACGCAACTTTCGTCGAGTTCGATCAGGGATTGAATTATTGCATTCGTCAGATCCGGTTGGCGCTGGGCGACAATGCCGTGAATCCCGCATACATAGAGACCTTGCCGAAGCAGGGTTACCGGTTCATTGCGGATATCCTTGTTACCCCAAACGGCGCGGTTGCCCCAAACGGCGCGAACGGGAATGCGGCTGACGAAAAAATACCCGTCGTTCCGCCGGCACGAAAGCCCACCAGTTGGCCTATCGCGGCAATCATCTGCTCCGTCTTCGCTCTGGCAGGAGGTACGGTCCTGTATCTCTGGCAACGTGTTCCTACGGCTGGCGTAACCTACACACAGCTCACTGACTTCACGGATTCCGCAACCGCTCCCGCTTTATCGCCGGACGGCCATATGGTCGCATTCATCCGTGGAAAAAGCCGTTTCCTCACGGCCGACCAAGTTTACATAAAGGTGCTCCCCGACGGCGAGTCCAAGCGTCTGACCGATGACCGGCGACTCAAGTACAGTCTGGCGTTCTCGCCGGATGGATCCCAGATTGCGTACACGGTGATGGAGTCCCCTTCTTGGGCGACCTACACCGTCTCAATCTTGGGAGGAGACTCCCATCTTTTGTTGGAGAATGCGGCTGGGCTTACCTGGCTCAGCCGCGACGAGCTACTCTTTTCCAGAACGCGCTTGGGCTTGCATATGGGAATCGTCAGGGGAACGGCGACGGGCGGGGATATCCGCGAGCTTTATTTCCCGCCGCATGAACGGGCAATGGCGCATTACTCCTACGCCTCTCCCGATCGCAAATCAGCGTTGGTAGTGGAGATGGATGAAAAAGGAGGATGGAGCCCGTGCCGTCTGATTTCGTTAGACGGCAGTTTTCTAACGAAATCAATAGGACCAGAAGGCGCGTGCACATCCGCCGCTTGGTCGCCCGATGGCGCTTGGACGTATTTCACGGCTGTTGTCGAGGGGCAAAGCCATTTATGGCGTCAGCGCTTTCCCAATGGGCAGCCAGTGCAAATCACCTCTGGCCCTACCGAAGAAGAAGGAGTGGCCGTCGAGCGGGGCGGCCGATCTGTCATCACTTCCGTGGGAACGCGGGAAAGCGCCATGTGGATTCACGATGCCGATGGCGATCGATCCTTGTCCTCAGAGGGAGAGATCATTACGCGCCCTTCGCCGCCCTCTTTCAGTAGAGATGGCAAGGTCCTCTACTACCTTTTGCGGCATCAATCGGCGGGTTCAGGCCCGGAACTTTGGCGCATGCGGCTGGATTCCGGCAAAAGCGAACCGGTGTTCCCGGGCGTTTCCATGCTTGCGTACGACGTCTCCCCGGATAACAGAGAGGTGGTCTATTCCACGATGGCTCCGGGTAAAAAGTCTTCGTTATGGCTCGCACCTCTCGACAGAAGCTCTCCCGCCAAGCGAATTGGCCGTTCCGGCGAAACCTCACCGCACTTCGGCCCTCGGGGGCAGATCGTGTTTCAACTGACAGAAGGCAAGTCCAACTATTTGGAGCGGATGAAGCGGGATGGCGGTGCGCGTTCAAAAGTTGTTCCCTACCCCATCGTTGAATTGCATAGCGTCTCGCCCGGCCGACGCTGGGTGATCGCGGGGGTTCCACTTCCCAATCACATTGGAGTCGCGCCGATGGCAATTCCCGTCGAAGGTGGACTGCCGCGCCGGATTTGCGAGAGCTACTGTGTTCCGACCTGGTCATCGAACGGGAAGTTCCTTTTCGTTCCGGTCGAAGCGCCTTCGCGCACCAGCCCTGGAAAAAGCCTGGCCATTCCCGTTGGTCCGGGAGAAAGCTTGCCCCAGTTTCCGCCGAATGGGATTAACGCGCTAACCGGCCTCAACGTTTTTCCCGGCTCACAATGGGTGAACCGCGCCGAGCTCGTGCCCGGCAAAGATCCCTCCCACTTTGCCTATGTGAATACCACGGTGCACCGAAATCTATATCGGGTCTCGTTGCCGTGACCGGTGCTTTGTCTGTACCGGCTACGAAGTGATTTGTTTGCACGTTAGTCGACAGAGTAAATGTGGGAGAATAATCCGGAAGAATGAGATCGGTATGCCGTCCGAATCAGAATGCCTGCCCTCGTCACAGTCCGTACCTTCGCGAACGAGCCGGAAGCTTACATCGCAAAGAGTGCTTTAGAATCATTCGGGATCGAGTGCATGATTGCCCATGACGACTGCGGTGGGCAGCGGCCCCACCTTAACGCTACGACCGGACTCCGCCTTGTGGTGAGAGCCGAGGATGCGCAAAGCGCCGCAGACGTTTTGAGAGCCCAGACAGAAGAGTAAAAAGCCGGTATTTCAGGAATTGCGCTTTCATCAGCAAGTCCTGGACAACGACCGATCTCTATCTGAAGCGGCCACATTGAACCTGCAGGGGCGTTTCCCTGGCAGCCTATTTCTTAGGCCCGTGCTGCCACTGGACTTCCTCGGCCTCTCCCGGGAACGGCCAATCCTTATTCAGCAGCAACTCATTTTCGCGAACCGCTTTGGGAACCTTATTGATCTTCAGATTCTCGGCAATGTGCACGCCGGTTTTACCCGCCGTTGCGATATCGATATCGCCGTCCCCGTCCAGGTCCTCCGTGATGAACTGCGTTCCCGCCCCTTCGGTACCATTCACCGAAATCGGATAGCGTGTGAATTCGCCCGTCTTGCGGTTGATCTTGTAGTAATAAATGACCAGCGGATCGTAAGAGCCAGGATCGTTGCCGTTATGGCCCCGATAGCGCTTGCCCGCGAGCAGTTCCGGCTGGCCATCGCCGTCGATATCGACCAGCTTTAGCACGTGCACCTGTGAGAACGATTCGTCGATGATGTGCTTCTCCCAATGCCGGTTCGCCGCGTCGCCGCGCTGTTCCAGCCAATAGAGGCCGTAGCTGTGGCCGCGTCCATAGATAATGTCCATCTTCCCGTCGCCGTTTACGTCGTAACCGATGATCGGGAACCCTGTCTCGCCCAAATTCCAATCGCCGTGCCATTCGAAGTTGTCGTGATCGGCATCGATATTCTTGAACCAGCCGAACGGAGTCAGGATATCCACTTTGCCGTCGCCATCGACGTCGGCCATTCCGATTCCGTGCCCGTCCTGGTCGTGTCCGCCGGGGTAGTGAACGCGCGGTTCCTTACCCGCGAAATCGATCCAGATCACGCCGGAACGCCCGTAGTGAGCCAACGCGAGATCCGGCACACCATCTCCGTTGATGTCCGCCATCCAGCCACCCTCAGTTTCGATGGAGTGCGTGATGAAGTGCTTGGGCCACGGGGCGCCCAGTTTCTTCGGATTCTCGTACCACCATACGCCGTCCGTCATCCAGCCCACCGTAACTACATCTGGAGCGCCGTCGTGGTTTACGTCCACGGCCCACTCGCCGGAATCGGAGACAAATTCGCCGACCGCTTCGACGGTGCGGTATTGATGCCGTTTCCAGTCGCCGCCATTCGGTCCGGGATTTTCATACCAGTAAGCGCCGCTTACCAGGTCCGGTCTTCCATCGCCGTTCATGTCGATGGTGGTGATGCCCTCGGCATGATCGCTACTCAGGCGATGAACGAAGAACGTACTTTGCGGAACTCCGCCGGGGCCGGGGCCGCGGGTTTCGAGTTTGTTCTGCGCGAGTGCAACGGCCGCGGCCAGCGCGACGGCGCCCGTCACGCCAAAAAACGATGGATCGATTCTTCATGGCTTCCTAACAAATACTACTGCGCTGGATTTCTCGTTTCCGGCAAAGCTGTATTCTAAGTTGATCGGGCTTGCATCCATTTGCCGGATAAGCATGAGAAAAGTCTCCACTGTCGCCATAGTTTCGAAGCCGAAGATTGCCGAAGCGACAGATATAGTTACGGGTTTACTGGCGTGGCTCGATGAACGCGGTATCAAATATCGATGCGACGAACAGACAGCGCTATTATGCGGGACGCGAGGAGTTCTTTGGCCGCGACGAACTGCCCGACGGCGCCGATTTGATGATCGTGCTCGGCGGCGACGGAACGCTTTTGGCGGCGGCCCGCACAATCGGCGGCCGCGATATCCCGCTCTTGGCTGTGAATCTGGGGCACCTTGGGTTTCTCACCTCCATTACCGTTGAACAGCTTTTCCCGGAACTGGAGCGGGCGCTGCGAGATGAGCACCGCATCGGCATTCGCCGGATGCTCGACTGTGAGTTGATGCGAAATGGCGAGACGATCGCCTGTTACTCCGCATTGAACGATATCGTGATTACGAAATCGATGCTCGCCCGCATGATCGATCTCGACACGCATGTGGACAATCACTTTGTGGCCGCTTATAAGGCGGACGGTCTGATTATTTCGACGCCGACAGGTTCGACCGCCTACTCGCTCTCGGCGGGTGGTCCGGTGATTTTTCCATCCGTCGCCGCTGTGTGTATCACGCCGATTTGTCCGCACATGCTGACGAACCGGCCCGTTATCGTCCCGGATACGGCGGTGATTCAGATTCTGTGTCACGGGGAAGAGGGAACGTATCTTACGATCGATGGACAGGTTGGCGAGCCAATGTCCAAAGGCGATCGCGTGATCTGTAAATCGTCGCGCAAGAGCATCAGCCTGATTCGGCCTCCGAAGATGTTGTTCTTCGATGTGCTGCGGGAGAAGTTGAAGTGGGGCGAGCGATAGCGACTTTATTGGTTATGACTGAAATGAGAATTCCGCGTTGCTTCTTTTGTTTTGCTCTGTTCCTGGCAACGTTCGCGGCTCCTGGCATCGGCGCAGGAGCGTACTCCTGATGGCCCGCAATATGCCGCCGACGGGCAACTGAAATTTCCGGCGAATTATCGCGAGTGGATCTTCCTTAGTTCGGGACTGGGGATGACGTACGGTCCGCTCGGGGCGAATGCTGGCGAGGAAAATCCACCCTTCGACAACGTATACGTTGACCGGACCGCGTATAGATCCTTTCTCAATACCGGGAGATGGCCGGATAAGACCATCTTTGTTCTTGAAGTTCGATCCTCGCAATCAAAGGGGTCGATCAACAACGGCGGACACTTTCAGGCGGGCGCGATCGGCGTTGAAGTGCATGTGAAGGATGAAAAGCGCTTCCCTGGCGGGTGGGCGTTTTTCGGTTTTGGCAATAGTACGCAGCCGGCGAAACAGATTCCAATCTCCGCTTCCTGCTATTCGTGCCACAGCCAAAGTGGCGCGGTGGACACGACCTTTGTTCAGTTCTATCCGACGCTCATCCGCGTTGCCGAGCAGAAGGGCACTTTGGTTAAGCGCCCATAGCAACTTGGACCAGGTCTTCGCGTAACTCTTCCTGAGTACGCTCGCTCAGCTTTCCGCCTTTTTGCGTGACATAGAAGACATCGATAGCCCGATGTGCTTCGGTGTCGATCATGACGACTTCGATATTGCAGCCGCGGCCGCCCAACGCGGAGGCCAGATCGTAAAGCAGACCGGGGCGATCTTCGCCGACAAAATCGATGAGCGTGGCGGTATCGGATGCCTCGTTGTTGAAGCGCACGCGAGGTGAAATTCTAGCGCCGGTGCTTGACAAGCGCGATTGACGGCGCCGTTTCAAGAGATCCCGCACATCTATCGATCCGCGCACAACGCATTCAATCGTCCACTGCAGACGATCTGTCTCACCCGGGTTCAATTCGAGTGTTCGCATCGGGTCGGCGAAGCGAATTACATCGACAGCGCAACCCGAAGCATTCGAAAACGCTTCCGCTTTCACAATGCTCATTCCAAAGCTGGCAAGGCCTCCACAAAGCGAGGAGAAAAGGCCGGGCTGATCTTTTGCGAGAACGGCAATGACATAAGCACCGGCTTCACGGACGATTTCGATGGCAACCTGTTCGCGTTCGACGCTCTTGTGAAGGACAAAGTGCTTCTCAATTTCGGCGCGCGTGTGGGTGCGAAGGTAACGCGTTGGCAGTCCTTCCAGGAATGCAGTCAGTTCAGGAGAGCCCGTCACGTCGATCTCAGCACCGCGCCCGGCATGAATGCGATCGGTGACGAGATCCCGCGTCAACTGTTCAAGTCCCAAGGAGTACACACGCCAGAGTTGTTCAAGTCTCCACGGCGTCATGGCCGTCGGGTTCACGGCGCTGATATCGGCATACGTTAGCAGAGTTAGTTGCCGCAGCCGCTCCGCCGTGCCTACCCGGGAAGTGAGAAACCGCGCGGTTGCGGGATCTTCCAAATCGCGGCCATTCATCACCAGCGACAAATCGAGATGATGCTCAATCAGAAATCGAACGGCATCCTGTTTCTGATCCGGAACTTTCAGCCGCTGCATGATTTCCGTTGCGGCTTGAAGCGATCCCGTTACGTGATCCCCGGGATTCGTACCTTTGCCGATATCGTGAAGCAGTAACGCGAAGCGCAGGACGGCGTGATCGTCGTCTTCTTCCGCGAGGTCGTGAAAGCGCGGCGGAGTGCCTGTTTTGTTAGCGAGCAGATTGTCGATTGCTTCGATGGCGACGAGAGTATGTTCATCGACCGTGTAACGATGATAGAAATCGCGCACGACCAGGCTATCTATTTCGTTCCACTCTGGAATCGCGATTCCAAGCAGTCCGGTTTCCTGCATCTCACGCAACGCAAGCGCGGTGTGCGGCTGTGACAGGAGTTCGCGCCATGCCTCACGTCCTACCGGGTGGTCGCGCATCGCCGCTTCCAGTTCGGCCGCGCTCGCACGCAGCCGCCGTTGTGCGTCCCACGACAACCGCAAACCATGTCTCGCAACGAACGTGAACAGACGGAACAAGGAATCCGCCGAGCGGAACGTCTCGGCTTGGTTCCGCAAGAAAACTCGATCCTTCGAAATCGTGAACTCCGAAGTCGATAAGCGGGTGCGCAAATCACGCAACTGGCGGAACAGCGAAGGATCGTGGCTCTCGACGTGATCCAGCGCCCGCAGAGTTGGTTGAAATACTTGACGCGCGTTTTGATAGTAGAGCCGCATCCACTGCTCGGGTTCAATGGGTTCAAGAGGCAGCGACTGTGCGACCTGATCCTGCAGTTCGAACGTCAACAGGTTGTTGTCGCGATTTGTTGCCAGATGCAGGAAGCAGCGCAGCGAGAAAAGGAATCGGCGCGAGCCCTCCAGTTCCTGCAGCGAATCTTTCAACGCTTCCTGTTGCGGACCAAGCTGCGAAAACCAGCGCAGCAGATGAATATCGCGGATGCCGCCGGGAGCTTCCTTGATATTCGGTTCCAGATGATAAACGGTATCGTTGAACTTCGAATGCCGTTGCCGCGCCAATTCCGCCAGCCTGCGCGTGATGCTGTGCGCATGGCGCTGGTAGAACTCAGGCAGCCTGCCGGACAGCGTGGCGAATACGGCAGGGTCGCCGCACAGGAGACGCAGATCGAGCAAGCTGACGTGAAGCTCCGTATTCTGATCGTTCAGTTTGCAGCATTCGGCGATAGTCCGCACGGAATGGCTCACACGCAGACCGGCATCCCACAGGACGCGCCAACACTCGGAGAGCGCTTCCTTGATCCCGGTCAGGTCCGCTTCAGATTCAAACACCAGCAGCAGATCTACATCCGAATGAGGGAACAATTCGCGCCGGCCGTAGCCGCCCACCGCGGCCATGGCAAACTTGGCGGAAATTTTAGGGCTTAGACACGCCTCGACAGCCTTGACCACGAGCACATCGACAGCGCTCGTGCGCGCTTCAAGTACTTGCTCCGGGTCCCGGCACGCAAGCGAGGATTCAGCCACCGCTAGAGGGCCGCCTCTCCCGTGTCCCCGTTGCGAATTCTGATTGCGTCCTGCACGTCATAGATGAAAAGCTTGCCGTCACCGATTTTTCCGGTGCGGGCGGCGGCTGTCAGTGTATGCGCAACTTCTTCCAGCCGCGAATCCGGAATTACGATTTCAAGCTTGATCTTGGGCAGCAAATCTACTTCATACTCCATCCCGCGATAGACTTCCTTGTGCCCCTTCTGGCGTCCGTGGCCACGCACCTCTGTGATCGTGATTCCATCGATGCTGATGCTCTTCAGGGCTTCCTTCACTTCGTCCAATTTGTGAGGCTGAATCACTGCTTCGATCTTCTTCATGGCTCAATCCTATCTATACCGCTCCCTTACGGTCACGGTTCTGACTGCAGCGTTCTGCGGAACCACGCGCGTGAGCAAGTGGGCCTGCCGCTACGTGTCCAGGTTGTATCCTTCCTCGCCGTGCATACTCAGATCGAGACCCTGAATCTCGTCTTCTTGTGAGGCTCGTACGCCAATCGTCACATCGACGATCTTCAAGATCAGAAGCGTTCCCACAATCGCCAGGCCAAAGGCAATCGCCACCCCAATCGCCTGGTTCAGTATCTGCCCAGGGTTGCCATCGATCAAACCGAGCGGCAGTGGCTTGCCCGCCTTATCCGTTAAACCGTTGTTGATGAGATTCGTCGCGAACACTCCGGTTAGCAGCGCCCCTAGCGTTCCGCCCGCTCCGTGTACGCCAAAGGCGTCCAAGGTGTCGTCATAGCCGAACTTACTCTTCACGGCGGTGACCATAAAGAAACAGAAAATTCCGGCAAGCAAGCCAATCAGGAGCGCCGGAAATGGTTGCACAAATCCAGAAGCGGGCGTGATCGCAACCAGTCCCGCCACGGCTCCCGAAATACCGCCGAGGATGCTTGCCTTTCCGTGTTTGAACCATTCCGCGAACATCCAGCCCAAGGCGGCGGCCGCGGCTCCGAAGTGGGTTGCCACGAAGGCGCTGGTGGCGAGACCCGAAGCGTTTACGGCGCTTCCCGCATTAAACCCGAACCAGCCCACCCATAGAAGGCATGCGCCTATCACACTGAGCACAAGGTTATGCGGCTTCATCGGCTCCCTCGGGTAGCCGACACGCTTTCCTAAATAGAGCGCGCAAACCAGAGCGCTGACTCCGGAAGTGATGTGCACAACCGTTCCACCCGCAAAGTCCAATGTCGGGACTCTGCCGCCCAGATAGGTGTTCAGAAAACCGCCCTTGCCCCACACCATGTGCGCCATCGGCAAATACACGATGGTCGTCCAAGCGCACGTGAACACTGCCATCGCGCTGAACTTAATGCGCTCGGCAAAGGCTCCGGAGATCAGCGCGGGCGTGATGATGGCGAACATCAGCTGATAGATCATGTACGTCTCGTGCGGAACGGTCGGACCGTAGTCCGCATTAGGCGCCGCGCCCACGCCTCGCAGAAACGCATACTGGAATCCGCCAATGAAAGGATTACCCTCCGCAAACGCCAAACTGTATCCATAGAGCGCCCACAGTACGGTCACGATGGCCATCAGCGAAAAACTATGCATCATTGTGCTGAGCACATTCTTGCTGCGGACAAGACCGCCATAAAAAAGCGCCAATCCTGGTCCGGTCATCATCAGCACGAGTGCCGCGCTGGTGAGCATCCAGGCATTGTCACCCGCCGATTGGGCCGACTTCGTGGCAGCTTCCAACGCAGTCAATTTCTGCTCCACGGTTTGCGCGAAAGCCGTATTCGCGGAGAAAACGACCGAAATGAGGAGCATCCACTTGGATATCTGTTTCATGCGAATCTAACTTGGATTACTAATCTTCCAAGCTAACAATTCGAAGGGAACATACCAATGTGCAAATTTCTATGCGGCGCATCCAAATGTTTTATACGAGCGGAATGGATGCTAGCCTAAGCGAATGCGTGTTCTCTTGATTCTTGCGTCGGCCGTTCTGATGGCGCAGACTCCTTCACCAAAACCTCAGGCTGCCAAAGCCGAGACCCGCTCACTTCGTCAAGAGCGACCGCAGCGAAACCAAAGGCCACAGTGCAACCCGACCTCACGACAGACGAACAAAAGACTATCTACGCTCTCGGACTCTCGATCTACCGCTCGCTGGGACAGTTTGATCTGTCGCCCGAGGAACTAGCTGTTGTTAAGCGCGCGCTTGTCCGACGCACAGGCTGGCAAACCTGCCGAGGACATCAATACCTGGGGTCCAAAAATCGAAGGACTCGCCCAGTCGCGTGGGGCGCGCGTCGCCGCTCGTGCGAAAGCTGAATCGCAAGCGTATCTGGACAAGGCCGCCGCTGAGCCGGGAGCGGTCAAGACAGACTCAGGTCTTATTTATCGCGATCTGCGCGTGGGCTCGGGACCCTCGCCGAAAGCTACGGATACGGTAAAGGTGAATTACCGCGGCACGCTGGTAAATGGCACGGAGTTCGATAGTTCTTATTCGCGCAACGAACCTGCACAGTTCGCTCTGAACGGCGTGATCCGCTGCTGGACGGAAGGACTTCAACGCATGAAGGTCGGCGGTAAAGCCGAACTGGTTTGCCCTGCCGATCTTGCCTACGGAGACCGGGGACAGAGCGGCATCCCGCCCGGTTCAACGCTCATATTTCAGGTGGAGTTGCTCGATATTCCCGGCGCTCCGCCCGCCGCGCAATAACCGTTTGCGTTATTGAGGCGAAAGGGCCCTAAAGCCGCACTCTGGAGAGGACGAGGGAGCTTTTAAAATCCAAAATCCTGTATAGTACTAGTATCTGGTGGACAAGTTTCCACAGGTTTTGCACCTAGTCTTGCACAATTTTGGCAGAATTTACCTTGCTTCGAGGTGCCCGGCAGCTGTTAACTTTGCACGGGCTAAGTGGTGCGCGACGCGGCGCGGCCCTGCAGAATTTAGGATTGGTTCAGGATGGCGCTGTTCTGATCAAGGACGGCATCATCGTTGAAGTGGGAAGTACCCGTCGCCTGGAGAACCTGAAAGAGGCGCGGGATGCTCTTGACATCGACGTTCACGGCAGCGTGGTTATGCCGGGATTCGTAGACGCGGGCTTGAAAATTAGCCTGCGAGCGCCCCGGACGGAGGTTCCCGGGGGCAAGCCCAAAAAGCTCGGGCAACTTCACGATGAAAGTCTCGAACTGCTGCGCTCTTGTATGCATCACGGCACCTTGCACGCCGAGGTGAAGGGGACTGCCTCCGCTTCGGATTTTCACTCCGATCTCTCCGTTCTACGCCGCCTTGCGAAGATCGGCAACAACCCCGTGGGAATGATTCGTACATGGCACTTGGCCCACGTCCCCACCGACGGCAACCAGATGGCGGATTTCAAGGATACCCTGGCCCGGCTCTCCCGCCGCGGCCTCGTCAAGTTCCTCGAAATCACTCTTGGCAAAGAAGGAGATGTCAACGGCGAGTTGCTTCAGGCGGCCCGTGAAGCCCGCGTGGACCTCAAATTGAATTGGACCGGGAGCAGTTCGGAGGCCCTGCGGAATGTGCTTTCCCGCGTTAACTCCGCGGACAGTCTTCTGTTCGTCTTCGCTCACCAGAGCTGAGGCTGAGGCTTTTGCGCACTCTGAGAGTTCGGCTGTGTTTTCGCCGGGGCATGCATTGGGGAGGCCGGGCGAATTAGGACCGCGCCACGCCGTAGATGCGGGCGCCGCCATCGCGCTGTCGTCGGGCTACGACGCCGAAGAGGCCCCCGGATTCAGCATGCAGATGGCCGTCTCTCTCGCCGTGATACGTGAGCAACTCACTATGGAAGAGGCGATCTCGGCGGCTACCGTCAACGCCGCGTATGCTGTCGGCTGCGGCGAAACGGCGGGAACTCTTGAGAAAGGCAAACGCGCCGATATCCTTGTCCTGGCGCTTTCCGATTACCGCGAGATCCCCCGCCAGTTCGGAATCAATCATGTGGGAATGGTATTTCGCGATGGCGCTCTGGTTCTGAATCGCAGCCGTTGGAAAATAGGTTCGCATGAACCAAGCTCTGGTCGAGTGCGTGCCCAACGTATCTGAGGGCCGGGATTCCGCGGTAATCGACAAGGTTGAACGCTCTATTACGGACGTTCCGGGGACCCTGTTGCTGCACCGTACAAGCGATCCCGACCACAATCGCAGCGTCTTCACCTTTGCCGCTTCCCCGGACAATGTCATTGAAGCTGCCGTTCGCGCGGTCGCCAAATCCGCCGAACTGATAAACCTGAACGATCATCGCGGTGTGCATCCCCGTCTTGGCGCGTTAGACGTCCTGCCCTTCGTACCCCTTGGAGACGTGACGCTTGAGGAGTGCGTTGCCCTCGCGCGGATGGCTGGCGCCCGCATTTGGAATGAACTTGGCGTTCCGGTTTATTTCTACGAGGCGGCGGCTATTCGTCCCGACCGGGTGAGGCTTGAAGATGTGCGGCGCGGCCAGTTTGAAGGGATTCGCGAGGCTGCCCTACTTGACCCGAGTAAAGCTCCCGATATCGGCGGTCCGGGGCTTCATCCGACGGCGGGGGCGGTCATCGTGGGGGCGCGAAAAATTCTCATCGCTTACAACATCAACTTGAAATCAACCGATCTCGATCTGGCACAAGCGATTGCCAAGCGCATACGCGCGAGTAATGGCGGCCTCTACGGAATAAAAGCGCTGGGCGTGCCACTCTTATCGCGCGGACTTGTGCAGGTATCGACAAACATTACCGATTTTGAGCGGACGCCGGTACACGCCGTGTACTCGGAAGTCGAACGGCTTGCCGCCGAGCGGGGGGTTGAGATCGAGGAAAGCGAATTGATCGGATTGATGCCGCGAAGGGCTGTTGAGATGGCCGCGGCCGGTCTGCTGAAACTAACAAATTTCGAATCGCAGCGAGTGATCGAAAATCGCATCGATTCAATTGCCAAAAATGAGAGACACTAATCGAAATGCGGCTGCCGATCGCTTTCCTGCTTGCTCTTCTACCAAACCTTCTTTTCGCGCAGAGCGATAACGGTCTTGCCGCCTGGCGCGAAGGCAACTACAGCGAGGCGATTCCCCTCCTGCAGAGCGCGGCCCGAACTGCGGCGTCAGATGCAAACCTCCACGCAGCTCTTCTATCCGCGTTGGTTTATGAAGGCCGGGTAGACGATGCCTCCGATGCCGCCCAAGCGGATGCTCAAGCGTTCCCCGACTCTCCCGAGGTAATGGCCGCCAGAGGCGAATATGCCTACTACCTGGGCGACATGACGGAAGCTCAAATTCTGTTCAAGGCCGCTTTGAAGTTGAAGGAAACAACGCCGCGCGCCTACTATGGCCTCTCTCGCGTGTATCGCGCAGCCTCTCTCTACCGTACTGCCCGGCTTCTCTGTCTGCGGGCGCATGAAATCGATCCTGACGATGCGCTGATAACGCGCCTTTGGATGATTTATCTCAGCCCGGAAAAGAGCCGGGAGCTTTTCCCGCCCTTTATGGCTGCCCATCCATGGTTTTACAAATATGCGAACGCGGCGCAAGCTACTCAGTCGGACGTGAAACACGAACTAAATGGCCGGAAGATTTTCGAATTGGACGGTGAGCGGCGCGAAACAACTCTACACCTGATCTCGATCGTTCACGATCCCACGCACGTGCAAGGTGTCGGCCTGGAATTTAAAATTGAGGACCGGCCTCCGCTGCGCCTTTTGCTTGATACGGGAGCAAGTGGGATACTGATCAGCCAGCGCGCTGTCGATAAAGCCGGACTGAATCACCTCGGGTCTGTCCAGACATGGGGCATCGGTGACGATGGGAAGAGAAACGCCTTCGCCGCGCTCTCGGAAACCTGTCAGATTGGTGGCCTCAAATACAAGAACTGCCTGATGCGGGCGACCGAAGGCAAGCACAATATAGCGGGCGATGCCGACGGGCTGATCGGCGCGGACTTCTTCTCCGCTTTTATCATCTATATCGATTTTCAGAGACATCAGCTTCATCTCACGCCACAACCGCCGCTGGTGCCGAACCCGCAAGGCTATGACCGCGTTATCCCGCCTGAAGAAAAGGACTTCACCCCGGTATTCCGCGCCGGCGACCATTTGTTTATCGAAACGAAATTGAACGGCAAAACCTCCGGTCTTGTTCTTGCTCGATACGGGCGCGAGTGTTTCAAATGTCGATTCCACGTTTGCGCGCCTTTCCACCAAAATCTACGGAAATTCCCGAATGCATATTCACGGCATCTCGGGCGAGGTGAAGAATGTATTCGAAGCGGACAAGGCAGTCCTGCAATTCGCTCACTATCAGCAGGAGAATCTCGGTCTAATTGCCTTCGATCTAAATAATAGGCCCGATCACGAGGAATTCCGCATGTCGGGAATCCTCGGAATACCAGTGCTCTCTCTTTTTCACCTGACGCTCGATTATCGCAACGGGCTCGTAAAGTTTGAGTACATCCTGGGCGAGAAGAAGAAATAGACCGCGCACTCCGCGCTCACTCCGGGCTCACTCCGTATGATGTAAATTATGGCCGCAACTTTGCCTCCCGAGCCGGAGGTGTCCACGCCCACCATGTCGCTCGAAGAAATTATGGGTCTCGAGCGCGAGTACCTGGTCCAGAACTACTCCCGCTACCCGCTTGCGCTTCACAGGGGAAAGGGCTGCTATCTTTACGATCTCGAAGGCAACCGCTATCTGGACCTGATTAGCGGGATTGGCGTGAATTCTTTGGGGTATGCGCATCCTCGAATTACTAAGGTGATCCGGCAACAGGCCGGATTGCTTCTGCACACGTCGAATCTTTACTATCACGAGTATCAGGGGAAATTGGCGGAACGTCTGGCCAAGCTCAGCGGATTGCAGCGCAGCTTCTTCTGCAACTCGGGAACCGAAGCCATGGAAGGCGCGTTGAAGATGATTCGCGCGCACGGCAATTCAATCGGCGCGAACAAGCATGAAGTCGTGTCGCTTGAGAATTCGTTTCATGGCCGCACCTTGGGCGCTCTTTCTATTACCGGGCAGCCGAAGTATCGAAAAGATTTCGAACCGTTGCTTCCTGGCGCGCGCTTTGTTCCGCGTAACGACATCCAGGCTCTTGAGGCTGCTGTTACGGCGAATACGGCCGGCATCGTTCTTGAATTTATTCAAGGGGAGGGCGGAATTCTGCCCATCTCCGAAGCCTTCGCCCGCAAAGCTCGAGAGTTGGCCGACAAACACAACGCTCTGCTGGTCTTCGATGAGATCCAGTGCGGGGTGGGCCGTCCCGGTGTGTATTTCGCGTACCAGTTGCTCGACCCGGTTCTGCTTCCCGATATTGTGATTGCGGCCAAGCCGATGGCCTGCGGAATCCCTTTGGGGGTGATCATTGCTAATGAGAAAGCCGGTTCCGCCATCAAGCCCGGAATGCATGGCTCCACTTACGGCGGCGGCCCGCTTGCCTGCCGTATCGCGCTCGAGTTCTTCGACATCATGGAAGAACTTCTTCCCTGTATCAACAGCGTCGGCGGCTATTTCCGCATGAAGCTGACGGAACTGATGCGGGAGTTTTCTTTCATCAAAGAAGTTCGGGGCCCCGGCCTGATGATCGGTGTTGAGACGGAATTTCCATGTACGCATTTCGTTGGGGAAGGAATAAAGGAAGGACTGCTGTTTAACGTCACGCACGGCAATGTCATCCGCTTTTTGCCGCCGTATATTCTGACGGAACAAGATGTGGACCGCGGGATTGCAGCTTTAAAAAGGGTGATGCGGAACGCGAAGCCGCCTGAAGCCTAGGCCGCCGCTGCGATCCTCGGTCTTATTCGGTCCGCAACGCTTCTAGCGGGGAAACCAGGCTCGCCCGGAACGCTGGAATCAGGGATGCGGCTAACGCCGAGAATCCAAGCGTCACTACGGCTGCTAACATCACCACGGGATTGTATGGACTCATGCCATAGAGCTGGTGGCCCAGAAATCGCCCTGCGGCGAACGCCACCGGCAACCCAACTAATAGTCCGAAGAGAATCAGCGCGAATGCGCCTCGCAGCACCAGCGCCACGACGTGCCGGCGATCCGCGCCCAGCGCCATACGCACGCCAATCTCATTGACGCGCAGTCCGGCGTTATAAGCAGTAACTCCATACAGCCCGATGGAAGCTAAGACGAGGGAAAGAACACCGAAGAAGGAACTAAGGCGTGCCATCAACCGCTGCTGACTGAACTGGGCCGCTACTTGCTCGCTCAGAGTACGAATCGAGATGACGGGCAAATTTGGATCAACCGAAGCGATCGCGTGGCGCACCTGCGCACTGGACAGACTGGCTCCCGGTTTGGTCACAATGACGATGTCATGAAGAAAATGCGAGCCTGGAGAGATCTCCGAGAGTCCTCCGTCCGGCAAAAAGTCGTGTTGCGCTTCGGGCAGAAAATAGAATGGGTCAGTCGGCTTATCAAGGTTATAAGTCAGATTGCGGATGTCTTTGGCCACACCCACGATTTCGTATTGGCGTCCGGATCCGATACCGTCTCGACCGAAGTGCTTTCCAATCGGATCTTCATGGTTGAAAAACTTTCTCGCAAACGCCTCATTCACGACTGCCACTTGCCGGGAAGCCGCGGTATCCCGCTCGGAGATGCCGCGTCCTCTAACGATTGGATTTCCGATAACTTCAAGGTATCCCGCCGTGACCCGATCCCAAAAAGCGGAGTTATCGTCTCCGGGGCCAGGAGCGCGGCGTCCATCCACCCACACGCCGCCGCCCCATTGGTTACCGTTTTGCGGTGAGTATGTGCAGAGGGCCACTGCCGATACACCAGGAACGCTCGCCAGGGAATCGTGGATGCGCTGGTAAAGAGGCGTGAGCTGCTCTGGCCGGTAGCCGGCAAGCCGTGGCTCAGTGTTGGCCACGATGCGCCGGTCCTGATCGAATCCGAGATTCTGATTCTCCAAATTGTGAAGTGCCGCAGTCAGCAACCCGGCTGCGGACAACAAAACAAGCGAGAGCCCAGCCTGGAACACCACGAGTGTCTTCCGCGGGAGCGAGCCCGTGCGGGCACTGGAGCGGGAAGCTCCCCGTAGGGCTTCAATCGGATCTACTCGTGTGGCCATCCATGCGGGAGCGATGCCGAAAGCAACTCCCGTCAACAGCGAAACGGCGAAGGCGAAGAGCAGCACCGGGATCGACGGGAATGCGTTGATGGGTATGGCCGCAATACCGTTGACTGGGGGAAACGCAAAATGCAGGATAAGGCGCGTGCCCGCAAATGCGATAGCCAGACCCGCCGCGCCACCTGCTAGTGAGAGCAAAATACTTTCGGTGAGGGCCTGCCTCACGATCCGCGACGGTTGCGCTCCCAGCGCCATGCTCAAGGAAGTTTGCCGCCGCCGCTCCATGCCCCGAACCAGCATGAGATTGGCCACGTTCGCGCAGACGATAAGCAGCACGAATCCTGTAACCATCATCAGGATCTGAAGCCAGTGCTCATATTCCTCGCGCATGCTGGTGATCCCGGCGCCTCCAGGCCTCAGGAACAGGGTCTGGGCGGGAAATTCCGCACGCTCGTCGGCGCTCATCTCACCCCAGTGCGAGCGCAGCCACTGCTTTAACTCCACCCGCATTTGTGCTTGGATAGAGGCTGGCGCGGTGTGCGGCTGAATGCGGCCGATCAGGTCTAACCAATGAGTATTGATCTTGTTCAGATCGGCATCCGCTTCGACGAAAGGTTCGGTATTTAGCGGCAGAAAAAAATCGGGCGGAGAGTTGCGCAGGGTGTCGCCAAAGAAATCCGGCGGAGTGATTCCGACGACGGTAAACGGCTTCTCATCTATGTCGAAGACGCTGCCGATGACGGCCGGATCGGATCCATACCTTCGTTGCCATAAGCGATAGCTCATCACCGCAACGGGCGGAGCGTTGGGTTGATCGTCGCTGGCCGTGAGCGCGCGCCCGGCATAAGCCTTTATGCCGAACATCGTGAAATAATTGCCTGAAACAAACTCGCCTGGATCGCTTTGGGCGGCCTCCCGATCGCCTGAGCGCCGGACACCAAACAGCGGTTCGAAAGCCGGGAAGGCTGCTAACTCCGCAAAGCCTTTGGTGTTATCCCGGAAATATTTATATAAGTCGTATGAGACGAGGGAGAACTCTTTATCTTGGCTATATCCGCTCTGATAACAGCAACGCGATTCTCTCCCCAATCGGTACAGTTGGTCTGGATTCGCGACCGCCAGCGAATTCAATAAGACGGCGTGCACCAAAGTAAAGATCGAAGTAGTCGCGCCAATGCCCAGCGCGAGCATCAGTACCGTGGTGATCGTGAACGCGGGGGCCGCTCGTAAATGCCGCAGCGCGTGACGCGTGTCTTGCATCAGTGTTTCCACAAACGGTAGTCCTCGCTGATCTCGATAGGCTTCCCTGATTGCCTCCACTGGTCCGAACTTCAGTACGGCCTGACGCCGCGCCTCGCCGGGAGATAAACCGGCCTTAACATTTTCCGCAGCTTGAAGTGCGAGGTGCTCTTCAATTTCAGCCCGCAATCGCTCTTCGTCCCGCTGCGTTTTCGCCCAGGAGATCGACTGTTTGAACAATCGCCTGAGTCGTCTCATGACCTCCTCATTTCAGATCCTGCGCTTTGACGGCGAAGAACCGCCCCATGATGGCTGCCGTCTGTTCCCAACCTGCGGTTTCGGCTTGCAATTGTTTGCGCCCGCCGCGTGTCAGCCGGTAGAAGCGGGCTTTGCGATTATTTTCCGAGGCGCCCCATTCGGAGGCGACAGAACCCTCCTGCTCCAGTTTCAATAGAACGGGATAGAGCGTGCCTTGATTTACGGTGAGAAGGTCTCCGCTGATCTGCTCGATACGTCGCGCGATGCCGTAGCCATGCAGCGGCCCTAGCACGTCCAGGGTTTTCAGCACCATCAACGCCAGCGTGCCTTGAAGGACGTCGGTTTTCTCTTTCATCTAGACAATTGGGTTTCCAACAGGAAGTATGGCACGCAATCCATTGGGAAAGCAACAGGAGAAATTCTGAATCTTGAATAGAGGCCTACGGTGCCAACTAAAGCAGTTCTTCCCGCTGCCGCGCGTCCAGCGTCTTTACCAGCTTGCTGACGTCCTGAGCCTTGCTCCGGCTGGCCACCAATAACGCATCCGGCGTATCGACAATGATCAAATTATCGACCCCCACCAGCGCCACCGTCTTGCTTGCATCGACATAGTTGCCGCGGCTGCCTTCGACCACCAGATCGCCTATCGAGGCATTCCCGTTCGCGTCTTTCTTCGCAAGATCGTAAACAGCTTCCCAACTTCCGACATCGTTCCACCCGATATCGTCGAGCGCAATGCCCACTACGTCCTTCGCCTTCTCAATAATTGCGTAATCGACCGAAATGTCGTCGCACAGAGGATACGTCTCGGCGAGGCGCGAAGAAAACTGTTTGCTCTTGAATGCCGGCAGGCCCGCCAGTAAAGTCGCCGTCTTCGGCTGATGATGTCTCATCAAACTCAACACCACCGAGGTCCGCCAGAAAAACATTCCGGCATTCCAAAAGAAATTTCCGCGCTCGACAAAGCGCTTGGCCGTGCGCTCGTCCGGTTTCTCGCGGAAACTAGCAACCGGAACCGTGGCCGTTTCCCCCGGCTTGACGTTTTTCGGAAACTCAATGTAGCCGTACCCCGTTTCCGCCCATCTCGGCTGAATTCCCAGCACGACAACGCTATTCGTTTCCGCCGCCCGGAAAGCCGCCTTTACGAAATTGCGGAACTTCGCTTCTTTCAAGATCAGATGATCGGCCGGGAAAACACCCATTACTGCCTCGGGATCAAGCTCCGCGAGAATTTGCGCCGCCAGCGCGATACACGGAGCCGTGTTGCGTTGCGAAGGCTCCGCCACAATCTGCTGCTTTGGTACCTCCGGCAGTTGCCGCCGAATTTCCTGCTGTAACGCCTCGTTCGTCACTACCCAAATGTTCTCGGGCGGTATCACGCCCTTCAGCCGGTCCACGGTCTGTTGAATTAGCGTGCGCTCACCGAAGAACTTCAGAACCTGCTTCGCGTTCTTTTTGCGGCTTCGCGGCCAGAATCGAGTGCCGCGCCCGCCAGCCATAATCAAACCGTAACGGTGGTTTGCCATTGTTCGTAAACATAGTTTCGCACCGCTGCGGATGGGGGCTAACCGGCGGGCCCGCCAGTCCAGTTACTACCTAGGCGGCTTGCGGTTTCAAAACCACCTTAATGCAGCCGTCTTCCTTATCGCGGAAGGTTTTGTACATCTTGGGAGCGTCTTCCAGCTTGACGGTATGAGTAATGACGAACGACGGATCGATCTCGCCAGACTCGATCTTGGCCAGGAGTAGCGGAAGATAGCGCTGCACGTGCGTCTGGCCGCTCTTCACCGTCAATCCCTTGTTCATCAGCGCGCCGAACGGAATCTTATCGAGGAATCCGATATACACACCGGGAACCGAAAGCGTGCCGCCTTTTCGACAACAAATGATCGCCTCGCGCAAGACGTGCGGACGGTCGGTGCCAAGCATGGTCGCCTCTTTCGCCCGATCGAGGACGGAATCGAAACTTCCACCCACATGGGCCTCGGTACCGACGGCATCGATACAGCTATCGGGACCTTGACCGGCGGTCATCTCCATCAGCCGCTCCCGCACTTTTTCCTTCGAGTTGTCGATGATCTCAGCTTTACCCTTGTCCCGGGCCATGGCGAGACGTTCAGGCACTCCGTCGATCGCGATGACTCGGCCGGCTCCAAACATCCAGGCGCTTTGAATTGTAAACTGTCCCACCGGGCCGCATCCCCAAACCGCGACGGTATCTCCCTTCTGAATCTGTGCATTCTCAGCCGCCATATAGCCAGTCGGAAAAATATCCGAGAGAAACAGTACTTGCTCGTCGGTTAGACCGTCTGGAATCTTAATCGGACCGACGTCGGCGAACGGCACACGAAGCAGTTGCGCCTGTCCGCCCGCGAACCCACCGAGCATGTGTGAATACCCGAACAGTCCGGCGGGTGATTGACCCATAACCTTGCGCGCCATTTCGGCGTTCGGGTTCGAGGTATCGCAAAGCGAGAACAGGCCCATTTTGCAATACCGGCAAGCGCCGCAGGAGATCGTGAATGGTACAACTACGCGGTCTCCCTTTTTCAGCTTCTTAACATCTTTCCCGACTTCGACCACTTCTCCCATGGGCTCGTGGCCAATGATGTCGCCGGCTTCCATGGTCGGCATCATGCCGTCATAGAGATGCAGGTCCGAGCCGCAGATGGCGGTAGACGTGATCTTCACGATCACATCGCTCTGGGCCTCAATCTCTGGTTCAGGAACACTATCGACACGGACGTCGTGCTTGCCGTGCCATACAAGAGCTTTCATCATCTGGAGACTCCTAATCTTTAGGCGTGCTTTCGGTGAATAGACATTCATCCAGGCGGAGTCAGTTGCACTGTGATAAGTTCCTGTAATACTCTGAGGCCAATTTGATGGCCCGTGTTTTTCGGGGAGGAAGTCTTATGAATTTCGCTCGAACTTATCGAGCAGTGAAAATCCCCATCCTAATTTTTGGGTGTTTCCTGCTCACATTATTATTCAGCCAGTCGCTGATGGCGCAATCGCAGAATGTCGGCGGCACGGTTATAGATACATCGGGGGCCGTTATTCCCGACGCTGCGGTGAAAATCACCGATTTAGGCAAAAATGAGGTCATCCGGCAAACCACTTCGGATAACACCGGCCGATTCCAGGCCATTGACATTCAGCCCGGCAAATATCTCGTCACTATCGAGAAGGCGGGTTTCAAGACCACTGAGGTGAAAGTCACTGTCGATGTGAATATGAAGGTCGATATTGGAAATGTCCGGATGGATGTTGGCCAGGTCGATCAGGTGATGTCCGTGAGCGATGTCGCTCCCACGGTTGAGACCAGCACCATGGATAAGGCGTACCTGCTCGACCAGCACCAGATGTCCGAGTTGCCAATGAATGGCCGTAACTGGATAGCGCTGATGAGTACGCTTCCGGGAATGACCAGTTCCGCGCAGAGCGACTTCAATGTGAATTTCAACGATGTGTCGCAGTTCCACGGTCTGGGCGGCCGCGGTTCGGAGAACAATTTCTACTTGGATGGCTCGCCGAACGTGGATGTTGGCGACAACCAGTCGCAATATACTCAACCCAGCATCGATTCGATAGCGGAATTTCGCGTTCTGCAAAGCGCCTTCAACGCGGAGTACGGCCGAGCCGAATCTACAGTGGTCGCGGTGCAAACCAAGTCCGGCTCCGCCACTTTCCACGGCACGCTTTACGAGTACTTCCGCAATAACGTGCTCGACGCGAAGTGCGTGTTATGCAATACCCTGCAGCCCCAATTGCGCTACAACCAGTTTGGCGGGAATGTCAGCGGCTGGGTGCCTTTACCAAAAATATCGACTCCTTCGAATAAGCGGGTCTTCTTCTTCTATAACCGCGAAATGACGCGCCGCGACTTGCCTTCCAGCGGCTATGCGGACGTGCCAAATGCCCAGGTTCTGGGCGGCGATTTCAGCCCGTGGCTCACCAACACCAACATGCAGTACGCGCCCGCCTTCAAGAGCGGCACGATTTTTGAACCGGGAACCGTAACGCGAGACGGCGCTGGCAACATCACCGGCGGCGTGGCCTTCCCGAACAACACCATTCCTACCTCGATGATGAATCCGCAGAGCTTGGCTTTACTGAAGATCTACTCGCAGATTCCCGGTTACGCCAGCCTTCCGGCCGCGCCGAACCCGGGATATGCGCGTTACTACTTCAACAATCCCGACCTCCTCAGTAAGAATCAGGATGTACTCCGCATCGATTACGCCATCAGCAGCAAATTCAGTACGTTTTTCCGCTGGGTGAACGATTATCAGAAAGAGCAATATCAAAACGGCGTCTGGGCAGGCGAGCCCTTTCCAATTCAGCCGCAGGTGCGTCCGAAGCCGGGCAGTTCCTGGTCGTGGAACCTGGTCAGTACATTTACGCCTACGCTAGCGGCCGAAACCGTCCTGTCCTACAATCATCAATCGCAGTCGCTGTCGATCGTTGGCGATAACCCGATCAGCATCACAAAACTCGGCGCTACATTCCCGCAACTCTATCCCGCGACCAATATCACCAACAGCATTCCGAACGTGAACGCATCGCCCGTGAATTTTAGTCTCGGCGATCCTGGTTGGCACAACTGGGGCAAGGACTACGCCGTCACCGAAAACCTGACGAAAGTGGCGGGCCAACACACGTTCAAATTCGGCGCTTATATAGAACGCGACGATAAGGCTCAGACCGCTACGTGGCCGCAGAACGCGACCATCACGTTCGATTCAGCCGCTTCCATGCCTCAGGACACGGGTAATGGTTTAGCGAACCTGATGCTGGGGAATTTCCAGAACTACACCGAACCGAATGCCGCCGTGTTCCCGTATTTCCGCTTCTGGTCCGCCGAGTTCTACGCCCAAGACAGTTGGAAAGTGAACAAGCGGCTCACGCTTGAATACGGACTTCGCTTCCAGCATATGGTGCCGACCTACACGGTCGTGCGCGGCGGCACGCCAGGCGGTGAAGGCACATGGAAGCTCTACAGTGTCGATCTTTCCAAATACAATCCAGCCACCGCCCCCGCCATTGATGTGAGCAACAACGGAGTCATCGCCGGGAACGCCTTCAATGCTCTGTCACAAGAGGGATTGGTCTGCGATCCCTGCTCGGGCACGCCAGCCGGCTTCTCTCCGTCCAAGAATTTCTTTCAGCCTCGCGTCGGTTTCGCATACGACGTTTTCGGTGACGGCAAGATGTCTGTCCGCTCCGGCTTCGGCATGTTCAACGAGCGCCTCCGGCAGAACAACTTCAACTTCGGCGCGGGCTCGTCGTGGCCGAACCAAAGCACGGCTACCGCGATTAACGGCAATGTCTCTAATATCAACGTTGCCGCCGTCACGTCCGGCACTCCCGCTATACAGCCGCCGGGCATGGACGTCTGGCCGGTTAACAACACCATGCCGACCATTTATTCCTGGTACGTAGGCGTCCAAAGGCAATTAGCCGCCGGATTCACGCTGGATGCTTCTTATTCTGGAAATCATTCCGTTCACCTGATGGACCAGCGAGCGCTGAACGCTCTACCCGCCGGAACCTTTGTGACAAATCCGAACCTGCTAGGGTCCGTCAATAACTTCAGCCAGGCGCTTCTGCCATACCGGGGCTGGGGCAATTTAACGGGTATCGAAACAGATGCATACTCGCGCTACAACGCACTCTTGATCCGCGTGAGCCGGCGCTTCGTCAACCATCTGACGGCGAGCTTCAATTACACCTTCTCGAAGGCCATGGATATTTTGGACAACGACTCCGACACGATCACCAATCCCTTCAACATCGCCCAGAACTGGGCGCCGGCCGGTTACGATCAGACGCATGTGTTTTCGACCGACTGGGTCTACGATCTCCCGAATGTTAGAGGCGCTTTCGACAAGCCGGTGCTGCGAACCGCGTTGAACGGATGGGAAGTAACTGGCATCTTCCGGATCCAATCGGGCATGCCGTTCTCGGTTACGTCGAACGGAAACCTACAGGGAGTGAACGTCGGCGGCTCAACCGGCGCGTTCGTGAACCTGGTTGGCGATCCCTATGCGGGACAGTCCCAGTACGGCTGGGTTAATCCGGCCGCTTTCCAACGCCCGCAGGATGGCCAGTACGGTAACCTGGGCCGGAATGCTCTGCGCCTGCCCACCATAGTTAATCTGGACGCAAGTATCATGAAGAACTTCGCGATTACAGAAAGAATGAAGCTCACTTACCGCTTGGAGATGTTCAACCTTCCCAATCATCCCGAGATCTTCGGCATCGTCAACGGTTTCACGGGCGACAATCCGGGTTCCGGCATCTCAAGCACGGACCAGAACTTCGGGCAGCCGAATGCCTGGCGAGACCAACGCACCATTCAAATGGCTCTTAGATTCGCCTTCTAAGTCCTGTAAGGCGGGCAGCTACTCTCGGGGGCTGCCCGCTTCCTCTGTGTGGCTATGATTGCCATATGAAGTACGCCGCCTGCCTGTATCTTTGCGGCGCGATTGCCTTGGCTGCCACGGAACCGGCCAAGGTGGTCTTTGATCACGCCGTTCAGGCGTTAGCGGCCGGAGACTATGCCGCTGCCGAACAAGGGTTTCAATCTGTCGAGCGACAGCAGCCCGATAACGTGGGCGCTATCGGCAATCTCGGCATCATCTACGCTCGAACCAATCGCGCCGACAAGGCTATAGCCGCATACCAGCGCGCTTTGCGGCTCAGTCCGAACGATGAACCCATACTTTTGAACCTGGGAATTGCCTATCTGAAACAGGACCGCCATGCGCTGGCGCTACCCTATTTCGCCCATGTCGTGGCCATCGATCCTCACAACCAACAGGCCCGCCAGTTACTCGCCGTTTGCCGCCTCTACACTGGCCAGGTGGCGTCGGCCATCCACGAGCTTGAGCAATTACGGGCGGCCAGCCCGCGAGACGAGCAACTCCTTTTTCTGCTGGCATTCGCGTATTTGAAACAAGGCGATTCGAAGACCGCGCAAACCATCTTCAATGAGATGTTCGATGTAGCGGGCCCGGCGCGAGCGCAATTTCTACTCGGCAGAGCCTCGTACGAGGCCGCCCTGTTTCCACAAGCCGAAGAGAGCTTTCTTCAGGTGCTCCGCCTCGATCCCAACTTCCCCGGTCTGCACCTCGAACTGGGGAAACTCTACATCAGCGAACGGCGCACCGATGATGCGATCCGGGAATTGAAGCTGGCGCTGAAGGAGAATCCTACTAACGAGGACGCCTGTCTATTTTTTAGGTAGTCTGCTGGTTCAAGAATCCCGCTACCAGGAAGGGATTGCCTACCTCCAACAAGCGAGGAAGCTGAAACCGGATTCCTGGCCAATCTATTTCTATCTGGGTAGAGCCGAACTCCACCTGGAGCAAAAGGCGGAGGCTGTGGCATTGCTCCAGAGAGCCGTCGAGTTAAACCCCGGCGCGGCTAACGCTCAATACCAATTGGGCCGAGCGCTTCAGGCTGACGGACAAAAGCTTGCGGCCAACCGCGCATTTGGCCGCGCCCGCGAGCTGAAGGCAGGCGCTCTTGAGGAGGCGAACATACCGGGTGTTCGGTGATTTGCGGTAAGTTTCTGATCATCAAGAATTACTTGTGAAGGTACGTGACTTTTTGAAGTAATCGAACGGAACGGCTGGAATTTGGATCGCAATCAAAGGAAGTCATCGGCAGTACGTTCATCCACCGAGAAACCGGAAGCCGGTACTTTGACCGTGCCCGGCCATCCTTCCAAAAAAATTCCGAAAGGGTTGTTAAACGTTATGCTTAAACAGGCGGGAGTAAAGAATGACTGAGAAGTACGCCGTAGTGATCGAAAAAGGTGAGACCAGCTATGGTGCTTACGTGCCGGATCTTCCGGGATGCTACGCCGTGGGTGACACAAAAATAGAAGTAGAGAAGCTGATCGCGGAAGCAATCGGTCTGCACATTGAGAGTCTGCGGAATCACGGCAACCCAGTGCCAGAGCCAACAACTGGAGTCGAATACGTGGAACCGCTGGCCGTAGCGTAGCTGTTCGTCGCCGGTTCGCCTCCGGTTCGGTTGAATTCCCCGCCGAAACATGCTCAAATAAAGTGATCGGCCCTCCGGTCACGTGCCTCCCCGCACGGATTCCCACATCTCTGGTAGGAGCCTAATAGTTGGAGCAAGCTGTTCTCGCCCTGGAAGATGGAACAATCTTCGAGGGGATTAGCTTTGGTGCGCCTGTGCAACGCTCAGGCGAAGTAGTCTTTAATACCGCAATCACCGGATACCAGGAAATCTTCACAGATCCCTCCTATTCCGGACAGATTGTCGTCCTGACAAACCCTCAAATCGGAAATTACGGCGCTAACCAGGCCGATTGCGAAGCCGGCGGTCCTTATATCGAAGGACTAGTTGTCCGCGAGATTTCGCCTGTCGTTAGCAACTGGCGCTCGGAGGAAAAGGCCGAGACTTTCCTCGGCAAGAGCGGAATTCCCGTAATCGCTGAAGTAGACACGCGCAAACTCGTGCGCCATCTCCGGGATCGCGGAGCCATGCGCGGCATTATTGCGGTTGGTGAGCACGATCCGCAAGAACTGATCGAAGCGGCTCGAAGCGCGCCTACGATGACCGGGCGTAACTTGGTTTCGCTGGTGTCCACGCAAGAGAATTACGCCTGGACGCAAGGCATCGATGCGGTCTCCGAATCCGACAAGATCGCAACGACCGGGGAATCCCATTTCCATGTCGTTGCCTACGACTTTGGAATCAAGCGCAACATCTTGCGCCACCTTGTGCAAATCGGCTCACGCGTCACTGTCGTCCCCGCTGACGCAACTTCCCAAGATGTCCTTGCACTCAAGCCGGACGGAGTCTTCCTCTCGAATGGCCCCGGCGATCCCGAGCCCCTCGAGCAACAGTCGAGAGAAGTGCGCAAGCTGATCGGCAAGGTGCCCATATTTGGCATCTGCCTGGGACACCAGATTCTCGGACTCGCTTTCGGCGGCAAAACCTACAAGCTAAAGTTCGGTCATCACGGCGCAAATCACCCGGTCCTGAACCTCCGTACCGAAAAGGTCGAGATCACGTCTCAGAATCACGGTTTCTGTGTCGATCCCGATTCGCTGAAGGACTCCGCTGTCGAAGTCACTCACCTCAACTTGAACGACCAAACGGTCGAAGGTCTCCGTCATCGCAGTGAACCCGTGTTCTGTGTCCAATACCATCCCGAGGCCGCGCCCGGTCCTCACGATTCGCATTATCTGTTCAATGAATTCGCCAACGTCATGAAGGAGAATCAGCGCTGACATGCCGAAGCGAACCGATCTTAAACGCATCATGATCATCGGCTCCGGCCCGATTATTATCGGCCAGGCTTGCGAGTTCGATTACTCAGGCGCACAAGCCTGCAAAGCGCTGCGCAGCGAAGGCTACGAGGTCATCCTGATCAACTCGAATCCAGCCACGATCATGACCGACCCGGAGCTCGCCGACCGAACTTATGTCGAGCCTCTCAGCCTCGCCTTTGCCGCCGAAGTGATCCGCAAAGAGCGACCCGACGCATTGCTCTCGACTGTAGGCGGCCAGACTGCGCTCAACCTTGCCGTTGAGCTCGCCGAAGCGGGCGTTCTGGAGGAGTACGGAGTCGAACTCATCGGCGCAAAAATCGACGCCATCAAAAAAGCCGAAGATCGCCTGCTCTTCAAAGACGCCATGCGCAAAATCGGCCTCGACATGACGCAATCGCAGCTCGTCAACAACATCGAAGCCGGGCTCGAATTTGCCGAACGAATCGGCTATCCCATCATTCTCCGGCCCAGTTTCACAATGGGCGGAACGGGCGGCGGCATCGCCTATAACCGCGAAGAGCTTGTTGAAATTCTCGAGCGCGGCATCGATCTTTCCCCGGTTCATGAAGTGCTGGTTGAAGAAAGCGTCCTCGGCTGGAAAGAGTACGAACTCGAAGTCATGCGCGACCTCGCGGGTAACGGCATTATCGTGTGCTCGATCGAGAACTTCGATCCGATGGGCGTTCACACGGGCGATTCCATTACGGTCGCGCCTGCCCAGACGTTAACCGACCGCGAGTATCAGATGATGCGCGATGCCGCTCTGCGCTGCCTTAACGAAATCGGCGTGGATACCGGCGGCTCGAACGTACAATTCGCCATCAATCCAAAGAACGGCCGCATGATCGTGGTGGAGATGAATCCGCGTGTCTCCCGCAGTTCCGCACTCGCCTCCAAAGCTACCGGATTTCCCATCGCCAAGATCGCCGCAAAACTGGCCGTCGGCTATCGTCTCGACGAAATCAAAAACGACATCACGCAAAAGACTCCCGCCTGCTTCGAACCGACTCTTGACTATGTAGTCGTCAAAATCCCCCGCTGGCAGTTTGAAAAATTTCCAGGCGCCGAACCTGTTCTCAATACCCAGATGAAGTCGGTGGGCGAAGCCATGGCGATTGGCCGCACCTTCAAACAGGCGCTCGGCAAGGGATTGCGCAGTCTCGAAACCGGAAAATCATCAAGCACCGGAACGCTCCACAAAGACCTGATCCCGAAGCGGCTCATCACGCCGAACCCGGAACGCCTCGATTACATTCTGTTCGCCTTTGACCAGGGCTACACCGTCGAGCAGATCTTTGAAATGACCAGCATCGATCCCTGGTTCCTGCAGCAGTTATCGGAAATGGTCGAGTTGCGCAAAACGCTTACCGGCCGCACCCTCGCCTCCATCACCGCCAGGGAATTTCGAAAACTAAAGCGCGACGGAATCGGAGACCGCCAGATTGCCGAAATGGTGAAAGCGGAGCCGCTTGAAGTCAGGCGAGCCCGCAAGAAACTAGGCGTTCATTCCGTATTCAATCGAGTGGACACCTGCGCCGCGGAGTTTGAAAGCTTCACGCCGTATCTCTATTCGAGTTACGAATCGGAAGACGAGGCCGCGCCGACCACGCGCAAAAAAGTAATGATTCTCGGCAGCGGTCCCAACCGCATCGGGCAGGGAATTGAGTTCGACTACTGTTGTTGCCACGCCTCCTTCGCGCTCCAAGATTTCGGCTACGAGTCGATCATGGTGAACTGTAATCCCGAGACGGTCTCGACCGATTACGACACCAGCGATCGTCTTTACTTTGAGCCGCTAACTAGCGAGGAAGTCCTCAACATTTCGGACGTCGAGAAGCCCGATGGCCTGATTGTTCAGTTTGGCGGCCAAACGCCTTTGAACCTTGCCATGCCTCTCAAGAACGAAGGCCTGCCAATCATCGGTACAGATCCCAGCAACATCGATCTCGCGGAAGACCGTAAGCTCTTCGGTAAACTGCTCGACGATCTCAACATCCCGTGCCCCCCAAACGGCGCCGCGACCAGCGTGGAAGAAGCCTGCGCCGTCGCGCAGCGTCTCGGATTTCCGGTGCTCGTGCGCCCCAGTTACGTGCTCGGCGGCCGGGCGATGGTCATCGCTTATAACGAAGAAACAGTCCGGCGTTACATGCAGGAAGCCACCAGCTTTTCCGTGAAGCGTCCCGTCTTGATTGATCGTTTCCTCGAAGACGCGACCGAGGTCGATGTGGACGCTCTCTGTGATGGCACAAACGTTCTGATCGCCGGCATTATGGAGCATATTGAAGAAGCCGGCGTTCACTCGGGCGACAGTTCCTGCGTGCTGCCCGCCTTCTCGCTTACTCCTGAATCGCTAAAGACTATCGAAGAGCACACGGCGAAACTGGCGCGAGCCTTAAACGTGATCGGCCTCATGAACGTGCAGTACGCCATCCAGGGCGGCCACGTGTACGTGCTCGAAGTAAATCCGCGCGCTTCTCGAACCGTTCCGTTTGTGAGCAAAGCGACCGGTGTGCCGCTTCCCAAGATTGCTGTGGGTTTGATGCTCGGCAAAAGCCTGAAGGACTTCACGAATCTGACTGGCGGAATCGTCAACGGTACGCTTTCCGTCCCTAGCTTCTTCGTTAAAAGCCCGGTATTTCCGTTCAACAAATTTCCGGGCGTTGATCCGGCGCTTGGGCCGGAGATGCGCTCAACCGGCGAGGTTATGGGTGTTGGTGAAAGCTTTGGTGAGGCTTTTGCAAAAGCCCAGCTTGCCGCCGGAAATCCCATCCCCGATCAGGGGGCGCTCTTCATCAGTGTCAACGACCGTGACAAGCCCGCAGCCGTTGCGGTCGCTCAAAAATTTCATGCCTTCGGGTTCGAACTCTTTGGCACCCGAGGTACCGCCGCCGCGATTCAGCGCGCCGGACTTCCTTGCAAGACGGTCTTCAAAGTAAACGAAGGTCGGCCGAACGCCGTGGATCTTCTAAAAGCGGGCAAGCTGAATCTGGTGATCTACACAACCACCGGTAGCCATTCATTTCCGGACGAGCAAACCATTCGCCGTAACGCCGTGACGTATCGCATTCCCTGTATTACGACTATGAGTGGAGCTAAAGCGGCAGCCGAAGCGGTAGCCTCACGCCGCCGCGATCCCATCCGCGTCTGGAGCCTGCAGGAACTGCACGCTCCGAAGATTGCAGCCGAGGCGCGCGAATCAGTGCCGGTGGCGTAACGATTTCGGTCTGGTGAAGGGCAGAAACTCCTGCATGAAGTTGTAGGCGCAATCGCCTCCCAGACCGATCAATCCCCGGATGAAGATCGAGCTTGTATGGCCTGTGCTATCCGGCTGCCACACGTTCGTAAACGCGGCGCCGCCGAACTCGCTGATCACGCGAGCATAAGCGAATTCAGCCCCGCCATTGTCTTTTTTCGTCCAGATTGTTTGCTTCAGCGCATTGATCGCACGTTCCTTCTTCGTGCTACCGGTATGAGAAGGAAAGAAACGCGGATCTTCGTGGAACGCGCTCTCTAACGTGAAGGCAAAAACCTGCCGCGAGAAATTACCCGCGAATCCAGAAGCGTACCGTTTTGCAAATCCCTCGGTCCCGCCGCCCCATTCGCTCGGTGCGCCCCGCGCCTGGCCGATAGCGGCTCCGATCAAGGCTCCCCCGAAGCCACGCAACCCGAGGCTCTGCACAATGCGGTAATCCGCTTTGTCGCCGATCGTAAAGGAGGGAGCCGAAACCGTATCGGGCAGTTGCCCCGGCGGTGGAGGAGTCTGAGAAGTAGATTGCGCCTGCACCAAGCCGCACAGGCAAATCATT
This sequence comes from uncultured Acidobacteriaceae bacterium, assembly GCA_963845995.1. Lineage (GTDB taxonomy): Bacteria > Acidobacteriota > Terriglobia > Bryobacterales > Bryobacteraceae > Bog-105. The sequence goes on along the minus strand of CAWJUO010000040.1, from coordinate 57,842 downwards.
GTTACTAAACCAGTCATTAAACCTGAAAAGCGCACTGCTCGTCTGACGCTAAAGTTCCGGTTCCTGAAACAGCCTGATCCCTGCAATCCCCGCCGCTCCCGCATGAACGCATTCATCCGCGTTATCCCAATTCACGCCGCCCAGCGCATAGACTTGCTTGCCCAACTTGCACGCTTGCTCCAGCGCCCTCAAGCCCACCGCAGGTCCCTTTCCCGGACTCTCAAAAACCGGCCCAAATGTCACAAAATCCGCTCTGACCTTCTTGATCTCGTCTATCGTGTGACACGACCGCCCGACCAGCAGCCCCGGCAAAAGCTGTTCCGGCGCATCGGCTGGAAGATGAACTCCATCGGCTCCCGTCACCACCGCGACGTCGCTCCGCGAATTGACCAGAATCTTCGGCGCCGGCCGCTTCTTTAATTCGTGATTGCGAACTTCCAACACCGCTAGAGTGAACTCAAACAACTCGCGCGCGCTCAGGTCTTTTTCGCGTATTTGAATCAGGTCCACGCCCAGATGCATCTGGTCCCGAATGATTTCCAGTAGCGCGCGAAATCCGCCCACCGGCTTGCGATCTGTGATGTAGTACCGCTTCATCCCGCTACGAAGGATACTGCACTAGCCGGAATCAACGCGTGTAGCTGCTCGCGTCCGCGCAGTTGTTCGTAATCGCTTTCCGCGACAGTGGCCGAAATGCCTCCGGCGAACTGAATGCGTACGCCGCCTGGCGAGGGAGTTGCAAGTCTCACTTTCATCAGCAGCGAGTTGCCGGGAGTCGCCGCATCGGATACTTTAATCTCCGACTCTCTGATGCACAGCAGCCCGCGGTCGCCAATCAAGTGTCCGGGCAAGTAGCGTGCTTGTATGTCCTGTTCAAATACCGTGATGCGGCTCGTGCCGCGCCCCGGATCGAGAGCTGCAATCTCCGCTGCCACCACACTGTAACTGCCCAGGAAGCGCGCGGCGTCGGCGCTCGCGGGTTGATTCAAAACCTGGTCTCGCGCGCCTGTTTGCAAAAATCGGCCCTGATCCATCAGGCATACTTGATCCGCAAGTTCAAAACACTCATCCAGATCGTGCGTCACCAGCAACATCGGGACCTGCAGCCGTTCGCGAGTCTGGCGCAAAATCTCGTAAAACGACTGACGCAGCCGCGCGTCCAGTCCGCGAGTGGGTTCGTCCAACAGAATCATCCGCGGTTCCGTAATCAAAGTGCGCGCGAGAGCCGCCCGCTGCTTTTGACCGCCGGACAATTGCGCCGGTTTTCGCGCTGCCAGATCCGCCAGCTCGAAAGCCTCCAGCATTTCGTTGATTCGCCGGCGCTGGCTTAACACCGGTCTCTTGGCGTGTGTAGCCGCCGCCGCAAACCGCAGATTCTCCCGGACGCTCATATGAGGAAAGAGCGCGTGATCTTGAAATACATAGCCGCACCGACGGCGCTGTGGACGAAGCTCAATCTGCGTTGCCGCGTCGAAATAGAGCTCATCGTTCACCAGAATGCGGCCCTCGTCCGGACGCGCGAACCCCGCGATGCAATTCAAGCGTGAGCGTCTTGCCCGACCCGCTTGGACCCAGCAAAACCGTGATGCCGCGAGCCGCGCGTAGATGAATATTCAGCTCGAAAGCGGGCGAATCCGCGGCAGCCGGCAGCCGCTTAGTTAATCTCGCATCGATACTCATTCAGCGTTGCCGGTCCTTGTGCCGCGCGACAGATAACCGGACGGCCACAACAAACCGAGTGCGACCGCCGAAACGACCAGCACCAATATGCGAGCTAGCCTCCCGTCCCCCGATTCGACCGCATCGTAAATCGCAACTGATAGCGTCTGCGTGCGCCCCGGTATGTTGCCCGCAATCATGATAGTGACTCCGAAATCGCCGAGCGAACGCGCAAAACTAAGCGTAGCGAGTGAACTCAAACCGCGGCGCGCAAGCGGTAGCGTCACTCGCCAAAACGTGCGCCATTCCGACGCGCCCAAGCTATGCGCCGCCCATTCATAGCGGTAATCGACTCCTTCGAGCACCGCCCGCGCCGCTTTGATGTAGATCGGAGCCGAGTGGAAAAATGCCGCAATCACCGCCGCCTGCCAGGTGAACACGAGTGGCTGCCCGAACAGCCGCTCATAAACCGTTCCTAGCGCCGACTCTCGCCCAAGAAGCACGAGCAGATAATAGCCGAGGACGGTTGGGGGCAGTACCAGCGGTAGAGTGATCAACGAATCAAGAAGGTTCTTACCGCGGAAATTTTTGTGTGAAAGTACGTAGGCCGCAAATGTCCCAATCACCAGTACAAATACGGTGGCAAGAGCAGCTACGCGCAGGCTGAGCCAGAGAGGAAACCAGTCCAAGGAAGCGGCAGGCATGAGGACGAATCGAACAATGATTATAACGGCGGACGGCTGGGTCCCAGGAAGGGGCTTGAAATGTCAATAAAATCGGCGTACTATTCGGCCTAGGAGCGATAGTTCCGTATGAATATAATCCTGCACATCGTTCTGTGTAGCGTTCTGATTTTGATCACCATTGGCGTGGCGATCTATCGGCACTGGCTCGAGAATCACTGCGACCACTACATTCATCTGCACAACGACTCGCATGACGCAAGCGTGGTTGACGCGCAAAGCGCGATGTGCAGGCGTTTCGAAATGATCGACAAGCTGCGTACGGGCTTGATTGTGGCTGTCGTCGTATACATCGTCGCCATTTGCGCGATCGCCGGGTACAACGCCTGGAACACCTCGGGAGTGTAAACGCACCCCGGTAGAAGTAGACTTAGGGGAATGCAATCTCTGGTTTCGCATTCCCTGCTACCGCTGTGCCTGCTGATCGCGTTTTCTCTTCCGGGTTCCGCCGCCCCGCCGGATACTTGGCATTTCGCCGTTTCGGGAGACTCTCGGAACTGTGGCGATGTGGTTATGCCCGCGATTGCGAAAAGTGCCCGGGCGGATGACGCACGCTTCTACTGGCACCTCGGAGACTTCCGCGCCATCTACACGTTCGACCAGGATTACAGCCAGGAGCACATCTCTTCCGGCGTCCCCACCATCAGCGGGTATCTGGCTGGCGCTTGGCCCGATTTCATCGAGAATCAGCTAAAGCCCTTCGGCAAAACACCCGTGTTTCTGGCGTTCGGAAATCACGAACTGACTGCGCCCAGGACCCGGGACCAGTTGGTAGCCCAATTTGCCGACTGGCTGGATGCACCGCCCATCCGTGAACAGCGCCTGCTCGATAACCCGAAAGACCACACCGTTCGCGGCTACTATCACTGGATTGAGAACGGAATCGATTTCATCACCCTGGACAATGCCTCACCCGACGAGTTCGACTCAGCGCAACTCAAATGGCTGCAGGGAGTTTTGACACGCGACAAAAGCGATAGTAATGTTCGTGCCGTGATCGCCGGAATGCACGAAGCGCTCCCGGAGAGCATTTCCATTGGCCACAGCATGGAGCAATCGGCTGAGGGCATCGATAGCGGGCGCCAAGTTTACGGCTGGCTGCTTGACCTGAAAGCAATCGAAACCTGTCTATGTCCTAGCCAGTCACTCGCACTTTTATATGGAGGGGATCTTCAACACCGAATATTGGAGGACCCACGGTGGCGTACTTCCCGGTTGGATTATTGGGACCGCCGGGGCGACACGCTACCCGCTGCCTGCTAATTCCGGCGATGCGAAAGCCGCTAAAACTCACGTTTACGGCTACTTACTGGGTACGGTGACCGCATCGAAAACCGACCCGGTGCAATTCTCATTTCACGAGTTGCAGGAATCCGATGTGCCCTCGGACGTTACCACCCGATTCACTCCGGCCTTTGTCCATGAGTGCTGGGTAGGCAATCCCACCCTGCCGGCAACCCGCTGATCCTATTCCTGCGCTGCAATCTGCTGATCGCTGTCGCGCCAGGCACTGATCTTCAGACGGCGGCACACCCAGCATAGGTCTTCGTCATCCGTCTGCTGTGGACCGGTCAAGGCGGAACACGCCGACCCGCAGACGGCACACCGTTTCGTCAGAACTGGTTTGTCGGACTCCACCGATCTTTTCGCCATCTCCAGAATCTCCGGGGAGATGATGGGTTCGGCGATCAGTTTCTTTTTCATTCTCTACTCCACTATAAGACAGATCGTCACGACGTGCGAAAAGGTTCATAGTTCCAAAGTGGATTCGGTTAATTGACAGGTGACCTTTTTGAAAGCTGTTGGGTCAGCGGCTCTGAAAACAAAGGGCTTTGGGGCGGAGAATGCCAGACGCCCAGCAGTACTCAGTTCCACGTCCGGTAGCTGGCCTGCGCTACTTATCAGAAAATTGAAAACGCCAGAAGTACGTTTCCTGGCATACCGCCCCATTGGCCATAGCCGGAGTTCACGAGAATAGTGCCATTCAGGATAGCCGGGCCCGCGACATCAAGCGAGCCGCCACGCGCAGGTGGACCGTTTACCGTAGTAAATTCACGCGCCGTGTCGGTGTGCCACAGAACTTTGCCGGTGGCCGTTGCAAATGCGCGCAGGTGACCGTCTACGGAGCCGGAGAAGACCACGCCCGGAATCGCAGTGAGGGCCGCCGACTGCGCGGGCGAGCAGTCCGTTTTTTCGTCGCCACAGGGCGTGGCTGGGGCGTTCCATATGATTTTGCCGGTGGCCGGGTCAAGCGCGTACAGCCCGCCGCCTTGTTTCGGATTCAGTACGAATCGATAACCAGCCGCCGATTTCTTGTCCGCCATGGCGCTGACTTTGAGATCGGAGATGGCGACGTAGACCTTGCTGCCATCCGAGGCCGAGCCCCATTGGCTGCCTCCAAACGGACCTCCTTTGCCCAGACGAGTCTGCCAGAGTACCTTGCCTTTAGCGTCCGGGTCGAGCCCGAAGGCTACGCCGGATTTCTGTGCGATCACCAGGATGCGTCTGCCGGCCCCAAGGTCAAATAAAATAGGCGGCTGGCCAAAATCATAATCCGCGCCATGCGTCTCCGGGCAATTGCCGGCGACCGGGATGCCGCACCCGTCGTTATAAGCGTCATTCTGAGTAAGTTGAACCGACCAGAGTAACGTTCCGGTTTTCAGATCCAGAGCGATAACGGCATCGCTTGTGTCGGTGGGAGGGTCGGAATAATTATCGCCGGTGCCAAAATAGAGCGCGCCCGCGTGTTCATCGATGGTTGGCGTTGACCATACGCCCGCACCGGATGGCCCGTATGCGGGAGTTCCCGCAGGGCTTTTGCCCTTAGGCTCGGGTGATTCGGGGACGGTGAAAGTCTGCCAGAGCTTATCGCCCGTAGCGGCCTTGAGAGCCACAACGCTGCCGCGAAACGTGCAGCACTGGTACTTGGGATCGCCGGCAATCGCTTCTTCGAATGAGGAGAAGGCCTGGTACACGACACCGTTGTAATAGCGCGGCGTGGCGGTAGCGAGGGTAGTGAAATGATCGACAGGGCGCACCTTCCATAGCAGCCGGCCCGTTTGCGCGCTGAGTGCGTACACATTTGCACGGGTATCGGCGATGAATATGGCGGGTGTGCCGCCGGCATCGCCGATAGCAGTACCCCCACGAATTCCGGACGCGGCGCGAAATCCCCAAAACGTGCAGCCGGAACGGGCATCGAGCGCGTAGAACGCTCCGGTAGCGGTGCCGATGAATACATAATCTCCGATGATTGCGGGCTGTGAACGAGCCTCGGCTACCGCGCCTAGGTTGAACGCCCATTTGAGCTTCAACTTGTCCAGGTCGGCGGCGGCGAGACCGGCGAGCGCCGTATTTTGGAAACGCGAATTGCTAACGGTAGTGCTCCAGCCGTTCCATGCAGGGGCGTTTGCAGCAGCCGGGAAAGGTGGTTGGCTTTTGCAGGTGCCGGTCACAGCCGGACCGGTGGGCTGCGCCTCTCCCGCGGGACCGATGTAACGGATAAGGGCGACGAGTTGCGCGGGCGAAAGCCCTGCGGCCTGGGTCTTCATAACGCCGCGCGTCAACGCTTGATAGATCGCTTCGCCGCTCATCGCTTTAATCGTGCTCAGCGATGGAACTCGTAGCGCAGGCGAGTCGTGGCAGGACGCGCAACGCTCTTTGTAGAATGCTGCCCCATCTTGGGCATGGAGCAGCGAAGTCAGTAACACGAAAAGAGAAACGTATCGCATGGGATTTCCTTTGCGGCGGACGACCTGAGGCGGTCGAACTAAATAAAGTCGCACTTTCTAGACTGGAGGAATAACGTCAGTGCTGGCGTCAACACAATTACCCCGAGTTCTGCCAAAAAAACCGTCCGCGCCGTGGAGTTCCAAACGGCCAGCGGACCTTTCCAATGGACGGTCAGCGAGGGAATACGGGCCAGCAGATACCAGCCAAACCAGTAGGAGGAGTTGCACACAACGCTGGCCGCCATAAGCCATCCTTCGGATTCGCCCACCAGGACGGCCGCCGAGATGAGGCAAAAGCCGATGAACGGAAGCATCGCAAATATAAACAGCATCGGGATTACTCCGTGCGGAATAATGTGGCGGATCTCGATGAGGATCAGTGCAGAGGTCAGCAGCGTGAGCCACGGAAGCAGGAACATCGCCCAGAGCCGGGTAGGACAAGGAAACACCGGCACGGAGTGGCCGCCGTCTTCAGTGTACGTTGCCAGACCGAGAGAACTTCCCCAAATCTCCGCTGCCGATTGAGTACGGTCCCGACTTCTTGGTGCGGCACGTGAAAAATTACGGTGAATTCAAGAAAGACGCTGTATTGGTATCCAGCAGCTGCAGGTCAACTGCGAGATAGAATCATTCATCATGTCGAGATTGCTGATCCTTCTAGCTTCTTACAGCTTGCTTGCGGCTGCTACTGGCGGAAGGAAGGCGCCCGAACCTCCGCCGAACGAGTTCGTCATCGGCAGAGATACGTTCTTCGACTTTGGACCGCCCTTTCACTACTTTGAAGTGATCTCTGTCGTGCCCGACGACAAGGGGACGCGCGTTTCTCGAATACTGATCACACCGCCTGGGGACGCGTGCACTCAACCTGCACAGGTCGAAGTCAAAGAGGCGGTCATTTCCCAATCGGTGTCAGACTTGCTACAAGGAAACAATCCTTGTCTGATTCCGGCAAGCGAATTACACAAGGAGCAAAAGCGATGCAAGCACTGTCTTACCTTCAGCGGTGCCGAAATCACGATGCGAGTGCAATGCAGCGGAGCATCGCGGCTTCTTCGTATCGATATCCTCGATCGCGATATCTACGATCCTGTACACGCCAAGACGCCCGAGCAGACATCATGGACTATGAGGCTTCTGGATGGGTTGGACACAGCACTTGGTCCGGGCCCTATGGACAAGCCAATCTTTGCAACCTCTGATCCGACACCGCCGCCTTCATCCGAGACTTCCTCACTGCATGAACTAGCAGCCGGGCGATTCGATGAACTGTTCCCTCGCACGACGTTCACCTTGTCAGACCTATATCGTCAGGCGCTCCATCCTATTCTTCCGCCTTCCGTGTACATTGTTTCCAGCGGCCCGACGCCATCCGCGAGTGATGTCCCTCAATACCCTCCTCTCGCGCGTTCTGCGCATGTAAGCGGTCGTGTCCAGTTCACAGCCGAAGTAGGACCTGATGGCCATCCCATTAGCATTCAAGTTGAAGGGCATCCGCTTCTGAAGAAATCGGTTGAGGCCGCAGTGGCGAGATGGACTTACGCCAAGACTGGGGCTGGCACTACGATCTCCGGCGTTATTGAATTCCGAAATCACTGCACATCGCAAGTGACGCCGTGATCCGCCGATTTGCCTGAGGATCGCTAAGTGTCAACTCCGGTGGAAAATTTTTGCACCGGCGCTGACATAAGAGCAGGTTCGACGCGAGATGTAGCGTGGGGCCACTTCGCCTTCAGGACTTTCAATACGGTCCCCGAAATCCGAGTCAAGGCTAAGTCTTCCGGGGCTATGCCGGCCTTGACACCGACCCCGCTATCACGGCAAAGGATAGAGCGAAAGCTCTGGCATGGGAAAATGCCTGCGATTGTCGGTTACCAACGTAAGCCGCTCGGTGAGACACACTGCCGCAATCGTCATGTCCATAAGCGAGAGTGTCTGTCCTCTTTGCGCCCACTCTCGTTTCAGTTCCCCGGCCAATTTTGCCGCTTCCCAGTGAATTGGGATATATGCGAGTTGCCTAAGGAGCGCTTCGGTTTTCCGTGCTTCAGGCGGTCGGAGGCCAACGTACACTTCAGACACATTGATCGCGCAGCAGGCAAGCGTGTGATATTCCAGAACAAGATGTTCCATCAGATCGGCTCGCCCCCGCCGGTCGTTCAAAACGTCGATCAGAAAAGTCGTATCAAGCAGAAGGGTCGCCATCAGGTATCCTGAATGGGCCGCAACCGCTCGTCATTTTCAGAACGCAATTCTTCGACAAATGCCTCCGAACCATGGGCCAACTCAGGATGATCTTCGGTCTTCCACGATCCCCTTGCGTCTTGCAAGGCGGCCAGTAATTTACGTCGCTGCACTTCTTTGCCAAGGACCTCAGTCAGGAAGGCGCTCCGGCCTCGGTGTCCGACAAGGCGGTCAACTTCGGCCAGCAGGTCTTCCGGTAAGATCACGTGAGTGCGCTTTTGAAGCAATGACATCCCACTGCCAGTGTGACGAAAAACGCAACCCGGCGCAAGTGGACCGTGTGCGCTCGGGAGAAGCCGTCAATCGCCTAAGCTCGAGAGACAATCTGAAAAAACGAACCCAAGCCTTCAATTCGTTTGGTAAAATCGCGCTAAATCATTGTGCTGCAACGAGAAAAGGGCCAGTAATTCGTTCGGTAAAAAGCCGCCTTGCGCCATGAAACGTCTATTTCGCCTCTTCCTGATACCGTGTCTCCTCGCCGCCTCGCCTGCCTGGTGCTGGTGGGAGACCGGCCACAGAGTCGTCGCCCGGATTGCCGCCGCGCATCTTACGCCTGCCGCCCGCACCCGTATCGCCCGAATTTTGGGCGTGCCCGATACGCCTGAGGCCGTAGCCGATGCCCTCGCCCAAGCTTCCACCTGGGCCGACGAAACCAAAAGAGAAACGGGAACTGGAGATTGGCACTTCATCAACCTGACCCTCCAGGACCACAAATCCAATATCCCGGAGCGCTGTCCCGACGACAATTGCGCTACCACCCGCATCCGCCTGTTTGCCGCTGAACTGAAGTCTGGGGTGCCCGGCCCGCGCTGGAGCGAACTGGACGCGCTCAGATTCCTGGTCCACTTCGTCGGAGACATCCATCAGCCTTTGCATGACATCTCGGACGCGGATCTCGGCGGCAATTGCGAGCGTCTGGATCCCCCCATCGACCGCGCTAAGAACCTGCATGCGCTCTGGGATGGCGGCATTATCGACGCGATGCATACTAGCGACAGGTCGCTCGCCGCCAGTCTCGAATCGCAAATCGATAGAATGCATCGCTCCACGCGGCAGAAATTATCGGTGGGCGATCAGGACGATTGGGCTTGGGAAGCTCACGAACTCGGCATTCGGGACATCTATTGGAAACTTCACATCCCCGTTGAACCTATCGAATTTCCGGACGGCTGCAAAGAGGCGCCTGCTGACGTGACCGACTTCAAAGCTCCCATCGACGGCCTTTACATCGACGCCATGAAACCCGTCGTCCGGTCCCAACTTACGAAAGGCGGTCTCCGCCTGGCTCGTCTGCTGAATGAGACGCTGTGATCGGGATCTCGAAAGGCGCGGGGGCCTGACCCGCAGGCAGCGTGACTTCAAAGCATGAGCCCTTTCCCGCTTCGCTCCGGACGTGGATCTCGCCTCCGTGAGCCTTCACGATCGAGGCGACGAAACTAAGTCCCAAGCCGAGCCCTTTCTCGGGATTCGGATCCGGCACGCGGTAAAACCTATCGAAAATATGCGGCAGGTGGTCCTGCGGAATACCTACGCCGGAGTCCTCAATCACAAACCTCACAAAAGCACCGACCGGCTCGGCATGCACCCGGACCCAGCCTCCTTCAGGTGTGTACTTGATTGCGTTTGAGAGCAGGTTAGTGATGACGCGCTCGATTTGCGTGCGGTCCACCTCGCAGTACACTGGCTCCTGCTCGCGGGTTTGCGTCAGTTCTAGATCGTGCGCCTCCGCCGGGATTTGGAACTGATCCACCAGATCCTCCAGCAACTCGGTCACGTTCAGCACGCTCTTGTTCATCGGGATCTGCCCCGACTCGGATTGCGACAGCAGCAAGAGCGCGCGAACCAGATTGGCCAACCGTTCCACGTCCTGCAGCGCGTTCTCGATCGCTTCCTGCAACTGTTCTTTGCTCGAAGCGGTGAAGAGCGCCACTTCGAGTTGCCCTTGAATCGCCGTCAAGGGCGTGCGCAACTCGTGAGAGACATCCGTCGAGAACTGGCGGATCTGTTCGAAGGACTGCTTCAAACGGCCGCTCATTGCGTTGAACGAGTCGATCAGCCGGTCTAGTTCGTCGTCGGCGCCCCGCTTCGAAATCTGCAATCCCAGATTCGAGCCTGTAATCTCCTGCGCCGCCTTATCAACCGATTGAAGTCCTTTCAACGCCGCGCCCGCGGAATACCAACTCACCACGGCGCAGATGAATAGGGCAATCGGCAAGAAAATCAGAAACTTGCGTTGGAACTGCCTCACTACCCGGTGATCCTCCGCGAGACTTCTTCCTTCGGCGACATACCACCTGCGGTTATGGTCGGTATCCAGCATGACGCTGCTGATGATCTGGTACTGGACCTTGTCCTTGCCGGTGATCGTCTTCAACACAGGCTCGTGCGTCACCTGCATCTGGGCCATCTCATTTCGAATCGTCTCGGGATTGAAGAGAGCCTTCAAGTCCGAATTGGCGGATCCCTCGTAGGGTTCGCCGTTGTCATAGGCTTCCACGTAGATGGTTTTGAGCCGGCCCACCGCCGCCGCTTCTTCTGGATCTGTTGGATCCGCAAACCAGTCGGGCTTGCCGTTTTCAAAGCGGATATAACCGCGCATCGCGCCCAGTTGCTCATGCAGAGTTTGCTCGCTCTGAGCCGCCAGAATAGATTGCAAAGTCTTGGTGCCGATGAAGCCGACGACGGTAAGGACCGCCGCCAGAAGCAACAGAAAGGTGCTTGCCAGCCGGAAGCGCAAGGTCCGAAAGAACTGACCCAACCTTCTTTTCAGCATGCTTCTCAATATGCCGCGATAGCAGCCCTACGCGACCACGGGTTCCGATGGCGCAGTCTGCGGCAGATCCGGTCCATCCAGCATATATCCGATCCCACGAACCGTGTGGATCATCTTAGTCGTGTACTTATCGTCGATCTTGCTCCGCAGGTGCCGGATATACACGTCAACGATATTGGTCAGGCCGTCGTAGTCCATGTCCCACACATGCTCGACGATCATGGTGCGGCTGAGCGGACGCCCGCGATTACGCATCATGTATTCCAGGATGCTGAACTCTTTTGGAGCAAGTTCGATCACTTCATTGTTTCGCGTCACCTTGCGGCGAATGCAATCGAGCGCCAGATCCGCTACCTGCAGCCGCTCCGGTGTGGGCTGACCACGGCGCAGCAACACGCGCGCTCGCGCCAGCAGTTCGACAAAGGCGAACGGCTTAACCAGGTAATCGTCCGCGCCTTGTTCCAGGCCTTTCACGCGGTCGTCCACTGAATCGCGCGCGCTCAAGATCAATACCGGAGGGATGGCTTTTCTGTTCTTGATCTTCTGCAGAACTTGCAGGCCATCGATATCCGGCAATCCAAGATCGAGGACCACCAGATCGTACTCTGTCGAATGAACGCGCTCTACCGCTTCGCCGCCCGTATGCACAACGTCTACCGCGTACCCAGCGCTCTGCAGTCCCCGGGACAGAAAATCCGCAATTCGCTTTTCGTCTTCTACTACCAATAAACGCATCGTCTATGAAAGTCTAACTGAGTTCTAGTCGCCCGAAGCGCGCCGCGGTTGAGGAATCGGGGCGGCGCGGAAGAAAGACCCGAGTGTCTTGTACCGCGTCTGCATGACGGAAATGATGGTCATCAATGCGACGAGCACAATCGTATAGACGACAACCTGCGGGACAGTCAAGGCTTCTTTCCAAATGCCGCACCAGCGGCCATAAACCAGTTCAATGTGCACCCAATAAACCAGCAGCGATGTCGTGCCCAGTTGACGGAACAAGCTCCATCTCTGCGGAGCCGCCAGGTTCACCCAAAGATATGAAAGCGCGAGAATGCAAAGAACCACGCCCAGCTTGATCACGGTTAAGCCAGGGCTATCGAGCCAGAATTCGCTCTTCGGATACAGCGAGTACGGCAGGTTCGAGAGATAGTGCGCAAGGCTGGCGATTCCCAGGCCAACCGCCATCATCCACATCATGGTGCGCTGCATGTCCTCTTGCTTCACCACCCGCAAGATGCTCCCCGCCACCATTCCGAAAGCCAAAAACGAGGCCCAGGGAAAAAAACCAAAGTAGTTGTAATCGGGCATCACATACGAGCGGACAATCCACGGCATGCCGGCGGTTTTGATCATCGTCATCACCGGCGCAAGCGCGGCGATCAAAAAGCCTAGAACCGTGCAAAGCCGAATCCGTTCCATCGTAGTAAACACGGCCATGGGAGCGAAAATCAGCATGGCAAATCCCATACAGTTCAGGATGTCTACTTTAAGCAACTGATCGGCGGGACTGGTCGGATATCCGAAGACGTAGAGCTGTATCCGAAACAGGAACGCGATCAGGAACAGATAACGCGAGCGCTTGAGCGCCGCCCACACTCGTTTGCCGGTCGCCGCACCCTGCCGTTCCTGGCTGTCCATCAGAAAAGCGAACGTAATCCCGGTCAGAAACAGGAACATCGCCGGCGGCAATCCGCCCGCAAACTGCGACAACATGTACGGGCCCTTGTCGCGCAGATCTGTCCGGGCAAACGAGTTGAACGTATGCCCCTGTAACATGATGAGCGCGGCAACCCCGCGCGTCCAATCTATAAACGCAAGGCGTCCGCTGGTTTTTTTCCGCTGCTCGGCCACGTTCTATTGCTTCTGCACATGTACTCCGGCGGGAAGTTTAAGTTCCAACTTGCCGGACATGTTGGGATTCACGACGATGTTCGAGTAAGTCACCTTGCGCCAGTTATCGTGCGGTTGAGCCGGTTGAAAGAACTGCTGCTGTATGGGATTGACCCCATTGTCCGGAATCCAGATGAGCACTTTCGAGAGTTGTTTCCGGGTGTCTGCATCTTTCGGAATGAGTTGCAGCTTCGTCGTAGACGTGCCGCCCACGTTGTCCGTTCCCGCCGATTCAATGGTGTAGGTTTGCGCAAGCTCCGAACCGGAAGATCCAAAACCCAGCAGCAAAAACTCGTTGATCATCTGGCTCTTATCGCCGACGTTTGTTTTGGTGACCAGATTGTTCGCCGGAGTATAGATGGAGATAACGTTCCCGATAACGGCAATCGTCCGAGCGTTTGCCCCTTTGAAGTCGAGTATTGCCCGTACCTCGCCTTTTTTCAGCCGCTGCATTTGCAAAGTCCCGTTCTCGCGGGTGTGACTGTCGGGAGAGGATTCTTCGCCGAAAATAGATTGGTATGTGTCCATGGCCACATTCGCGGTCAACGCCTGAAACTTTGGCGCCGCCTGATCCATGCGCTTCAGGATCGCGTCAACGCTATCCGCGCGAAGGAAGCCGACGGATAGAAAAAGGGCGACTGCTGGTAAGAAGTGTTTCATGTCACTAAACAGGAGACGCCCGAACTACGGCGCGGTATACGCAATAAAGCCCTTTATTTCTTGTTCGGCTTCATCTCGAATGGGTTCGACGCGAACCACGTGCCACTGTTTGCCGGTCCGTTGGCGTATAAGTTTCGCCGCTTCAGCCGTTCGATTCCGCTCTGGCAAACCTGCCAGCAGTTCGGTTGCGATAAATATGCGATTGGAACCGTGCAGCGAGGACATCAGAACGACGCTCGACTCTTTCGGCTGATCGCGGAACCAGGCGCGAGGAGTCGCGAAAATAAACAGCAGAATAAGCGCGACAACGACGTCGTATTGCCAGGTAGCCCGGGCGAAATCCCAGAAGACCAGACGTTTTCCCAAGCCGCTATTTGTTGCGCTACCCAGTTGCCAAACCTTCCGCTATCTGCCCCAGTTTATCATTTGCGCTTAGTACTTTCTCATCACTGCCAGCACCCGGCCCTGGATCTGCAAATTAGCCGGATCGACAAAAATAGGCGCCATAGCCGAGTTGGCAGGCTGTAATCGCACTCGCCCATCGGGGTCGGCGAAGTAGCGCTTCAACGTCGCTTCGGAATTATCCACAAGGGCGACGATGATATCCCCGTTGCGCACCGAACCGGTCTTCTCCACCAGCACGAAGTCGCCGCTGCAGATGTGGTCTTCAATCATCGACTCGCCGCGTACCTGAAGCGCAAATGTGCCCTCATGGCCTGTGAAATCGGAAAAGTGGAGTTCCTCCGGATTCGCAATTGCCTCGACCGGGGCTCCGGCTGCAATCCGCCCGAGAAGCGGTACGAAAGCTTCAGCTGCCGGTCGGCGCGCGTTTTCCTCCGTCAGATACCTCTCACCCACTTCGAGAGACCGGCTGTGATTGTAGTTACGCCGGACGTATTGCTTTCCCTCAAGCGCCTGAATGTGTTTGTGAACGGTCGCGAGCGAAGCCAATCCAAGGCTGGAGGCGATCTCTTCGTAGCTGGGACTGTAGCCTTTCTTCTCAATGAAACCAGCCAGAAATTCCATCACTTCCTTCTGCCGTCTCGTTAGCGCCATACCGATCTTCCTTCCATTACACAGTGTGGGCGAATAAAGCACGAAAGTCAAACCGGAGTTCGCATGCGGACGGCCGATTCAACAGATGTTAGTACGCTTGTATAAACCGAGACACAACATTGCGGTAAAACACATCTAAGTTCTTTGACGTGAATGGCTGAACGCACTCTCTTATATGTTGAGGATGAAGATGCGGCTGTTTTTCTTTTAGAAACCGCTCTGAAAGAAGCCGCTATAGACGTGCGCCTCTGCCGTGTAGCTGACGGCGAGCAGGCTTTGTGGTTCCTCCAGAAGCTGAATCCCTATCAGAATGCGCCAACTCCCGATTTGGTGCTTTTGGATTTAAACCTGCCGAAAGTTACCGGGCTGCAAGTGCTTGCGGAGGTTCAGCAGCACGCGGAACTCAGTTCGATTCCGGTCATTGTCTTTACTTCCTCGTCCCTTCCAGCGGACAGGAGGAAGTCGCTGGCGTTAGGAGCGCAGCAGTTCATCACGAAACCGTCAACGTTGGACAGCTTCCTCGAAGCGGTGAAGAACGCCTGCTCCCGGTTGAACGTCAACCCTAGTTGAAGTTGTTCATGCCGCACATGCCGCCCTGGCACATGCCGCCGCCGCATCCGCCGCTTGGCTGAGATTCTTTTGTGACTCCGTTCGCCCTGGCGGCAAAAGTGGAATACTGAGTTGTGAGGTGATCCTGTCCGCAAGAAGGGCAGCGAAGGTCCTCTGTTTCAGCGCTTCGGCGGACCAGTTTCTCGAACTTGCTTCCGCAGTCGTCGCAAGAGTACTCGAAGATCGGCATACTTATAAGTTACCGCGGTTCGGGTCCGAGGTAGCGAAGGCGTAACTTCCTCCGCCCGGCCCGCGAATTAATAGGTGATTATGCAACGCAGAGCGTTCTTGAAAAGCGGGTTTTCGTTCGCCGCAACCGCTGGGCTGGCCCTGGCCGGCGGTCCCAAAATGGTGAAGATCATGGCGTTCACAGATTCGGGCAAGCGCGAGGGAGACATCAAAGTGGAGAAAGTAGTGAAAACAGACCAAGAGTGGCGCAAACAGTTGACTCCAGAGGAGTACGAAGTAACTCGGCATGCCGCTACCGAGAGGGCCTTCACGGGTAAGTACTGGAATAACCACGAGCATGGTATCTACCGCTGTATCTGTTGTGAGAACACGCTCTTTTCTTCCGATACCAAATTCGAATCGGGCACCGGCTGGCCTAGCTTCTGGGAGCCGATTGCAAAGGAGAACGTGGTGGATCGCACTGACGCGACCCTGGGTATGGCCCGGACAGAAGTCCTCTGCGCCAAGTGCGATGCCCATTTAGGACACGTTTTCGATGACGGTCCCCGGCCAACGGGTCTTCGCTACTGCATGAATTCGGCATCGCTCGATTTCGTCAAGAGCTAGGAAGTTCTGGTCTTTGGAACACACCCTTACCGGGAATTTCAGAGTTCATTCGAGTTTCCATTCCAGGTTTCTGAAGTCCGATCGGGACGTTATCGTTTATCTGCCGCCCGGTTATGAGGATTCGCCAGATCGCCGGTATCCCGTCTGTTACCTACACGACGGCCAGAATCTCTTTGACGCCGCGACGGCTTTTCTCGGCAAGGAATGGGGCCTCGACGAACTCGTCGAACAAATGATCCGGGACGGGGAAATCGAACCGCTGATTCTAGTCGGGATCTACAACACGGGCGAAAAGCGCATCGACGAATACACGCATATCCGCGATCGGAATGGCCGCGGCGGGTTGGCCAGCAAGTACGGCCGTCTGATCGTCGAAGAGTTGAAGCCCATGATTGATCGCGAATACCGCACCTGGCCGAACGCCGAGAATACCGGGCTGGGAGGTTCTTCGTTGGGTGGCCTCGCGAGCCTCTACATCGGCTTCCGGCATCCCCTGGTGTTTGGAAAACTGATCGTCATGTCGCCTTCTCTGTGGTGGGCACAGCGGGATATTCTCGGCCGCATTCGCGCGCGCGCCAAACACCCCGAGCAGAAGATCTGGCTCGACGTAGGCACCTGCGAGGGGACCGACCCGGCCTCCTGCGTACAAGACGCTCGCGACTTGCGGGACCTCCTGATTAGAAACCGGTGGATTCTCGACAGCAACCTAAAATTCGTCGAAGAAGAAGGCGCGGAACACACCGAAAAGGCTTGGGGCCAGCGTATGCGGGAAGCGCTCCGGTTTCTGTTTCCAAACGTGACCCGTTTTGATGCTAATGTTCCTTAGAGGAACAACATCATATGGCGTTTTGTACAAATTGTGGTACTCAGTACGCGGACGGCGCGCGATTCTGCCTGAACTGCGGCCAACCTACTGGCTCATCGGCCGGAGGCCCCGGACCGAGCGGAGCCTCCTATTATCCTCCCGCCCCGCCCGTTGCACCCCTGAACTACGACATCGAAGGCCACAATCTTCAAATCGCCCGCGTGCATCTGCAGCCTGGACAAGAGATCTATGCTGAAGCCGGCAAGATGATTTACAAGTCGGTCAACGTTGAGTGGCAGACCCGTATGACCGGGCAAACGTTGGGGCAGAAACTCCTTGGCGCGCTGAAGCGCAAACTGATGGGCGAGTCGCTTTTCTTCACTTACTTTCAGGCAACCGGCGCGCAAGGTGAGGTCGGTTTCGCCGGGCACTATCCGGGCAAGATACAGGTCTTTGAACTCGCGGCTGGCCAGACTATCATGGTGCAGCGCGACGGCTTTCTATTCGCCCAAGGCAGCGTCACGCTAGACATTGCCATGGTGCGCCGTTTGGGCGCCGGGCTTCTGGGGGGCGAGGGGTTCATCTTGCAGCGGCTCACCGGGCCTGGCGCAGTCTTCGTACATGCGGGCGGAGACCACGTGGACTTCACTCTTCAACCAGGTGAAACCCTGCAAGTCCAGACCGGGCATCTTGTCGCCTTCGAGCCTACCGTTAACTACGACATTCAGATGGTCGGGAGTATTCGGACGGCGATATTCGGCGGCGAAGGTCTGTTTCTGACGACGCTGACGGGGCCAGGGCGCGTGATTCTCCAGAGCATGACGCTGGAACGATTGCGGCACGAACTCTCGCCGAGCGATCATCCGCACGCGGGCGAGGAACGTAACCCGCTGGGCGCCCTGGCGCGAGGAGACATCGGCAGTTTCTTTTCAAGCGACGACTAATTGGCTGCTCCACGCGCGTGAGCAAGCGGTCTGATCTCCATTGATAAAATGGGTGTTTAGCCCGACCAGCGCCAATGTCCGGCGCGTTTGCTCATTACTCATTCACCTTAGGAGAACCGGTGAAATATCAATCGCCCAGAGTGTCTTCCGTTGCGCACGATGAAGAACTATTCCGTTATATCAATCTGAAGCTTGCCGCGCTGGGTCAGCCCACCAGCGGCGCTACGGCGGACGCCCGCGCACTCGAAATCGCCGGTCCGCTTTTGCGCAACTACTATCAAAAGGACCAGTTGCTGGGGTATCGTCTGTGTCCGGCAGACGAGCGGATTCAAGCCTTTCTGGATGCCTACCTGGATGATGTGGACTCATCCGAGATTCCGCGTCTCCCCGGCAACACCTTCGTGCTGGACCGTCCAGGGTTGGCACGGGTGATGTCGTTGCCGCCGAGTCAAGATACCCTGTCCTCGCCTTATCTGAAGTCTTACCGCGTACCCCAAGGCATTCTTCACAACCCGAAAAGCGATCGCCGTACGACGAAGGGAATCTTCCATATCGTCGAAGGCGGACTGCCAGTTCCGGCGGACAAAATCGCCGTTCCCAAACGCGCTTTCGCATCGCTGCTGAAGGCTGCGCTCAATCCTCCGGCGGATGTTCTGGCGCTTCCTTTCACGGCGGACCAGGAGGAGCAGGTTCGTCTTTTTGTGACGCTATTGCTACGGCCGCTTGTTTGCCCGGCGACGGGAAGCGATTCCGCGAAGACGATGGAAACGCGCTGCTTCGCGCCTGCCAGTCTTGTCAGTAATCTCGATTTCGTGGAAGGCATTTTCGGCAACGGCGGCGATCCTTATCTGCCCGAAAACGACGCGGCTCTCGACGTAATGCATTGGACGGGCCACACCGGATGCCTGATTCTTGCTCCGCATATCGTGGGTTTGAAGAAGAAGGATCTTGGCCTGCCGCACATGAGCGAAGCGACCGATCGTCAGCGCCGTGAAGGAATGTGTTGGACGAACGAGGACGAGGTTTATAACCAGGGCGGCGCATTCAAAATCGTCTGCCGCGACCATCGCGGCGTGATGGTAACGATCATTGCCGATAATTACTTCGGCTACTGCAAGAAAGAAGTCAAGACTCAGATCAGTTTTGCCGCGAACCTCTATGGAATGTGCGAAGAAGAGCACGCCGGAGGCGCCATCGCCTTCCCCGCCTATGTACTCGGAAAGCAATTCTTTGCCGGGCGCACGGTTCTCACTAAGCAAGTGAAGTTTGCCGACGCGATGGGTTGGCTTGGCGACCGGGTGCATGTGCATTCGGAGGGTTACGCATCGGATCGCAAATACCCCGACATCTTCTACGTTCCCGAAAATGCGGAGTTCAGTGTAAGAGAAGGCAGCGTGAAATGGCTGCACCACAATGGAAAGTGGCACCAACTCACGATCAGGGCGGGGGAGACGTACGTGCTTCCCTGGGGTACCAAAATCCGGCTGGAAAAGCAGACGGGCGGCACGGCTTGGCGTCTGGTCGCATCGCGCGCGGATCCGACTCTGTGCCACAAGCCTTGTACGGTATCGGGCGGCGGCAAGTCTGAAATCTCAAAGTCTATCGGAAGCATCACGCTGCGCGGCCCTATTTTCGTCAGCGACTTTCAAAACGAAATCGAACAAGTCGCGGACATTCTAAAACGCGACTTCTCAACCATCTTCAAGAATCCGCGATCCGATCAGCGTACGAAGCGTCCCATCCTGAGCACCGAACGCTCCCTCGGTTCCGTCATCAAGCTGATGACGCCTTCGCCCGAATATACAGCCGCGCACAACGCATGGCTTACCAGCATCCCGGACACCGTGAGGCAGCTGCTAGTGACGGTGAAGCGCTATTATCAGCCGGAATGGGGCGAGAACTGGCGCGAGCACTTCAGCGTAGACCGCGTGAATGGATTCCTGGGTCACGAGTTGAAGTTCGAAAGCCAGGACCTGGTCGGCAATTACCTGCGTGTCGGCTACGATCCCGACGGCTCCTGGCGTATCTATAAACTGCGCCCGGATTTCAGTCCCGCCGACAAGGTGCAAGTCGAAGACGACATCACCGCATCTGTTGTGTTACCCGGCGCCAGTCTGAATAACCTCGACGCGGAATATGAAAACAGCCAAAGCGTCAAGCTGGTTCAGAATTGCGAGCAGCTTCTATTCCAGCGTCCGGATGATGCCATCCATCGTGGCTTCGACCGCGATGCCGAGCGCGACCTTGCCACGCCGGGTACGTTTCTATCGAATTTCGAGCCGCTGACGATCGAACAGGCCCGGCGAATCGTCGATAACGTCGTCGAATTCGATAAATACAGCGAGCCGATGAAACGCCTGCTGAGCGATTTTGCGAAAGATCCGCAAACCAGCTATGTAGTGTCCTCATCGCAGCCTCGGTTGGTTGACGGCAACCCCTCGAAAAATCCTCGTTATCTGCAGCGGCGTCCGGATCTGGTGAACCCGCGCGATATGTATCTGGCGGAAATCGGCACTCGGCTCGCACGCGAAATTCCCGCCGGCCAACCGGTGCATTTCCCTGTCAATGCTGTTCTCGCGGGACGTCGAAACAATCCGCCCGATCCGAAGAACGGCATTCCTCCGTTGGCCGTTTACAATCCGATCCATTATCAGGAATTGCCTGAGCTGTTCATGGATTTCATCTGCAGCCTGACGGGCAAGTCTCCATCCACCACCGGTTTCGGCAGCGAGGGCGCGCTGACAAAAGGACCGTTCAATGCACTGCCGCCCGTGATAGATGTCAACAACGCGCTCGTGTCCGCGATCTTGACGGGTTACGCGGGCTTCACTACCGCCGCCGGGCATGTCGGCCCAAAGTACCGCATGGATCACGACAACAGTATGCTCGTTCCGGAACTCTGGTGCCGGATGAGAGTTGCTGAAAGGGAGCCGCATTTTTTAATCGAGAACGGATATCTCGAGAAGGTGCAAGATTTCGATTTCGAAGGCCGTAGAATTTTGGCGAGCCGGCTGGGATACCGGATCACCACATTGTTCGTCGATCGCTTCCTTGGAAGAATGTTTGAGGTTCCGCACGCGGTATTTCCCGAAGAACTGCTTCGCCCGGAACTGCAGGATGCGGCGGTGTTCGCAAGCGGAGTCGATGCCATCGTCGAAGCCCAGCGATTGGTCGCGATGAACTATTTCGAAGACGGGAGCATTGAGGACGCATGTCCGCCGATCCGCGCGCTCTTGCACATAATGGCTTTCGGCGAGTACAACGGATTGCGGTCCGGCGATCCCGGCCTTGTACAAATGTTTACCCGCGAGTCACTTGTTTCTAGCGAGTGGTATCGGAATCGTCTCCACGCCAAGCAATCGATCGATATAGCTTTGTGGGCGCGTCACACAAGCGCATTAGAGAGCTTTCTGGCAAATAGCGCGCCGGTTCCGCGGCTTGATCTTCAATCCCGGCTCACTACGGCGCGGCAGCAGCTGGAGCGGGTCGGAAGCCAATCCTATCTGTCGGAACTTGCGGGTACGATTGGTGCCGACCCGGCCGTGCTGCGGCAGTGGAAACACACGGACATTAAACCCGCGAGCGTCAATGATCTGGAGTACGCCCCGCAAGGATAAGTAGGGATCCTTGCTACTCTTCGTCGTTCTGGTTAGAGAGTTTCGCCACAACCGTCAGGTCTTCGAGTGTCGTCACATCTCCAGTGACCGCATTCGACGTGACGATCTCACGAAGTAATCGCCGCATGATCTTGCCGCTGCGGGTTTTCGGAAGCGCATCCGTGAAGCGAATCTCTTCAGGCCGCGCAAACGGTCCGATTTCGTGTGCGATCCATTGCCGCAATTCGCTCGAGAGCTTCTCGCGATCCCAATCGCCTTTCTTCAACGTCACAAAGGCGCATACGGCTTGCCCGGTGATCTCGTGGGGCTTCCCGACCACGGCCGCTTCCGCGACCGCGTGATGATGAACGAGCGCCGATTCCACTTCCATGGTGCTGAGCCGGTGACCGCTGACATTCATGACGTCGTCAACGCGGCCCAGAACCCAGTAATACCCGTCATCGTCCCGCCGCGCCGCGTCGCCCGTAAAATACGCTCCCGGAACGCGCGACCAGTATTGTTCCTGAAAGCGTTTTGGATCCCCCCATATGGTGCGAACCATGCTCGGCCACGGATGGCGGATGATCATGTAACCTTCGCGGTTGTTGCCTGTCGGCTCACCCTTCAAATCCACAATGTCCACGAGCACGCCCGGAAGCGGCAGGGTTGCAGACCCGGGTTTCAGCGGCACCGCTCCCGGGCATTGCCGAGATCATAATCGCGCCTGTTTCCGTTTGCCACCAGGTATCGACGATTGGACAGCGTTCTTTGCCGATGACGCGGTGATACCATTCCCACGCCGCCGGATTGATGGGCTCGCCCACCGATCCGAGCAGTCGAAGGCTCGAAAGATCGTGCGCGTTCGGCCACTGGTCCCCCTGGCGGATAAGCGCTCGAATGGCGGTCGGCGAGGTATAGAAGATCGTGACCCTCAGATGTTCAACGATGTCCCAGAACCGGTCGAATGCCGGATAATCGGGTGCGCCTTCGTAGAGAACCGAAGTCGCTCCGACCGCTAAGGGCCCATACACGACATAGCTATGGCCTGTTACCCAGCCGCAGTCGGCCGTACACCAGTAAACATCCTTCTCCTGGATATCGAAAACCCACTTCATCGTCATCGCAGTCTGAAGCAGGTACCCGGCTGAGGTGTGAAGAATTCCTTTCGGCTTGCCTGTTGTTCCTGAAGTGTAAAGAACGAAAAGCGGATGCTCCGGATCGAGTTCGGCAGCCGGACAGCTTTCCGCTTTTTGCGTGAGTTGAGGCGTTGCATCGAGTTGCGCGTCCTGATCGTGCCACCAGACATCCCGGCCCGCTTTCATTGTTGTTTCAGAGCCGGTGCGCCGATACACAATGACGTGACGAACATCGGGGCAATCCTCAATCGCCTCGTCCACGGCGGGCTTAAGCTTCACCTCTTTGCCGCGCCGCCAGCCGCCATCGGCCGTGATGACCAAGTGGCCGCAAGGTCCTGTGCCCGGGCTTTCAACGCCTCCGCCGAAAAACCGCCAAACACCACGCTATGCACGATCCCGAGCCGTGCGCACGCAAGCATCGCAATCGGCAACTCGGGAATCATCGGCATGTAGATAATCGCCCGGTCCTGGGCCTTATAGCCGAGTTCAGTCAGCACAGTGGCAAAGCGGCACACGAGCCGATGCAACTCTTCGTAAGTGATGGTGCGCTTGTCGCCGGGCTCGCCCTCAAAAATCAATGCCGGTTTGGTTCGCCGCTCAGTTGTGAGGTGCCGATCCAGACAGTTGTACGAGACGTTTATCGAGCCGCCCGTGAACCATTTCGCAAAAGGAGGTTCCCACTCCAGCGGCTTCGAGAACGTGCGAAACCAGGTTAATTCTTTTTCGGCAAGCTCCGCCCAGAAGCTCTCCGGATTCTCTTTGGCCCGATCGTACAGTGCACGATATTCGTCGAGACTGCGGACGCGGGCGCTTGAACTGAACTCTGGACTCGGAGCATACGTTTTCAAATCACTCATAACGGAAGTGGGCTTCTCAGCGCAGTGTAACGCACGCAGGATCGCCGATGAGGAACGACGCAATCCATACGATCAGGCGGCGCAATCCATAGGATGATGAAGAGATGAATCCCGGCCGGATACTGCTTGTCGCGGGACTTACAATCGCCGCTCTCGGCTTGCTGCTGATCCTTGTGAACAAGGCCAATATCCCGCTCGGACGTCTGCCTGGAGACCTCGTCTGGCGCGGCAAACACTCGACCCTTTATTTCCCGTGGGTCACGTGTCTGATTCTAAGTCTCGCCGGGACGCTGATCCTGTGGCTGATCAACCGGCGTCCGTAGTAGTGCGAACCGGTTAATGCACAGTGCCTATGCGGTCAATCGGCCAAAATACAAAGACTGCCTTGCCATAGATGTAATTTCGCGGCACGAATCCCCAGGCCCGGCTGTCGTTCGAAGAACTGCGGTGATCGCCCAGCACGAAATACTGCCCTGACGGAACAACTCTCGAGGCATAGCTGCGGTCGTCGCGATATTCCGCCGGAACGTAATTCTCGGTCAGCTTTTTCCCATTCACCAGCACATAGCCATCGTCTACCGCGACTGTATCGCCTGGCAGCCCGATCACACGTTTGATGTAAGACTCGGTGGGTCCTCGGGAAAATAGAACACCACAGTGTCCCCGCGTTTGATATCTCCGATTCCAAACTTGTACGTGAACTGGTTGATGAATAGCCGCTCCTGATCGAAGAGGCTCGGCATCATGCTTGTGCCTTCCACTTTTACGGGCCGGTAGAGAAACAGAATCACCAGAACCGCTATCAGTACGGAAAGCATGAGATCGCGCAGCCACGAAATGGTCGTGATCAGGACAGACCTCTGATGTTCGGCAGTCTCCGGCACGGCGGCGGAAACAGGCAGTACTGTTCCGGGAGCGGACTCGCTCATATGAAAAGATTACAGCTAATCATTTCTGACGGCGGCAATCCTTTGTCAATTGCCGCTCCGATTTGCTGAATTGGACGAGCGCGTTTAGGTTTCGTTTGCCCGTGAGGGGACCTCTGAAATGCAACTAGCGGCGCGAAAGAAGTTCACGCTCGGCGCGAACCCAGTCATCAACAGGCGACCCGTGCCCATTTCCGCGCTCGACGGAGTACGCGTGGGCGAGCCGTGCAATCTCTTCGTGAGTTACACGGGGCTGCTCTTGCATGGAGTTGGAACCAACAGCGGCTGCGGCGGCTTTCCCTGCCGGAGCATTCACTTCGGGTGCTGATTGAATTTCGTTTGCCGGCGCGGTTTCTTGCGTCGGAATGGATGTAGCTTTACGGTGCAACTTCATGGATGCGCTTTCCCCGGTTTCACTCTTCGGCTTGGAAGACCTTGAGGTGCGCGGTGTTGCCGCTGTTTCGCCGTTGATTACGCTCTCTGGCGACGCAACGTTTTCATCCGCGATCTTGCGTGTCTTTTTCGAAGTCTTATTGGACTGCATCCCCCTATTTTAACTGGTAGAAACAACTTTGTCAGTTTTGTTTTTGCTTTCAGCGGCATCAAATCTGGCCCAAACCGCGGATTACGGATTTTTTTCCCGTATAATTTAGAAGAGTGCGTCGGTTCGAGACACAAGCTACGGGTATGCGTCTGGTGGCCTTACTATGCCTCCTGGTTGTACTTGCCGTCTTCATTGCCGCGCCCGTTCATAACCACGATTCCAGGCAGGAAAGCAATTGCCTGATCTGCCATGCGGCTGAACGCGGCACGGTAGTCCATATCAATACGGATGCGGGTAAGTCTTACGAGCCGCCTTCGCACGTCGCTGTTGTCAAGGTGCGGTTAGCGCCGATTCTGGAACCGCCGGTTTCTACGCGCAGTTCACGCGCGCCTCCCTCTCAATTCCTGTCGCTCTAATTTCTGGCCCGGTCGTGTAATCGACAGGTCCATCTTATTTGGCCCTCAAGGAGTTTGTTGTGGAAAGAAAGTTTGAACCGGCATCGTTGCTGGCAGTTGTGATAATGCTTTTCGCCGGCGCGAGCCTTGCGCTCTGCTCCCAGGCAACTGGGACGGGCGGAACAATACAAGGAGTTGTAACCGATCCGAGCGGGGCAGTGGTGCCCGGAGCGCAGGTCGTTTTGAGTAATGGCGCTACCGGATACAACCAAACCGAAAAAACCGGCGTTGACGGCGCTTTTCGCCTGTCGAACATCCCGCCCAATAATTACCGTCTGGATATCACCTCGCCCGGTCTGCAGAGCTCTCAGCAAACCATCGATATTAGAACCTCCGTTCCGCAGGAGTTGAAGATCGCCTTGGCGCTGGCGAATTCAAGTGAAACAGTCGATGTATCCGCTTCCGCCGAGACCATTGAAAACGTCGCGTCCTCCCATACCGACGTAAGTCAAACACTTGATCGCGGATCTTCCGATGGCCTCCACGGGGCAAGGTCTCAGCGATGCCATTACGCTCACGTCGGGCGGGGTCGTGGCGGACTCGAATGGGTTTTTCCATCCGCAGGGCGATCACGGAGAAACCACCTACGTAGTAGACGGCCAGTCCATCAGCGATCAGCAGAACAAAACCTTTTCCACGCAGCTACCCTCGAACGCGTTTCAATCGATGGAACTTGTCAGCAGTTCGCCGAACGCCGAATATGGCGACAAGACGGGATTGATCGTGAACGCTCAGACTCGATCGGGTCTCGGGCAACCTCCAACCGGCAGCTTGGATCTTTCCTACGGCTCATTCGGTACTTACGGCGAGGATGCCACGTTTGCGGTGGGCGGCTCAAACTGGGGTAACTTTCTGGTTGCCGATTCGAGCAGAAGCGGGAGATTTCTGGACTCGCCCGAGTTTACTCCGCTCCACGACAAAGGAAACACAGAGACGCTTTTCGACCGTATCGATTACCAGCCCGGCGGACACGATTCTTTTCACCTGAACTCTATTTGGCGCGCGCAACTGGTTTCAGATTCCCACAACCTACGATCAGTTGGGCCAGGATCAGCGTCAGGAGGCGACGACCCTCAGTCTGGCTCTTGGTTATCAGCACACCTTCAGCGCAAAGACGCTTCTGTCCATCAATCCATTCATTCGTCAGGACCACGTGCAATACTTTCCGAGCGGCGATGTATTTTCAGATAGCCCCGCAACCATCAGTCAAGATCGCCACCTGACCAATTGGGGAACACGCGCCGATTTCTCCTACGCAAGTGGAATTCACAATTTAAAGATCGGCACTCAGTTGATGCAGACCCGCCTGAATGAAAACTTTGGCCTTGGCCTCACTAATCCGGACTTCAATCCGGTCTGCCTAACCCCCTCGAATAATCCAGTGACTGCGCCGAACGTAACTAACGCGGCGGCCTGCGCGGGATTGGGATACATTGCGAACCCGAGCCTTGCGCCTGGTCTGGTCCCCTACGATCTGACCCGGGGCGGTAGTCTCTTTCACTTCCGCGGCGCGGCCAATATCAACCAGCAAGCTGTTTACGCGCAGGATCAGATTACGATCAAGAACCTGACCATCAATCCCGGTCTGCGGTTCGACAACTACAGTGGGATTTCAACGGATCGCCTGCTTGAGCCGCGTATCGGCTCCTCCTATCTGTTCAAAAAGACGGGTACGGTCCTTCGCGCTTCCTTTGACCGCACGATGGAAACGCCTTACAACGAGAATCTGATTCTCTCCAGCACAACCGGCGCCGGCGGCTTGGCTTCCACGGTATTTGGCGCTTTTGGAGGTCAGGCGTTGAGGCCCGGACATCGCAACGAGTACGATACTGGATTCGAGCAGACCTTGGGCAAATACCTCCAGGTGGAAGCCGATTACTTCTGGAAATTCACGCAAAACGCCTTCGACTTCGATACCCTGTTCAACACTCCGATCGCCTTTCCCATTGACTGGCGGCAATCGAAGCTGGACGGTCTGTCCGCCAGACTCTCCACGAAGAATATTCATGGATTTCAGGCCTACAGCACGCTTGGCCATACCCGGGCGCGATTCTTTGGACCCGAGAATGGCGGTCTGATCTTCAATTCGCCGTTGAATGCGGGAGCGTTTCGGATCGATCACGACCAGGCTCTTCAATCGACCACGTTTTTGCGCTATCAGTTCAAAAAGGATGGGCCCTGGGCCGCATTCACCTGGCGCTATGACAGCGGTGAAGTCGCGGGCTCCGTTACAACCCTGGCCGATGCGCTCGCGCTTGATGGCGACCAGCAGGCCGCGATCGGTTTTGCCTGCGGCGGTCAGATGGCGAGCCTTGAA
Source organism: uncultured Acidobacteriaceae bacterium (assembly GCA_963845995.1). Classification (GTDB taxonomy): domain Bacteria; phylum Acidobacteriota; class Terriglobia; order Bryobacterales; family Bryobacteraceae; genus Bog-105. Next base: position 30,108 of record CAWJUO010000040.1, on the reverse strand, counting down.
CATCCGATCACATCGTGCTCAGGACCGTTCACGACGTCACGGCTGGTGATACCCGCTCCCGGTACGGCGGACCCGGATCGTAACCCCGCCCGAATCGCTCCTCGGAATTTGTTCGACGTATCCGTCGGAACGGACAATCTGTTCCACAATGAAAAGTTGAAGACCTCTCTGAAACTCACCGCGATCAACATCACGAATGAAGCGGCTTTGTACAATTTCCTATCGACTTTCAGCGGAACCCACTGGGTAACTCCGCGTAGCTATCAAGTTACTCTTGGATGGGCTTACTAAGTCCGCCGCCTCTATGAAAGTTGGTCTCCTCGGAACTGGCGCTATTGCCGGGAAACACGCCCAAGCGTACTCGAACATCGGCTTCGAGTTAGTCGCTTGCTCGAACCGGACAGAGTCTCGTGGCCGCGAATTCGCCGCGCGCTGGAACGCCGAATTCGTCCCTGATTACCGCGAGCTTTGCCGGTATCCAGGTCTCGATTTTATCGACGTCTGCACGTTTCCCGATTTCCACCTCGAACCCGTTCAAGAGTGCGCTGCGATCGGCCGGCCCCTGATGCTCCAGAAGCCTATTGCGACTAACTTGGACAGCGCGCGGCAGATGATTGACATAGCCCGGCGCGCGGGAATCAAGCTCGGTGTGATGAGCCAGCACCGCTTCGACGATTCTGTTCTTTTCCTGCAGCGCGCTCTGCAGGCCGGACGGCTTGGCAAACTGCTTCAAGCGGACGCTTACGTGAAGTGGTTCCGCGACGAGAAGTATTATTCGCGATCCTTCAAAGGCACTTGGCAAACCGAAGGCGGTGGTGCGCTTATCAATCAGGCAATCCATCAAGTAGATCTTCTGCTTCACCTGATGGGCCCCATTGCATCGGTTTCAGGACTCTGGCAATTAGGAGCGCGGCACAAAATCGAATCGGAGGACGTTGTGAACGCGTTGCTCGCCTACCATTCCGGTGCGACCGGCGTAATTCAGGCGGCTACCGCGTTTTGGCCGGGTTACCCGGAACGGATTGAGATTCACGGCACGGCGGGAACGGCCATCCTTTCGGGCGACCGTTTAACCACTTGGGATGTCCTCGACGACACAGAAGCGAATGTCGCCGATCCGGCTCCGGTTTCGCAAATCGCGGAGTCTGGTTCGTCCGATCCCATGGCGATTAGCTTGACATCGTTTGAGCGCCAATTCTTAGACTTCGCCGATTCCATCCGCACTAAACGAGAACCTGTCGTCAACGGCGAAGAAGGTTATCGCGCGCTGGAAGTTGTGCTCGGCATTTACCGCTCCTGCCGCGAAGGCGTCCGCGTACAATTAACGTCTTAGCCGCACTTCACTTCTCATGGCCGGATCTGAATGAAATACCGTCTCCGTGTGCCCGCCTCCAGTGCCAATCTGGGGCCCGGCTTTGACGCTCTTGGTCTCGCGTTGGATCTCTACCTGGTTTGCACGTTCACGGAATCCGGAACGCTCGCAATCACCGTCGCAAGGCCTTGACTCAGCGGATATCCCTGAAAACGAGTCGAACCTGATCTGGCAAACCGCGCTGCAAGTCGCCAAGGCTGAAAATCGAGATCTCCCGCCAGTGGAACTGCACATTGAGAACAACATTCCGCTGGGCAAAGGATTGGGATCTAGTGCGGCCGCCCTTACCGCCGGGGTGGTGATGGCAAACTGCCTGCTGAATCTGAGGTGGTCGCGGCGTCAGATCCTCAGCGAAGCGGCGCGCATCGAAGGCCATCCCGATAACGTGTCCGCTTGCGTTCTCGGCGCGGTTGTCGCGACGTCGATGGAGCCCGATGGTCAAACCCATGCCGTCCGCGTCGAACTACCGGCCAACTACGGTGTCGCCCCAGTGGTGCCGGATTTCGTGCTTTCCACGAGTAAAGCCCGCGCTGTGCTTCCAGAGACGTACTCGCGCCACGATGCCGTTTTTAACATTCAGCATTCCGCGCTGTTGATTGCCGCTCTCTGCACCGGCAGCACGGATTCCTTCTCGGCGGCGCTTCAGGACCGCATGCACCAGCCTTACCGCGCAGCACTGGTGCCGGGCTTTGGAGAAATGTTGGAATTGCGCGCACCGGGCCTGCTAGGCTGCGCTCTCAGCGGCGCTGGTCCCTCTGTTCTGGTTTTTTATGAACGCGGCTCGGAGCACGTCACGAAAATCTTCGAACAGCTTTTCCTTAAGAACGGCACAACTGCGAAGACGTACTTCACGGAAATCCAGCGAAGCGGTTACACGCTCGAAGAAGTCGGCTCCTGAGTTACAGAGTTCGGGCGGTGTAGACGGCTTTGAACGATATACTAGTGGTGATGTAACCGGGTTCTCTAGGCGGCCCCAAGTAGCGATGCTGCCTGCAAACCATGCCGCCCTCAACAGAAGAGTCCCTGCGCGCGCCCGTCCCCAGCGCAGCGGCCGATACCAGCCACGCCCCGGAGTTGCAAGAGGTCATCGGAAAACTTATAGCGGAATCGGCCGATCCCGAGCGTGTGGCGCGCTACTTCGCTGAGTTTGCCTCGCGCCATTCGCGCTATTCTCCAGACCCTTGCGGCGCCCCCAGGCGACCGTATTCTCTGGCTCGCAACGATCTTCCGTTTCAGCGCCTTCCTTTCGGACGAGTGCCTGCGTAATCCGGAATGGATTCTTGAAATCACCTGCATCGAGCGGCCCTCCTCTGCCCTCGACTACCAAGCCAGGTTGAAAAGCTTCGTCGCCGCAACAGGCCACGCCTCGGCGCTCGATCTCGCGCTCTTTCGCCGTAAAGAGCTACTTCGCATCGTGATCCGTGACGGACTTGCTCTTGCTCCCGTCGCCGAATTGACGCAAGAGATTTCAAACCTTGCCGACGCCATTCTCGGGTTCGCACTTGAGAGCGTCACTCTCGAGTTGCAGGAGCGCTACGGCCGCCCGCTCCTCCGCAATGCTTCAGGCGGAATCATTCCAGCCGTGTTTGCCGTTCTGGCTCTTGGAAAGTTGGGCGGCCACGAGCTAAATTACAGTTCCGACATTGACCTGATGTTTCTATACAGCGGCAATGGCGAGACCTCCGGGCCGGCTGTCGTCACCAACGGCGAATTTTTCAAGAAGGTCGCCAATCAGTTCACGAATCTGCTTTCCACCTACACTGCGGCGGGCGTCTGTTACCGCGTGGATTTACGGCTCCGGCCCGAGGGAAGTCTCGGTGAAATTTGCCTATCGCTCAACGGCGCGAAAGACTACTACGCCAAACGCGCACGCGATTGGGAATTGCAGATGCTCATCAAGGCGCGGACCGCCGCCGGTGACGCCGCCTTGGGACAAGAACTGCTCAACTTCCTGGAACCGTTCATCTACTCGACGTCCCTCGATTTCACAACTATCGAAACGATGTCGGCCACCCGCGAGCGCATGGGCGAAAAACTCGCCCGCAAACGTCTGCGCCAGGACCGGTTCGATGTCAAGCTGGCGCGCGGAGGCATTCGGGATATCGAATTTCTGGTGCAATGTCTGCAGCGTCTCCATGGTTCGCGCGACTCTTCGGTCCGGCACGGCGGAACCCTCTTCGCGCTATCGAGCCTTCTTGAAAAGGATCTGCTCTCGGAGAGCGAACACGCGCGCCTCTCGAGCGCCTATCAGTTTCTGCGTAACCTGGAGCATCGCCTACAACTCGAGGACGACCGGCAAACTCACGCGCTGCCCTCGGATCCCCGCGCTCTTGAACGGATAGCGGCACGCATGCCCGGCGCTCACAACGGCTCGCCATCGCACATCGGAAGTTCGGCCCAGCTTCTACAGACGCTGAATCAGCACCTCGAAAACGTTCAAGTGATCTATGAACGTATCGTTCATGCGCAACGCCCTTTGTTCTATACGCCAGCGCTTGCGGCTGTTCCCGTGAGCGTTCCACCTGAAAAGCATGCCGCTGAAATGCGCCCGCCAATCCCCTTAACGGCAGCATCCAAATCGGTCGAGCAACTCGCTCCACGGTTCGCCGCGCTCACGCAGTCACGTGGATTCAGGCGCTCCGGCCACGTACTCGAGAGTTTTCGTCGAGAGCGCCGCACAAGATCCTCATCACCTGCAACTGATCGAAACTCACCCGAAATTAGCCGGATACGTTCTTCAGATCCTCGATTTGAGCCCGTTCCTCTCGGAGCAACTCACTCGTCATCCGGACCTGCTGGCTGAAGTCCGGCTGGTCGCGGATCATCCGGCCATGCGGCCCGCTTTCGAAGCAATGGCCGCGCCGCTCAACGACATCGATGGGCTCCGGCGCTTCTTTCAACGCGAGATGTTCCGCATTTTGGCCGGCAGCATTTGTCTACCCGAGTCCGTCTTCCAGACTCTCGACCGTACCTCGGGTCTCGCCGAGTTTCTGATCGCCCGCGCCTATCGCATTGCCCTGGAACAAGGCCTTGCTCACGCCCGTGCGCATACCGCCGCCGAAAAACGCTTTCACGACCCTGAAGAACAGATGATGGTCGTTGCCCTTGGCCGCCTGGGCATGCGCGAGTTCGACATCGGCTCCGACGCCGACCTGCTCTTCATCATCCCGGACGCGGAACTCTCACGCCAGCAGTTTTGGACCCGTGTGGCCGAGCACATGATCGAAATCCTGACGGACTACGGCGTGGACGGACCCATCTTGTCTCTTGATACTCGCCTTCGTCCCAACGGCCGCGAGGGCGTTCTGGTTCAAACCGAGTCCAATTACGTAGACTACTTTTCGAAGCACGCTGAGGCCTGGGAAGGGATCGCCTACATGAAGGCTCGTGGGGTCGCCGGAGACCTGGAGCGCGCAACCACGTTCCTCACTCAACTGCAGCAGGTGGACTGGCGCCGTTACGGCCAGAGCGGAAGGTCCCGTCAGGACTTGCGCCAGATGCGTATGCGTCTACAGCGCGAGCAGGGCGCGCTTACGCCGTTGAAGGCTGCGGAAGGCGGCTACTACGACGCCGATTTCATCTTGATGTATTTGCGGCTCAAAGGCGCGGGCTTATTCTTCAAAAGCCTCAACACGCCGGAGCGTATCGACATCGTCGAGAAAATGGGGCACCTTGAACGCGCCGATGCGGAGTTCCTTCTGGAAGCCACCACCTTTTTCCGTGCTGTCGATCATGCCACACGAATCGTTTCAGGCAAAGCGGAAGAAAAGCTTCCCGGTGCAACGCCGGAGCGCGAGATGGTGGCTGGTCTGGTGCAACTCTGGACGAACAAACACCCGGTCGCGGCCACGCTGGACGAAGAACTGCTCGCGCTCCAGCACAAAATGCGCCGCCTGTTCGATGGGATCTTTCAGTAACCGGCTCTATTCTTCTTCCTCAACCGTCATGTGCATCTTCGCCGCCGCGATGATCTTTTCCGCTTGCGCCGCGGGCACGTAGTCGTAGTGATCGAATTCCATGTGGAACGACGCGCGCCCCTGCGTCTTCGAGGTCAAATCGTTCTGATAATTCAGCATCTCCGACATTGGCACCTGCGCTCGAATGGTTTGCATGCCGCCCTTGATGTCCATGCCCGCTACGCGGCCGCGCCTTCCGTTGAAATCGCTGAGCAACTCGCCGGCAAAATCGATCGGAGTTTCAACGTCTACTCTCATCACCGGTTCAAGCAGCCCCGGCTTGGCCTGTTGCATGGCCGCGCGGAACGCCTTCCGGCCCGCCAATTTGAAAGCCATTTCCGAAGAATCCACGTCGTGATAGGAACCGTCGTAAACGGTCACTTTGAAGTCCGTAACGGGATAGCCCGCGAGGAATCCTTGCTCGGCCGCTTCGATGATTCCTTTTTCCACCGCCGGAATGTATTGCCGCGGAATAGACCCGCCGAAAATCTCGTTTACGAACTGGAACTTCTCTCCGCGCGGCAGTGGTTCCAGCTTGATCCAGCAATCCCCGAACTGTCCGTGGCCGCCCGTCTGCTTCTTGTGCCGTCCTTGCACGCTGGCCGAGCCCCGCACTGTCTCTCGATACGGAATCTTCGGCGCATGGAGCTGAACTTCAACGCCATAACGCCGCTTTAGACGGCTCACTACAATCTCAACGTGCTGCTGTCCATTGCCCGCCAGCAAGAATTCTTTGGTCATCGGATCGCGATAAAACCGCAGCGAGCCGTCCTCTTCCAAAATCTTGTGCAGCGCCACACTTAAACGATCTTCGTCGTTGCGCGTTTTCGCCGAAATTGCATACGCCATGGACGGCTCCGGCAGTTCCATGGCTTTGTATACCGTGCAGTTCGTCTTCTCGCAGAGCGTGTCGCCAGTTAGCGTATCCTTCAACTTCGCAACCACGCCGATATCGCCCGCGCGAAGTTCCGTAACAGGCTGCATGGTCTTACCGAATGGAGTCGCAATGTGCGCCAGACGTTCGTTTACGTTCGACCGCATATTGTTCAAATGCGCATCGTCCTTCAGACTTCCCGCCATGACTTTGAAGTAAGTCACGCGCCCGGCAAACGGATCGGCCGCTGTCTTGAATACGAACAAGCCGGTAGCTTCATTGGGAGCGGCGGAAGGAGGCGGAAAGACCTCCGCAACAAAATTCATCAGCGCGTCCGCCCCGATATTCTGTGTACCGCTACTGCACAGAACAGGAAAGATCCGGCGATCCCGAACAGCTTGCCGCAACCCAAGGATAATGTGCTCGACGGGCAAGGTGCCGGTAGCGAAGAACTCTTCCAAAAGTTCGTCGTTGCCTTCCGCAATCATCTCGACCAGAGCTTCATGGGCTTTCGTCGCGGCCTCTTCATAGGGCGTCGGGATGTCCGTTTCCGTGGCTTTGCCGGTCCCGCCCGCTTTGTAACAGTAGGCGCGCATCCGGATCACGTCGATGATCCCGCTGAAACTTTTCTCCGAGCCCAACGGCAAATGCACCGGAACCGCCGCTCGCCCGAACCTCTCGTTAACGCTCTCAACCGCGCGTTCGAAGGAGGACCGTTCACGATCCAGTTTGTTCACCACCAGCGCGCACGGAAGCTTCAATTCCTCCGCGAATTTCCAGACTTTTTCAGTAGAGACTTCAACGCCCGCGACTCCGTCCAGCACGACGACAGCGGCATCCGCAGCCATCATCGCCGACTTCGCGTCATTCAGAAAAATGTTGTAACCGGGCGTGTCGATCAGGTTGATCTTCGTCTTCTGCCACGCGAATGAGGCGAGGGAGGAGGAGATGCTCAGCTTTCGCGCGGCCTCTTCCTCATCGAAGTCCGTGATCGCGTTTCCTTCGTCTACTCCGAGGTAGCGGTCCGTAGCTCCCGCCGTGAAGAGAAGGGCGGAGGTCAATGCAGTCTTGCCGCTGTGCCCGTGCCCAATCAAAGCCACATTCCGTACGTCGGAACTGTCAAAGACTCTCAATACGCACCTCCTGCCGAAGCCGAGAGCATATCAAAACTCAATCGAAACAAGTAGGGCGGACGCCCTCGTACGCAGCCAATCCCCGGTTGCTTTGCCTAGGCGCGCTGGGACGTTGCCGCGACATCTCCAGACACATCAATCACCGGATTGAAGGTAAGAATCCGTCCACAGCATTCGCAGAACATGATCTCGTCGCCCTTCCGCAAATCCTGGAGGAACTGCGGGCGAAGTGCGATCATGCAAGCGTCGCAGCGGCCCTCCGTCGCGTCCGCAATTGCAGTACCCTTGGTCTTTTTGCGAATGCGGTCGTAATGCGCCACAAACTTGGGGTCCATTTTTTCGACAATGCTCTTACGCTCCGCCGTAGCCTCCGCAAGCGCCTTCTGGTCAACGGCAGTCCGTTCGCGAGCGTGCTTTTTCTGCGCCTCTACGTGCTGCCGCTGCTTTGCCAAATCGACCTCGGCGCTTTTAACGTTCTTATCCAGCGGTTCCGACTGCTCCATCAGATCAAGGATCTTGTCCTCGGCCTTTCGAATCTCGCCTTGCGCATAGGCGATCTCATTCTGAAAAGCCTTGTACTGTTCGTTCGTCTTTGCCTGAAGCGTCTGATCTCGCAGTTTCGAAATCTTTTGATCGTGAACCTGGATATCGCCTTCTAACTTCTTGCGGTCCCGCTGGTTTGCAACCAAAGCGGCGCGGTCCGCTTCAAGCCGCCGCGTATGCGCTTCCAGCTTCTTTTCGATCTCGGCGATGTGTTTGGGGAGAGTCGCAATCTCGTTGTCAAGAGTAGCGATCCTTCGATCAAGCGCCTGAAGACGCAGCGCTAGAGCAAGGTCCTGGAGCATTAAACTCGGATTCTAGCACGTACGGCGCCACCGCTCGCCGCGCCGGATCCGTAACGATTTCCGGCAAAGTCCTGGCGAATCATGGTTGCCCCTCTCACCACGCCGAACGTAACGCCCACATCCTGAATTGAACGTTTTCAAGTGCACCGCCAGAAGCGGCGAGCGAAATGCCTGTGCTGGCGGGCTTGGGGAACACCAGATTCGTCATAGTAACCGCGCCGTCCTGTGCGAAGACCTCCACCGAAGATCTATCGACAATTATGTGCAGTTTCAGCGGACCGCCCCCGAGCGTCAGCGGAGCAACCGTACGCGACGGGAACGCCTTGCTGAATTGCGCCGCCGCCGACTTGGTTCGATCGACAAAGAGTTGACCTTTCGCCGCATCGAATCCGACAACTGTTTCATCATCCTTACCTTGCAAGATCTTCCACGCGATCTGCCTGGCTTGCCCCACGCGGATGGAAGCCTCGATCTCAAACGTTTGGCCGCGGTATGGCCATGCCTCTAATTTCCGGTTGAGGTCTGCGTCGCTCCCGCCATCGTAGTCGAATTCCTTTGTTCGCAAGGAACGAAGCGCCTCTATCGGCCGCTGCAATAACTGTAGCGTGCCGTTAACATTAGCCAAGCTCAAATCTCTCGGAAGCGTCATCGCTCCACGCCAGGGCGAGGTCGGCACGTCCGCCGCATACTGCCAGTTGTTCATCCAGCCAATCATGCGTGGAACTTGTGGTTTGGGTTCGTGATTGAAGGTCAGGGCGCAGTAACAATCGCGGCCATAGTCAAGCCAGTGAATAGCGCCATTCGCCTCATCGGGCGTGAACGTCTTGCCGTCGAACTGCCCAACGAAATACTGTTCCCCGGAGCCACCCGAGATGTGGCCGGGATTCAGCCCGATCTTAAGAATCCAGCGCATTTTTCCTGCTTGCCCCTGCACTGGCAGCGTGTAGAGATCGGGACACTCCCAAACACCACCCGTTGCGCCTTGTGGTCCGAAATCGCTCAGGGGCCGCCATTCCTTCAGGTTCGAAGAGCTGAACAGCCGTACTTTCTTATCGTTCGCCTGGACAATAACCATCACCCAGTATTTCGCCGGCGCATACCAGAACACTTTCGGGTCGCGAGTATCGCTGCGCCCGAGATCGAGAACGGGATTGCGCGCGTACTTCGTCCACGTCAAGCCATCTTGGCTGAACGCGAGGTTCTGTGTCTGCTTCTCGGAGCGCTGTGTCCGTCTTCGGCGTGAATCCCGTGTAGATCGATACGATGCAGCCGCGCTGAGATGAGTGGCACAGTCCGCTTGTGTTCGTAGCGTCGAATATGGAACTGCCCGTGAAGATGGCGGCCTTCTCGTCCTCTTGTATTGCAACTGGAAGTTGTTTCCAGTGCACCAGGTCGGAACTAACCGCATGTCCCCAACTCATGTGGCCCCAAACATTAGCGAAGGGATTGTGTTGGAAAAACAGGTGGTATTTCCCAAACGCGTAAACGAGCCCGCAAGGGTCGTTCGTCCAATTCATTTGCGGCGAGAAGTGGAACTGAGGACGGTAGCGTTCGCCATAGCGCCCCTCGGCCAGCACGCACAGGGCACATGTGGCGAATACAGCCAGGATTTTCTTCGAAATACGGGGCATCGGCAAGCCTAACCGCCGTATTGATCGAGGAAGTGCGCGATCGTTTCGATTCCCTGATAGTAGTTGCTGATCCGGTATTTCTCGTTCGGCGAGTGCAGCCCGTCATCCGGAAGGCCGAACCCCATCAGTACTGTTGGGATGCCTAAAAACCTTGCGAACTCGCCCACAATCGGAATAGAGCCGCCGCCTCGAATGAACACCGTGGGACGCCCCAGCTTTTCGCTGAAAACCTTTGCCGCGACGTCAATGGCAGGATGATGTGGATCGACCGAAATAGCGGGACCCGCACTCAACACGCGAACATTTGTCTGAATGCCTTTGGGCGTATTTTCTTTCACCCACTTCGTCAGCGCTTCTACTGACCTTGCGCGGATCTTGTCCCGGTACCAAACGCATACTCACCTTGGCGGTTGCTTTCGCTGGAATCACGGTTTTTGCGCCCGCTCCCGTGAAGCCGCCCGCGATTCCGTGCACTTCAAACGTCGGACGCGCCCACATTCTCGCGAGCACCGGCTGATCCGGTTCGCCCGTCAACTCGGTCGCGCCGACTTCGTTTTTAAGAAACTCCTCTTCAGAAAAGGGAAGCCCAGCCCAACTCTCGACCTCCGCTGCATCGGGCGGAACAACATCGTCATAAACACCCGGAATCTGAATGCGCCCGTCTGGCATCCTTGGCCTTCGCCAACAGTTCAATGAGTCCATAGACCGCGTTCGGAGCCGCTCCGCCGAAAATCCCTGAATGCAAATCGCGCGCCGGACCCGTTGCTTCGATTTCCAGGTACATCAACCCTCGCAGCCCAATGCAAAGGGTCGGAATACCGTCCGCGAACATCTCCGTGTCGGAAACAAGCGCGACGTCGGCCTTTAACTTCTGCTTGTTGGCAGGCACATAGGCCGAGATGGACTCGCCGCCCACTTCTTCCTCGCCCTCGATCAGAAATTTAACATTGATGGGCAACTTGCCGCCATGCACCGCCATCAAAGCTTCGATGGCCTTGACGTGCATGTACATTTGGCCCTTGTCGTCGCAAGCGCCCCGCGCATAGATGTTGCCGTCGCGAATGCTCGGTTCAAAGGGCGGAGATTTCCAGAGTTCCAGCGGGTCGGGCGGTTGCACGTCGTAGTGCCCGTAGCAAAGCACGGTCGGCTTACCCGGCGCGTGCAACCAGTCCGCATAGACCAGTGGATGCTTGCTGGTTTCAATAATCTCGACGTTCTCCAATCCCGCCGCCTTCAGCTTATCGGCCACGAATTGCGCAGCGCGCGCCACGTCTTCCTTGTGCTCTGGAAGCGTGCTGATGCTCGGGAATGCGCAACAGTTCCAGGAGTTCATTCAGGAAACGGTCCTTATTCCTGTGAACGTATTCTTCAACGGAAAGTGACAATTCAAAACCTTTCTAGCGCGACTGCCGGATGGAGAATACGGCTACTTCAGTCAGCAAATTCGCGAAGACTCTTACCTTGCGGTTGTGTTGCAAAAACGTCTGCCGCTCAATTGTCCAATCCTGCTTTTTACAGAGTGAGACAAAGTCGTCAATCGTCAAGAAATGCAGATTCGGCGATTCGTACCAGTCGTAGGGGAACAGCTTTGTTTTAGGAGCCCTGCCGCTCATCAAATGCGCGAGGCGGACCCTCCAGTGCGCAAAATTCGGAAACGCGACAATGGCATGACGCCCCACCCGCAGCATCTCACGCAACACGCGCAAAGGATACCGCATCTCCTGCAGCGTCTGGCTTAGGATCACGAAGTCGAAAGCGCCATCCGGATAATCCGCCAACCCCTGGTCGATATCGCCCTGATAAACCGAGACGCCCCGCGCGATCGCTCTGCGAACCTTCTCGCCTTCGATCTCCACGCCACGCGCTTCGATACTCTTGTGCTCGCAAAGCCACGCCAGCAACTCACCCTCGCCGCAGCCCAGATCGAGGACCTTAGACCCCGGCTCGATCATTTCGCCGATCATCGCGTAATCGAGACGCGCCTCCACTTGAGTCGATCCCAGGCTCGGCTGCGCGGCGCCTGCGGATACATCGCGGTAAACGCTCTCAAGGAATCCCGAGATCATGCCGCCTTGCTCTTTCGTTTCCACAAGGAATGCGTCATGGCCATACGTCGAGGGCAACTCGCAGAACGCCACATCCACGTTTCGGCCCCGCAGCGCGCTCACGGTCTCGAGCGATTGATAAGTCGGGTACAGCCAGTCGGACGTGAAGCTAAGAACCAGGAATCGCACCTTGCTCCGGTCGAACGCCGCCGCCAACGACTGCCGTCCCGCCGAGACGTCGAAGTAGTCCATGGCCTTCGTGATGTACAAATACGAATTGGCATCGAAGCGCGTGACGAACTGACTGCCCCGGTAGCGCAGGTAGCTCTCCACCTCGAAATCAACGGAGAAATCGAACCCAAACGCGTCCTTGTCCCGCAGCCGCCGGCCGAACTTCGCTCGCATGGAAGCGTCGCTCATGTACGTAATGTGACCAATCATGCGCGCAACGGCTAAGCCACGCGCGGGCGGTTTCAGGTGATAGTAGTTGCCTTCATTCCAATCCGGATCGGCCATGATGGCTTGCCTGCCAACTTCGTTGAAGGCGATCTGTTGCGCACTATGGCGCGAGGTTGTTGCGATTGGGATAGACGCCGCGACTGCGTCCGGATAAGCCGCAGCCCATTCAAGCGCTTGCATGCCTCCCATGGAGCCGCCCGCGACCGCTAGTAGTCTCTCGATTCCTAAATGATCGATCAGGATTTTCTGCAGCCGGACCATGTCCCCGATCGTGATGACTGGAAAGTGCATGGCATAGGGTTCGCCGGTGGCGGGATCAATCGAACCGGGACCGGTCGTGCCCCGGCATCCGCCCAATACGTTCGATGAAATTACAAAGTAGCGCTCCGTATCGAAGGCGAGTCCCGGCCCGATCGCAGCCGACCACCAGCCCGGCTGTCCCGTTTCTTTGCTGATACCAGCCGCGTGGGCGTCCCCTGAAAACGCGTGCAAAACCAAAATGGCGTTTGTCCGGGCGGCGTTCAATGTCCCGTAGGTTTCGTACGCAACATCGACATTCATCAGCGTCACACCGCAATCGAGCGTCACGGAAGGAACCGTGATGATTTGGGTCTCAACAACAAACGCGGTCTCGGCGGGAGAGGACGCAGGCATTCTTCCTATTTTCGTACGATCACCGCCCCAGGGGAAAGTTGAGATCTTCCATTGGCGCGTTTTCCAGGCTGGAAGTCGTTCAATCCGGTGTGTGAGATGCCGGAGCTTACCCACTTACCAATCATCTTGCACCTGGAAAACAATCTAGCGTACGAATTCAATGGCCGTCACAAACGGCTGTGCCATTTCGTCAAGAGAGATAGAGAGACAAAATTTTATGGCGGACAAAAAGACACATAACTTAGAACCGAGAATTAACTTGATGGATCCAGCATTGGGCGGGGTCATGAAGGCTATGTTTGGGCTGGAAGAGCCGCTGCGGAAATCGGGACTTGAGCCAGCTTTGCGCGAATTAGTGAAGACACGTGTTTCGCAGATCAACGGCTGTGCGTATTGCCTTGATATGCACACGAAGGACGCAAGGGCACAAGGTGAAACCGAACAGCGGCTCTATGCGCTGAATGCCTGGCGAGAAACGCCGTTCTATAGCGATCGGGAGCGCGCCGCGTTGGAATGGGCGGAACGATTGACCTTGATCGCCGGAAAAGATGTGCCAGACGAGTTATATGCGCGCATGAGGGAACACTTCAGCGAGGAAGAGCTGGTATGCCTGACACTGGCGGTGGTGCAGATCAACGGTTACAACCGGCTCGCAATCTCCGTCCGCGCACCAGCTGGAACCTATCAACCGGGGCAGCCGCGTCCTAGTACCGCGACGGCATAGATTCCTCCGCATCAGGGTCCATCGGAACATTCGATTGGCAGGTCCAGCCGTTTGCGCGTGCGCGTTCTGTTAAACCTTAATCTGTATGCGCTTCCTGATGATTCTGGCGTTGGCTGCCCAAGCCGGCTACGCCGCTCAACCGCCCGCCTCTGAATACTCGGCGCTTTGGCGATACCAGGGCACCTGGCGAGTCACCTCGAAGGCGGGAGCCAAGCCGGATGTACTCATTAACCAGTGCTCCGTCTTAGGCCAGTTCTTTGCCTGCGGACAGAACGTAAATGGGCAGCCCGGTGGGCTCGTGGTGTTCATTCCGAATGGCAAACCGGGCCATTTCTACACGCAAACCATCATGCCGGAAGGCCGTGCCACGGGACGCGACGACCTGCAGATTTCCGGCGACCAATGGATTTACTCCAGCCGCCGGGACGAAGGCGGGAAGACTACGTTCTATCGCACGACGAACACATTCAGCGGCAGAAACCGCATTCATTATGAGCAAGCGCAATCAACCGACGGAAGCCAGTGGACCGTCCAGAGTTCAGGCGATGAAGTGCGGGTGGGCGCGGCGTCGGCAAATGCACGCTGAAACTTACGCGTGAATGCCGGGTAAGCGGCGCGTCGCCGGGCGGGTTGTGCTTGCGCCCACCGATGGAAATAGTGTACTTGTTGTTTGTAATGTTTCGTACATTCCCGGTACTGCTGATTCTATTTCTGTGGGCTGCTGGCTCCGTGAGGGCAGCCGATCCTGACAATCCGGAGAATTTCAAAATTGAGATCACCGGTTCCGCCTGGCTGCTTGACACGAATGGGAATGTTCAGTCGAGCGGCACCGTTATCGATTTCGTCAGCGATCTTGGGTTTGAGCAAGGGCAACCGACGTTCTATGGGAAGCTCGTGTTTAAGCCCGGCCGCAAGCATCGAATCGTGATCGAGGGATCACCGTTCCATTTCACTGGCGATAACACGATTCACCGCTCTATTACGTATCAAGGACAAACGTTCAATGTTGACGAGACGCTGAAGACGACATCCAGTCTCGATTACCTATTCGCCGGTTATCAGTATGACGTGCTCTCCGGGCCGGCCGGGCATCTTGGCTTCTCCGTAGGAGGGGCGTACCTGGACGCGACGGCGACGCTTGTATCCGTACAGGCGGCCACCACTGCCAGCAGAACTCAGAGCCTTGGCCTTCCTTTGGCCGGAACCGAATTCCGCATTTTCCCGCTTCCCAGTCACAAATGGATCGACATCGATGGCGGAATTCGGGGAATGGACTTCGGCGGTTACGGCCACTATGTGGAAGGCGGGGCGAACGGCGGCGTTTGGCTCGGGCCGGTTGCGTTGCAGGCTGGCTACAGAGTTGTGAACGCGACGCTACAGCGGACGGGCAGCGACGCCGGCGGCATCGCGGTCCGGATGAAAGGTCCGATTTTCTCGCTGGTTTTCCATTGGTAACGCCCCGCTGGTAACGGCCGGTTGCGTGCTACTTCGTATGCTCGTTGGAGGTTACATCCGCTGGGGCGGCCACGTTTCGATTCTTTAGCCACTCCATGCTAATCTTCTGCCTTTCTTTGGTGTGGGGAATTTCGTCCACATCGGGCATAAAGATTTGAAGACCGGCTTGCGGCGTCATTCGTGTATACCCGTATACCAATTGGTCCGCATAATGGTCCAGATCGAGATCGAACCACTCATCGGCTGAAGTATCGACCATAATCAGATCCACCTGATGCATGGTGAGCTTTCCGATGTCCATGTTGCCACCCTTTAGGCGCATGAAATTACGCCATTGTTCTGTCCGGTTCAGATCCTGTTCCACGTTCCCGAAGACCTCGAGAATATCGCCGTTCTGAATTCGAATAGACGTCAACTTGCCCTGAAGGTGAGGGGGCGGAAGCATTTTGCTTGTGTCCAGGTAGACGTCGTCACCGCTCACCTGAACTCCATTCATACCCTTGGGATCGAATAGATCGGCAGTGTTCACGTGAAAGATGGCTCAGCAGGCCCTTTATCGGGATCTTCAACACGTCTATCTTTACGATGTGAACCCGTATTTTGTCATTGGGAGCCGCAGCAACATCTCCGATGACTTGGATAGGAAAAGGAAATACCTTGTGATACGTGGCGTTTAGCTTGATCTGGTTGCCTTCAGCGCTGAATTTCAGAT
This sequence comes from uncultured Acidobacteriaceae bacterium, assembly GCA_963845995.1. Lineage (GTDB taxonomy): Bacteria > Acidobacteriota > Terriglobia > Bryobacterales > Bryobacteraceae > Bog-105. Next base: position 14,248 of record CAWJUO010000040.1, on the reverse strand, counting down.
CTTTAACTGACGTGCTGGTGATGGGGTTGGCGCTGAGATAGGCGGTTAAGTCGGCGAGGCTCGCTCCTATGACGCCGGATTGGATGCTGATTGAAAAAGATTTGGGGTCATCGAGAGAAGGGTTGATTGAGGGATTGGTAGGTTTGATCTGTCCACGCAACCATTTGATTTGTGCTTTGAAACTCGGTCCTTTGCGAAGAAGAAGGTTGTGGATGTAAACCTTGGTTATGTCTGAATCGGGCTCAACATGCGACGCGGGTGGATTGCTCTTCGCCGTGGAGTTAGAAACCTGTTTCGACGGTCTGGAATGACAGGAGACGAGGACAAGGACGAGCACGACGGCGAGTACGCGCATGAATCATCTATATTAGACGCGGCGGGTTAAATGCGCGGTCAACAACTTACTTCTTCAAATGGGAGCTGCGCCGGCGCTTGGCGGCTTTCTTTGATTTAGGGGGCGGCTTCGGATGGTAAGCGGGTAAGTCGGGCGTGGTGCCCGCGTAGAGCCGCCGATAGACGTCGGCATTCCGTAACACGATCTGGATGTATCCGCGCGTTTCGTGAAACGGAACTGCTTCGATGAACTCCGCTTGTTCTCGGAACGGTCCCCAAGTGCGCCAGAGATTAGCGCGGCCGGGACCCGCGTTATAAGAAGCGAGCGCCAATTCCGTCTGACCGCCGTACGAGTTCAGCAGACTGTGGAAGTAATAGGCTCCAAGCTGAAGGTTTCTATTCGCAGTTAAAAGTTGCCCGGAGCTGTAATGCCGGATCCCGAAGTGACGCGCCAATTGCTTGCCCGTCGTGGGAAGAAGCTGCATTAGGCCGTAGGCATTTGCGTGAGAGATGACCTTCACGTTGAATTCAGATTCCTGGCGGATGAGCGCGGCCACCAGGAAGGGGTCGAGGCTTTCACTACGGCTGTATTGCTCAATTGAAACGCGATAGGGAATAGGGAAAGCGAATTTCCAGAACTCGGCTGGCGCTTCGTCGAGCGGCATGTATAGAGTAGCCGGGGGCATAAGCCTTGATGTAGTGCATGGCCCGGTCTGGCGCGTTCCGCGCGGCGGCCGATTTAGCCAATTCAAAGGCATAGACATTTTGCTGTTCTGCGTCGTTTCGCGCCCCGAACTTTAACTCTCCTTCCGCAAAATCATCAAGACCCGTAAGGCTAAGAAGGTGAGCCCGCGCGATACGGGTGGCTGTCACTTTACCCGGCGTGAAACTGGGAAACTCACGGCGGGGCGGCCATGGGACAGAATGGAGGAATTCCAGCATGGCAGGATTCGGAACGGCCGCATGGATCTCCGGATTATTGAGTCTTTCTCTCACTACGACCGCATAGTAAGTATTTGGAAAACGAGCGGCCAATTCGTTGTAGCAGGCGCGCGCCGATGTGAGGTCATTCTTGCGTTCCGAGAGCCGTCCGAGAAAATACAACGCATCATCGACGTCATCGGAATCGGGATATTGCTGGATGTGATGGCGCAAGAGATCGTAGGAGTCGGCCCCATCCCTTCGATAGCTATCGAAAGCGACTTGCCAATCACACCAGGCCGCGCGGTGTTCGTTCGGAAATGTGGCAGCGCAAGCCCGGTAGAGTGGCACGTAAGTAGCGGGATCATTTTCAACACGGCCCTGATCGGCAACGAAGATAAGCGCGTCCAGCCGCCAGAGAGAGTTCGGGTGTTCGCGTTCAAGCTGGTCCAGGAACGGCTTGACGTCCGCGTGCCGGTCGAGTTTGCGCGCGCACCGAATAAGATAGCTGAGGCGCTCGGCGTCGGCTTCCGGGTCGTTGACCTTCAGCCCGGAAAGATAGGCAAAGGCGTCGTGCTCGTTTTTGTTAAGGTAGTCGGCGACACCAAGGCGGACGCTCGCTAGATCGCGGTCCGCGCCGCCAAGTTGAAGAATCGCGGCGGCCAGTTCAATCTTTGCCGAAGCCGGATTTTTGGCATCGAACAGCTTTTGGGCGCGCTCGATCATGGCGTGCGCCGTAGGCGCGGGATAGCCGTCGCCCATGCGCTGCTTTACCTCGACGAGCGCGTTAGCTGCATCAGTCGCCTCTTTCGAAACGGGATATTGATAGTAAACGCGTTGAAAGTATTCGGCGGCCTGCCCCAGGTCTCCGGTGTTTTCGAAGCACTGGGCGAGTAGCAAATCGGCCTGTGGCTGCGGAATGCGGTCAAAATACTTCTTGATGAGATCCAGTCCGTTCTTCGGGCTGTCGTTATCGAGTTCAGCGCGCACGGCGAGCGCGGCGGCGGCGCCTACGAACGGCGAAACGGGATCATGATTGAAGACATGAGCGACTGACTTGGCCACTTCGTCGTAGTTCCGCAGTTTGTCTTCCGCTTGCGCGCGAATGTAATAGGCGTAGTCATCGAGTATCGGCGCTTTAGAAGAAGCCGAAGTAGCGTAATCGGCGGCAGCTTTGAAATCACCGCTATCGAGTTCTCGCAAGGCGACTGCGATGAGACCGGCTGCGCCAACTACTTTGGGAGCTTGCGCTACGGCGACGGCTTGCCGTTTCGCACGCTTGGACGGTGAGTGCGATACGGCAGAACTTCCGAGATACGCGATCGCCACAAACAAGATGGCAAAACGCACAACGCTCAAACTAAACCAACTGCCCCGGATAATCCGCTCCCAGCTTCGATTCTTCACCTTCAGCCGCGGTTCGTACGAGTTCGAGATGAAGATAGTCCACCATTGAGGGCGTTTTCATGAACTGTGTTTGATACGTCTCGCGGGCGGAGTCGATTTCTTTCTTCAAAAACAAATATACGTCATTTTGTTCGAGGCCGGCGCGGCAGGCTTCCGGGCGTGCGAGCTGCATTTCTGCAACTTTGACGCGAGAAAATCGTTGAGCGCGCAGATGCAGATTACGTTGATCATCGTTCAGAGCGGACCATGGAGGCAGTTCCCGAGTTTGGGGAGGGCGCGGGGCAGCTGGAACCGGGGTGGTAATTTGCACGCTTTTGGCTGTGTTTGTCTGACGTTCCAGAACTAGCGAAGCCATGGTGGCGGCCAGTTCGAGGCCGTTGAGATCGACGCGGTCCTGACTGGCTGCGAATAAAATCGCACTGACGCGATTGCCGTTCAGGATCGGGATGATGTGGGCACGCTGCGCCGGGCTAGCGGCGCTCAAGCGTTCACCTACTTCGCCCTGCGTTCGTAGAGAGACGATTGAGTCCTTGGAGGCGATTGCGTTGGCAAAGGCCGCAGCGGACGCAATTGGGAACGAGAAATCGTGGGGGAGTTCGATCTGGTATTTACCGCGAAGCCGGACTGTTTCGTTGTGAACGGTGAAGAGCGCGGCCTGGTCGGCGAATCCTTCGATGGCACTCAGGACGGAGGTAACCCAGTCCTCTTCCGATTGATATTGCCGGAGGCGGCGCGCTGCGTGGTTTAGATCGGTGGTGAGTTGCAAGCGCGCGGCCTGTGCGGCCTGCGAACACGCGGCATCGGAGTCGCGCCTGACGGTCTCCAACGCTTGGTCAAGAGCATGCATCTGGCATTTCGATTCTAAACGAAAGTGGCTTCGAGCCGTGTTTTTTATCAAGTGTTGACGGCGGAAATTCGTTGACCACAAGTAAAGGTTGGATGGTACGCCCTTCAGAACGCCGCCTGGGATGAAAGTGCAGGCGGTTCCGGTTCCAGCGTGCTCACTACATGCCGCTGCTGACCTGGACGTTCAAGATCTATCACCAGCTTCCCATCGCTTTGGCTGGCGGCTCCTCCCGTCCAGGCATCGTCTCCTTGAGTGACCTGGAGATTAGAAACACGCAGGTCGGGCCAGCCGTCGGCGAAGGAGAAGAGAAACTTGCCTGAAACGCTACTGAAGAGATCGTCGGCCGAGAGGTTCAAATCCTGACCGGAGAATGTTCCGTTGGCATGCAGGTGCTGCAACGCATCCACACCGGTACCGGAGGTTTGAAACTCACCCGTAGCGCTCAAAGTGCCGCCGCGCCATGAGAAACCAGTAGCAGCGGCGGTAAAGCGGTAGCGGGGCAAATAGGTGGCGATGTTCAGGTCTCCGGCGGCCTGAATCTCACCACTCGGCATTTTCACGTTGAATGAGGAGAACTGAATGTCCGGGCCACGCCATGAAAGATTCGAATGCAGGGAACCGATATCGTTTCCATGAATTGAGAATTCCTCAATGGCGACTTCGGCCTGTAGATTGCGCTCGGCGAGCCAGGATGGAATCGTGCGCCGAACGACTCCAAGCCGCGCGAGCAAGCCTTGTGCACGGAGCGTGGGATCGAGCATGGATTCCAAATCCTCCAGGCTGGCTGAAGGCACATTAAGGCGCAGGTGTTCCGGCCGCTTCGCAAGCGCGTTGAAGCGGTAGGTTCCCTCAATTGCGATCTTGCCTGCTATGGCGGAAAATCGATTCAGATCGAACTTGGACTTGTCAAACTGCACGTGACCTTGCGCTTCCGTCAGCGGTTCGGCCAAGCCCGGAACCCGAAGAGACGCGTCCATAAATTGGAATTGGCCCGACCACGATGGCAATTCGGATCCAGAATGCCCGTATGTGATTTCTCCCGTCACCTTTCCCTTCTGTAAGGTGCTCAGTGAGGCCGGGACACTAAACCACGCTTCGAAAGTGTTCTTGAGCGCGCTGATCGGAAACGCGATTGAATGGAGTGAAATCCGCACGTCTTGAGTGGACGTGTCGTAATCGCCGCCCACTTGCAAGGCGCCGCTCTCGCGTGGTCTCAATCGTGGCCGGTTCGATATGAATTCGATTCGCCGAGATGCTCGCACTGACGTTGGTGGCGCGGAGCGGGGGAGTGTTCGGCAGCGTAACGACAACATCGTTCATGGAAACGCCTCCTGACAATTCGCGGTTGTTCGAATAGCCGACCACGCCGTTCACCGTTCCAGCAAGCTTGAGACTCTCGGGAAGCGCGAGCCCCAGGCGTTTGCTCATTGGCATTAGTTGTTCAACGGGAGCTTTGTTCAAAGTCGCCAAAATGGTCCATGAAGGGCGGGAAAGGAAATCGTTGATGCGCACCCGAAGGGAAACGGGCAATGTCGCCCCCGGCTGTGCTGGAATCGTTTCCAGATCGAAATTGTGCGCAATCAGATCGGCTCGCCCCTGATAGCGTATACGCAAATCTTCTCCGCTCGAAGGCAGCAGATCCCATCTGTGAATATCGGACAAGTGCAGATCGCCGAGAACTCGCAGTGCGTCGGCTGGGCCTTCAATCCGCGCGTGAGAGCTCACCATTCCGTGAACTCCCGCGTCCTCGCCCTCGAAGAGCGTGGTGAGATCGCTCAGATTGCTTGGATCGAGCGTTACGTCGGCCTCAAGCTGGTTGGCCTTTGCCGCAGCCTTCAGATACCAGTTGGCTGTTCCGTGGAGATGGCCGAAGCCAGTTCCTGCCCGATCGGTGCGCGCTGGAGATCCCGAAAATCGCACATAAAGTTTGCCCAACCGCTGCGGATAGACGCTGAGGTCGGAGTCGCTGATGTAGAGAACCGTCTTGCGTGCGCCGAATTTGAAATCGAGGCGGCCTCCGGAGATCTCAAATGCTGGGAACAGATCGACGGGAAGCCTGCTTGGAGCGCTCATTCGGCTGACAAGTTCCACAACATTCCATGTGCCGTCTTCTGTTTTGACGATGTTCAGTGAAGGATCGACAAGCCGAAGGCTCGACACGGCGATATGGCCCCGAAGCAAGCGGTCCAGGCGCACGCGAACCTGAAGTTTGGGAACATAGGCGAACGGCTCAAGACCGTAGCCGGGCGATTCCTGAATGGTCACGTCAGTCAAGGTGAAACCGGGGCCCGCGAACAGAGTGTAATGTACTTCTCCGAAAGTGATCTTCCGTCCTAGAGAAGATTCGAGCGCATGCTGGATACGTCCGCTGAATCCGGCTGCGTTAATAAACGGGGCAATAGATCCGGCCAGCAAAACTAATATCAAGAGACCCATTGCCACACGCAAGGTATGACGGACAACCGATCTTCGAGATATTGTCATTGCCGCCCGAATCGATACACTTCCGGCGCGTGTGCGTGTCTAGCCAAAGGATTATGAGTCCATTATAACGGGATAAGTGGTCTTCTGCGCGATGTAGCCTGGATAACATTGCCTGGATACACTGCCACCAACACGGCGGCTTCACATGCTATTCTCACGCCGTGAGTTCAGTTTCAGTCCCGGGCCTGGCCTTCATTTTCGACCTCGATGGAGTGCTGGTTCACTCCATGCCGCTGCACACCGAAGCGTGGCGGCGATATTTGAGAAAGATGGATCTCGAATTCGAGGATCTTGAAACTAGAATGCATGGGAAGCGCAATGCCGAACTCGTGCAAGATCTGACTGGGCGGAGATCTGAGCGACGATGTCATCTTCGAACACGGCGCTGCCAAGGAGCGGCTGTGGCGCGAGATGATGCTCGCGGGAGGAGTGGATCAATACAGGGTGCACGGGGTTGCCGAGTTTCTAGAGCGGTACCGGAGTGTGCCAAAGGCGATTGGTTCGAATGCGGAACCCGCGAATATCAACTTCGTTCTAGATCGCTTTGGATTTCGCGAATATTTCGACGTGATCGTGGACGGACAGCAGGTCAACAATCCGAAACCGGCGCCCGATATTTACTTGAAAGCGGCGGAACTGCTGGGCGCGGAACCCGCGAATTGTATTGTGTTCGAGGATTCGCCGACCGGAATCGAGGCGGGCCGCGCGGCTGGTATGCGTCTGGTCGGAGTCGAAACGACACCCACTCAGTTTGAAAGCGTCGATTTGCACGTGCAAGACTTCGCTGATCCACGTCTTCAATCGTGGCTGCAGGCACAACGGGCGCTTTAGCGGTTGCTACAATCCACTTTTCTATGTTTACCGGTATCGAGCACTTCGCCATTGCGTCTCCAGACCCGAAACGGCTCGCCGAGTGGTATGTTTCTCACCTAGCCTTTCGCATTAACTACGAATACGATGGCAACTACTTCGTGAAGGCTCCGAACGGGGCTGTCATCGAGATCATTCCGGCGCAAGGGGAACGCGGAGCTAACGCTATGCGTACTCCAGGAATGCGGCATATCGCCATTTCCGTGGATAATTTCGATTCTGGCTACGAAGAACTGAAATCAAAAGGCGCAAAGTTCACCGGGCAGCCTTACGAGAACCAAGGCAATCGCCTGGTCTTCTTCGAGGATGCGGACGGTAACCTGGTTCACTTGATCGAACGTCACCAGCCTCTTCCATAATGAAGCGACGCTAGCTATAACGAGCAGACGTTGCTAAAGCGAACATTCAAAGCATTTCAATACCCAGATTTCCGGCTCATGTGGCTGGGCGCCTGTACATCGAGCATCGGTACGTGGATGCAGATTTTGGCGCAGAGCTGGCTCGTGTATCAGCTCTCTAACTCGTCTGTGTATTTGGGACTCGATGCGTTCTTCGGGCAGATTCCCATCTTCCTTTTTTCGCTATTTGGCGGCGTTTATGCCGACCGCAAAAGCCGACGGGGCATACTGCTGGTTTCGCAAATCATTCAAATGGCCAGCGCTTTCACGCTTACGGCGCTGGTGCTGACCAAAACCGTTCACGTGTGGCATATCTTATGCCTTTCCTTTACTGTTGGCGTGGCGCAATCCTTCGGCGGTCCCGCCTATTCGGCGCTGATCCCGACGCTTGTACACAAAGACGATATCAGCAACGCGATTGCGCTCAACTCTATTCAGTTCAACCTGGCGCGCGTGGTGGGCCCCATGTTGGGCGGCTTGGCGCTTACAAAACTGGGAGCGGCGTGGTGCTTCGGGCTAAACGGCGTATCCTTTATCGCGGTGATCGGGACACTCCTGATGATAAAGACGAACTTTGTCCCAAGCAAAGCCGAGGTCTCCGTCATCCAAAGCATGAAAGAGGGCATTCAGTTTATCCGCAAGCGCGAAGGCATGACAAGCCTGGTGCTGCTCGCGTTCCTGCTGACGCTGTTCTCGTTTCCGCTCATTACGTTTCTGCCGGTGATGGCGCGCGACGTTTTGCACGGCAACGCGAATGTCTTCACCCTGCTGTTGTGTTTATCGGGAGCTGGTTCCGTTACTGGGGCCTTTGTCGTGGCCAGTCTCAAACAGAAACAGCAGGCGAAGCGGTCGCTCGTCGTGATGGTACTGCTCGGAGTGTTCATTATCGGATTCGGAGTTTCTAAAAATCTTTTGCTGAGTCTGGCATTTGTCTTCGCCTCCGGGGTCTGCTTGATTATCGTGTTTACGGCGAATTCCTCGATCGTGCAGCTACTAGTCGATAACGCGATGCGCGGCCGGGTCATGAGCGTTTACAATGTAGCGTTTCGGGGCGGAATGCCGATCGGCAGCGTCGTGTGCGGATTGCTGATTAAGCAATCTTCCGCCCCCGCCGTGCTGGCGTTTAACGGCGTGCTCGTCGTGGTTCTGGCGATGTATTTCCTGTTGATTGAACGCAAGCTACTGAAACTGTAGGCCGCGCGAGCCGTCCTCCTACAATGGAGGCAGAATGTTCAAAGGCTCGATAACGCGTGCAAGAAACTGGATTTCCATTGCGGCGGTTTCCGTCTCGCTGTGCTTGGGGGGCGCTCTCAGTACAAACGATCTGAAAACGGCGCGGGATCGACAGGATCTGGGTGCGCTCGATCGAGATATAGCGCAGCTTCAGAAAGAATCGCAGTCGAATGCTTCTTCGGCGGACGCGCAGTACCGGCTGGCGCTCGCGTACTCTTATGCGGCGGAGGTCGCGATGGAACTTCGTGACAAGAAGAAGTCCGAATCTTACGCCGAGACCGGGATGGATGCGGCGAAGAAAGCCGTCGCGGATAATGGCTCGAATGCCGAGTATCATCGTTTACTCGGAGAACTCTGCGGCCAGGTGATTCCCGCAAATCCGATACTGGGCGCATTGAAGTACGGACAGTGCGCACGGGATGAGATCGGCAAGGCCTTGCAACTGGACAATAAGCTTGCTCTCGCGTACGTAAGTCAGGGCGTGGGCGATTACTATCTGCCTTCCTCAATGGGCGGCGGCGTGGATATCGCGCTGAAAAATTTTGACAAGGCCATCGCGCTTAATCCGAATTCGGGAGATGCTTATCTTTGGAAGGGCATCACTCTGCGGAAAGCAAACCGGGATGCGGACGCGCGGGATGCTCTGCAAAAAGCGCTCCAGATCGATCCCGGCCGGCTTTGGGCGAAACAGCAACTGGACAAAACACCTCCTCACTAAATGCGGCGCGCGCTCCTGATTCTCGCAGGAATCGCCGCCTTGACATGGCTGCAATTCGAGTTTGTGCCCGGCCATACTTACCTGCAGTCAGACACGCAAGTCTATGTCCCGATCCTCGAAAAGCTGGATAGTCCGGGCCTGCTTTCGCGTGACTTAGTTGCCACTCATCCGAACGTCACCTATACGATCTATGACGAAGTGACGCTGTTCCTTCACGAGGTGCTCCGGCTCGACCTTGAGACAGCGCTCGTTGCGCAGCAAATTGTGTTCCGTGCCGCTGGACTGTTGGGTGTTTTATTTCTGGCTCAATCCACCGGCATCGGCGATCTCTTCTCGCTGTTGATTGCGGGCGTGGTGAACCTAGGTGCTTTTCTAAGCGGTCCCGATATATCGATGATCAGTCGCGAGCCAACTCCGACGGGCTTCGCGTTCGGGTTAGTGCTATTGGCAATCGGTTTATTCGCTAAGCAAAAGGCTCTGCTGGCCGGATTGGCGGGCGGACTGGCATTTGTTTACGATCCCCGTGTAGCCGTGCCGCTCTGGCTCGCGGTACTTGCAATGTTGCTGTTTGATCGCAGCGTGCGCCCTTTGATACGGCCAAGTTTGACGATCTTCGCGATTTTTGTGCTGCTGCTTGCAAACCTTGCTCAACTACAGCCCGGAGCTCCAGACAGCCACGGACTATTAGAACGAATCGCAACTCCAATCGCCCGAATAGAACAATTCCGAACCAGCTATGTTTGGGTTTCGACCTGGGCTGCGCGGCAACTCTGGAAATACCTCGTGTTAGGGCTAGTGGGATTCTTTGCGGCGCGCCGCATTTGGCCTGTCCTGAACCGTCAGACCCGCTGGTTTACCGTTGTACTGCCGCTGATCGGGATACTCAGCGTTCCCGCGTCCTATATTTTGCTGGAACGGGCGCGCTGGTATTTGATCCCGCAGATCCAGCCCATGCAAACGCTGGTCTTCGTTGTTTTTTTCGCTTGGGTTACTTGCGCGTTGGCCGGATTACGCGCCGCGGAAAAACGAAGTTGGGCGTGGGCGTTGCCGTTTCTTGGATTTGCCGTCCTAATTCCGCTGACCACATTCGAACAGAAGCCGGTCGGCGGTCAAACACGGAACACTGCAGTTGGCAAATTGGGCGGAACAGAACACCTGGGGCGGTTCGATGTTCTTGTTTCCGGATGCCGGCCGCGAACTCTACCCGGGCGTATTTCGGGCGCGAGCCAAACGCGCCGTATGGGTCGATTGGGAGACTGGGAAACAGGCGGACTACTTCGATACTTTCGCGGACGAATGGTGTCGCCGCTGGCAGGACACAATGGAAAGCGGGTATTCAGAGCGGCATCTGTCGCGTCTGTTATCGCTTCCGATCGATTACTTTGTATTGGACCGCGCCCACGCCTTGAGAAACGCGAAGCCCGTGTTTGCCACGGACGCCTTCGTTGTCTACGACGCGGAAACGCTCAGGAATACGTCCCTTGCATCGCGGCGCGCTCAAGCGTGAAGATTGATCCCGAGCTTCTTCAACTCTTCGGCGTAATAGCGCCTATGAAGAACGTCGTATTCTTCACCACCCTCGGCGATCTCCCGCTTCTGAGTCTTGATTTTCTGGCGCGCCGCTTTGTCTACCCTGTCTTCCAGTTGCAGCAAATCGCTGATCTCGCGAACCAGCGCCAGCCGAAGCTCATTAGCGTCTTTGCGGACACGGAAATCGCGCGATTTCCGCACTGAAGATACGATTTTGTGAGATAAGTCGTTCACTTTGTCGCGTGACAGCTTCATGCCATCACCGCTGTCGCGGCCCGAAGCCCGAATCACTTTGCGCTGGGCGAGCAGTTGATTTTTAACTCGCCGGAACATCTCCTGATAGGAAACGTTCTCGCGGCGCATATACTCGCTATACTCTTCGAGCAACTCGCGGACTTCGTCGTTTAACTGATCTTCAATCGACAGATCGTCTTCGACGACTTGCGCGATTACTCCCGCCGCCACAGCGGGATTGGACGTCTCGAAAGAACCGGGGCTGAGACGGCCCACCAGCTCGCGCGACATGTAGGCTATAAATTCCCGAGCCAATAGCATTCGAGCGTTAGTTTAACAATTCAGCATCTCAAGACCGTCCGTCAGCTTACCGGATTTCCGCGATGGTTGGCGAGAAATTCGGCATTTACCGCCTGACGGCCGCTGAAACCGTCTTCTACGTGGTGCCAGAAGCTGATTCCAGACTCGCCGAGCTTCCAGCACAGATAGACTTCCTGGTCCCGGTAAAGGGTCGGGAAATCGAGTAATCCAAGGTTCAAGTCCTTTATGTGACAGCCGATCTGTTCAATCTTTTCCACTGACGACTTCATTGTACGGGCGGCCGAGTCCTTGCGGATTCGAACCTCCGCGACCTGTTCTCGGACGATGACCATGCCGCCATTCAGCGTGATGCGTGTGGCTACGCTTCTCAGTTCCTCTTCTGCCGCGTCGTAGTCTTGTTTTCCTTGAACGCAGCTTCGAAGCAGGTTCTCAAGTTCCGGCAGCAGGCTTTCGGCCTCAAGCAATGTAAAGTATTTCGGCACCAGTTGTATCAACTCAATCTTAATGTTACTGAGTGAGTGCCGGATTTGCCTCCTGTGGCATCCTAATATAAAACCACTTGCCTGTAGATTCAGTCGGTTACGGCCCTGCAAGGCGCTCAAGAAGGCGTAAGCAGCCATGACTTGCCCTTTTTGCGGCTATCGTGAAGACAAAGTAATCGACTCGCGGGAGAGCAAGGAAGGCGAATCCATCCGGCGCCGTAGGCAGTGTTTGGCCTGCGAAAGGCGTTTTACTACATACGAACGTTGCGACGAAGTACCCTATATGGTCATCAAAAAAGACGGAAGGCGGGAAAAGTTCGACCGCCAGAAGGTCTTGAACGGTCTGCTACGTGCTTGCGAGAAACGCCCGGTCAGTATGGGAAAGCTGGCCGAATTGGTGGACGAAGCTGAATCGGCATTGGGCGAAAGCGCGGACCGGGAGTTGCCTACCACACTGATCGGGGAATTGCTGATGGACCGGTTAAAGGGTCTCGATAAGATCGCATACGTGCGATTTGCCTCAGTTTACCGTGATTTCAAAGACGTTGGCGAATTCTTGAGCGAACTGAAAACTTTGTGACCGCCTGAGCCGTCTAACAAGTAAAAGAACAGCGGAACGCAAGAAAAGGTCTGCCGGAGAAGGGGATCCCGGCTGATTGCGCAGGCTGACACTCCGCGTAACTTTCCTGAAACCAACCACTTTGGAGCACATCTTCAATAATAGGGTATTAACTTTCCTCGGAAAAACGGGTATAATAAGTGCGCGCGAGAAATCCAAAGTTCGCACTTGCCTCCCGCTCCGGCGCGGGACCGGCGGAAGAGTACCCAAAATCTGGTGATGAGAGGTTTTCCTACAGTCTTGTCATTTTTTCGTTCTGGTCAGGTGTCCCCTTTTCCGAAGAGTATAGAAGACGCGTGCAAGTAGAGGTGATTAGGTAAGGTGGATCAATTCGAGGATCAGTATTTAGCCGATGGACATGAGCCGTTAGCGCTCCCGTTCGACGAAGACACTAACTTTTTCCATCCGGAAGAGGTTCAGGACGAAGAGTTCCACGGCGCTCAGCAGGTTGAAGAGTCGATTTATACCGACGACCCGGTAAGGGTGTACCTGCGTGAGATGGGATCGGTACCGTTGTTGACGCGCGAAGGCGAAGTGACGCTCGCGCGGAAGATGGAACGTGGAAAGCTGCGGATGCAGAAGGCGATCAGCCGCTCTCCGCTGCTTCAGGCCTTGGTAGCCGATTTCGCGGAGTTGATCCGGAAAGGTTCGGAAGACCTAGACAGCTACGTCGATTTCGGCCCGTCCGACATCGAAGAAGGCAGCGCGGCCGATGTAAAGCGCCGCAGCGATATCGCGGAACTATTTCTGGCATTTCTGGCTGCGCAGAAGAAGCTTCAGCAGACCACCGACAAGTATCTCGCCGCTCCGGCAATCAATAAGAAACTTCGCAAGAAGTGGGCCGGCAAGGTAGCGCGGGCGAAGGTAGAGTTGTCGCGTTCCTTACGTGCCATTCCGTTCAATCTGGCGCGCTGGAAAGAATTTGTCAGGCTGATCGAGAGCGAGATCGAGGGAATGTCCGTCATGGACGCCGAGATCAAGAAGCTCGAACTGAAAAACACTCCGGCGATTCAGACCCGGCTGAAGGAGCTTAAGCGCGATCTCAAAAAGAAAGAAACCGAAGCCGGTGCGTCCCTCCCGGATCTGAAGGCCAGTCTGGGCGTTATTCGCCACGGTGAGATCGAAGCCGAACGGGCCAAGAAGGATCTGGTAGAGGCGAACCTTCGCTTGGTGGTTTCAGTCGCCAAGAAATACGTGAATCGCGGTTTGCATTTGCTGGATTTGATCCAGGAAGGCAACATCGGGCTGATGCGTGCCGCGGACAAGTTCGAATACCGGCGCGGTTACAAATTCTCAACTTACGCGACGTGGTGGATTCGGCAAGCGATCACGCGCGCCATTGCCGACCAGTCGCGTACGATTCGTATTCCCGTTCACATGAACGAGAGCATGAACAAGTTTTTGCGAGCCACTCGTGAGCTCGAAAAAGAGCTTGGACGTGTTCCGACCAATGATGAGATCAGCCGCCGGATGGACATTCCCGTCGAGAAGGTCCAGAAGCTGAAGACGATCTCCCGCGACCCTGTTTCGCTTGAAACCCCGGTGGGCCGTGATGGGGAGTCGGCCTTGGGCGATCTGATTGAAGACCGCTGGGTGGGATCGCCGGTGGATGCGGTGATCGATTCAAACGTTCGCGATGAGACCGCGAATATTCTGAAGACCTTGTCGCCCAAAGAAGAGAAGGTCATCCGCCTGCGGTTTGGTATCGGGTGTGAACGAGAACATACGCTCGAAGAAATCGGGCAGGAGTTCGACGTCACGCGTGAGCGAATTCGCCAGATTGAGGCGAAGGCGCTACGGCAGTTGCGGTCGCCCGAGCGTGCCCGGCATTTGCGGGCGCTTTTAGCGGCG
>CAWJUO010000039.1:0-73554 GCA_963845995.1 uncultured Acidobacteriaceae bacterium | reverse complement strand
TGGAGTTCGTGCGGCGTCTAACTCGCTTTGATCCCGTTAACTCCGTCGAGAAACGCCGCGCAATCGCAAACCGCCTGCTCGCGCAGGGGAAATACGTGGTCTGAAATCATGAAGATTCCACTAACGCCAGTCCGGTTTCTGTATCGTGCCATAGATCTCTATGGGGAGAAGATCGGCATAGTCTGCGGAAGCCATCGAGATACCTATTCGGTATTCGGAGAGCGTTGCGAAAAGCTTGCTGGCGGACTCGCTGCCGAAGGCGTACGCCCGGGTGACCGCGTCGCGTATTTGAGCCTGAACAATCGTCAGTTGCTCGAAGGCTACTACGGCGTGCCGTTGAGCCGTGCGATTCTCGTGCCGCTGAATGTACGCCTGACGACGGCTGAGCTAATTGAGATTCTCAATCATTGCGAGCCGCGCATCCTTGTGTTCGAGACTGACTTTGCTCCCCATATAGATGCGTTTCGAAAGAGTTGTCCCGGCAGTCAAAAGATATATCTCGATTGACAGTATTGTTCCGCAAGCCGATTTCACCTACGAAGAGTTGCTCTCCAAAGGCCGGATCGACCGCCCCGATTTCTTTTCCTTCGATGAAGACGCAATCGCCGAATTGTTTTACACGAGCGGTAGCACCGGTACTCCAAAGGGTGTCATGTTGGGGCATCGGACCTTGTACTTGCACGCGCTTTCCGTGCTCCCCTTCTTCAACGAACGCGACACCGGAGTTGAACTGCATACGATTCCACTCTTTCATGCGAACGGCTGGGGACGTCCGCATACGTCAACCATGAACGGCTTGAAACAAGTAATGGTACGGCGTTTCGATCCCGAGAACGTGTTGCGTTTGATTCAGGAAGAGCGCGCGACCTCGATGTCGCTGGTTCCTACGATGGCGAATGCGCTGCTGAATTGCGCTAATCTCGGCGATTTTGATGTCTCCAGCATGTTGCAGATCACAATCGGCGGGGCGGCGTCTTCACCGGAACTCATCATGCGCATGGAACGGGCGTTTGGACGTCTCGTGCATGCGGGGTATGGCCTTACCGAGACAGCGCCCGCGGTCAGCACGTCCATTAAGAAGAGCACTCTCGAATACGCGAGCGAAGACGACCGAGTCCACCGGCAAACGATGGCCGGATGGCCCTTTATCGGCACGGAAATCCGAGTGGTCGATACGGAAATGAACGACGTACCGCGCGACATGCAGGCCATCGGAGAAGTTCTCGTACGCAGTGACAACGTGATGGACGGATATTTCAAAGATCCCGCCGCAACGGCAGCGGTGATGAGCGGGGCATGGTTTCACACGGGCGATATGGCTGTGTGGGACAAGGAGAATTACATCCATATCGTTGATCGGAAGAAGGACATCATTATCAGCGGAGGAGAAAACATCTCCTCAATTGAGGTAGAGAAGGCGATCTTCGCGCATCCCGCAGTGTTGGAATGCGCCGTAGTCTCTGCGCCTGATTCCAAGTGGGGAGAAATCCCCGTAGCGCTCATCGTTCTGAAGCCGAATCAGCAACTGGCCGAAGAAGAACTGCTGGCGTTCCTGCAAACGCGCCTGGCGAAATTCAAATTGCCAAGGATAATCCGTTTCGAAAAAGAACCGCTGCCTAAAACAGGAACGGGCAAGATTCTCAAGAGGGAACTGCGTGAACCCTTTTGGGCGGGGAAAGAAAAGCGCGTCCAGGGCGTCTAAATCTAAGCGAAAATTCCGCCGCTTTCGGCCAGACTCTTCAACAATGGCGCGGGCTCCCAAAATTCCGGCCCGTGTTCGGATTTGAATTGCTCAATCCGGTTCAAAATATTACTCAGCCCGATGGTGTTCGCGTAAAACATCGGACCGCCGCGCCAGGCAGGGAAGCCATACCCGAAGATGTACACGATGTCGATATCAACGGAGCGAAGAGCAATCCCTTCTTCCAGAACCTTCGCTCCCTCGTTGATTAGCGCGTAAAGGCAACGCTCGACGATCTCCTCAGGTGATAGTTCGCGGCGCTTGATGCCGGCAGTCCGCGCAGTGGCCTCAATCAAAGCGGCAACTTCGGGATCTGCTTGCGGCCTGCGCTGCTCGTCGTAGCGCGACCAGCCTTTCCCGGTCTTTTGTCCGTAGCGCCCCATCTCGTAAAGCAGATCGGGAAGCAACGGACGGCGCACGCCTTCTTTCTCCAGATGCTTTGCTTCCCGCCTGATATGGTGAGTGACATCTAAGCCTGCCAGATCGTCCATAGCAAGCGGACCCATGGGCATGCCGAAGTTATAGAGCGCCTCGTTAACTTGTTCGACTGACGCGCCTTCCTCCACTAGGAACTGTGCCTCGCGTATATAGGGAACCACCATGCGGTTTCCTATAAATCCGAACCCGTTGCGGGCGAGAACGGCTACTTTGCCCAATTTCTTCCCGAGACCCATTGCGGTCGCAATGACGCGATCGCTTGTCGAGGCGCCGCGCACGACTTCAAGAAGACGCATGACGTTGGCGGGGCTAAAGAAATGGGTCCCGATCACCATTTCCGGACGCCCGGTTACTGAGGCGATTTCATCCACATCAAGCGTGGACGTATTCGTCGCCAGGATGCACTCCGAGTTCGCTACCCTAGCGATCTCTGAGAAGACCGTCTTTTTGACGGCCATGGACTCAAATACGGCCTCCACGATGATGTCCGCTTGTTCGAAGCCGTCGTAAGTTAATTGCGGCTGGATCAGCGATAGACGCTGCTGCATTGCCTCCGGAGTGAGCCGCCCTTTACGAACGGTGTTTGCGTAATTGTTGCGAATTGTTGCCACGCCGCGATCGAGCGCTTCCTGAGTCACCTCTTTTAAGATCACCGGAATCCCGGCATTGGCGTAGGTCATCGCAATTCCCCCGCCCATCGTGCCCGCGCCAATGACCGCCGCTTGCTTGATGTTGTACGGCTGAGTTTCTTTAGCTAATCCGGGTATTTTTGCGACTGTGCGTTCGCCAAAAAACACGTGGATGAGCGCCTTAGATTCCGTAGAGGCGAGGCACTCGATGAACAGCTCTCTTTCGCGCCTGCAGGCCTCCTCAAATGGCAATTTCGTCGCAGATTCTACGGCGTCAATCGCTGCATGGGGAGCGCGCTGCAGTCGCCTCGTCTTATTTGCCTGCTGATGAGCCTGCGAGAAAACGGCGGGATCGACATCCGCTATCTTTTCGTCGCGCAGCCGCGTCTTTGGGATCGCCTTATCCGCGTGTTCGCGCGCAAACGCGATGGCTCCTTCGAGGAGATTGCCTTCGATGACTCGATCAACCAGCCCAAGCTGTAGAGCCTCGCTGGCCTTCAGAGACTCCCCAAACGCACACATCTCGACGGCCTTCGGCACCCCTACTAACCGTGGAAGACGCTGCGTGCCGCCCATCCCCGGAATGAGCCCCAGCTTCACTTCTGGCTGTCCTACTTGGGCGGTAGGAGCGATCACGCGATAGTGTCCAGCCATCGCGGTTTCCAAGCCGCCGCCAAAAGCCGCTCCATGAATCGCCATCACGATGGGCTTGGGCGAATCTTCGATCACGCTAATGAAGGGCAAAAGACCGAGCATGAGTTTCTCGATGTCCTTGATCTTGCCGAATTCGCGGATGTCCGCTCCGGCAATGAAGGTCTGCCCGGCGCCGATCATTACAATCGCTCGGATTGCTTCGTCCGCCACTGCTTCGTTCACCGCGTCGATGATGCCTTCGGGCACGCCGGGACTTAGCGCGTTCACCGGCGGGTTGTCTATTGTGATGACGGCGACATCGGTTTCACGAGTCAATTTCACGAGATTGTTCATGGCGTCCCCTTTAGGTATATACTCATTCGGGTCACGATGAGAGAAGCTGTTCTGGTTGCCAGTTCGCGAACGGGCCTTGCGAAGTCGTTTCGAGGGTCGTTCAACATGACGCGCCCGGAAGACCTGGCGGCGCACTGCATCAAAGACCTCTTTCGCAAAGCACCGCAGCTTGCACCCGGAGAGATCGAGGACGTGATCCTGGGTTGCGCGCAGCCGCACGGTCCACAAGGGTTGAACGTCGCCCGGATGGCCGCTGTCTTGGCGGGGCTTCCCGTGACTACCGCGGCAGCCACGGTGAACAGATTCTGTTCCTCGGGATTGCAGGCGATCGCGATGGCTGCTCACGAAGTGATGCATGAGGGAGCGGTAGCCGCGATAGGAGGTGGCGTGGAGAGCATTTCTCTCACTCCCCGCGACTTCGATCCCCATCCGCTGCTGAAAGAGCAATGCCCGGGACTTTACATGGTGATGGGCGACACGGCGGAAGTAGTCGCGAAGCGCTACAAGATCGATAGGCGAGCGCAGGATGAATACGCGTTGTTGAGCCAGCAGCGAACAGCGCGGGCGCAAAGAGAGGGCCTTTTCAGTCAAGAAATCGCGCCGATGGATGTCACGATGGCGGTCCTGGACAAGAAAACGGGAGAGAGAATCGGAACAGAAAACATGCAATGCGATCACGACGAGTGTAATCGACCCGACACAACGTTAGAGGGACTACTTTCGCTGAAGCCGTATTTTGATAAGGCAAGTGGAGCGGGTTCCGTGACTGCGGGCAACTCCTCGCAGCTCTCAGATGGGGCGTCGGCGACTCTGGTACTTTTACGGGAGCATGCGGACGAGCTTGGAATACCGTACACATTGGCGTTTCGCGGATTTGCGGTGGCGGGTTGTGAACCGGAAGAGATGGGTATTGGGCCAGTTTTTGCCGTCCCTAAACTTCTGGCACGGCACGGATTGAAGGTGGCTGATATCGATCTTTGGGAGTTAAACGAAGCATTCGCCGTGCAGGTAATTTACTGCCGCGACAAGCTTGGGATACCTATCGAACGGCTCAACGTGAACGGCGGCTCGATTTCCATCGGACACCCGTTTGGCATGACCGGTTCCAGGCTGGCTGGTGCTCTCATGTATGAAATGGCGAGGCGTCCCGATGCGCGTTTCGGCGTCGTGACCATGTGCGTAGGAGGCGGGCAGGGCGCTGCTGCGTTGTTTGAAAAGGTCAACTGAACTACTGGGGAAGCGAGAAATAAAAGACGGAGCCCTTGCCCTCTTCCGATTCGACTCCGATCTGGCCCCGGTGCTTCTCGACAATCGCCTTACAAATGGCCAAGCCTACGCCCGTCCCGGCGTACTCCTGCCCATGGAGCCGTTTGAAGACCTGGAAGATTTGTTCCTGGTACCGGGGATTGATGCCAATACCGTTGTCGCGGATCTTGAAAACCCATTCACCGCTGCGCTCTTCCGCAGAGACGTGAATGCTTGGCGTCCCATGGCCGCAGTATTTGATGGCATTCCCGATCAGATTCTGGAGCACTTGCACGATCTCGACCGGAGAGCAGCGAACTCTCGGCAAAGGTTCGCGGTTGATTTCCGCCCGGGTTTGCTCAATCGAGAGCCGCAGGTTATTCAATGATTCGGTCAAGCAGATCTTCCGCGTCGGCTTCGATAAACGTAATGTCACGATTCGAACTCACCTTTGAGTAGGCGAGTAGGCTGTCGATCAGCTCTGACATACGTTTCGCGCCGCCCGTGATCAGGCCGAGCATCTCCATTTCCTCGGCATTCAGCTTGCCGCTAATTTGCCTCGCCAGTAACTGCGAGAATGCGCCAATATTTCGGAGAGGCTCCTTTAGGTCATGAGAAGCCACATAGGCGAAGCGCTGCAGATCCGCATTTGAACGGGCAAGTTCGCGTGCATGGTCGGCGCTCTCCTGCTCCATGGACTTGCCTTTGGTGATGTCCCAACAGACGCCAGCCAGTCCGACGCGCTGGTCGGATTCAAGTAGGACTTGGCCGCGATCGGCTATCCACCTTACTGGACCGTCGCCGCGAATGATGCGGTATTCCAACTGGTATTGGGATCCGGAGCGAAGAGTCTCTCCGATGGTCTGACGGACCCTCGAGAAGTCTTCCGGATGGAGACGCGCGAGGAAGGCTTCGTAACCACGAGCGCTTTCGGCGGATGACATGCCGTAAATCTCTTCCAAGGCTTGGCTCCAGGTAAACTGGCCTGTCTCGGATTTCCAAACCCAACTGCCCATGCATCCTGCGTTTAAAGCCAGTTCAGCGAGACGTTGAGATTCGAAGCGGGTCCGGTCGGCAAGCCGCTGCGCGGTTACGTCGCGAAGGAAAGAAATATGCGCTCCTGGCTGGATGCCGGCGACTGCGGTAAATTCGACGTCACGAATCTGGCCGTCCGGCCGGAGGAGGCGAAAGGGACCCGACTGAACCCCAGAGTCTAAGAAGGAACGCCACTGCGGTTCAACATGGGGCAGAATGTCGGAATCCAGGAAATCGTCAATGCGCTTTCCAAGCAAGCCTGCGGTCGATAGTCCAAACAAGGCGCAAGCGGCGGCGTTCGCGTAAATATAGCGCCGCCCATCATCCGCAATCAACACCGGATCGGGCATGCGATCTATAAGGGACAACAAGCCTTCGTCTGTAACGGAAGAGGGCATTACCGAGGTACTCAGAACTTATAGCGTACAGGAGTGTTGGTAGGGACGGGCAGATTCGAACTGCCGACCTTCCGCTTAGGAGGCGGACGCTCTATCCAACTGAGCTACGTCCCCGGGCTATGTATGTCAGTCTACCAGCGCCGCAGGCCCTTCTGGCCAATGTCTTTGCGGTAATGCGCTCCTCGAAAATGTACTTGGTCGGTCGCGAGATAAGCGGAAGCCATTGCGGATTGCAATGTGGAGCCTGCCGCAGTCACTCCGAGCACCCGTCCTCCGTGGGTGACCAGGTTTTCTCCTTGGAGTAAGGTTCCAGCATGAAAGACAGTGGCTCCCGTCTTTTCCGCACCGGAAACGCCGGTTATGATGTCCCCGGAGCGCGGCTTGTCCGGATAGCCCTGCGCTGACATAACGACGCATACCGATGGGGTTTTCCACGACGCCTCACCAGAACCGGAGAGAACCTCGGCCAAGTCGCCTTCAAAGCTGTACATCAGGGCTTGGGTTTCGGGATCGCCCAAGACGGACGTTGAATTCCAGAGTTTTCGGGCCGTCTGCGGTCATCATCAGCCCAGCGTATAGAAAACCGGTGAATGGGGTGCCTTCTCGCTTCATTTGGGCGATGGCGGGGAGCATTACGCAATCCATGATGTTGCCGGTCTGGGCGGGTGTGAGGATTCGCTCATCGCAATAAGCGCCCATGCCGCCTGTGTTTGGACCTTGATCCCCGTCGAAAATGCGCTTGTGGTCCTGGGTGGGTGCAAACGGAAGAATCTTGGTCCCATCGCTCAGGCCGATGAAGCTCACCTCCTCGCCTTCGAGGAATTCCTCGATGACTAGGTTCGGTCCGAGATTACGAATGGCGGACTCTGCTTCACCGCAGGTATTTGCAATGATCACGCCTTTACCCGCTGCCAAGCCATCCGCCTTGACCACTACGGGGAGGGAGAAGCTCTTCAATGCCTCCAGGCCTGCTTCAACGGAACTCACCTGAACGGAGCGAGCGGTCGGAATTCCGGCACGTTCGAAGAACTGCTTGGCGAAGATCTTGGAACCCTCCAGCCGAGCTGCGGCTTGGGTCGGGCCGACGATTCTGAGTCCGCGGCTGCGGAAATGGTCAACGATCCCCGCGACCAATGGCGCCTCGGGACCTACTACCGTGAGATCTACGCCGTGCGTTTCGGCGATCTCGGCGTAGCCGGTCACGTCCGGGGGAGTGGGGAAGCACTGCCCCAATTCCGCTATCCCGGGATTGCCTGGACTGGCGATGAGGGCTTCCACACTGGGGGATTTGGACAAGCGCCAGGCGAGGGCGTGTTCGCGGCCGCCGCCGCCTACAATCAGAATCTTCAAAAACCGTTTTCCTCGGTAGAATATAGGAGCAGGTCTCATTGTAAGTCCTCCCCTTTCCATGCAGAAAAGATATGACGTTGTTGTAGTTGGCGCGGGTCACGCCGGTTGCGAAGCGGCGCGCGCCTGCGCCCGGCTCGGGCTGAACACGGCTATGGTGACGATGAACCTGGACCTGATTGCCCAAATGTCCTGCAATCCAGCAGTGGGCGGGATCGCCAAGGGCCATCTGGTGCGGGAAATCGACGCGCTTGGCGGGGTGATGGGCGAGCTGACCGACGCCGTGGGTATTCAGTTTCGGCTGTTGAATACGAGCCGTGGGCCTGCCGTATGGTCGCCGCGTGCGCAATGCGACAAGAAGCAGTACCGGGTGAAGATGCGGGAGTGGCTGGAAACCGAGCCAAACCTGCGTATCCTTCAGGCGGAAGTAGGGGAACTGCTGCTATTACCGAGCGAACTGTCCAGAAGAATTGCCGGGGTACGGCTGAAAGATGGCCGCGACCTTCTGGCGGACGCAGTCGTGGTCACTACCGGAACGTTTCTGAATGGGCTTGCCCACGTTGGTGAACAGAAGTATGCCTGCGGCCGGAATGGGGAAGCACCCTCGAATACGCTCGGAGGGCAGTTGCGCACCTTGGGGCTGCAGTGGACGCGTTTAAAGACGGGCACGCCGCCCCGGCTGGACGGAAGAACCATCGACTGGTCCAGGTTTGAGGAACAGCCGGGAGACGCCGTGCCGACGCCTTTTTCGTTTATTACGAAACGAATTGACCGGGCCCAGATCTGCTGTCACCTGACCTATACGACTGAGGAGACGCACCGGATTTTGAGCGACAGCATTGCGCGTTCGCCGCTCTACAGCGGACAAATCGAGGGCGTTGGTCCGCGCTACTGCCCTTCGATTGAAGACAAAATCGTCAAGTTCCCGGAAAAGCGCCGGCACCAGATTTTCCTCGAGCCGGAGGGACTCGATACTCACGAGATTTACGTGAATGGAATGTCAACGAGTATGCCGATTGACGTGCAGGCGGCCATGGTTGCTTCCATTCCGGGTATGGAGAATGCGGAGATGATCCGGCCCGGGTACGCGATCGAGTATGACGCGGTGGACCCGCGCGAATTGCGGCATAGCTTGGAAGTGAAGTCGATTGAAGGGCTGTTCCTGGCGGGGCAGATCAACGGGACCTCGGGATATGAAGAGGCCGGGTGTCAGGGGTTAATTGCGGGATTGAATGCCGGGTGCAAGGTGAAGGGCGTGCCACCGGTTGAGATCGGGCGCAGCGATGGGTATGTGGGGATTCTGATCGACGATCTGGTCAGCAAGGGAGCCGATGAGCCGTATCGGATGTTTACGTCCCGGGCGGAGTTTCGGCTGCAGCTTCGGATTGACAACGCGGATGAGCGGTTAACGCCTGTGGGACGAAAGATGGGCTTGGTTGAACGAAACGCGCTGGAATCAGTTCACGGCCAAGCAGCGGCAGAAGGTGAACATTGCGGAGCTGCTCTCCTTGACTCGGGCGAACGCTGTGCCGGAAGTGATCGGGCTTGCCGCCGCGACGGACAATCCGACCCTGGCCGTCTGGCTGCGCCGCCCGGAGGCGCGGATCGCGCAGCTTGAGGGCTGGATTACGAAACGAATTGGCGAGGAGCTTGCGCACGGGGTGCTGACGACGGTTGAAACGGAAATCAAATACGCCGGCTACATCGCCCAGCAGGAACGCCAAATCAGACATCTGGACGACTCGGAGGGCAGGGCAATTCCGGACGAGTTTACGTATGAGGGTATTCCTGGATTGTCGAACGAAGTCAGGCAGAAGCTTTCGCGAGTTCGGCCCACAACGTTAGGACAGGCCCGGCGAATACCCGGGGTGACTCCGGCCGCCGTATCGGTGTTAGATGTCTACCTTAGTCTGGGTAGTGTGGTGACGGCCTGATTCCGGTCGTATGTTCCACGTGAAACATTCACGCCAGCTACGCGGTCCATCTGGGTGTGAGGCATGTTCCACGTGAAACATGTTAGGATCGACGAGAACCCCCGAAGAGAAGGAACTATTGGCGCGCGTCATATCGATTGCTAATCAGAAGGGCGGTGTTGGGAAAACCACCACCGCAATCAACTTAGCGGCTGCCCTTGCGGCTTCGGAACTTCGAGTCTTACTTGTGGATTCCGATCCCCAGGGTAATTCGACCACGGGACTCGGCGTAGACAAATCAGCCGAGCGGCAAACCTTATATCAAGTGCTTCTTCGCGAAGCGAATATCCGGGAAGCCGTGACGGGTACCGGATTTGAAGGTTTGTCGATTGTTCCCGCAGACCAGAACCTGATCGCTACGAATTTAGATCTGGTGAACGCTGAAGAGCGGGAAACCCGGCTGAAGAGTGCAATTCAGGAGATCTCCGGACGAGTATGAATACGTTCTGATCGACTGTCCGCCTTCCTTAGACTTGCTCACTCTGAATGCCCTTGTCGCCTCGGACTCCGTTCTGATTCCGATCCAATGTGAATTTTTTGCCCTGGAAGGCATTTCGCAGCTGATAGACACGGTAGACCGCATCAAGGACACTTTCAATCCGAATCTTGCAATCCAGGGTGTCTTGCTGACGATGTATGACGACCGGACAAACTTGACCAAGCAGGTTGAGGCGGATCTTCGGGAGTTCTTCGGCAGTGAAGTGTTCAAAACCGTGATTCCGCGCACTATCCGGTTGGCCGAGGCCCCAAGCTTTGGCAAGCCGATCCTCTCGTATGATCCTCGCTCGCGTGGCGCGGAAGCTTATATTCAACTCGCAAAGGAAATCTTGGCTCATGAACAAAGAGCTAAACCCGAGTCAGCGAAAAGCGCTCGGTAAAGGCCTCTCCGCGCTTCTGCCTCCGAGATCGAGCGGCAGTGGTTCGCCACAAGCGGTTGCCGAAACCGTACGGGCGACGCTGGTGGCGAACATTCCGAGTACGCGGCTCCCCGATAGCTTCGAAAGTTTCGAGACGATTCCGCTGGCACAGATCGCTCCGAACCAGGATCAGCCCCGGGGCAGTTGGGACATGGAAAGACTCGAGGAGTTGGCCCAGTCCATCCGCGCCAATGGCTTAATCCAGCCGATCACCGTCTGCAAGTTGGGGCCGCAGAAATACTCCCTGATCGCCGGTGAGCGCCGCTGGCGGGCCGCCCGCATTGCGGGACTGGCGGAAATTCCGGCGTTGGTCCGGACGGTCGAACAGTCGCGCGTATTGGAACTCGCGTTGATCGAGAACATCCAGCGCGAAGACCTGAATCCTATCGAAACTGCCGTCGCGTTCGCGCGGCTGATCGATCAGCATAAGCTAAGCCATGAGCAGGTGGCCGAGCGAACCGGCAAAGACCGGTCCAGCGTTACCAACTTTCTGCGGCTGCTGAAATTGCCGCGAGAGGTCCAGGAAGACTTGGGCCGCGGCGATATCTCGATGGGACATGCACGGGCTCTTCTCGGGCTTCCCACTCCGCAAGCGCAACGACAGGCCGCCCAGCGGGTTCTTGATCAGCGGCTCTCGGTCCGGGAAACTGAAAGATTGGTCAAAGAGCTGACGGCAGTGAAACCGGCCGGGTCAAGCCAAGGAGAAGGGAACCGGCGAGTCGCCGATAGACCCAAATATCAGGGCGGCTCTCGAGGAAATGCAAGCTGCTTTAGGGACCAAGGTTCGCTTAGTTTCGCGGTCAGGCGGTGCTGGAAAGATTGAAGTGGAGTACTACTCCCAGGATGATCTGGATCGTATCTACTCGGTAATAGTGAAGTCCTGATCTGAACAAAGACCCCGGTACAATATCTATATATGCCAATCAAAGTAGGTATCAACGGCTTCGGCCGTATCGGGCGAAATGTCGTCCGGGCAGGGATCAATAACCCTGAGATCGAATTCGTTGCAGCCAACGATCTTACAGACACGAAGACGCTGGCGCACCTTCTGAAATACGATTCGATTCTGGGCACGTTGAAGATGGACGTCAAAGCCGACGGCGAATACATCCACATCGGCGACAAGAAAATCAGGATTTTCGCTGTCCGGGATCCTGCTGAAATCGATTGGCCGGGCTTAGGCGTTCAGGTCGTTGTCGAGTCAACCGGCCGGTTCACCGACGCAAAAGATGCCTCAAAACACCTGCGGGGATCTGTCAAAAAGGTCATCATTTCGGCTCCCGCAAAAGGTGAAGACGTGACGCTGGTTCTGGGGGTTAACGATAATACCTACGATCCCGCCAAGCACACGATCATTTCGAATGCCTCTTGCACCACGAATTGCCTTGCTCCGCTGGTTAAGGTTCTCCATGAAAAGTTCGGCATCGAGAAGGGTTCGATGACGACGATTCATAGCTACACGAATGACCAAAACGTTCTGGATTTCCCTCACGCGGATCTGCGGCGCGCCCGTGCAGCGGCGTTGAACATGATCCCGACCTCAACGGGAGCCGCGAAGGCGATCGGCCTGGTCGTTCCTGAGCTGAAAGGCAAGCTGGACGGCTACTCGATGCGCGTCCCGACGCCGGACGTATCGGTGGTGGATTTTGTGGCGGTTTTGAAGCAAGACACGACGACCGAGGCCGTCAACGCCGCGCTGAAGGAAGCAGCGGAAGGCGAGCTTAAAGGTATTCTTGCTTACACTGAAGATCCGGTCGTCTCAACAGACATGTTGAACAATCCGAACAGCTCAATCGTCGATTCCGGACTCACAAAGGTGCTTGGAGGCAATCTGGCGAAGGTTGTGGCCTGGTACGACAACGAGTGGGGCTACTCGAATCGAGTCGTCGATTTGGTTGTGTTCCTCGGCAAGAAAGGACTGTAGGGCTCTTGATGGCGCGGGCCGGAGCGAATGGTTCCGGTCCGGCCCACTCATCAATTCGTTTTGAGACCGTAAATTACAACTGGAGGTCCGAAATGGATAATCATCGAAGCGAGCGGGTCTCGGAAGCGCTGCGCGAGGAATTGAGCGAGCTTATCTCCTACGAACTCTCCGATCCCCGTATTGGGGACGCCATGGTGACGGAGGTCCTAGTCTCTCCCGACATGCGGCGCGCTCAGGTGCGTCTACGGCTAAGCGATAAACCTAGCGAACAGAAAGAGACCATCCGTGCGCTGGAAGGCGCTAAGCATTTCCTGAAACAGCAGTTAGCGGAACGGCTGACCCTGTTCCGGATTCCAGAGCTCTACTTTGAGGCCGACATCTCGTCCGCTGTCACGGGGAGAATGGACGACCTCCTGAAACGCGTTAAGCGCGGCCGCCCGCGTGATGTTGAACCGTCCTCCACGTAGTCGCGAACTTTCGAATTCGTGCAGATTTACTAGGAAGTTCCGCTCACCCGAAGGTAAACTCGTATTCACGTCATGAAATGTTGCCGGGGTTATCTGCCGGAGGGCGCTGGTACGCTCTTCTCACTTGTTCGAAAGCCTGTTCGAAAGCCGGAGGGTGAATGCGCTCGGCTCAACTAGGCGGAAGGTTCCTGGACACCTGCCGCCGACGGCCGACGGACGTGCGCCCGGTCTGGTTTATGCGGCAAGCGGGCCGATACCTGAAACCCTATCGCGATATTCGCGCTAAACACGGCATCCTTGAGATCTGCAAAAATCCAGAACTTGCGGCTGCGGTAACTCTACAACCGGTCGAGATCCTGGATGTAGATGCGGCGATTATTTTCGCCGATCTGCTTTTGCCAGTGGAGCCGATGGGTCTCAAGCTGGAGTTTATTTCTGGCGAAGGTCCTTGCATAGACAATGCGATCACGGAACCGGAAGATATCGATAGCCTGGCGACGGACCGCACGGAAGATCTGGGGTATGTTGGCGAGGCGATTCAGATCGTGACGCGTGCACTGGGCGGGCGAGTGCCCGTGGTTGGATTTGTAGGGGCGCCCTTTACCCTAGCGAGCTATATGATCGAGGGCGGCCCATCGAAGACGTTCCTGAAAACCAAGAAATTGATGTTCGGGAACGAGACGATGTGGCGCAGGCTGATGGGCAAGTTAGTGGATGTGCTGGGCGATTTCGCGCGCATGCAGGTGGCGGCAGGCGCGCGCGCAATCCAGGTATTCGATAGCTGGGTGGGCGCGCTGAGTCCCGAGGACTATGTTCGCTATGTGCAGCCTTATTCGCGCGCATTGATTGAGCGGATCCGCTCGGCGGGCGTTCCGGTCATTCACTTCGGAACGGGTGCCGCAGGCTTCTTCCGCGAGTTGCACGCAGCTGGCGGAGACGTGATCGGCGTGGACTGGCGCATCAATATCGATCAGGCCTGGATGGACATCGGTTATCGCTGCGCCATACAAGGGAATCTCGATCCAGTTGCGCTGTTCGCGCCGCTTCCGGAGTTGCGTACGAAGGTGACCGACTTACTTCGCAGAACCGGCACGCGTCCCGGGCACATCGTGAATTTGGGGCACGGTATTCTGCCGGAGACTCCGGTTGAGAATGTGAAAGCCGTCGTGCAAATTGTCAGAGACTTCCACCGCTAACCGGCAGGAAAAGGTTGTCGTTATCGGCGGCGGCATTTCCGGTCTCGCGAGCGCTTACTACCTTTCAAAAAAGGGCTTCAGGCCGACTCTCATCGAGAAAACGGATAGGCTTGGCGGATTAATCCGCACTGAGTCGATCGGCGGCTGCGAACTCGAGGCCGGACCCGACAGTTTTATTGCGGCGAAGCCAGCGGTAGCGGAATTGGCGGCCGAGTTAGGGATTACGGACCAAATCATCGGATCGAACGATGAGCGCCGCCGGATTTTCATTAAGCGAAGAGGCAAGCTGGTTCCGTTTCCGGCGGGCATGGCGATGATGGTGCCGGGTGAGCTTGGCGCGGCGTTGCGGTCGAAATTGTTCAGCGCACGGACGAAGGCCGGTTTCTTTCGTGAAGTATTCAGTTCGCCGCGCAATCGCACGGCCGATGTCTCTATCCAGGACTTCGTTCGAGATCACTTCAGCGAAGAGATGCTCGCCTACGTGACTGAGCCGCTGTTATCGGGCGTTTACGGCGGTGATCCGGGCCGGTTAAGCGCGGCGAGTGTCTTGCCGCGGTTTCCTTGAATATGAGCGCAAATACGGCAGCCTGATTCGGGGCGTCCGGCGCGAGCGCGGGAAAGCCGTTCAGCATAAAGGCAGCCTCTTCCTGTCCTTTCGCGGAGGGATGCAGACGCTTGTCGATGCGCTTGTGCGCGAGATCGATGGGCGTGTTGAAATCCGCAAGGCGGAGGTAAGACGCGTTGAGAAAACCGCGACGGGCTGGACTGTATGTGCCGGAGAACAGTCCCTACCCGCGGATCATGTTGTGCTTGCCTGTCCTGCGTACGTGAACTCGGCTTTGCTGAAAGCGGCGGATCCGGGACTTGCCGGGACGCTTGCTGAAATTCCTTACAGTTCCGCCATTTTGGTCATGCTGGTCTATGATCGGGACGCAGTTGGGGCACGCGCTCGACGGATTCGGGTTTCTGGTGCCGCGCGGTGAGCGGAAAGCTGTTGCGGCTGCTACATGGGTCAGTACGAAATTTCCAGCACGCACGCCGAAAGACCGCGCTGCGCTGCGCGCTTTTATTGTGGGCGATGAGGCTGTGAAACTGATGAATGCGCCAGACTCGGAGTTGGTCGAAGTAGCGCGCGAAGAGTTTCAGCGCGTGATGGGGATTGAGGCTGCACCACTGTTCTCGACTGTGCATCGCTGGCCGGATTCAATGCCGCAGTATGTGGTTGGGCACCAGAAATGGAAAAATGCGGTGCTTGAACAGGTAAGCCGGAACTCGGGATTGCACCTTTGCGGGAATGCTTACGACGGCGTGGGAATTCCGGATTGTGTGCGGCTGGCGCGGCAGACAGCGGATGTGATTGGCGGTAAGCTTGAAGGGCAGCCATGACAGACGCCCAAATGATAACCATTGCAGCCGCGTTCCTGGCCGCCGTAATCGCCGTACTATTTAACAACTCACGCATCACCGATCTGCGCGATTCCGTTAACCGCCACATTGACGACAAGTTCGCGCTTTTAAGTCAGCAGATTAAGACTATGGAAGACAACATTATGAGGATTGTTGGCGACCATGAAAGCCGTCTGCATGACGTAGAGCAGCGTCATTTTCCCCCCTAGGTGAAGGAAATTTCACTGCTTTTCAGCGGATAAACCGAAATCCGCTTGTTCAATCTTCCTACACCCCTGCGTCTACTATGTGTGAACAATGGGTCCGCAGTTGAGATCTAGTACCACAAAGAGCAGGAGGAGAATTCAATGAAGTTTTATGTTGGTTTGTTAGCAGCTGCGTTGATCGCAGTTCCAGCGTTTGCAGCTAAGGATACGGTAACGGACCGGCTCCATGCGGCAACTCAGGATTTGCACGAAATGATGAATGCTTCCGACAAAGGGATCCCGCAGGATCTATTTAGCCGGGCGCAATGCGTTGTCGTCATACCAGATCTGAAGAAGGCCGGCTTCGTCGTTGGAGGCGAGTACGGCGCCGGATTCTTTACTTGCCGTAAACCGAGCGGCGTGGGTTGGAGCGCGCCGGGGTCCGTCAAGATTACTGGCGGCAAGTTCGGGTTTCTGATTGGCGGAGCCGAAACG
This sequence comes from uncultured Acidobacteriaceae bacterium, assembly GCA_963845995.1. Lineage (GTDB taxonomy): Bacteria > Acidobacteriota > Terriglobia > Bryobacterales > Bryobacteraceae > Bog-105. Next base: position 57,170 of record CAWJUO010000039.1, on the reverse strand, counting down.
GATGTGGTCATGCTTGTGATGAGCAAGAGCGGCATGGAACACATGTTGAGCGACAAATTCAAGATGGGCGGAGAAGCATCGGCAGCGGCAGGTCCGATTGGCCGCGATGCTTCAGCCATGACCGACGCAGAATTGCATGCGGAAATTTTGACCTATTCGCGCCAACGCGGGTTGTACGGCGGTCTTGACCTGGCCGGTTCGGCGGTTACGCAGGACGAGGATGCGAACAAGCAACTGTACGGGCGCGATCTCACCAACAAAGAGATCATAACGGGCGACGTTCATACCCCAGCGGATGCCCGCGCGTTCATACATGAACTGGACCGCGTTTCTTCACGCAAGTAACACATTTCAACTTTCAACTCGATTGTGATTTACCGGCCACCCAGGTATCTGCCTGGGTGGCTAGTTTTTTGTCCGGAATTGTACCGCGCGACAATAGGGAATTGAACCTGAAAGCTGAAAAGAAGATCCGTGTTGGACTGTTGTCCGGCGGCCGTTCCGGCGAGCATGAAATTTCGCTTCGTTCCGCGAAATCGGTAAGAGAGTCACTCGATAAATCGAAGTACGATATCCAGGAAATCTTCATCGACAAAGAAGGCAAATGGCATCCGCAGTCCGATTTCTCCGGAGCCGGGTGGGAACGCCGGCATCGATGTCGTTATTCCGATGCTGCATGGCACTTTCGGCGAGGATGGGACGGTGCAGGGCCTGCTGGAGCTTGCGGAATTGCCTTATGTAGGCGCGGGCGTGCTGGCATCGTCGGTCTCGATGGACAAGGTGATCACGAAGCGTGTTTGCCGAGAGGCGGGTCTTCCGGTTGTAGATTACATCGTCCTGATACGAGGCGGTTTCAAACCGGACGACGTGCGTCTTCCTTTTGACTATCCGGTTTTCGTGAAGCCCGCAAATTTGGGCTCGTCCGTTGGCATCACGAAAGTAACGAGCGCGGCGGGATTGGCTGCAGCTTTAGCCGCGGCGTCTGAATACGATCGCAAAATTATAGTCGAGCGTGGCGTCACGGGACGGGAGTTTGAATGCGCCGTGATCGGCGGCGATACACCGGCGGCATCCACTCCTTGCGAGATCTTTCCTTCGCAAGATTTCTATAGCTATGAAGACAAGTACATCCTGGACAGCGCCCGTATCGAGTTACCCGCGCAGCTTGAACCGGGGCCGGTGAACGAGATCAAGCGGCTAGCCGTTGCATGCTTCGAGGCTGTCGAATGCGAGGGTCTTGCGCGCGTTGACTTTTTGATGGAGAGTTCCACCGGGCAAATCTACATGAACGAGATCAATACAATGCCCGGGTTCACTTCGATAAGCATGTACCCGAAGATGTGGGAGTACTCCGGGCTGCCGTATTCTAAGCTACTGGATCGGCTGATCGAATTGGCGTTGCAGAGGGCGCAGACTCGCGCGGAGACGCGCTATACCCGTTGAACCGGATCTGATTCTGATACGTCCCAACAAGAATAGGATGCGCACTATTGTCCGGTGGATATGCGGTTTTGGAATTGCCGGCCTGTTGTGGGCGCAAGCTCCGGCCGACCGCGCCCAAAGTAAAAAACCAACAAGCCAACTCGACCCGGCGAACGATCTTGGGCCGGAGCTTCACCGGTTTCTGGATGTGCTGAATGCGGTGCAGGTCCACGGTGCGGATGCGCTGCCTTTGGACAAGCTGATTTATGAAGGCGCGATCCCTTCGATGCTGCGCCAGCTTGACCCGCACACACAATTTTTCGAGCCATCGCAATTCGAGCAATTGAAACAGATGGAGCAGTCGGAGCAAAAGGGCTTCGGCAGCATCGTATCGGTTTTGCCGGGCCAAGTGATTTTTCTTCAGACCTTTCCAGGAACGCCTACAAGCAAAGCGGGCATACAGGCGGGCGATGAACTGGTCGCGATCAACAATATCGCGATTGGCTCGCTCGAACCCGAACAAATCATCCAGCTTCTTACGGAGGCGCGGCAACAGAAAATCCTGGTCTACATCCGGCGGCAAGGAGATGCAAAGGTTCTGACGTTCACGCTTACCCCCGAGTTGATGGATTCGCCGAGCGTGGACCGGGCATTCTTGCTGGGACCGGGGATCGGATATATACGCGTCACGAGTTGGGATATGCAGACGGCCAAGCAACTGCGGGATGCGCTCACTAAGCTTCACGTTGACTCGCTGCGCGAACTGGTGCTGGATCTGCGGGATAACCCGGGAGGAATCGTGAAGGCTTCGCTTGACGGGGCAGCGCTGTTCCTGAAACCGGGGCAGCGCATTCTGACGGCGAAGGGCCGCACGGAGGTGGTGGAAAGCGCCGATGTCCCGAAAAATGCGACGCCGTATTCCTTCAAGTTGGCCGTTCTTGTGAACGGAAAGACGGCGAGTGCTTCGGAGATTCTGACCGGCGCGTTGCAGGACCATGACCGCGCGGTGGTGATTGGCGAACCGAGCTACGGAAAGGGTTTGGTGCAATCTGTGATGCCGTTGTCCGAAGGTTCTGGCCTGGCGATTACGACAGCGTTTTATTACACCCCAAGCGGGCGATCAATTCAAAAGCCTTTAAAGAATTCGGCGCTCTCGGACACGTTCAATACGAGCCGGAGAACTCTGCCGACGTACAAAACCGACGATGGCAGGACTGTGACGGGCGGCGGCGGCATTCAGCCCGATATCGAAGTGGCTCCCGAGGTTCGCACGAGACTCGAAACCGTTCTGGACGCAAGCGGTGCGGTGACTTCGTTTGCGACGGCCTATCTGGCCAACCACTCGCCGCTGCCGGAATCTTTTGCGATTACACCGGAGTTGATTGACGATTTTCAGGTCTATCTTTCACAGCGAAACATTCAGCCCAATGTTTCCGAATGGGCTCAGGAACGTAGTTGGGTGAGCAGCCGATTGATGGAAGAAATTGTGACGCAGGCTCGCGGCGTAGACAAAGGCGATGAGATCGCGGCGCGGCGGGACCCGCAGATTCAGGCGGCTTTGAAAGCGATGCAGGATGGAACTATTCTGGCGAGAGTGGGTAAGTAAGAGCGCTTGCTTAGCGCGCGCGGTTCAGATGCTATTCTGATGGCCGATGACGAAAGTACAGCTCACGTTGAAGCTTGCCCGCACTCTAAGTGAGCAGGAGTTAGATAGCCTCTCGCGCATGCATTCGGTGATCGGCTTTTTCGCTCTGCGGTTGAAGCCGGGCGCGGACGATCTATTCGTTGAATACGATGCGTCGCGCTTGTCACCGAAAGAGGTGCGTGGTTCTCTTGAAGAGCACGGAATTCCATTGGCAGGTTGATGCGGCTCACGCTGGGCATTCATCCTGTTCGAGAGGCACTGCGTGCGCACCGGGCGCTCGATAAAGTTCTAATTGCGAAGGGCTCCGCCGGGCCACGCGTTCAGGAGATTGTGGATCTTTGCAGGACGCAATCCGTTCCCGTGCGCTTTGAGCCCCGCGAATTGCTGGACCGCACAAGCAAGGGTGTTTCTCATCAGGGCGTGATTGCATTCGGAGCGGTTCACGATTACGTGGAGCTCGATTCCGTAGTTGCGAACGCGAAGCTGGTGGTTGTGCTGGACGGCGTCGAAGACCCCCACAACCTTGGCGCCATCGTCAGGACGGCTCATGCGGCTGGAGCGGACGTTGTGGTTACTCCCGAACGGCGGGCTGCACCGCTTACGGAAACGGTGGACCGTGCCGCGGCGGGCGCGCTTGAATATCTGCCTATTGCACGCGTTACCAATATCAGCCAAACGTTAGAAAAGTTGAAGCAGGCAGGGTTCTGGATTTACGGTCTGGATGAGCGCGGAACCGAGGCTTACGATCGGGTCGAGTTCACGGTTCCGACTGTTATCGTGTTGGGCGGTGAAGGTAAGGGGCTGCATCAAGGCGTACAGAAGCACTGCGATGTTCTGGTGAGTATCCCGATGGCCGGCGCTGTGTCGTCGCTGAATGTATCGGTTGCGGCGGGCGTTGTGCTGTTTGAGTGGCGCAGACGGGCGGCGTGAAGTTAGGAATCCAGGGATTAAGAATCCAGCAGATGCCCGCCGGCAGAGCTGGGCCGGATTCCCATTCACGCACTTGTCTGGTTTGTGTCGACACGTTGCATTCGAGCTTTGGCAAGGTTGCCAAGGCTTGGCAAGTCATTAACAAAGTTGTTGTAGTTCAGTATGAACGTGATGAAGGAGCGCAATACCCGCTGTTTACCTCACGCCGTCAGATCGCAGTCATTCAGGATTCAACGCGTGATCCGTCGTTGGCGCTTTCGACGAGGCCCGGATTTAAGTGCAAGCCGAACTAAATGTACGTGTTCTGGTATGACTTCGGCGCAAGTTGTCAGTTTTCGTTGATCAAGCCTATGGCCGCGCGCGCCGCAGGGAAGTCGTCGTCCTTGTTGGCCTTCATCAGCCATTTCAGAGCCACAGAATCGGAATGTCGCACTCCTTTACCTTCGTGGTAGGCCATCGCAAGGTAATACATTGCGCTCTGACGGCCCGCTTGACTGATGTTCACTCCCCGACTCCGAATAGAGTCTCGAAAGCGGCTAACAGCGTATACCGGATTCCGCCTCGCGCCCACGCCGGTGTAGTAGCGTGCGCCGACTTCGACAAGCGCGTCCCCGTCGCCGCTTTTGGCGGCGCGCTGATACCAGTACAGCGCTCGTCGATTGTCTCCGCGATCTCTATATACACATGCGATATTGTTCGCTGCGCAAGTGTCGCCTTGTCGGAGCGCATGCTTGAGCCAGGCCAAGGCCTCTCGATCGCCGTTCTTCGTTCTCTTACCGTCTGATAGACAAACCCCGAGACTGTTCTGAGCCGCCGGCTATCCTAGATTCGCGCTTCGCCTATACCAAGCAACCGCAGCACTTTGGTCCGGAGGAACGACTATTGTGCCCTGCCGATCAACGAAGCCATCTTGTAACCATGACCCAAGCTCCCATTGGGCTTCGGGATTACCGGCTTCAGCTTCTCGCCTAAGCCGTGCGGTAAGTGTGTCCCATTGCTTTCGAGTCACGATTGAGCAATCGCATTATAGCGAGCCGGATTTCTACGGACTCGTTCACGCAAACACCGGCCACTGCGCCACCGGGAATTAGCCTTGCGGCCTATCGACGATCATCTCGGCGGAGAGGTCGTTAAAGCAAGCACCAGGCCTTCCATCGTAAGGCGGTCGTCCTTATAGCCTTCGCGGAACTTCTTATCGGTGTCGTAGATTGCGGCGATTGCCTTTGACAACTGATCGCGGCTGAATGCGGCGGCGGTTCCCATGACCTGCTCGGCACGATCCCGCCAGATTCTTACACCGATTTTGGTGAAGTACGCTTGCGCCTGCTGCGCTGAAGTGATCTTCGCTTCTTTAGCTGCTAGAGCGAGGCGGAATTGAGTGCTCAAGAATGTCAGCGCGAGAGGCAGATACTCGCCTTCACGCACGAGAATGTCGAGCGACCGCAGCGCATTCAGCCTGTCTCGTTTGCCGAGTGCGGCAACCAGAGTGAAAATCGTACTCTGGGCGGCGTTGGGCACTAGAGCACGTATGTCGTCCATAGTCACGGGGCGATCCGAGCCGACGAAAAGTGAGAGTTTCTCGATCTCCGAAGCAAGGCGGTTGGCGTCACCGGCAACGGCGTCCAGCAATGCCGCAAGTTCCGCGCCACCCAATTTCACGCGATGCCGTTTGGCCAAGTTCTTGCGCGAGAAAGCGGCTCGACTCCGGAGTGAGCGGGCGGAATTCCACCGTGTTTGGTATGGCGGAGTAGAATTTTTGAACGCGTTCAACCTTAGCCTTGTCGTCGCCTGTGAAGTCGTAACGGCTGCATTCGAAGACCAGCACGGTTCCGGCGGTGGGCTTTTTCAGATAGGCCGGCAGAGGGGATTCGCTGCCCTTGTCCTGGTCGCCATCATCGTCGCTCGCGGCAATCATACGCCTTGGCAGGGCTAGTTCGGCGCTGGTAATCCAAATCACGCGATCAGACGCGAAGAGCGACAGAGAACGTGCGTCATCGAGTATGGCGGAGATATTGGTCTCTTCTAAATCGATTTGCGTGACGCCGTCCGCGCGCGCTTCGGCGGGCAAAGCCCGTGCAACAAGCGCCTCCTTGCAAAGGCGGCGGTAATAACCTTCCGGTCCTAGAAACAGGTACGCGGGCGCAATCGGCTGTTTGGCGATTCGAGCGAGGAACTGTTCCGGCGTGAAGGCGGGCACGGCTAGAAATTCTCAACTATGGCACTGACGATATCGCGTGCCGCTTCTTCGCTCAAACGCCTGAAGGCGGGTCCGGATTCGTTGAAGACCTGGTGCGGATCTGTTGCGATCGTGTAATAGCTTCTTGCGCTGAAGGCCGGGTTCGAATAGAGAACTCGCCCGGTGGCGCGTTCGACGAGCCTGAGATTAAGCGTTGTTGCCACGCCGACAGTGGTTGATTTGCCCGATGTGGGATCGGAGACCGCGGGGTAGGCGGCAACCGACGTCACACTGCCGTTCAACACGGCATCCGCTTGCGCCGGATTATCGACGATTGTGAAGCGAGTGCGCGTCCTGAACTCGTGGCCGATTTGACTGGTCAGCAGATCGGAAAGCTGATAGCGGGTGGAAGGTGAACTGAAGGCCGGGATGGCAATAGTCTGGATGCTCTTCGGTACCAGGTCGGCCTTGCCACCCACCCGATAGCCGCAGGAGGTGACGAGCATGGCGACAGGCGCCAGTAGAAAGAAGCGCCGGTTCATTTCGATACACGTTTCAAGCCGTCTACGATTTCAGAGGCGGCATCGGCGGTCAGCCTAAGATTGTCGCCCACTATCCAAATCCAAACCGCTCGCGAGTTGTTTCTATCGGCTCTGATATCGCCGGCTATCAGGCCGCTTTGACTGGTTGCGCCGACGTTATCAGGCGGTTCGTCCTGCTCACCACGCACGTCGATCTCGGGACATTTAAGTGCGGCTGTAACTTCATCGGCCCCCACGCTGGTTTCGAACTCGACCCAGAGCGATATGCCGTAGCCGTGAAACACAGGCGCCTGCACGACGCGCAAAGAAGGCATATGCACGACAGCTGGCTGCTCCTGCTTGTTGAGGATGCTAGCGAGGTGATGCTCTATGCGCTGCTCCACAGTGGAGAGTTTTGCGGGTGCGTCTTCGCCATAGCGCGGCAGGAGGTTGAAGCTGAGTTGGGCGTCGAAGACTTTCTTTTCGAGAGTCTTGAAAGCCAGCAGGCTGGTGGTTTGCTGATGCAGTTCGGAGATGCCGGCCTTGCCGCGTTCGCTGGCGGGCTCGAAGATGTTCGCTATGGTTTGTTTCAGGCGAGCGTAGGCGGAAAGTTTTGTCAGGACCAGCGCGAGAGCGCCAGCCGCGGGATGGGCGACGATCTGCAACCAGCTTTTTTCCCAGTGTGTCTCATTGACGGGCGAAACGACGCGAGCTTCGGGCTGCTGCTCAAGATATCCGACGCAGTCGATGAGTATCGGATGGCCTTGAGCGGCCTTGGCAATTTCATACGCCTTCAGAGCGCCGTTGGGGGTTGAACCGGCAAGCAGAATAGCGTCGTAGCCCCTTGCGGATTTGATCTCCAACGGTGCGAGATAGATAGCCTCGCCTTCCTGTTCGGCGAAGTTACCCTCGGCCGTCGAAGCGTAGCCTGTGATGACAGGAGCATCGGGGCGCTTTTCGAGGACCTCCTGCAGTTCGCGTCCGAGCAGCGTTTCACCCCCGATCAACGCGAGTTGTAGAGGTTTAGTTTTTGATTCCGATTTAGCCAACTTGATGCTCCGGCAATTGTGCAGGGGGGTGTGGGGGCGGGTGCGCTCTGCGGCGTCTGCGAATTATTCCGCCGAGCCGGATGAGAATGCCACTCATGACATACGTGATGGCCATAATCAGCAGAACGGGCTGGGACCACAGGCAGATGAGAGCGATCGCGCCGATCAGCAAAACAAGAAGCGGTGAACGAGGTTTGCTTAAGTTGATTTTCTTGAAGCTTGGATAGCGCCAAGTGCTCACCATGAGAAGGCCCACAATGATAACCGCAATCAGCCATGCAACGGAGGCCACGAAGGACTTGATCGGAGAGGGGCCCATGTAGATGACGGCGGCTACTAATCCGGCGCCGGCGGGAATCGGCATTCCGACGAAATACTTGCGGTCCGGCCGGCCGGGATTCTTAGGCATGGGATTGGTCTGCACGTTGAAGCGCGCGAGCCTGACAGCGCCGCAGAGCAGATAAAAGAACGCGACGATGTAACCGCTGCGTGTCAGATGACTGTAAAAACCGGTATCGGCGAATTCGACCGAGAGCACGCCCCAGGCGTAGGCCAGCACCGCCGGCGCGATACCGAATGTGATGACGTCGGCAAGAGAGTCTAATTCGCGGCCGAAGTCGCTGGTGGTGTGTGTCATGCGTGCCACCATGCCATCCAGGCCATCGAAGAAAACGGCGAAGCCCAGCGCTTTTGCGGCGGTGGAGTAGTGGCCGAAATCGCCGGTGCGAGCGCCTTCAAAAGCCTGCATTATCGCGAGGAAGCCCAGGAAAATGTTGCCGCTAGTGAAGAGAGTGGGGAGCGCGTAAGCCGCCCGCCGTGGTCGTTTCTTGGGAAGTTGGGATCCCATCACGCGCTCTTTAATGGTCAGATGGCCTCCGGCCGCGATGTTCGGCTGGCGAGAATGCTGGTGCCTGCAGAAACTTTATCACCGACCTTTACGATGGTTTTCCATTCAGGGCCGTACAGCACATCGACGCGCGAGCCGAACTTAATGTAACCGATGCGCTCCGCCGGAGCGAGAGAGTCGCCGGGCTTTTTATAGCAGACGATCCGGCGCGCAATCAGACCGGCGATCTGGCGGCAAACGACTCGCGTGCCCTGCCCTTCGATGACGAGTGTGTTCTGTTCGTTATCGGAGGATGCGGTTTCGTGGCTGGCGACTAGGAATTTGCCTTCACGATAGGTAATTCCGGTGATGACGCCTGGAATCGGCGTGCGATTCACGTGGACGTTGAAGATGTTAAGGAAGATGCTGATGCGCGTCTCGTCCGGGCCGATTTCGCGAATTGCAACCACTTTCCCGTCAGCGGGCGCGACCATGAAATCTCCGGCGGGCGCGACGCGCTCGGGGTCGCGAAAGAAGTAGAGGCAAAACGCCGCCAGAATGTAAAACGGAATTCCGAGCCACGGTGTGAGAAGGAATGAGAGTACGATTCCGGCCAGAGTCAGGCCTAAAGCGTAGTAGAGTCCGTCAGGAACGATCCGCAAGCTACAATTTTCTCACGGACCGTGGTTTCACCACCATTGTTGCGAATGGGTTTGCGGTTCGGAAGGTGCAAGATCGCTGGGCAGGACGTCAGCCGGGCGGCAGATCCAGCAGAGCCAGTCGCCCTGTTCATGAACGGCGAGCGGCTTGAAACGCTTGGGCGGATTATCGCGGATGAAGCCAGCCAGAACGATGAGCCCGTTCGGCTTTGTGACACGTTTTAGATCGGAGGCGATGGCGTCGTTCACCCGCGCGCTGATGTTTGCGAGCACGAGGTCTGCCGCCTGATCGCGAACGGCATCGGCCGATCCGGCAAAGACCGGAATTTTCAGGTCGTTGGCAACATCGGAAACCGCGTCCTGATGGATGTCGCAGGCGATGACATGGTTGGCTCCGAGCAGTGAGGCGGCAAGAGAAAGAATGCCGGAGCCGCAGCCCACGTCCAGAACCGTTTGGCCCGGGTGGACTTCCCGTTCGAGAACTTGCAGCATCAATTGCGTGCTTTCGTGACGTCCGGTTCCGAAGGCGGTCGTCGCATCGATGTTTAAGCGAAAGCGGCCTGGTGGAGTTTCCGCCGCGACCCACGACGGAGCGATGAAGAATTTGTCGCCCACCAGGATGGGATCCCAGTTTTCGCGGGAGAATTGCGTGAGGTCCGGGGGAGGTTCGCGGCGAATTTCGGCGGAAGAATAGCGTTGGGTTAGACAGGTGAGGTCGGCAGTGTCATCAAAGAAGGCGCGTAGACGCCCATCTTCCTCAAGAATTCCGGTGGTTCCGTTTTCCCAGAGATCGGCGATCAGAACGCTGTCATCGGACTGAGGCTCGAATAAAACCGACTGCAAGTTTCAGTCTAGCTGCGCCGCCTTGATCTAATAGAAGTTTCTATGAAGCTTCAAAGCTACACGATCACCCAGGGCAAAGACCGCGCGCCTGCCCGTTCCTATCTGAAGTCAATCGGCTTCACCGATGAGGACCTGAAAAAGCCGATCATTGGCATTGCGAACACCTGGATCGGCACCATGCCATGCAATTACAATCTTGCGCGAGTTGGCGGTGGATGTTGCGAGAGGCATTCGCGAAGCTGGCGGGACTCCGATGGAGTTCAACACTATCGCCATCAGCGACGGCATCACGATGGGCACGGAAGGCATGAAGACTTCGCTCGTCAGCCGCGAAGTGATCGCCGATTCGATTGAGTTGGTCGCGCGCGGTCACATGTTCGACGGCATTGTTGCGCTTGTAGCTTGCGACAAGACGATCCCGGGCGCGGCGATGGCGCTGCTGCGGTTGAATGTGCCGGGTGCGATCCTCTATGGGGGCACGATGCTTCCCGGCAAATACAAGGGCAAGGACATCGTTATCCAGGATGTGTTTGAGGCCATTGGGGCAAATGCGTCGGGCAAGATTAGCGATGACGAGCTGCTTGCGATCGAGAATGCGGCTTGTCCTGGGCCTGGCGCGTGCGGCGGCCAATACACAGCGAATACGATGGCGACGGTGATGGAGATCATCGGCCTTTCTCCGCGCGGCGTGAACTCGATTCCGCAGGTTGACGAGCGCAAGCACGATTCGGCGCGCTATTGCGGCGAAGTGATTATGAACGCGGTGCGCAAGAACATTCGGCCCCGCGATATTGTGACGCGGGCGGCTTTGGACAACGCGATTGCGAGTGTTGCGGCTTCAGGCGGTTCGACGAATGGCGTTCTGCATCTGCTCGCGATGGCGCGGGAAGCGGAGATTCCTCTGACAATCGACGATTTTCAGGAGCTTAGTAACAAGACCCCGCTGCTGGCGGATCTGAAGCCTGCTGGTAGATACACCGCTGCGGATGTCGATAAGGCGGGCGGAATTGCGATCATTGCCAAGCGACTGCTCGATGGCGGCTACGCGAACCCCGATGTGATTACGGTGACGGGCAAGACGTTCCGCGAGGAGTTCCAGGAAGTGAAAGAAGCTCCGGGGCAGGATGTGATCCGCCAGCTGGATAATCCGATCAAGAAATCGGGCGGGATTGTGATTATGAAGGGCTCGCTTGCGCCGGAAGGATGCGTGATTAAAGTGACGGGGTTGAACCGCACGTCGCAAACCGGACCAGCGCGCGTCTTCGATACGGAAGAAGATGCCAAGGCGGCGGTGATCGGGCACAAGATTCAGCCGGGCGATATCATCGTGATTCGTTATGAAGGACCGAGGGGCGGTCCGGGCATGCGCGAAATGCTTGGAGTGACCAGCGCCATTGTGGGCGAGGGGATTTCAGATACCGTCGCGCTAGTGACGGACGGCCGGTTCAGCGGCGCCACACGCGGGTTCATGGTGGGCCATGTGGCACCCGAAGCTGCGGTAGGCGGCCCGATTGCGGCTGTGCGCGAAGGCGATTCCATCACCATCAATATCGAAACGCGCGAAGTGAATTTGGATATTTCAGCGGAAGAACTACAGAAGCGGCTCTCGGCGTTCAAACAGCCCGCGCCGAAATATAAGTCGGGCGTCATGGCCAAATATGTGGCGCTGGTCGGCTCGGCTTCCGAGGGCGCGCTCACTTCGCAGCCAGCACTGTAAGGAGAGGTTGACTTACTTGATCAGCTTCCGGCCCAAGCAGCTCAGGAAAAGCTGTTTGGGCCGGCTTAGGAAGTAAAACCCGGGATTACACGCGGCTAGAGAGATGGGACATGATCAAGGCAAGCGCCCCAGCCCCGAGACCCTGCACGAGTTTTGGATGCTGGGCATAGAAGCTGCTCGCCTGGTCGATGATAGTCGGGTCATTGTTCTGGGCGTGCTGAGCTAGCTGCTGAACCTCCGATTCCGGAACCTGTTGAGCCTGCTCTGGCGTTATCTGCTTCGATCCCCCCAGCAGTCCGGAGAGTTGAGGCAGCGCTCCCGCAAGGCCAGGACCCGCTGCGCCTAACAATTGGTTCAGAATACCTGCGCGCTGCTGGCCATTCGATTGACTGAACAGGTTGCCGAGCATTTGTGGAAAGGCCGGTGTCTCGTTCGAGCGGAACGCGTTAGCCAGCCCCGAGGCCAAGTGCGGCTGCGGAACCGAGTCGGCGATCTTCGCGAAATCCTGTTTTGCGTTGGCCGGAGGCGCGGAGGCGCTCGCTCCGGTATACGATTGCAGCAGATTTACAAAATTCATTAATCCCATGTTTTAGTCCTTTAGCTCGGAATCACGAGTTCCTGGCCCGCCGAAATTTTGTCGGGATTACTCAGTTTGTCCCGGTTTGCTTCGAAGATGCGGTTGTATTCACTCGCGTTGCCGTAGAACTGTTGGGCAATCTTCGATAGCGAATCCCCTGGCTTGACCGTATAAGTACGGGTGCCGGACGCTCCTGCCGTCGAAGCTGCCGCCGCTTGGGTTTTCTGAGGAGCGAGTGAAGGATTGACGGTCAGATCGCAGGTTAGATCACTGTAGCTGGCGTCGGCAGCCTTGATCTGGTTCCAGACATCGTTCTTCACGTCTTCCGAAGGCGCCGCGCCCTGGATGAAAAGTTTATTGTCTTGCACATGCAGATGAGTCAGCTGCACGCCCTCACGCTGGATGGTGTCTAACGCGGAGTGGTATTTGTTTTTCAGTTCTTCTAGTCGATCCATATGTTCCTGGTTAGTGGATGTCGCTCGCGGGATTCAGTTGCTACCCGCCTTGGGATAAGGCGCGGGAGGGTCCCCGGCCATCGCTCCATAAAAGAGCGGCATGGCGAAATGTTTTTGCAATATTGATTATTGAAGTGCATCTAATATTTGCATAAAGAGTCACTTATTGAGCGTTACGTAACCGTTTAACCCGGTGAATTCTGCCGTAACGTATTGCATATACGGTTCGGCGCTGCTATGTTCACGAAGCAATGACAACGTCCTGCGAGCCGATCGTATTCGTGGCGGAGTGCCCGAGCGGTCATATGGTCGTTTTCCAGAAAGAAAGAGCCGAGCTGTCAACCTCGCTAGAAACCCGCACACTGATCCTCTCGTGTGACCGCTGCGGGCCACGTTGGTATGCGAGTGCGGAACTGGAGCAAAGACTCAGAGACCGGCTGAACATGGAACGGTACATGGTTGCGGCACCCACGAACCTGGGACAAATCTCTCCAGATTGACACTCAAACTCTCTGCACAGTACAATGGCTTTTTAGGTTTGATGGCTGAGTAGCAGTGCGCCCATGCGCGGCTGTCGCCGCCCGCAATAATTCAATAAGGATTTGTAATGCCAAAACGTACCTTTCAGCCGAATAATCGTCATCGGGCGAAGACCCATGGTTTCAGGGTTCGCATGAAAACAGCCGATGGCCGCGCTGTGCTGGCGCGAAGACGTGCTAAAGGCCGCCATAAACTGACGGTGAGCGACGAACGCGCTATTCGCGAAGCGATTTAATCGCTGCGCTTGATTTGGTCCGCTGTCACTCCCTCGATCAAGGCGACTCCTCCGGTCATCGGATTTCCGTAAGGTTTATCAGACGGGCGTTCGCGTGACAAGCCGTTACTTTGTTGCGTTTTGCTTGCGGACGGAACATGCTGACGAGCCTTCTCAATTCGGATTCACAGTCCCCCGCGCCTTGGGCAAGGCCGTAGTGCGTAACCGCCTGAAGCGCCGCATGAGAGAAGCTGTCCGGACCCAGTACGACGTCCTTCCCGCAGCTTGGGCCGTTGTTTTCAACCCGAGGCGGAGCGTTCTCGACGCTCCGTTTGAGGATCTCTGCCGCGAAGCCGGCCGGATACTTGCGCGATGCAAAGAATCCTGATTCTCGCCCTGAGGGGCTATAAAGCTTTTATTTCGCCGCTTCTACCTTCCCGCTGCCGTTTCCGGCCCACCTGCTCCGAATACATGATGGAAGCCATAGAGAAACATGGCGCGATCAAGGGGTCCTGGCTGGGCCTGAAGAGGCTGGGCCGCTGCCATCCATTTCACCAGGGCGGGTACGATCCCGTCCACTAAACCCGAAATTCCGATATGCCTACAAATCCTCCCAATGGCGCACCGCCCTCCCTGGAAAAACGGCTCCCGATAGCGCTGGGGCTCATGATGCTGGTTCTACTGGTATCTCAATACCTGTTCAAACCCGCTCCCGGCCCCAAACCAGTCAAACCGGCGAATGAAGCGGCCGAGTGAAGCTTGCGACGCCTCCGCCCGCCGCCGCCGTGCCACAGGCTCCGATCCCGCCATCCGCGCCAGGGCAGATTCAGGCTGCATCCGAGCAGACCACGCAAATTGACACGGACCTTTATCACATCGTCTTCACTAATCGCGGGGCGCGTCGTCAAGAGCTGGGTGCTCAAGAAGTATCAGGATGAAGCAGGGAAACCGCTGCAGCTTATCAATGAACTCGCTTTTAAGAACCAGGCCGGAAATAGCGTCCCTCTGCCCTTTGCCATCGCAACAAAGGATCAGAAGCTAACGTTCGATCCGAATACGGTCTTGTATCAAGTAACGGGGACAGCCGACGGTAGCGGAGTGGAGTACGAATACTCGGACGGCAAGACCACGATTCGCAAGTCCTTCCACTTTGGCAAGAACACGTACATTGCCGACGTGAAATCGAGCATCACCGACGGCACGGCCCTCGTCCCGCACTTTCTTGAATGGCGCGGCGGATTTGGCGATCCAAAAGCATTCCGCGCTTCGACGACCGAGCACACCGTTCACTACGACGCCAGCACAAGCAAGCTGGTCACGAAGAACCCGAAGGACGCCAAGAACGGGCCTGTTACCAGTTCGGGCAATTACACTTTTGCTGGACTCGAAGACAGCTTTTTCGCGGCGGTTGCCCTGCCTCGTGACAACGCCTCCACTGAAGCCCGCACCTATAGCGATGAGGTTAAAGTACCTGGGGAAGAAAAGCCTGTAGCCTACGTCGGGAGCGGGATCTCAACGGGCGCGCAAAACGATTTTTCGCTATTTGTCGGCCCCAAGGATATCGACCTGATGCGGAAGGTCAATCCAAAGCTAGGGCAGCTGATCGACTGGGGCTATTTCAGCCTTTTAGCCAAACCGATTTTCCTATGGCTGAACTGGACCAACGACCACTGGACCAACAACTACGGATGGGCGATCGTTCTAGTTACGGTCATCATCAGCCTGGCGCTATTTCCGTTGCGCTTGTCGAGCCTGAAATCGGCCCGCAAGATGCAACGGCTCCAGCCGCAGATTAAGGCCATAAACGATAGGTACAAAAATATCAAGATCAACGACCCACGTAAGGCGGAGCAGAACCAGGAGGTGATGGCGCTCTACAAGAAAGAGGGCGTGAACCCGGTGGGCGGCTGCCTTCCTATGATCATCCAGCTTCCGTTTCTGTATGCGTTCTATCGAGTCTTGTATATTGCGATCGAGCTGCGGCACGCACCCTGGCTGTGGGTTACGGATCTCTCCGCGCCCGAAACTTTACCGATTCACTTGCTGCCGATCGTGTTGATCATCACGCAATTCCTGACGCAGAAGATGACGCCGCAGGCTGGTGTAGACCCGAATCAGCAGAAGATGATGATGTTCATGCCGCTGATTTTCGGCTTCATGTTCTATTCGTTCCCGTCCGGGCTTGTACTATACTACTTGACCAGTAACTTGGTAGGAATCCTCCAGCAAGTCATCATCAATAGGTCCATGCCTACGCCGGCTCCGGCCGTCGCGCCCGTTACGAAAGCGCCCGTCAAGAAGACCGTTAAAAAGTAAGCGCATGAAATACACCACCGACTCGTTGCGCCCGAAGCTCGATCAGTTCTTGCAGCCTGTTTTGCAGCAGACCCGTTTCGCTCTTACCTACGAATTGCTCTCGCCGCAGAACCCGCATCCGGAAGTGGAAAATCCGGAGGTAACGGTGAAGTTTTCCGGCGAGGACGTGGATCTTCTGCTCGCTAACCGCGCCGAGCTGTTGCTTGCGCTGGAGCACCTCGCGATGGAAGCCATCCGGCTGCCGGCTGAAGACCATTCCCTGATTTCGTTTGATGCGAACGACTACCGCCTACTGCGCGTCGAGGAGTTGCGGATGAGTGCCATGGCCGCAGCGGACAAAGTGAAGCGGACACATGTACCGTTCCACTTCAATCCGATGAGCAGCCGGGAGCGCCGCGTAATCCATCTTGCGCTTCGCGATGAAAAAGAACTGCGGAGCGAAAGTCTCGGCGTGGGGCCTGGCCGGGCAGTTGTAATTGTGCCCGCGGATATGCCCACTCCACCGGCTCCTCCCGCGCCAATCGGCGGATTTCGAGGACATGGCGGAGGTGGCGGACCCCGGGGAGGCAACGGCCGCTCCGACGGTCCTCCCAGGCGTAACGACCGTCCGCCGCGTGGTGGCCGTGATCGTGGCCGTCGATAGCGTCTTCTGAAATGAACCCGCGCGACACAATTGTCGCCCTCTCCACGCCACTTGGCAGAGGGGGTTTAGGTGTGGTGCGTCTCTCCGGTAAGAGAAGCCGCGAAATCGCAACGCGCATTTTGCGCTTTTCTCATGAGCCGCGCTGGCGCAGTTGGTCGAGCGAGATGGCTGATCTTCTCGATCAAAGAGGCAATGTGGTAGATCAAACGGTCGTGTCGTTTTTTGAAGCGCCGCGATCCTACACGTCCGATGACGTCGTAGAGATTTCCTGCCACGGCGCGCCCGTAGTTTTGAATCTGTGCCTGGAGCAGGCCGTACGACACGGGGCACGCATTGCCGAGCCGGGTGAGTTTACTCTTCGCGCTTACATCAATGGCCGGATCGATCTTCCACAGGCCGAAGCCGTACGCGATCTGATCGACGCGACGACTCTTTATCAGGCGCGAGTGGCGGCCCAGCAGATCGAAGGCTCGGTCTCGCGGCGAATCAGTCCAATTAAGGAGCAGCTACTTGAACTGATTTCGCTGCTCGAAGCCGGAATAGATTTCGCGGAAGACGATATCAGCGTTGCTCCGCCGGACGAGATCATACGCCGCCTCACGCCGATTCAGGAAGCTCTTCAAGCCCTGTTGGCGACGTTTTCGGCGGGAAAGCTTGTTTACCAGGGATTCACTCTCGCCATAGCGGGGCGGCCAAACGTAGGCAAGAGCAGCCTCTTCAACCGCTTGCTGGAGCAGAACCGCGCCATTGTGACGGACATACCCGGCACAACGCGCGATTTGGTATCGGAGAGCACCTCGTTTGAGGGGATTCCGGTAAAACTGGTCGATACCGCGGGCGTTCGCGAATCGCAGGACCTGGTCGAGAGGCTAGGGATCGAACGTACCTATCAGGCTATGGCCGATGCCGACCTGACCTTACTTGTTCTTGATGCGGCAAGCGAGATGACAGAGGAAGACCGCGTGCTGATTGAAAAGCTGAGTGATCGCGGGCCGTTGCTAATCGGCAACAAATCGGACTTAGGTCTCAGGCTGACGGGCGTTCCCGGCCTTCTGCCTGTCTCGGCGACAACGGGCGAAGGCATCTCCGAACTGAGGCAAGCAATCCTGAAGCGTCTGGCTCCCGACGGTTTAGCGACGCCCGAAAGCGGAAGCATCACCAGCATCCGTCACCAATCGCTGTTACGGGAAGCTCTTGAAGCCTTAGAAAACGCCCGGCGAGCGGTAGAGTTCCAGATTCCGCACGAAATGCTGCTGCTGGATCTTTATGCGGCGCTTCGCCCCATTGATGCCGTGACTGGCGCTACAACAGCGGATGACATCCTGAACCGCATCTTCTCGACGTTCTGTATTGGTAAATGAACGCAGTACGACTTGAGCCGCAAGCAGCGAGGGTTATTGTAATCCCATGGGACAAAGCCTAACCCGAAGAAAGCTTTTAGCCGCCGGAGCCGCTGGGCTTACCGGCGCGGTGCTCTCCCGTTCGCTATCCGGAGCAGATAGTGCGAAGCCGGTGGAAGTGCGGGTAAATCCGGACCACGTGTTGGGGCAGACTCCGCGCGATTTTCTTGGGTTCGGGTACGAGATTTCCTCGGTGGCAGTGAAAGGCTTGCTATCCGGACAGAAATCGCACTCTAGTTCAGTTCTACCGCACATTGGGAACCGAGGGCGTTGTTCGGATTGGCGGGAACACTTCCGATTTCTCCACTTGGGCGCCCGACGGCGAAGCGGTTTCCGCGCCCAAAGCCACCGTGACGAACAAAGCGGTGATTGAGGACCTTGGCAGATTTCTACACGCAACGGGCTGGAAGCTGATTTGGGGCCTCAACCTGGGCTCGGGCACAGTGGACTCAGCAGTGGATCAGGCAGTAGCCGTTGCGACCGCTGCCAAGGACCGTCTACTTTGTTTCCAGATCGGCAATGAGCCGGATCTGTTCTCCCGGAGCGAGCACCGTCCAGCTGGTTACGGGTATGCCGAGTACATCCAGGAGTTCCGGCATTTTGCGAGCGCGTTGCTGAGGCGTCTGCCCGGAGCGGCATTGGGCGGCCCTGATGTGGCAGGTTCCACCGATTGGGTCGCCTCCTTCGCGCAGGACGAGGGCAGCAAGATCAAGCTGTTGACGGAACACTACTATCGCGCCGGTCAGAAGCAGCCGGCAGCTACTTTCGAAAATCTTCTGCATACCGATCCGCGTTTCGTGAAGATGACCGATCAGTTGCGGGAGGACTCTCATCGATTCGGGATTCCGTACCGGCTGGTGGAACTCAATTCGTTCTCCGGGGGCGGCAAATTGGGTGTCAGCGATACGTTTACTTCAGCGCTTTGGGCGCTGGATCTGCTGTTCACATTAGCCTTTGCGGAGGGCGCTGGGATCAACCTGGAGACCGGGGTAAATCAGCTCGGATTTATCAGTCCGTATAGTCCGATCTTCGACGATGAGCACGGCCATTTTACGGCTCGTCCGTCCTACTACGCAATGCTGGCGTTTGCGCTGGCGGGGCGAGGAAAGCGTATTGAAACATCGCTCGATGCGTCGGGCGTGAATATGACCGCTTACAGCGTCGTGAATGATGAAGGGCAAACCTGGCTTACGCTGATCAACAAAGACCTGTCCAGCGGGGCTCACGTGAAGATCGCCGGCCCGCGTGGGTCCAGATCCGCGGAAGTGATGCGGCTCACGGCTCCCGCTTTCGACAGCAAAACGGACGTAACGCTCGCGGGCGCTGAAGTGTCCGGCGACGGGCACTGGAAAGCGGCAAAATTCGGAAACACTCAAGCTGGCAGGCGGCCGCGTTGAAATCGAGCTTCCGATTGCAAGCGCAGCGCTAATTAGATTCTCCTGATTAGGCAGTGATTTCCGAGACTCGGACCAAACGCCGGTCGCGCAAGGATTGATAGCCCGCTTCGACAAGCGCCATCGTTCTAAGGTTATCCACGCCGCTGCATTCCGGTTCAGAACCGGTTGCGATGGCGTTCATCAGGTCGGACATAGGCCCCTGGAAGGCGTCGGGAAACCACACTTCGTTCCACCGGGGAGTGAACCAAATGCCGGGCTCGGCGGCAGTCGTGAATGTAATGGTGCTAGGGGTGTGATTCGGGTAATTGGGCCACCCGATAGTGCCTTCGGCTAAACCGTCCGTTCCTTCCACTCGCCACTTTATGTAGGGATTCAGATTGTCGCGCTCGCTGCGCGGCCCTGTCCACACGTCATCCCAGGCCGTCGCGCGCAGGCCATCGGCGTACTCCAGTATGTAAAGGCAGATGCCATCTTCGTGAGGAAAAGCCGTGCGAGGATCCCGCCGGGCGCTCACGAAGATTGACTCGGGATCGCCGAACAGATAACGGAAGCTATCCAGATGATGGATGCTCATGTTAAGTAACGTGAGCCGGTGATAATCGCGCAGCCAGGACTGCCAGTGAGGAACGGCCCGCATTTCGATGGTTGCTAAGACCGGTGTGCCCAAGTAGTTCCGGTCTAACAGAGTCTTGAGCGCGCGAATCGATTGGTCGTAGCGCATGTTCTGGTTAACCGCGAGAACGATGCCGCGCCGCTTGCAGAGTTCAACGATCTGGCAAGCCTGTTCGTAGTTCACTGCGAGTGGTTTCTGCGCAAGAATCCCCTTCAGATGAGCACCGCTCTCGATGGCCTGTCGAACGATCTCTAGCTGGCAATCGGGAGGCACCGCGATATCGAGGATTTCTACTTCGGCATCCCGGACCATCTCTGCAACGGTCCCGAAGGTTCGCGGAATATTGCGCAAAGCGGCAACCTCCCGAGCCGCCTCAGGACGTCTAGCCGTGATCGCAACCACATTGAATCCGGCGTCCGCATATGTTTTCAGCTGCACGTCCCGCATGATGAAGCCTGCGCCGACCGCACCGATTTTGAAATCGCTGCGCGCGGGCTTTGGCACAAGATGATTGAGATTCAAATCGACCGACATGGTTGTCCGATACTCCGCCTTTGAAATTTGCATCAAACTTACGCGATGTCAATCGAAAGTTTTTGATAGCATCGCTTTGACGCTCTCATAGAGCACCACAGGAGGCATTTTCCGAATGAAGTTGGGGCTTATCAGTTCCGCGTGGCTCGGCACCTCGGTCGATACCGCGCGTGGAATTCAAGCGACCAAAGACATTGGTTTCGACACGATCGATATCTTTGCGGACCCTCTGGAGACGACGCCGCAGGAGCTTAGGACCATCCGCGAAACGTGCGCGGCTTGCGAATTACCGGTGATCTCGACTGTGTGCTGCGCGCTTGGCATAGCGGATTTCAATAAACCAGTGCGGCAGTTCCATGTTGAGCGGGCGAAACGATATCTGGATCTGGGATATGATCTCCGGGCGCGGAACCTGCTGCTGGTGCTTAGGCGAATACATCTGGAATCAGGAAGTGATTGCGCCCGCGGATCAATGGAAATGGGCCGTTGAAGGCACGCAAGAACTGGGTTCCTATGCAAAGGAGTTAGGGCTTGAAATCGCCGTTGAACTTGAACCTTTCCATCTCTCGATTGTGAACAAGATCGACAAGATGGACCAGTTCTTAAAAGATGTAGGGCAAGCGAATGTGAAAGCGAATGTCGATGTCTCGCATCTGGTGCTTGCAAAAGACGCGCCGGAGGCTGTTTCGAAATTGGCCGGAAGAATTGCGCATGTGCATCTCTCGGATTGTGACGGCAAAAAGCATGGCGACCTTCCGCCAGGGCGCGGTGTAGTGGATTTCCCACCCTATCTGAAGGCGCTTTCGGATGCGGGTTTCGACGGGACGGTGAGCATCGAGTTGGAGTATTCGCCAGAGCCGGACAAGATTGTCGATTGGGTGCGGGAGGCGTATCAATCCACAAGCGAGATCATGAAGACACTGGGGATTCGATCATAAGGAGGAGAATAGAAGTATGGCATCCGGTGCATTATCGAAAAACGTTCTGCAGGAATACGAGCGCAAAGGTTTTGTGGTTGCGCGGAAGATGTTCGACAAGGACGAGATTGAACTTCTCCGCCGAGCCGCCAAGGAAGACCGCCAGTTAGACCAACACTCTTTTGGGAAGGGGGACGGGGAAGGCGGCGTTGTCCGGCTTTCTCTCTGGAATCATCCAGGCGACACGATTTACGGGATGTTCGCGCGATGTGAAACCGTCGTGAATTCCGCCGAAACGCTGCTCGAAGGCGAGGTTTATCACTACCACTCGAAGATGATCATGAAGGACGCGAAAGTGGGCGGCGCGTGGGCATGGCATCAGGATTATGGCTACTGGTACCAGAACGGCGTGTTGTTTCCTCTCCTGACGAGCGCCTTCATCGCAGTGGATCCCGCTACCCGCGAAAACGGATGTATGCAGGTTCTGAGCGGGTCTCATCAAATGGGCCGGATCGACCATGTTCTGACCGGGGATCAAGCGGGCGCGGACATGGAGCGCGTGCGGGAAGCTGAGAAACGGCTTGAACTTGTGCATGTCGAGATGGATCCGGGCGATGTTCTGTTCTTTCATGCGAACCTGCTGCACCGGTCGGATCAGAACCGGTCGGACAATCCTCGATGGGCGATGATCTGCTGCTATAACGCGGCCCGCAACGATCCGTACAAAGAAGCGCACCACCCGCGTTATACGCCTTTGCAGAAGGTGCCCGATTCGGCTATTCGTGAAGCCGGTGCGAAGCGGTTCAGCGATTCGTCCACGAATGTGGCTTGGCTTGAATCGAGTGAGGACGAGAGCGCAAGGAGTCTTGCAAAAACCAGTTCTGAGATGCCCGCCGCTTGATGGGTAGCAAATCCCGCTTTCGCTGCTACATGAACCTGATGGCGTTCAATTCTTTGCCACAGAGTTCAAGCGGCCCGCGCGGTGATCTTAAGCAGCGTTTTGAAGCGCTTCGCGAAGCCGGATTTGATGGAGTACAATTCGCGGATGCGCCAACTCGGGAAGAACTCGCCGTATGCCGATCGCTGAAGTTAGGCGTTGCGACTAGCGGAAGAGTGAATACCGCCGAGGAAGCGAACGTTCTCGCGGAGCGGGCAGCTGGAGATGGATTCGAGTGCGCAACGCTCCACGCCGGGTGGGGACTTGAGGACGACGGCGAAGCTGGACTGCTGATTGAAGGCGTTCTGGATGCGTCTCGCCGCTGGCGGATTCCACTCTATATCGAGACTCATCGCGCGACCATCTGCCAGGATATGTGGCGCACGGTCAAGCTGATTCAGCGTTTTCCAGAGATGCGCTTCAATGCCGATTTTTCGCATTGGTATGCGGGCCAGGAGATGGTTTACGGCGGATTTGAGAAGAAGCTTGAGTTCATTCAACCGGTGCTGGACCGGGTCCGATTCGTACATGCGAGAGTTGCGAATCCGGGATGTATCCAGGTTGCGGTGCCAAGTCACAGCGCCGAGGAGCCGTTGTACGTGAAGCATTTCCGGCAGCTTTGGACCGCTTCGTTCGAGGGATTTCTCCGCGCGGCAGGGCCGGAAGACCACATCTGTTTCACGCCTGAGTTGCTTGCGCCAGACATCTACTATGCGCGAACTTTCCTTAACAGCGCAGGCGTACCCACTGAAGAAAGCGACCGATGGGAACAATCGATTCTCCTTAAGGAAATTGGCCGGGAGTGCTTTTCCATCGCGGAAGCAGCGGTCCAGAGGTGATCAGAATCTTGGTTGGTCGCCCTTGATGCTCGCTCCGCCGTCCACGCGGAGGTCGGCCCCGTTGATTAGCGAGGCCTGATCGGAGGCCAGGAAGGCGACCGCGATGCGCCTTTTCCCGAATAGGCCGTTGGGAGCGGCCATTAGAGCTGATCGGGAAATACCCGTTGAACCGAGTCCTCTCCGCAGCAGTCTTGTATGTTAGGCAGTAAGGATTAGCGACTTGAAACGAACATTCACGGTATTGTCCGCGCTTTTAGCTGCAACGGCCTCACTCTTTGCAGCCGATTCTCTCCGCTTAAAAGACGGAGATCGTGTCGTATTTTACGGGGATAGCATTACAGACCAACGTCTGTACACGGTTATCACCGAGACCTATCTGGTCACGAGGTATCCAAATCTCAACCTATCGTTCACTCACTCGGGTTGGGGCGGCGACAGGGTGACTGGAGGTGGAGGCGGCCCTATAGACGAACGTCTGAATCGCGATGTGTTGGCCTACAAGCCCACAGTCATGAGCATCATGCTTGGAATGAACGACGGCTCTTACCGTGCGGAAACGGAGGAAACAGACCGTGTGTACTTCAACGGTATGCGCCACATCGTCGATACAGTTAAGGCAGCCGATCCAGCTGTCCGTATCACCCTGATTGAGCCGTCGCCGTACGACGATGTGACGCGGCCGCCCACCTTTCCCGGCGGCTACAACGAAGTGATGCTGAGCTTTTCAAAGTGGTTGGCCAACTATGGAGCACAGAACGGGATGGAACTGTCGGACTTCAACCGGCCAATGACGGCGATGCTTCGTAAAGCGGACGATCTCTCTCCGGAGGAAGCGCCGAAAATATTGCCCGATCGCGTACATCCGAGTTTCGCCGGACACCTTGTGATGGCGGAGCAGTTGGTGCAGACCTGGGGCGGCCGCCCGATAGTGGCCTCGGTTTCAATCCACACAGATGGGAAATCGGAAGCCAAGTTGGTATCCGCGGAACACGCCAAGGTGTCGGATCTACACCGGGGAGCAACGTTGAGTTGGACAGAAATGGACGAATCCCTTCCCTTGCCATTTTTTCAATGGGAACAGAGGGGTGGTGGTGGTGGTCTAGTGGCGCTGGTTTTGAGGAGCTCCGATGTGACCGAGAAAATGAACGAGGAACCACTTGTCGTTACAGGGCTCCACGACGGAGTCTATAGCATCAAAGTCGATGGTGCAACGGTCGGGACATTCAATAATGGCGAACTAGCGCGCGGGGTTAATTTGGCGATTCTCAAAACGCCTATGACGGAACAAGCCAAACAAGTTTACGATCTGACTGTTTCCCATTGCGATGTCCACAACGAGCGCTGGCGCACCATTCAGGTTCCGCTGGCTAAGTACGATCTTCCGCAGAGCGAACCGGCAATGACCGCAGCCGATACGTTGGAGCAAGCGATCATCGAAAAACGTCACACGGCGGCGCAGCCCACGGCGCACCATTTCGAAGTGGTGGCGGTGGAATAAGACTGGCCGTTCAAAAGGGAATGGGCGGGCAGCGGGCATCTTTAGGGTCCGCCCATCGATCGTTTGGAACAACAGGCGTCCAGCCCGGACGGCCTGGGTCCTGATCGTAAGCGTAGCCGCCCAGTCTCTTGTAGAGCTCGTTGTATTCGCGCAGCTTCTCATAGTCCAGCTCCACGCCTAAGCCGGGCGCTTCCGGCACCGCAATACAGCCGTTCTCATAACGCATGAGGCCGCCCTTGATTACGTCATCAGTGAGGTGATGATAGTGGGCGTCAGCCGCAAAGGAGAGATTCGGGATAACCGCTCCGAGATGCAGCATGGTCGCCAACTGGATTCCCAGTTCGCCCGAGGAGTGAACGGCAACGCCCAGTTGAAAAGTTTCGCAAATACCGGCAGCCTTTACACACGGACGGATGCCGCCCCAGAAAGTTGTGTCCAATAGAATGACATCGACCGCCGTGTCGAGAACGTTCGCGGCAAGTTGTTCGAAGTTGACTACGACAGTGTTGGTGGCGAGCGGCATGCGTACTTTCTCCCGCGTGCGCCGCATCCCGTTCATGCCGAATACAGGATCTTCCAGATAGTCGTTGTTTAAGTCTTCAATGGCTTGGCCGAAGCGAATTGCTTGCTCGGTGGACCATACTCCGTTGGGATCGAACCTGACGCGATCTCCCGGAAATGCGGCGGCGAGGGCCCGGAAGACTTCTAATTCGTAGTCGGGAGGAAAGACGCCTGCTTTCAACTTATGCGTCGTAAAGCCGTACTGTTGCTTGGCCAAGCGAGCGTACTCAACCACCTGATCGGCGGTGCGGACCTCACCCTGAAGAGTTGCGGCGTTCGCGTAGCGGAAAAAACAATAAGAAGCAAAGGGAACGCGGTCTCGAAGGCGGCCACCCAAAATCTGATGGACGGGCACGTTCCAGGCTTTGCCCAGAATGTCCAGGCAGGCGAATTCAAGCGCGGCGAGTACCTGGGTCCGATTGTTGTAGAGAGAAGCCGTTGGATTCGCGATTAGGAACCGCATCTCTTCGAGCCGTGCCGGATCGTGACCCACTAAATAAGGCTTGAGGGCGCGAAAGGCGGATTCGGCAGACTCGCCGCCACCGCCCATCTCACCCAGTCCGATCAGGCCCTGATCGGTTTCTACCTCGACAATCGTGCGAACAAAACGGCCCCAATGACAACCATTGGCGTGACGCAGAGGCGCGTGGAGGGGAACGGTTACTGTAGTTGCGCGGATATCGGCGATCTTCATATTTGTGGAACTCCATCGGGCAGAGTGTGTTGGCAATCAGTCCGGCGGCGAGCGGAGTGCGCCATCGGCGACGAATCGTGCTTTCAGAGGTGGCAAGCTTTCCTGGCATCACTTCGCGAACTGTGGGCGAAGTGTATCAAAGCCTCAGCGGAGTTGATCGAGTACACACACTCTGAACATCGATATTTGCGATAGTGAATGCTAAGCAGGCTCTGGCGGTCTGCGGGAGCTCTGCCATCTACATTGGCGATTGGCATCGACCCCGAGGGGCCACTCAAAGGTTTGATTACTCAACGCCGTCGCTTCTATGCGAGTCTAAAATAGCGTAGGGTTGAGCATTGTTCCGATAGAACACGACAGTCGTTGACACTCGGGAATGGTCATGATATAACGTTCCCAATCGTTTGCCAACCGGTTCCGACGGTTCGAGTTAGCCGGGGATGGTCATGAAACAATGGAGGACAGGAGAAAATGTGAAGCCGAGCAAACGCCCAAAACGTTAGCTCGTGCCTGGGCACGCGAGGTAGTCTAACGAAGCACACTGATTGGCGGGAATTCAGTGCGGAACGACTCCGCTTGAATATCCCCAATGTTAGAAGCAACTCAGAAGACTTTGCAAAAGACACAAATCGTACGCCGAGAGACGCTTAAAAGCACCATCAGTATTTGATGGTCCAGCTTAAACTTTGCTTTGAGGAGTTTCGTCGCGAGACCCTCTCCGAAGCCATGGCCAGCAATTAATGCTCTGCTGAGCATATTGCTGGCCCTAATCATTTTGAATCCCTTCAAGGATACCTGACCGAACTTGGGTGCAGATCGTTTATTTTAGAAGACCCGTACGTCGATGGGGACTATTTCGACGATTATGCGGCCTACTATGCCAAGTGTTTCGCGGATTTCGGTCGATCGTGCAAACGCATTCAATTCTTCGATGCTGATCTCAACGAAGAAGCATTCCTCCGGCTTAAATCGGGGCTTAAGACAAGAAGAAACATTTTTCCAGGATCCTTATTTGGGGTTCGTTTTAGTTCGACCGCTTCCTGAGGCCGTGGTCGGACGCACAGTCTTGCGAACGTATGATACGAAAGCCGTCAGCCAGCATCCTGCCACTAAGCTATACACCATAAATCTTTGCCGGATTACACTCAGCGTACTAACTCTTGCGTTTCAAGAACAAGATACCGTTCTGGCCGCGTGCGCAACGGTTGCCCTTTGGTCGTGCTTTCACAAGACCTCTGATCTTTTTGGGACGCCCATACCAACCCCTGCATCGATTACTCGCACGGCAAACCAAGCAATTCACTATGGACGCCCCATACCATCGTCTGGGCTCCAGTTGGAAGAAATATGCACCGCGATTCGGGTGCTGGAACTAGAACCAGAATTGATCGATCTGAGGAGTGGCGGTATGGTCCCCCTCCCGTCTCTGCTTTACGCATACCTTTCAATGGGGTTGCCGGTTCTTCTCGTCATCGAAGTTCTCGACGCGCTACATGCAGTAACGCTTAACGGTTATTCTATTTCGGATACTCCGACCAGGCCGTCAGAGATGTCAGGATACTCCTTTATCCCCTTGAAAGGCAGGCGCATTCAGAAGGTTTATCGGCACGACGATCAGATAGGTCCCTTCGCGCGAATAGAACTCCTGGACAACTCGGATCCGCAAAGGCCAATGCGTCTACGCACATCATGGAAAGACGAAAACGGGGATGAGGCGGAAGTCTACCCATACGCGGTTGTTGTACCGGTTTATAACAAGATCCGTCTCCGCTTCGTCGACGTTCTCAACTGGCTGACTCCAATTGATTCAGTTCTTTCACAGGTCTTCGGCGAAACTACTTCGCACGAATGGGATGTTCATCTGATTCTTTCCAACACCTACAAGGCCCGGGTGAGGGACGACCATCGCAGGTCGGCATCTATGAAGGAACGGGTACTTTCGTCGCCACACCCGCGGTTTTGGTGGAGAGCAGTTTTGAGCCTAGATGGCCAGGAAGTAGCTGAGTTCTTGTTTGATGCGACTGGGATAGCCCGATCTCTACCGCTGACAGAAGTGATTTGGCTATCTCAAGAGTTCGCTAGTAAGCTGACGCAGCCTCTGATGGATTCTTCGAACGAATCCGTTTTATTAGAGATGCTCGGTTCAGATGGGCTGCTGACTCTTCTTCGATCAAGTCTGCCAACCCCACCAGCGGAAAACCGTGACTTCCGATAAATCTCGGAAGCAAGTAGCTTAAAACGATGATTTTTGAGGTTTCAGCGCCAAGGAGCACCGGACGCGAGTTTTCACTCCCCCGCCACACGGCCGCGAACTGGCAAGCGAAATCAGGAGTTGACCTCTGTGCAGTGGGTGAAATCCTTGGGCACAACCCCCGAATGACAAAGCGCTCTAGGCATCTCAGCCCAACCTACGTCGCCCAGGCAGTCGGGAAACTCGATCCGTTTCGCTGGCAGTGCTACTGCCAGGAGAGCATGAACCTGAAAGGATTGAGCTCGGAGCTTTGGAATTACCGTAGCGTTACCACGCTTACGGCGACGTCATTGCTAATGTCTGATAACTCTTGGAAATGCAGTTTTGGCGTCCCCAAGGGGATTCGAACCCCTGTTATCGCCGTGAAAGGGCGGTGTCCTAGGCCGGGCTAGACGATGGGGACGCTATGAGGCGTGATCGGACTCTTCCAATTTACCAGACATCTCGCCAGATACAGCCCGGCCTCGTCAGCAGGCCTTACAGCGTGTGCAAATACGCCAGGATATCCGCTTTGTCCTGGGCGGAAAGCATATCCGCGTAACCGGGCATCCCGTTCCCGCCGTTATTAATCTGTGCGAGCACGTTCGCATCGTTGACCGGCTTCCCGCTTTGTAGCGTCTTCTTCTTAAATAAACCCTGCAGGGATGGGCCCATCTTCTTTTCCGGTGAATCCACGTTATGACACATGGAACACTGCTCGAAAGTCTGCTTGCCCTTAGCTGCGTCACCCTTGGTTGCGCTATCTTGCGCGAAGCTCGTTCCTGCAAAAAGCGATGCGCAAAATAGGATCGACCCGGCACTCATCACGATACGGCGAATCATATGTGTCTCCTGGCTCTTCTGTTTGAAAGCTTGAACTTGTTTCAGTCTACAATCCAGACCTGGTTAAATGACGCTCCACACGACAGAAATTCAACATCATGAAGAGAGACTAACGTTACGGAAACTTCATCGTCTCACCAGCTTACAAGTCCTCCCGTATGGTTTGCGGGATAATGAAGAAAACTTGACCCCTCGGCCTAAGTCCCGGAAAAGCGCTGCAGTCGCCCGTCCGGCCAACAAAGAAGGTAATTTCATGTTTCAGCGAGCGCTGGTTGGCTCACTCATCCTCGCCTCGTCCCTTTATGCGTCGTCCGCTGGGGCGGCCAATTCGCAGGCGGACGTTCCGGGAATGACAGTCCCTCCCAAAGCCGGACCAGTCAAAATTTTTCCGGAAGCGGATATCAAGCCGGGCATGAAGGCGGTGGCCTGGACAGTTTTCCAGGGCAGCCGGCCGGAACCGGTTCCGATCGAGATCATAGGCCTTTGGCAGAATGCCTGGGGTCCGAAACAGGACATTATTGTTGCCAAAATGTCCGGCAAGGCCCAGCGCACCAACGTCGCGGGAGGCATGAGCGGCAGCCCGGTTTACATCGACGGCAAATTGGTAGGGGCCGTTTCCCTCCGGCTCAGCGTCTTTTCTCCCGATGCAATCTGCGGGATCACGCCGATTGGGCTGATGCTCGAAGTTAAGGATTACGACAAAACTCGCCCTGCGGACAGCCGCGCTCCCGGCAAACTTCAACAGGCCAGCGCCGGCCTTGAAATGCCCGGGACATTGTTAACCAAAGTGATGGCGGCGGCCTCCTCCGCTCCTCTGCACGACTCCGCCATGATGACGCCCATCGCTACGCCGATCTCCATGTCCGGGTTCACGGACGAATCCGTGCGCGAGTTTGCCCCGATTCTTCAACAGCTTGGGCTCACGGTAGCGCAAGGCGGTGCGGGCGGTAACCTAGATTCCGCGAAACCTGGCAAAGATTGGGCGACTTCGCTGCAGCCCGGCGACAGCGTAGCGGCCGTACTGGTCTCGGGCGACGTGACCATGACCGGCGCGGGTACCGTAACCTACAACGACGGCAAACGCATTCTGGCTTTCGGACACCCGATGTTCAATCTGGGCCCGGTGGACATGCCGATGGCAAAAGAAGAGATCATCACTACTCTCGCCTCGCAGTATCAGCCCACCAAGATGGGCAATGCGTCGGAGGTTGTAGGCGCCCTTCGTCAGGACCGGCATAGCGCCATTGAGGGCGAACTCGGCGCGACAGCGCAGATGATTCCTGTCATGATGCACGTGCGCTCCTATAACGAGGACAACACGGTACGCAACTCCCGCGATTTCCATTTCAACGTGTTCGTCGATCAGAAATGGACGCCCTATTTAATGATGGCGACGCTCTTCAACGCGCTATCGAACTTGAACGATTTTTCTGAAGAGGCGACCTATCGGCTGCATGGAGAATTGAAGGTGGCGGGGCAGCAGCGAATCGAACTCACTACGATGCAAGCTCCCGCCGGAACACCCGTACCTACACCAATGCTGCTTGCCGGATGGTGGGGCGATAAATTCAATCGGCTTTTCTTGAACTCAGGCAAGCTTCCGAAGCTGGACGCCGTCAATGTTGATGTCGATCTCCTCCCCGACCGCCGCATTGCCCAGATTGAGTCTGCCTGGATCGCCGATAACAAAGTAACGCCAGGTACGGAAGTGCCGGTCAAGGTTTTTCTGCGTCCGTATCGTGGCGAGCGCATGGAGAAAACAGTGCTGGTTAAAATCCCCGCCGGTCTGTCGCGAGGCGAGCATCAGATCCTCTTCAGCGACGCGGATACGTTGAGCCGTTTCCAGAACCTCGCGAGTTCGCTGAACCACATTGAAGACGTTCCGCAAGCGGTCGCGATGCTTAATGAAGAACGCAGTAATAACCGGCTATACGTCTCGCTGATCGAGTCGCAGCCAACGGTCTATTCCGATGAAAAGGTGCTGCCCAGCCTGCCTGCTTCCGTGTTAAACGTGATGCAAAGCGGGCGCGCCACCAATCACGAGTTCGTCAGCTCGCCCGAGAGTGCGCACGAACAAGCGTCGGTGCCCTTCGATGTTGTGGTTACCGGAAACTATTCGCTTAAGATCCACGTTGATTAACCCAGGTTAACTAGCCCACGTAAACTAAACGTTCACCGAAATCATGCATATTCCCTCGGCTCTGCGCGCCGCTGCCGCAACTCTGTTCCTGGCGTCCCTACCGTTCTCAAGCTGTTTCGCTGTCGATACCCACGTGTGGGAACAGTCCGATCAGTCCGACTTCACGCGCGGGACCGCGAAACACCTTTCGATCCGCAGTGACGGCCACATTTCGCTGGCGCCCGAATTCACCGAGCTTGACAGTACAACGGTTCCCTACCTCTGGACCATTGCACAGGATTCGAAGGGAACGCTCTTCTATGCAGGCGGGGCCCCGACCGGCGCGACCGCCAAAGTTTTCTCGCTTAAACCCGGCGGAAAAAGCAAGGTCCTCGCCGAATTGACCGGTTTGGAGATTCACGCGCTTGCTGTCGATTCGCAAGACCGCGTCTACGCGGCCGTCCTGCCAGACGCCAAGATTTACCGCATCGACCGGAGCGGCAAAGCGGAGTTGTTCTTCGATCCGAAATGTAAATACGTGTGGGCGATGGCGTTTGACCACTCGGGCAATCTGTTCGTGGCCACGGGTGATTCGGGCCTGATCTATAAGGTCGCACCCGACGGGAAAGGGTCCGAATTCGCGCGCACCGATGAAGCGCATGCCCGCTCCATGATTATCGATAGCGCCGGGAACTTGATCGTAGGAACGGAGCCGGCTGGCCTGGTGTTGCGAATTAGGCCGAATGGCGAGAAATTCGTGCTCTTTCAGACGAACAAACGCGAAGTAACGGCTGTAGCCGAGCATGACGGCGTAATCTACGCGTCGGCCGTTGGCAACAAGCCATTCACGCTTTCGGTGTCGGGAGCGGCACCGGTGCTGCCTAGCAACACTCCTTCTGTATCCTCGACCGGCGCAACCAAGGTAGGGGCCACTCCACCGTCGTTGCCTCCAGCCGTAGGGTCCTTAAGCGCGTCCGTCAGTGGCGGGTCCGACGTCTACCGCATTCAGAAGGACGGGTTCGCCGAGCGGATTTGGGAATCTCCGACTGACATTGTTTACGCTATCGGATTCGATTCCGCAGGCAAACCGCTGCTTGGAACGGGGAACAAGGGAATCATTTACCGGATCGATTCGGACCAGCTCTCCACCCAGCTTCTAAACGCTCCGCCTACCCAGGTAACGGCATTCCTGCAGGGGCGTGAGGGGGTGGTTTACGCCGTGACGGGTAACGTAGGAAATGTTTATTCCATCGGCGCCCGGCTCGAAAAGGCCGGCACGCTCGAAAGTGAGACTCTCGACTCGGGCGAGTTTTCAATTTGGGGTAAAGCGCACATCAGCGCGAACCTCCACGGCGGAAGCGCGGAACTGGAAGTGCGAAGCGGCAATCTAAACGACCCGCAGCATGACTGGAGTCCATGGACTGCTGTTCCCGTCACGCGGCTAGGTGGCCAAATTGCAGCGCCCCCGGCGCGTTTCCTGCAATACCGGCTCACGCTCCAGCGGGCTCCGGACGGCGGCTCCCCGGATTTGAGTGTCATCGACATCCCGTATCTGCCCAAAAACATCGCGCCGAAGGTCAGGCAAATCGAGTTCGCGCCCTTCAACTATCGCCAAGCGCCCAGCAATTCCGCGCTTGAAAGAACTCTCGTCTCGTCTGGAGCCCCGAGCACGCTCAGCGTTCCCGCCGTCGGTCAAAAGAGAACTCTGGCGGCTTCCTCGAGTTCCGAAGCAGCCGGGCCGGCTACGCTTCAGTACAACAAAGGCTATCTCACAGTGCGGTGGAGCGCTAGTGACGCGAACGGAGATCCGCTGCTATTCAAGGTGGAAGTCCGAAGCAAGAACGAGTCCCTTTGGCGCGTATTGAAAGACAAACTCCAGGACCGGTTCTACGCCTTCGACACCGCCGCGTTTCCCGACGGTGAATACGTGATCCGGGTCACGGCGTCCGACGCTCCGGGGAATACTGAAAGCCAGGCGCTTACTTCTTCTCTTGAAAGCGATTCGTTCACAATCGACAACACGGCTCCGGAGATCAAGGATGTCAAGGTTGTGCCGGATGGGGCGAGCCGCACCATTACGTTCACCGCCGCCGACTCCCTCAGTTGGATCGATAAGGCCGAAATGTCCGTGAACGGGGCCGACTGGGTGTTGCTGAACCCGGTAAACAAAGTCACAGACTCGCAGGTCCTGACTTATCGGCTGAAGGTGGAACCCGGCCAGATGATCGCGATCCGGGTCTTTGACGAAAACGACAACGTTGCGGTCAAGCAGTTGCCGCTCTAAAAAGGCTCGCAACACATCTCCCGGACTAGGACGTACTGTCAGTACTTACGGTCCTGGAATTTCGCTGTTTATATCGTATTCCGGTCTATACTTACCTCGAACTACATGAAATCGAGGATGTGGAAAATGAGAATTTATACAGTTGCGGGGATGATGCTAACCGCTGCTTTGACGATGCACGCGGCCAGTGTGGATGTGACTTTGGGCCAAAGCGCTGAAAACTTTGTCGAATATGGACTGGGCGGGAATGGCCAAGGCCATGCGACTTGGGATCTGCAACAGGGCGCATGCGGGTTCAGCGGAGGAAATACGACCTGCACTCTATCGGGGTCCTTCACCGGCGCTTCCGCAGGCTTTACCGGCGGCACTTATTCCTTTGTGACTACTTATGCCGGCAACAACAAAAGCTCGATCCAGGGCATTTCCGAAGTTGCCCCGAACCAAAACTATTTCAACTACCTCTATTTAGATCCGTCCGTTTCGATGGTTCTCAACCTAATGCCCACCGGCAGCACGGCAGTCACCGAGTCGTTGGTTGCGAACGGTGCTTTCGTCGATCCTGCTTTCAGTTTTCTTGACACCGGCACATACAGCTGCTCGGGAACGGCCGTCTCTAGTTGCGATCCCTATGATGTCGGCATCACTAGCGGAGCTGTCGGCCAGTCCCCTGTGATCACCAGCGTTTCTTTTGACGTTTCCTCAACTGTTGTCCCTCCTGTTACTCCTCCAGTCAATCCTACGGCCACTCCCGAGCCCAGATTCGTGGGGTTGCTCGGACTGGCGCTACTGTCCGTAGCCGCTTTCAAGTTCCGCAAAAAGCAGCTTCGGTAGCACATATGTGAGGGGGCCGGGCGAAACCTTGCCCCTGACTAACTTGATTATCCAGCCTGCTTCTTTTCGGTTTGGTCCAGGTGAAGAGTGCTGCTGGGTGGCTTTCTTGGAATACCTTTGCTCTCGGCGAAGGACGAAAGTGCAAGCAGATCCGTCGAACGGGTAGATCGGGACGCTGAATAGCCAAGCTCGCCTGGCGTAAGCAAATCCAAGACTGAAATCTGCAGCCTCATTAGTATGAGGTCGGCGGTCTCTGGGCTCAGTTTCCGCGCCCCTTTCAAGAACATTGTGTATCTGCGGCTGCGAGATACCCAGGATGCGAGCTAAACCGCGCTCGGAGAACTCACCATTGCTAATGCGAGCATTCACTGCCTCAACCAGCCGTTGGCGCAGCGTCGTGAACGTTAATGCGAATGAGTCCTGGCCGGAAAATGATTCCAAGGTGAAATAGGTCCCATCATTTTCTAGTTTGAGAGCAGTTTTTACAACCCTACCACCAGAATTGTCTCACGGTCTAAGCTGCTGGTTCTATGGACTTTGTGCTTTACCATGAAAAATGTTCTCAACTGGCCGGAAAAATTTGCAGGAATTTTGTTGACGAAAAAGCAAAGTACCTTAATCTGAGTTTGTAAGCAGCCAGCGACATTCGGAACAAAAGCCGAGAGTTGGCGGAAAATAAATAAAAAGACAATTAAATGCAGTGGACCCGATCAGAAACCCTCGCCCTAGCTCAGCAGTCATGCACCTTTTGTTATGGTTTAGGCCTTAGGCCTGGCCGCTCCGGGGTGTCCACCCCTTGCAATTGCGTCTTTCGCGCAATCTTCCGCGCCTGCCACGCGCGATTCCAGCAGTGTGCCATGAAAGAAAAGCACATCAGCCGAGTTTCGTTAGAGGCGAATCCGGGCCGTCAGAGAAAGTCTGTTTGGGGCATGAAGAACGAGGAATTTATGGCCGATTTCTGCCTCGTGAGCCGCCGCACCTTAACCGATAGCGAATACAAGATTTTCAAGTTTCATTTCCTGCTAGGCGCCGACTGGAAACTTTGCTGCCGCAAGCTGAATATGGAGCGCGGCGATTTCTTCCACGAAGTCTACCGAATTCAGCAGAAGTTGGGAAAAACTTTCCGCGAACTGGAACCGCATGCACTCTTTCCGCTCGACGAATACTTCAACGGCACGCCGCGGTCGAAGGAAATTGAAGCCGGTCCCTTCCTGGTTGAGACCGATACTCCCGCGAAAACGTTGAACATCATGAAATTCCCCGTAAAACGGGCCGCTTAGAACGAGTTACACCGCTCAGGTTTAAATAACCGCTGAGTACCTGGGTAAAGCTTGGGCCAGGGCAGAAATGCCTGGCCCTTTTGCCATTTCTAGCCCTTTCTGCGCTCTTCGAAAAATCGCGCGAGCAATTCCGCCGATTCCGCCGCAAGCAAACCTTCCTCCACTTGGACGCGGTGATTCAAAAGCTCGGAGTCAGCCAAGCGGAATTTACTGCGAACCGCGCCGAAGCGGATGTCACGCGAAGCAAAAACCAGCCGCTCCACCCGCGCGATGACGATCGCTCCCGCGCACATTACGCAAGGTTCGAGACTGACGTAGAGCGTGCTTCCAGGGATCCGGTAATTGCCTGCGCGCCCGGTTGCCTGGCGCAGCGCCTCAACTTCCGCGTGGGAAGTGGGGTCCGAGGATGAAATCGGCCGGTTCCACCCTTCTCCGGCAATCTGCCCCCGGTACACCAGAACCGCGCCGACAGGAACCTCACCCTCGGCTTCAGCGCACCGGGCGAGATCCAGCGCTCGCCGCATGAAGGCCTCATCGCGCTCTCCCCAACTTTGCATTACGGAAACTGAACCGCGGCCTTCCCGCTCTCGTATCTGCTTTTGAGCACCCGGCGAGACCCGGTCACTAGGTTACCCTAGCTCAAGAGGAATGGATGTTCCGATACTTTTCGTTAGCCTATAAAAATAGCGTCCGGAACAAGCGGCGCAGCGTTCTGACCATATCGAGCATTGCCGTTTCACTCTGCCTTCTAGGCGTACTGGTGGCGATTTACCACGCGCTATACTTCAGCGAAGCGACTCCAGGACAGGCCCTTCGCCTGGTCGTAAGGCACAAGGTATCGCTCGCCCAGGCTTTTCCGTCGGCCTATGAACAGAAGATCCGCCGAGTGCCCGGCGTAGTCGAGGTCTCCCCTTGGAACTGGTATGGCGGCACCTATAAGGACAATCGCGATCAGAAAAATTTCTTTGCGCGGTTTGGGGTCGATCCCGCCGCGTTCCTGCGGATTCGCACGCAATTGGAAATGCCGGACGATCAACGGCGCGCCTTCATCAATGAACGAACCGCCTGTATCGTCTCGCGTAATCTGGCCGACAGCCTCAACCTTAAAATCGGGGATCGCATTACGCTAACAGGCGATATCTATCCAGGAAAATTAGAGCTGGTTGTTCGCGGAATCTTCGAAGATCCGGATGCGCAAAGCTCTCTGTTCTTCAATATCGAATACCTGCGCGAGTCGCTGCCGCTGGCACGCCGGGGTTTTGATAGCACGGTGGCGGTACTTGCCGACAGCCCCGCGGATGTTCCGCGAATTGCCCGTGCGATTGACGATATGTTTGCCGAATCCTCGCCGCCTACCAAAACGGAATCGGAGCAGCAGTTCACTTTGAGCTTTGTTTCCTTCCTTGGAAACGTGAAGTTATTTCTGCTCAGTATTTGCGGAGCCGTAACCTTCACTATTCTGCTTGTTTCCGGAAACACCATGGCCATGTCGGTTCGCGAACGGATTAAGGAAGTCGGCATTTTGAAAACGCTCGGATTCACGAATGGAGCGATTCTGGGTCTCATCATGGGGGAAGCGCTCACGATCTCGCTGATCGGCGGAGTGATCGGCGTGCTGCTGGCAGGTCTTCTGTGTGGTGGAGTCGGTAGGGCCGGTCAGGCCATGGTCGCGCAACTGCACGGACTCTCTTTGACCCCTGTGACGACACTAATTTGTCTCGGCATTGCGGCGTTCATCGGCCTTGTCAGCGCGTTCATTCCCGCATGGAACGCGGCCCGGACGAAGATACTCGACTCCTTGAGGTATTCGGGCTAGGCGACGATATGGCGATTCCAATTACTTACAATCTTCGAAACCTCGTGGTTCGCAAGACGACAACGTTGATGACCGCAACCGGGATCGCGCTGACGATTGCCGTCCTGCTCGCGACGATGGGTTTAGTGCAAGGTCTCAATCGGGCCTTCGCCGCAACGGGCAATCCTCTGCATGTGCTCGTCATGCGAAAAGGAGGGAATGCCGAGTTGACCAGCCTTTTGACGCAACAGCAGTTTCAGACCGTGAAGATCTTCCCGGGAATTGCGAAAGGCAGCGATGGTCAGCCTATGGCATCCCTTGAGATCGTTTCCGTCATCAGTATCCCGAGTAATGACAATCCAGAAGGTTCGAATGTAACCGTTCGCGGGCTGTCGGTCAAAGGTATTCAGATGCGCAATCTGAAGCTGGTCGCGGGCCGTTGGTTTCAGCCCGGACTTCGGGAAATCGTAGTCGGAAAGTCGATTGCAAAAAGGTACCCGGGCGCGAAAATGGGCAGTCGTCTGAAATTTGGTAAAGGGTATTGGACCGTGGTCGGCGTAATGGATGGTGGCGATAGCGCCGTCAATAGCGAGATTTTCGGCGATGGCAACCAGGTGGCATCGGATTTCAACCGTGCCGACACTTACAGTTCGGCTCTGTTACAGGCGACGGATGAAGTGACCGCCGCCGCGTTGGCAAAATCGCTTGAGAGTGATCCTCGCTTAAACGTCACGGTCATGAGTGAGAAGGACTACTATGCCGCTCAAACGATTTCAGCTGCCCCAGTCAAGTTCCTGGGAATCTTCGTCTGCATCATTATGGCTATAGGGAGTGCCTTCGCTTCCATGAATACGATGTACGCCGCCGTCGCCCGCCGTGCCAAAGAAATCGGCACCTTGCGTGTCCTGGGATTTACCAAAGGAAGCATTCTGCTGAGCTTCTTCCTGGAATCGGTTTTTCTCGCCTTGGTGGGAGGAATACTGGCGTGCTTAATCGTTCTGCCGCTCAACAATGTGACGACAGGGCTTGGAAACTTCATCACGTTCAGCGAGACGAGTTTCAACTTTAGAATTGGTCCCGAAATTATGATCGCCGGCCTGGTTTTTTCGATGCTCCTGGGAGCCGTGGGTGGGTTGCTTCCCGCGCGGCAGGCCGCGAGGAAAGAGATTTTGACGGCATTGCGCGAAGTCTAACGCGCCAACGCTGCTAAGACAATGGAAACGGATTTAAAAAGTCTCCAGATAGACCGGACGAGTAAGCGTCAGCCACAGGAATCGAAGCCGGTTGGAAAGTATTTGGCCCTGGGCATAGCGGCTCTTATTTTGGCCGCTGCCGGAATGTTCGCTTATCAGAAGCTGAACGCGGCTGTACCGGTGAAGACCGTCCAGGTGCAATCCCCGGCGAGTGCCGCGGGCGCGGGCGATCAAACGATTCTGAGCGCGACGGGTTATATTGTGGCCGCGCACAAGATCGAGGTCGCCTCCAAAGTAGTTGGACGCGTGCAATGGATTGGCGTTGACAAAGGAGACAAGGTGAAGGCCGGGCAGGTCCTCGTGCGGCTTGAAGACGACGAATACCGCGCGCAATTGACACAGCAGCAGGGCCAGCTTGCGAACCTTGAGGCCAAGCTTCTGGAGCTGAAGAACGGTTCCCGTCCAGAGGAAGTAGCGAAGGCGCGGGCCGACCGCGATGAAGCTCAGGCCGACTTGGAAGATGCAAAGGTCACCTTGAATCGTACGAAGCAGCTAGTGTCGGACGGAGTACTCGCAAAACAAGCGTTGGATGACGCGCAATCGAAGTACGACAGCAGTGCCGCGAAAGTTGCAAGCCTGCAGCACACCTTGGATCTCTCCGTTCTCGGGCCTCGTAAAGAGGAGATTGCGCAGGTGCAAGGACAGATCGAAGAAGCTCGTGGCGGCGTCGCCTACGCCCAAACGCAAGTGGACGATACGATCATCAAAGCGCCCGTGACAGGCACGATCCTCGACAGAAACGTGGAGCGCGGCGAGTTCGTCACAAACGGTTTCGTGGGAGACAAAGGCGCAAAGGGCTATCTGGTGACAATGGCCGATCTCAACGATCTACAAGTCGAACTGGACATCAATCAGAACGATTTTGGAAAGCTTGGGCCCAAGCAGAAGGGCATTATTACTACCGATGCTTACCCGGACAGGAAATATCAAGGCTACATCGAGCAGATTTCTCCAGAGGCCGACCGTGCCAAGGCAACCGTGCAGGTGAAGGTAAAAGTTGAGAACCCGGACGACTATCTGCGCCCCGATATGAATGCGACAGTCGCGTTTTATAACGACGCCAAAAGCACGCCAAACGAGCACGTGAGTGGCATTGTTACGGTACCCGCGAGTGCCGTGCGCGACGGCTCTGTTTTCGTTGTAGTGAATGGACATGCTGTGAAACGGGCAGTTACGGTCGGGGGCTCATCGAGCAAAGGCGTTCTTGTAGAGAGCGGCTTGATAGGCGGCGAGGATCTGATTGTGAGTCCTCCAGCGGATCTTAAAGACGGCCAACGCGTGCAAGCCGGACAGTAGCAGACAGGTACAACCAGATAGGTACAAGCAGGAGCGAAGAGATGAGTGAGACGGTAATCAAAACACGCAAGCTAAGTAAAGAATTTGTCCGCGACGAATTTCATGTACAGGCGCTCGATGAAGTAGACATCGAGATTAACCGTGGCGATTTCGTCGCGCTGATGGGTCCTTCCGGATCGGGCAAATCGACGCTGCTGCATCTGATTGCCGCCATGGACAAGGCCACGGGCGGGGAAATTGAAGTACTGGGCGCGAACCTTCGTCAGATGAGCGACAAACAAATCGCGCATTGGCGCAATGAGCATATCGGCTTCATCTTCCAGTCGTTCAATCTCCTGCCGGTGTTGTCGGCGCTCGAAAATGTCGAATTGCCGCTGAAGCTGACCCGCCTGAACAAGAAAGAGCGGATCGCCCATGCCGAAACGGCTTTGAAATTAGTCGGACTGGGCGACAGAATGGACCATTTGCCAAAGCAACTCTCGGGCGGTCAGGAGCAGCGTGTTGCCATTGCCCGCGCCATTGTGACGGACCCCGACTTGATCCTCGCCGATGAGCCCACCGGAAATTTGGATGCGGCTTCCGCCGAAGATGTCCTGACGATGCTCACGAGGCTGAATCGCGAGTTCGGAAAGACGATTGTTATGGTGACGCACGACCCGCACGCCGCTAAGTTTGCGACAACGCAGAGGCACTTGGAAAAGGGACAATTGCTCTCGCCTGGGACACTGCCCGCGGATTGGGCATCGGCTTTCGCGGTTAGGAACTAGCTTCCTGATATCTGAGCCAGCGTAGCCGAAGGGCCGCCATCCGTTCATGAGTCATGACATCCACCGTGGTCACTATTCCGCCAATTGTCTGCAACCAGGGCGATGATGTCGCGGAAGTCACAGCGCTAAATGGATTCCGTTTACATGTTCGTTTTCACGATGGAACAGAGGGTGACGTTGATATGAGCGGCCTCGTACAATCGGCACGAGCTGGGGTATTCGCCCAACTTGCGGACCCTTCCCTATTCGCCCAAGCTCACGTGGAACATGGGGCTGTGACCTGGCCCGGTGAATTGGATTTAGCGCCGGACGCCATGTACACAGAAATCCGTCAGCACGGAAAATGGACACTCTGATGAACCCTGCCTCAATCAATGCCGGAAGTGCCGAATACCCGTAAACACCATCGCAATATTCAGACGATTCGCCGCCTCAACTACTTCTTCATCGCGAACCGAACCGCCGGGTTGAATGGCCGCAGTGATACCGTGCTTCGCAGCTTCCTCCAACCCGTCTGGAAACGGAAAGAATGCATCCGACGCGAGCACGGTTCCAGCGAGCGGAAGAATCGCCTTCATCGCTCCGACCTTCACGCTGTCAACGCGGCTCATCTGCCCAGCTCCAACGCTAACCGTCTGCCCTGCCCGCGCGTACACGATAGCGTTCGACTTCACATGCTTGCAGACCTTCCAAGCGAACAGAAGAGCTTTCATTTCCTCACCGATAGGCTGCCGCGAAGTCTTCACTTGGAGAGCCGAGGGATCCAGAGGCGCGTCGTCGGCAGACTGCGCGAGAAGACCGCCCGACACTGATTTGATCACCAGTTCCGGCTTCTCAGGCGAAGTCACGCGCACCAGGCGAAGGTTCTTCTTCGCCGTGAGTCTCGCCAGCGCTTCGGCGGAAAAACCCGGCGCTGCGATCGCCTCAACAAACAACTGCGCTACTTCGACCGCCGTATCGTGGTCGAGTTCACGATTAAATGCAAGCACGCCTCCATACGCCGAAATCGGATCGGCTTCGAGGGCCTTCTTGTATGCTTCGACGAGCGTCCCCTGTTCCGCGCATCCGCATGGATTGGTGTGCTTGATGATCGCGGCCGCAGGACCATCGAATTCGTTCACCAACTGCCAGGCAGCATCCAGATCGACCAGATTGTTGTAGGAAAGTTCTTTTCCGTGCAACTGTTCAGCACCCGCAATACCTCCGTTGTTCAGGCTGTAGAGAGCCGCGCTTTGATGCGGATTTTCGCCATATCTCAAAACTGTCTTGCGCGTGGCCGAAATGGAAAGAGTCGCTGGCAACGGTTCCGCATGCGTCTCGCCGTGCGCGTCGATCTGCAATAAACGGCTTGAAACCGCCGCGTCGTAAGCAGCCGTGTGTGAAAACGCCTGCTGAGCCAGCGCCCAGTGAGTCGCCGCGCTGACTTCACCAGTGGCCGCAATCTCGCCGAGAACAACCTGATACTGATCGGGCGAAACAACGACGGCGACATCTTGAAAGTTCTTGGCCGCAGCGCGGATCATAGTCGGGCCGCCAATGTCGATATTCTCAATCAGTTCTTCGCGCGTGGCGCCTGGCTTGTCGGCATACTTCTCGAAGGCGTAAAGATTCACCACAACCAGATCGATCTTGGGAATGCCGTGAGCCGCAAGCGAGTTCATGTGCTCGGGATTCGAACGCATCGCAAGCACCCCGCCGGCGATGCGCGGATGAATCGTCTTGACGCGCCCATCGAGCATCTCGGGAAATTCGGTAATTTCCGCCACTTCGCGAACGGGAATGCGACTCTCGCGCAGCAATTTGGCGGTGCCGCCCGTTGAGATCAGTTCAATTCCACGCTCGTGTAATTCTCTCGCGAAATCGACAATTCCAGTCTTGTCCGTGACACTCAACAGCGCTCGTTCAATCTTTGCCATCAAGAATCATTGTGGCAAAGCGCTCCTGCCGGGACGCCGCAGTTGCGGATGCATTTTCACGGAGAACAAAGTACTTTGTGGTATTTTCTCAGCCCAAATATGGCAGGGGGCCGCTTTTCTAGCCGCCGTGGTGAAATAATGACCCTAGTAAATGCAGCTTCGAGCCGTTTCCGTCATGCTTGCCATCGCGGCCATGCCCGCCGTCGGCGCTCCCGTTTCCTCCCTGCCGCAGCGCTTCGATCAAACTGTGCGGCCTTTCGTCATGCAGTACTGCGCCGGCTGCCACAGCGGCAAGATGCCCGCCGCGCAGTTCGATCTGAAGTCATACACATCACTAGACATGGTGACCGAGGATTTCCCCCGCTGGTCGCTTGTGATGGACAGGCTGACGGCAAAGGAAATGCCGCCTAAGCCGATGCCCCGTCCACCGGAGGAGGCCACCCAACAGGTGATTTCCTGGATTCGGGACGTGCGTGCGGAAGAGATCAAAAAGTCCGCGGGCGATCCCGGCCTGGTACTGGCGCGACGGCTCAGTAACGCCGAGTACAACTACACAATCCGCGATCTGACGGGCCAGGATATGCAGATCACACGGCAGTTTCCCGTGGATCCAGCCAATCCCGCCGGGTTCGACAACTCCGGTGAATCGTTGACGATGTCGCCCGCGTTGCTCAATAAATATCTGCTGGCTGCCCGCCAAGTGGCCGACAACATGGTCTTGACGCCCGATGGCATCGACTTCGCTCCGCACCCGATGCTGGTCGAGACGGATCGCGACAAGTATGCGATTCAGCGGATCATCAGTTTCTACTCCCAGCAGCCCACCGATTATGCAGACTATTTTCAGGCTGCCTGGCGCTTCCGCTATCGGAATGCGCTGCGAGAGCGGCGCGCGACCCTAAGCTCGATAGCGGCGGATTCGAAGATCAGCCCCAAGTATCTGCCCATGGTTTGGAAGATTCTGCACGACAAAGGCGCGGTGGGACCCGTGTTGAAGCTGCAGAAAATGTGGCTGGCCCTGCCGGCTCCGGCTTCGAAGCGAACCGGATGTGGTGCGCGCGCAGTGTGTCGCGATGAGAGATTTCGTGGTCAGGATCCGGCGCGACACGGCCATGCAGTTCGCCGCGCCCGTAGTGAAAGGCTTGCCTGCCGGCCTCGCAGCCCCTGCTGAATTGGAAGCTGGAGGAGTTCGCTTCGCACCGCCGCGACAGCGATCCAAACGATCTGCGTAACGATACCGACCCGCCCCCGGTGATACCCGAGATTCCAAAATATGCCGGACTTCATCGCGAAGCGGCGACGCGGTGGGCCGCTGTTTCGGCAAAAGCTCGCGCGAGCGATCCCGACCTGGTGGTTCCAGCTGCCCAGCGCCGCCGCTATGAAGCCGCCTTCGCGCGATTCGCTTCTGTTTTTCCGGATGCCTTTTACATCACTGAGCGTGGCCGCTACTTCCCGGACGATTCCGCCGACAAGGGCCGGCTCTTGAGCGCGGGCTATCACAGTGTGGTGGGCTTCTTCCGCGACGATACGCCGCTTATGGAGTTGATCCTCGACGAAAAAGGCCAGAAAGAAATCAACCGCCTGTGGGACGAATTCGACTTCATCGCGAATATCACGGCTCGCACCTGGACTCAATACTTCTTCAATCAGAGCGGAGAAGTAGCGGGTAAGGGCGCTGAATCTGGCACGCCTCGCCCGGCCGATCACCAGATTACGGATACGGCAGTGATTATGGCGATGCGCGACGCCTACCTGGCAAAGGCCGCGGCCAACCCGAAGAACGACCCGGTAGCTCCGCAGGCAATCCGCGAGCACTTCGATCGCGTGAACGCCACCCTCCGGCGTTTGGAAAAAGAGCGCGCGGATGCGGAACCGAAGCAACTGGACGCACTCCTCC
The DNA here is from genome assembly GCA_963845995.1 of uncultured Acidobacteriaceae bacterium. Taxonomy (GTDB): domain Bacteria; phylum Acidobacteriota; class Terriglobia; order Bryobacterales; family Bryobacteraceae; genus Bog-105. The sequence continues at coordinate 12,736 of CAWJUO010000039.1, read as the reverse complement.
AATTCGCCGGGCGCGCTTACAGACGGCCGCTCACTCAGGGCGAGCGCGCTGACCTGCTTGCGTACTATCGCGTGCTCCGGAGCAAGGATGAACTGTCGCACGAAGACGCCGTTCGCGACTCGGTTGTCAGCCTGCTGATGTCGCCCGATTTCCTGTACCGGCTTGACGTTAACGACGCCAGCGCGGCTCCTTCGAAGCCAGTCCTACGTCCAGCCGCGCTGCAAACTGCGGGCGCTTCTGGCACCGAGCCGTTGTCCGGCTACGCACTGGCCAGCAGATTGAGCTACTTCCTGTGGTCCAGCATGCCCGACAGCGAGTTGTTGCGGCACGCGGCTGCGGGCGATCTGCAAAGACCCGAGCGTGCTGCTTGGACAAACTCGGCGCATGCTGAAGGACTCTCGCGTACGCGGGTTCGCGACGGAATTCACCGGCAATTGGCTCAGTTTCCGCCAGTTCGAGACCAACAATTCGGTTGATCGCAAGCGCTTCCCCACCTTCAATAACGATTTGCGCGAGGCGATGTTTCAGGAACCGATCCGCTTCATGGAAGACACGATCTCCAATGACCGTTCCGTCCTGGACCTTCTATACGGCAAATACACGTTTGTGAATCCGCCACTGGCCCAACACTACGGCATACCCGGAGTAACAGGCGACGTGAACACCTGGGTTCGCGTGGACGATGCCGCCCGTTACGGGCGCGGTGGTCTGTTGCCGATGGCGGTTTTTCTGACGCAAAACTCGCCCGGACTCAGAACCAGCCCGGTGAAGCGTGGGAATTGGGTGGTGCAGCGCGTGCTCGGAGTCAGAGTTCCGCCACCTCCGCCGGTGGTACCGGAATTGCCCTGCCGACGAGTCGAAATCGGATTTGCCAGTGCGCGATATGCTCGCGAGACATAGGGCAAACCCGCTTTGCGCCGCCTGCCATTCGCGCTTCGATTCGTTCGGCCTCGCCTTCGAAGGCTATGGACCAGTCGGAAGTGCCAGGACGAATGATCTTGCGGGACGCCCGGTAGATACGGACGTTACCTATCCTGGCGGATTCCAGGGCACCGGACTCAAAGGCCTGCAAGATTTCATCAGCGAACACCGCCAAAAAGAATTCTTGGGTAACCTTAGCCGCAAGCTGCTCGCCTATGCTTTGGGCAGGTCGCTACAACTCTCCGACGAATCGCTTATCGACCGCATGGAAACTCAGCTCACGGCCAACGAGTATCGCTTCGATTCGCTAATCGACACCATCGTCACAAGCCCTCAATTTCTGAACAAACGAATACCGGCCAGACCTGAAACGTCCGTGGCCCACTTACAATTCCAGAAAGGGGAATCAATAATGTCCCGATTGACCAGGAAATCCGCCGGCGGTATCTCGCGCCGTACGGTGCTTCGAGGCGCTGGCTGTACCATGGCATTGCCTTGGCTTGAATCGCTTAACGCGTTCGCGGACACGCCCTCGCCCGCCGCCTTCCCGAAACGGTTTGGCGTCGTTTTTCTGGGAAACGGCATCAACGAAGATCATTGGAGCGCCGAAGGTCAAGGCGCTGCCATGAAGCTCAGCAAGACGCTGGAACCGCTTGAGCCGCTGAAGCAGAAGATCAATGTAATCGACGGTCTCTTCGTGAAGGCGCTCACGGGTCAGGGCATTCATCCGGGCCAGACCGGAAGTCTGCTATCGGGCGCACATATTTCGAAAGGCGCCATCATCCACTCGGGCATCAGCGTGGATCAGATGATCGCCAGCCGCGTGGGCGAAGACACGCCGCAATCGAGTATCGTTCTGGCCTGCGAGCAGCCCATGACCGGTTACCACGAGACGAACTTCTCGATGGCATACAGTTCGCACATCTCCTGGCAGAGTCCCGATTCGCCTGTGCCGGTGGAAGTCTACCCTTCGCTGGCCTGGGACAACCTGTTCGATAACCGCGGCAGCATGCTGAATGTCAGTATCCTCGACCGTGTGAGAGAACGCACCCAGGACCTCTGCCGCGAAATTAGCTCCAGCGACAAGGGCAAGCTGGATGAATATCTCACCAGCGTGCGCGAAGTGGAAAAACGCGTCGAGGGAACCCGCAAAGGCAAGGCGGATGCGGAGGACGCGGCCAAAGGCGAAAAACATTCCCGTCGCGGCCATGGACCGGCCGGCCAATGGACTGCCGGAAGACTTGCGCGATCACGCCCGCTTGATGTGCGACATGATTGCGATCGCGTTTCAGACCAACAAAACCCGCGTCGCTTCGCTGATTATCTCGCGCGATCTATCGGCGATGTATTATCCGTTCCTCGATGTGAAGGAAGGGCATCACGCCGCATCTCATAACAACAATTCGGACGGCTACGAGCGCATCGCGCACTTTCACGTGAGCCAGTATGCTTACCTGGCTTCCAAGCTGGACGCATGAAAGAAGGCGACGGCACGGTTCTCGATAATACCTGCCTGATGTTCCTTTCGAACATGTGGATTGGCCGCAAGCACGATAACTTCCGATTGCCGCTCGTCCTCGCGGGCGGACTCGGCGGAACTCTCGAAACTGGACGGACGCTGAATTATCTGAACGAGAGCGAAGACAAGCGCAAGATGTGCAGTCTGTATCTGTCGCTTATGGATCGTTTCGGAGTAAAACTGGAGCAGTTCGGCGATACGCAAGCGCGGCTGGAGAGGCTGTGAGAGCGTTTCTACAACACTAAGTGCCCGGCTTTCCGCGCTCCGCTCGGGCGAACTCGCGTAGGTAAACCCGCAGTTCATCACGAACTCGGCGAAATATCGCTATCCGTCCTTCATCCGTGCCCTGCGATGCCGGCGGCGGGTCGTCGAAACTGTGGTGCAGCCGTTTCGCGGCGCCCATGAATACCGGGCAGCTCTCCTTCGCGTTGTCGCATACCGTAATCACGTAGTCGAAATGCTGGCCCTCAAACTCGTCCACATGCTTTGAACGATGGCCGCTGATATCGATCCCCAACTCGCGCATTACGGCGATGGCTTCGTGACGCACCGCGCCGGGTTTGGTGCCTGCGCTTTCGACCTCGAACGCATCTCCGGCATCATGGCGCAGCAGACCTTCGGCCATTTGGCTCCGTGCGGAATTGCCGGTGCAGAGAATCAGAACACGTTTCTTCATGCGTTTCCTGGCAAGGGAGTGGGAAACCAGTGGCGTGTGCGATTGCAGGCCGCGCAGACCGAGAGCATCACTGGAACTTCGACAAGGACGCCAACGACCGTTGCCAGCGCGGCGCCGGATTCCGGCCCGAAGAGCGCGATAGCCGTTGCAACCGCCAACTCGAAAAAGTTGGATGCGCCGATGAGCGCGCCAGGGGCTGCAACCGAATGCTCGACCTTCAGCCACTTCATAATGCCGTAAGCGAGGCCCGCATTGAAATAAACCTGCAGGGTGATGGGAACGGCGATCAGCAGCACATGGAAAAACCGGCTCGTGATGTTATCAGCCTGAAACGCAAAGATCAGCACGAGAGTGGCAAGCAGCGCCGCAATCGTGACTGGCGCGAATTTCGGCAGCAGCACCCCTTCAAACCACGCTTTTCCGTGACCCCGCAGCAGTACCGTCCGCAGCAGCACACCGGCCAGCAACGGCACGACGATAAAGACGACCACCGAAGTGAGCAGCACATTGAAAGGCACTGTCAGCGAGGAAGCCCCATGCACCAGAAACTGCACAATTGGCACGAACAGCAGCAGCATAATTAGATCGTTTACCGAAACCTGCACGAGTGTATAAGCCGCATCGCCATTTGTGAGATGGCTCCAGACAAACACCATTGCCGTGCAGGGCGCAGCGGCCAGGATAATGCAGCCTGCAATGTATTGATCCGCTTCGGCGGACGTAATAAAGTGCGCGAACACCACCCGGAAGAAGGCCCATGCAAAGAGCGCCATCGAAAAAGGCTTGATCACCCAATTGATAAAGAGGGTGACCAGCAGACCGGCAGGGCGCTTCCCGACATTTCGAACCGATGAGAAGTCTACTTTCATCATCATCGGCGTGATCATGAGCCATATCAGCACGGCAATGGGAGCGTTAATCTGGCTTCCTTTCCCGAACTCAATTCCTCGCAGCCCCACAACGGCAGCCGGCAAGAACTTGCCGAGAACGACGCCCGCGACCATACAGAGCGCCACCCATATAGAGAGATAGCGCTCAAATGTGCCGAGGCCGCCGCTAGCTTTTACCGGTTGTGTAACTGTTTCATTCATGCCCGTCACCCGCAACAACGCTGGACCACAGCAAGCTGCGGGCTTCGTGGCACGGATGAAAGCGCTCATGAATTTGTTCTCTACTCTCGGAGCTATGGCGTCTACGTCGATGCCCTCACCCGAAAGAAACGCTCTTGCGTCCTCGATGTTGTAAACTCGCGTTGGTTCAATCTCGATTGATGCGAAGCCTGCGGCGGCCAGCTTGGCGCTGTACTCTGCCTCTTGAAGCGCACCGGCGATGCAGCCGACCCAGAGCAACATGCTTTGCCGCACTTCTTCCGGCACCTCTCCGCGTGTGACCACATCGGACACCGCAAACCGGCCGCCCGGTTTAAGAACCCGGAACGCCTCCCGGAGGACGCGGTCTTTGTCGCCGGAAAGATTGATCACGCAGTTTGAAATGATCACGTCCACACTGTTGTCCGGCAGCGGAATATGTTCAATTTCGCCCTTCAGAAATTCAACGTTCTCCACGCCGGCCTTGCGCTGGTTCTCGCGCGCCAAAGCGAGCATGTCGTCCGTCATATCGAGGCCGTAGGCTTTTCCGGTTGGCCCGATACGGCGAGCGGAGAGCAGCACATCAATGCCGCCGCCAGAGCCAAGATCGAGCACGGTTTCACCGGGACTGAGCTTTGCAAGCGCAGTCGGGTTCCCGCAGCCGAGCGAAGCCTTCAGCGCGTTTTCCGGTACGTCTCCCGCCTCCGCTTGGCCGTAAAGATTGGAGCTGATCGGATCGCAGGATGCGGCCGCGGAACCGTCGCAGCAGGATAGCGTCGAACAGCAGCCGGCTGGTAGTCCTTCACCACTGGTGACGCGGCGCGCAGCCTCGCCATATTTTTCTTTCACGGTTTCTTTAACTTCTAGCAACACTTTCTACCTCCAATCGAAAAGACCGCTTCAGGTTCAATTGCTTTATTGCGCGTACAGCACTCGGCATAGAGGAAGCCAAGCAATTCCCGAAGGCCCTCGGTGTTGGCCGAATACCAAAGGAACGTGCTTTCCCGGCGGACCTTCACCAGGTCTTCATTTTTCAACTTGTCGAGATGGTGCGAAAGCGTGGATGCCGGTATGTCCAACTCCGCGCCAATGTCACCGGCAATCATGCCATTTGGATGCGCCGCCAGAAGCACCCGCATGATGCGCAGGCGCGACTCGGTTCCCATGGCGGAAAACATATCGGCATAACGCGCTACATCCGGCTCGTTTTTAAGTTTCATCGATCATCGTCCGATCCAGAAGCGTCCTTTCATATTTCTATAATTATAGAAATATGGAAGGATGTCAAGACGTTATTTGACCCGGCGTCCCCAGGCTGGAGAATCGTCACTTACTGGAACAGCGACAAATCGATAGACTCGCCCATCGCTTTGTACCCGGCGTCCCCTGGATGAAGGTGATCGCCGCCGTCGTAACTCGGCCGCATACGGTCGGGGTTGGCCGGGTCCTGGACCGTCTTGTCGAAGTCAATCACAGCGTCGAAGACACCAGAGCTACGAATCCACTCATTCACCGCCTTCCGCTTCACTTCCTTCTCGGGACTGAAATAGCCCGGGATGGTTGTGCCAGTGAAGGGAGTCAGTGTGGCGCCGAAGATCTTAATCCCGCTCTCGTGGGCCCGCTCCACCATTTGTTTTAGGCCGCCGATAATTTCCTCGGCGCTGACGGTCTGATTCAGAGGAGCGGATTCACCCGGATGGCCGATATCGTTGATGCCTTCCATCACAATCACGTAGCGTACGCCTGGCTGGGAAAGAACGTCGCGATTAAACCGCGCCAGAGCATTGACGCCAAAGGTTACATTGACGGCGGGGTCGTGGAGAACACGATTGCCGCCGATTCCTTCGTCAAGCACTCCCAATTCAGCATGGTTCTTCTGCGCGGCCAAGCGATCCGCCAAAAAGTTAGGCCAGCGCCGGTTCGCATCGACGCGTAGACCGCGCGCCATCCGTGATGGAGTCCCCGAAGGCCACAATTGTTCCCGCAGATGCGGGTGCAGCCACGTCGACGCCTGTAAGAAAGACCCAGGATGTCAAAGTGGTGACCGATTCTGGTAGCGAGGCGCTGGCCGTGACATCGCCCGGGGCAATGTAAGAGGTTTGCTGCGCGCCATAGTGAATTCCCGAACCCGCAGTCGGTTTGGGCAGAAAGAGACTGATCGCAAGGTCGGCGGAGGCCGGAATGTCCAGCTTCACAGGATCGCTGAGGACCAGCGCGTTCGCCGGAATCGTAACAGAGGGACGGCCGTTGAATGTAAGTACCCGATCGGAATCGCCAACAATGGCGGACTTGTTCTCTCGCAGCGCAAGATGGGCCGAGCCGATAACAATCGCGTCATTTCCATAAGCGTTCGACAGCCGCACCCGGACCGTACTTCCCGCTGCGCTCGTATGAACGATTTCGCGGAGCGTCTGGTTCGCGAACAGCAGCTTTTGCGCAAACATCTGCGCCGGGTTGGCGAGTTGGGGCGCCGGGCTCGCGCCCCAAGTGCCGATCCAATGCGTTTGTTCCGCTGCCGATGCAAGACCCAGCGATGCCAGTGAAAGGATTACCAGAGAAACGATCTTCATGCCGGTTGTTATCGTATCGTGACCGCTCCGCACGCCCGGCTAAAATTGGACAGTGCCCCACTATTGCACTTTGATTCCCGGCGACGGCATCGGGCCCGAAGTCGCACAAGCAACCGTGCGCGCCGTTGAAGCGACTGGCGTCGATATCCGCTGGCGGCGGGCTGAATTGAATGAAGCCATCATTCTCGAATCGGGAAAAACCCTGCCTCAGTACCTGCTGGATTCCTTAAATGAGACGAAGGTCGGATTGAAGGGCCCGGTGACAACCCCTGTTGCAGGAGGCTTTCAGAGCGTCAACGTTGCCTTAAGAAAAACACTCGATTTATTTGCCAACGTGCGGCCGGTAAGAACGCTCCCTGGGATCAAAACCCGTTTCCAAGATGTGAAGATCGACATGGTGATCTTTCGCGAAAACACCGAAGATCTTTATTCGGGACTGGAACACGAGATCGTGAAGGATGTCGTAACCAGTCTGAAAGTGATCACGCGCACGGCTTCGGAACGTATCGCCCGCTACGCATTCGAATACGCACGGATAAATGGCCGCAAGAAAGTCGCCGCCATTCACAAGGCCAATATCATGAAACTCGCGGATGGCCTGTTCCTGCGTTGCTGCCGCGAGACATCTAAACAGTATCCGGAGATAGAGTACAAGGAATTAATCGTAGATAACGCCTCCATGCAACTGGTGATGCGGCCGGAGACCTTTGACATTTTGCTGCTCCCCAATCTCTATGGCGATATCGTATCGGATCTCGCGGCTGGACTCGTAGGCGGACTCGGGATCGTTCCGGGCGCGAATATGGGCGAGACCCACGCCGTATTTGAAGCCGTGCATGGCAGTGCGCCGGACATCGCCGGCCAAGGCAAAGCTAATCCGACAGCTCTCATGCTTTCCGCCGTTATGCTTCTGATCCATTTGGGCGAAATCGAACGCGGCAAATAAGCTGCGGACCAGCGTTGAACTTGTTTATCGCGAAGGTAAATTCCTTACTGGCGACGTCGGCGGAAGTGCCTCCACCGAAGAGTTCACCGAAGCCGTTCTCAAGGCAATCAGAGGATACCGCGGTGCGAATTACCAGATATAGGAAGAAACAAGCTCCGGCGCGGCAGGCGAGTTACCAATCACCTTGGCATGAAGCACCAACTCCAAATTATGGTTGGGCCAATCTTTCCCGGCATTTCGCAAAACTTCGTTCATCCGGGCGCCGTTGATCAGGAAACGGCCGGCTGCTTCGGTTCCGGACTGGGCCACACCCGCGCCGATTAGCATGGGAGCGCCTGACGGTGAATTGACCAAACGGCAAATCAGGAAATAATCCTCGGGAGAACTGCCGTCCTCCTTCTTCTGCGGGATATTCCAAGCCCGTTTCGGGTTGGAGGCGTCCAGGATTGCCGGGACCCAATGCGGATCATAGCCGAAATGAAAGCGCAAATGCTGAGTGAGTTCTATGGTCCAGCGGTTTGTGAATGCGCCAATAATGATGGCTGGCGCGTCTCGAAAATCGGCAAACTCCACCTTGGTGGCAAGCCGCAACCGAGCTTCTTTAGAATGCTTGGCCAAGAGCAATTGGACGTCCGTCGCCGCCAGCGCATCTCCAAAGGCGAGGAATTGGTCTGAGACAGGCACGAAATCCGCGCCGTTTAACTCACCCGGAAGTAGCTGCAACGGCTTGGTCACGGCCGACGTGGGCGCCCCGAACCGCTGCGAGTTGAGGCTCCAGGCATGGGACGAAGGGGTGTAAATCAACGGGGCCGAAACCGCCACTAGAACCGGATCTGAGGCGTGGAGAAAGGGAGCCCAGAACGTATCGAAGGCTTGGTTGTGCAGTAAAGCCGGGCCAAATCTCAAAATAGCGGAGACGAGGAGAGCCGTCGCAAGCACGCCGCTCAGAACCGGACTGAACCAGCGGCGTTTGGGTTCGTTCCGCATTTCCACCGGTTCAGCACGGATAAGCGGTGCGCTGACCGGAGTATCGAGTCTGACGAACTCAGGAACGTAGGAGCCGAGCGGCAGTTCCACCCGGATTTTCTCCTGAATTCCTTCAGGACCGTTGTAGTACTGGGCCAGCCGCTTGCGAACCTCACGCGCCCCAACTCGCACAATTGTGTCATCGCCGCCCGAATCCCAGGACGCCGAGCGGTCGAAGACTTCAGTGGCCAGTGTCCGTTCTTTGATGGTGGATGCTTTGCCTTCGAGCACCTGGGTGACGATAAAATTCAGAAAACGGTGGCAGCGTTTGCTGCTTCTGAAAACCGTGCTCGCAAGGACACGCCCCACATGCGCCCGAATCTCGTCGGGCGAGGGTGCGGGCGCCGCTAAGTTTGTGGTCCCCGAAGGTCCGCCAGCAGGCTGCATAGAAGCTGCGACTCGATTTTAGCAGAGATTTAGCTGTTCACGGCGGCGCGTGCGAGTCATTAAGGTCAATGTTTCCAACAAAATTCACGGTGATATAACTGGATCTCCCGTTGCGGAAAACCACCGTCTGCAGGATGATTTTTGTCAAGAACCCCTTTAAGCATTGGACAGCTTAAATCGCCGGTAGCGGAGTAGTAAGTTCGCTACCGGCACCCCTCAGCCCGCAAAGCAAATCACCGGCGTCGTACAACTGGTAATAGGAAAACCAATCAAGACGATGAAGCTCTACCGGACTACACGCGGATTTTTACTTTCAGAAGAGGACAAGTTTTATGCGCTTGAAAAGGGCGCTTGGACGACCACGGAATGGGATGCCCTCATTACGCGCGATGACCTTAGTGACTATCTACAGAGCGTTCTGAAAGAGCTGAAACAGACGCATGAGCCTGCCTTGGCCGACATACAAGCACCCATCGGTAACCAGGAGGTTTGGGCCGCGGGCGTGACGTACTATCGCAGCAGGGACGCCCGTATTCAGGAATCGAAATCCGCTGGTGGAGGGGATTTCTATGATCGCGTCTACGCCGCCGATCGTCCCGAGCTCTTCTTCAAGGCCACCCCCCAGCGTGTTGTTGGGCCCGAGAGCGATGTCGCAATTCGCGATGACGCTTCGTGGTCGGTGCCGGAGCCGGAACTGACTCTCCTGATCACGCCCAGCGGCAAGATCACCGGATACACGATCGGCAACGACATGAGTTCGCGCGATATCGAAGGCGAGAACCCGCTCTACTTGCCGCAAGCCAAGGTGTACGACCGCAGTTGCGCGCTCGGCCCATGCATCCTCGTGAGTAACTCGCAGCTGCCCGCGGCTACTGAGATCAAGCTCGATATCGTTCGGAAAGGGAATAACGAGTTCTCCGGCTCGACCACGCTCGAATCGCTGAAGCGCGATCCCGCCGATCTGGTTCGCTATTTGTACCGGAACAACAGGTTCCCCGCCGGGTGCTTTCTGCTCACTGGCACCGGAATTGTTCCACCGGATTCGTTCACGCTGCAACTCGGGGACGAGGTCCGAATCACAATAAGCGGCATCGGAACACTGATCAATCGCGTAGGCTAGAGGTTCAGGCATGGGATATCACGGGAACAATTTCATCGGTTCACAATTGTCCGCCGAGGGCGGAAAGCTGATTTACGGCTTCGATCCTCGAAACGGCAAGAAACTCGATCAGGCCTTCCACGAGGCAACAAGTCAGGAGATCGACCGGGCATTTAGTTTGGCGGCGGCGGCGTTTTCGTCTTTGCGGGAGATGACGGCTGAAAGGATTGCCGGTTTCCTCGAAACCATTGCAGCCGAAATCGAGGCTCTGGGCGATGAACTGCTCGACCTGGCTTCGACGGAGTCGGGTCTCCCGAAAGACCGTTTGACCGGCGAACGCGGCCGTACCGTGGGCCAGCTTCGCATGTTCGCTAATGTCGTCCGCGAGGGGTCGTTTGTCGAAGCGCGCATCGACACGGCGCTGCCGGACCGCAAGCCGCTGCCCCGGCCCGATCTGCGAAGAATGCAGATTCCGATCGGCCCGGTAGTCGTGTTCGGCGCGAGCAATTTTCCACTAGCTTTTTCAGTCGCGGGCGGAGATACCGCGTCGGCGCTGGCCGCCAAAAACCCGGTGATCGTCAAGGCACACCCGGCCCATCCTGGAACTTCCGAACTGGTGGCGGGCGCTATCGTGCGCGCGGTGCAGAAGAGTGGATTTCCTGAGGGCACATTCTCAATGGTCCACGCAGCCGATCCGGAGGTGAGCCTTTCGCTCGTGAAACACCCCGTCGCGAAGGCCGTTGGATTTACCGGTTCAGAGCGTGCCGGACGAGCGATTTTCAATGCGGCGGCGCAACGCCCTGTCCCCATTCCCGCCTATGTCGAAATGGGCAGCAACAATCCGATCTTTCTTTTACCCGGCGCGCTCAAGACATCTCTCGACACCATTGTGCAGGGCTTGTTCAGTTCGATCAACGCGGGTGTCGGCCAGTTTTGTACTTCGCCCGGCGTCGTGATCGGCGCGAACGGCGAGAATTTTCAGGAGTTCGGGAAGAAATTAGGCTCGCTGTTCGAGAAGGGCGCGCCCGGCACGATGCTGCATCCGTCCATCGCCAAAGGTTACGGCGAAAACGTGGAGCACCGGGCTAAAACAGCGGGCGTCAGTGTGGTCCGGTCTTCCGAAAAGAGCGACGCCGAGAAAACGCAAATTACCCCGGTGCTGTTTGAAACCGATGCCGCCGTGTGGTTGGGCAACAGACAGTTGGCTGAGGAGATCTTTGGCCCCAGCGCCGTGTTGGTCCGATCAAGTTCGAAGGATGAGCTTTTGCGCATCGCCCGGGAGTGGACCGGTACCTTGACGGCGTCGATTTTCGGCACGCCTGAAGATCTTGAAGACAACCGCGAGCTTGTTGAAGTTTTACAAGATAAAGCGGGCCGCGTGATCTTCAACGGATTTCCGACCGGAGTGGAAGTAGGGAATGCCATGCACCATGGCGGTCCTTATCCGGCCACCACCGACGCGAAGTACACTTCCGTCGGTACGGCTGCCATCCAGAGATTCGTGCGTCCCGTCTGTCTCCAAAACTTTCCTGAACAGAGTTTGCCGCCAGAGTTACAGAATGGAAATCCAAGAGGAATCTGGCGGTTGGTGAACGGCGAGTTGACAAAGATCCGGTTCCGCGAACCTAGCCCAAGACTTATATGGGGGGAATGCCGAATGCGTGCCTTGATAACGGCCAAATCGACAGCGGCAATCGCCAGTGTCGCAACGGAATTGGCAATGGATAACGTAAAAGTCGCGGCATATAATGGACAAAATGCCGCAAGCCGGGCCAACAAATTGTCGATTACTACAACCAGCGTTGGCGAGCAGTTCGACCACGCTAATTTGTTTTCTCAAGAACGTTGTGTGTTCATTTTGCGGGCGTTGTTGGAAATAGGATTGGAACGGCCTCGAATGTGTGACTTAGGGTGCGGGGCCGGCTGGCTTACGGGCATTTTGGGCGCGTTTGGGCCCGCTGTCGGCGTGGAACTTTCGCCAGAAGCTGTGGAATTGGCGCAGCGGCGCTACCCTTCGGCCCAGTTCATCTGCGCGGACGCGACCGTTTGGGAGCCAAGCCCAGGTTCGTTCGATGTTGTAGTGAGTCAGGAAGTGATCGAGCATATCGCCGATAAACCTACGTACCTGTCGGTGGTGCGTAAGGCGCTTAGACAAGGCGGCTATCTCCTGATGACAACGCCTAACCTTGACGTCCTCAATTCCATCCCGAAGAGTGAGCGCGAAAGCGTTTGGGAAGTTCAGCCGGTTGAGCTTCCTGGAACCGTCGAGAGTTGACTCAGCTGCTCCGGGAGGCGGGCTTTAGAATTGTCACAACCTCGTCGGCGGTGAGAGGGTGCGGAAAATCCGGCATACATCGGATTGTGAATTCGCACAAGCTAAACATGCTCATGAAGCAACTCGGATTGCAAGCAGGCTGGCAGCGCTTCATCCTAAACCGCGATTTCGGCATGTACCTGACCACGGTTGCCCAGGTTATCGGATAATTTTTCCGGCTACTTCCAAA
>CAWJUO010000038.1:0-45331 GCA_963845995.1 uncultured Acidobacteriaceae bacterium | reverse complement strand
TCGATGTTCTTCTCTTCCTTGTCGAACATCTTTCGGTAATCGCTATAGACACGCGCCTCCGGATATTTGTGGAATACGGGCGCGGCGAAGCTTTGGTCGATATCGCAGAGCACATCGATCCGTTCCCCCTCGCAGCCTTGCAGGTAACGGCGCCCCATGCCTCCAACGCCGATCCCGGCGATGCGAAGCGTATCGCTAGGCGCTTGCACTCCTGGTCCTCCAAGCACATGCCTTGGCACGATTAATGCTCCGACCGCCGCCGCGGCTATGTCTCGCCGGGAAATCCCCGTGGCGATCTCCCGTTTCGCTGGACTCTCCATCGTTCTCCTTCTGCCGATCTGCTTCTCCGAATCAAAACTTCAGGCGCAGTGCCATCTGCAACTGCCGATTGCCGTAGCCGCTCAATGTGCTGGTGATCGTGCCGAAACTACGCGGAGCTCACATTGCCATTAGGGTTCGAAAATTGAGGAGTATTCGTCAGGTTATAAAACTCCGCCCTATACTCCAGCTTGAACCGCTCTCCAAACGAAAAATTGCGGAACAACGAAAAATCGTAGTTGCTCAGATGCGGTCCGCGCAGAGTATTGCGGCCGGCATTGCCAAAGCGGTTCGCGCCTGGCACGGCAAAGGCCGATGTGGTGAACCAATATTGTCCCGGTCCTACGCCTCCCAATGTCTGGGCTGGGCCCACCGCATCGGCAAAATTGCCGTTGCCGGGGCAATCGCAGGCGGTCGCATCCGCCGTCGCCGTGAACGGTGTACCCGTGGCATAGCGGTAGATCCCGTTCAATTGCCATCCGCCGAAGAGCACTGCAGCCGCGCCATGATTCAGGTATGGCTTTGCCTTTCCGAACGGCAACTCCAACAAGTGGCTGATGGTCAGTAAATGTGTCTGATCGAAATCTGACGGTCCGTATTGACGCTGCAAATTCAAATTATCCGTAAATCCAGGCTGGTTACTGCCTACGTCAAGTGACTTACTGTAGGCGTAGGCCACCGTAAATGAATAGCCGTTCGTGAATCGCTTGGATAAGTTGGTTTGCATCGAGTTGTAGTTGCTGCTCACCCCGTCCGCACGCAAGCTTACGGCGGCAGTCCGGCCAAACTCCACAAAGAATGGCAATCCGGCCGCACCCGCGCCCGGAGCGGCCGCGTTCAACGATTGGTTGTACGGCAATTCACGGCCAAGGCTGCCCACATACCCGATATCAAATACCAGACCGCCAAATAACTGCCGTTGATAGGTCAAGTTGTAATTCTCGACGTAGGGTGTGCGGTTATGTTTTGGAATTACAAAGAAGGCCTGATTGGGCGCTGGATTGATGATCCCATTACTGGGAATAGGAATGTTTTGTACCGGGGGCAGGCTCGCGAAACTTCCATCCACGATGTAGTCGCCAGTATTACCGTTCTGAATGTTGTAGATGACCGGGAACTGGGTAGACAATGTGCCGCCTGTGAAGCCGAACCGCCCTGTCCAGTAACTGATGCCATAGCCGCCGCGGATGACTGACTTGTCCCCTATTCGATACGCGAATCCAACACGCGGAGCGAAATTCAAAGCCTGGGCGGCGACGCCCGTTGCGAGGTCGATATTGCCGTATCCCGCAACTTCTAGCGAATTCGTGGCCGGGTCGTAGTTCGAAGCTCCGCCTTTATAGCGCGGCTCAACCGGCGAATAGTACTCATATCGCAATCCCAAATCGAGCGTCAGGTTGTGCGTCACCTCATAGGTGTCTTGCACAAACGCGCCCAGCTGTGTCTGACGGTTAGTCGGCGTAATTGGCATAAAAGTCCGGCTGGTTTCATCGGTTGCTCCCAGCAGGAATGACGCCAGGGAATTATAGAGCGAACCATAAGGCCCAAGGCCGGGTCCACCGTTCAGTTGAGTAGTGCCGGGATTGAACTGGAACAATCCACGTGGCCCAAGGTTCAGCCCTTGCGGCTGGAACCGGTCCATCCGGTTCCGATGGATTTCCACGCCCCATTTGTAAACATGCTTGCCGGCTAGTTTGCTCCATGTATCCACGACATCGAACAAGTTGTCGGTATTCACCAATGGATAGTACACCGGGGTTCCGATGCCAGGCATTCCATTGATTTGAATGCGAGCCATGCCGTTTGACGAAATGGAATCGGGCGTCGGATCCGTAATACCGAGCTTCTGATTCGTCACCGTGGTGGTGTCAATACCCTGAACATTTGTCCGATACCGGTTATACCCGAGGCGCAGTTCGGTTAACAGCGTCGGACTGAAACTGTGTGTCAGATTGATTGCCGCCGTTACGGTGTAATCCTTTGATACTGTGCCGTCTCCGATTATTGGCCCGAGCACGCCGCCTTGAGTGACCTGATACAAGGATGTTGCGAACTTGGCGAAGACCTTTGTTGTTTCCGTAAAGTAGTGGTCCACGCGCGCGTCATAACTGTTGCCGTCATAAGCGAATGGAATGTTGGTCACATAGTTATTCAGAAAACCCGGCAAATTCGGCTGGGGCAGATATTTGATCAGCTTCAGCGCAATCGGACTCAGCCGGCTCGGATCAATCACATTGTTTGTAAACTGCTGCCGCCCCGTTCCGTTCTGGTTGCCGGTGGCGGGGTCGTACAACGTGAGTCCGGGAATGGAACTGAAATCGCCATTCAACACCGCCGCGGTGTTTGGCAGCGAGTTCAGGGACGTGCTCGATTGCCTCTGATAACGCCCTTGATAGGCGACAAAGAAAAACGTCT
The DNA here is from genome assembly GCA_963845995.1 of uncultured Acidobacteriaceae bacterium. Lineage (GTDB taxonomy): Bacteria > Acidobacteriota > Terriglobia > Bryobacterales > Bryobacteraceae > Bog-105. Next base: position 42,598 of record CAWJUO010000038.1, on the reverse strand, counting down.
TGTCTTTCACGATCGGGCCGCCTAGTGCCGCTCCAAACTCGTTTCGTGTATAGCCTGGCTTCGGCTTATCAGACGTATTAAAGAAATCTCGCGCCGCCAACTTCGCTACGCGATTGAATTCCCACGCGCTGCCGTGGAAGCTATTAGTGCCAGAGCGCGTCGTCGCATTCACCAGTGCCCCGCCAACACGTCCGAACTCCGCCGTGTAGTTACTGGTGCTCACATGGACTTCTTCCACCACTTCCGGATTCGGCAGGTAAATGCTCAAGCCCAGCGTCGGATTTGTGTTGTCCACTCCATCTACAATCGTGTTGTTCGAGGAATTTCCCTGTCCGTTGGCATTGAAAAACGTTGTGCCTTGCGGATCCTCGGAAGCCCCGAAACTCTGCACCGGCGGGGAAACCCCGGCCACTAGTCCGGCCAAGGCCTGGAAGTTGCGGTTGGCTACCGGCAGTTCGGTTATGGTTTGGGCGCCGAAATTCTTCGCCACCTCCGCACGGTCTGTCTGCAACTGCGGAACCTCACCCGTCACTGTCACCGTCTCGCTCGCATTCCCCGGCGTCAGTTGGGCATCGACGCGCGCCGTCGTCGAAATGTCCAGCCGAACGTTCTCTTGACTAAATTTCTTAAATCCCGGCGCCTCCACATCGACTTGGTAGTTGCCGGGGTCGAGGTACGGCACGTTGTAAACACCGTCGCTCGAAGTCGTGGTGGTTCTGACCGCGCCGGTGGAGGGCTCGCTAACCTTCACGGATGCATTCGGAACCGTCGCTCCAGAGCTGTCGGTAATAGTACCCGTGAGAGTGGCGGTCACTACCTGAGCAATCGAATGAACCCCCGCCGACCCTAATAAGAGAAAGAAAACACCCGCAAGCCGCTTTGACATGGAAACTCCCCCGGAAGCAATTCAAGACCTTGAAGTGGACGCGCCCAGTTTGCGGCAAACCATTGGACATTAGGTAGTTACATCACTGTTAAGTAACGGTGAGCTTAGGGCGGGTTCACTGGCCCAGCCGTGTGATATGCTTCTTCCCTGACCGGAAGAGCGATGCCACAAAACAACGGAGCGCTCGAAGTACTACCAGTCCTGAATGCTGCGCAAATCCTCGCGCAAGTCAACCGGATTAACAACTCTCCGTCGTTTCGCAATTCCCCGTTACTGCAGTCATTTCTGAAGGCCATCGTCGAGAAATCGGTGGCCAATTGCGAATCCGAAATCAACGAGTACTTCATAGCCACCGAGGTGTTTTCGCGAATGCCGGATTTCGATCCGTCGGCTGACACCATCGTCCGGACTCAGGCCTACCGGCTGCGCCTGAAGTTGCAGGAGTATTATCGAACCCTCGGTCAGAACGATGATGTCTTGATCGAGGTCCCTAAAGGCCACTACATCCCGGTGTTTTGCCGCATAGAGGAGCAAACCGGACAATTGCCAGTTGCGGAACCGTTGCCGGGAAACACCTCACCGCCGAAGACCGATCGCAAGTTGGTGCTCTACGTCTTGCTCGCCGCGGCCGGCGCGGTGCTGTTCTTGATAGGTCGATGGTCGGCCAAGGTGCAACCAGAGAAAGTGGCATCCGCCCTAGCGGGAAAACCGCTGTCCGAGCCCGAGCAATCGTTCTGGGGGAACCTTCTTGCCGGTGACCGCGAGCCTATCGTTGCATATACAAACGGCCAGTTTCTAGGCAACGATAATGGCGATCTACTCCGCTTTTCCGGCGGACCGGTCGGAGATCGCGGCACCATAGTGCGTCAGTATCCCGACAAGGAGAAGCAAGCATCCGCGCACAGTAGCCCTTTGTACTTTATTGACGATGTGACCGGTGTGGGCGAGGTATTGGGAAGCGTGAGGCTCGTCGATACCCTACTGCGTTTGGGCGTGCATCCTTTCTTCAAGCGAAGCCGTCTGGTCACTACCTACGATTTGCAAACGCACAATGTTATTTTTCTTGGATCTCCATTCGTAAATCCGATCTTGAACGAACTCCCTCCGCCTCCCGGCTTTGCGTTTGCTTTCACTAACACCCGGCCGTTTCTGTGGCGTACGCGCATCGATGCTGTGAAACCCGCACTGGGCGAGCCTGTCAATTTTGTGATCGAACGCGATCCCGGGAGCGGGATCCTTCGCACTGATTACGCCAGCGTCAGCCTGCTGCCTGGAATCGCACCTGGCCGCCGCATTCTCGTGCTCGCCGGTCTTACCACTTCCGGAACACAAGCCGCCGCCGAAGCCGTTACATCCGCACCGCGCATCGATGATCTGCTAAAACGCGTCGGCACTGGACGGGTGCCTGGAAGCAAGTGGCCAAATTCTTTCCAATCCGTTTGGCGAGTTGATCTCAGTCGCGGGCTCGACGTCATTCAATCGACACTGGTGTCCACCCGTACCTTCGAGGGATCGACAACGCCGGATGGGCACACCGGCGCGGCGCCATAGTGCGCGCTTTCCTAGAACCTGCGTGCGAAGCGCACTGGCTCCTTCCAAAATCCGGGCTGGATCTCAACGAGCGGTAGTTCGGAGAGCGTTTCTGATACTTCGGGCGAAATGCCTGGATCGCTCAGCAATTCGGTCAAAACGGGAGGAGCCATGAGAACCTGGCGGTCCTGAAGCGCCCGGCCGAGCAGTTCGACATCTTGACCCACCTCACCTTGAAAGAACGCGATCCAGGTACTCGTGTCGGCTGCGATCACCGGTCGGCCTTTAGGTCTGCCGGTGTGCGTGCAAATCGAACCTTGCTACGGAGGCCTCGCAGCTTCGGCATCCGTCTGCGAGGCCGCGACGCGTTGCAAGCCCGTGCGCACTGTCTGGGTAATGCCTCCACCGCTCCCTCGTTGCGCTTTGTCGAGCAACTCAGGTGAAATTTCAACGGTGATTTTACGCGCTCGCTCCATGATATTTTGAGCATACCGGATGTAACACCACCCTTGAATATAGTTGCTTTTGCCCGTTACCCGAGAACCTAAATTCCTCGGCTAAATCCCGGACCCGGTCCGATAAGGATCCAGCTTGGTATACTAGCGGTTTAATGATTCCGAACACCCATCGCCATCACCACCATCATCTGGTGTTCTAGACGGCGTGTCTCGGTTTCAATCTTCACTTCAAGGTTTCGAACGGGCCCGCCAGAGCATATGGCGGGCTTTTTCATTGGATCTAAGAGAATGAGCGATATTCTGGATTTCGACAAGCAGAGCGGTCTGATCACCGCTGTAGTGCAGGACGCGAATACCGGGCGTGTGTTGATGGTGGGCTATATGAACCGCGAAGCCTACAAAAAAACGCTAGATACCTGCCACGTTACATTTTTCAGCCGTTCGCGGCAGAAGCTTTGGACCAAAGGCGAAAGTTCGGGCCACTATCTCAATCTGAAATCCATCTCGGTAGATTGCGATGCGGACGCCCTCCTGGTGCAGGCGGAACCGATTGGCCCGGGAGTTTGTCATGCCGGCTATAACAGTTGCTTCTATCGCACGTGGCAGGATGGCGCATGGGTTGAAACAGAGCGGCAAGTCTACGATCCCAACGCAGTCTACGGAGCCAAGCAATGAAGCTGAAACTTGGCATACCGAAGGGTAGCCTCGAAAGCGCGACAATCGATCTGTTTCGCCGCGCCGGGTTCAACATCACGACCAGCAGCCGCAGCTATTTTCCCTCCATTGACGATCCCGAGATCGAGTGCATGTTGATCCGTGCGCAGGAAATGGCGCGCTATGTGGAAGATGGCGTGCTCGATGCCGGTCTGACCGGTCTGGACTGGGTTGCGGAAAGCGAGGCGCAGATCGAGACAGTTGCGGATTTGATCTACGCGAAGCAGAGTTTCGGCAAAGTGCGATGGGTGTTGGCCGCCCCTGAAGCGTCGCCGTTCCACACAGTAAAAGATTTGCAAGGCAAGATCATCGCGACAGAATTGGTTGCCACAACGAAACGGTATCTGGCGAAGAATGGGGTCCAGGCGAAAGTCGAATTCAGTTGGGGCGCGACTGAAGTTAAGCCACCGGAACTCGCCGATGCGATTGTGGAGGTGACCGAAACTGGCTCGTCTCTGCGCGCCAACAAACTGCGCATCCTCGAAACCGTGCTCGAATCGAATACTCAATTGATTGCGAATCGAGATTCCTGGAAAGACGACTGGAAGCGGCGAAAGCTGGAAGACGTCAAGATGTTGCTGGAAGGCGCGATTAGCGCTTTGGGCAAGGTCGGTCTGATGTTGAACGTTCGCTCCAAAGATCTTGCGACTGTGCTCGCCGTACTGCCCGCGCTTAAGAATCCCACCATTTCTCAATTGAGCGATCAGGACTGGTTAGCTGTGAACACCATTCTCGATGAATCGACGGTACGCACCATCATTCCTAGATTGAAGGATGCCGGCGCGCAAGGCATTGTCGAATATCCGTTGAACAAGATTGTGATGTAGACAGATGATCCGGATCACCAAAGTCGCGGACCCCGCTGAACTGAAGCTGAATCGTCGTAGCGGCTCGATCGAAGCTGAACGAGTAGTCGCGCCCATCATTGAAGCCGTACGGGATGAAGGAGACGCGGCACTCCTGCGATTCGCCCGCCAGTTTGATGGCCTCGGAGATTCCTCGCTTCGCATTCCACAAGCCGAGATCGAAAGCGCCGCTGCGAGTCTGACACCCGGCATCATCCGCGCGGTCGAGACAGCCATTCAGAACATCCGTCAATACGCCGAAGCGCAACTGCCGAAAGCGTGCTTCCGTGAGTTTGGCCCAGGACGCAAATTGGGCTGGATTGTCAGACCGCTCGAAGCTGTGGGCTGCTACATTCCGTCGGGCCGCTATCCGCTTGCCTTCCACTTTATTGATGACCGCGGTTCTGGCACAAGCCGCGGGCGTGAAACGAATCTGCGTAACGTCGCCGAAGCCGTCGCTTGAAATTCTCGGTTGCGCGCATATGCTTGGCATTCACGAGGTTTATCGCGTCGGTGGCGCACAGGCAATCGCCGCAATGGCGCTCGGAACGGAGACAATCGCACGCGTGGACCGCATTGTGGGTCCGGGAAACGTTTATGTCGCGGCGGCGAAGAAGATGCTGGCCGGAGAAGTCGGGATCGATTTTGTTGCTGGTCCCACGGAAATTTTGATCCTCGCTGAACAGGGAGATGCCTGCATCATTGCCGCGGATATGCTGGCGCAAGCCGAGCACGACACCACCGCGTCCGCTATTCTGATCACCACGTCGCAACAGCTAGCCAATTCCGTGGCGGCGCAAATTGAACGGCAGCTTGAAACTCTTCCGACCGCCGACGTCGCGCGAGTCGCTATCGATACAGGGAGCCGGATCTACCTTGTTCCGGACATCGAAACAGGCGTCGATCTGGCGAATCGTATCGCTCCCGAACATCTGAGTCTGCACGACCCATCGCTACTCCCGAAAATCACCAACGCGGGAACGGTATTTCTGGGCCAGGATTCACCCGAATCCGCCGGCGACTACGCCTCCGGTCCCAGTCACGTGCTGCCTACAAACGGAGTTGCGCGTCTGCGAGGCGGCTTATCGGCGGCGGACTTTGTGAAAGTCATCGCAGTCCAACAACTGTCCCCATCCGCTCTGAAAGAACTCGCGCCCACCATCACAACACTTGCGCGAGCGGAAGGTTTAGAGGCGCATGCCCGCGCCGTGGAGGTTCGTTCTGCCAAGTAACACCATCAACGAAGAAGTAACGACGCCGAGTACACCCGAGCGGAAATCGCCTCAGCCCAGAAAAGCGGTCCTCGACATGGCGCCGTATCATCCGCCAAGCGGTGGCCGCCGCAATAAACTCCGCCTCGACTTCAATGAGAATACAGTCGGCGCTCCGCCCCACGTACTCGATTTCATCAAACGCTACCTGACCGCCTCCGATCTCAGCATCTATCCCGAATACCAGGCCGCGCTTGAAGATCTTTCACGGCATTTCGGCGTCGAGGTGAACGAACTAACGCTCACCAACGGAACTGACGAAGCCATTCAGCTTTTCATCAACACGTACGTCGATGATGGCGAACAGGTCCTCATTCTCCGTCCCTCTTACGCCATGTACCGCTTCTATTCGCAACTTGCGGGTGCAAGCGTCGAAGAGATCGATTACCAGCCGGGCACTCTGGCCTTTCCAGCCGACGAACTGCTCGAACGCATCACGCCGTCCACGCGCGCCGTGCTCATCAGCAATCCCAATAATCCAACCGGCACCGGAACCAGCCTCGGCGTAATAGAACGCATCTTAAGAAAAGCAGTCAACGCCGTAGTCTTGATCGACGAAGCCTATTACGAATTCAGTGGCATCACCGCTCTGCCGCGGATCGCGCAATATCCCAACCTGTTCGTCAGCCGGACATTCTCAAAAATCTATGGCATGGCCGCGTTACGTTGCGGATGCCTCTTCTCACAAGCGGCCAACATGGCGCATGTGCGCAAAGCGCAATCTCCATACAGCGTCAACATGCTCGCCGCCATGGCCGCGCGTATCGCCGTTCAGGATCAGACGTTCGTGGAAGAGTACGCACTCGAAGTTCTAACCGGACGTGAACTTTTGTACGTCGGCTTGGAGCGCCTTAAAATTCCGTATATCAAGAGCCAGGCGAATTTCGTCCTCTTTCAAGCTGGCGACCGTGCCATCGAAATCCGCGACGAGTTGCGCACTCGCGGCGTTCTCATCCGGGACCGCAGTTATGAACTTCCCGGCTGCGTTCGCGTAACAGTCGGCACGCGAGATCAGGTGGAACGATTCTTAGATGAATTGGAGCAGATTTGGTGATGGAAGCGAACCCTTCTCCCGATGTACTCGTCTTCGATATGGACGGCGTACTGGTTGAAGTCTCGCAGTCTTATCGCGAGGCGATTCGTGAGACCGTGCAGCACTTCACCGGCGAACTTGTCTCGCACGATTTGATTCAGGATTTCAAAAATGCGGGCGGCTGGAACAACGACTGGCTGCTCTCTCATCGCCTGATTACGGATCGCGGTAAGACTGTTGAGTATGCCGCTGTCGTCGACTATTTCAATCTCATTTTCTTAGGTGAAAACGGCGACGGACTGATCCGGTATGAGCAATGGATGCCGAACGAAGGCCTGCTCAATCGGCTGTCCGAACACGCCGACCTGGCAATCTTCACCGGCCGCGCCAAGTACGAAGCCGATGTCACGCTGAACCGCTACGCCGCCGATATCGAATTTCATCCGCTCATTACCGACGAGAGCGTTGCCAATCCGAAGCCCGCTCCGGATGGTCTGCACCTTATCATGCAGGAACATCCGGATAAAACAATCTGGTATCTAGGCGATGCGGTGGACGACGCCCGTAGTGCGCAAGCTGCCGGAGTGCCTTTCATAGGTGTCTCCACTCCGCACAATCCCAGGCACGCTGAAATTGCGGCGATGCTGAAGCAACTCGGCGCGTTTACCGTCATCGACGACATCAACCAGTTAGAGTCCTTGGTGAAAAACGCATTGGTGAAAGCATGAGAGAAGCGGCGATCGAGCGGAATACTAAAGAGACTCAAATTTCGGGGAAACTGCGGATCGAAGGAACCGGCCAATATCAAATCTCCACCGGCGTCAGATTCCTCGATCACATGCTGGAGCTGTTCGGCAAACATGGCGCGTTCGATCTCGAAATCAAAGCAACCGGCGATCTGGACGTCGATCAGCACCACACGGTCGAAGACGTCGGCATCGTACTGGGCGATTTATTCTCGAAAGCCCTCGGTGATCGGCGCGGCATCAATCGCACCGGCTATTTTGTGCAGCCGATGGACGAAACGCTGGCGGTTGTAGCCGTCGATCTTGGTGGACGTCCCGCGCTCGTCTACGACAGCTTGGTGAATGTTGTTCACGTTGGCGATTTACAAACGGAGCTGCTCGAAGATTTCTTCTCGGGTTTCGCCAATCACGCGGGCGCCAACCTGCACGCGAAAGTGATGTATGGCCGTTCCAATCACCACAAGATCGAAGCGATCTTCAAATGCTTCGCGCGGGCCATGCGCTACGCCTGTTCAACAGACGAGCGTTTGAAAGATCAATTGCCATCGACGAAGGGCCTTTTGTGACAACCATAGTTGACTATGGGGCGGGAAACATCCGTTCTGTCCAGAACACGCTCGATGAACTCGGTGTTCTTTACGAAACAACAAACCGGCCCGAAATTGTACTCGCCGCGAAAAAAATCATCCTGCCCGGCGTCGGCCACTTCGGCCAGATGATGCGCGCCATGGACGAGCTCGGATTACGGCAGCCCGTCATTCAGAAGATCAACGGTGGCGTGCCGTTTCTAGGAATCTGCATTGGCCTGCAATGCTTGTTCGAAGCAAGCGAAGAATCGCCCGGCAGTAACGGCCTCGCCATCTTTCCCGGTATCGTCAAACGCTTTGTGGGTGATGCCCGCGTCCCGCACATGGGCTGGAACTCGCTTACGCGCGTCAGACCAACCCGTCTACTCGACGGACTACCCGAGGAACCCTTCACCTATTTCGCCCACAGCTTTTACGCTCCTCTTGTTAATGCGACATCCGCTACCTGCACGTACATCAATCCGTACTCAGCCGTCCTCGAACAACGCAACGTACACGCCGTCCAATTCCACCCCGAGAAGTCCGGCCCAATCGGCCTGCATGTCATGAAGAATTTCACCGCGATCTGATGCTGGCAAAAAGAATTATTCCCTGCCTGGACGTGACGGGCGGCAGGGTCGTAAAAGGCGTCAACTTCATAGGCCTGCGCGATGCGGGCGATCCCGTCGAACTGGCCGAGCGTTACAACACGCAAGGCGCGGACGAACTGGTCTTCCTCGACATCACGGCCTCGAGTGATGCCCGCGAGATCATGGCCGATCTCGTCGCTCGAACAGCCCGTAAGGTCTTCATCCCCTTGACCGTAGGCGGCGGGATTCGCTCGGTAGCGGACGCGCGCAAAATCATTCTCGCCGGAGCCGACAAAGTCAGCGTCAACACCGCCGCCGTCCACCGGCCCGAGTTAATCAACGAACTCAGCCAGGAGTTTGGCGCCCAGGCCGTCGTTCTCGCCATCGACGCCCGGCGCTCTGGACCCTCGAACTGGAACGTCTACACCAAGGGTGGCCGCCACGACGAAGGCATCGACGCGGTGGAATGGGCGCGGCGCGGTGAATCGCTGGGTGCAGGAGAAATCCTGCTCACATCCATGGACACGGATGGCGTTCAAACCGGGTTCGACTGTGACCTGACCCGCGCCGTCGCCAACGCAACCACCATTCCCGTGATCGCCTCGGGCGGAGCCGGAGTTCCCGAAGACTTTGTGAACGTCCTCACGACCGGCCATGCCGATGCCGCTCTCGCCGCTTCCGTCTTTCACTACGGCAAGTACACCGTAGCCGATCTGAAAGCCGCGCTGCAAAACGCCGGAGTTCCAGTCAGGCCTCTCCTATGATCATTCCTTGCATCGATCTGATGGGCGGTAAGGTCGTCCAACTGCGCCAGGGCCGCGAAAAAGTTCTGGAAGGCAAATCGCCAGACGAGATGCTCGAAATGTTCGCAGGTTTTCCGCACATCCAGGTCATCGACCTCGATGCCGCCATGGGGAAAGGCGCCAACAGCGCGATCATTGCGCATCTCGCCAGCCGGGCGAAGGTCCGTGCAGGCGGTGGAGTCCGGACTGTAGAGCGGGCGCAAGAACTCGCCGATCAAGGCGCATCGCGCGTTATCGTCGGAACCGCCGCGTTCTCCTCGACCGGAGTTAATCATGAATTTCTACGTGCCTTAAGTGCTGCCATCGGCCCCGACCGCATCATCATCGCGCTCGATAGCAAGGAAGGACGGGTGGTAGTCAAAGGCTGGCAAGAAGCCACTCGCTGGACCGCGTTTGAAATGATCTCCCAACTCGAACCCTACTGTTCCGGCTTCCTCTGCACCTACGTGGATAAAGAAGGAATGATGCAGGGAACCGACATCGCCTGGTTCGAGAGTCTCCGTCGTGCCACCTCTCACGAATTAACGGCAGCGGGCGGAATCACCACCATGGAAGACATCAAATCCCTGACCGCTCTCCGCATCGACTGTGCCGTCGGAATGTCCATCTACACCGGCTTCCTGAATCTTGATGACCTGCGAGCGTTCAACGCCAAGCTCATCTAAACAAAAGACTGTTTCGTACGTGCTAATTTCAGCTTGGAATAACATCTAATCAACGAATCCAATGAAGGAGCATCGAATGAAGAGACCCACACGCTGGGTTGTTCGAGGGGTTGTTGTGGCGCTGGGGGCTGCGCTATGTACTTACGCCAGTCCAAAGCCCGACCAATCGGACGTGAAAAACGTCAAAACCGGCACTGCGGCCTTTACCAGCTATCAGACCGAAAGTCCCGGCACCTTCCGAAAAATCACCGTAGCCGACCTCCCGCAGCCTTACGCCACCAAGGGCGTCGGAAACGGGCCGAAGGTCGTCGCAAGACCTTCAGATGCCTGGCCCAAAGCGCCCGCCGGCTTCGAAGTGCAGCTCTACACTAACGAGGGGCTGACCCAACCACGCGAAATTCGCACCGCCCCTAATGGCGATATGTTCGTCGCCGATACTAACGGAAATAAAATAGAAATTTTCCGCGGCATTACGAAGGACGGCAAGCCCGAACAGAGGTCCACATTCGCGACCGGTCTGACCGAGCCCTTCGGAATCGCGTTCTACCCGCTCGGAAAAAATCCGCAATGGGTTTACATCGGAAACACGAACTCCGTCGTGCGCTTTCCTTATAAGAATGGAGACCTGAAAGCGACTGGCCCTTCCGAGACCCTCATCTCCGGGATTCCGACAGGCGGTCACAGCACGCGCGATCTCGCGTTCTCGCCCGATGGCAGCAGGCTCTTTCTCTCCGTAGGATCAGGCTCCAACATCGACGATCCCGATACGCATCCCGGCGAGCACCATCGCGCGAACATTCTCGAATACACGCCTGAAGGTAAATTCGTGAAGGTCTACGCTTCGGGAATCCGCAACCCCGTCGGTATCGCCGTCAACCCCGCCACGGGGCAGTTGTGGTGCTCAACAAACGAGCGCGACATGCTGGGCGATAATCTCGTTCCCGACTACATCACCTCCGTCAAAGAAGGCGGCTTCTACGGCTGGCCGTGGTACTACATGGGCGACCACCAGGACCCGCGCCTGGAAGGCAAGCACCCCGAACTGAAAGACAAAGTAATCGTTCCCGACGTTCTGCTTCAGCCGCATAACGCCTCACTGGAACTCACCTTCTACGAAGGCAAGCAGTTTCCGAAGCAGTATCACGGCGACATCTTTGCGGCCGAGCACGGCTCCTGGAACAAAAGCGTCCGCGCCGGCTACGAAGTGATCCGGGTACCGCTTGAGAATGGAAAGGCGAGCGGCGTTTATGAGGACTTCATCACTGGCTTCGTTACGCCGGATGGTCAAGTCTGGGGACGGCCCGTGGGCGTCGCCGTGGCTCCCGATGGCTCGTTGATGGTGACGGATGATGGTTCGAAGTCCATCTGGCGCGTCGTCTATACGGGAAAGTGAACCCGCTACGTTCTCTTGTTCAAGGTACCTGCAGGGGCAATCGGATTGCGAAGTCGATGGATCGTTCTGATTGCCCTTGTGACAAGCGGAGCCTCGCAACTCCCGCCGGCTAGCTTTGACCATCCGCGCGAGATTCAAACTTCCCCGCCCAACAACAGTCTGCGCTCACTCCGGGTTGCAACTTGGAACATAGATCGCGGTGTTCACCTCAATGTGATCGGCTCGGAACTGGAACGAAACCCAGCCGATCTGCTCCTGTTGCAGGAAGTGGACTGGAATACCAAGCGCGCCGGTCATACCGATGTTGCCCGCTCTCTGGCCCAGCGCCTCCATCTGAATGGTTCGTTTGCCATTGAGTTCGAAGAGCTCAGTCAGGAGCAATCGCAAGCCGCCTTCATCGGCCAAGCCACCCTCACGCGTCTTCCCATCCGCCGCTCCCGCGTGCTGCGCTTTCACGCCCAATCGGGTTTCTGGAAGCCGCGAGGTTGGCTTCCCTCGTCGCTTCCTTTGATGCAGCGGCGGCTGGGAAATCGAGTAGCGCTGGTCACCGAACTCACCTTTGCCGGCCGCCTCCTGGTGGTCTACAACGCGCACCTCGAAAGCCGCAGCTATGGGCGAATCCAGTCTGCGCAGCTAGATGAAATGCTAGCCGACGCGCAGCGGTATCCTGCCGGAACCGCCATCCTCCTGGGCGGGGATTTAAACACGAAGTACCTGCCTTCTTTCTTTCTCAAAAAGCTGGAGCGCGCCGGGTTCAGCAGTTCTCTGGGCAAACACATTGAAAGGACTCACGCCATCGCCATGGCCCTCGATTGGATGTTTGTGAAAGGACCCATTCAAGTGAAAAACGGTCAGGTCCGCCGCGACTTCCAGGGCTCCGACCACTATCCGGTGTACGCATTGATCGAACCGCACTGATCGTCTCATTGCAATAGAATGGCGGAATGAAGGAACGTTCTCCTCAGACGGTTGACGAGTACATTGGCGGTCAACCCGAAGCCTTGCGCTCGAAGCTGGAGCAGGTGCGTGCCGCAATCAGGCGAGCGGTCCCTGAGGCATCGGAGGGCATCGGATACGGTATGCCCGGCTACAGGCTGATGGGAAAACCGCTGTTATACTTCGCGGGTTTTAAGAATCACTATTCGTTGTTTGCGGCATCGGGTACGTTCTTCGCCTCGCTCGAAGAAGAACTTAAGGATTATGAGCGGCGAAAGGGCACCATCCATTTTCCACTCGACAAGCCCGTTCCGCTGCAGCTGATCAGCCGCATCGCAAGCCTGCGTGCCGCCGGAATTTGCGCCGACGGCCACGAAAAAGAATGCCGGCCGAGAGAAGAAAACAGGCAAGCCGCTAGCATAAGAACAGCTTGCTCGCTACGCCTGTCCAATGTACAAATCAACGGCCGTCGGCTAAGTACAGTTCCAGGCGGCGCCAGAAGAAGTAAGAGAGTCCCCACAGTATGCTCGTGATCGTCGATGGGACGAAGGCCAGCGGGCGATCACTGATCGAGAAGTGGGCAATCAGCGCCGAGGCCAGGTTGATGGCGAAGCCCGCGTAAGCCCATTCTTTGAGCCGGGCGGGGACCATGGGGACGAGCAGCGCTACCACCCCCGCTATCTTGGCCCACGAAAGCTCCACCCGGAAATAGCTGGCGGGAAAACCAAGGCGCGTGAACGCCTGCGCCGCTTGCGGCAGGGTCATCAGCTCATAGTACGCGGTGAAGCTCATCTGCAGGCAAAAGAGGACAGTGAAGACCCAGAAGCCGATCACTATCCCTTTAGAGCCTCGGATGCCCATCTCCCTTGAGTTCAGCAAAGTCGATTCCATGATTTCGATTTCCCCTCGGATTTCTTCTTCCACGCCCCTCAATAGCGTTTCAGTTGAACGAGCTGAATGAAATTCCCACAGTTGTCCTTCAGCATCGCAATGATCGACGCGGTCACGTCGGTCGGCGGCATCGTGAACTCGCCGCCCCGGGCCTTGATTCGCTCATAGTCGCCCTTGACATCGTCTGTGTAGAACATGGCCGCAGGCTGGCCTTGCTGGAAGAGAGCGTCCTGGTAGGTTTTGGCCGCCGGATTGTTGTTCAGCGCCAGTTGCAGCTCAGCGCCTTCCGGCTCCTCGGGCGAGGCCACCGTCAGCCATCTAAACGGCCCCTGGCTGAAGTCGGCCTTCTTCACGAAGCCGAGCACTTCGGTATAGAAGCGAAGGGCCTTGTCTTGGTCGTCAACGTGCACGCTGGTCAGTTTGATTTTCATTTTTGTTTGCCTTTTTTACCTCGGCGGTTTTGAACCGCGTCGTCCTTTCTTTGTCTTCGGTTTCATCCGTGTCGATTCATCCATTTGGTCCAGGTGTCGTTCGAGAGCGTCCACATGGGCGGACCAGAACCGGCGGAACTGAGCCAGCCAGGCATCCACCTCCTGAAGCGGCTCGGGCTTCAGCCGGTAGAGACGGCGTTGAGCGTCCACCGCCGATTCCACGAAACCGGCCTCGCGCAGCACTCGCAAGTGCTTCGATACAGTCGTCTGCGGCATACGAAGCTGACGCTCGATCTCTCCAACCGATCGTTGAGACGAGCCCAGGAGGCTCAAAATCGCACGGCGGTTCGGCTCCGCAATAATTTCGAACACGGATTCCACTCTTTTTATATACGTTGAATCGCATATACGTGTCAAGGTATATCTTTATTGCTTCCAGCAGTCTCGGAAACCGAAGCGGATAAGCTATGACTTGCCACACATCGAGTAGGCGAAGAATGGGGAACACGTGAGTCAATTCACCCGAAGAGGGTTCGTCGGATCTGTTTTGGGTGCGGCGACCGCAAGGGCGCTGGCGGCTCGGCAGGGAGGAAGCACCCTCGCCTCGGCAAGGCGGCCGGGCAGTGTACCGGTCAAGATCACGGACGTGAGGTGCGCTGTCATTGGACGCAATCCGGTGATACGCATCGTCACGGATCAAGGCATTTCCGGATATGCTCAGGCAGAATCTGGAAAGGCAAATGTAAAACCAATCATTCCGTACTACAAGCCTTTCCTGCTCGGCGAGGACGCGCGGGACGTCGGACGCATCATGCTCAAAATCCGTCGCATGGGTGCCATGAAGCCGTGGGGTTCGGCCGTCAGCTCGATTGAGATCGCGCTGTGGGACGTTGCGGGACAGGCAACGGGGTTGCCGGTATACGAGTTGCTCGGCGGGAAGATTCACGACCGAGTGTGTGCCTACGGGAACTCGGAAAACAATTCACCCGTTTTTTCCCCTCGGTCGCCGCAGGAATGCGCGGAGATGGCGGCTAAGACGAAGGAGGCGAAAGAGGGCTTCAAGCTGGTGAAGATGCCCGTGGGCTTTCACAATGCACCGATGATGAACGCCATTCCGAACGCGTGGTACGGCGAGCACTGGAAGGGACGTGTTTTCCCTTACATGGATCGGGGTGTGATGACGGAGCGCGGGTTGGACTATGTGCTCTCCTGCGTCGAGGCCATCAAGAAGGTTCTGGGCAATGAGATCGATCTGGCGTGCGATTGCGGCCCGGGATGGGTTCCGAAGGATGCAATTCGCTTCGCGCGTGCGGTTGAGCCGTACCATCTCGCCTGGCTCGAAGACCTGATCACGGGCGACTACACGCCTTACCCGAATGCACAGGTGTTCAAGGAGGTGAAAGACAACACAACCACGCCGATTCACACGGGAGAAGAGATCTACCTGCGCGAGAACTTCAAGGACCTGATTGAAATGCAGGCGGTTGACGTGGTCGGGCCAGACCCGGAGGATGTGGGCGGCATTGCCGAGTTGAAGTGGATAGGCGAATACGCCAATCTTCACGGGATTCAGGTAGCTCCGCACGGAATCTTCGACGGAGTGTTCGGCGTCGCCGCGCAAGTGCATCTGGGGGCGGTGATGGGGCAGAACTATATCGGTTTCGAATATGCGAAAGGCCAGCCGGATTGGTGGTACGAAATTGTGGACGGCCTACCCAATCCGATTGTCAAGGACGGCTATATCGACGTCTGGGATAAGCCAGGTCTTGGCATCACCTTCAACGTGCGCGCAGCCAAAGCGCACCTTCAAGAAGAGGATCGCGCTTTCTTCGACTGAGGGAGCTTGGTGCGAGCTTGGGGATGGGGACAGACGGAGCATATACCTGAGAGGCAATATGCCTGGAGGTATTCCTGTCATTCAAGGCTGGAGTTCATTTCGCCATCTGGGCCAACGGCTTAGCATACCCTGTTACGTACCCGTTGAAAGGATGGGGAGCCGGGTGCATTAGTCTGAACAGGTATGGGTGTTGTCCAGGCGAGGGTTCAAACAGTTGAGGACATGTACCGGTTAATGTGGACTGCGGTTGCGGGCAAACAGCCGATTGAGGCCTTATGCCGCAAGCAAGATCATGAAGAGACGCATTGAGTTGGGCTTCGAGGCTGAGAAAGGATTTGAGTGCAATAATTGACCTATGCGGGAGCAAGACCTGGTCAACCGGGTGAAGCTATTCGGTTATGGAATTGGTATAGCCGCTGCACTTGCGGTCGTGGCTTGGAAGTACTTCGTGCAATGACTTCCTAGATCTCTGCGATTTAAGAGTGACTTGCTGGCGTACGATCTGCCTTCCATGTCGGGCGCTCGGCCGGTACACGCTTTGGGGCGTCTACGGCGTGGTCCTTTAGCGAGCCATAAACGCGCCGTTTGCACAACACGCGCATGAACGCATTCTCCTCAGCGGTTGCGCCCAAATTGTTGTGACTCTATCCCGCAGCTTCCTCACGAGTTGTCCCATAAATCAGATCAGAACGCCGGATCCATCCAGGCCTCTTGGTCGGCCAACGCTCGGCCTGGCTTGCGCGCTGAAAGTGTCGATAATGGTAGCCTAACATGTATATACATACACCTTTATGCCAGATCCGGCAGTTCGGAACGATCTCGCGAACGCGCTCTTCCCTCTTCCCTGCGCTTGTCAGAGCCTGCGCCGGCTGACGCGGCTCGTTACCCGTATATATGACCAGGAACTCCGTAAGGCCGACATCGAGATTACGCAATTCGGTTTGATGACTGCTCTTGCCATTGTTGGCGAGGCCAATCAGAAGAGGCTAAGTGCCGGATTCGCGATGGACAGCACCACACTAACACGCACGTTGGCGCTGCTTCGCAAACGGCATTGGGTCCAGGTCAAGCAAGGGGAAGATCGGCGGGAGCGGGTGTTTCGGTTGACGGAAGCAGGCAAAAACAAAATCGCAGCAGCTCAACCGCATTGGAAGGAGGCGGAGGACCGATTGCGAAAAACACTTGGCGCAGCGGTCTGGAAGCAGATGCAATCGGTGATTTCTGAAGTAACAATCGCGGCCGCAGGCGGTAAAGATTTTTGAGTCCGGTTTAGATGTATATGCATCTAGTTCGCATAGACAAGATTCAAGAAAGGATCACGTTCATGCGAATAGTGCTCTCCGTCCTGCTGGTTGTGGCGGCAACGACCGCTTCTGTTTTTGCTTGGGTAGGAACACATGGGACCGCAAAGCGCGGCGATAAGGAACATTCCAACTCTTCCGATCCGGCGCTCGAGTATCTGAAAGCTGTAAACAAAGCGGCGCCTCCGAAAGATCCGCAGTTGCTTTTCCTTCTTATGGGCGCCTTTGGAAATGCCAATCGGCAAGCGGAGGGCGCCGAGTTTCTGTCAGCGCGCTTGAATGAGTTTGGGCCGCAGCTTGCCGATGCGCAGAAGTCTCTCTATCTGAGTGCAATTAGCGTGTTGCGAGCGCAGCATGCTTCTTCGGTCCCGTTCTTCCATCGCATGGGGTACGTAAAGGACACGATCGCCATGCTGGACCAAGCCAAGAAGCTCTCGGGCGGCCAAGTCTTCGTCGTGAATTGGATTTCCGGTGTGGTCCGCTCGCAACTTCCGGGCATCTTTCATCAGAAGCAATTCGCTCTCGACGATTTGACGTGGTGTGCAGGGAACAGTGCCAAAGCTCCGGACATAGGCTGGTTGCGAGAGGTCTACTTTCGTTTAGCGAAGCTCGCGCTTGCCGATGGAGATCGCGCCAAAGCGCAGGAGTATCTAGGCCAAAGCGGATACAAGTCTTTCGAAAAGTCGATTACTCTAATCACACCGTTCTCGCTCAATCCGTTGTCGGGATTCGCTTTTGCGCCGCGCAGGATTCGAGAAGTAATTCCACATCGAGTGTATGCGCTTTCCGGCTTTGAATTCACCGAGTATTATTTCGTCGTATCCGACAATGGGCGTGAGTTGATTGGCATTGATGTGGGAAGCTCCGCGGACTCCGCGAAGGCTGCCTATCAAGCGCTGCGCGCCTATGCTCCGAATCTTCCCGCGCTAACCACGATCTTCATAACACATTCTCACTGGGACCACATTGGCGGACAGCGCTATTTCCGCAGCCTCGATCCAAAACCGCGGTTTTATGCAAGAAGCAATTATCACGAGGAAATTGCCGGAGAGCTCAGTCAGCCTGACTCGATCGGAAAGAGCTTTTTTGGCGAGCGCTTCAACATCGAAGACGTGCGCAACTTCAAACCGGATACAACCATAGACAGCGCCACCGAACTGAAGATCGGCGGAACGCGCATCGAGTTGATACCCGTTCACGGCGGTGAAACGCATGACGCCATGTTCATCCACCTGCCCGATTTGGGCGTGCTTTTTGCGGGCGACTTCATCATGCCTTACGTCGGCGCGCCATTTGTGGCGGAGGGCGACTTCCAAGGCCTGCTTGACGCGATCGATGTCGTGGTGCAGAAAAATCCTCGTTACATCCTGCAAGGTCATGACCCCCTGACCAAGAATTTCTCCTCGCCGGAGATACTTGCCCAGTTGAAGGGTAATCTCAGTTGGTTGCGCGAGGAGGTGCTGGCCGCAATCCGCCGCGGCGAGCCGTGCGGGGCTATTCAACGGGCGAATCTGATTCCACCGGGGCTTCTAGCTGGCCGTTCCGACGTACTGCTACCCTACCTCGTGCTGCGAGAACACGTGATCGACCGCCTTTATCGGCAATTCACCGGGTATTGGCAAGCCAACCTGGCTGGTCTCGATCATCTTGACAACTCTGACCGTGCAGAGCTCCTGGTGGACTATCTCGGCGTTTCCGAAAAGCAGGTTGTGAATGCCGTCAATAAAGCGGCGGAGGACGGAAAGTACGAACTCGCGGCCTCGTTGCTCGAGTCGTCCGCACCCAGATTCGGCCGGACGAAAGCTATGCTGGGCGCCGAGAGGATGGTCTACCAGAAGCTGATGGAAAAGAATCAAAATACGGACCCATTCAAGTACATCCTGTATTCGGCCAAAATCGGTGAACAGACTGCGGCCATGACTGTGAGCAAGTGATCCGGAGGCGCTCCGCTCCAAATTTTTCGCTGAGCGCCGTTCGCGCCGGTGTTCTATCCGCTCCGGTCATTCACAGGAATTAAAGCCGCCCGAATTTCGAGACCGCTTCACGGATCGACTTGTATTTCTCGATGAAGGGAAACATGCTGTGCTCGGTGAAATCGAGTTGCTGTGCTTTCGCGAGCACTTCGGCGGCTTTCTCCGCTGGAACGATTACCACGCCATCCATATCGGCTACTACGATGTCTGCCGGGCGGACTTCAACTCCCGCGCAGTTGACAGTAAGATTTTTGCCAGCGAACCGAAAGTGATTCACCGTGGTAGACGGCACGACACCGCGGCTGAAGACCGGAAACTGCAACTTTGCGATTTGAGGCGTGTCCCGGACTCCGCCATCGACCACCGCCCCGGCCAAACCGCGAACCTTCATGGCTGTACTCATCAGGCCGCCAAGACCCGCGTAGTCGAGACCGTCTTGCAGCACCATGACATAGACCGACCCAGGAGCCGCTTCGTCGATCACATCGAGCATTCCTTGTAGGGCTTTCGATCCCTCGTGGTGCTCTTCCTTCTTCAGCAAAACCGTTACGGCAGGCCCCGCGAACTTGGTTGGACTGAGCGGGCGCATGTCGTGGAACATATACGCCTTCTTGCCATAGAGCAGTTCCATGGCATCGGCTACCGACGCCGCTTCGACGAGCTTGAACCCGTCTATAATCGCTTGCTGGTTGGGCTGCGCTTTAACGGCACCGGCGGGAATAACGGTGAACAAGCATAGAAGGGCGGCTGTGACCGCGAGAGCACCTTTGCAAAGTTTCATGCTCTCCAGAATTTATCAGAACGCTACCATTGCACCGTTTCGCCCTGCTTCAACGTCCAGACTTCGATTCCATCCTTCTTCAAGTTGGCGGCGAGTTCTTCGGGACGCCCCGTGAGAGCCGGGAAGGTACCGTAGTGCATCGGAATAACGCGCTTCACCTTAAGCAGGCGCGCGGCGTGGGCGGCTTCATGAGGCCCCATCGTGAAGTGATCGCCAATCGGCAGGAATGCAATCTCGGGCTTGTACAGTTGGGCAATGAGGGCCATGTCTCCGAAGAGCGCCGTGTCACCCGCGAAGTAGGCTCGGCGTCCGTCACGAGCGGTCAAAATGTAACCTGCCGCTTCACCGCCGTACAGCAATTTGTCGCCGTCTTGAATTGCGCTGCTATGAATGGCGTGAGTCATGGTGAGTTGCGCGAATCCGAGATCCACGGTTCCGCCCTTGTTTACGCCTATCGTGTTTTGAATGCCTTTGCTTTGCAGCCAGGTGGCAATCTCAAAGATGCAAACAACTTTGGGCTGGAATTCCTGGGCGAGCGGAATGAGTCCGCCGATGTGATCGAAGTGCGCATGCGACGCCGCTATCGCGTCCACCTTGGCGATTTTGTAGTCCTTCGGGTAAGCGGGATTTCCTTCGATCCAGGGATCGAATATCAGCACTTCGCCCGTGTCGAAACGCAGCTCAAATGTCGCGTGGCCAAGCCAGGTAATTTGTATCATCTCGTCGCGTTAGACGCTGCGACGATCTTGGCTGGTACATCGAGACCTTCTCCTATTTTTGCGAATCCTGGAATGGACACCGGTAGTTTTCCGTTGATCGCGATTTCGCCGAGAATGGCCTTTGCGGCGGCGGCTTCCGAACTGCTCGCTGGGCTGAATGTCGCGAGGTAAGAAGAAACTGCGGGAAAGTCACGCAGCAGGTAGGGATTTCCAAGGGAAAGCAGGGCGACAGGAGCGGGTCCATGCACGAGCGCATTCATGAACGCGGGCAAGCTACCTTCAAGAGCGACGCTGCCTCGGTTGGCGGCCACTGTAACGAAGGCCACTACGTAAATCTGTTTACAGGTGGCCGCATCGTTGGCAATCGCCGTGGTGAGACTCTCGGGCATAGTGGAGTTAACAGCGTAGGTTCTAACGGACGGAGCTTCACGCAAAACATTTCTAACAAGCGTTTCGCCGCGCTGCGAGAACTGCCCTTCGCCCAAAATTACCAGGCAGGAACCGTCGGCGGCGGGCATCGGGAAGAGATGTTTCTCGTCCTTGACCAGCGTCACCGCACGGTCAGCGACATGTTGCGCCAGCTGGTCGAGTTCATCCCGCTCCAAATTATCGGTCATGACGTCGAGGTTTACGAAGCGAGTGCGATAAAGCCCAACGCGTTGTTTGGCGGCAAGGATCCGGGAAGCGCTCGCGTCAATTCTTGCACGCGTCAATCGCCCCGATGCGATGGCGGCCTGAATGGCTTTGATGCAAGGCTCGGGATCGATGGGCATAAGAAGCACGTCGGCCCCCGCCTCAATAGCGCGGACAGCGGCTTCGCCCTGGGAGAACATCGAGGCGACGCCCTGCATTTCGAGCGCATCGGTAACGATCAATCCCTTAAAGCCAAGTTCCTCGCGAAGGAGTCCAGTGAGAATTTTATGCGAGAGAGTGGCGGGAATCGGGTTAGGCTCAATCGATGGAACGGCCAGGTGCGCAGTCATGATGGAGTCAACGCCGTGCTCGACCGCGGCACGAAACGGCACGAGTTCAAGCGATTCAATACGTTCACGCGGCTGATCGAGCGTGGCGAGCTGCATGTGGCTATCCTGCGCGGTATCGCCGTGCCCCGGAAAATGTTTGGCCGCGAGCAGCACGTTGTTGTGGAGATCGGAGTGGGCGCCTTCGATGAATGCCGCGACATTTGCGGCGACAGCTTGAGGATCTTCGCCGAACGAGCGCACGTTGATGATGGGGTTATCGGGGTTGTTGTTTACATCGGCATCGGGAGCGAAAACCCAGTTGACGCCAAGGGCGCGGGCTTCTCGTGCGGTAGCGGCGCCGAGTTGTTTCGTGGCTTCCAGATCGCGAGCGGCGCCGAAGGCCATCAGATAGGGAAACTTCGCGGTGTCCGCAACCCGCATGGATGCGCCGCGTTCGAAGTCAGAAGCAACCAGCAACGGCGTACGCGCCAGATGCTGCACGTGGTTGATGAACGCCGCCATTTCAAACGGCTGGGCTGCGATAACGTTCCCATTGCGGATGCGGCCCGCAACGATGAAGCCTCCCACGTGGTCTTCGCGAATCCAGCGGAGAAAGCGTTTGTACTCGGCGTTGGAAGACGGCGGATAATCGCCGTAGCCACGCACAACGATCAATTGGGCGATGCGGTCATGCAGCGATAGAGAACGGAGAAGAGGAGAAGCGGCAGCCGTTGCCGGCTTGTGACGAGCCGGGGCTTTAGCCGATGACGCGGGCAGCGCAGCAGCCGGTGAGATTGAAGCAAGCGAGAAGAACAGCGCGAGCGCTTTGAGGCAGTTCACTCTCCCCAATATAGGCGGACCGCCTGCGAATGCAATTCAGATTAGCCTTGCCCGGCACCTTTCGCGCGCCCTGGAGCCTTGCTCGCCCGTTGCGAAGCCGCAGGTTTTTTCGGACTGAGGAGCCGGTTCGTTTGCCGGACCAGAGTCGCGATCTCATTGGCACTTTTCTGAATGACTACATCGGCCCCGGTGCTTTCGGCCCGCAGACCGATGCTGTCGGCGAAACCACTCAACAAGATGATCGGCTTCGCAAAATTGCGCCGGCGAAGTTCCGTTATCAACGCGAGGCCGTTCATGGGCGACATTTTGTAATCGGTTATGACGAGATCAAAATTCTGTTCCTCAGTTCGGGCAAGGGCATCCGCACCGCATGGCGCCGAGACAACGTTGTAGCCAAGCTCTTCCAGGACAGATCGGCGAGCTAATACTCCATCGTGATTATCATCGACGAGGAGGATGGTGGCGGGGTTCTGAGAACTACTTGAATGAGAAGACCGCATCCAGACTTAAGAACGTTAACAGACCGTCTTCTGAAGTGTCAATCGATCTCTATCATTCTCAAACGGCGATAGATTCAGTACTTGACAGCAGTACCATACATGCGTACCCGTCGGACGGAGGGGCCGTTTCGAACTACTCGACGTCGCGCGGCGCTTTGTAGCCAGCCTTCGCAATGATTTGATATTTGATCGGCTTGCCCTTTTGATTGGTGATGCGCAGAGGTTCATTAGTCGCCGGGTTCACCAATTCCACTTTGATGCGGCGGAATTTGCCGTCTTTAGCAACGTTGGTGGGATGATACGCCAGCGAATACTGATTCTTCAGGGATTCCTCAATCTGCCTGAATATCGATGGATATTCTCCCAAGAATCTGGGAAAGAAAGACTGGCCGCCTGTTTCTTTGGCGAACGTTCTCATTTCATTATCGGCCTGGAGAAAATCCATTTCCGCGATAGGGCCCATGCCGCGCGATTCAGCCATGATGCGCGCCGCTTGCAGAATGCTAATCGTGTAAATCGGAACACCAGCTTCCTGAAGGTCTTTCCTGGCCGTGTCGAAAGTGATTTTGCTGAAGGTGTCGAGACCACTAGCAATGAGCAAAATCGCTTTGCGGCCATCGATGCCCGACATTCGATCCGCCATGTCGGTTGCGGCGTCGAAGAGATTGGACTCGCTAAAGCCGGGAATGCGAAGGCGCGACATGGCTTCTTCGGCCTTGCGCTTATCGGGAGAGAAGTCGGAGAGGATAGTCGGATGCATGTCGTACTCCACGACAGCCACATTGTCGTCGGGCTTCAGCGTTTGCAAAAAGCCGTAAGAGGCTTCGAGCGTCTCCTGCCAACCGTAGCTATAGAACTGCTGGAAGCGGCCGCTGAATTCGATCAACATGCAGATGGTAATAGGCGCTTCGCTCTGACCGAAATTTGAAATCTGCTGTGGAACGCCATCTTCTAAAACACGGAAATTGCCCTGCGGAATTTTCGGAATGAAATGACCGTTGTTGTCCAGAACAGCCACGTCCACGTTTACGGTATTTGCGTTCAGGCGGAAAGTCGGTTCATTTTCGATGGGAACATCCTTCTTTTTGTACTCGGAAGGAATCTTCTTTTCGTCAGGCGCGGGAGTTTCGTCGGGCTTGGGTTTAGGCTTCGCGACAGAATCGCTGTCTTGGGATTGAGGCCCGTCCTGGGCATATAGGGGCAGAACAAAACTAGAGGTGGCCAGCAGTAACGCGGCCGCAAACAGGGAGTTTAGAAAACGGAACTTCATGGCTACTTACCTTTGCCGGATCTGATGTACGCGCCGGAGGGCATTGTAATGGACGTACTAGTTTACCCACGGGTCTCGCTTGGAGTCCTTTTTTTTGAGGTAAACCTCGAATTTTTTCTTCGCGCGGCGCAGTTTCCAGTCCTTGTACCCGGCGATGGCGGGCTGGCGTACCTGTCCGTAGAGCCGTTTACCCCGCAAAAGCAGGAATCCGGCGGCCAATCCACTCAGGAGTTGCGCGGCGATGGCAATGCCGCCTGCCTGACCGCTTGCCGCCGCCATATAGGACTGTAGAAAGACGATGGCTCCGATGATCATGACGAAATACTTCGATTTCATCGGGATCAGGAATCCGAAGAGGACTGTGTTGTTCGCAAACATCAGACCGTAGGCAACCAGAATGCCGTTGATAGCGCCGGACGACCCGAAAGACACGACATCTTTTCCCCCGAACAGATAGGCGCAGACGGTTACCGTCAGTCCGGCGATCACGCCGCAGGAGAAGTAGAACCGGAGAAATTTGACGGTTCCCCACAGCCGCTCCAACTCCACGCCGAACATCCACAGGGCCAGCATGTTCCATAGGATCAGTCCGATGCTGGACCCATGCAAAAACATGTACGTGACCAGCTCCCAGACCTGGAGCCTTTGGACCACATCCGACGGAACCAGAGCGAGTCTGTCAAAGAGCAGGGCGAGGGAACTGGCGCGCAGGATGAAATTGACGACAAAGATGCCGAGATTGGCGATCAGGAGCCACTTCAGGCCGACCGGGAATCGATTCGAAGGGACGTACCGATTCACGTAGGAACGCGAACTAAAAGGCATCGGCTTGCGGGAATCCTGAATATGAGGATATCAAACAGTTTCCGAGTTAAGGAACGAAAGGATGCTGGATTACTGAAAACAGAAACCCGGCGCTTATCGGATCGCGGCCTGAAGTCACCGGCCCATTTCGCGATCAGTCGAAGTGCGGCGCTTGAGAACTCCGGCAGCCAAATGGACCATCACCGAAATCCCGAGCCACATTAACCAGTTGGATAGCGGACCGGAAGTGTACGGGAAAGTATCCGTCCAGCCAAGGTTCGCCGCCAAACACCAGAAAGCAAAGGCATACGCGGAAAAAACCGCCGGTCCCATAAGCACGGATACCAGCGTGCCAAACTTTTGGGCGGTATCAACAGCCCACATTCCAGTGCGGCCGAGTCCTGCTCCAACCGCCTGGAAAACTCCGATTGCCCACGGACGCGCTGCTTCTGGTTGAATCGCAACGACCGTGGTACGCGCTTCAGTCATGCTTCTTTGTTCCTTACTCGCCTTTTGGATGCACGTTAAGTGCCGAAAGTTCCGAAGGCTGCTCAGGCAGAAAACCCCTATGGTGTACCACCCATGGGCTAATTGGGAAATAGATTACCTAAATTGATATTTAATGACGGCGGCCTTGGTTCGAGATAAGGGGAAAGGATCCGGGTTAAATCATCATATTCTTCTTAGTCTTTTGCGGCTACCGGATCCCGGAGTCCCCCTTGCTGGAGACCTCGGCTCGGAAGGCTATTCGGCTCCTGTATAATCCCGATGGGCAGTCCGCCCCATTCCGAACTTCAAGGGGGACCTCATGCGCGCGACTGTATTGCGGAATAAAGCGCTTGTAATCGACGATATGCCATTACCTGAACCGGGAAATGGTGAGGTTCTCGTCAAGACTCTCGCATGCGGAGTCTGTGGCAGCGATCTCCATGCTGCTAAACACGCCGACCAACTCGCTGATGCCCTTCGTCGCTCGGATGCTCCTTTCAGTTTAAATCCGTCTCGTGACATCGTCATGGGTCACGAGTTCTGCGGCGAAATCGTCGATTATGGACCAAACACGACGCGAAGGCTGAAGCCCGGGACTCGAGTGTGTTCCATGCCGTTTTTAATCCGTACAGACGGTTTGCGATTCATCGGCTACTCCGACGAAACACCTGGCGGGTACGGCGAGTACATGAGGTTAACGGAGGGTTTGTTACTCGAAGTTCCGAATGGCTTGCCATCAGCGCATGCTGCTCTTACCGAACCGATGGCTGTCGGTGTCCATGCGGTCGAAAAGGGTCGCCTCGGCCAAAACGATGTTCCTCTGGTGATCGGCTGCGGCCCGATCGGATTAGCGGTCATTGCTGCGCTGCGCCTGCGGGATGTCCGCCCGATTGTTGCAGCGGACTTTTCTCCTAAGCGAAGGCAGTTGGCCCAGGCGCTCGGTGCAGATGTTGTCGTTGATCCGTCTGTCGATTCGCCTTACGAGAAGTGGAAGGACGTAGCTGTATGGAATGGACCTGATGCGCCTGCCCTCCCGCCGTGGTTGCCGGGACCGCCCCTGCGACCTTCTGTTATCTTCGAATGCGTCGGAGTGCCTGGCGTTATCCATCAGATCGTCGCGGCTGCTCCCGCAAATGCTCGCATCGTAGTCGTGGGAATTTGCATGGAGCGTGACTACCTTGAGCCGATCATTGCCATAAATAAAGAGCTCAATCTACAGTTCGTCATCTGCTACACGGCTGAAGAGTATGCCGCTACTCTGCGCAACATTGCCGATGGAAAGATCGCCATAGACCCTCTAATCACGGGCAGAATCCCTCCGGATCGCCTCTCCGATGCATTCACTGCGCTGGCGTCTCCCGAGATGCACGCGAAGATTGTCGTGGAGTTCGGGCGCTGAATACACCCGTGAGTAAGCTTTGTGACCCGCCGGCCACATTCCGCGAACATGTGCCCGGAGAGATTGAAACAAATCCGACGTTTTAGCCGACATCCTTACATCTACCCTTCGAGTTACGAACGAATAGACCGCTCGTCGTCAAAGGAATAGTCTGCATTTTCCGGAGCATATCTCTCCAGTAGGCGCGCAAGGAGTAAGAGGACGCCGGCAGTACAGATCCAAACCTGCCAGTGTGAAAAAAGGCCATGGGTCAGGAAAAAATCGCCGGTCCAGTGAAGGTCGGAGGCAACGCTCCAGAAAGCCAGCGTGAACGCCACCAGCGCCGAGGGCGTCAACAGCGCCGCTGCGGCAAGGGCAAACTTCTCAAGCCGCGGAGACGGGCGACTGTGGGAATCGTTCGCCGGAGCGGGAATCGAGACCTTATTCCAGCGGATACGGACAACCATTATGACCACCCATCAGCAAGACTCTTTTCCATAGACTATCAACTTGCGTGGGACCTCGGGGACTAAGCCGGTTGCCATGCTGTAGATTGGCTGAGAGGAGATCACGTGCAGAAGATAAAAACCGCCATTGTCGGCACAGGTTTCATGGGCAAGGTGCATGCCGAACAGGTACGGCGTTTAGGGAACGTTGAGATTGCCGCGGTAGTCGGCAGCCGTCCGGAAACGGCGAAGAAGTTCGCGGAAGCGCAAGGAATTGAGATCGCGACGGACAAACTGGAAGAGGTTCTGGCGAATAAGGAGATTGTGGCGGTCCATATCTGCACCCCGAACGTGGATCATTTTCCGCAATCGATGGCTGCACTGAATGCGGGCAAGGCGGTTCTTTGCGAAAAGCCGATGACGACCACAGCCGAAGAAGCGCGGCAACTGGTGGCCCTGGCGAAACAGAAGAACGCCATTAACTGTGTGCAGCATAACTTGCGGTACTACCCGGTGTTGCAACAGGTTCGCGAGATGATCAGGGCTGGCGATCTGGGCGACATTCTGATCGTTCAGGGGACGTATTCCCAAGACTGGCTATTGTACGACACGGATTGGAATTGGCGCATCGATACGAAAGAGAACGGGCAACTGCGCGTGATGGGCGATATCGGTTCGCACTGGATGGATATGATCCAGCACTTGACGGGTCTGGAGATCACGGGTGTGTGCGCGGATCTGGCAACCTTTCATAAAACGCGCAAGCGCCCCAAGGGATCCGTTGAGACGTTTAGCGGCAAGAAGGCGAGCGCCGCGGACACGGACGAATTCACGGTCGATTCGGACGATTTCGCCGCAGTCTTGGTACACCTGGGCGACAGGGCGCGGGGCGCGTTCACGGTTAGCCAGATGTCGGCGGGACGCAAGAACCGCTTCTTCTTTGAGATATTCGGGACCAAGTCGGGCATTGCATGGAATCAGGAAGAGCCGGATTCCCTGTGGATCGGCCATCGCAATGAGCCAAACCAAATCCTGATCAAAGACGCTTCGCTGTTTTATCCGGCGGCGGCGAAGTTCGCGGACCTTCCAGGCGGCCACAGCGAAGGCTACGACGATTCACATAAGCAGGTCTTCAAGAATTTCTACGCGCGGATTGCCGATCCTTCGATTCCGGTGAATTACCCGACGTTTGAGGACGGGCTGCGCGGCATGATTCTTCTCGAGAAGGTGGCTGAAAGTTCCGCGAAACAGGCCTGGGTCGAAGTTTAGCTTCAGACCAGAGTAGTTTCTATGTACCGAGCGTGTGTCCTCCTGCTGATGAGTTTGCTGCTCGCCAGTTCAGGATTCGCGCTCGGGCATTCGAAGCGCCTTAGGGCAATTGACAAGTATTGCGCTGAGGTACAGCAGGCTGTGGCGCCGTCAAGCCCGTTCGTTTTCGCAGGGCCCGATCCGTGGGTGCAACTGGACGAAGAGCCTGCGGAGATGCCAAGCGAAATGCTGGCTCTGGTGTATACAGCCGGACCGGATATCCGCTGGGTGTTTCTGCACTTGGTAGATGCCGATGAGGGATGGGCGGAAGATGTGAATTATTTTTTCCGGCAGGATGGCACGATTGTGAAGCGGGTCCGGCAAGTGCAATCTCCCGGCTCGAATGTAAGTCTCGAAGTCGTCACTTACTACGAGGACGGGCGAGTTCTGAAGGAGAATACGCATCATCATCCACTCAATCGTGATTCACTCCAGCGTGGACACGAGGATGCTTCGAAGTTTACCGATCCGGATGCGCCGGTATTTTGGACCGTTGATGATTTGCCGTTTCCGGAGATTCCGGATTTGTGGCGGCGATTGGCTTAAGTTCGCTATAGCTTCAACTACAGTTCATTGCAAGATACTTCTTGGACTTTGGCCAGATGCAAACCAGGCGGGCACAAATGCGGCGACCGCCGAGACTGCCAACAGAAACGAAAAGACTGAAATCAAGACGATTGGGTCTCCTGGTTTAACTGCATACAGTAGCCCGGAAAAAGAGTCGCCGAGAAGCAGAGAGCCTAAAACCCCGGCAATCTCTCCTATCAAGACGAAGCTAAGCGTACTCGCGACGAATCTGCGGACTAATGCGGCACGGCCTGAGCCGAGTGCGAGTCGAATCGCTATCTCGCGTGTGCGGAGCGAAACGGCTTCCGAGACTACGCTGTAAACTCCGGCTGCGGCGAGAAGCAGCGCAGTCAGACCGAAAGCTCAGCAGAAGAACCATATTGAAGCGCTGCCGGGCTGTGTCCCGGTCCAACAGTTGCGAAATCGTGGCGACGTTTGCGATGGCTTGAGTTGGATCTAAAATCGCTACTTGTCGGCGTACGAGATTCGTAAGTTCGCTTGCCGGCGCAATGCCCCGAATGACTAAGTAGTTTACCGGAATCCCGGTCTGCAGATAACAAACGTAAATATCCTGATCTCGGGTGGTTACTCCTCGATAACGCGTGTTAGCTAGTAACACCCACAACGGTCCACCAATCCCTCTCACCATGTCTTCCGAGGTGAATGCGGGTCCCAAGCGGCTCGTGACCAGCGCGGCGCATCTCTTGCGCGAGTCCGCGGCTGACGATGACCACCTTATCGCGTGTTTTCCTTATCACGGTCTGTGAAGTCCCGGCCTTCGAGTATTGCGGTGCCAACCGTTTGGAAGTATCCAGGGGTGATCACTTCGAAATTCGATACCGGCAGTTCGTTCGGAGAGCGCGATGTATCAAATTCCAGCTGATAGCTCATGTCCCATCCGATTGTTCCTTCGAGAGGGCGCACGAGCACTGCGCCAACACTCGTGACGTGCGGCGACTCTCTCAACGCATCGAGAAGATGAGTATAGAAAAGGTGGCGCTGCGCAGAGTCGCTGTTCGGTCCTCGGAGAGCCAGATTCATTGTGACCGCATCCCGATGGGTGAATCCTATGTCGGTCGTCAGCATCGAGTGAACGCTGATCACGATCAAGAGAGACGCCGTAAGCAGGATGAGGCTAGTGGCGGTCTGAAGCATTGTGAACATCCGCTGCATCCGGTTCCCATGCCGGCTGCCGCTGAGCCGGGTGGCTCCTTCGCGGAGTGTCGTCTCGATATTCAACCGGGTCGCCATAACGATGGGAGCAATGGAACACGCAAGGGTGGCGAGAACGGATAGACCGGCGGCAAATAGGAGCACCGGCAAGTTCACAGTTGCCTCGGTTAGCCTTGGAATGTTCGGCGGAGCCAGCGCGATCAGCACCCGGATCAAAGACCTCCGCAAACGCGAGGCCAGCCGAGCCGGCGAAGAAAGCCGCCGTAAGTCCCTCCGCAAGAAATTGAGCGAAGATCTGGGATGTTGTTGCACCCAGCGCGGAGCGCGTGGCGATCTCCTGACGGCGTGCCAAGGTTCGGGACAGAAACAGATTGCTGGCGGTTATGCAACCGGTAATCAGAAGCAGGAAAGAGGCCCCAAGTGAAATGAGCAATTGCAGTCTGGCGGAGCCGGTCCAGTATTCCGGAAGACGCGTGATGACGGAGTGCTGCGTTGGAGAGTAGAACTCAGGATGCTCAATAGCGAGGCGTTGAAAAAGAGTATCAACCTGGGCGCTTACTTGGGCGTCGGAGTAGCCGGGCTTGACTCGCGCAATCGCCTGCATGTAATAGGCGGCGCGATTATCAAGGTTTTCGCGAACGCCAAGCGGTAACCACAATCCGGCCCCTCTCGGAAAATCGATATCGGACGCCATCACACCAACGACGGTATAGCCTTCGCCATTCAAAGTAATCTGGCGGCCGATGATTTTTGCATCCTTATGGAACTCCGTACGCCAGGTATCGTTACTGAGGATTACGACCGGGCTGGCTCCTGGATGTTCATCCGAGTTTTCGAAGTCGCGGCCGAGGATCGGATGAACGCCTAAGACTCTGAAGAAATCGTGCGAAACGGGAGCGCTTTCCACTTGCACCGGCCGGCCATTCCCGAATAGAATTACTTTTCCATAGCCGTAAAGCGTGGTCGGCATTACCGCCACACTCTGGAAAGCGGGGACGCGCTGTTGCAAGTCTCGCAACTCGGGATAGGACAACTCTAGAAAAGGAACCCCAGCCTTTGCGTCGGCCTTCCAGATCACGCGCAACGAATCTTGATTGGGAAACGGCAGAGGATGAAAAATCACCGCGCGCGCCAGCGAGAATACCGCCGTGCTTATTCCGATAGATAGCGCCAGAACGGAGATGGCGAAGAGATACGCTCTACCGTGGAGAAGGGTTTTTATGCTGAAGGGAATTTTACTCATACCCGCTTCGTTCGAGGGTAACAGTAACATAGCTGGTATCTTGTCCCTATACGACACCTTACAGTTCCCAGGGAGAGCACGGCATGACTGAGCCGCGGCTAGCGGATCTTTATCGGATACAGGTGCGCGAGTTGCGTGAATATGCGATGTTCATGATTGATTCGCAGGGGATCCTTACATCCTGGAACGCCGGAGTTGAAAATATCTTCGGCTACTCCGAAGAAGAGTGGATTGGAAAGCACGCATCCATTATTTTCACGCCTTCCGATGCGGCGGCGGAGGTCTGCGAATCGGAGTTGCGGCGCGCAAGAGAGACTGGTTCAGCAACCGATATTCGTTGGCATGTTCGCAAAGACGGAACAGAATTGTTCGCCAACGGATTCATGAATGCCGTTCGCGACGAGAGCGGCGCTTTGATCGGGTATTCCAAGATGGTTAGCGATGAAACGGCACGCAAGCAATTGCAGGACTCGTTGACTGAATCAAACATTGCACTGGAGCAATTCGCTTATATTGCCAGCCATGACCTGCAGGAGCCGCTCAGGACGATGGGCGCTTTCGCAGAACTCTTGACAAAGAAATACAGGGGCCAGCTTGACGCCGAAGCGAATAAGTTCTTGTCTTTCATCGTGAGTGCCGCGAACCGTATGAGCGCTCTCGTTGCGGAATTGCTGGCGTACGCACGGCTCGCCCAAGAGGAAGGAGGGCCATGCTCTGTGGCGATTGACGAAGATCTGGAGACTGCACTCACCGATTTATCTCAGCTGGTTACGGAGAGTGGCGCGGTTATCACTCACGATCCTATGCCGACCGTGCAAGCCAACCGCAACCAGATCGTCCGGTTGTTTCAGAACCTGATTGGCAACGCGCTAAAGTACCGCAAGCCTGGCGAGACTCCAAGAATCCACATCGCCGCTGAGCGGCAAGGTGCGGAGTGGGTTATTTCGGTACGCGATAACGGAATAGGCTTCGATCCCAAGGACGCATCGGCCATCTTTGCGCCTTTCAAACGTCTGCATACCTCCAAAGAATATCCGGGGACTGGCGTTGGACTGGCAATTTGCCGGCGTATAGTCAACGCGCATGGTGGGCGCATTTGGGCGGAATCGGAGCCGGGCGTAGGGTCCACTTTCTTCTTCACCTTACCCGCTGATTCGCCTCACTAGTCTGATTGGCAGCGGCATGAACAGCCTACTTTCAATAGTGTGCATTCTGGCTGTGCTCATGCCGATTTTCGAGGTCAGTCCGCCGCGCGGTCTGGATTTCGTTCAACGCAACTCGCCCACGCGGGAAAAATATCTGATCGAGACAATGGGCGGCGGTGTCGCGCTACTCGACTACAACAACGACGGTCTTTTAGACGTCTTCCTGGTCAACGGCGGTCAACTGCGGATCCGATGAAATGGCCAGAAACTTTCGACCGTTCGAACCCGAAGTATTGGAACCGGCTCTATCGCCAAAACAAGGATGGCAGTTTCACCGATGTTACGGAATCGGCGGGGCTTGCGCAAGCTGGCGATGGTAATTACGGTATGGGGGTTGCCGCGGGCGACTATGACAATGACGGCTACACCGACCTGTACGTCACAAGTTACGGCAAGAACATTCTCTATCACAACAATGGAAATGGCACGTTCACCGACGTGACCGAAAAAGCTGGCGTCGCGGCGGGGGGCTGGTCCGCTTCGGCAGGTTTCGTCGATTACGACAATGACGGCCGATTAGATTTATTCGTCACGCGTTACATGAAGTGGGATACGCAGCACAGCAAGGTTTGCGCGCGGCAAACGTACTGCCCTCCGGGAGAGTTCCCGGCAACGACGAATATTCTTTATCACAACCGGGGCGATGGCACGTTTGAAGATGTAAGCGAACAGTCCGGGATCGCATCGAGAAAAGGCAGGAGCCTGGGCGTCGCCTTTAACGACTACGATCAAGACGGTTACCCGGATGTCTTTGTGGCAAACGACGGCATGGAGCAGTTCCTGTTTCACAATAATAGAAACGGCACCTTCACGGAGCGAGCGCTTGATGCGGGCGTTGCGTTGTCAGACGATGGCAAGCCGTTCGCGGGCATGGGAGTGGACTTCCGAGACTATGACAACGATGGAAAGCCGGATATCGTCGTCACCGATCTGGCGAAGCAGGTGTATGCGGTCTATCACAACGATGGCGATGGCACGTTCAGTTATCGTAGTCTGCAGACGGGATTGGGATCGCTTTCCGCCGGCAGTTCCGGGTGGGGCATGCTGCTTTCCGATTTGAACAACGATGGATGGAAGGATCTTTTTGTGGCCCAGAGTCACGTTATGGACAACGTGGAACAGATCGACCCCTCCATGCACTACCTGGAACCGCCTATGCTGGCGCTGAATCACGAGGGCCGGTTCGAGCGTGCCGATTCCGGAGTTACAGCGGCAGTTGCGGGACGGGGTGCGGCTTTCGGAGACCTGAATAATGATGGCTGGATGGATGTCGTGATGACGGTTCTGGGTGGCCGGCCTTTGGTGTTGCGCAATCGTGGCGGCGCGGAACATTGGCTGACGATTTGCCTCCGCGGCACCCGAAGCAATCGCGATGGGTTCGGCGCACGCATTCTGGTTAATGGTCAAACGCAGTATGCAACATCGGCGGGAAGTTACTTGTCGGCGAGCGATAAGCGCATTCACTTTGGACTAGGCGGCGCGAAAGAAGCAAACATCCAAATCCTTTGGCCTTCCGGCGCCCGGCAGATCCTGAATGCCGTCCGTGCGGATCAGTTCCTTCAGGTGACTGAACCGGAGCGGCGTTGATCGGCAGCCTCATCTTTTACGCGGGCCTTGCGTGGCAAACAGTCTCCCCGGATGCAGCCAGCCACGTTCGAGCCGGTCTCGAAGCACAGAAACAGGGGCATTTATCCGAGGCGATTGTCGAATTCAAGAAGGTAACTGAGCTTGCGCCTAACCTGGAGGCGGCCTTCGTAAATTTGGGCGCGGCTTACATGCAAGACCGTCAGTACGCTGCGGCGATCGCGCCCTTAAAGCGTTCCCTCGAACTCAATCCTAATCTTCCGGGAGCGCAACAGATGCTGGGCTACGCACTTCTGGCGCAAGGCTACGCGGCGGAATCTATTCCGTATCTGGAGAAGTCTCACGCTCAGGATGCGCTTGGGATCGCACAACTGAAGACGGGCAAACTGCCAGAAGCAATCGCGAACCTGAACGCTGCTCTGGCGCAGCGGCCAAACGATCCGGAATTGCTCTATTATCTGGGACGCGCCAGCGGGCTTCTATCAAAAGAAGCGTTTGACACGCTGGAGTCCGGGTTTCCCAATTCAGCGCGGGCGCATGAGGCGATTGCCGAGAATGAGGCGGTCCTTCGCAACGTGCCTGAAGCGGAGAAAGAATACGCCGAGGCTGTACGATTGCAACCGGCGGCTCCCGGCATTCATCTCGCGCTCGGATTGCTGTACGCAGGGGCTTCGAAATGGGCCGAAGCGGAGCAACAATTCCGGGCGGAGACGAAGATCCAGCCGGGTGACGCGGAGGCGGCTTTCCGTTTGGGGAACGCTCTTTTGCAGCAGGGAAGATCGATGAAGCGCGCATTTGGCTACAGAAAGCCGACAGCTTAAGACCCCAAATGCCTGAGACTCTCTACGCTTTGGGGAAGGCAGAATCGCTGAGTGGTAATGCCTCAAACGCTGAACGGGCGTGGACGCAAGTGATTGCGTTAGAGAAATCGAGCGCGCTCGCGGCACAGGCCCACTTTGGACTCGCCGGTCTCTATCGCAAGCAAGGAAAAACTCAGGCTGCGGAACGGGAGATGCAGATATACCAGCAGCTTCAAATACGAAAATGAGACGGGATCAAGTAGATCCCGCCTCATAAATTCGTACAGTGAACGCTTGTCAGAAGCTAAGGCGCATAGCAAACTGCACAAGACGCGGAGTGTTCTGCTGACTTGTTATAACGCCGAAGGACGAGGATCCTAGGGCTTGCCCCGGGTAAGCAAATTGCACGCGGTTGAAGACATTGAAGAACTCGGCGCGGAACTGCAAGCTGGCCTTGTTCTCAGGAGTCAACGCGAAGGACTTGAAAGCCGAGAAATCCCAGTTCGCAAGGCCTGGAGAACGCAGATGGGGATCGTTGCGGCTCTCATCGCCGAAGGTAAATGCAGCGGGCTGCGTGAAGCAGGCAGTGTTGAAGTAATCGTCTAACTTGGATGTAATCGATCCGGATACGGATGTACTACAGCCACTTGCGATGTTCGGTCTTTGGCCGCCACCGAAGGAGTTCGAATTATTGGAATTCGTGGTTAAGTGAAGTGGAAAGCCGCTCTGCAGTGTTGTCACGCCCTCGACACCCCATCCGCCGATAGCGGCATTGACAAGTGCGTTCGAGTGGCCAGATATTTTCGTCCTCTACCAACCGGAACGTCGAGTACATAGCTGACAACCATACGATCGGGCGTATCGAAACGAAGCAAGAGACTTCTCGCCTCGGAGATTATTCCAATCCTGCACGCCGCCAGTACCGCCGCCTTCGAGCCAACTCGTAACCGTATCCGTGTCGCTGATCAGCTTCGAGTGTGTGTAGGCGAGCAGTATCGAGTTACCACCGGAAAATCTTTTCTCGGCTTTCACTTGGAGTGACTCGTAAGTCGAATTCCCGATCCCCTGGCCCGAATAGTTCACTCCGTTGTACTCCGGATACGGGCGGAGCAGCTGCCCTGCTGAACCGTCGGCTGCGCTAACGGAGATCCCGATGCAGTGACGTCGGGTAATAAGGATTCGTGACATTCGTCAGCAGTTGATTTCCCAGTGACAGGTAATTGTCTGGCAACTGATCGATCTGTGGCGACTCAATCGGAAATGAGTTCCCTTCGATCCGCCGTACGCGACATCGATCAGGAATCCGTTGCCCAACTGTTGTTGAAGGTCGGCGTTCCACTGTTGCGCATAGCCATATGGATTGTTCAACTGAGGATCGTTGAACTCCGGTTCCTAACAGTATCTGAGCGTAGTTCGGATTGCGGCCCGGCGGCGGGATTATTCCGCCGGGAAAGGATTTGAGATGGTGTAAGCTCCGTGCCGGAATCGGCGACGCACTCGAGCAATTCGCCGGGTAGCAGGCGGGCACGCCGGTAAAGACCGATTCCAACACGGGCGTTGAATAGCTGTTGATGGGATTGTTGTTCGGGCTGTAGTCCCAGGCCACGTCGTTGGGCAGCCAGAAGATCCGTAACCGGCGTGGAAAACAGTCTTTGAGTTACCTGATACGCAATGCCGACCCGCGGCGCGAACTGGTTCCAATCGGGTGATATTGCTTCTATAACTGTCTGTTCGGAATCTACGAGATCGATGTTGCCGGGACCGTTATGCCGGCCGCAGCAAGGACCGATTGGCTTGGTCCGGATTGAAGTACGAGAGGCGATTGATAGCGCTCGGTCCAGGGCCCGGCATGCTCCCACCGCACACCGAGATTCATGGTCAGCTTGGGTGTGACGTGCCAATCGTCGTTCACGAAAACGGCGGGATAGAGTTGCTGTCCCGCAACCAGGCTGGGCTGTTGGCGCTTCCGCCAGAAGGATAGCCGAGTAGAAAAGTCGCCAACCCCAATCCGCTGCCGGCAGTGTTGTTAGCATTGGCTGCGCGGTCAGATCCGGATTGAAATTGAAGATACCCGTCGGGATGTTCGTCTGCACGTAGTTGTGAGTCATTCGCAGAAACTCTCCGCCGAATTTGAACGTGTGGTTGCCGGAGATTTTCGTCAGCGTTGCGGCCGTGCGGTCGTTGTCGTTGCGGTCGATAATGACGCTGCCCGCTCCTTGGCTGCCAAATTATTCGTCGGTGTCGAATCCATTGATCACCGGAACGGGAAGGTCTCGAAAACCGCTTGTGAATTTAGCGATGCCGGCCAGCCTGAGCTGTCAGATCGTAGCCCAGTGTTTCGGGAATTCGATTGTAGCTGAATCGCTGATAGCTTAAGCGGACTTCCATGATCGTGGTCGGCGTAAACGCGTATGTATCGCCGAAGACGAAGTTATTGGTGTTGAATGTCTCGTACAACGATCCTGGCACACGCCGTTTTGGATGGGATCGGTTGGCAGGTTGAGATTGCCCCAGTAGGTATAGCGCGCGGTGATGTGCTGCTTGTCCGAAACGTTCTGGTCGATATGGACGACGGTCTCGTTGTTATTGCCGCCTGACTGCGTTGCTGATCCAATTGCCGACGCCTTGCGCGTTTCCCGGAGCATTTGGCAGGTAAAGTTCAGAAGCATGAGAGAAGTCGGATTGATACGGCTGGCGGGAATGACATTTCCGGCAAACGGCTGCGGGTGCCGGCGCCACGCCGCGGCGCACAGCCGGAGTACCGGGAGCACCGGTGCCGCACGTCGTCAGCGGGTCGTAGATATTGACGCCTTGAGACGCGGCAGCGCGGAAAGATCGCCGGATCGCTCCTGTACGGTCGGCACCGTCTCGGTGTAAGATTCGCCTTGGCGAAGCCGAAATCCTTCGTAATCGACAAAGAAGAATGTCTTGTCTTTGCCGTGGTAAATCTTCGGAATTATGACAGGGCCGCCAACATTGAAGCCGAACTGATTTTGTGTAAACGCTCCGCGCGGAGTGCCGTTCCTGATTGCTGAAGAAGTCGTTGGCGTCCAGATCCTTGTTCCGCAGATATTCCCAAAGTGTGCCGTGGAGTTCATTGGTGCCCGATTTCGTTGTGAAATTCACGACGCCGCCCGCGAATCGCCCGTATTCAGGAGAGAGATTATTGGTGGCGACTTTGAATTCCTGGAGCGAATCCTGCGTCGGAATCAGCGCCGTGATGTTGATGTAGCTGCCATTGACCGGCGAACCGTCCAGCCACACCATGCTCTGGTTCGCCATTCCGCCACCGATCTGATAATTACCCCACGCAAACGGATTTTGTCCGTTGGGATTCGACATGGATCGGCCTTGCGGTACGACCGACGGCACCAGTGCCACTAGGTTGAGTGGATTTCGTCCCGTTTAACGGTAACTCCGTTGTCTTTCTTTCGTCGATGACCTGCCCGAGCGAAGAAGATTCGGGCTGCAGCAGAGGCGTCTGCGCAGTAACTTCAATCACCTGACTTACATCGCCAACTTGCAGGGCCACATCGATCTTCGCGGTTTCTGTTTGACGCTGACGGGAGTCCGCACGACTCGCTTGAATCCTGGCTTCTGCACTTCAATGCTGGTGTTGACCGGGTTCGATATTGACGAACTGATTAAAGACCGTCATCGCTGGTGGTGGTCATTGCGTTCATGGTTTGTACCGAGATTGGTAAGAGTCGCCTCGGTGCTTCCCATATTTCAAAACCGGATGGGTCGGTAACACTTCCCGACTATCAAGTCGAATGTAGTTTGAGCATTATTTGGAGTACTAAGAAGAAATACGAGAACTAAGACCCTGAAATGCATGTAAATAGTAACCGACGTAGCATAACTAACTTCCCCTGACTTATTGGATTTAAGCCCGCTGATATTGAGGTTATTAAATAAACATGTGTCGCTCGAATACATCAATAGAAATCGATAGTAGTGTCAACGCCAAATAGAAATGTCCTATTCTTGTGCAAAGTAGAAATGTCCTGTTTTGAAGGGGAGTGGGGAGTTCAGGGTTAGAGTGTGATTGATTCCCGGCGGGGTCGCGCCCGTTGAGAAGATGCAAGGCCGATGCGATGGAGTTGGCTCCGGAGTAAACGGCGTCAAGCCCTCGGTTCAGGAAACCCAGCGAGGTATCCTCCGAGGGTTTGTTTTTCGAGCAGGTTTATTCTGGTGAAACTCTGGAGCGGAGGCCTTGCATAAAGTAAACGCGAAGACGGCCGGGCGGGTTTTGCCCAGCCTACCGCATGGAGGTTTTGCCGGCGATCGTCGTTCTTGCCCAGGTGAAAGTTCTTCATCCAATCGCTCTTGCGCTGGACCGTTTTGCGTGGGCGCGGCGCGGCTGGTTTTGCGGAGCCGCTTTGGGGCGAGGCGCACATTCGGTCACCGCCAGATAACGATCGCGGAATCGCACCGCCAACGTGCCATCGAGACGCTGTTCGACGCGCACCTGGCCGCCGCGCAAACCAGCGCCGAATATCGGCGCGCTGGATCTGATACAGCTTGTTTTCGAAGCGAATCGTGTAATCGTTGGCCACTTGCCTGGTCTCGACGTGGCTGAGACTGGCGGCGAGTGAATGCTCTTTGCCGAGCGGGCGATGCGCGTTGTCGGCAAAGGCCGGCAGCACCGTCAGCGTCTGTTCCACCACGGCAAGAACTCGTTCTCCAGATAAGCATTGGCTTGTGCGAGCGTCTTGGCTTTGGCTACCCGCAAGCCCTTCACCAGACGATCCTGGGCCGTGCCAAATCCACGTTCGACGCGTCCTTTGGCCTGCGGCGAATGCGCGCCAATCCATTCGATATCCAGTTCCTTCAGCGCGCGCCCGATCTGCGTAGGCGGCAGCTCCGCTGCGATCTTTGCCGGCAAGTTCGCCGCGCTTGGTTTTGGGCGAAGTTGCAAATAGCTCGCCTTGTCGGTGTAGAAGCTCAGCGGCCTGCCGTGCCTTTCCAGATAGCTCGCCAGCAGACGCATGTTCTCTTCGGTCGAATCGTGCTGCACAAAGCGCGCCAGCAGGCGGCTGGTCGCATCGTCGATCATGCTGATCAAGTACAGCTTTGGGCCGCGGCCTTCCAGCCAATCGTGCTCGCTGGTATCCCATTGCACCAGTTCCCCACACGCGGCTGCGGCGCGGACGCCAGGTATGCACTTTTTCTACCCGCTTGGGCTTTGGCACGCCATAGCTTGGCCTCGATCATCCAACCGCGCAACGTTTCCCGGCCCACCTGCACCTGGTGTTTCTTCGCCAGATACTCGGCCGCTAACGTCGGTCCGAAACCTCGATATACTTCCTGGCTCAGGATCTCGATGGCCTTCTCTCGCTTCTCCTCGGCAGATCTTTCGATTCGATCTCCGCCCGCGGCCGGCATGAACGACCGCCTTGTCGCCCCGCTCTTTCAGGCTCGCAGCATCCGCCGCACTTGCCGCTCGCTCACGCCGATCTCGGCGGCCGCCTGCTTTTGCGTGATCAGCTTCTTCTTGGCTTTCTTCAGCGCGACCAGCCGGTCGCGCTCCTTCTGCGTCATCAGGAGTTGGTCCGTTTCCAACTCCCCAGCGTGCCCTTGTCAATAGGACATTTCTATTTGGCACCAATAGGACATTATCATTTGGCAGCGACATCGACAAGATAGTAGAAGAAGATCTATCCCAAAGCCTGGTCGATATCCCAGAGAATGTCTTCGATATCTTCAAGTCCGATCGAGAGCCGTACCAACTCGGGCGTCACGCCGGCGGCCTTTTGTTCGGCTTCCGCGAGTTGTTGATGCGTGGTCGAGGCTGGGTGGATTACCAGGCTCCGTGCGTCACCTACGTTTGCCAGGTTGGAGAACATCTTCAGATCGTCGATGAACTTCTTGCCCGCGTTGTAGCCGCCCTTCACGCCGAACGAAAATACCGCGCCGGCCCCCTTTGGCGTGTACTTCTGCGCCAGCTCGTAGTACGGACTTGACGACAACGACGCATACTTCACCCAGTCGACCATGTCGTGTTTCTCGAGATGTTCGGCGACTGCGCGCGTTCTGAAGATGCCGTTCCATGCGCATGCCCAGCGTTTCGATTCCTTGCAGAAACAGGAATGCGTTGAACGGGCTGACGCATGGGCCGAGATCGCGCAGACCTTCGACGCGGCGCTTTGATGATGAAGCTGATCGCGCCGAAGGTGTCCCAGAACTTCATGCCGTGGTAGGCGGCGGCGGGCTCCGTGAACTGCGGAAACTTGCCGTTGTTCCAAGGGAACTTGCCGCTATCCACGATGATGCCGCCGATTGACGTGCCGTGCCCGCCCATGAACTTCGTCAACGAGTGCAGCACGATATCCGCGCCGTGGTCGATGGGCCGGAGATGTATGGTGTCGCGAAGGTGTTGTCGATGACGAGCGGTATGCCGTGGTCGTGAGCGATCTTCGCGACTGCTTCAATATCGAGAACATTGCAACGCGGATTGCTGATGGTTTCCGCCGTACACCAGCTTTGTTTTCGGCGTGATCGCTTTGCGAAAATTCTCCGGATCGTCCGGCTCGACGAAGGTGAAGTCGTAGCCGAGACGCCGCATGGTGACGTGGAATTGCGTGTACGTGCCGCCGTACAAAGTGCTGGCCGCCACAATGTGGTCGCCTGGCGCGGCAAGCGTCGTTAACGTGAGAAACTGGGCGGCCTGTCCGCTCGAAAGCGCAAGCGCCGCCACGCCGTTTTCCAGCGACGCCACGCGCTTCTCCAGAACGTCCGTGGTCGGATTCATGATCCGCGTGTAGATGTTGCCGAACTCCTGCAACGCAAACAAACGCGCACCGTGATCGGCGTTGTCAAACGTAAATGAGGTTGTTTGATAAATGGGCACCGCGCGGGCGTGTGTTGTCGGATCGGGATCGTACCCGGCATGCAGGGCGCGCGTATTGAAGCCGAGCGGGCGTTCGATTTTGCTTGTGTGCATGGATAGCAGTATAAGAGGATTGCTGCGGGTTACGCTCTGCGCTTACGTTCATGCCAACATTTCGAACGCGAGACCGACGCCAACAATCAAGCATCCCCATGCAAACCAGTCGCCGTGACGGGCATAAAAGGTTGTGCTGGCGACGCCGCCATAGTTGACCAGGGCAGCGGCTTGACGATACGGAGGAAGCTGTTTGACGATGCGGCCGGAAGGATCGACAACGGCGGTGATGCCGTCATTTGTGGAACGTATAATGAAGCGCCTGTTTTCGACAGCGCGCATTCGGACCAATAGAAGATGCTGTTCGCGCGCTTCGGTGTGGGCGAAATAGCCATCGTTCGATAAGTTCACAAGCACGTCCGCGCCACTCTCTGAAACTGCCGCACCAAATCTGGGAACGCGGATTCATAACAAATGAACACGCCAAGGCGATGGCCGGCCGCGGGAAACACCTTGATGTCGTGCCCGGGAACGAAGTCGCTCGTTTCCTTTGTGATCCGGGTGACCCATGAAAACGCCGGGGGCACGAACTCGCCGAACGGAACAAGATCGATTTGATCGTAGCGCCCGACTTCAGTGCCATCACCACCAAGTAACAACCGAGTTCAAGGGCTGATTTTCTTTCAGTTAAAGGCCACTGTTTCGAACAGGAATGCGCCATGCTGTGCAGCTATTTTCGTCGCCCCCATCGCGCGGAGATCCTCTTCGCTGTAG
>CAWJUO010000037.1:0-48018 GCA_963845995.1 uncultured Acidobacteriaceae bacterium | reverse complement strand
TACGGCGCATTTCTCCAAGCGTGAGATCCGCAAGCTTCAAGTTGTCAATGTAGTCGGCTGACCCATCGGTCAACCGGTGCTCTGCCGAGTTCCAGATGCCCGGAGGATGTGGAATCGGCATGTGAAGAAAGAGCAGATTCAAGTCTCGGTTCCGCAGCATCCGTAATGCATTGCTCCGCACCCTATTGAGAGTTTGGATGTGGTTATCGCGCGCCAGGCGCTGATCATCGGGCGGTTCGGGCGTGGGTGAGTCCAAAGATCTCAGAAGGAAAGGAACGCTTCGTGCCTGCCAGGCCAGCAAGTAGACCGCTTCGAAGTAGAAGGGCTTTGTCCGAAGGTGTTGCTCGACGAACAGCAGGGGCGAACCGCTATTACTCCACGCGCAATCGCTAAGATCCGAGCCAAGTATTCGGCAATAAGGGTTGAACCAGCCGCTCAATCCCGCATTGAAACCGGCGGCTCGGAGTTTCGTGAATACACTGGGCAAAGATCGAAAATCTGTCCAGTTCGAGCTCCCCTGAAAGCGAAGCAAGGACCCTCCCATCTTGTCTTTTGATCGACGACGATCTTTCCGAAGAGCAGCGAGGGAATAGCAACCATCGTGTCATGGGCCGGTGACCTTACATGGGTTCCTCGCAAGGCTTCGCTCGCCAACCGGTCAAATTCCGGCAACTGCAGTCCGGCCGGTCTCGCGTTCGTGAGTATGCGGTTGTCGAGCTCATCGAAAATGATCCAGATGACACGCATGGGGCTCTGTTTGACAGGAAGCATCCCGGCCGG
The DNA here is from genome assembly GCA_963845995.1 of uncultured Acidobacteriaceae bacterium. Taxonomy (GTDB): domain Bacteria; phylum Acidobacteriota; class Terriglobia; order Bryobacterales; family Bryobacteraceae; genus Bog-105. Next base: position 47,238 of record CAWJUO010000037.1, on the reverse strand, counting down.
CTTCCCCTCGATGACGGCTTCGCCGATTGTCAAGTAGTGCCAGGTTCCATTCACCGCGAATAATGGGAAGAGAGGAGAGAGGATCAGAAAGGGACTGTATAGCGCGCCTTGCAACGGCGAGAACGCAAAGATAAGGCTACAAGGAGAATCCAGGGCGCTGCGTTCACCAGAATCACCGTCGCGCGCCGTGTCGCAAAGTGCGAGACCACCGCTTGCCCCGCGATCTGGAGCTGCCACAGCGCGAATATGGCGAAGAAACCAATTATTCCGAGGCAGCCATTCTTAACTGCGCCGTGCGTGCCGCCGTATCGAAAACAGAAAAACAGCACGGCCGCCAAGCACGCGACGTCCGCTAGAAGCGCGAGAAAATTCGAATATCCGGAGCGCTGGCTTCGAAATATCGAGTCTCCGCGCCTCCCGCATAGGCAAGCACGTGACGCCAAATGGCAAGAAACGCCAGGGTCGCAATGGAAACGCTAAGAGAAGAGAGTCTAGGCTTCCCGCTTTCGGAGCAGGTAAAGGCAGCGTAGTTGTCCGTTCAGATCCTGTTTCTCGATCACCGTGAAGTGCTGCCGGCATAACCTCTCGAACATCTCCTGATGAAATCCGCATGCAGCGCGTCACGTCCGCGCAACAGGCGTTGAAACATGGGGTCTTCTTTGGACACGTACTCGACAATCGCGTACCGGTCGTCAGCGCAGAAGCGATCGAGAAGACCTCGCTGAGTGGAATGCGCTCGGTCACGATCAGGTGGTGGATGAGGGCCAGCATCATGACCATTTCGAAGCTGCCGGTCGCGCGCTCCAGGAATGAGGGGTACTCGGCGTTACGCCACCCACAGGCCGGAGTGGGGCGGGCGATGTTGACGGTAAGCGGAAGAATATCGAGTTCTTCGTTCTGAGCCCGCTGCCAGACGCTTCCGACGACAGCTGGATCTGCGTCAATTGCCACGACGCGAGCGCCCGTTGTGGCGGCGATCGCGCTGAAATGGCCCGTGTTGCAGCCGATGTCCAACACTGTTGCGGGCCTTGAATCAGTGAGCCAACGTTTTACGAGGCCGCTCTTACGGCTGAAGTCCTCGTCCGAATAGCTAAACGTCCGCATGTACGAGGACCAGGCGGAATTGCTGGTTTCAGCTGGCTTCACCTTGTCGAGGAGTTTTCTGAGCCGCCGAAATTGCGTATCGAGAACGAAGCGGGCCTTTTCCGGATCGGAATGTTTGGGCTGATACAGCGCCTTGCTGCTGGGATCGGTCCGCCTACCCAGCCAGGTAGGAATTGAGACGGCAGTGAGAACGGGAGCACGTAGACGTCGTATCCAACTGAATCGCCGATACAGTTCGTCGGGCTGATATCCGTCTGTGTGCGACAGGAAAACTTCCGCGCCGGTCACTCCGAAATACTGGTTCATCAATAACGGCAGAATGAAAGTACGCAAGAATTGAGCGTAAGGGAGCCAAGTCGGATCACCCGGATCCCGCCGTTCGAAGGACAACACGTCCACAAATACTGGTTTCGAGCCGCGGAAAAGGATGTTGTACGGAGTCGCATCCTTCAGTCCGAAACCTTCGTCGAGAGCGGCCTGTGCCAGTTCGATGGTTAGCTTTCCAGCGGCGTGCAGCATCGCGGCGGGCCACTCATAGGCGTAGGATGGAAACCATACGCGATCATGCTCGACTAGTGAATCGCCCTCGTCGATCAACTCTGAGAGAGGGCCGTAGCGCGCATCCTGACCGAAGTCGTCGTTCGAGATAAGGCGCGTGCCAATGAGTTGACCGGAATCTAATAGGGATCTTCCGGTACGCAGAATTCAGAAACTGTTCAAAGGCGGCTGTGTGACTGACCGATATTCGCCGGAAAATACGGCGGCCAAGCCGTATTAGCGCACCCGCGGGGTCACGAAAGGAAGATGTCTTAGCGAGCGGACTTGTGACGGAGAAGCCGCCGCTCACTGTTTTTTCCGCAACCGTGTGATAAATCTCCGAACATAGAAGCTACAGCCGATGACAGCGGCGGTGATACTCTGCCAGATCAGTGAGCCTGTGCCGGGGTCGATGTATGCGAGGACATGATGCATAGAGATGTAACCGAAATCATGAGCGGAATTCAGGGTGAAAGGTTTACATTTCTTTTGTCTAGCAGGTACGTACTAGGACCCGTTAGGCAAGGATCGAAATGCTGAAATGCAAACTGTTTTCTCGGTGACTGCTATTGTTTTGCTTTTTCTACTCGTGCTGGTTTTCGGCGCGATTTGCATTCTGCTGCGCCGTCGCATCGACAAGCTGGAGGAAGAAAACAGGAGCCTGCGCAATCAGATTGCGGGCACTCACCCGGTTGACCAGCAGGCTGCGGAAATGCTCCCGGGGCCGCGCCGCGAGGCGGCCCAGGAATGGGAGGCCGTTCTGGGTGGCAGCATTCTCAACAAGATTGGGGCATTGGTTTTAGTCATCGGAATCGCTCTGTTCCTTACCTATTCGTTCACGCGCTTGACGCCGGGCGGCCGAGCGTCCATATCGGCGGTTCTCAGCGTGACAATTCTCTGCTGCGGCGTGGTCGTGGAACGCCGGCTCGCTTATCGCGTGTTCGCGCGCGGCCTGATCGGTACGGGATGGGCCGGCCTCTACGCTACGGCTTACGCGATGTACGCGCTGCCGGCAACGCGCGTGATTGCCGATCCCTTTGCAGGCTCTCTCCTTTTATTGATCGTTGCTGCGGGGATGATCGCGCACTCGCTCCGCTACCGGGCGCAAGCGATCACCGCCGTCGCCTACTTTAGCGCCTTTGCCGCGCTCGCGGCGACTCCCTCTACTTCCTTCGCTGTCTTGAGTTTGTTGCCGCTGGCCGTATCGGTGCTTTATCTTGCATGGCGTTTCGAATGGCATGCGATGGCGATCTTCGGTCTGGTCGCTACCTACGCAACGTGCATTTCGCGAGGTCCATCGACTGCGCCGCTGCATGTGACGGAATCTCTGTTTGTTGTCTACTGGGCGGTTTTCGAAGGCTTCGATTTGCTCAGGATTCGGAAACGGTCCATTGCTACTCCGCTAACGCTTATGTTTCCGTTGAATGCCGCTGCGTTTGTTGGGCTGTCCGCAAACGCGTGGCATATCGCTGCCCCACTTGAAGTCTGGAAGATGGCGGCGATTGCGGCTGCGCTCTTTCTGGCCAGCGCGTTGGTACGGGCCTACCTGCGGCATGATTCGTACAAAGCGGCGCTCGTTGTCTCCTCGATGCTGGCAGGTTTGGCTATTGTGGGCCGCATCCACGGGATATGGGCCGCCGTGAGCCTTGCCGCAGAAGCGGAAATTCTCTACCTCGCCGGAGTGCGCTTCCGGTCGGAATTTCTGCGCGTGCTCGGGAGTATCGGGCTCGCATTGTCCTTGGGCGAACTGGTGTGGAAGAGTAACAGCGAATCGAGCAAGCATTGGCCCCAGGCTGCTTTCTTCGATGCTGTGCTGTTCTATTTGAACCGATTCTTATGGCGTCCGAACTTGAGCTTTTCCTTCGCGGGTAGCGCTCTCGTAGCCGTGATTCTGGTTGCAGAATGCCGTCAGCCCTATGACTGCTTTGCGATTCTCGTGTTCTCGTTCGTGTTGCTGGAATTGTGGCTGCGCAAACAATTATTCGAGTTTCGCATTCAGGCGTACTTGGGGATAACCGCCGGAGTACTGCTTGCCAATTCCGAAAAGCTCCAGGCGCACACCGCATGGATAGGAATCGTCTGCTCGCTCGTGGCGATTGCGTGCTACGAAATCACGGGCCGCATTTTCCGATCGCAAGTCTGGGCGGCGATATCGCTGCTGATGGTTTTCGCAGAGAGCGTTACGGGACACCTCATCGTCGCTCCCGTTTGGGGCGCGCTGATGGTTGCGGTTCTCCTGATGGGAAAGATCGGGAAGTGGCCCGATTTCAAATGGCAGAGTTACATCATCGCCGCGCTTGTTCTGGTACGCTGCGCGATGTTTGATTTTCAGGGCTCCCTTGCTATGTCGTTGACCGTCGCCTGTCTCTATGCGGCCCAGTTCATAGAGAGCGATGGAGAACGTTACCGCTCTTATTTCTCTATCATCGGCACGTTTCTCCTGACTGCTCTGCTCTATCACGAAGTCTCGGGGCGGCTTCTTACAGTGGCTTGGGGATTCGAGGCAGTGGCGCTTCTGGTTGCCGGCTTCGCTGCGGGTGAGCGGATTTTGAGACTCCAGGGCTTGCTGCTGCTGCTCATCTGTATATTGAAGCTGTTTGTTTACGACCTGAGTAATCTGGAAACAATGGCGCGTATTCTTTCGTTTATCGCGCTCGGAGTTTTGTTGTTGGCGGTTTCGTGGATCTACACGCGATTCCGCGAGAAGATCAAGCAGTATCTTTGATTACTTCGGCTCGCCGCCTGGTTTCCACGCCGGTTTGAAACTGGTGTTTGCCAGCCATCGTATCGGTTCCACCATCGATTGAATGGCGTTCGTCATAAACGTGATATCAAGATGCTGCAGATCGTCATTCGGCTGATGGTAGTAAGGAGGCATGGCCCAGCCGCCTACCGTTTGCGCAACGACCCCCTTCAGCGCCAGCGCATAATTATCCGAGCGTTGGAAAAAGTGCTGGTCAGGATAAGGATCGGGACCAAGCAGCGCGCCATGCCGTTTAAGGCGGGTCCCAGATTCGTACGCTCCCAACCCGTGAACATAAGCGAGCCCTTCGGCATCTTGGGGTCTTGCGCGCCGATCATCTCGAACTCGATGTTCGCAGCGATGTCCTTCAGCGGCACGGGCGAGTGATCGCGGAAATAGCTCGATCCGACGTCGCCCTGCTCTTCACTTCCGAAGCAGACGAACAGAATCGATCTTTGGAGACGCGGTTTCGCCGCGAGCGCGTGAGCCAATTCCAGCACGGCCGTTGTGCCAGAGGCATCATCGTCCGCGCCGTTGTAAATAGCATCGCCATTGATGGGCTTGCCGATCCCGAGGTGGTCGAGATGCGCGGTGATCAGCAGTGTCCCTGCCTTCGGGTTGATGCCCGGCAAGTACCCAACTGCGTTATAGGTGAAGCGCGGAGCCGTTGGCTCGTTTTTAAAGGTCAGGGTGATCTGGGTTCCGTCATTTAGCTTTGCAAGCTGCGCTTCCGCATCGCCTGTTACCACGACGATACTGGTTCGCTCGACGGGCGCGCCCTTCAGCCGCACTTTCACTTGCGTTCTTCCGCCCAGTGCCTGTTCGAAGAAATTCTTTAGCGCGGGCGTGTCGTTTACGAGGAGAATTGCCGCGCCGCTCCGGGATAGGGAAAAGATTTGCTGCACAGTGGATCCGGATGCGGTAACGAGTGTTGCGGAATCCCGCTCCGCGCCTTTCGGGTCCGCGCTAGCGATCTTCTTCAAAGGCGCATGCGCGGTCTCTCCCGAAGTGGAGATGACGTAGAAATCCCGGCCCTCTTCGAGCGGTGTGGCAAGTCCGTCGGCCGATAAGGTTGAGTGCCCGTCAAGTTCAGGACTTTCGACCTCCACCTTCTGCACAAAGCCGTCTATGCCGGGCGCGGGTTTCAGTCCATAGCTTTCAAACTCCGAAGCTACGTAGGTTGCGGCAATCCCCTCATCGCGAGTCGCGCTTCCACGCCCCTGCAAGATGTCACTCGCCAAAAAGTCTTCGTGCGCCTTGACCCATTGAGGATGAACTCGCCAGCCTGTGTGCTGCTGGGTTGCCCTTTGCTGACAATTGATGACGAAAGGCGTCAGTAGAAAAACCAGGAGTGCAGTTGCTTTTTGAGTCACCGCGTTTCAGTCTACTGCATGAGTTGTCGCCGGAATCTCACTAGCCTTCCGCTTGAGTGCAGACCGGCAAAACGATTGATATTCACGCCCACTCCTCTTTGGCAAATCGAATCAGCCCAGAATCGAGCCGCCGCCGGACTACCCGATTCCTTGCGGCTTCCCAGTATCTCGCAGCTTCTTCGATAGCAGATGTCTGCACATTGCGAGTCCCGCCTCTATCACGTGAATAGAATCTGCTTTCCGCAGCTTACAAGCTCGCGTGCACCAGGTACGAGTCTGGGAGCTTGCTTCCGAATTTCAGCGATCCTCGATGCGGCCTGCAGGTAATCAGCATGACGGAGCGACTTGCCCGCTCGCGCGGAATTTGCAAGCGCGTGCTCCAGATGCTCCAATGCCGCAATCTCCAAGTCCTCGTCGAGTCGGCGATAAAAGGCCATCAATTGACAGTCAGAATCTTCGGACACCATAAGTCGATGCTCAATAACAGCGCAAACATCTGCGGATCCCACTCAAGCGGCTGCACTCCGTTTGCTCCTTCGTCTGAATTGCAAGGATGGCCATCCAGGACACTGTCCGTTCGATGCTGAAGGAATATCCAGAGCCGCTCGCCTCCGAATTGATGAGACAGATGAGATTGAAGTGCCGAATGTGCTTTCCCGTAAGTTCAACATCCGTTCTCACATTCCACTCGGATTCGTGTCTTTCGGCATGGCAGATCCAGAAGATTCGGAAACCTATTGCGGGCAAGCATGACGACCGTAGTATTCCCGTTGAACGGCCAAAGATTGCATGCGTTCGTACGGCACATCACCATCCGTACCGATAACAAACCAAGAACGACTGCGACCAGTGCCAGCCAAGGCTTCGGCGGCTCAAGCGGCGTCTGTTCGAGGTCAAAGATGGGCATCGCGGACACTTGCGTAACAGGATAGCGGAACAACGGCGAAAGCTTCGATCCCGTCTACCATAAAAGCGTGATCCTTACGACTGAACCCGGCGATGCTGGCAAGCGCCTCGATTCGCTGCTGCATGACAAGCTGCCGGAATTCAGCCGCTCCCGGCTGCAATCGTGGATCAAAGAAGACCGCGTTCTTATCAACGGCGCACCGGCGAAAGCGTCCCAAATTCTGCACGGCGGCGAAAGCATCTCCGTTGAGCCTGCTAGCCTGGCTCCGCTGAAAGCAGAAGCCGAAGAACTGCCGATCAAGATTCTTTATGAGGACTCGGATGTTGTGGTGATCGACAAAGCCGCCGGAATGGTAGTTCATGCCGGGGCGGGACACGACACGGGCACGCTGGTAAACGCTCTTTTGCATCACTTCGGAACGCTTTCTTCAATAAACGGCGACGACGTGCGTCCCGGCATTGTTCACCGGATTGATAAGGAAACAAGCGGTGTCCTGGTGGTGGCGCGAACGGACAAGGCGCATCAGTCGCTCGCGGCGCAGTTTCACGATCGAACCGTCGAGAAGACCTATCTTGCTCTCGTATACGGCGCGATGCCTGAGAAGGAAGGCCGGGTGCTAAGGCCCATCGCCCGCGATCCGGTGCGAAGGACCCGGATGACAACCAGACTGGGCACCGGGCGAAGCGCGCTTACGCAGTATCGAGTCCTTGAAAGAATAGGAAGGTTCAATTTCCTGGAAGTGAAGATCGGGACTGGGCGGACTCACCAGATTCGCGTACATCTGTCGAGCATCGGGCATCCAATCGTAGGAGACCGGTTGTACGGGGCGCCAAGGCGCTTGCCAGGATTTCCGGACTTCGAGCGTTTCTATCTTCACGCGCATCGGTTAGGTTTTGAATCACCCTCCAGCGGCGAACGCATTACCATCGAAAGCCCGCTGCCGCCGGAATTTTCCGCCCTGTTAGAAATGCTTAGATCCGGCGCGGATAGAATAAAGTCATCTCGATGAAGTCTGTAGCAGTTTTCCTAGCGGCTCTAGCCACATTAGCCGCCGCGCCGTTACGCGCTCCCCAGCCCCCGGCAGGTCAAAAAGCCCCGCCTTCGCAAGTTGCTCCGCCGCAGGCAGGCTCGGAAGGCTCTCCTATCCGCGCCGAAGTAACGCGGGTCAATATGTTGTTCACCGTGACCGATAAGAAGGGACGATTTGTCACGGACCTTGGCCAGAGCGACTTCGAAGTGTTCGAAAACAAGAAGCCGCAGCAGATTATGGAGTTCACCTCCGAAACCGATCTGCCGCTTCGCCTCGCCATCCTCATCGACACCAGCAACAGTATCCGCGACCGGTTTCGTTTCCAGCAAGAAGCGGCGACGAACTTCATCAATAGCGTGATGCGCCCGGAAGACAAGATGACCATCGTCAGCTTCGACACCGCCGCCGAACTGGCTGCCGACCTTACCAGCGACACGAACAAACTGGAGAGTGCGATCCGCAATCTGCGGCCGGGCGGCGGCACCTCGCTTTACGATGCGATCTATTTCGCTTGCCGGGACAAGTTGATGCTCGATCAGCCCATGTATAAGTTCCGCCGCGCGATGGTGATTCTTAGCGATGGAGACGACAATGAGAGCCGTTATAGCCGGGATCAGGCGCTTGAAATGGCGCAGCGGGCGGATACGGTGATCTATACGATTTCAACCAACAACAGCCACATCGAGACCGAAGGCGATAAGGTTTTGAGGTATTACGCGGAACAAACCGGCGGCGCGACGTTTACTCCCTTTCAGGCGAAGGATCTGAATCAATCGTTTGAAAACATCGCCAACGAACTGCGGCATCAGTACAACCTGTTCTATCGTCCGGAGCCGTTGAAAGCCGACGGCCTTTATCATCCAGTGCAGATCAAGATCAAGAACCGCAAAGACCTGATCGTACGCGCCCGCAAGGGATACTATGCTGGAAAAGGTCTTAACGGTCCGGTTGGATGAAAAAGGCGAATAAAACAAGAAAGTGCGCTTCTGTTTGGAGCTATACTAGCTTTAGCCCTCGAGAGCGTGCTTGCGGTTGAGATAATCGCTTTTGCCCGCCGATCACCTGAGAAGTAAGTCACCTGGAAGGGATTCCCATGGACGAAAAAGAGCGCGCCCGTACATTAACAACCACGCTAGGCCAGATCGAGAAGCAGTTCGGCAAAGGTTCAATCCTGCGCCTTGGTGCGAAGGAAGCGATTGTTCCGGTTTCGGCGATTTCGACCGGGTCCATTTCGGTCGATTATGCGCTCGGCGTCGGCGGTCTTCCGCGCGGCCGTATTTGTGAGATTTTCGGGCCTGAATCTTCGGGAAAAACCACCCTCGCTCTGCAGGTTGTGGCTGAAGCGCAAAAAATGGGCGGGATGGCCGCATTCATCGACGTCGAGCACGCGCTTGACCCGGTCTATGCCAAGAAACTTGGCGTAGATGTCGATAATCTGCTTGTTTCGCAGCCGGATTTTGCCGAACAGGCGCTTGAGATTACGAGTGCCCTGATTACTTCCGGGTCTATCGACGTATTGGTAGTCGATTCCGTGGCGGCGCTGGTTCCGAAGGCCGAACTCGACGGCGAAATGGGCGATTCGCACATGGGCGTGCAAGCGCGGCTCATGTCGCAAGCCATGCGGAAGCTCACCGGAATTGTCTCGAAGTCGAATACGTGCCTGATTTTTATTAACCAGATACGCGAGAAGATCGGCGTGATGTTCGGCAATCCCGAAACAACGACGGGAGGCCGCGCACTGAAGTTCTATTCGTCCATTCGCATCGATATCCGCCGTATTGCGGCGATCAAGGACGGCGACACGGTGACGGGCAATCGGACCAAGGTTAAGGTCGTCAAGAACAAGGTTGCACCGCCGTTCCGCGAAGCCGAGTTCGACATTATTTACGGCGAAGGCATCTCGCGCGAAGGCGACCTGTTAGACCTGGGTGTCACACATAATGCCGTCGAGAAGAGCGGTTCCTGGTACAGCTACAAGGGCGAACGCATCGGGCAGGGCCGCGAAACCGCGCGCCAGTTCCTGAAGGACAACGCCGATATTCGCGGCAGAGTCGATGTGGAACTTCGTAAGACGCTTGGTCTGACCAAGGCCGCTGAAGGCGACACGACCGCGCCGACGCCCACTCCAATCGATACGGCCAAAACTGCCGCTGGCGCCCGAAGCCGGTAAGGTCTGCTTCATCCAATAGTCCCGCCGGAACCGGACGTCTTATACGCGACACCGAGTTCCGTTGCTACAGCTGACAAACGGGAATCCGCTGTCCACAAACGCAATCGCCCTACGATGGCCGAGGCCAGCAGGTGAACGTCAATCCAACCGACGCCACGGCCATACAGGTTCCGGGCGCGAACGAACTCCACCACCTCTCCGTGAGGGACGGTGCTGGCCTGATGGATCCGCGCATATGCGGCCAGAAGCTCTCTTCGTCCCCCGCCGTCGCCGATACATAGTTCTCCATAAACCAAGTCGTGCCCGGATACTTCGTCAAGGGCCAGCAGCTTATCCAGTTCCGTGCGAGTAGGGCTCGCGCTTAGCAAGAAATCGAATCCAAACCGAAGTATCCACCAATACCATCAGGCGTTCTTGGGTTTGGCGCTTGCTTGTTCGCGGCGTCGGGGAACATCTTGCGCGTGAGGCTCCGTGCCACGAAGATCGCGAAGGCGCTCATAAGCGGCTCGGCGGACCAGCGCCTCCAAACCCAGACGGACAGTCTCGGTGTCAGTATGTGCCCGGCATGCCACTTTAGCTTGTTCGAAGAGATCGTCGTCGATATTTAAGGTCTTCTTCATACATCTAATTATGCCATATCTATATGGGCAAAAGTGCCAGCCCGCCCCGCTCCGGTCCTCACATGCCAGAATGAGAGTTCGTGACGCAGGACCATCTCGTCCAAATTGATCCCATCGAAGCTGTTCTTCCGGCCCCCCGCCTGCCTGAATGGCTCCGTAAGCCGCGTACCCACTTCGAATCCGTGCATGTCCTGAAAACCGGTCTCCGTCGGCGGCGTCTGCACACGGTCTGCGAATCCGCCCGCTGTCCCAATATTCATGAATGCTTCCATCGAGGAGCGGCTACGTTCATGATCCTTGGGAATCTCTGCACGCGCGGATGCGGCTTCTGTTCGGTCCCCAAAGGGTCGCCCGCGAAGAAGGAATTTTCACTCGATCCACTTGAACCCCAGCACGTTGCCGAGATGGCCGCCGAGATGAAGCTGCGCTACGTAGTCATCACGTCCGTCAATCGAGACGACCTTTCGGACGGCGGCTCCCACCACTTTGCCGAGACTGTTCGGCGGGTCCGCCATGCTCTCCCGGACGCCAGAGTGGAAGTGTTAACGCCTGACTTCTGTGGAGACTTCGCGGCCGTGGCCCGCGTACTTGATGCCGCACCGCATGTCTTCAATCACAATATGGAAACAGTCGAGCGGCTCTACCGGCGCGTCCGCCCCCAAGCGAATTACCGGCAGTCCCTCGGAGTGCTGCGATTCGCCAAAGCTTACCGTCCGCAAGCCCTGACGAAGTCTGGTTTGATGGCTGGCCTTGGTGAAACCGCCGAAGAAGTACATCAACTTCTAGGCGACCTGCGGGCCTCCGACACCGATATCGCGACCATCGGGCAATATCTTCAACCGACCCGCCGCAATCTTCCCGTTGCGGAGTTTGTTACGCCGGAGAAATTCGAGGCGTATCGCGATCACGGTCTCAGGCTCGGATTTCAGATGGTTTTCAGCGGTCCCTTCGTGCGTAGTTCTTATATGGCGGATGTTGTGAGCGAATCAGCTACAGGCAATGACCAGGCTCGCTGAGACGTTCGGCCCGTATCAGCGCCGCATCTTCTTCCACACGCTGCTATGTCTGCTTAGTTCGATCCTGCTGCTGCTTATTTTCCCGAAATTCGATCTGCGCTTCCTCGCTCCGTTCGCTCTCGCCCCATTGCTTTTCGTCATGGCGAAAACTCCGAATGGATGGCAGCGGTTTGCTTACGGCTGGGCCGCCGGTATCTTCTACTGGTTCTTTCTCTGTACGTGGATTCAGTTCGTGCTGGAAGTACACGGAGGCATGGGCCGATGGGGAGGCTGGGGCGCCTTTTTTCTCTTCAGCGTTTTGAAAGCCCTCCACCTTGCCGTATTCAGTTGCCTGGCCGGTCCACTGATGCGGACCGTGTATGCCGTTCCCGCCGTTGCGGCGCTCTGGACGGGCATTGAACGAACACATGGCACGTTTGGCTTCGCATGGCTTGACCTGGGGAATGCCGGAATTCAGATGAGCATTCCGCTGCGCGTCGCCCCGTTTGTCGGAGTCTACGGCTTGTCGTTTATTTTTGCGATGTTCGCCGCCGCGGTTGCCTGCGTTCTGCTTCGTTACCCGCGCCGATGGCTGGCCTGTGTGCCTGTCGTCCTGCTCATTTTTCTGCTGCCTGCGAATTCCGCAGCGGATGCCTGCGACGGACCGCGCGCTGATCGTTCAGCCGAACATCGATCCCGAAATTCAGTGGAGCAGTTTGCTCCAGTTCAAGACGGAAGAAGACTTAACCCGGCTTTCGACGGTGCTGCCGGCTCCACTCGTGATCTGGCCCGAACTACCCGCGCCGCTTTATTACTACAGCGATCCCGATTTGCGCGCCATGGCGGAGACGATTGCTAAACAACACGGGGCTTTTCTATTCGAGACCGTGGCGTTTACGAAGGAGAATCAGCCGCTAAATTCGGCCGTTTTACTAGGAGCCGATGGCAGCGAAGTAGGGCGATACGACCAAATCGACCTGGTACCCGTTCGGCGAATTCATACCGCCGCTTTTCTCATGGGTGAATCGCATCACGAAAGAGACTAGCGATTTTGTTCCCGGCCACGACATCAAGGTTTTCAACGCCGCCGGACATCGCCTTGGCGTGTTCATCTGTTACGAGTCGGCTTTTCCGGACCTTGTCAGGCAGTTCTCAAAAAACGGCGCGGATGTTCTCGTCAATCTATCGAACGATGGCTATTTCGGACACACCGAAGCGCGTGAACAGCATCTTCTGCTTGCCCGTATGCGCGCTGTCGAGAATCGCCGCTTTCTCATCCGTTCGACTAACGATGGAATTACGGCGGTGATCGATCCGGCGGGGCGTATTGCCACAAAACTGCCGCCGTACAGGGAAGCCGCGGCATTAGCTTCCTATGCCGGTGTAAGCGGCGCCACGTTTTACGCGAGGCATGGCGACTGGTTCGCCTGGACGTGTCTCGTAGTGGGAGTCGGCCTCGCGATTCTCAGCATGTTCCGGCAGCGCACCGCCGCTTGATCTCTATATACTAAGGTCGATGCACACCGGAAAGATCGATCGCCCTCTCGGCTTCAACACGCGCGCCCTGCACACCGGGTACGATCCAGATCCCACAACGCACTCCCGCGCGGTGCCTATCTACCAAACCACGTCTTTCACCTTCGACAACGCGGACCACGGCGCGCGGTTGTTTGCGCTCCAGGAGTTCGGGAACATCTATACGCGGATCATGAATCCGACCACCGACGTGCTCGAAAAACGAGTGGCCTCGCTGGAAAACGGCGTTGCGGCGCTCGCGCTGTCAAGCGGCCAGGCGGCGCAATTTCTGGCGATCACCACGCTCGCGGCTCCCGGCGATCAGATTGTTACTTCAAGCACGCTCTACGGCGGAACTTATACGCAATTCGATGTGACGATGCGCCGCTTGGGTTATGATTTCGTTTTTGTCGAGCCCGACAATCCCGAAAATTTTCGCAAAGCAATCACGCCGAAGACAAAGCTGCTATATGGGGAGACGATCAGTAACCCGCGCAGCAATGTGCTCGATATCGAAGCGGTCGCAAAAATCGCGCATGAACGGGGAATTCCGCTGATTGTCGATAACACGTTCGCGACTCCTTACGTTTGCAAACCGATAGATCATGGCGCGGACATTGTCCTGCATTCGCTCACAAAGTTCATGGGTGGTCACGGAACGTCTATCGGCGGCATCATCGTGGACAGCGGCAAATTTCCTTGGAATAACGGCAACTTCCCGAACATTACAGAGCCGTCGCGCGCCTACCATGGCATGAAGTTTTGGGATACGTTTGGCGCTATCAGTTTCATTATTAAGTGCCGTGTAGAAGGCCTCCGCGACATTGGCCCCTGCGTGAGTCCCTTCAATTCATTTCTGTTCCTGCAGGGAATCGAAACGCTAGGAATGCGTATGGACCGGCATATCCAAAATGCCGTTGCTGTCGCGCAGCACCTGGAGAAGCACGCCAAAGTCGAGTGGGTAAAGTATGCTTCGCTACCGTCTAGCCCCTATCATTCGCTCGCGCAGAAGTACACTCCGAAAGGCGCTGGCGCGGTGTTTTCGTTCGGCGTTAAGGGCGGCTACGAAGCAGGCAAGAAGTTCATCGACAGTCTCAAGATTTTCTCGAATCTGGCGAACGTTGGCGATTCGCGCAGCCTTGTTATCCACCCGGCATCCACTACTCACCAGCAATTGGGAGAGGCGGAACAGCAAGCTGCGGGCGTAAGTCCCGAGTTGGTACGCGTCTCAATCGGATTGGAAGATCTGGACGATATTATTTGGGATATTGATCAGGCGCTGGGATAGATAACTTCTTCTACTATCGATTTTTATTGATGTATTCGGACGACGGATGTACCATTACTAACAAGGTTAGTAGGTTAATTCATAATCAGGGGTAGTTAGTGATGTTAAACCGCTTGCTATTCACTTGCTGCGGCGTCGCAGCTCTGGTATTTCTTCTTAGTTTCCCAGCAAACGCTCAAACCACTTTTGGATCCATAGTCGGGAACGTGACCGATCCGTCCGGAGCCGGAATGGGCGGTACTGAGGTTACTCTCACGAATCTGGGAACGAACGAGAAACGTTCCGCCACCACCAGTGACGATGGCCTTTATCAGTTCGTCAACATCGAACCCGGTCAATACAGTGTCGAAGTGCAGAAAGCCGGTTTCAAGCGAGTTGTTCGAACGCCGGTCACGGTTCAGACTCAAACGACGTCGAAGATCGACGTTGCGCTTCAGGTTGGCGATGTAAGTCAGGTAATTGAAGTTACAGCGCAAACCCCGCTGCTTCAGCCCGAATCCTCTTCACTAGGGCAAGTGATCGATGAAAGAAAGACAACCGAGTTGCCGTTGAACGGACGAAATCCCCTCAACTTAGTGGCGCTGGTGCCATCGGTCGTACCGCAAGGCCAATCCATGTCGAATCCGAACGGGCAGAATCCGTTTGGCTGGGGTAACTATCAGATCGGCGGCGGAATGGCGAACCAGAGCATGGTGTGGTTGGACGGTTCCCCGGTTAACGGAAGCTACATCAATATCACGGCGCTGATCCCGACACAGGATTCACTCCAGGAATTTAAAGTAGCCACAAACAATCTTCCTCCTGAATACGGGCGTTTCGCGGGCGGTGTGGTTAATTTCACGACCAAGTCTGGAACGAATGACCTACACGGCACACTTTGGGAGTATCTGCGGAATAAGGATCTTGACGCCAACGACTTCTTCAGCAACAAAAACGGCACTCCACGAGGAGCCTTCACGCAAAATCAGTTTGGCTTCAATGTTGGTGGACCAGTCATCATTCCGAAGATTTATCACGGAAGAGACAAGACATTCTTCTTTGTTGATTATGAAGGATTCCGGCTCCGTCAGGGCGCATCTTACACGGAAACGGTGCCGACTGCCCAGGAGCGCTCAGGTAATCTTTCCGCGTTAGCGGCGTCTCAAAACGTCAATATCTACGACCCTCTAACAACTTGCGGAACCGGCGCTCCGGGCACTGCCGCCTGTGCGCCAGGAGTTGCGGCTGGCGCCCGCAGCCAGTTCGCGGGAAACGTCATTCCTGCCAATCGCATCAATCCCACATCTTTGAAGCTCTTGAATCTTTACCCCCTCCCGAATGCGCCGGGAAACGCGCAAGGCGTTGGCAACTGGATCAGCAACGCCAGTCAAGGCGGCAATAACAACGAGACGGTAGTCCACATCGATCAGAACATTTCAGACAAGCAGCACTTGACCGCGCGCTACTCCTATTGGGGCAATCTGAACCTTCCGACCGATCCGTTCCATAACGGAGTTTGCCAGGACCGTTGTACTGAGACGTTCAACACCAACAATTTCGTGCTGGGCGATACTTACGCCTTTAATCCGACGACGATCATGGAAATCCGTTTGAGTTATCAGCGATTCAGTTATAACCGTATACCCGAAAGTCTTGGATATGACCTGACTACCTTAGGCTGGCCAGCATCGCTAAATTCACAAGCAGTGTTCAGAGATCTTCCTGTCCCGGTAATCAATGGCTTCGACACCAACAATACATTTGGCAGCCAGGGCGCGGGAAGCGTCATCATCGACCGCAACGACAATGACCGGGCGGCCGGAACGCTGACCAAAATCACCGGTAACCACACGTTTAAATTAGGCGCGGAGTTTCTACGTATGACCCACAACTACGTACAAACGAACACCCCAACGGGTATCTTCAATTTCAACCCGGATCTGACCGCGGCTAATGCTAATAACACCGCCGGCAGTGGATTGGGACTGGCGACTTTCCTCCTCGGCTACCCCTCTGGCGGAAGCGCCAACAGTCCGGCGCTCATTGCTGGAGAACAACTCTATCCCGCCGTTTTCGTGAACGACGACTGGCACGTTACGCCCAAGCTAACCGTCAATATCGGTCTTCGGTGGGAACATGCCGGACCCTGGACGGAGCGCTATAATCGCCTCTCTTTCTTCAATCCGGGACAGCCGAATCAGGTCCTTGCCGCGGCAGGAATCAATGTTCCGGGCAACATCGATCTTGTAGCTTCCGACCAAGATAGTTACAGAAGCAATATCATTCCCGACTGGCACCAATTTGCGCCAAGGGTCGGTATGGCTTACCAGGTCAAGCATAATACCGTTTTCCACGCCGGTTATGGAGTGTTCTGGCTTCCGAACGACGTGGCTTGGGACTACAGCCCCAACAATAATCCCATCAACAGCTATTCGACCCCCGTGTTGGAATCGGTCTTCACCGGAGTGCCCGCCTGCTATCCGGCGAATTGCTCGAGTTCGTCGCCGACTTCCGGCAACGGAGGTTACACCATTTCAAATCCTTTCCCTGGCGGAATAATCCCGCCGCCGGGCCGCAATCCGAACTACGCCCAGGTTTTGTTAGGAACCGGATTCAACGATCCTCAGTTGAACAATCCTTATGGTTATGCGCAACAGTGGAACGCCGACCTTCAACAACAGCTAGGTAACGGATTTCTGATCGATGTTGCGTACGGCGGATCGAAGGGAACCCACCTTCCGATTGAGTCGCCACAGATCGATCAGCTGCCAGACAGTTACCTGTCGCTGGGAAACCAATTGCTGACGAATGTCACGAATCCCTTTTACCCGACGGTCACTGCCTCGGGATCGCCTCTGGCGCAACCGACGGTTCAGCAGGGGCAACTGCTCCGCCCGTATCCGGAGTACAACGGCGTTAACTATTCGGGCCAGGGGATCGGTAATTCCACTTACGAGTCACTTCAAGTGAAAGCCGAAAAAAGATTCTCGGGTGGTAACTCGATTCTGCTCGCCTACACACATTCGAAGCTGATCAGCGATACGGACACAGTCACTAGTTGGCTCGAAGGCGGCGGTACCGGCGGCGTGCAGGATTGGAATAATCTACGAGGTGAGAAGTCTCTCGCTTCCTTTGATACGCCCGATCGCATGGTTGTTAGCTATGTATTGGACGTTCCAGTTGGCAGAGGGCGGAAATATCTCGGCCACTCGAACGCACTTGTCAACGCCGCTATCGGCGGATGGGGCGTCGAAGGCGTGACGACGCTGCAGAGCGGCTTTCCGCTCCACTTGACCACGAATTCCAATAACTCGAACTCATTCGGCGGCGGCCAAAGACCGAACGTAGTAACTGGCTGTAGTACATCCGTATCCGGATCGATTACATCCAAATTAGACGATTACTTCAACACTGCTTGCTTCACGCAGCCCGCTGCATTTACGTTCGGCAATGAGAGCCGCAACGATCCCCATCTGCGTTCTCCAGGGATTGCGAACTGGGATTTTTCAGCTTTCAAGTCCTTCGCGTTGACTCCTGAGAACAAGGCCAGTTTGCAGTTCCGCGCCGAGTTCTTCAACGTCTTTAACCGCGTGCAATTCGCTTACCCGGGGCAAGCGTTAGGATCCTCGTCCTTCGGCGTTATCACAAGTCAGCAGAACCTTCCGCGCCTGGTGCAATTTGCCATGCGGCTTAGTTTCTAACGGCGTTCTCTGTCCGAACAAATGAGGCGGGACTTACCAAGCCCGTCTCATTTTCGTTTTTGAAGCTGCTGATATATCTGCATCTCGCGTTCCGCCGCCTGAGCTCTTCCTTGCTTGCGATAGAGACCCGCAAGTCCAAAGTGTGCCTGCGCCGCGAGTGGGCTTGATTTTTCCAACGCAATCACTTGCGTCCACGCCCGTTCGGCCTTCGAGGCATTTCCGCTCAAAGATTCAGCTTTCCCCAAAGCATAGAGAGTCTCAGGCATCTGAGGCCTCAGTCCGTCCGCCTTCTGCAGCCAAATGCATGCTTCATCGATCTTGCCTTCCTGCAACAGAGCGCTCCCTAAACGGAAAGCCGCCTCCGCATCACCCGGCTGGATCTTCGCCTCCGCGCGGAATTGCTCCTCCGCTTCGGCCCATTTCGAAGCCCCCGCGTATAGCAGTCCGAGCGCGAGATGAATGCCGGGAGCCGCCGGTTGTAATCGTACAGCCTCGGCGTATTCTTTCTCCGCTTCAGGCACGTTGCGAAGGACCGCCTCATTCTCGGCAATCGCCTCATGCGCCCGCGCTGAATTGGGAAACCCGGATTCCAGCGTGTCAAAGGCTTCTTTTGACAGCAGCCCACTCGCACGCCCCAGATAATAGAGCAGCTCTGGATCATTTGGCCGCCGCGCCAGAGCAGCGTTCAGGTTCGCGATTGCTTCTGGCAGTTTGCCCGTCTTTAGCTGCGCGATCCCAAGCGCATCTTGAGCGTGAGACTTCTCCAGATACGGAATAGACTCCGCCGCGTAGCCTTCCGCCAGAAGTGCGTAGCCCAGCATCTGTTGCGCTCCCGGAAGATTAGGATTGAGTTCGAGCGAACGCTTCAATGGCGCGATCGCCGCAGCGTACTGACGGTCTTGCATGTAAGCCGCGCCCAAATTTACGAAGGCCGCCTCCAGGTTAGGCGCAAGCTCGGTCACTTTCTTAAATTCGACAATCGCCTCGGATAAATGCCCCTGTTTCTGTGCTTCGAGACCGGCTCGAACGTGGCTGGCTGCATCCGGGGAGACTGTTTGCCACGCAAGGCCCGCGAATAAGATGAGGCTGCCGATCAACGCCGCTCCGGTTCGGTCACCTGAAGGAACTGATCCGCCCGCACGGCATTCAGAATCTGGTGGACGCCGGAAGGCCAAAGGATTTCGATGTTTGCTTCTTTCGCGCTGCCGAGTCCAAAGTGAACGCGCTTATCGCTCGCCGACAAGTAACTTCCCGCCGAGGTTGCATACTGCGTTTGACCATTGACCAGAATGCGTGCGCCGAACCCATCGCGATTGCTTCGGGTGCCGCGGAGGCAAATTGTGAGCCAATGCTCCGCGCCGCCACGATTGCGCAATACCAAAGGACGGCCGCCCAGAACGGTCATCACGACGTCTATCCAGCCATCGTTATTCAGGTCTCCAAAAGCTGCACCGCGCCCCGCAACCGCCGCACTTACTCCGGAATCGGCACGCTCGAACCGGCCTTGGTGATTCAGCGCCAGCATAGGCGGTTCCAGGTAGCGCATCGAGGGGTCGATCTGTTCCACGTTGTCCATAACGTGACTCTGGGCCACAAAAAGATCCTTCCATCCATCGTTGTTCAAATCGGAAAGCAGCATGCCCCACCCGGAACTGCCGGCGGAAAGCGATCCCAATCCCGTCTGCAGACTACGATAACTGAACGTGCCATCGCCATCGTTGTGATAGACCGCATACACCTGTTTCGCCAAATCGGTGACGACGATATCCGGCTTTCCATCGTTGTCATAGTCTCGGAAGTCCACTCCCATGCCCGCGAACGGCTTGCCATCGTCTGACAACGCAACGCCCGCATCAAGCGCTCGCTCCGTGAAGGTGCCGTTTCTATTATTGTGAAACAGGAACTGCTCCATGCCGTCGTTTGCCACAAAAACATCCGGATAACCGTCTTGATCGTAGTCGTTAAAGGCCACGCCCAGGCTCCTGCCTTTTCTCGATGCGATCCCGGACTGTTCGCTTACATCTTCAAACGTGCCATCGCCCTGGTTGTGATAAAGAATATTCGTCGTTGCCGGGAACTCTCCCGGAGGGCAGTACGTTTGCCGCGCGCAAACCTTGCTGTGCTGCGTATCCCACTTCATGTAACGCGTGACGAATAAATCTAACCGGCCGTCATTGTCGTAATCGACGAACCCTGCGGAAGCAGACCAGCCCCCCGCCGCGACGCCAGCTTTTTCGGTCACGTCCGTGAACGTGCCATTTCCATTGTTGTGATAGAGAATGTTCTTTCCGTAATTTGTGACGTACAGGTCGGTGTAGCCGTCGTTGTCATAGTCGCCGGTGGCAACTCCCATACCGTAATTACCATTGCCCGCTTGCGCGAGACCCGCCGACTCAGTAACATCGGTGAAACTGCCATCCTTGTTTTGCCGGTAGAGCCGGTTCCAGTACTTCGGATTCGAACGGTCGAAAGTTTCTGGCCATTTCATCGGATCCGCGAGGTGACCGCTGTTGACCAGGAAGATATCTAAGAGACCGTCGTTGTTGTAGTCGAGTAGCGCGACACCGCCGCCCATTGTCTCGATTAGATATTTCTCTCGCGTGGGCGAGTTGCGTTGAACGAAATCCAAACCGCGCGGCGGACTGATCTCGAAAATCGGCGTGAGCACAGCCAGAATGCACACCATTGAAAGTAGGCTGTTCATGCCGCTGCCAATCAGATTAGTGAGGCGAATGAGCCGGTAAGGTGAAGAAGAAAGTGGACCCTACACCCGGCTCCGATTCCGCCCAAATGCGCCCACCATGCGCGTTGACTATACGCCGGCAAATTGCCAGTCCAACGCCAGTCCCCGGATACTCGTTGGAGGAATGCAGGCGCTTGAAAGGCGCAAAGATGGCCGATGCCTCTTTGGGATCGAAGCCTATTCCGTTATCTCGTACCGAAATAACCCACTCCGCACCTTGCCGCTCAGCGGCGATGTGGATTGTTGGAGTCTCGCCATGCTTGCGGTACTTCAACGCGTTGCCAATCAGGTTCTGAAACAACCGGACGATCTGGTTGCGGTTGGCTTGCACGGCCGGCATAGGATCGTGAGTGATAACCGCGCCACTCTCTGTAACCAGCTGAGATAAATCGGTGAGTGCAGTCTCCAGATCTTCGTCAATCGCGACAGAGCATGGCCCTCCTTCCTCTTGGGCAAGCCGTGCGTACGCAAGCAATTCCGTAACGAGAGCGCTCATACGGTTCGCGGCACTCACGATGAAAGACAAGAACTTATTCGCTTCGGCGTCAAGCTGGCCCCTGTATTTCTTTGTCAGGAGTTCTGCGAAAGCGCCCATCGTCCTGAGCGGCTCCTGCAGGTCATGGCTGGCGATATAAGCGAATTGCTCCAGTGCGATGTTTGATTCAGTCAACGAGTCCTGCAAGTGCTTGCGTGCCGTTTCATCGCTAACCATCTTGGAATACCCGATCAAAGCGCCGCTCTGGTCGCGAACGGCATTCATGAATCCGTTGGCGAACAATTCCGTTCCGTCTTTGCGAACGTGCCAACGAATATCGGTTGCGACGCCACTCTCCCTGGCGCGCCGCAACTCCGATTCGCAAACCTCCGCCGCTGCATCGGCCGGCGTAAAAATGATGGATGCGTGCTTTCCAATCCACTCTTCTTCGGAGTAGCCGAAGATATTTTCAACTCCGGCGTTCCAGGATGTAAGGATCCCCTGCGAATCAATCATGAACATCGCATATTCACGCAACTCGCGCACCTGTATGCGATAAAGATCCGCTAGCCGCAGCTCAGTCACACCGTGCTCTCCCTGGGAACTGTAAGGCGTCGTATAGGGACAACATACCAGCTATCTTACTGTTACCCTCGAACGAAGCGGAATTATGGGCAAGACTTTCGATATCGTTGTATTGCTGGAGGCGCTTGCGCGAACTTTTTCCTTCGGCATAAGGACTCTTTTCAACGGCAGAGCTTATCTCTTCGCCATCTCCGTGTTGGCCTTAGCAATCGGCATGAGCACTGCAGTGTTCTCGCTGGCAGAGGCGGTTGTATTTCGTCCCCTACCGTTTCCGGATCAAGATTCTTTGCGCATAATCTGGAAAGCGGACGCGAAGTCCGGAGTTCCTTTTCTAGAGCTGTCCTATCCCGAGTTGCGCGACCTGCAGCAGGGTGTCGCCGCATTTCAAAGCGTTGCCGTCATGCCAACGACCCTTTATGGTTACGGCAAAGTAATCCGAGTCGGAACTCATCAGCCGGTCCAAGTGGAAAGCGCCCCCGTGTCTCACGATTTCTTTAGAGTATTGGGGGTCCATCCGATGCTCGGCCGCGACTTCGAAGACTCAGACGAACACCGGGGATCTCCTCCCGTTGTAATCCTCAGTAACACGGTTTGGAGCACACAGTTTCACAGAGACGCGGCAATCGTTGGCCGCCAGATTACATTGAACGGCGAAGGCTACACCGTCGTTGGAGTGATGGCGCCTGATATCGATTTCCCCAGGGGAGCGGGACTGTGGCTGCCGCTTCGCGTGACGGACGGTTTGGAAGACCGCGCCACTTATTTCATGCAGGCAATTGCCCGAGTGAAGCCCGGCTACTCGGACGGTCAAGTCAGCGCGGAGGTAAACACTCTGTTCAAGCGACTGGCTGTTGACCATCGCAAGTTCTACTCTCCAACCCAGCAGGCCGTTATTACGCCCCTTCCGAGATACTGGACCGGCTCCGCACGGCTGCAACTGCTAATTTCACTCGGAGCGTCTTTGCTGCTTCTGGTCACTGGCTGCGTCACTGCCAGTAATCTCTTCCTCTCCCGGACGCTTGCACGGCGGCAGGAGATTGCAACGCGTTCCGCACTCGGCGCGACGGCATCGCAGATCTTCGTTCAATTTCTTGCGGAAGGACTTGCGGCGGCTTTTCTAGCGGGTGCCGCTGGAATCGCGGTCGCGTGGGCGTTGATTCAGATGCTCGTGACGCTCGCTCCTTCTGATATCCCGAGACTAAGAGACGCAGCGGTGAACTGGCCGGTACTCGGCTTTGCCGCTGGACTATGTATCTTTGCCGCGATCGCCTGTTCTATTGCGCCTACCCTTATCGCTACCCGGATGAATCTCGAGACCATTCTTCGAGAGGGAGGCGCCCGGCTCAGCGCAAGCCGTCAGGGGACACGAATGCAGCAGATATTCACGATCTGCCAGACGGCTACCAGTTTCATCTTGCTCACGGCATCTCTGCTGATCGTCATTAGCGTTCATTCCATGCTGACGACTGACATCGGCTTTGCCAATCGGGATGCCGTGACGATGAACCTGGCTCTCAGAGGACCGGACAGCGGCCCTGCGCAGCGGCATCTTTTCTACACCCGGCTTCTTCAACGGTTGAGAGAGTCACCCGGAGTCACCAGCGCAGGAGCCGTGCTCGTCCGCCCTCTCGAAGGAACCATCGGATGGGACATGAACTATCAGCCGGAATTCGATACATCACGGCCCCCCAAAGATCTCCCCACATCGAATTTCGAGGTGATCACGCCTGGATATTTCCGAACCGTCGGAACGCCCTTACTCGAAGGCCGGGACTTCAACAGCCAAGACAAAGAAGACACGCAGAAGGTTGTCATCATCAGCAACGGACTTGCGGAACGGATGCGCCGCACTGGGCATGAGCCGATTGGTACGCGCATCCGGCTCGGAAGACATGCGGAAGGGGATTGGTGGACGGTTGTCGGCGTGACGAGCAACACTCGCTATCGGGGAATCACCACTCAGGATGAGGATATCTACGTGTGCTATTTGCAGACCACGATTCCAGTTAATTACCTGGTCATTCGAGGCCCTACAACAGCAAGCGAACTCACCAGCCTTGTACGACGGCAGGTAGCGATGTTGGATCCGGCTCAGGCCGTCGCAAACGTCGCCACGATTTCGCAACTGTTGGACCGGGACACCGCCCGGCAGCGCTTCAATATGGTTCTTCTGCTGAGCTTCGGCTTGACTGCTTTGCTTCTCGCGGCAGCTGGAGTTTACAGCGTAGTCGCGGAGACAGTTTCGCTACGCACACGCGAGATAGCGATTCGACTCGCACTCGGCTCCGGCCGTGCAGCCTTGGTCCGCAGATTCGTCGCGCGTACCCTTCGCTTCGTGTTGATCGGAGAGCTTGCCGGAATTTTGGGCTCGCTGCTTCTTGGCGACTCTGTTTCCGGGCTACTGTATGCAGTGAAACCAGGCGACGCAATCGTGTTAGTTTCAGCCTTTTCGTTTCTGTTGACAATCTCGGCCATAGCCGCATTTGTCCCCGCCTGGTTTGCGTCGGGCCAGAGTCCGCGAAGTATTCTGCAATGAACTCTCGTTGCGCCTATGGCGAACTCAAGCCAATCGCCGCCACAAATCCGGAATCTCCGGAAACGGCAAATCATCAACGGTCCAAAATATCGGCGCATCCGGATCGGTAAACTTCGAAACATCCTCGTGTCCACGCTGAGTGAATCACGATTGAGTGGATGATGATGCGTATTCTCCTTCAAAACGCGCCCGTCCTCATAGTAAGTAACGACTTCGAGACTTACATTCGAGCCGGGAGATTGCACCTGCCGAACCCGCTTCACAATCGTGCCATCCTGCCGGAAGAAATAATTCACATCTTCCGCCCACCCCTCATCGGCATCTACCAGGTGCAGAAACACCCAGCGGATGTCCGGTCCTGCTGTATACACCAGAGCCAAAACCTCGCTTGGCATCTCTGGGGGCTCTTCGTCCAGTTGCACCCACGGATCGGGCCCTGCGAAAACGAACGGGCTTGACGGCGAGACGACCTGCTTCACTTCAGCGCAATACTTATCGATCGCCTTCAGCCGCTTCGAATGCCCGAGCGCGAATCCTGAACTGGCGAGCAGCAAACTCATCAGCAGGGGGACACACGCTCGGTACATAGAAACTACTCTGGCTCTGAGGCTAAACTTCGACCCAGGCCTGTTTCGCCGAACTCTCAGCCACCTTCTCAAGAAGAATCATGCCGCGAAGCCCGTCCTCAAACGTCGGATAATTTACCGGAATCGAAGGATCGGCAATCCGCGCGTAGAAATTCTTGAAGACCTGCTTATGTGAATCGTCGTAGCCTTCGCTGTGGCCGCCTGGAAGGTCCGCGAACTTCGCCGCCGCGGGATAAAACAGCGAGGCGTCTTTAATCAGGATTTGGTTTGGCTCGTTGCGATGGCCGATCCAGAGCGAATCCGGCTCTTCCTGATTCCATGCAATGCCCGACTTGGTCCCGAATATCTCAAAGAAGAAGCGGTTCTTGCGTCCCGCCGACATCTGGCTGACCGTGAACGCTCCGCGCGCCCTGTCGCCCAGGTGTACTAAGACTGCGGCGAAATCGTCCGAATCGACCGTGAACTCGTCCGTGTCCGCGGCGCTCGCCTTCTTGCCGCTAAACGTCTCAACGGATCCCTTGGGGCGCTTGCGTGTCTTATGAAAGGTTGCCAGATCCGCGCACACGCCCGTGATCTCGAGACCCGTCAAGTGCTGGATCATATCCATCCAGTGCGAACCGATATCCCCCATCACGCGCAGTTGCCCGTTCTCTTTCGTATCGATGCGCCAATTCCAATCCGTGTCGTACAACAGCCAGTCTTGGGAATACGTCCCCTGAACGATCAGAATGTCGCCGAGGTCGCCAGCCCTAATCATCTCGCGAACCTGCTGCAACACCGGGTAGTACCGCAAGTTATGCTGCACACAGTTAATGGCGTTCTTCTGTTTCGCCAAGGCCACCAGTTGCCGCGCTTCCTCGGCGGTGGTCGTCATCGGCTTTTCGCAAAGAACCGCCTTGCCCGCATTCAGTGCAGCCATCGATTGCGGAAAATGATCCACGTTCGGAGTACAGATATGGACCGCCACAATCTCCTTATTCGCCAGAACCTCTTCCAGTTTGTCCGTCGCGATCGCAATTCCTTGCGCTTCCGCGAACTTCTTCGCCGTCTCCGGACGGCTGCCCACTACCGCGGCAATCTCAACGTTCCCTAAACGCCGTACCTGTTCGGCATGCACCTTGCCCATGAAACCTGTGCCGACAATGGCGGTTTTTATCTTCTGCACGTGATCTCCTCTCAGCCAATCTACAGCATGCCGAACCGGCTTAGTCCCCGATGTCCCAAGGCAAGTTGATAGTCTATGGAAAAGAGTCTTGCTGATGGGTGCTCCATTATGGTTGTCCGTATCCGCTGGAATAATGTCTCGATTCCCGCTCCGGCGAACGAGTCCCGCAATCGGCCCGTCTGTGCGGCTTGAGAAATTTGCCCTGCCGCGGCCGCACTGCTGACGCCCTCGGCGCTCGTGGCGTTCACGCTAGCTTTCTGGAGCGTTGCCTCCGACCTTCACTGGACTGGCGATTTTTTCCTGACCCATGGCCTTTTTTCCCACTGGCAGGTTTGGATCTGTACTGCCGGCGTCCTCTTATTCCTTGCGCGCCTGCTGGAGAGATATGCTCCGGAAAACGGAGACTATTCCTTTGACGACGAGCGGTCTATTCGTTCGTAACTCGAATGAATTGTAAGGCTCGCCGTCATTAAATCTCGATTTCGGTAATTTATTTTCCCAATTAGCCCTGGGTGGTAGAGCCTAGGGGTTTTCTGCCTGAGCAGCCTCCGGAACTTTCGGCACTTAACGTGCATCCAAAAGGCGAGTAAGGAACAAAGAAGCATGACTGAAGCGCGTACCACGGTCGTTGCGATTCAACCAGAAGCAGCGCGTCCGTGGGCAATCGGAGTTTTCCAGGCGGTTGGAGCAGGACTCGGCCGCACTGGAATGTGGGCTGTTGATACCGCCCAAAAGTTTGGCACGCTGGTATCCGTGCTTATGGGACCGGCGGTTTTTTCCGCGTATGCCTTTGCTTTCTGGTGTTTGGCGGCGAACCTTGGCTGGACGGATACTTTCCCGTACGCTTCCGGTCCGCTATCCAACTGGTTAATGTGGCTCGGGATTTCGGTGATGGTCCATTTGGCTGCCGGAGTTCTCAAGCGCCGCACTTCGACTGATCGCGAAATGGGCCGGTGACTTCAGGCCGCGATCCGATAAGCGCCGGGTTTCTGTTTTCAGTAATCCAGCATCCTTTCGTTCCTTAACTCGGAAACTGTTTGATATCCTCATATTCAGGATTCCCGCAAGCCGATGCCTTTTAGTTCGCGTTCCTACGTGAATCGGTACGTCCCCTCGAATCGATTCCCGGTCGGCCTGAAGTGGCTCCTGATCGCCAATCTCGGCATTTTTGTCGTCAATTTCATCCTGCGCGCCAGTTCCCTCGCCCTGGTCTTTGACAGACTTGCTCTGGTTCCCTCGGATGTAGTCCAAAGGCTCCAGGTCTGGGAACTGGTCACGTACATGTTCTTGCATGGGTCCAGCATCGGACTGATCCTATGGAACATGCTGGCCCTGTGGATGTTCGGCGTAGAGTTGGAACGGCTATGGGGAACCGTCAAATTTCTTCGTTTCTACTTCTCCTGCGGCGTGATCGCCGGACTGACCGTAATCGTCTGCGCCTACCTCTTCGGAGGGAAAGACATCGTGTCGTTCGGATCCTCCGGCGCTATCAACGGCATTCTGGTCGCTTACGGTCTGATGTTTGCGAACAACACAGTCCTCTTCGGATTCCTGATCCCGATGAAATCGAAGTATTTCGTCATGATCATCGGAGCCATCGTCTTTCTACAGTCCTATATGGCTGCGGCAAGCGGTCAGGCCGGCGGCATTGCCATCGCCGCGCAACTCCTGAGTGGATTAGCGGCGGGATTCCTGCTTCTGCGGGGCAAACGCCTCTACGGACAGGTGCGCCAGCCCGCCATCGCCGGGTACAAGGACTGGAAACTGCGCCGCGCGAAGAAAAAATTCGAGGTTTACCTCAAAAAAAAGGACTCCAAGCGAGACCCGTGGGTAAACTAGTACGTCCATTACAATGCCCTCCGGCGCGTACATCAGATCCGGCAAAGGTAAGTAGCCATGAAGTTCCGTTTTCTAAACTCCCTGTTTGCGGCCGCGTTACTGCTGGCCACCTCTAGTTTTGTTCTGCCCCTATATGCCCAGGACGGGCCTCAATCCCAAGACAGCGATTCTGTCGCGAAGCCTAAACCCAAGCCCGACGACACTCCCGCGCCTGACGAAAAGAAGATTCCTTCCGAGTACAAAAAGAAGGACGTTCCCATCGAAAATGAACCGACTTTCCGCCTGAACGCAAATACGGTAAACGTGGACGTCGCCGTTCTAGACAACAACGGTCATTTCATTCCGAAAATTCCGCAGGGCAATTTCCGCGTTTTAGAAGATGGAGTTCCGCAGCAGATTTCAAATTTCGGTCAAAGTGAAGCGCCTATTACCATTTGCATGCTGATCGAATTTAGCGGCCGCTTCCAGCAGTTCTATAGCTAGGGTTGGCAGGAAACGCTCGAAGCCTCTTACGGCTTTCTGCAAACGCTGAAGCCCGACGACAATGTGGCTGTCGTGGAGTACGACATGCATCCGACTATCCTCTCCGACTTCTCTCCCGATAAGCGCAAAGCCGAAGAAGCCATGTCGCGTCTTCGCATTCCCGGCTTTAGTGAGTCCAATCTCTTCGACGCCGCAACCGACATGGCGGATCGAATGTCGGGCATCGAAGGCCGCAAAGCGATTCTGCTCATTGCCAGCGGTCTCGATACATTCAGCAAGATCACCTTCGATACCGCCAGGAAAGACCTTCAGGAAGCCGGTGTTCCGATTTACACCATTAGCATTCTGCAAGCTGCGCGCATCATGGCTGAATCGCGCGGCATGGGCCCTATCGCGGAAATGGATTTTCTTCAGGCCGATAATGAAATGAGAACGTTCGCCAAAGAAACAGGCGGCCAGTCTTTCTTTCCCAGATTCTTGGGAGAATATCCATCCATATTCAGGCAGATTGAGGAATCGCTGAAGAATCAATATTCGCTTGCGTATCATCCGACCAACGTTGCCAAAGACGGCAAATTCCGCCGCATCAAAGTGGAATTGGTGAACCCGGCGACCAATGAACCTCTGCGCATCACCAATCAAAAGGGCAAGCCGATCAAATATCAAATCATCGCGAAGGCTGGTTACAAAGCGCCGCGCGACGTCGAGTAGTTCGAAACGGCCCCTTCGTCCACCAGGTACGCATCTCTAGTACTGCTGTCAAGTACTGAATCTATCGCCGTTTGAGGGTGATAGAGATCGATTGACACTTCAGAAGACCGTCTGTTAACGTTCTTAAGTCTGGATGCGGTCTTCTCATTCAAGTAGTTCTCAGAACCCCGCCACCATCCTCCTCGTCGATGATAATCACGATGGAGTATTAGCTCGCCGATCTGTCCTGGAAGAGCTTGGCTACAATGTTGTCTCGGCACCCTGCGGTGCGGATGCCCTTGCCCGAACTGAGGAACAGAATTTCGATCTCGTCATAACCGATTACAAAATGTCGCCCATGAATGGGCTCTCGCTGATAGCGGAACTTCGCCGGCGCAACTTTGCGAATCCGATCATCTTGTTGAGTGGTTTCGCCGATAGCATCGGTTTGCGGGCCGAAAGCACTGGGGCCGATGTAGTCATTCAGAAAAGCGCCAATGAGATCGCGACTCTTGTCCGGCAAACGAATCGGCTCCTCAGTCCGAAGAAACCCGCGGCTTCGCAACGGGCGAGCAAGGCCCCAGGGCGCGCGAAAGGTGCCGGGCAAGGCTAATCTGAATTGCATTCGCAGGCGGTCCGCCTATATTGGGGAGAGTGAACTGCCTCAAAGCGCTCGCGCTGTTCTTCTCGCTTGCTTCAATCTCACCGGCTGCTGCGCTGCCCGCGTCATCGGCTAAAGCCCCGGCTCGTCACAAGCCGGCAACGGCTGCCGCTTCTCCTCTTCTCCGTTCCCTATCGCTTCATGACCGCATCGCGCAATTGATCGTCGTGCGTGGCTACGGCGATTATCCGCCGTCTTCCAACGCCGAGTACAAGCGCTTTCTCCGCTGGATTCGCGAAGACCACGTCGGAGGCTTCATCGTTGCGGGCCGCATCCGCAATGGGAACGTTATCGCAGCCCAGCCCTTTGAAATGGCAGCGTTCATCAATCACGTGCAGCATCTGGCGCGTACGCCGTTGCTGGTTGCTTCTGACTTCGAACGCGGCGCATCCATGCGGGTTGCCGACACGGCGAAGTTTCCTTATCTGATGGCCTTCGGCGCCGCTCGCGATCTGGACGCCACCAAACAACTCGGCGCCGCTACCGCACGAGAAGCCCGCGCCCTTGGCGTTAATTGGGTTTTCGCTCCCGATGCCGATGTAAACAACAACCCCGATAACCCCATCATCAACGTGCGCTCGTTCGGCGAAGATCCGCAAGCTGTCGCCGCAAATGTCGCGGCATTCATCGAAGGCGCCCACTCCGATCTCCACAACAACGTGCTGCTCGCGGCCAAACATTTTCCCGGGCACGGCGATACCGCGCAGGATAGCCACATGCAACTCGCCACGCTCGATCAGCCACGCGAACGTATTGAGTCGCTTGAACTCGTGCCGTTTCGTGCCGCGGTCGAGCACGGCGTCGATTCCATCATGACTGCGCACCTGGCCGTTCCATCGATTGAGCCTAACCCGATTCCCGCCACTCTCTCGCATAAAATTCTCACCGGACTCCTTCGCGAGGAACTTGGTTTTAAGGGATTGATCGTTACCGATGCGCTCGAAATGCAGGGTGTCGCTTCGATGTTCTCCCAGGGCGAAGCCGCTGTCCGCGCTATTGAGGCTGGGGCCGATGTGCTTCTTATGCCCATCGATCCCGAGCCTTGCATCAAAGCCATTCAGGCCGCCATCGCATCGGGGCGATTAACACGCGCAAGAATTGACGCGAGCGCTTCCCGAATCCTTGCCGCCAAACAACGCGTTGGGCTCTATCGCACCCGCTTCGTCAACCTCGATGTCATCACCGACGATTTGGAGCGGGATGAACTCGATCAGCTGGCGCAACATGTCGCCGACCGTGCGGTGACGCTGGTAAAGGACGAGAAACATCTCTTCCCTATGCCCGCCGCCGACGGTTCCTGCCTGGTAATTTTGGGCGAAGGGCAGTTCTCGCAGCGCGGCGAAACGCTTGTGAGAAATGTTCTGCGTGAAGCTCCGTCCGTTA
This sequence comes from uncultured Acidobacteriaceae bacterium, assembly GCA_963845995.1. Lineage (GTDB taxonomy): Bacteria > Acidobacteriota > Terriglobia > Bryobacterales > Bryobacteraceae > Bog-105. The sequence goes on along the minus strand of CAWJUO010000037.1, from coordinate 16,129 downwards.
GAACCTACGCTGTTAACTCCACTATGCCCGAGAGTCTCACGACGGCGATTGCCAACGATACGGCCACCTGTAAACAGATTTACGTGGCGGCCTTCGTGACAGTGGCCGCCAACCGGGGCAGCGTTGCTCTTGAAGGTAGCTTGCCCGCGTTCATGAATTCGCTCCTGCATGGACCGGCTCCCGTCGCCCTGCTTTCACTTGGAAATCCCTACCTGCTGCGTGACTTTCCCGCAGTTTCTTCTTATCTCGCGACATTCAGCCCAGCGAGCAGTTCGGAAGCCGCTGCGGCGAAGGCCATCCTCGGCGAAATTGCGATCAACGGAAAACTACCGGTGTCCATTCCAGGATTCGCGAAAATAGGAGAAGGTCTCGATGTACCAGCCAAGATCGTCGCAGCGTCTAACGCGACGAGATGATACAAATTACCTGGCTTGGCCACGCGACCTTTGAGCTGCGTTTCGACACGGGCGAAGTGCTGATATTCGATCCCTGGATCGAAGGAAATCCCGCTTACCCGAAGGACTACAAAATCGCCAAGGTGGACGCGATAGCGGCGTCGCATGCGCACTTCGATCACATCGGCGGACTTATTCCGCTCGCCCAGGAATTCCAGCCCAAAGTTGTTTGCATCTTTGAGATTGCCACCTGGCTGCAAAGCAAAGGCATTCAAAACACGATAGGCGTAAACAAGGGCGGAACCGTGGATCTCGGATTCGCGCAACTCACCATGACTCACGCCATTCATAGCAGCGCAATTCAAGACGGCGACAAATTGCTGTACGGCGGCGAAGCGGCAGGTTACATTTTGACCGCTCGTGACGGACGCCGAGCCTACTTCGCGGGTGACACGGCGCTCTTCGGAGATATGGCCCTCATTGCCCAAGTGTACGAGCCCGAGATTGCATTCCTGCCGATTGGCGATCACTTCACGATGGGGCCTCATGAAGCCGCCCACGCCGCGCGCCTACTGAAGGTGAAGCGCGTTATTCCGATGCACTACGGTACCTTCCCGGCTCTCACGGGGCGTCCCGAAGAACTCGCCGCCAATTTGAAGAAGGATGGAATCGAAGTCTGGACGTTGAAGCAGGGCGAAACGGTGCAATGGTAGCGTTCTGATAAATTCTGGAGAGCATGAAACTTTGCAAAGGTGCTCTCGCGGTCACAGCCGCCCTTCTATGCTTGTTCACCGTTCTTCCCGCCCGCGCCGTTAAAGCGCAGCCCAACCAGCAATCGATTATAGACGGGTTCAAGCTCGTCGAAGCGGCGTCGGTAGCCGATGCCATGGAACTGCTCTACGGCAAGAAGGCGTATATGTTCCACGACATGCGCCCGCTCAGTCCAACCAAGTTCGCGGGGCCTGCCGTAACGGTTTTGCTGAAGAAGGAAGAGCACCACGAGGGATCGAAAGCCCTACAAGGAATGCTCGACATGATCGACGAAGCGGCTCCTGGCTCGGTCTATGTCATGGTGCTGCAAGACGGTCTCGACTACGCGGGTCTTGGCGGCCTGATGAGTACAGCCATGAAGGTTCGCGGTTTGGCCGGGGCCGTGGTCGATGGCGGAGTCCGGGACACGCCCCAAATCGCAAAATTGCAGTTCCCGGTTTTCAGCCGCGGCATCGTGCCGTCTACCACGGTCAATCACTTTCGGTTCGCCGGCAAAAATCTTTCTGTCAACTGCGCGGGAGTTGAAGTCCGCCCGGCAGACATCGTAGTAGCCGATATGGATGGCGTGGTAATCGTCCCGGCGGAGAAAGCCGCCGAAGTGCTCGCGAAAGCACAGCAACTCGATTTCACCGAGCACAGCATGTTTCCCTTCATCGAGAAATACAAGTCCATCCGTGAGGCGGTCTCGAAATTCGGGCGGCTTTAATTCCTGGGAATGACCGAGCGCATCGAACACCGACGCGAACAGCACTAAGGGAAAAACTTGGGCGGAGCGCCTCCGCATCACTTGCTCACAGCCATCGCCGCAGTCTGTTCACCGATTTTGGCCGAATAGAGGATGTACTTGAATGGATCCGTATTTTGATTCTTTTCCATCAGCTTCTGGTAGACCATCCTCTCGGCGCCCAGCATAGCTTCCGTCCGGCCGAATCTGGGTGCGGACGACTCGAGCAACGAGGCCGCGAGTTCGTACTTCCCGTCCGCCGCCGCTTTGTAGACGGCATTCACAACCTGCTTTTCGGAAATGCCGAGATAGTCCACCAGGAGCTCTGCACGGTCAGAGTTGTCAAGATGATCGAGACCAGCCAGGTTGGCTTGCCAATACCCGGTGAATTGCCGATACAGGCGATCGATCACGTGTTCTCGCAGCACCAGGTAGGGTAGCAGTACGTCGGCACGGCCAGCTAGAAGGCCCGGTGGAATCAGATTCGCCCGTTGAATAGCCCCGCACGGCTCGCCGCGGCGGATTGCGGCCAGCACCTCCTCGCGCAACCAACTGAGATTACCCTTCAACTGGGCAAGTATCTCCGGCGAGGAGAAATTCTTGGTCAGGGGGTCATGACCTTGCAGGATGTAACGAGGATTTTTCTGCACCACGACATCGATCGCGTCAAGCAGGCCTTGGAAGTCGCCCTCCGCCACAAATGGCGCGCCGACGTAAGGCATGATGAAGTCGCCCGCAAAAAGCACGCCCAGATCGGGCAGGTGGATGAACATGGCGTCATGCGTTTCACCGCCGTGAACGGGTATCAACTCGATGCGCGTTCCGCCGATCTTCAGTTCGGTGGCACTGTCTATGGTTGTGTCCGGTTTAAAGTTGCGCACGTCTTCGATGTTGAAGCGCTCGCCAAAAAAGCTCTTTCCGATCGAGTCAGGCTGACTGAGCTCTCCGGCAATTTCCTCGTGATAATTGCTTCTTGCATAAAACCGCGGTTTTGGATCGAGGCTGCGGAAATAGCGCTGTCCGCCAATGTGGTCCCAGTGAGAATGTGTGATGAAGATCGTGGTTAGCGCGGGAAGATTCGGAGCATAGGCGCGCAGCGCTTGGTAGGCCGCCTTCGCGGAGTCCTCGGAGCTTCCCGCATCAATACCAATCAACTCGCGCCCATTGTCGGATACGACGAAATAATACTCGGTGAATTCAAAGCCGGAAAGCGCATACACTCGATGTGGAATTACTTCTCGAATCCCGCGCGGCGCAAAAGCGAATCCCGACAAGGGATTGAGCGAGAACGGTGTGATTAGAGTAATCGACTTTTCGAAAGACTTGTATCCGCTTTGGCCTAGATACGCCTGCGCTTTGGCGTGATCTCCATCGGCAAGCGCGAGCTTCGCCAAACGAAAGTAGACCTCTCGCAACCAGCCTATGTCCGGAGCTTTCGCACTGTTCCCTGCACACCACGTCAAATCGTCGAGAGCGAATTGCTTCTGATGAAAGATGCCCGGCAGTTGCGAGCGGACCACACCGGAAATCCAATTCACGACGAAGACTTGGCCGCCCGAGAGCTTCTTCGCTTGGTCCAGCATGGCGATCGTGTCCTTTACGTACCCCATGCGATGGAAGAACGGGACCGAAGAAGCATGCTGCGCTCGCAACACACTAATTGCGCTCAGATAGAGAGACTTCTGCGCATCGGCAAGCTGCGGCCCAAACTCGTTCAAGCGCGCTGACAGAAACTCGACGCCCTCCGCTTGCCGATTGGCATTTCCAAAGGCGCCCATAAGAAGGAAAAGCAACTGCGGATCTTTCGGAGGCGCCGCTTTGTTTACGGCTTTCAGATACTCGAGCGCCGGATCGGAAGAGTTGGAATGTTCCTTATCGCCGCGCTTTGCGGTCCCATGTGTTCCTACCCAAGCAAAAACAGACGCGGTGATTACCGCCACAACCAGCAGGACGGAGAGCACTATTCGCATGAACGTGATCCTTTCTAGAATCTTGTCTATGCGAACTAGATGCATATACATCTAAATGGGACGCAAGAATCTTTATCCCGTCGCCGCCGCGATTGTTACTTCAGAAATCACCGATTGCATCTGCTTCCAGGCCGCTGCGCCAAGTGTTTTTCGCAATCGGTCCTCCGCCTCCTTCCAATGCGGTTGAGCTGCCGCGATTTTGTTTTTGCCTGCTTCCGTTAAGTGAAAGACCCGCTCCCGGCGGTCCTCCCCTTGCTTAACCTGGATCCAATGCCGTTTGCGCAGCAGCCCCAAAGTGCGTGTTAGTGTCGTGCTGTCCATCGCGAATCCCGCACTTAGCGTCTTCTGATTGGCCTCGCCAACAATGGCAAGAGCAGTCATCAGACCGAATTGCGTAATCTCGATATCGGCCTTACGGAGTTCCTGGTCATATATCCGGGTAACGAGCCGTGTCAGCCGGCGAAGGCTCTGACAAGCACAGGGAAGAGGAAAGAGCGCCTTCGCGAGATCGTTCCGAACTGCCTGATGTGGCATAAGGATCTATGTATATACATGTTAGACTACCAACCGCAGTCCACACTAACCGGTACATGTCCTCAACTCTTTGAATCCTCGCCTGGACAACACCCATACCTGTTCAGACTAATGCACCCGGCTCCATCCTTTCAACGGGTCGAAGAGGGTGTGCTAAGCCGTTGGCCCAGATGGCGAAATGAACTCCAGCCTTGAATGACAGGAATACCTCCAGGCATATCGCCTCTCAGGTATATGCTCCGTCTGTCCCCAAGCTCGCCCAAGCTCGCACCAAGCTCCCTCAGTCGAAGAAAGTGCGATCCTCTTCTTGAAGGTGCGCTTTGGCTGCGCGAACGTTGAAGGTGATGCCAAGACCTGGCTTATCCCAGACGTCGATATAGCCGTCCTTGACAATCGGATTCGGTAGGCCGTCCACAATTTCGTACCACCAATCCGGCTGGCCTTTCGCATATTCGAAACCGATATAGTTCTGCCCCATCACCGCCCCCAGATGCACTTGCGCGGCGACGCCGAACACTCCGTCGAAGATTCCGTGCGGAGCTACCTGAATCCCGTGAAGATTGGCGTATTCGCCTATCCACTTCAACTCGGCAATGCCGCCCACATCCTCCGGGTCTGGCCCGACCACGTCAACCGCCTGCATCTCAATCAGGTCCTTGAAGTTCTCGCGCAGGTAAATCTCTTCTCCCGTGTGAATCGGGGTGGTTGTGTTGTCTTTCACCTCCTTGAACACCTGTGCATTCGGGTAAGGCGTGTAGTCGCCCGTGATCAGGTCTTCGAGCCAGGCGAGATGGTACGGCTCAACCGCACGCGCGAAGCGAATTGCATCCTTCGGAACCCATCCCGGGCCGCAATCGCACGCCAGATCGATCTCATTGCCCAGAACCTTCTTGATGGCCTCGACGCAGGAGAGCACATAATCCAACCCGCGCTCCGTCATCACACCCCGATCCATGTAAGGGAAAACACGTCCCTTCCAGTGCTCGCCGTACCACGCGTTCGGAATGGCGTTCATCATCGGTGCATTGTGGAAGCCCACGGGCATCTTCACCAGCTTGAAGCCCTCTTTCGCCTCCTTCGTCTTCGCCGCCATCTCCGCGCATTCCTGCGGCGACCGAGGGGAAAAGACGGGTGAATTGTTTTCCGAGTTCCCGTAGGCACACACGCGGTCGTGAATCTTCCCGCCGAGCAACTCGTATACCGGCAACCCCGTTGCCTGTCCCGCAACGTCCCACAGCGCGATCTCAATCGAGCTGACGGCCGAACCCCACGGCTTCATGGCACCCATGCGACGGATTTTGAGCATGATGCGTCCGACGTCCCGCGCGTCCTCGCCGAGCAGGAAAGGCTTGTAGTACGGAATGATTGGTTTTACATTTGCCTTTCCAGATTCGGCCTGAGCATATCCGGAAATGCCTTGATCCGTGACGATGCGTATCACCGGATTGCGTCCAATGACAGCGCACCTCACGTCCGTGATCTTGACCGGTACACTGCCCGGCCGCCTTGCAGAGGCGAGGGTGCCTCCTCCCTGCCGAGCCGCCAGCGCCCTTGCGGTCGCCGCCCCCAAAACAGATCCGACGAACCCTCTTCGGGTGAATTGACTCACGTGTTCCCCATTCTTCGCCTACTCGATGCGTGGCAAGTCATAGCTTATCCGCTTCGGTTTGCGAGACTGCTGGAAGCAACAAAGATATACCTTGACACGTATATGCAATTTCAGCGTATATAAAAAGAGTGGAATCCGTGTTCGAAATTATTGCGGAGCCGAACCGCCGTGCGATTTTGAGCCTGCTGGTCTCGTCTGAACAGTCGGTTGGAGAGATCGAGCGTCAGCTTCGTATGCCGCAGACGACTGTATCGAAGCACTTGCGAGTGCTGCGCGAGGCCGGTTTCGTGGAATCGGCGGTGGACGCTCAACGCCGTCTCTACCGGCTGAAGCCCGAACCGCTTCAGGAGGTGGATGCCTGGCTGGCTCAGTTCCGCCGGTTCTGGTCCGCCCATGTAGACGCTCTCGAACGACACCTGGACCAAATGGATGAATCGACACGGATGAAACCGAAGACAAAGAAAGGACGACGCGGTTCAAAACCGCCGAGGTAAAAAGGCAAACAAAAATGAAAATCAAACTGACCAGCGTGTACGTTGACGACCAAGACAAGGCGCTGCGCTTCTATACCGAAGTGCTCGGCTTCGTGAAGAAGGCCGACTTCAGCCAGGGGCCGTTTAGATGGCTGACGGTGGCCTCGCCCGAGGAGCCGGAAGGCACCGAGCTGCAACTGGCGCTGAACAACAATCCGGCGGCCAAAACCTACCAGGAGGCTCTCTTCCAGCAAGGCCAGCCTGCGGCCATGTTCTACACAGACGATGTCAAGGGCGACTATGAGCGAATCAAGGCCCGGGGCGGCGAGTTCACGATGCCGCCGACCGACGTGACCGCGTCGATCATTGCGATGCTGAAGGACAACTGTGGGAATTTCATTCAGCTCGTTCAACTGAAACGCTATTGAGGGGCGTGGAAGAAGAAATCCGAGGGGAAATCGAAATCATGGAATCGACTTTGCTGAAGTCAAGGGAGATGGGCATCCGAGGCTCTAAAGGGATAGTGATTGGCTTCTGGGTCTTCACTGTCCTCTTTTGCCTGCAGATGAGCTTCACCGCCTACTACGAGCTCATGACCCTGCCGCAAGCGGCGCAGGCGTTCACGCGCCTTGGTTTCCCCGCCAGCTACTTCCGGGTGGAGCTTTCGTGGGCCAAGATAGCGGGGGTGGTAGCGCTGCTCGTCCCCATGGTCCCCGCCCGGCTCAAAGAATGGGCTTACGCGGGCTTCGCCATTAACCTGGCCTCGGCGCTGATTGCCCACTTCTCGATCAGTGATCGCCCGCTGGCCTTCGTCGCATCGACGATAACGAGCATACTGTGGGGACTCTCTTACTTCTTCTGGCGCCGCCTGGAACTGTACTTAGCCGACGGCCGTTGATTTGTACATTGGACAGGCGTAGCGAGCAAGCTGTTCTTATGTTGACGGCTTGCGTGTTTTCTTCTCTCGGCCGGCATTCTTTTTCGTGGCCGTGGCGCAAATTCCGGCGGCACGCAGGCTTGCGATGCGGCTGATCAGCTGGAGCGGAACGGGCTTGTCGAGTGGGAAATGGACCGTGCCCTTTCGCCGCTCATAATCCTTAAGTTCTTCTTCGAGCGAGGCGAAGAACGTACCTGATGCCGCAAACAACGAATAGTGATTCTTAAATCCCGCAAAGTATAACAGCGGTTTTCCCATCAGCTTGTAGCCGGGCATACCGTAAAGTCGGAACGGAATTGTTCGCAAGCGGATTTATGAATGCCGTTCGCGACCAGAGCGGCGCTTTGATTGGGTATTCCAAGGTGATTAGCGATGAAACGGCACGCAAAGGCTTGCAGGACTCGCTGACTGAATCAAACATTGCACTGGAGCAATTCGCTTATATCGCCAGCCATGACCTGCAGGAGCCCCTCAGGACGATGGGCGCGTTCGCCGAACTCCTGACTAAGAAATACAGGGGCCAGCTTGACGCCGAAGCGAATAAGTTCTTGTCTTTCATCGTGAGTGCCGCGAAGCGTATGAGCGCTCTCGTTACGGAATTGCTGGCGTACGCACGGCTTACCACAGAGGGCGGAGGGCCATGCTCGGTCGCCATTGACGATGATCTGGAAACGGCACTCACCGATTTATCTCAGCTGGTTACCGAGAGTGGCGCGGTTATCACTCACGATCCTATGCCGGCCGTGCAAGCCAACCGCAACCAGATCGTCCGGTTGTTTCAGAACCTGATTGGCAACGCGTTAAAGTACCGCGAGCCTGGCGAGACTCCAAGAATCCACATCGCCGCTGAGCGGCAAGGCGCGGAGTGGGTCATCTCTATGCGAGATAACGGAATAGGCTTCGATCCCAAAGAGGTATCGGCCATCTTTGCGCCTTTCAAGCGTCTGCATACCTCCAACGAATATCCGGGAACTGGCGTTGGACTGGCAATTTGCCGGCGTATAGTCAACGCGCATGGTGGGCGCATTTGGGCGGAATCGGAGCCGGGCGTAGGGTCCACTTTCTTCTTCACCTTACCGGCTCATTCGCCTCACTAATGTCAAAGAAGACTTATCCCAGCGCCTGATCGATATCCCAAATAATATCGTCCAGATCTTCCAAACCGATTGAAACGCGTACTAACTCGGGAGATACGCCCGCGGCTTGTTGTTCCGCCTCTCCCAATTGCTGGTGAGTAGTGGATGCCGGGTGGATTACAAGGCTGCGCGAATCGCCGACGTTCGCCAGATTCGAAAAGATCTTAAGACTGTCGATGAACTTTTTGCCTGCTTCGTAGCCGCCCTTAACGCCGAACGAAAACACCGCGCCAGCGCCTTTCGGAGTGTACTTCTGCGCGAGCGAATGATAGGGGCTGGACGGTAGCGAAGCGTACTTTACCCACTCGACTTTGGTGTGCTTCTCCAGGTGCTGCGCGACGGCAACGGCATTTTGGATATGCCGGTCCATACGCATTCCTAGCGTTTCGATTCCCTGCAGGAACAGAAATGAATTGAAGGGACTCACGCAGGGGCCAATGTCGCGGAGGCCTTCTACACGGCACTTAATAATGAAACTGATTGCGCCGAACGTATCCCAAAACTTCATGCCATGGTAGGCGCGCGACGGCTCTGTAATGTTCGGGAAGTTGCCGTTGTTCCAAGGGAACTTGCCGCTATCCACGATGATGCCGCCGATGGTTCCGTGACCGCCCATGAACTTTGTGAGCGAATGCAGGACAATGTCCGCCCCATGATCTATCGGTTTGCAAACGTAAGGAGTCGCGAACGTGTTATCGACAATCAGCGGAATTCCCCGTTCATGCGCGATTTTTGCGACCGCTTCGATATCGAGCACATTGCTACGCGGGTTACTGATCGTCTCCCCGTAGAGCAGCTTTGTCTTCGGCGTGATTGCTTTGCGAAAATTTTCGGGATTGTCGGGCTCGACAAAAACGAAATCATAACCCAAGCGGCGCATGGTCACATCGAATTGCGTATAAGTTCCGCCATAGAGTGTGCTTGAAGTAACAATCTGATCGCCGGGAGCCGCGAGCGTGGTGATCACCAGAAATTGCGCTGCCTGGCCGCTCGACAGCGCAAGTGCGGCCACGCCGTTTTCCAGCGAGGCCACTCGCTTTTCGAGCACGTCGGTGGTCGGATTCATGATCCGCGTATAGATGTTCCCGAACTCCTGGAGCGCAAACAACCGCGCGCCGTGGTCCGCGTTGTCGAAGGTGAACGACGTGTTTGGTAGATAGGCACCGCGCGGGAGTGCGTTGTGGGATCTGGATCGTACCCGGTGTGCAGGGCGCGCGTGTTGAAGCCGAGAGGCCGATCGATCTTTCCGGTGTGCATCGACCTTAGTATATAGAGATCAAGCGGCGGTGCGCTGCCGGAACATGCTGAGAATCGCGAGGCCGACGCCCACTACAAGACACGTCCAGGCGAACCAGTCGCCATGCCTCGCGTAAAACGTGGCGCCGCTTACCCCGGCATAGGAAGCTAATGCCGCGACTTCCTTGTAGGCGGCAGTTTTGTGGAGATACGCCCCGCGGGATCGATCACCGCCGTAATTCCATCGTTAGTCGAACGGATGAGAAAGCGGCGATTCTCGACAGCCCGCATACGGGCAAGCAGAAGATGCTGTTCACGCGCTTCGGTGTGTCCGAAATAGCCATCGTTCGATAGATTGACGAGAACATCCGCGCCGTTTTTTGAGAACTGCCTGACAAGATCCGGAAAGGCCGACTCGTAACAGATGAACACGCCAAGGCGATGTCCGGCGGCGTTGAAAACCTTGATGTCGTGGCCGGGAACAAAATCGCTAGTCTCTTTCGTGATGCGATTCACCCATGAGAAAAGCGGCGGTATAAATTCGCCGAACGGCACCAGGTCGATTTGGTCGTATCTCCCTACTTCGCTGCCATTGGCTCCCAGTAAGACCGCCGAATTCAGTGGCTGATTCTCCTTCGTAAACGCCACGGTCTCGAATAGGAAAGCTCCGTGTTGTTTAGCGATCGTCTCCGCCATGGCGCGCAAATCGGGATCGCTGTAGTAATAAAGCGGCGCGGGTAGTTCGGGCCAGATCACGAGTGGAGCCGGCAGCACTGTCGAAAGCCGGGTCAAATCTTCTTCCGTCTTGAACTGAAGCAAACTGCTCCACTGGATTTCGGGATCGATGTTCGGCTGAACGATGAGCGCGCGGTCCGTCGCTGGAACCGCTGCGGAATCGCAGGCAACAGAAAAATGAGCAGGACGACAGGCACACAGGCTAGCCATCGGCGCGGGTAACGGAGCAGAACGCAGGCAACGGCGGCGGCGAACATCGCAAAGATAAACGACAATCCGTACACTCCGACAAACGGGGCGACGCGCAGCGGAATGCTCATCTGAATTCCGGCATTCCCCAGGTCAAGCCATGCGAAGCCAAACGTGCCATGTGTTCGTTCAATGCCCGTCCAGAGCGCCGCAACGGCGGGAACGGCATACACGGTCCGCATCAGTGGACCGGCCAGGCAACTGAATACGGCAAGGTGGAGGGCTTTCAAAACGCTGAAGAGAAAAAAGGCGCCCCAGCCACCCCATCGGCCCATGCCTCCGTGTACTTCCAGCACGAACTGAATCCACGTACAGAGAAAGAACCAGTAGAAGATACCGGCGGCCCAGCCGTAAGCAAACCGCTGCCATCCATTCGGAGTTTTCGCCATAACGAAAAGCAATGGGGCGAGAGCGAACGGAGCGAGGAAGCGCAGATCGAATTTCGGGAAAATAAGCAGCAGCAGGATCGAACTAAGCAGACATAGCAGCGTGTGGAAGAAGATGCGGCGCTGATACGGGCCGAACGTCTCAGCGAGCCTGGTCATTGCCTGTAGCTGATTCGCTCACCACATCTGCCATATAAGAGCTACGCACGAAGGGACCGCTGAAAACCATCTGAAATCCGAGCCTGAGACCGTGATCGCGGTACGCCTCGAATCTTTCCGGCGTAACAAACTCCGAAACGGGAAGATTGCGGCGGGTCGGTTGAAGATATTGTCCGATGGTCGCGATATCGGTGTTGGAGGCCCGCAGGTCGCCTAGAAGTTGATGGACTTCTTCGGCGGTTTCACCAAGGCCAGCCATTAAACCAGACTTCGTCAGGGCTTGCGGACGGTAAGCTTTGGCGAATCGCAGCACTCCGAGGGACTGCCGGTAATTCGCTTGCGGGCGGACGCGCCGGTAGAGCCGCTCGACTGTTTCCATATTGTGATTGAAGACATGCGGTGCGGCATCAAGTACGCGGGCCACGGCCGCGAGGTCTCCACAGAAGTCAGGCGTTAACACTTCCACTCTGGCATCCGGGAGAGCATGGCGGACCCGCCGAACAGTTTCGGCAAAGTGGTGGGAGCCGCCGTCCGAAAGATCGTCTCGATTCACGGACGTGATGACTACGTAACGCAGCTTCATCTCAGCGGCCATCTCGGCAACGTGCTGGGGTTCAAGTGGATCGAGTAGAAAATCCTTTTTCGCGGGCGACCCTTTGGGGACCGAACAGAAGCCACATCCGCGCGTGCAGAGATTCCCAAGGATCATGAACGTAGCCGCTCCTCGATGGAAGCACTCATGAATATTGGGACAGCGGGCGGATTCGCAGACGGTGTGCAGACGCCGCCGACGGAGACCGGTTTTCAGGAGATGCACGGATTCGAAGTGGGTACGCGGCTTGCGGAGCCATTCAGGCAGGCGGGGGGCCGGAAGAACAGCTTCTACGGGATCAATTTGGACGAGATGGTCCTGCGTCACGAACTCTCATTCTGGCATGCGAGGACCGGAGCGGGGCGAGCTGGCAGTTTCATCCGTATAGATATGGCATAATGAGATGCATGAAGAAGACCTTAAACATCGACGACGATCTCTTCGAGCAAGCTAAAGTGGCGTGCCGGGCACATACTGACACAGAAACCGTCCGTCTGGGTTTGGAGGCCCTGGTGCGCCGAGCCGCCTATGAGCGCCTTCGCGATCTTCGTGGCACGGAGCCTCACGCGCAAGATGTTCCTAGACGCCGCGAACAAGCAAGCGCCAAACCAAGAACGCCTGATGGTATTGGTGGATACTTCGGTTTGGATCCGGTTCCTTGCTAAGCGCGAACCCTACTCGCAGGAACTGGATAAGCTGCTGGCCCTTGACGAAGTAACCGGGCACGACTTGGTTTATGGAGAACTATGTATCGGCGACGGCGGGGGACGAAGAGAGCTTCTGGCCGCATATGCGCGGATCCATCAGGCCAGCACCGTCCCTCACGGAGAAGTGGTGGAGTTCGTTCGTGCCCGGAACCTGTATGGCCGGGGCGTCGGTTGGATTGACGTTCACCTGCTGGCCTCGGCCATCGTAGGGCGATTACGTTTGTGGACAGCGGATTCCCGTTTGTCGGCTTTAGCAACGGAACTTGGTGTCGCGTATAAGACGTCCGGTTCCGGCGGGACTATTGGATGAAGCAGACCTTACCGGCTTCGGGCGCCAGCGGCAGTTTTGGCCGTATCGATTGGAGTGGGCGTCGGCGCGGTTGTGTCGCCTTCAGCGGCCTTGGTCAGACCAAGCGTCTTGCGAAGTTCCACATCGACTCTGGCGCGAATATCGGCGTTGTCCTTCAGGAACTGCCGCGCGGTTTCGCGGCCCTGCCCGATGCGTTCGCCCTTGTAGCTGTACCAGGAACCGCTCTTCTCGACGGCGTTATGTGTGACACCCAGATCTAACAGGTCGCCTTCGCGCGAGATGCCTTCGCCGTAAATAATGTCGAACTCGGCTTCGCGGAACGGCGGCGCAACCTTGTTCTTGACGACCTTGACCTTGGTACGATTTCCCGTCACCGTGTCGCCATCCTTGATCGCCGCAATACGGCGGATATCGATGCGAATGGACGAATAGAACTTCAGTGCGCGGCCACCCGTCGTAGTTTCAGGATTGCCGAACATCACGCCGATCTTCTCGCGTATCTGGTTAATAAAAATCAGGCACGTATTCGACTTCGAGACAATTCCGGTGAGCTTCCGCATGGCTTGCGACATGAGCCGCGCCTGCACGCCCATGTGCGAATCGCCCATTTCGCCGTCGAGTTCGGCCTTCGGAACCAGCGCCGCCACGGAATCGACCACCAATACGTCGATAGACCCGGAAGTAATCAGGGCACTGGTGATCTCAAGCGCCTGTTCGGCAAAATCCGGCTGCGAAACAAGCAGATTATCGACATCTACGCCAAGTTTTTTGGCATAGACCGGGTCAAGCGCGTGCTCGACGTCGATGAATGCGGCCATCCCGCCCATTTTTTGCGCTTCAGCCACCACTTGCAGAGCGAGGGTTGTTTTTCCCGAAGATTCAGGCCCGAAAATCTCACAAATACGGCCGCGCGGAAGACCGCCGACCCCGAGCGCATAATCGACCGAGATGGACCCGGTCGAAATCGCCGAAACCGGAACAATCGCTTCCTTCGCACCAAGGCGTAGGATTGAACCTTTGCCGAACTGCTTCTCGATCTGGCCTAGCGTGGTTGTTAATGTACGGGCGCGCTCTTTTTCGTCCATGGGAATCCCTTCCAGGTGACTTACTTCTCAGGTGATCGGCGGGCAAAAGCGATTATCTCAACCGCAAGCACGCTCTCGAGGGCTAAAGCTAGTATAGCTCCAAACAGAAGCGCACTTTCTTGTTTTATTCGCCTTTTCATCCAACTGGACCGTTAGACCTTTTCCAGCATAGTATCCCTTGCGGGCGCGTACGATCAGGTCTTTGCGGTTCTTGATCTTGATTTGCACTGGATGATAAAGACCGTCGGCTTTCAACGGCTCCGGACGATAAAACAGGTTGTACTGGTGCCGCAGTTCGTTGGCGATGTTTTCAAACGATTGATTCAGATCCTTCGCCTGAAAGGGAGTAAACGTGGCGCCGCCTGTCTGTTCCGCGTAATACCTCAAAACCTTATCGCCTTCCGTCTCGATATGGCTGTTGTTGGTTGAAATCGTATAGATCACCGTATCCGCCCGCTGCGCCATTTCGAGCGCCTGATCCCGGCTATAACGGCTCTCGTTGTCGTCCCCATCGCTAAGAATCACCATCGCGCGGCGAAACTTATACATGGGCTGATCGAGCATCAACTTGTCCCGGCAGGCGAAATAGATGGCGTCGTAAAGCGAGGTGCCGCCGCCCGGCCGCAGATTGCGGATCGCACTCTCCAGCTTGTTCGTGTCGCTGGTAAGGTCCGCAGCCAGTTCGGCGGCCGTGTCGAAGCTGACGATGGTCATCTTGTCTTCCGGGCGCATCACGCTATTGATGAAGTTCGTCGCCGCTTCCTGCTGGAAACGAAATCGGTCGCGAATACTGTTGCTGGTATCGATGAGGATGGCGAGGCGAAGCGGCAGATCGGTTTCGGAGGTGAACTCCATAATCTGCTGCGGCTTCTTGTTTTCGAACACTTCGAAGTCGCTCTGGCCAAGGTCCGTGACAAATCGTCCCTTCTTATCGGTCACGGTGAACAACATATTGACGCGCGTTACTTCGGCGCGGATAGGAGCGCCTTCGGAACCGGCCTGCGGCGGAGCGACTTGCGAAGGCGGGGCTTGTTGACCTGCCGGGGGCTGGGGAGCGCGTAACGGCGCGGCGGCTAACGTGGCTAGAGCCGCTAGGAAAACTGCTACAGACTTCATCGAGATGACTTTATTCTATCCGCGCCGGATCTAAGCATTTCTAACAGGGCGGAAAATTCCGGCGGCAACGGGCTTTGATGGTAATGCGTTCGCCGCTGGAGGGTGACTCAAAACCTAACCGATGCGCGTGAAGATAGAAACGGTCGAAGTCGGGAAATCCTGGCAAGCGCCTTGGCGCCCCGTACAGCCGGTCTCCTACGATTGGATGCCCGATGCTCGACAGATGTACGCGAATCTGGTGAGTCCGCCCGGTCCCGATCTTCACTTCCAGGAAATTGAACCTTCCTATCCTTTCAAGGACTCGATATTGCGTGAGCGCGCTTCGCCCGGTGCCCAGTCTGGTTGTCATGCGGGTCCTTCGCACCGGATCGCGGGCAATGGGCCTCATACCCGGTCTTCCTTCTCAGGCATCTCGCCGTATACGAGAGCAAGATAGGTCTTCTCTACCGTGCGATCGTGAAACTGCGCCGCGAGCGACTGATGCGCCTTGTCCGTTCGCGCTACCACCAGGACACCGCTTGTTTCCTTGTCAATCCGGTGAACAATGCCGGGACGCACGTCGTCGCCGTTTATTGAAGAAAGCGTTCCGAAGTGATGTAAAAGAGCGTTTACCAGCGTGCCCGTGTCGTGTCCCGCGCCGGCATGGACAACCATTCCGGCGGCTTTATCGACGACCACAACATCCGAGTCCTCATAAAGAATCTTGATCGGCAGTTCTTCGGCTTCTGCTTTGAGCGGAGCCAGGTTAGCGGGCTCAACGGAAATGCTTTCGCCGCCGTGAAGAATTTGAGATGCTTTCGCAGCAGCGCCGTTGATCAGAACGCGATTGTCTTTGATCCAGGATTGCAGCCGGGAGCGGCTGATTCCGGCAGCTTGTCATGCAGCAGCGAATCGAGGCGCTTGCCAGCATCGCCGGGTTCAGTCGTAAGGATCACGCTTTTATGGTAGACGGGATCGAAGCTTTCGCCGTTATTCCGCTATCCTGTTACGCAAGTGTCCCCGACA
>CAWJUO010000036.1:0-41618 GCA_963845995.1 uncultured Acidobacteriaceae bacterium | reverse complement strand
ATCGATAGTAGAAGAAGATCTATCCGAGCGCCTGATCAATATCCCAGAGGATATCTTCCAGGTCTTCCAATCCGATTGACAGGCGTACGAGCTCGGGAGTTACGCCGGCTGCCTGCTGTTCCGCCTCTCCCAGCTGCTGATGTGTAGTCGACGCCGGGTGGATATACAAGGCTCCGGGAATCGCCAACGTTGGCCAGATTCGAAAAAATCTTAAGGCTGTCGATGAACTTCTTGCCTGCCTCGTAGCCGCCTTTCACCCCGAACGAAAATACCGCGCCAGCGCCTTTCGGGGTTCTGCTGAGCGAGCGAATGATAGGGCTCTAGACGGTAGCGAAGCATACTTTACCCACTCTACTTTGGCGTGTTTCTCCAGGTGCTGCGCGACCGCAACGGCATTTTGAATGTGCCGGTCCATCCGCATTCCTAGCGTTTCGATTCCCTGCAGGAACAGGAACGAACTAAAGGAGCTGACACAGGGGCCGATATCGCGGAGTCCTTCTACACGGCACTTAATAATGAAACTAATGGCGCCGAAAGTATCCCAGAACTTCATTCCATGGTAGGCGGCGGAAGGTTCGGTAATGTTCGGAAACTTGCCGTTCTTTCAGGGAATTTGCCGCTATCGACGATAATGCCCCCGATTGATGTTCCGTGGCCGCCCATGAACTTTGTAAGCGAATGCAGGACGATATCTGCGCCATGATCTATCGGTTTGCAGACGTAAGGAATCGCGAACGTGTTGTCGACAATCAGCGGAATTCCCCGTTCGTGCGCGATTTTGCGACCGCTTCGATATCCAGCACATTGCTGCGCGGGTTACTGATCGTCTCCCCATATAGCAGCTTCGTCTTCGGCGTGATTGCTTTGCGAAAATTTTCGGGATTGTCGGGCTCGACAAAAACGAAGTCGTAACCCAAGCGGCGCATCGTCACATCGAATTGCGTATAGGTTCCGCCATAGAGCGTGCTTGAAGTCACAATCTGATCGCCGGGAGCCGCGAGGGTGGTAATCGCCAGAAATTGCGCTGCCTGGCCACTCGACAGCGCAAGTGCGGCCACTCCGTTTTCCAGCGAGGCCACTCGTTTTTCGAGCACGTCGGTGGTCGGATTCATGATCCGCGTATAGATGTTCCCGAACTCCTGGAGCGCAAACAAACGCGCGCCGTGGTCCGCGTTGTCGAAGGTGAAGGAGGTGGTTTGGTAGATAGGCACCGCGCGGGAGTGCGTTGTGGGATCTGGATCGTACCCGGTGTGCAGGGCGCGTGTATTAAAGCCGAGAGGCCGATCGATCTTTCCGGTGTGCATCGACCTTAGTATATAGAGATCAAGCGGCGGCGCGCTGCCGGAACATGCTGAGAATCGCGAGGCCGACGCCCACCACCAGACACGTCCACGCGAACCAGTCGCCATGCCTGGCGTAAAAGGTGACGCCGCTTACACCGGCATAGGAAGCTAATGCCGCGACTTCCCTTACGGCGGCAGTTTCGTGGCGATACGTCCCGCCGGATCGATCACCGCCGTGATTCCATCGTTAGTCGAACGAATGAGAAAGCGGCGATTCTCGACAGCGCGCATACGGGCAAGCAGAAGATGCTGTTCACGCGCCTCGGTGTGTCCGAAGTAGCCGTCGTTCGATAGATTGACGAGAACATCCGCGCCGTCTTTTGAGAACTGCCGGACCAGGTCCGGAAAGGCCGACTCATAGCAGATGAATACGCCCAGGCGATGTCCGGCGGCGGGGAAAACCTTGATGTCGTGGCCGGGAACAAAATCGCTGGTCTCCTTCGTGATCCGATTCACCCATGAGAAAAGCGGCGGATAAATTCGCCGAAGGGTACTAGATCGATCTGGTCGTATCGCCCTACTTCGCTGCCATCGGCTCCGAGTAAAACGGCCGAATTCAGCGGCTGATTCTCCTTCGTAAACGCCACGGTCTCAAATAGAAATGCGCCGTGTTGTTTAGCAATCGTCTCCGCCATGGCGCGCAAATCGGGATCGCTGTAGTAATAAAGCGGGGCAGGTAATTCGGGCCAGATCACGAGCGGAGCGGGCAGCGCTGTCGAAAGCCTGGTTAAGTCTTCTTCCGTCTTGAACTGAAGCAAGCTGCTCCACTGGATTTCGGGATCGATGTTCGGCTGAACGATCAGCGCGCGGTCCGTTGCCGGCTCGCTGCGGAATTCCAGGCAACAGAAAAATGAGCAGGACGACAGGCAACAGGCTAACCATCGGCGCGGGTAACGAAGCAAAACGCACGCGACGGCGGCGGCGAACATCGCAAAAATGAACGACAGGCCGTAGACTCCGACGAACGGGGCAACCCGCAGCGGAATGCTCATCTGAATTCCCGCATTCCCCAGGTCGAGCCAAGCGAAGCCGAACGTGCCATGTGTACGTTCAATACCCGTCCAGAGCGCCGCAACGGCGGGAACGGCATAAACGGTACGCATCAGGGCCCGGCCAGGCAGCTGAATACGGCAAGGTGAAGGGCTTTCAAAACGCAGAAGAGAAAAAAGGCGCCCCATCCACCCCATCGCCCCATGCCTCCGTGTACCTCCAGCACGAACTGAATCCACGTACAGAGAAAAAACCAGTAGAAGATACCGGCGGCCCAGCCATAAGCAAATCGCTGCCATCCGTTCGGGTTTTCGCCATCACAAAAAGCAATGGGGCGAGAGCGAACGGAGCGAGAAAGCGCAGATCGAATTTTGGGAAAATAAGCAGTAGCAGGATCGAACTAAGCAGACATAGCAGCGTGTGGAAGAAGATGCGGCGCTGATACGGGCCAAACGTCTCAGCGAGCCTGGTCATTGCCTGTAGCTGATTCGCTCACCACATCCGCCATATAAGAACTACGCACGAAGGGACCGCTGAAAACCATCTGAAATCCGAGCCTGAGACCGTGATCGCGATACGCCTCGAATTTCTCCGGCGTAACAAACTCCGCAACGGGAAGATTGCGGCGGGTCGGTTGGAGATCTTGCCCGATGGTCGCGATATCGGTGTCGGAGTGCGCAGGTCGCCTAGAAGTTGATGTACTTCTTCGGCGGTTTCACCAAGGCCAGCCATCAAACCAGACTTCGTCAGCGCTTGCGGACGGTAAGCTTTGGCGAATCGCAGCACTCCGAGGGACTGCCGGTAATTCGCCTGGGGGCGGACGCGCCGGTAGAGCCGCTCGACTGTTTCCATATTGTGATTGAAGACATGCGGCGCGGCATCAAGTACGCGGGCCACGGCCGCGAAGTCTCCACAGAAGTCAGGCGTCAACACTTCCACTCTGGCCTCCGGGAGAGCATGGCGGACCCGCCGAACAGTTTCGGCAAAGTGATGGGAGCCGCCGTCCGAAAGATCGTCTCGATTCACGGACGTGATGACTACGTAGCGCAGCTTCATTTCCGCGGCCATCTCGGCGACGTGCTGGGGTTCAAGTGGATCGAGTGAAAATTCCTTCTTCGCGGGCGACCCTTTGGGGACCGAACAGAAGCCGCATCCGCGCGTGCAGAGATTCCCAAGGATCATGAACGTAGCCGCTCCTCGATGGAAGCACTCATGAATATTGGGACAGCGGGCGGATTCGCAGACCGTGTGCAGACGCCGCCGACGGAGACCGGTTTTCAGGACATGCACGGATTCGAAGTGGGTACGCGGCTTGCGGAGCCATTCAGGCAGGCGGGGGGCCGGAAGAACAGCTTCGACGGGATCAATTTGGACGAGATGGTCCTGCGTCACGAACTCTCATTCTGGCATGTGAGGACCGGAGCGGGACGGGCTGGCACTTTCGCCCATACAAATATGGCATAATGAGATGTATGAAGAAGACCTTAAACATCGACGACGATCTCTTCGAGCAAGCTAAAGTGGCGTGCCGGGCACATACTGACACAGAGACCGTCCGTCTGGGTTTAGAGGCGCTGGTCCGCCGCGCCGCCTATGAGCGCCTTCGGGATCTTCGTGGCACGGAGCCTCACGCGCAAGATGTTCCTAGACGCCGCGAACAAGCAAGCGCCAATCCCAAGAACGCCTGATGGTATTGGTGGATACTTCGGTTTGGATCCGGTTCCTTGCTAAGCGCGAACCCTACTCGCAGGAACTGGATAAGCTGCTGGCCCTTGACGAAGTAACCGGGCACGACTTGGTTTATGGAGAACTATGTATCGGCGACGGCGGGGGACGAAGAGAGCTTCTGGCCGCATATGCGCGGATCCATCAGGCCAGCACCGTCCCTCACGGAGAGGTGGTGGAGTTCGTTCGTGCCCGGAACCTGTATGGCCGGGGCGTCGGTTGGATTGACGTTCACCTGCTGGCCTCGGCCATCGTAGGGCGATTGGTTTGTGGACAGCGGATTCCCGTTTGTCGGCTGTAGCAACGGAACTTGGTGTCGCGTATAAGACGTCCGGTTCGGGCGGGACTATTGGATGAAGCAGACCTTACCGGCTTCGGGCGCCAGCGGCAGTTTTGGCCGTATCGATTGGAGTGGGCGTCGGCGCGGTCGTGTCGCCTTCAGCGGCCTTGGTCAGACCAAGCGTCTTACGAAGTTCCACATCGACTCTGGCGCGAATATCGGCGTTGTCCTTCAGGAACTGCCGCGCGGTTTCGCGGCCCTGCCCGATGCGTTCGCCCTTGTAGCTGTACCAGGAACCGCTCTTCTCGACGGCATTATGTGTGACACCCAGGTCTAACAGGTCGCCTTCGCGCGAGATTCCTTCGCCGTAAATAATGTCGAACTCGGCTTCGCGGAACGGCGGTGCAACCTTGTTTTTAACGACCTTACCTTGGTCCGATTGCCCGTCACCGTGTCGCCGTCCTTGATCGCCGCAATACGGCGGATATCGATGCGGATGGACGAATAGAACTTCAGTGCGCGGCCTCCCGTCGTTGTTTCGGGATTTCCGAACATCACGCCGATCTTCTCGCGTATCTGGTTAATAAAAATCAAGCACGTATTCGACTTCGAGACAATTCCGGTGAGCTTCCGCATGGCTTGCGACATGAGCCGCGCTTGCACGCCCATGTGCGAATCGCCCATTTCGCCGTCGAGTTCGGCCTTCGGAACCAGCGCCGCCACGGAATCGACTACCAATACGTCGATAGACCCGGAAGTAATCAGGGCACTCGTAATCTCAAGCGCCTGTTCGGCAAAATCCGGCTGCGAAACAAGCAGATTATCGACATCTACGCCAAGTTTCTTGGCATAGACCGGGTCAAGCGCGTGCTCGACGTCGATGAATGCGGCCATCCCGCCCATTTTTTGCGCTTCAGCCACAACCTGCAGAGCGAGGGTTGTTTTTCCCGAAGATTCAGGCCCGAAAATCTCACAAATACGGCCGCGCGGAAGACCGCCGACCCCAAGCGCATAATCGACCGAAATGGACCCGGTCGAAATCGCCGAAACCGGAACAATCGCTTCCTTCGCACCAAGGCGCAGGATTGAACCTTTGCCGAACTGCTTCTCGATCTGGCCTAGCGTGGTTGTTAATGTACGGGCGCGCTCTTTTTCGTCCATGGGAATCCCTTCCAGGTGACTTACTTCTCAGGTGATCGGCGGGCAAAAGCGATTATCTCAACCGCAAGCACGCTCTCGAGGGCTAAAGCTAGTATAGCTCCAAACAGAAGCGCACTTTCTTGTTTTATTCGCCTTTTCATCCAACTGGACCGTTGAGACCTTTTCCAGCATAGTATCCCTTGCGGGCGCGTACGATCAGGTCTTTGCGGTTCTTGATCTTGATCTGCACTGGATGATAAAGGCCATCGGCTTTCAGCGGCTCCGGACGATAAAACAGGTTGTACTGATGCCGCAGTTCGTTGGCGATGTTTTCAAACGATTGATTCAGATCCTTCGCCTGAAAGGGAGTAAACGTGGCGCCGCCTGTTTGTTCCGCGTAATACCTCAAAACCTTATCGCCTTCCGTCTCGATGTGGCTGTTGTTGGTTGAAATCGTATAGATCACCGTATCCGCCCGCTGCGCCATTTCGAGCGCCTGATCCCGGCTATAACGGCTCTCGTTGTCGTCCCCATCGCTAAGAATCACCATCGCGCGGCGGAACTTATACATGGGCTGATCGAGCATCAACTTGTCCCGGCAAGCGAAATAGATCGCATCGTAAAGGGAGGTGCCTCCGCCCGGCCGCAGATTGCGGATCGCACTCTCCAGCTTGTTTGTGTCGCTGGTAAGGTCGGCAGCCAGTTCGGCGGCGGTGTCGAAGCTGACGATGGTCATCTTGTCTTCCGGGCGCATTACGCTATTGATGAAGTTCGTCGCGGCTTCTTGCTGGAAACGAAACCGGTCGCGGATACTGTTGCTGGTGTCGATGAGAATGGCGAGGCGAAGCGGCAGATCGGTTTCGGAGGTGAACTCCATAATCTGCTGCGGCTTCTTGTTTTCGAACACTTCAAAGTCGCTCTGGCCAAGGTCCGTGACAAATCGTCCCTTCTTATCGGTCACGGTGAACAACATATTGACCCGCGTTACTTCGGCGCGGATAGGAGAGCCTTCCGAGCCTGCCTGCGGCGGAGCAACTTGCGAAGGCGGGGCTTGTTGACCTGCCGGGGGCTGGGGAGCGCGTAACGGCGCGGCGGCTAATGTGGCTAGAGCCGCTAGGAAAACTGCTACAGACTTCATCGAGATGACTTTATTCTATCCGCGCCGGATCTAAGCATTTCTAACAGGGCGGAAAATTCCGGCGGCAGCGGGCTTTCGATGGTAATGCGTTCGCCGCTGGAGGGTGATTCAAAACCTAACCGATGCGCGTGAAGATAGAAACGCTCGAAGTCCGGAAATCCTGGCAAGCGCCTTGGCGCCCCGTACAGCCGGTCTCCTACGATTGGATGCCCGATGCTCGACAGATGTACGCGAATCTGGTGAGTCCTCCCAGTCCCGATCTTCACTTCCAGGAAATTGAACCTTCCTATCCTTTCAAGGACTCGATATTGCGTGAGCGCGCTTCGCCCGGTACCCAGTCTGGTGGTCATGCGCGTCCTTCGCACCGGATCGCGGGCGATGGGCCTCAGCACCCGGCCTTCCTTCTCAGGCATCTCGCCGTATACGAGAGCAAGATAGGTCTTCTCGACGGTTCGATCGTGAAACTGCGCCGCGAGCGACTGATGCGCCTTGTCCGTTCGCGCCACCACCAGGACACCGCTTGTTTCCTTGTCAATCCGGTGAACAATGCCGGGACGCACGTCGTCGCCGTTTATTGAAGAAAGCGTTCCGAAGTGATGCAAAAGAGCGTTTACCAGCGTACCCGTGTCGTGTCCCGCGCCGGCATGGACAACCATTCCGGCGGCTTTATCGATCACCACAACATCCGAGTCCTCATAAAGAATCTTGATCGGCAGTTCTTCGGCTTCTGCTTTGAGCGGAGCCAGGTTAGCGGGCTCAACGGAAATGCTTTCGCCGCCGTGCAGAATTTGGGATGCTTTCGCCGGTGCGCCGTTTATAAGGACGCGGTCTTCTTTGATCCACGATTGAAGCCGGGAGCGGCTGAATTCAGGCAGTTTGTCATGCAGCAGCGAATCGAGGCGCTTGCCAGCATCGCCGGGTTCAGTCGTAAGGATCACGCTTTTATGGTAGACGGGATCGAAGCTTTCGCCGTTGTTCCGCTATCCTGTTACGCAAGTGTCCCCGACACCAATCTTCGATCTCGAACAGGCCCCTCCTGAACCGCCAAAGCCCTGGCTGCGCGGCTTTCGGGCGGTCCCAGCCGCGCAGTCCGGATCCTGGATGCTGGCCCTAAACTTCGGACCGAGATGTGCCGATAAGAACTAACATGAACAATCTTTGTCCGACCAACGCCCAAATACAACGGTCGTCATGCTTGCCCGCAATGCGGTTCGGAATCATTCTGGATCTGCCGGGATGCCGAAAACGCCACGAATTCGAGTGGAATCGTCAGAACGGATGTCAGGAACTTACTGTTATGAAACGCACATTCCGAACTGCAATCGTTTTCATTTTTTGAGAAGCCGGTGACGGCAACTTTCTCCTCGCATACGAGCTAGGGGTAATGTTTTCGCGATGTAGCCGTCGTTGCAATTCGACATTTATCTCCGGTGAAACTACAAGTTTCGACTGTTGAATTGCGGTCAACACTTCGAGGGCCAGCGCCGTAAGCATCAAAGCCTGCGGGACAAAAATGACGGCATGATTATCAATTGCTTGTTGAGTGCCAGTGCGCAACTTCTCATGCAGTAGACTGAAACGCGGTGACCCACAAAGCAACTGCACTCCTTGTTCTTCTACTGACGCCTTTTGCCATAAATTGCTCAGCAAAGGGCAACGCAGCAGCACACAGGCTGGAGAGTTCATCCGCAATGGGTGAAGGCGCACGAAGACTTTTTGGCGAGTGACATCTTGCAGGGGCGTGGAAGCGCGACTCGCGATGAGGGGATTGCCGCAACCTACGTAGCTTCGGAGTTTGAAAGCTATGGACTGAAACCCGCGCCCGGCATAGACGGCTTTGTGCAGAAGGTCGAGGTCGAAAGTCCTGAACTCGACGGGCACTCAACCTTATCGGCCGACGGACTAGCCACACCGCTCGAAGAGGGCCGGGATTTCTACGTCATCTCCACTTCGGGCGAGACCGCGCACGCGCCTTTGAAGAAGATCGCTAGCGCGGACCCGAAAGGCGCGGAGCGAGATTCCACAACACTCGTTACCGCATCCGGACCCACTGTGCAGCAAATCTTTTCCCTCTCCCGGAGCGGCGCGGCAATTCTCCTCGTACACGACACGCCCGCGCTAAAGAATTTCTTCGAACAGGCACTGGGCGGAAGAACGCAAGTGAAAGTGCGGCTGAAGGGCGCGCCCGTCGAGCGAACCAGTATCGTCGTGGTAACAGGCGATGCGGAAGCGCAGCTTGCAAAGCTAAATGACGGAACCCAGATCACCCTGACCTTTAAAAACGAGCCAACGGCTCCGCGCTTCACCTATAACGCGGTTGGGTACTTGCCGGGCATCAACCCGAAGGCAGGGACACTGCTGATCACCGCTCATCTTGACCACCTCGGGATCGGCAAACCCATCAATGGCGATGCTATCTACAACGGCGCGGACGATGATGCCTCTGGCACAACGGCCGTGCTGGAATTGGCGCATGCGCTCGCAGCGAAACCGCGTCTCCAAAGGTCGATTCTGTTCGTCTGCTTCGGAAGCGAAGAGCAGGGCGACGTCGGATCGAGCTATTTCCGCGATCACTCGCCCGTGCCGCTGAAGGACATCGCTGCGAACATCGAGTTCGAGATGATCGGCGCGCAAGACCCCAAGATGCCGAAGGGCTCGCTTATGTTCACGGGTTGGGAGCGTACGAATCTGGGACCCGCCTTAAAACGGCATGGCGCGCTGCTTGGTCCCGATCCTTATCCTGACCAGCACTTTTTCCAACGCTCCGATAATTATGCGCTGGCGTTGAAGGGGGTCGTTGCGCAAACGGTAGGCGGCTGGGCCATGCCTCCTTACTACCATCAGCCGAATGACGATCTGCAGCATCTTGATATCACGTTTATGACGAACGCCATTCAATCGATGGTGGAACCGATACGCTGGCTGGCAAACACCAGTTTCAAACCGGCGTGGAAACCAGGCGGCGAGCCGAAGTAATCAAAGATACTGCTTGATCTTCTCGCGGAATCGCGTGTAGATCCACGAAACCGCCAACAACAAAACTCCGAGCGCGATAAATGAAAGAATACGCGCCATTGTTTCCAGATTACTCAGGTCGTAAACAAACAGCTTCAATATACAGATGAGCAGCAGCAGCAAGCCCTGGAGTCTCAAAATCCGCTCACCCGCAGCGAAGCCGGCAACCAGAAGCGCCACTGCCTCGAATCCCCAAGCCACTGTAAGAAGCCGCCCCGAGACCTCGTGATAGAGCAGAGCAGTCAGGAGAAACGTGCCGATGATGGAGAAATAAGAGCGGTAACGTTCTCCATCGCTCTCTATGAACTGGGCCGCATAGAGACAGGCGACGGTCAACGACATAGCAAGCGGAGCCCTGAAAATCAAACATCGCGCAGCGTACCAGAACAAGCGCGGCGATGATGTAACTCTGCCATTTGAAATCGGGCCACTTCCCGATTTTTCCCATCAGGAGAACCGCAACCATCAGCGCGCCCCAAACGGGAGCGACGATGAGGTGTCCCGTAACGCTCTCTGCGAAAACCATCAGCAGCGATATCGCCGCCCAGACTTGGGATCGGAAAATGCGGCCCGTGATTTCGTAGCACGCAATCGCCACGAGCGAGCAGAAGATTCCTATCCATGCGGTGTGCGCCTGGAGCTTTTCGGAATTGGCAAGCAGTACTCCGGCGGTTATCCCCAAGTACGCCTGAATGCGAAACTCGAATAATTGTTTGCGCAGCCACAATTCCAGCAACACGAATGAGAACACGAGAATCGCAAAGCAGTCATAGGGCTGACGGCATTCTGCAACCAGAATCACGGCTACGAGAGCGCTACCCGCGAAGGAAAAGCTCAAGTTCGGACGCCATAAGAATCGGTTCAAATAGAACAGCACAGCATCGAAGAAAGCAGCCTGGGGCCAATGCTTGCTCGATTCGCTGTTACTCTTCCACACCAGTTCGCCCAAGGACAATGCGAGCCCGATACTCCCGAGCACGCGCAGAAATTCCGACCGGAAGCGCACTCCGGCGAGGTAGAGAATTTCCGCTTCTGCGGCAAGGCTCACGGCGGCCCATATCCCGTGGACGCGGCCCACAATAGCCAAACCTGCCAGCATCGAGGAGACAACGAGCGCCGCTTTGTACGAATCATGCCGCAGGTAGGCCCGTACCAACGCGCTGGCCAGAAAGAGCGCAGCCGCAATCGCCGCCATCTTCCAGACTTCAAGTGGGGCAGCGATATGCCACGCGTTTGCGGACAGCCCAACAAACGCAACGGCATTCAACGGAAACATAAGCGTTAGCGGAGTAGCAATTGACCGTTTCCGAATCCTGAGCAAATCGAAGCCTTCGAAAACCGCCCAGTAGACAACAAACAGAGATTCCGTCACATGCAGCGGCGCAGTCGATGGACCTCGCGAAATGCACGTTGCGTAAGTGGCGACCAGACCGAAGATCGCCATCGCATGCCATTCGAAACGCCATGCAAGATAAAGCACCGATACGGCCAGCGGCAACAAACTCAAGACAGCGAAGGAAGTAGAGGGAGTCGCCGCGAGCGCGGCAAAGGCGCTAAAGTAGGCGACGGCGGTGATCGCTTGCGCCCGGTAGCGGAGTGAGTGCGCGATCATCCCCGCAGCAACGATCAATAAAAGGAGAGAGCCTGCAAAGGGATCGGCAATCACGCGCGTTGCCGGCAGCGCGTACATCGCGTAAGCCGTAGCGTAGAGGCCGGCCCATCCCGTACCGATCAGGCCGCGCGCGAACACGCGATAAGCGAGCCGGCGTTCCACGACCACGCCGCAGCAGAGAATTGTCACGCTGAGAACCGCCGATATGGACGCTCGGCCGCCCGGCGTCAGGCGCGTGAACGAATACGTAAGGAACAGAGCGATTCCGATGACTAAAACCAACGCCCCAATCTTGTTGAGAATGCTGCCACCCAGAACGGCCTCCCATTCCTGGGCCGTCTCGCGGCGCGGCGCCGGGAGCATTTCCGCAGCCTGCTGGTCAACCGGGTGAGTGCCCGCAATCTGATTGCGCAGGCTCCTGTTTTCTTCCTCCAGCTTGTCGATGCGGCGGCGCAGCAGAATGCAAATTGCGCCGAAAACGAGCACGAGCAGAAAAAGCAAAACGATAGCAGTCATCGAGAAAACAGTTTCCATTTCAGCATTTCGATCCTTGCCTAAAGGTTCCTAGTACGTAACTGCTAGACAAAAGAAATGTAAACCTTTCACCCTGAATTCCGCTCATGATTTCGGTTACATCTCTATGCATCATGTCCTGGCATATATCGACCCCGGCACAGGCTCACTGATCTGGCAGAGTATCACCGCCGCTGTCATCGGCTGTAGCTTCTATGTTCGGAGATTTATCACACGGTTGCGGAAAAAACAGTGAGCGGCGGCTTCTCCGTCACAAGTCCACTCGCCAAGACATCTTCATTTCGTGACCCCGCGGGCGCGCTAATAATTCTTGGCCACCGTATTTTCCGGCGGATATCAGTCGGTCACGCACCCGCCTTTGAACAGTTTCTGAATTCTGCGTACGGGAAGGTCCCTATTAGATTCCGGTCAACTCATTGGCACGCGCCTTATCTCGAACGACGACTTCGGTCAGGATGCGCGCTACGGCCCTCTCTCAGAGTTGATCGACGAAGGCGACTCACTCGTCGAGCATGATCGCGTATGGTTTCCATCCTACGCCTATGAGTGGCCCGCGGCGATGCTGCACGCCGCTGGAAAGCTAACCATCGAGCTGGCACAAGCCGCTCTTGACGAGGGTTTCGGTTTGAAAGACGCAACTCCGTACAACGTCCTTTTCCGCGGACTCGAAGCCAGTATTTGTGGACGTGTTGTCCTTCGAACGGCGGGATTCCGGGTGACTCCGACTTGGCTGCCTTACGCTCAATTTCAGCGTATGTTCATTCTGCCGTTGTTGATGAGCCAATATTTCGGGAGTGACCGGCGCGGAAGTTTTCCTGTCGCACACAGACGGATATCAGCCGGACGAAGTTGTATCGGCGTTTCAGTTGGATGCGACGTCTGCGTTCACCCGTCCTCACTACCGTCTCAATTCCTACTTGGTTGGGTAAGCGGACCGATCCCGCCAGCAAGACGCTGTATCAGCCCAAACATTCAGAGCCCGGAAAAGGCCCGCTTCGTTCTCGACACACAATTTCAGGCGGCTCAGGAAACTTTTGGACAAGGTGAAGCCGCCCGAAAGCAACGACTCCGTTTGGTCCTCGTACATGCGGACATTGAGCTACTCGGACGAGGACTTCAGCCGTAAGAGCGGCCTCGTAAAACGTTGGCTCACTGATTTAAGGCCCGCAACAGTGTTGGACATCGGCTGCAACACGGGCCATTTCAGCGCGATCGCCGCCGCAACGGGCGCTCGCGTCGTGGCAATTGACGCAGATCCGGCTGTCGTCGGAAGCGCCTGGCAGCGGGCTCAGAACGAAGAACTCGATATTCTTCCGCTTACCGTCAACATCGCCCGCCCCACTCCGGCCTGTGGGTGGCGTAACGCCGAGTACCCTTCATTCCTGGAGCGCGCAACCGGCAGCTTCGAAACGGTCATGATGCTGGCCCTCGTCCACCACTTGATCGTCACCGAGCGCATTCCACTCAGCGAAGTCTTCTCAATCGCTTCTGCGCTGACCACCCGGTACGCGATTGTCGAGTACGTGTCCAAAGAGGACCCTATGTTTCAACGCCTGTTGCGGGGACGTGACGCGCTGCATGCGGATTTCACTCAGGAGATGTTCGAGAGGTTATGCCGGCAGCACTTCACGGTGATCGAGAAACAGGACTTGAAGGGACAACTGCGCTGCCTTTACCTGCTGCGAAAACGGGAAGACTAGACTCTCTTCTACTTAGCGTTTCTATTGCGACTCTGGCCTTTCTTGCTATTTGGCGCCACGTGCTTGCCTATGCGGGAGGCGCGGAGACGCGATATTTCGAAGCCAGCGCTCCGGATATTCGAATCTTCCTCGCGCTTCTAGCGGATGTCGCGGGCGTCGCGGCTGTGCTGTTTTTCTGCTTTCAATTGAGGCGTCACGCGCGGCGCAGCTTGAGAATAGCCGCGCTCGGCCTGATTGCATGTCTTGGCCATCTTTGCGCTATGGCAGCTCCAAATCACAGTGCAATCGTTACTCTTGCGCTTTGAGAAAGGGCGCTGGACGGTAATCCTTCTGAACGCCGCGCCCTGGATTCTTCTTCTAGCCTTGTCGTTGCGTTCCTGGCCGTTCGTAAAGCGGGCCTTACGAGCCTTCTTTCTAATCCTGTCCCCGCTCTTCGTGTTATTCGCGCTGAATGGAACCTGGCACTACTTAACGGTCGGCAAAACCGTCGTCGAGGGAAAGGCGGCCGGGATGCTTCCTGTAAAGCGGAGCCCCGTGCGTGTCATCTGGATCATTTTCGATGAGCTCGACAACCGCATACTCACGAAGGCGAGACCGGCTGGATTGCAGTTGCCGGAGTTCGACCGGTTGGCGCGCGAAGCCTTGCAAGGAAGCCACGTAAGGTCACCGGCCCACGACACCATAGTGGCAATTCCGTCACTGCTCCTCGGAAAGATCGTTGCCGATCAAAAGACACGATGGGCGGGTCCGTTGCTTCGCTTTCAGGGAAGCTTGAACTGGACAAATTTTCGATCTGAGCCCAGTGTGTTCACGAAACTCAGAGCGGCCGGTTTCAATGCGGGATTGAGCGGCTGGTTCAATCCTTATTGCCGAATACTTGGCTCGGATCTTAGCGACTGCGCGTGGAGTGATGGCGGCTCGCCGCTACTATTCGTTGAGCAACACCTCCGCACAAAGCCCTTCTACTTCAAAGCGGCCTACTTATTTGCCTGGCAGGCGCGAAGCGTTCCTTTCCTTGTGAGATCTTTGGACTCACCCACGCCCGAACCGCCCGACGATCAGCGCCTTGCGCGCGATAACCACATCCAAACTTTCAATACGGTGCGGAGCAATGCATTACGGATGCTGCGGAACCGAGACTTGAATCTGCTCTTTCTTCACATGCCGATTCCACATCCCCCGGGCATCTGGAACTCGGCAGAGCACCGGTTGACCGATGGGCCAGCCGACTACATTGACAACTTGAAGCTTGCGGATCTCACGCTTGGAGAAATGCGCCGTACCCTCGAAAAAACGGGCGATTGGGATTCTTCAGTCGTTCTTGTTTCGTCCGATCATCCATATCGTCCAGAGTTGTGGTCCAAGTTACCGGGTTGGACCCCACAGATGGCGAAGGTCACGCAATCGCGCTGGCAGCCGTACATTCCGTTTCTTCTGAAGCTGCCAAATCAACAACAGGGTGTCGTCTATGATCGCGAATTCAACAGCGTCATCAGCGCCGACCTGCTGCTTCAACTGTTAGAAGGACGCTTGCATTCCAGTCAAGACGTAATCGGATACCTAGACAAACATTAGCGATGCGAATACCGTTTCTCACCGGCATCCACGGCGAACGGTAATTCGTTTTCTTTTGGCGGCAGAGGACAAGTCGCGTACGGCGTAAATGTGCAGGGTGGATTGTAAGCGCGGTTAAAATCCAGATCTACTTTTCCGTTTACCGGCAAGGGCGTGTTCAACATTCTTCCGGCCTGATAAGTCTCCGTCTTGTTAGTCAGATCTTTGAACAGAAAGAACAGCGTCTTGCCTTCCACCGTGTCCTCGTAGATGGGCCGCAAGCGATAACTCTTTCCTTCATAAGAGAACTCGACCACGCCCGGACTGTCTTCGAGATCCGTCTGTCCGACGATGTTCAAGATCGGAATCTTTTTCGGATCGGGCACGAGCCGCGCCTTGGGGAAGTGAAGTGCGGGATTGACCGGGAAATAGCGCATTCCAGTAAAGCTCTTCAGATTCGGGCTGTTGCTATCTTTGATGCGAGCCCCAAGCTTGCCACTGCGCTCGATGACATAGAAAGACTCGGTCCCCAAACGCACCACGTCAGGATTTTCCTCGTCGTAGCTGAGCGAAACAGGCGCGGTCACAGGCTTGTTGTTGACAGTCACCGGCCGTCCACGAAGAGGGGTGAAGACAACCCGCTTTCCTTCGAGACGCAACGTTCCAAAACCGTCGATGCTGTTATCGCCGGAGTTCAACCAGTCCAGGCCAATCAAAGTCAGCCATCCGTCGGGCGAACGCAGACCGGTATCGCGCTGCCGCTGCCATGCGCGAATTGACTTGTAATAGTTCGGCGAAACTCCCGCCATCAGCAGACCCGCGATGGCGAATATCAGAAGAGGCTTTATCGTCATTCCCGAAGCTCCACGATCGTCGCGCCAGCGCCGCCTTCGGCCTGAGTCGCCGCATAGAACCGGCTGACATGCGGATTCTTTCCCAACAAGTCCCCAACCGCTCGTTTCAACACGCCCATTCCGTGCCCATGCACAATGCGCACGCGATCCACCGACGCGAGCGCCGCCGAATCGAGAAACTTGTCTACGTGCTCCATTGCTTCTTCCGCGCGCTGGCCAATGATATTCAATTCGCGATACGAAATATCCCAACTCGGGCCGCTCTCAAACCGCACGTTCTTCGGCAAGCGCCGCTCGCCGGCCGTACCGGTCACGACCTCCACCACGTCATCACGCGGGATTTGCATCTTCAGAAAGCCCGCCTCTACCTCCAGCAATCCGTTCTTCAGCAGCCGCCGCACGGTCGCGATTTCCCGCACGTCCTTCAAACGAACCCGCGCGCCTTCTTGAATCGCCAGTTTCTCGGGCACTTTGCCGGCCGGGACTAAAGGCGCCATCACCTCCGCGGCTTCCTCACGGAACTCGCGTTTGGTTTTTGAAACCAGACGCTGCGCCTGCTCGATTGCCTTGCGCTGGTCCGAGTTTTCGGAAACCTGCTGCATCGTCATCTGCGCGCGCGCCTCGAAATCGGCAATCAAGCGCTTCCGACTTCTTGGCCCATTCGCGCTGACGCTGCTGTTCGCGCCGAACGGCTTCCTGCTCTACCTCGGCCTGCCGTTTCTTTGCAGCTTCCGTCGCGGCTTCCATCTCTTTCGCGGCGCGCGCGTTGTCTTCAACCTGCCTATGCAGTTCGGAGAGCAAATCTTGGAAGTCGGCCTGTATGCGAGGCATCACGGCGCGCGCATGAGTCAGAATTTCTTCAGGTAGCTGTAACCGGGTCGCAATGTCGAGACCTGCGCTCTTGCCCGGCATTCCCAGGCGCAATTCATAGGTTGGCTGCAACGTGCTCTCGTCGAAACCCATCGATGCATTCAAAACACCTTGCGTGCGAGCGCCATACAGCTTAAGAGGCAGCAGATGAGTGGAGGCAAGACAAAACGCGCCCGACTTTCGAAACTCGTCGAGGATCGCGACACCCAGCGCGCCGCCCTCTTCCGGATCCGTCGCCCGCCCCAGTTCATCCAGCAGCACCAGACTATCCGGCGTAACTTGCTCCAACATTTGCTTCACGTGAAGCAGATGGCCTGAGAAACTGCTCAGGCTTTCGGCGATCGATTGCTGATCTCCAATATCCGCAAGCACGTCGTCAAGCACCGGGAACTCGGCTTCCAAACACGGCACCGGAATCGCGGCATGCGCCATTAGCGCCAGCAGCCCCGTCGTTTTCATCGTCACCGTTTTGCCGCCCGTATTCGGACCGCTAATCAGCAGGCAGCGCCGCTCTTCGTTCAACTCGAAAGAGATCGGCACAATCGGCTTATGCTGCTTCCGCAGAATCGATTGCAGCAACGGGTGCCGGGCTTCCCGCAAAACCAGCTTCCTCGAATCCTTGCTAAATCGCGGAATGACCGCATCGTAGTCTCTGGCAAATCCAGCCTTGGCGAAGATGCAGTCGAACTCGCCCAAAGCCTGCGCTGTCGAAGTAATCTCGTCGGCGTGCTCTCGCAATGCGTTGGTGATCTCGGCGAGAATTCGTTCGATCTCGCGCAGCTCGTCTTCCCGCAAGCGAACGAGCTGATTGTTCAATCCAATCGTCTCGATCGGCTCGACAAACAGCGTGCGTCCGGTTCCGCTGGAGCCATGGATCACCCCATCCACGCGGCCTTTGTGTCCGGCAACTATCGGTACGACGTAGCGGTCTTCGCGAATCGTGACGAAATCTTCCTGGAGCGTGCCATCCGTGCGATGCGCGCGCATGAAGCGTTCGAGGGACTCTTGAATGCTCGTCTGCTGGCGGCCGATATCGCGGCGAATGCGGCCGAGTGCCACGCTTGCTTCGTCGGCTAGCGATCCATCGGGCAAGAATGCACGCTGATAGCGCCGTCCCAGATCGCGAAGATCCGCCAGATTGTGCGCTCTGCGGGCCAGCCGGGGATAACGATCCGACACCCCGAGCAGAATGCCACGATGCTCACCCGCGATCGCTAGCGTGTGAAAAAGGTCCATGATCTCGCGTCCGCTGAGCGACGCGCCCTCGACATGCAGTATGCGCAGTGAACTTTCGATGTCGCGCAGTTGGTCAAAGCGTAACCGGACGGCGACGCTCCGCGAGAACTTTCCTGAGCCCCGGAAGCTTCGCGCAAATAAGAGATGGCCTCACCCGCGTCCGCCAGATCCGCTTCGAGAGTCGCACGGTCGCTATGCGGCTCGAGATCGTACACGAGAGCGCGGCCCGCAACGCTGCCCGCATAGTGAGCAAGAAGTTCTTTCAGCTCCTCGAATTGAAGAAGTCCGGTGCTGCTGAATGCCATATTTCTAGGGATGCGTCACGAAAGGACACGTTGGCGGACGGCTACAGCAAGCCTCGATCACTTCCTGCGTACCTTCCGTTAACCGGTAAGCGGAGAGTGAATCGATGTCGAACCATTCCGCCCGTTTCGAGTCATCGCCGGGCCGAAGTTCCCCGCCCTTGACCGTGCAGTAGAAATCGATCAGCACGTAGTGATACTCGCAAGCGCCGGTTTGGTCCGGCATGATTCGTTCGAATACAGTGGCGATGGAGTCGACGGAGACATCGAGCCCGGTCTCTTCCGCAATTTCCCGAACCACGGCGTCCTCCAGCCGCTCTCCAGTTTCCACGCCGCCGCCGGGCAACGACCAATAACCGGCCAGCGGCGGGTTCCCGCGCTCGACCAGCAGGACCCTTCGGGCATCGAAAATCAACGCTCCAACCCCAACCACGGGACGTTGCGGATACTGGCGGCCGCTCGCTGAACTCACCTAAATAGATGATACGGGTTGGCCAAGAGCGGCCAGCACTTCCTCCGCGTGCCCCTCCACCTTCACCTTAGGAAAGATCTTTTTAATCTTCCCCGCCGTGTCGATTACAAACGTGGTCCGGTCAATGCCCATGTACTTCCTCCCGTACATACTTTTTTCTTTCCAGACACCATAAGTCTCCGCCGCTTTGTGCTCGACGTCGGCCAGCAAGGTAAACGGCAAATCGAACTTCTGCTTGAACTTAGCCTGGGCGGTTGTGGTATCGGGCGACACCCCGACGATCACCGTATTCGCAAGGCTCAGGCGCGGCGAGGTGTCCCGAAACTCACAGGATTCCTTGGTACAGCCGGGAGTGTCGGCCTTTGGATAAAAGTACAGGACCACGTTCTTACCTTTTAGCG
Source organism: uncultured Acidobacteriaceae bacterium (assembly GCA_963845995.1). GTDB lineage: Bacteria > Acidobacteriota > Terriglobia > Bryobacterales > Bryobacteraceae > Bog-105. Next base: position 22,452 of record CAWJUO010000036.1, on the reverse strand, counting down.
AGGAGAGGTGAAAGGGCTCCCCTGTGTCGGTGTCCAGAGAGATTTCTGGCGCTTGATCGCCTTCTTGGAGGTTTGGCATACGGGTAAAGAGATGAGTGCTGGGTCCCAGAGGGTACAAATTGCGGAACGAAGCCAAATTACCAAACGAATCCAGAGCAGGATTAAATTTTTACGTTAAGATACTTGACACAAGCGCACGCATATCTTATGCTGGTGTTGTAGCCAGATATGGCGAATGGAGAATAACCCAATGCCACTTATTAAATACAGCAACCCCTTTCAAAACGATTTCGACGAGTTCCCTGCCGGACTGCGGGTCTTCCAGGATTCCTTGTCCCGGCTCTTCAGCGAACCGGCTTCGCGGCCCTGGTCGCCAGCGGTAGACATTTACGAGAATGAGAACGAACTGGTCCTGAAGGCCGACATTCCGGAGATTGATCCGAAGAACGTCGCAATCAAGATTGAAAACGGCACTTTGACCCTTAAGGGCGAACGGCAGTTCGAAGAGCAGAAAAACGGCAAGGCTTACCACCGCATGGAGCGTGGGTACGGAGCCTTTGTCCGGGCGTTCAGCTTGCCGGACAGCGTAGAGGCAGAGAAGGTGAAAGCCGATTACAAGAACGGCGTCCTTTCGGTAACGCTACCTAAGAAAGAAGTAGCCAAACCGCGAACCGTGAACGTAGAAGTCACGCAGTAAAGCAAACTTATAAACCAAATCAGGCGCGGCGTGCCCGGGGCGATAACCCCGGGAACCGCGCCTTTTTTGTTTTTCTGTATGATGCTAAGCGGATGCTCAAAACCAAATTCTTTCAATTCGTGGTTTTTAGTTTGCTTTGCTTCCCGCTGGCAGCCCGTCAACCGGCGCAGTACAAGATTGCCGTCGTCGGCCTGGTGCATGCCCACGTGTGGGGTCATTTAGCGACGATCGTGAAAGGGCAAACTGCCACCCTAGTGGGGGTTTCCGAGCCGAATCCGGAGCTTGTGGCCGAGGCAAAGAAGCTAGGCGTTCCGGACAACCTGTTCTTCGCCGATTACAAACAAATGCTGGACAAAGTTAAGCCTGACATTGTCTGGGCCTTTGTCGAAAACAACCGGCATCTGGAGATTGCGAAAGAATGTGCGCCTCGCCACATCAATCTGATTTTCGAAAAACCCACCGCGAGCACGTACGCCGAGGCAAAGCAGATTCAGGCTCTGGCGCAGAAGTATGACGTGCGGGTGATGACGAATTACCAGATGGCATGGTGGCCTTCGAACTATGCGGCCAAGGCGGCGGTCGAGCACGGCGACATAGGTACGGTATACCGCCTGCACGGCGTAGTTGGTCATGGCGGGCCATCGTCCGAAGGTGCGCGCAACAAGTTCTTTTTCGACTGGCTGACCGATCCCGTAAAGAATGGCGCTGGCGCTTTGATGGACTTCGGCTGCTACAACGCGCTTTGGAGTATCTGGTATCTGGGCATGCCGCAGACGGTCTATGCCACCGCCTTGCATCTCCGGCCGGACCGTTTTCCAAAGGTGGAGGATGAGGCGACGATGGTGCTGAGTTATCCGAATGCAGTGGGGATCTTCGAAGGCAGTTGGAATCTACCGCGAAGCTTTCAGGACCTGGAAATCTTCGGACGGCCCGACGGAACAACCCGTCCAGGCAGTCTATATATGACTCGCGCAGGTGTGCAGATGCAGGTGGGGCGGGAGAAGACCGATGTGAAAATAGAGCCACTGCCGCCGGACGAGAGTGAGCCCGTGGCTTACATGGTCTCGCGGATTCAGGCTCACAAGCCCATTGAAGGGCTGACCGGAATCGACATCAACGTTAAGGTGATTCGGATTATCGATCTGGCAAAGCAAAGTATCAAAACCGGACGCGAAGTACGCGTAAGCGAGTAAGGGAATCGACACAGGAGATCAAACCATGAAGAAAGAATATTCGCGAACGGCAATGCGATGCCTCTTGCTGGCTGGGCTGATGACGTTCGTTACCTCGGGCAGCGCTTTTGCTCAAAATCGGGCCATCGGCTTCAAGAGTGGGATGCCATTCAGCGAGGGTGTGGTGGCCGGCAACACGCTCTACGTCGCAGGCCAGCAAGGACCCGATTCTCACGGCAAGGTTACGGGCACGGATATCACTCTCCAGACTACGAACGCCATCGCGGCAGTACGAAAGGTTGTTGAAGAGGCTGGCTTTCGGATGACTGACATCGTTTCCGTGACGGTCTATGTCGCGGACGTGAACGACGTTCCCAAGATGAACGAGGTTTACAAAAAGCTTATGCCGGATCCCAAGCCTGCCCGCGCCACTGTGCAGGTTGCCGCCTTGATCGATGCAGCAAAGATTGAAATTTCGGCGATTGCCGTCAAACAATAAAAAATGGTACACCCGGGCTGAATTGATAGCGTTTACGCAGACCCGTCCCGCCTTCCTGACTACGTCAAGGGGACGACTGACGATCTTCGGAGTAATGGACGTGGATCAACCGCCAGCTTCCAGCTTCCCTCTGGTAGATCTGGGTTTCAACGCCGTGTGACGTAACGGTCGCCCCGCCTTTGCGCATTGTCGCGTGAAATACCCAATGGAATTCTGACCATGCCGCATTGCCGTTAACTAACCGTCGCGTTTTGCGTCTGAAGGTCGCGCGCCGAGAACATGCCGCCCATAACGTCCTTAAAGACGTGCTGCTCAATTGCTTCGAACCCATGCTCCTCGCCTAGTGGGTAGATAAAGGACGCCTCACCAGAGTGGGACCAGATCTGCGAAAGCAGGTTCAGATCAACCGTATCGACAGCCTGTACGTACCGCTTTACGAGTTGGTGAATTGCTTGGACATCAGCCTCGGGACCAGTATCAGCCTTGACAGCGCCAGAAGGCGCGAGAAGCATCAGTGCCGCGAGCAAGGAACGACCGATCATGAACCCGTGTCAATTCTACTTCATACCCGGTCATGACCGTGCTGTCGGCAAGCCCGGCAGTAGGCCTCATTCGTAAAGCGCAGGTTCACCTCGTCCTGTATTGATTTTTCCATTTACCAGTTCACAGCACACATCGTCTTGATAAGCGGGCTGGAGCCCTCTTCTTCGGAGTCGAGCGTTGACCGCATATGCTGGATTGAAGCACCACAGTCCAAACTGAATTACTTGTCCGCAGCCCTCCGCGCGCTCGTGGTGGGGTGAAGAATCAGCTTCTGTACTCGCCAATTCAGAAGCTCGGCAACATAGATTTCGTTTTCCGATGGACACGCCATCTCATGAATCCAGCCAAACTGTTTCGGCTGCCGCCCGGTACTTCCAAACATCCCAACGACTTTTCCATCGAGCGTCAGCTTATAAACGCGCCCCGGAAACGCATCCGAGCTATACAGGTATTGCACCGGGCCCGGAGTAATGCAGATCGCCCAGGGGGAACCAGGCTGCATGGTCGGCGATGATTTGGGCCCGGGACGCGGCCCCATCCATGGTTGCGCGTCGGGCGGCGGCGGCACGTCAATCGTCATTTCGCGAAGGAACTTCCCGTCGTGATCGAATACCTGGATGCGCCGGTTCCCGCGATCCGCAACATAGATATTTCCCTGCGAATCCGCCGCGATGTTGTGCGGTGTATTGAACTCGCCTGGACCGCTTCCTGGCTTGCCCCACTGTTTCACCCAGTCGCCGTTCGCATCGTATTTGGCCACTCGTGAATTGATGTAGCCGTCGCTGATGAAGATGTTCCCTTGCCGGTCCCACGTGACATCCGTCGGCTGACGAAACTCGCCATCAACGGCCGGCCGCGGCGGATTGACATGCGTCCACGGTCCGTCGCCCTCGTCCGCGGCTTCCTTTTTGCGGCCAAATACCATGACCACGCGGCCTTGAGGGTTAAACTTCACGATCATGTCCGACCCTTTATCGATTGCCCAGATGTTATCGTTCTTATCGATACGGACCGCGTGAGCAAACGACCAGGCGTACAGATTCTTGCCGATTTCGCGGATATAGTTGCCGTCTGGACCAAACTCAAGCAGTTGCGCGGCGGCCGCGCCATACGCAGGACCTGTCGTACTCCCGCGCGAAAGAACAAAAACGTGGCCCTTCGAATTGACTGCCACACCGGCAACTTCACCCAAATACAAGTTGGCTGGCAGCTTCAAAAAGTTTTGTACTGAGTCAAAGGGGATTTCAGGTACTGCCTGTTGCTGGCCATAGAGGGCGCTGAGCGACAAAAGCACCACGATCGGGAAGCTTTTCAAAATGCACTCCTAAGTTTCGACGGACCGGCAGTACCTGAACTTACACTCAGCGGAAAAGTCCAAGGAAATAGGCAATCAGAATGATGATCAGGATGGTCCCAAGACCGATTCCAGCTCCTCCGCCATAACCGTACCGGCCGTAGCCGTAGTATCCACCGCCCCCGCCCAGGAGCAGAATCAAAATGATGATGATAATGAGTGTCATTGTTCTCGTCTTTCGTTCTAGATTTCAACAACCGCTTCGGTCAATACAAACTACCGAATGAGACGCCAATTGCCGCCATCTTTGTACGATTTATCGTCTAGGGATTCGGAAGACCGGGATTGATGGGCAACGGCTGGCTCGGCAATTCGGAATCGGGAAAGCCGCGAACCGGTTTCAATGTCCGCTCCCATCGCGTTCTGGTGAAGAAGTGCTCACCGAGATCGATGAGATGCGCGGCTATCGAACCTGCCGACTCTCCAGTCAAATCCTCCGTCGATGCCCGGTAGGACCAGTAAATCAAGAATGGCTTTCCGATCAGATTATCTCTCGGCACAAATCCCCAATACCGGCTGTCCGAGGAATTGTCCCGGTTGTCGCCCATCGCGAAATACATGTTGGCTGGGACAATCACCTCGCCATCCACAACGTTGCGGTCGAGCATTTCCCGTTGCGCCTGCTGTGCCAGTTCTTCTTTTACCGGGCGGCAGCACGCGGTAGGGAAATTATCGAGCGTCGGGTCATACGCATATTTGTGGTAAACATAGGGCTCGTTGAGCCGGATGCCATTTCTATAGAGGACGCCATCGGCCAGCTTTAGGCGATCTCCAGGCATCCCAATCAGGCGTTTCACCAGCGTTTCGCGTAGATCGGCCGGATAGCGGAAGACGATAATGTCGCCGTGTCTCGGCTCCTGATAAGGCAACAACAATTTGCCGATTGGGCCGGCCGGCGCATAGGCCAACTTGTCCACCAGCAGATGATCGCCAATCAGAAGAGTGTCTTGCATGGAGCCGGTCGGGATCACGAATGGCTGGGCCAATGTCGTAGTTCCAAACAGAAGCAGCAGTATCGTAACTGCCCATTCAGTGACTGCTCTCCGCTTTCGTTCCTCTTCTGGCCGCATTGCTTCATAGTAGCGTCGCTTGCCAATACCGTAGAGTAAATAACGTGTTCACGAACGGACCACGAGTCTTACGCCGCATTCTGCCGCTTTGGCTCTGTTTCCTGATCGCACAGCCAGCCCAGCCGTATTCCGTTCTTTCTCATGAAGCTTTGGTGGACGCGCTCTGGGCGACCAATATCCGGCTCGTCCTGCTCCAGAAATTCCCCAATTCCACGCGTGAACAACTGAAGGAGGCCCACGGGTACGCCTACGGAGGCGCGGTCATCCAGGATATGGGCTTCTATCCGCATGGGGATGGATACTTCAGCGATCTGACGCATTACGTCCGGGCCGCCGATTTTATCCAAAATCTACTCGCCGACGCGCATACGCTGGATGAGCTTGCTTTTGCCATGGGCGCGCTTTCGCACTATTCGGCGGATTGTCTCGGACATCGCTACGGGACGAACATCGCCGAGCCGCAGTTATACCCCAAGTTGGGGAAAAAATACGGTGCAAGCGTCACCTACGAGGACAACCCTTCCAAACACCTGAAAACGGAATATGGATTTGATGTATCGGAGGTCGCTAAGGGCAACTTCGCTCCTCAGGCCTATCACGACTTTATTGGATTCTATGTCGCTACGCCGCTGCTAGACCGGGCGTTTCGCGAAACCTACGGGCTCGGGCTGACCGACCTTATGGACGATGTTGATGAGGCGGTGGGCTCCTATCGCAGGACGATCAGCAAACTGATTCCGCTGGCGACGCGTGTGGCTTGGGCTCAACATCAGGACGAAATCAAGAAGTCTCATCCAGGTGTCACTCGCAAGCGGTTCTTGTTCGTAATGCGGCGCTCCAGTTATGAGCGGTATTGGGGCAAGCAGTACGACCGCCCGTCGCTGCTCGACCGCATACTGGCGTTTCTTTTGAAACTGCTCCCGCCGATCGGACCGCTGAAGACTCTGCATTTCAAGGCGCTCACGCCGCCTGTAGAGGCCCAATTCATGCACAGCTTCGATTTGGCGACGGCAGCCTATCGGGGGCAGATCGAAAGCGCTGGCGCGGGTAATCTGAAGCTCGAGAATCTGAATTTCGACGTAGGCGCGGCCACTCCTCCGGCCACTTACCGGCTCCAGGACGACGCTTACGCATTCTGGCTCGACGAACTCGCTTCAAATGATTTCGCCCAGCTCACTCCGCCGATTCGGCAGGCCATTTTGAGTTATTACAGCGACCTCACTCTTCAGTTTTCGACGAAGAAACATCCAAAAGATTGGCGGATCCTGCTGGCGGAACTGGATCGCTTGAAAGCCCGTTAAGAAACCAAGTCTACGGAACCAGAGGTTTCCTGAGGCACCGATCCGAAAAGTGACCGTGTTGTACCGATAAGCATATCGATGCCGCACGACTGGCTAACGATAGAAGGTGCAATTGGGGCGCTCATTGTCATGGCCATGGGTACGGCATTGACAGCGTCTCTCCTTTGGATTTGCGCGCTCCATAAGAGAGTGCGTGTGCAGAGCGAAACCATCCGCGCCAAACTCGAAAAGGAGAGCCGGCTGGAATCGCAGAACCGTCGCCTGTTTGAACGGAACCTGGCGGCCGTGCTCCGGTGGACGCCTGAGGGGACGATCCTAGATTGCAACCCCGCCTTTGCCGATTTGCTGGGATTCGAATCGAAGAACGAGCTGATTGGCCAGTGCTATTGGGACTTTCAGATCGACTCGGCGGTGCTGCCGGAGATGCCCGCCGAAGATTCAACGGGCGTGAATCATGAAGTTTGCCTGACTGCCAAAAATCGGAAGCAAGTCTGGCTGATGGAAAGCATTAGCCGTTTCGAAGAAGGAGGCAAGTCGGTTCTGGAGTCCACCGCCATCGACATCACGGCTTTGAAACAGTCCGAACGCGAGTTGAAACAGGCAAAAGAACTTGCCGAATCCGCCAATCGCTCGAAAAGTGAATTCCTTGCCAACATGAGCCATGAAATCCGGACTCCGATGAACGGAATCATCGGGATGGCGGAGCTGGCTTTGGGCACCTCGCTCGACCGCGAACAGGCGGAGTACATAACTACGGTCCGGCAGTCGGCGGAGATGCTACTCACAGTGATTAACGACATCCTCGATTTTTCGAAGATTGAAGCGGGCAAATTGACTCTGGAGTTCAGCGACTTCGGTCTACGGGATTGCCTCGACAATGCGATGCAATCGCTCGCCGTACAGGCTCACAAAAAGGATCTGGAAATTGCCTGTTTCATCGATCCAGCGATCCCGGAGGTTTTAGTCGGAGACCAGTTCAGGCTTGTTCAGATTGTAAATAACCTGGTTGGAAACGCGCTGAAATTTACCAGCAAAGGAGAAATCTCCATACACGTTTCGCCCGTCGCGCCAACAGGCGCTTCGGACGAGAGCCTGGGTGTGCAGTTCTCAGTCCGCGATACCGGAATCGGTGTCCCTCTCGACAAGCAGAAGATTATTTTCGACAGCTTCTCGCAGGCGGATACATCGACGACGCGTCAGTTTGGCGGTACTGGCCTCGGGCTCTCGATTTCGTCGAAACTGGTCGAATTGATGGGGGGACGGTTGTGGCTTGAAAGCGAACCGGGGACCGGGAGCACGTTCTTATTCACAGCCAGGTTTGCCCGCTCGAAACAGGCCAATCCAGCGCCCACCCCGCGCGCCGACGTGATGGGAATACGTGTTTTAGTCGCGGACGACAACGAGACGAATCGCAAGATTCTAGCTGCGGATCTTCGAAGCTTCGGAATTGTCGCGGTTATCACCGATAGCGGTTCGAGCGCGGTTGCCGCTCCGCAACGGGCGCATTTCGAAGCGTATCTGCTCGACCTTTGCATGCCCGGCATAGATGGAATTGAGGCGGCCAGGCTTCTCGTCGAACAGGGCGTGGACCCGGAGCGCATCATTCTCCTCACCTCCGGGAACACAGCGGCGGCCAGTGAACTGATGAGCCAGCGACGGATTGGCGGCCATTTGAGCAAGCCGGTCCGGCGTTCGGATCTGCTTCGTGCCGTTCAGCGCGCCGTTGGTATGGGGCAGACGAAAGACACCGGCAAACCGGCTGCACGAAAGAGCCCGAATGCGGGCGAGTTGTCGGAGGGCATCAAATCGGATCTTCGGATTCTTCTGGCCGAGGACAACCAAATCAATCGGAAGTTGGCTATCCGGATGCTTGAAAAGCTCAACTGCACCCCGGTGGTCGCGACCGACGGGCGGGAAGCCGTACTCGCGTGGTTGAAACAGCCTTTCGATCTGATCCTAATGGATGTGCAGATGCCTAATATGGACGGATTGCAGGCGACTCGCACAATCCGCGATCTCGAAAAGGGAAGCGCTCCGGACGATCCTTCGTTTGCGCTCCCCGGATTCAGCCGGGCGGGCCGGACGCGAATAACGGCCATGACCGCACACGCTTTGCCGGGCGACAAAGAAAAGTGTTTTGCCAATGGGATGGACGGCTACCTGACTAAACCGGCCACGATGGGCGCTTTGGCGGCGGTTCTGCGGGAAGCCTCCGAAAAGGCGAGTCAATTGAGCGAACTGGTCACTGTCTGAAAATACTGCCTGAAAATTGACCTTCTGGTACGCTCGGTTCGTCGGCTTGACGGAACGGCGTATGAGAATCATTGTCGGTATCACCGGGGCATCTGGGGCTATCTTGGGCATTCGTGCGCTGGAGACACTGCGGGGGCTCGGCGTCGAAACGCATCTGGTGATGAGCCGTTGGGCCCGCGCGACAATCGCACACGAAACAGAATACTCGTTGGCGCAAGTGGAGAGTCTGGCGGCGGTTGTTCATGCGAGTGAGAACCAGGCGGCGCCCATCTCAAGCGGCTCTTTCAAAACAGACGGAATGATCGTCGCCCCATGCAGCATGAAAACCCTGGCGGCGATCCGGACGGGCTACTCGGACAACCTGCTCTGCCGCGCCGCCGACGTCGTTTTGAAAGAACGCCGCAAACTGGTGCTGGTCGCGCGCGAAAGCCCGTTGAGTGAAATACATCTGGACAACATGCTGGCTCTGACGCGCATGGGTGCGGTCATCTTCCCGCCCGTTCCGGCATTTTATAACCAGCCTCGAACTATGGATGATGTGGCGAATCACATTGTCGGGCGGGTGCTGGACCAGTTTGGACTAGAAGCGCCGGGGATGTCGCGTTGGGGTGGATAACGGCGATTTGCAAAAACGAACCCAAGATGAATTCGTTCGGAAAAAACGGGACAACTCGCTGATTTGGTTGGGGAAATACATCTCGCTGGGGCTGACGCTTCCCGCTTCCGTTGTAGCCGGGTACATTTTGGGAACCTTTGCGGACCATTGGCTACACATTCCCATCCTCCGCGTTCTTGGCATTTTCCTAGGCATGGCGGCTGGCGTGACCCAAATCATCAGAGAGCTGAACCGGGATAGCAAGAAATGACCGATCGGGAACTGGCGCAATCGCTGCGCCGCATGTATCGGCTTGACGGCCCTGTTTGGCGCAATTGGGTTCGTCTGGTATTTTGGCGCACATGGGCCCCGGGAAGCGTTCGGGTTTCTGGTGGGCGTGGTGGGTTCGTTCGGTAATTTGTGGGTGTTCAACTGGCTTTCCCGCAGTATTGCCCCCGGAGAGCGGCAAAAAAAGCCCTGGGAAGCAGGCCTTTTCATCGGCCGTTATGCGGGCTTGTTTCTGGTTGGCTATGCTACAGTAAAAGCTTTAGATGTCAGCCCTTTGGCGGTGCTTTTAGGCCTGCTCGCGAGTACGGCGGCGATACTTGCATCGTCCATTGTTGACCTGATTCGCGGCCTTCGAGGAAATCGTATCTAGCACCCGAAATGCACGAACTCTGGATTACTTCACTCTTTAATAACTACTTCGGCGGACTGGCTAACGCCGTTCTGAATGGGTTGCATGTTCCGGCCGCGAATGCCGCTCATCCATGGACCGACTGGATGGTCTGCGAAATCCTGGTTGTCCTCTTCATGGTGGTGTTTTTCGGCTGGTTGCGCGGCCGGCTTTCGGTGGAGCGTCCCGGCAAGACCCAACACGTAATGGAACTCACCTATGAGTTCTTCCATGCTTCCGCGGAAGAGGTGGTTGGGCATGAGGGCCCGAAGTACCTGACATTTTTTGGGACCATCTTCCTGTTCATCCTCTTTATGAACGTGATTGGGCTGATACCCGGTTTCGAGTCGCCCACCATGTATTCGAATGTCCCGCTGGGACTGGCCGCCGTAACGTTCCTTTTCTATCACTACACTGGCATGCGAGAGCACGGCGCGGGCTACATCAAGCAATTTCTGGGACCCTTCTGGTGGCTGGCTTGGCTTATGCTGCCGATCGAACTCATCAGCCATTTTGCGCGGCCACTCTCGCTCACGGTTCGTTTGTTTGCAAACATGTTCGCCGGTGAGCAGGTCTTTGTTACTTTCATCGCACTTACTAAACTCATAATCCCAGTTGTCTTTATCGGCCTGCATTTATTCGTTTCTTTCTTACAGGCGTATATATTTATGCTGCTCGCCATGGTTTACGTGGGTGGAGCGGTTTCGCACGAACATTAGGCTTTATAACGCTTCCAGCGTGAGCGCCCGGCGTCCCAACGTACGGTGTCGAACCACCTCCTGGCGGCAATTTCATAGGAGAAGTAAATGAAGAATAAAATGATGTTACTCGCTATCACGCTGTTAGCGTTAGCGACCCCGATTTTCGCGCAGGATGCAAATGGCGCTGGTGCCGCGGATGCAAACCGCCGCGCGGCAGCTTACATTGCCATGGGTATCGCGTCCGGACTTTGCGGACTCGGTCAAGGACGCGCGACCGCTTCCGCCGCGGAAGCAATGGCACGCAATCCCGCCGCCGTTGCCGCTATCCGCGTGGCTCTCATTCTCGGCCTCGTGCTGATTGAGTCGCTGGCGCTGTATACGCTCGTCATCACGTTTATCGCCAGATAACTCCACTCCCTGACGGTCGTGGTTCTGAAGTTGGGGAACCACGACCGATAAAACCAATGAAGCTCCAAGGCATCTATCCAGCGCTCACCACCTGCTTTGACGACGACGGGAGTGTTTACAAAGAGAAGATCGTTCACAATATCCGCAAGCTGAACGAGATCGCGTTAAGCGGCTATCTAGTCTGCGGTTCTACCGGCGAAGCTCCGCTGATGAACGCTCAAGAACGAACGGAGGTTCTGGAGTGCGTGCGTCAAGTGAGCGCGGACGGCAAGATACTAATCGCGGGCATCGGAGCGGAGAGTGTTCGCGAATCGGTACGGATGGCGAACCACGCCGCCGAGGTTGGATACCACGCGGGCCTGGCGCTTTCGCCGCACTATTATCAGAATCAAATGCACCGGCCCGACGTGCAAATGCTCTATTACCGGGCGTTGGCGGACCAGTCCAAAATTCCGGTGCTGATTTACAACATGCCGGCTGTGACCGGATACGATCTGCCCGTCGAGATGCTTAGCGGAGCTTTCCCATCATCCGAATATCCTGGGGATGAAAGACAGTTCCGGCAATATCGAGAAAATGAAAGCCACGTTAAAGGCCGTGAAGCCCGGATTTCAGGTGCTCTCCGGATCGGGCGTGACGTTCGGCCAAGCGCTGGAAATTGGAGCGGCCGGAGCGATTCTTGCGATTGCGAATGCCGTGCCGTATGCTTGCGTGACGGTTTGGGAAGCGTTTCGAACGCGCCAGGAGGAAGCGGCGCGCGATTGGCAAAACCGTCTTTTACCGGGCGCAAAGATCGTCCCGGCAAAGTATGGCATCGCCGGGTTAAAACACGCGATGGACCTGAAAGGCTATTACGGCGGCCGGCCACGATTACCCTTGATGCCGCCTTCGTCCGATATTCGAAACGAAATCGAGCAGGCCTTCGACGGAATTTACAGCTAGACTGGAAGGTATGGCACGCGGCTGGGAAAGCAAGTCTGTTGAATCGCAGATCGAGTCCGCTGAGCCAAGGGCTTATCGCCGTCCTCCGCACACCGAATTGACAGAGGCCCAAAGTGAGGCGATACGGGAGCGAGACTGCCTTCAGCTTTCGCGCACCCGCATCGTCAACGATCTGGAAGCGGCGGAGAATCCGAAGTACCGGGAAATGTTACGCCGATCCCTTCAGTTTCTGGATGAGAAGCTGGCGGCGCTTGAAGCGATAGCTAACAGGCCAAGTCCTCCCGAGTAACTTCGATTCCGCCGAGCCGGCCCAACATGGCGAGGGCGATATTCTCCGTCTTGAAGAAGTCCTGGGCAATCGCCTGCACCTGCTCGCGGGTCACCGACTCGATCGCCTCCAGCATTTCATCCAATGACATGAAGCGTTCGAAGTAAAGTTCCTGGCGCGCCAGATTCGACATACGGCTGGACGTCGATTCAAGGCTCAACATCAGCGAACCCTTCAAGTGATCCTTAGCGCGGCGCAATTCGTCTTCGCCGATGAGTTCGTCCTTCAATTGCCGGAACTCCTGAATGACGGAGGTCACGACTTCCTTCGCGGTCTCAATGCCCGTGCCGGCGTAGACGGTCAGACAACCCGTGTCGCTGAAGAGATTCAGTTCAGAATAGACCGCATAGGCGAGGCCCTTGCGCTCCCGGATGTCTTGAAAGAGCCGCGAACTCATGCCGCCGCCCAGCACCGTGTTCAAGATGTACAGCGGAAACCGGAGTTCGTGCGCCATGCGAAAGGCGGGAACTCCCATGGTGATGTGGATCTGTTCGAGCGACTCTTTTTTCTTGAGGATCAGGGGCGCATGCGTCTTCGGAACGGAATCGGTCGGGACGGTTCCGACATCTCTCAGACCGGCAAACTTTTCCGTGATTAGCTGGACCAGATCGGCGTGATCGAGATTGCCGGCGGCCGTGATCAGTATGTTGCGGGGGGAATAGATCCGGCCGTAGAAATCGCGCAGCATCTCCTCGCCGAACTTCTTGACAGTATCCTTTGTTCCGAGAATCGGCTTTCCGAGGCCGTGCCCTTTATAGAAATTGCTGATGAAGGCTTCGTGGAGCACGAATTCCGGCTGGTCGGCTTCCATCTTGATTTCTTCGAGAATGACGCCCTTTCTCCTTCTCGATGTCCTCGGCGCGGAAGACGGGATTCAGCACCAGATCGGACACGACGTCCAAGGCAAAGGGAACGTGCTCGTCCAAAACTTTAGTATTGAAGCTCACCAGTTCTTTGCTGGTAAACGCGTCCAAGCCGCCGCCAACGGAATCAACCGAGCGGGCGATATCTTCGGCGGAGCGGTTTTTGGTCCCCTTGAAGACCATGTGCTCAATGAAATGGGACAAGCCGTTTTCCGGACCGTGCTCGATACGGGAACCGCTGCCAACCCACACGCCCAGGGACACTGAGCGGACATAGGGCATGTATTCCGTGACGATCCGAATCCCGTTGGGGAGCGTTGCGCGCTCAATTTGACGAACGGGGCGAGCAGCAAGAACTACCATAATTGGAAACCTCTCATTTTGAAGCCTTTCCGGCTGCTTAAGCGATACACTAAGTCTAGATGTTGCAAGTAGTTGAAGAGCGGCCGCTTGTCGGAATGGACGTCGCCGACCTAAAAGAGCTTTTGGGTCCCGAGCAGCCCACCTACCGTGCCCAACAACTATATGACGCGTTGTACCGCAAACAAGTGGCTAATTTGTCGGACATCTCCGCCTTGCCAAAAGCCGTTCGAAATCAGCTTCTTACCGGCAATTCGCTAGGTTTGCCGACGGCGGAGCGGCGTTTCGACTCGATTGACGGCACGCGCCGCTATCTCCTACGTCTTGAGGATAACCGAACGGTGGAAGCGGTTTTGATGCCGGAGGAGAAACGGGACACGGTTTGCATCTCGAGCCAGGTCGGGTGTCCTGTCGATTGCAAGTTCTGCCTGACGGCTTTGATGGGGCTGGAACGCAACCTGACGGCGGGCGAAATCGTGGGTCAGGTGCTGCACGTGGCCCGGGAGAACGGGTTGAAGGCGACCGATGCGCGCATGAACGTCGTGATGATGGGCATGGGCGAGCCGCTTTTGAACCTGGACAATGTTCTGAAAGCGACGCGGCTGCTGACCGATCCTGCCGGGATTGGAATATCGCCGAAGCGGATCACGCTTTCTACGGCTGGTATCGTTCCGAAGATGGAGGAACTGGGGCGGGCTGAAATCCGGCCCAAGCTGGCGATCTCGTTGAATGCTTCGACCGAAGAACAGCGGCGCGAACTGATGCCGATCACGCGAAAGTATCATCTCACGCAGTTACTGGAGGCTTGCCGCGTTTACCCGCTGCGCGCCTGGGAGAAGCTGACGTTTGAATACGTGCTGCTAAAGGGCGTGAACGATACGGATGCGGATGCTCGGCGCGTGGTCCGGTTGCTGAGCCGTTTGAACTGCAAAGTGAATCTGATTGCGCTGAATCCCGGTCCCGGTATCCCGTTTCAAACGCCGGACCCAGAGCGTGTCTTAAGCTTTCAAGCGATTGTGCGGCGATCCATTCCCTGCTTCGTTCGCAAGCCAAGAGGCCGGGACATTTTCGCGGCGTGCGGTCAGCTTAAACGCGTGGCGAGCGATTTGGTGGACATCGGCCGGGCTTAAAACAACAAACCACCGGCTACCGGATTTCCCAGTAGCCAGTGGGTAAAGGGTGAGACTAGGCGCGTTTGGCGCGTTTGATGTAAAGGCCCAGACCGAGTAATCCGGTTCCTAGAGTAAGCAACGAACCAGGCTCAGGCGTGCTGGACGAAGGACCAGTTCCCGGGCCAGTTACCGGCGTCCCAGTCGTGATCTGACTTAGCGTTAGCGCTTCTTCCAGACCAAACCACGCCGATTGGCCAGGCGCTAAACCAGATGGGAAATTGACCGTCCCCGACGTGGTGTCAGAGCTAATCCCACTGAAGGTTGCATTGGGACCGCCGTAACCGCTGGGATCCGTTCCGCAACTGGCGGGACGCGGACTCACGGTGCAGGGGCCATCCCCCTCAAACGCGAAAATGGTAGTGGAGCTACTGAGCGGGAGAGAACTCACGCTGTTAGAACTGTTGTTTAGGACACCGACGAGCGTGTCGTCCGAACCGTCGTACGGTCCGTTGTTCGGGGCGGTCGTATCCCCGGCGACACTAGTAGTGCCATCGGCGTTTACAGTGATTAAGAATTGGCAGCCGGTGTTGTTACCGACCGCTGGGCATTCTGAAAAAAGCGGGGCGGCGTGCATAGATCCGAGACTCAGCACAGATCCGAAGAGCGCGGCCATTAGAAAAGACTTCATGTATTATCCTCCGTAAGTGAATGCAACCGCTTCGTAACACTCTTCTCGGAAAGAGTCGCCCGAAGTGGCGACTAGAGGATAGGATCTATTGGTATCACTCAGCTGTCAATGGGAGTAGGTACCGAAAACTTTAAGTACTATTGCCGCTCGGAGGCCGCGATGGGCAGAGTGAAATAGAATTTGGCCCCGCGATTCGCTTCCGATTCAACCCAGATTCGTCCGCCGTAGCGTTCGACCACACGCTGGCAGATCGCAAGACCAATACCCGTGCCAGGGATAGTGTTTCCGTGCAGCCGTTTGAACAGGCCGAATATTTGCCGGTGGTATTCCGGTGCGATTCCCATACCATTATCGGTTACCGCAAACAGCCATTCGTCGCTCTGCCGCTCGGCTGAAATAACGATCTGCGGCGCTTGTTCGCCATGATACTTGATCGCATTGGCGATGAGATTCTGCAGCAGTTGAAGGAAATGCGCCTGGTGGCCGTATACGGACGGCAAATCGCCATGAATTACGGCCGCGCCACTCTCTCCGATCGCCACTTGCAGGTTTTTTACGGCATTGTCGCAAACGGCGTTGAGATCGATGAACTCAGCGCCGGTTCTTCGTCCACCCCGGCCTGGGTATAGGAGAGTAAATCCGCCAGTAATCCCGACATACGCTGGGCGTTTTCCGCAATATAGCCCAGGAACAAGACAGGCTCCTCACCCAATTGGCTACCGTAGCGTTTGACCAGAAGCTGAGAATACGTGGTGATCATACGCAGCGGTTCGCGCAGGTCATGGCTAGCGGCAAAGGCAAACTGACTCAAATCCGCGTTTGCGCGCCGCAGCACCTCCTCCGTATGCTGGCGTTCCACTATTTCCGCTCGCAGTTGTACGTTGGCCGCCTCGGTGAGTTCATGCTGGCGCACCGAACCAATCATCAAGGCCTGGTTCACGGCGACGGCGTGCTGATGAAGAAGCGTGCCCTCTAAGACCTGCATTACGATTCCAATCGCGCTGCCATCGGTGGAGAGAACCGGCCACATGCAATAGGACCAACAGAAAGCGTGAAAAGCGGAACCCTCTTGCCCGATATGAGTTTCGGCCTGCCCGGTCCGGTAAACCCGGTCGAGAAGCGCCAAAGAGTCGTCACCGGACTGCACGAGACTGGAGAATGGGTTTCCGATGAGTTCTTCGTTTGGTCTACTGAAGAGCAGGCCAAAAGCGGGGTTGACATAAGAAACGAGGTGGTCCGGCCCTTCGAACGTAGCTGTCGGCATCGGCGAGGCCTCGGCTAGGACCCGGCAAAGACCCGGTATGTCGTGCGCCTGCTTCGCGGTGATGGATGCACTCATTCGGTCTTCCGCCTTTCGGCGTTCTACCCTAGCCAGCGTTATTCCTCTTGCGGTCCAGACCGGCTATTCCGCTTAGGAATTCCCGTGATCAGGCGGTTATAGCCTGTGAGCCGTTTGCCAATAACCATTCCCCTGGAAGTAATTTCGTATTCACGAATATCCTTGCTATGAGCGCCGCCGCGCATTTTCAAGACCATGACTATCTTCCGAAGCTGGCCCTCAATTTCGACATAGCGGAGGCGGATGATGTCGTCGGTGAGAAACGAGATGGAATAGGTGCTGAAGAGCAACTCCGTAAAGGATTCCTCCATCTCCACAGTGCTCAAAATCGTAATGCCGATTCCGGTCAAGGCGAAGATCATGCGATAAAGCGATTCGCGAAAATCGGTGCGGAAACCCGGAGCGAGAGCCATCTCAAAACCCGCCAGCGAGTCGATCACCAGGCGCTTGGCACCCGTACTTTTGATCGCATTAAGTATCTCATGCATAGTTTCGTCCACCGAGAGATCGAGCGGACGAACGTAGATCACCTTAAGTTTGCCTTCACGTAGCGGCGTTTCAAGATCAAGGCCAAAGCTGCTGGCGCGCCCGCTGTACTCGTCCGGACGTTCTTCGAACACTGCCACGATTCCCGGCTCGCCACAGCGTAACCCCTCGGCGATGAACTGCGTAGCCAAGAGCGACTTGCCAGTCCCTGAAGAACCTGCGACCAGCAGACTGTCGCCTTCCGGAATACCGCCGCCGAGCATACTATCCAACTCCGGGATGCCAGTGGAAAGGCGCTTCTCCGCCGGCACTCTTCTCGTCCGGGTGGTCAGCCCAAGCGTGCGGGAGAATGCCTGCAGCCCAGAGTCGGTAATCCGGAAGGTATGCATCCCGGGCACGGAGGTCTGCCCGCGCAATTTCATGACCTGGAGTTTGCGCACGATGGAATTCCGCTCCACCGCTTGATATAGCCAGAAAAGGCCATCGGCGACGGTAAAGACGGGATTGTCGCGCAACTCCGACTCCATATACTCGCCAATCAGAAAAGTAGTAGCTTCCCAACTGGTGAGGAGCATCCCGAGGCGTTGCACGAATACCTGTACCTCCATCTCGCCGCCGCGCAAGCCGCGCTCAGCTGTGCGAAATGAATCCACGACCACGATGCGGGGATGAGCCGCCTCCACCTCTTTTCCAATTTCTTCGAGTATCCCTTGCAGTCCTTGCTCCACGAGAACATCGCTTAGATTGACGAAACGGATGGCGCCGTTCAACTTGGAAACTTCGAAGAAGGTATATTGCTGCTGGTACCGCAGCATTTTCAGGGCGGGTTCGCCGAGGATGGTGAAGTAAAGCGCGGGGCGTTCCGGGGTGGCATTGGCGAAGATAAACTGATGGGCCAGAGTGGTTTTGCCGCACCCAGGGGAGCCCGCGACGATGTTAAAGGAGAATTCGGGTAGACCGCCGCCCAGAATCTCATCCAGTCCCGGAACTCCAGTCGGCAGCTTGTTGATCCGCACTTTGTCTTGTTGGCTCATTTACATTCCGTCTCCCCGGAATTCGTGTCGTCTAAGGTCAAGTCCGGCCACGCGTCAAGCACCAGGCGCACCGTCAAATTTTCACCGATGAAGGTAATGAGCAGTTCGAGTAACTGGGCAATCAGCGTGATACCCGCCTCCGCGGAATATTCTTCGTGAAGTTCGTTTAGACCGTCTAAAGAGCCGTCCGGGTTTATATGCACTTGGCTGAGACCGTGAGGCGCCTGCGCTTTGGCCAATATCAAAGCCCGGCTCAGAAGCGAGTGAAAACCGGCGCTTCCCGCGAGTGCACCGATAAAAAGGCGCAGCTTGTTGCAGACGCGAAGAAGCGCGGGAGCATCTAACTCAGGAGAACCTGGGAGAACCTCGGAGGGACGCTTCACGCGCAAGGAGGCGCTCGGCGAGGCGTCTGCTGACTGATCCGGAGATCGTACGGTTCGTCATTTCCGTCGAGCGATGCTACTCAACAGTAGCAGTGACACAGAGTGGCGGCGTTGTTCGACCGCTAGCACCCGGCGGCCCGGTTTGCAGGTAGTTCTCACCTCGCTATTGCGCTTGCGGCCGTGGGTGAGAGGCCGTGCTGCCTTCCGTCATTCCCAGGACCCATTTGACAGCTTCAAAGTACATTTTTCTGATGTCCGGATCGTCCCACGATTCCTTCGTGTGGCCGAGGGTTGAATAGAAAACGCGGCCTTTGCCGTACATCTTGGACCAGGCGACGGCGAAATCGTGATCCGTGCGATGCACTCGCGGGTTGTTGTAGTCGAGCTTGCGTCGGATCGAGGCTGAGCAAGACGTTCACTTTGTCGCGCGACCAATCTTTGGCCTGATAGATCTCGTCCCGCTTCACAAAAGCATGAGGGAAGTGGCGGACGGCGGGGAAATTAGGATCTTCTACAATGATGGGGGCGTTGAACGTCAACCAGGGATGCTCGTTGAACCAGCCACCGATCATTTCGCCGTACTCGGGCCACTTGTAATTCGTGTCGAGCGCGGCATGAATACCGACGAACCCTTTGCCATCCTCTTTGATGAAGGACATCATGTCGGTCTTTCTGATCGCTCGGTGAGGTCCAATTCGCCGGTCGTGCTCGCGAACATCAAGTGCGTCGAAGTAGTTCAGGTTCTTGCGATTTGGGCCTTTCAGATCCTTCTTCGTGATCAGTTCGGTGTCGGTTCGCAGCTCGTGTCCCACAGCCCTGTTTCATGCCCCATTTATAAATGGCTGCCATGGCGTCGGGAACGGAATCGTGCTCAAATCCTTTTGTCTCGCTAATCACAAGACGTGCGCCAGGTGGGTGGGAGGCATGTGAACCGCCGTGCTCTGGGCTCGGGCGGAGTGGGCGAAATAGGAGCTGAACAAGACTGCCGCAGCCGCAGGTAGGACGAACAAGGACGCGCGTCTTAGATTCTTCGAGGCCGAATTCTTCAAGGACATGATCACCAACGAGAGCTTATCAAATTTGGCCGGAAGCCGGTGCCGCGGCAAAGGCTTTCGCTGGCAACTTAAACAGCTGCCGGGCATCTTATTAAGAACAGCTGCCCGGCATCTGTCCAAGCGACTCGGGCATAATTCCCCGAGCCTCTAGAAAGGGACCTCCGCCGCTTGTCGCATTTCTTCCACCCTCTTCTGCGGTTTTTGCTCCACATCGGCTACTTTGGCCCGTTCCTGATGGGCATTATGGATTCGTCCTTTCTGTTCCTGCCTTTTGGCAACGATCTACTGGTGGTGGCGCTGGTGGCAAGGCATCATGAAGGGTACCTTCTCTACGTGCTCTCAGCCGTATGCGGCAGCACGTTGGGCGTGTTTCTGCTGGATATGATTGCGAGAAAACTCGGAGAGGAGGGGATTCAGCGAGTGGCCGGGAAGAAGAGGTTCGAGTACCTGAAGAGCAAGATCGGACAACGTGGCGGGGTTGCGATTGTCGTGGGCTGCCTGGCTCCTCCGCCTTTTCCGTTCACGATGGTGGTTGCGATAAGCAGTGCTCTGGGTTATCCGAGATTGCGCCTGTTAATCGCCGTAGCAGTGAGCCGTGCAGCGCGGTTTCTGATCCTTGGTTTACTTGCGATGAAGTTCGGACGGGCCCTTATCAGAATGGCGGACTCGACACCGTTCAAGTGGACCATGGGCGCGTTTATCGCGCTTTGCGTTGTGGGGAGCGTATTGTCTGTGATGAAGTGGGTGAGGAGCGGACGGAGAGAGCAGCCGGCACAGGCGGCAGCTTAGAATTTGAGGACGGAGGGAGAGAAATAATGTTCAACGTAATCAGCCGGGTGTTCGGAGCGGTGCTTGTGGCGGACGGTATCTGCGCAATGGTAGCGCCTACGACGTATTCACGCCGGCTTGAGATCGGCACGCCAATTATCGACGACTTGCTGGAGTTCTGCGCGGAGAACCCGGATATGACGCGGGGCTTTTCCGTTCTGGAGATTGCGCTGGGCGCGTGGCTCACGCTGCGGTAAGCGAGCGAGATGATTGCCGTCGAGATTTCTTCGTTCGGCGCGCCTGAGGTACTGAAAGCGGTCGAGCGCCCGAAGCCGGTCGCGAAGAATGGTGAAGTGGTGATCCGGATGGCGGCCGCCGGAGTGGCTCGGGCGGACACGCTGCAGCGACAGGGGAAATATCCTCCGCCGCCTGGAGCATCGGACATTCCGGGTCTGGACGTGGCGGGTGTGATCGATTCGCTGGGTTCTGGAGTCTCGGGGTTCAAAAGCGGGGACGCTGTCTGCGCAATTTTGACGGGCGGAGGATACGCGGAATCTGCGCCGTGCCCGCGCTTCAAGTTTTGCCAATTCCGCAGAACTGGACGGCAGTAGAAGCCTCGACGCTTCCCGAAAATATGTTCACCGTTTACGACAACGTGGTCACGCGAGCGGGGTTGAAACGCGGCGACACGATACTGGTTCACGGCGGGACTAGCGGGATCGGCAGCACGGCCATTATGCTGAGCCGGGCCTACGGAGCTACCGTTATCGCCACGGCGGGAACTGCCCTCAAATGCGAGGCTTGCATCCGCTTCGGCGCGCAACACGCGATCAACTATAAAGACGGCGATTTTGTGGCTGAGGTGAAGCGGCTGACGGGGAATCGCGGTGTGGATGTGATCCTCGATATGGTCGGTGGATCCTATCTGGAGAAGAACGTGGATTGTCTCGCGAGCGAAGGCCGCCTTACGATTGTGTCAACACAGGGTGGCCGCGTGGGACAACTGGATATAGGCAAGTTGATGATGAAGCGCGCCCGCGTGATGGGATCGACCATGCGGGCCAGAACACCTGAACAAAAAGGAGAGGTCGCGCGACGGTTACTGCACGATGTTTGGCCTCTACTGCCGGCGAGGAGCCCTATCCGGCCGATCGTCGATTCAACTTTTCCGCTGGTGGATGCGCGGCTTGCGCACGCCCGGATGGAAGAGGGCAGTCACATCGGGAAGATTGTTCTGGTTGCTTGAGTGCGGCGCTTATTTCCGGTGTCCGCTCGTCTAAGCGTTCCCTTCGAGTCTCTTAGCGCGCCTATCCAGTTCAGCCCAGATCTTCTCGACTGGTATGTCCTGTTTCCCTTCAAAACGCAGCGCATCCACAGTTGTCAGGAACCCTTGGAATGATTCCATTCGTAGGCGGTCTTGTCTTCCGCATCGAATACAAAAATCTGCTTGATGCCCCAGTTTGAGTACATCCGGCACTTTCGCATTACGTACTGCAGGGTATCGCTTGGAGAAAGGATTTCAATCGCTACGTCGAAAGGTTCCGTCGGGTAATCGCCGGGAATCGAGGAAGATGTGGCAATCACGTCCGGAACGGTTGACATCGTTGCTGAGTTTCAGGCGCAATTCGGGGATGCTCTCAAAGCCAATCCATCCAACAGAAGCACTAAAATCTTCTGTAGCAGACCGTGCAGTCTCACAGGCATAGCCTTTGGAATGGCCTCCCCAAACCAGTATTCGTGATACGGCTTGCGGTCGCCATACTGACGGTCGAATTCCTCAAGCGTTAAATAGTGATGAGCCAAGCTCGCCATAATACCGTCCGGA
>CAWJUO010000035.1:0-86514 GCA_963845995.1 uncultured Acidobacteriaceae bacterium | reverse complement strand
CCGCCTATGTTGTTGCATAAGCGGGCGGAATGGCGTCT
This sequence comes from uncultured Acidobacteriaceae bacterium, assembly GCA_963845995.1. Classification (GTDB taxonomy): domain Bacteria; phylum Acidobacteriota; class Terriglobia; order Bryobacterales; family Bryobacteraceae; genus Bog-105. The sequence goes on along the minus strand of CAWJUO010000035.1, from coordinate 86,476 downwards.
AATATACCGGGAGGGTCAAGAGTTAATGATCATAACGAAAGACGAACGCTACGGGAAGTCTCCGATTCCGGCAACGCAGGATCGAACGGTCGCCGCAAGGACATCGAGTCTCATCTGTTTTATAGCGGCACTCTGGTTTTTTGTGTCTCCGTGGGCTTACTTCGGCGGTTCAGAAGACATCGGAGGAATGAACGGGTGGACTGTCGGGCGCCGTTATGGTACTCGCATCGATGGCGAGGCTCGATCTGGCCGGCAAGCACTGCCGGATTTAGCGTTCTAAATATGGTTCTGAGCATTTGGGTGCTGGTTTCACCGTGGGTCTTCGGTTATTCAAGCAACACCGGGCGAATGACCAACAGCCTGTGCGTGGGAGTTATCATTCTGGGCTTTTCGATTATGTCCTGGATGATTCACAGAGACATCTATTCACGTATCGGCACTGCCGACTCGTCTGAGCAAGGCGGCTAAGCGAAGCTTCACGTTCCAGGAGGAGCCAAAGGCGATCTCGTCCAACGGCTTTCTCTGGCGCGGGCCGACCTCGATGTCCCGGTATTTGCCGGAAAGTTCGTTCGGAGAGCCTAAATAGCCCAACGCCACCGCCGCGACCACGTCATAGTCGTCGGGGATGGCCAAGTTCCCGGCGTGCTTTTTCTTGATCGAACCCGGCCATACCGTGGGCGTGCAGCCCTAAAGCGGTGGCTTGCAGAAACAAATTTGCGAGCGCTTGCCCCGCATCGTGCATTGCGTGACGATTGGTCGAGCCGTCACGCGAGAAAGTTTTCTTGGCAGCCGTGATGAGGAGAACGGGCGCGGATTTCGCCCATGCCTGGTTCGCGGGTACCAGCAGATCCAGGAATTTCTGAAACGCGGGCGGGTCGGCTTTCGTGGCGACCAAAAATCTCCACGGCTGTTCATTAGAGGAAGAAGCCGCCCACCTTGCAGCTTCGAGCACCGCCCTCAGGTCTTTCGTACTTACCTGGCGATCGGAAAACGAACGAGGACTCCAGCGGGACCGAATCAGATCGTGTACACCGGGAACGGTCTCGGCGAGTTTTGACCGGATCTCCGGCCAATTCGGATGCGGTTGTGTCCGGCGTACTCACTCGCTTACGTCAGCGGCCATCTTCTCATCGGCGACCGGTTCTGAAACGGGCTTCTTTTCCCGATCATAATAATAATCGTGATAGTAAGTGTATTTGCTATACAGTTCGCCGCGTCTGGCGCCGTTGACCACAATTCCCAGCACATTGTTCTCGCATAGCGATCCGAGGGCTCTAGTCACGGAATCGAAGGTAGTGGATCCGATACGCACAACGAGAATAGTTCCATCGCACATTGTCGCCAGAAGGTTGGCATCGGCGGCGAATAGCAATGGCGGACTGTCGAGCACCACCCAATCGAAGTGGTTCCGCAATGCATCGATCAGCGTCCGGCACTCCTTCAAGTTCAAGAGTTCGAGCGGGTTTGGAACAGGGCCACCGGCCGTCACCAGATAAAGATTCGTTCCTTCAACTCGCCTGAGAATGTCCGGGAGCGTCGCCTTGCCGAGGAGATAGTCGGTCATGCCCGGGGCGCAATCGATTTGAAATGTTTTGTCGATATTGGGGCGCCGGAAGTCGAAATCTGCCAGAAGGATGCGCTTATCGGCAAGCTGAGACTGGGTAATTGCCAGGTTAGCGGCGGTGAACGACTTTCCCTCAGCCGGGGAAGCGCTGGTCACAACTAGCGTATGAAGGGGCTGAAGAGTTTGCAAGTGATTCAGGCGCGTGCGCAAAGTTCGAAATTCTTCGGCTGGCGCTTCGCGCGGCTTGACCGGATCTACAAGCAAAGCATCGCCCTGCGGGGTGAAAGGCACGAGACGAGCATTCTGGATGATGTCTTCCAGATCCTCAAGATCCACCTCGACCAAGGGCTCAACCACGGCCGTCGATGATCGCTGAGCAGCGACATTGCCGGTAACCGGACTATCCATCCGGACTGATTCTTCCAAGTCGGGGCGAGCGGACTCCGGAACGGGTCTGCGCGCAACGGGAGTTCGCGGGACCGGAGCTTCGCTCCCGGCTTTTTTGAGGGCGTCGTGAATCCTACTCATATGTTTTCTATGCCTTGCTCAAGTAATAATGGGCAACTGAAACGCCCATGATGGCCAAACCAACGAGTGTGGCCGTTGCCCAACCCACCCACATCATTTGCTTACGGCGCTGCACGACAAGGTCGTTTTCGAGTAACGGAACGCTGCCAAGAATGGATAACTGCGTGTATAAGCGCGCATCCTTCAGGTTTTTCAGCGACGTGTCCTTCACTTCGCGTATAGCCACCAGAATGAAACCCAGGATGAAACCGATCACTGGCCCCATCGGGATGATCATCGCTCGTTTAGGAGCGGTAGGCGCTGCGGGGAGAGAGGCGGCATCCAGAACTTCGAGTGTCTCGCCCTGCTTCCGCCGTTCCATGTCCATGGAAATAGAAGACCTGTCGCGTTTCATTTCCAGATCGTTGTAATGCTGCCTGGCGATTTCCCTATCGTTCATCAACTCGGCGTATTCCTTTTCGCCCGCCGGAACGCCTTGCAGTTTCGCCTGATAGGCCATCGATTGTGCATTGACGGACGCCAAATTCTTCTGAATTTGCGCCGCTTCCATGTCGTTTGCCTTCAACTGGCTCATCAGCCCGTCGATCTGCCCCTGGGCGTCGATCCGTTCACGGGTAATCGCCGGATTTTCCGTCGTGTCCATCTTAGGCGGCTTTTCTTTGGCCGCCAGATCCCGCTCATGCTGCAAGACAGTCACCTGGGAGCGCGCCGGCTTGCAAATCGGGGAAGTCTGTCGGTGTAGCGCTTCGCCATTCCTGCAATTTGCAGCTGCAAGTTCTGAATTTGCCGGTCCAATTCCGTAACACGCTCGTTCCGGGCTTGCGATTGCGGGGTAACGTCCTTGATTGCAGTTCAACCGGTCTTTTGCGATCCGGATAGCCGATTCAATCATCATTCGCTGCTCTTTGTTCCGATTGGCCTGCTCGTTCAGATTGCCGGCGGCGTTCGAGAACCCGTTCAGCTGCTGGAGATTCAATTCCATCTGCTCGGGAAGCCGTCCGGCGTTACGCGTACGGAAGTCCGCAAGTTTCTGATCAAGTGCGTCCATCTCGCGTTTGGCGCGCTGGAATTCGTCGTTCATGAACTGACTCGTCTGTTCGTGGGATTCGAGGGTGTCCTGGGTGTTCTGGCTCATGAACCGTCCAACCAAGTCGTCGCACACCGCTCTCGCGAGGGAACGATCCCGATAGGCGAACGCAATTTGCATAGCGGGAACATTTCTTCCTGAGATGTTCGCGACGCCTGCCGTGGGATTTATGTGTATAGCCCCCTTCATCTTGTTGATGACGTCCTCCAGCGGTTCGCTTTTCAGTTCCGATTTGTAGAGGTGATAGGTGTTGATCAGGTTCGAGAGCGTATTTCTGCTGAGGATGCTTTCAGCCATCCCGTTGATGTGATCTACAAGCTGCTGGCTGCTGGCGTTTTGAACCAGGCTATCCGGTATCTGTTGCGGAACGATACGGATGAGCGCCTGGGAAACGTAGGTATCCTGCATGAAATAAGCGGTGACGGTAGAGATCACCAGACCGGCGAAAGCAGGCGCCAAGAATCCAGCGGAAATTCCGCCGGAGGATGTCCATGTAATCCTCGAAGTCGAGAGCGCGGCGGGGGACGGATATTCGTTCTAGCATTGTGAGTTCCTGATTATGGGACCACTATATGGTCGCCGGGCAAAAGGAAAATATTCTGTTCCAGGTGTTTGCCGTGAATCACTTCTTTATAGTTGAAAGGGATTCGCTTATCTCCACGCAGGACATAGACCTTTTTCGGGTTGGCAAACGCTCCCAGACCGCCTGCTTTACTGATTGCCTCGAAAACGGTGGTCGGCGATATTAATTCGAATTCGCCGGTGCGGCCTATCTCGCCATCCATGTAGTACTTTTTGCTGAGCACGTTTTGGACCGTAACCGTGACCAGCGGGTTCACCACATATTTGGTGAGGGCGTCATGCACTAGCTTTTCTATTTCGGCAGGCGACTTCCCGCCGGCTTCTATGTCGCCGACCAGGGGCAAGGTAATTTTGCCGTCGGGGTGGACGCTGTAAACTCCGGAAAAATCCGCTTCGTGCCACACTCTGATGTTCAGGATGTCGGGCGATTGCACCTTGTAGCTGTGGGAATCGACAGCCGCACCAGCGTTAGCCGCGCTGGCCGGGGGCGCTACAACCGGGGGGGCTGTTTCGTGATTCTGCTCGACGGGAGGCGGAGTGGTCGTCTGCCCCATCGCAAAAGAATGGCCGACGGCCAAGAGACTGGCAACAATCAAGGTTCGGGAGCAAAGTAGTTTATTATTCATCGGCACTAAAAACGTATAGACGGAGCGCTCAGCTCGCTGCTAGATACCATTATCGCTTTTCCGCGCTGGTTCTGGGTTGCCCCTATCTCAGTTCCGCCGGCGCGTTCCGCGTGCGCTCCACGCTGGCAGTAGCCGATCCCGCGTCGAAGCGAGAAATCGGCACCCACACCTCCATAGGAGTAGGCTCCCGGTTTCCCATTGCGTAGTAAGGGATAAACGTCAGAGTGGCCGGACGCTTGGCACGGCTTACCGCAGTGGCTAGAGGTTGGTATAAGGGCTCCTGTACAACAGACTTTTCGGCCACTAAGCCGGGAACCTTTAGGACCGTTACGCCGCCGAGCAGATCTTTTCGCGTCTCGGCGGCGACTGGGACGTTCGAACGAACGAAGATGTCTGAAAGCGGAGTTCCGTTCTGATCGATCTGCTCAAGCGTATAGACGAGCGGTCCGCGCTGCATCGCGATCCGTCCATAATCGTCTGTAACCTTAGGATTCGAAACCATCTGGACGGGTGCCATGGGGAAATCAAGAGTTACGGTATCGCCCTGCTTCCAGGTCCGGGAGATAGCAATAAATGACCCAGGCTGCAGGTCATGAAGCGGCAAATGGCTGCCCATTTACCTGCACTTCGGCGGAAGAGGCCCATCCCGGCCAGCGCAAGTGCAGCGTAAAATCTGAGGCGTGCGCCGGATTAATCGTAAACCGTATGCCGCCGCTCCAGGGATAGTTGGTGGACTGGCTGAGCTTTAGACCGATGCCATCCTCAAGCTGCCAATCGAGTTCTGAGTTGTGATACAGGTTGACGTAAACACCGTCCCGGCTCATGGCATAGAAATAGCCGGGCAGGGATTCAAAAAGCCGCTCTATATTAGGTGGGCAACAATCGGTGTCGTACCAGGGATTGCGTAATTTCTCGCCATTCGAAGCCAATGGATTTCGGTAGCAATAGAGATTACCGGATAGCGACATGCCGGAGTTGACCCCGTTATAGAGAGCGCGCTCCAGAACGTCGGCATAGCTGGCATCGCCAGTAAGCGCCCACAAGCGGAAGTTCCACATGACATTCGCGACCGCCGCGCAGGTTTCCGAATAGGCCTCCAGGCTGGGCAATTCGTACGGATCGCCGAAACTCTCGCCAGCGGAGCGTGATCCGACGCCGCCAGTGATGTACATCTTCCTCATTGTGAGGTCGTTCCACAGGGAATCGAGAGTCTTCTTAAAGGCGGGGTCGCCGGTTTCGGTGAAGTAATCGGTTGCGCCTGAAGAGGCGTAGAGGGCGCGTACGGCATGACCCTCAAACTCCGTGCGGGATGTGAAAGGCTTGCCGCTGAACATATACTTCACGTCGGCGGGAGTAAGTTTGTAGCGTTCGCGCTCTACACCGCTGAACAGATACCGTGCGAAGTCGAGGTAATCGCCGTCACCAGTGGTCCGATAGAGTTCAACAAGAGCCATTTCCAGTTCCGGATGGCCGGTGATGAAGGGGCGCTTGGCGGGGCCGAAGTCCGCGACAAGGTAATTGGCGAATTTGATGGCTGGATCAAGCAGGACCCGGCTGCCGGTAGCGCGGTAATAGGCAATCGCAGCTTGAATGAGATGCCCCAGGCAGTAGCCTTCGTGCGACCGCGTGAGTTCGGTAAATCTAAGATGCGCTTTATCTCCCTGGTAATAGGTATTCAGATATCCACTAGGCTCCTGAGCGGCTGCGATATCGGAAGCGAGGGATTCTATTTCGCCGCGAAATTTTTCCTTGTCCGGTTGAGGCGTCTCGTTGGACGCGATAGCCCAAGCGGCGGCTTCGATCCACTTATAGACGTCGGAATCCGTGTAGACGGGCCCTTTGCGGGGGGCGTTCTTGCGGCCTGACAAGCGGCGGAAATTGTCAACTTCTCCATGCTCTTCAAGAAGTTGGAGCATGGTGGGGAGGCTTTTCTCCGTGGTAACCGCACGCCGGACACTCCAGAAACCGTCGCCCAGATGCACAGCCTGGACGGGGACTGGGTGAAGCCGCGCATCGAGCGAGTGGTCGAGATAAATGACTCCCTCGCGGGTACGGTCCTGACGAGGGCTATCGGCCAAAAGAGATCCCCAAAGCGATAGCAGCGCGACGCCAGTGATGCCGCCGAGCAGAAAGAATTGCTTCATAACGTCTTTAAGTGTTGGCAAACAAGCGAGATCGGAAGGCCAACCACGTTGTAGAAGCATCCTTCAATTCGCGACACGAATTTGGACGCAAGACCTTGAATGGCGTAACCGCCCGCTTTACCCCTTGGCTCCCCGCTTCGAGTGTACTCCTGAATTTCATTGTCACTGAGTGGGACGAAGAAAACGCTCGTTTCAGCCACATCTGAAATTGTCCGGTGGGGAGAGCGGAGGCAAATTCCAGTGCAGACGGTGTGGGCGCGCCCGGAGAGCCGGCGTAACATGCGTGCCGCATCGCTGTCATCGGCAGGTTTGCCAAACACCTCGATCGTCCACCAAAACAACGGTGTCGGCGCCCAGGACGACATCATCCGGACCACATTCGGCGGCAGCTGCCTTCTCTTCGGCCAGACGCCTGAACAAAATCGACGGCCGCCTCCCCGGGGCGAAGAATCTCAGGAATCGCACCGGCGCGGACGATGTGGGGTATACCGGCCAGCGTCAGAATCTCGTGGCGGCGGGGTGAGGCGGAGGCTAAGATCAACATGCAATCAAGGAGATAGGACGTCTTTACCAAACGAATTCGAGGTTGGGTTCGTTTTTCACGTTTCATTACTCGTGGGCTTGGGCCCGTTTGCCGAGGGGCCACAGCAGTGAATAGGAGATAAACACTACAGAATTTTCTTCTGTAAACGCCACAACACTTTAGTAACAATGAAGATCCTGGCTGCCTTATCAGCGATAGTCTTCGCCGTCGCTCTCGGACTCTGGGTACAAGGGTCGCATGTTGCGGGCGAAGTCACGTCCGCCAGCCAGATCCGCGGGATCGGAACGCCCTCTAGCCGGCAGAATATTCCCGTTCATCTGGCGGGGACGGTGACCTATTCGGACCGGGTTTCCGGCATGTTGGTCGTGCAGGATCGGACGGGCGGTTTCCGTGTGCACCAATTGCGCGACAACGCGTGGCCGGACGCCGGCAGTCTCGTCGATGTTGTGGGAAGCGTAGGGTCCGGCGGACTTGACCCGGCGGTCACGGTTTCAGAGCTACGAGTAACGGGCAAAGGTGTGTTCCCTTTCGCCGAGCCAATCTCTTTCGAACAGGCGCGTTCCGGAAATTATGAGTACCGGCGGGTCGCTGTAAAAGGCGTTGTGCAATCCGCGTACATTATGGAACGGGCAGGGCGGCTTTCGCTGACGATCAACGATGGAGAAAGCACCATCCAAGCGCGAGTTTACGATTATGGCGATCGCAGCTTTCGGTCATTGGTCGATTGCAAAGTCCAAGTCGAAGGAGTACTAAGCAGCAGTTTCGACGTCTATGGGCGGCCTTCCAATTCACTTGTCTGGCTGCAAACCCTCGACCAGGTGCGGGTAATCGAGCAGGCGCCCAAGCTGTCGGACCTCCCAGTCTCGCAAATTGGAGAGTTCCTAAGCATTAAGGGAGCGCTACCGGTTCACCGGGTCCGTCTGCGGGGGACCTTCAGCGGCCTTCTCGAAAACCGAGTCTCGCTGGTAGATGGACCGGCCAGTATTCCCGTGACGGGCGTGCCATCGAGCAAGGCTGACGGGACAAAAGGAGAAGTAGCCGGATTTCTCGCAAGAACCGATGGCCAGTTGAGCCTGACGAACGCAATCCTTATTGAATCGACCGGGAAAGAGCGGCCTTCCGGAAAGGCACTTACCTCTGGAGGGCACGAATTAACACTGGCGGCGGAAGTTCACCGCTTGCCCGCTCTGCTTGCCGACAACGAGTATCCGGTACACCTCACCGGGGTGGTCACCTACTTCAATCCACTATCTCAGTTGTTGTTTCTGCAGGATAAGACGGCAGGGATTTTCATATCCGCTCAGGGCAGCAAACTTCCCGCGCTAAAGAGCGGCGAAACCATCAGCGTGAGAGGCGTGACAGCAGCCGGCGGATTTGCCCCTGTGGTCGCCAAACCGATCTTGAAGGTACTTGGGCAGGGTTCGTATCCCGGAATACCATCAGGCGATCAGGAAGAGATCTTCAACGGAAAATTCGATAGCCAGTGGGTGGAATTGCCGGGTGTGGTGAGAAAAGTACAGACCAATGGCCCGGAATCCATTCTTACCTTGGGGTTGGGTCAACATTCATTCCTGGTTCACGTGCAAGGGAAAGCCCGGGATTTGCCTGGGCTGGTGGATGCCTCCGTTCGGGTTCGCGGCGTGTGCGGCTCTCTTTTTACTCAGAAACGGCAACTTACCGGCATTCAGCTGTTCGTGCCCGGGTGGGATCAGGTAAAGGTGGAGAAGACTCCGGTGGCGGACCCCTTCGCACTTCCGGTTAGAGCGGCCGACACGATCTTCCAATTTGCCACCGATGGAAGTCTTGAACACCGGGTTCACGTGCGCGGCAGAGTACTGCTTTCAAATCGTGAAGGACCGACCTGGATCGCCGATCAGACAGGCGGGCTGAAGATTGCCGAACACCCCGCGATAACGCTGACGCCGGGCGATGAGGTGGAAGCGATCGGTTTTCAAGCGAAAGGAGTTTTTACTCCAGTACTGAAGTCCGCAACAATACGAAGAATTTCGGCTGGCGGCGCGTTGGGCAACCTGCCGAGCCCGATTCAGGTTGTTCCCGACGAGGCGATCGAGGGTACCTACGACAGCCAATATGTACAAATGGAAGCTCGCCTGCTCCAGGTGAGTTACATGCCCGATCAGGCGGTTCTGCTCCTGCAAGCGGGAAAAACGAATTTCTATGCCCACGTCCCGACGCAAGGCAAACCGGTGACGTGGGATTTGGGATCCATTGTGCGGGTGACGGGGGTTTGTGCGGTCGAGTTAGACGAAGCGGCGAACTCAATCGTGCCGCAAGGATTCCGTCTCTACCTCAGTTCTCCGGCCGAGGTCGTGGTAGTGAAGCGAGCGCCTTTCTTGAGCCGTGATTTTGCGGTTCGCACGCTGATCGTGGCGGGTGCGGCGATCCTGCTGTTTGCGCTCTGGATTGCGCTGTTACGGAAACGCGTGCGGCAACAAACGCTTACGATCAATCGAAAGCTGCGCGAGGAAGCAGCGCTGAAGCTAGAGGCTCAAAAAGCAAGCGAGGCGAAGGGCCAGTTCCTCGCCAACATGAGCCACGAGATTCGGACGCCGTTAAACGGGATCATCGGGTTTACGGAGATTACGCTTGGCACACCGCTGAACCCTGAGCAGCGGGACAATTTACAGACGGTAAAGACATCCGCGGTCTCGCTGCTGCAGATCGTCAACGACATTTTAGACTTTTCCAAGATTGAAGCGGGCAAGCTTGAACTCAACGTTCACCCATTCCGAGTGAGAGAGTTCGCGGAAGCGGCGATGAGAGCCATTCAGCCGCAGACGGAAGAGCGCGGGGTGAAGACGATTCTGACCTTGGATAGACGATGTACCGGCGGTTCTGGTAGGCGACGAACAGCGCTTGCGGCAGATTGTTCTGAATCTACTTTCGAACGCCATGAAATTCACCGCCAGGGGCCAGATTCGTCTGGGGATCGATCTGAAGTGCAAGGATGGCGCGAGCGCCCTAGTAGAGTTCACCGTTGCCGACACCGGGATTGGAATACCGAAAGAGGCTCACGACCGGATCTTCGAGGCATTTCATCAGGCGGATGGTTCGGTAACCCGGCATTATGGCGGCACTGGCCTTGGTCTCGCAATCTGTAAGCAGCTGGTAGGCCTTCTGGGCGGCGAAATGAAGCTCGATAGTGAACCTGGCGCTGGTACAACGGTTCGATTCACGGGGACGTTCTCCGTCCCCCTTGCAGCGACGGAGGACGCTAGAGAGAAGCCGGCTGAAACAGCCGTCGAAAGTTCACTCAGCATTCTGGTGGCAGAGGACAATGCGGTGAACAGGCGGCTAATTGAACGGGTTCTGCGGCAGTTCGGCCACCGTGCCGCGCTCGCGAGCAATGGCGTTGAAGCGGTGGAACTGTTTCGGAACGGTCAATTCGATACGATTTTGATGGACGTACACATGCCCGAGATGGACGGTCTCGACGCGACGCGGGCGATCCGAAAACTTCCGCAACGGCAAGACCATTCCGATTTTGGCGTTTACGGCAAGCGCCATGGAGACCGAACTAAAACGGTGCATGGAAGCTGGGATGAGCGGGTTTCTTACGAAGCCGTTCCAGTTGGCGGAATTGAAGGCCGCACTGGCAGCGCATTCGCAGGCTGCGTCCGGCGCGGCTGGAGACGAAGAACCGGCGCGGGTAGCTTAGGGCTCGAATCTGCTTTGCAACCCAAGCGGGCTTAAGAGTCCTTTTATCGCAGTCTGGGCATTTTTTTTCGCCTGATCGAGGATACCCATCGAGGCGGCGGCCTGACGAATCTCGTCCAACGCGGTCAGGCGCGCTTTGTGTTCAAGATCCGGGTTGAAGGGCACCCAAGGCGTCCACCACGTGATGCGGCGATCCCAAACCTTGGTGTTTTTCTCGTCAATGAAGCATTGAAAAATCTTAGGCGCGGGAAGGCAAATCACCACAGTGCGGCCATTCAGATATTTGATATCCGCTTGCGTCATGTCGGCCAGATCTACGCCCGCTAAGACCTCGCCCTGAACCATGAGGAGGAGCGACTCTTCGCCGAACGGCTGCTTTTCTTCTTTTATTCCGACGACTCGTTGGATGCTGTAACGAACCGTGGTGAGTTGATTGAGCGGCTTGATTTCGGTGATTACGGCAGCGGCATTGAAGCGGCGGAGAGATCCGAAACCTACAAAAGAGAACGTGATCGCGAGTGAAACGAGCGCCACGGCGACGGCGGTAAAGGCAGCGATCTTCCACTTCATCCGGAATTGCTCCTGACTCAGTGTAGCGAGGGGAGAGACCTCGGTTACCCTCGGTGGCTCGGTTTCGGGATTAGCGACGGCAGAAAGTGAAATCGGCAACACCTGCTACGCTCAAATTTCTGCCTGGTTCATCATCCCGCGCCGCTTTTGGGTATCCAAGTTTTCGCCGTTACATGCTGGCCCGATTTCTGACGACGAGTTCGTCGGAGATGCAGTCGGTGGCAGTGGGATGGCAAATTTACGAGATCACACACCGCCCATTGGATTTGGGGTTGGTGGGGCTGGCGCAGTTTCTTCCCGGTATTTGTCTCTTTCTGCTGGCCGGACAGGCGGCGGACCGGATTGCACGGAACAAGATTCTACAGACTTGTTATGCAAGCTTTTCCTGCTGCTCGCTGCTGTTGCTTGGCCTGACGGCTCACGGGATCTCGTCCCCTTATCCGATCTACCTCGTTCTGTTATTGAACGGAACGGTCCGGGCCTTCAACGCGCCCGCAGGCCAGGCGATGCTTCCGCTACTGGTGAGCACGGAGGACTTCCCCAACGCGGTCGCGTGGAGTTCCTCCATATTTCAGACGGCGACTATCGTAGGGCCGATGATCGGTGGAGCGATCTACGGAATAACCGGCAGTCCGGTTGCCGTATATGCGTCCGCGGCGATTGCCTACCTGGTTGCATTTCTATGTTTCCGCACTATCAAGTTCCGGGCAGTGGAACGCCCGCCGGAGACACCGTCGAGCGCCATGGTGTTCGACGGTTTGCGATACATATGGCAGAACAAACTTATTTTCGGTGCGATTTCGTTGGATCTGTTTGCGGTGCTACTGGGCGGCGCGGTGGCATTGCTTCCGGTCTACGCGCGTGAGATTTTGAAGATTGGCGCGATGGGGCTGGGCATTTTGCGCAGCGCTCCCGGTGTCGGCGCGGTTGCGATGGCGATTGTGGTCGCGCACTGGCCCTTGCGGCGCCGTGCCGGAATGGCGATGCTCGCCTGCGTATTTGCTTTCGGCGTGTTCACAGTTGTGTTTGGAACTTCGCACAGTGTGGCCCTCTCGCTGATTATGCTAGTGCTGCTTGGGGCCTCCGACATGGTGAGCGTTATAGTGCGCCACACGATGATTCAACTTGCGACGCCCGACAACATGCGTGGACGCGTGAGCGCGGTGAACACGGTGTTCATCGGCGCTTCGAATGAGATCGGGCAGTTCGAATCCGGGCTCACGGCGAGTTGGTTCGGTACGATTCCCGCCGTCGTAATCGGCGGAGTGGGAACTATGGCGATCGTGCTTGGCTGGGCGTGGATGTTTCCTACACTCCGGCGGGTTGACAAATTGGTTCCCGAGACGCTGATCGGTTCCGGCAAGTAGCGGTAAAATCTTGTATTGACCGCATATGAAGGAGGAGCCACGGTGAAGCTGCCGCTCCTGTTGTTGCTTACCGCCGCAAGTACTTTGGCGGCATCTACGAATTCTGCGAGTCCGACGTTCAACCGGGACGTTATGCCGATTCTGCAGGACCACTGCCAACAGTGTCACCGCGCGGGCGAGATTGCGCCGATGCCGCTGATGACGTACCGGGAGACACGGCCCTTCGCGGCAGCTATAAAGGAAGCGGTAGCTCTTCGCAAGATGCCGCCGTGGTTTGCCGATCCGCGCTATGGGCATTTTCAGAACGATCGCTCGTTGTCACAGCATGACATTGACGTGCTGGTTGCCTGGGCCAAGGACGGTGCGCCGGAAGGCGATGCAAAAGACCTGCCGCCGCCCCGTGAGTTTCTTGAGGGTTGGAATATAAGAAAGCCCGATGTCGTCCTGGAGATGCCGGCTGCCTTCAACGTTCCGGCAAGCGGGACCATTGAGTATCAATACATCCTGGTTCCCGGGCACTTCGACAAAGACACATGGGTGCAGATGGCGGAGGTGCGGCCGGGTAATCGGGCCGTGCTTCACCACGTAATCGCGTTTGTGCGGCCTCCGGGCTCGAAGTGGCTGGCGAGCATTAAGCCCGGAATTCCTTATGTGCCTACTAAAGACGAATCCGACATGAGCGGTGCGGAGTTTCTGGTGGGCTATGCTCCCGGACTACCGCCGACGATGCTGCCGGAAGGCCGGGCCAAGCTGATCAAAGCGGGATCGGACATTATCTTCCAGATGCATTACACGACCAATGGCCATGCGGGAACGGACCAGACCAGAATCGGGCTGGCGTTTGCGAAACCGGAGGACGTTAAAGAGCGCGTCTATACTCTCGCGGCAACGAATACGAAATTCGCCATACCGCCCGGCGACGCAAATTATCAGGCGGAGTCGGAGTTTGAGTTCGGCGCCGATACGAAGATTGTCGATTTTCTGCCGCACATGCATTTGCGTGGGAAAGATTTCGAATACAAGGCTATCTATCCGACGGGCGAATCTCAAGTGCTGCTGAATGTGCCGAATTACAGCTTCAGCTGGCAACTGGTCTACGTACCGAAGCAGGACATTGTTATTCCGAAGGGGACGAAACTGCACTGCATCGCGCATTACGACAATTCGATCAACAATCCGAATAACCCGGACGCCACGAAAGAAGTGAAGTGGGGAGACCAGAGTTGGGACGAGATGATGATCGGGTTCTTCGATGTGGCTTTCGATAAACATACGAGCGTGGACAAGCTGTTCCCGGAGAAGAAAAAAGAGCCGGTGAAAACGGCGGAGATACCGAAGAAAGAGAGCGCTCTGTAGTTCCCTTGGACAGCCATAGCATCAGACGCCGGGATTGTGTGTTGCTGCTGCTCGGCGGTGTGGCCTTTGGGAAGCAGGTGAAAGAACGCGCAGCCGGGAGACTGGCGATGTCCGATGGACCCCGATATCCGGGAGTCGAAGCCTGGGGTTTGCCCACGCTGCGGCATGACGCTGGTTCTGCATGTTCCCGGACCGCGTCGAGTATTCGATGGAAGTGTCTCAATCGCCAGCCGCGCTTCGGCCCGGAGATTCCGCGACACTGACGTTTCGCGCTCTTGACCCGGTTTCAGGGCGTCAGGCCACGAAATTCGAGATTGTTCACGAGAAATTGATTCACCTGTTTGTGGTGAATGAAAATCTGGAGTTCTTCGCTCACATACATCCCGTGCTACAGCCGGATGGATCTTTCAAAGTTACTGTGACGCTGCCCTTTGGCGGAATGTACCGGATGCTGGCCGATTACTATCCTTCGGGGTCTGTTCCGCAACTGTCATTGGATACCGTCTACGTTTCCGGACCGTCGCAACCGGCCCATTTGGATGTGTCGCTTGCGCCTTGTAAATCTGTGAATTTGACGGCTTCCCTGCGGATGGATCCGGAAGCGCCTATCGCGGGTTTAGAAACGAAGTTGTTCTTCACGCTTGATCCGGCGGAGGGGCTGGAGAAGTATCTGGGAGCTTGGGGTCATATGCTGGCCGCGAGCGAAGATTTGATCGATCTGCTTCACCTGCATCCCTTTCTGGTGAACGGCGGGAACGTGCAGTTCAACATCATTTTTCCACGGCCTGGTCTTTATAAGATCTGGACTCAGTTTCAGCGCGAGGGCGAAGTAAATACGGTTGTGTTTACGGTGCCGGTGAAGAGTTTGTAGGGGGAGAAAGCCGGATATGGGCGCGGATGGTGGGATCCTAGCCATAAGCGCGAACTTAAGCTCACGTCGTGAAATTGCGGATCATTCGTTCGTTTTCTCACATCTACGGCTAGCGCGTTATCGCGGCAAAATGCCGTGAGTCCACGGATTCCTAAACACATCCCGACAAGGCCGGAGAGATACTGACCCGGCGGCTCAGGCGGCCGGGAGCAGTTGTTTGAGAGGAATGTGGTCTCCGTCATCAGGCTGGCCGACATATTGTTAGCTTCCGGGGTGCATTGATGGCACCCCGGAAAGCAAGGAAGCTTACACGACGCTACTGGTTTTCAGGTCTAGTCAATTTTTAAAAAAATCGTACTTACTGCGTTAGAGCCGAGTACGCTGCGCAATTCCCTCCCATGTTTGACAACCACCAGAGCCAATTGGAGTGGAACAGGGGAGTTTGGAGTGTTAATGATCGCCGTTCCGCTGCAATCGGAATCAACCGAGTAAGTTCCGTTCGCCGTCGCACCCTCAAAATCAGCTGGGAAGCCATTGACCACTGTGTGCTCCACCCATGTCAAATTTCCCCTGCCATCGAAATGAACGATCCCTAAGGAACGAAAAGGCGCTTGGGGAGGAAGACCAGGATTGTTGATCAACCATCCTTCCGCGCTGAAACCATAGTCGCCTTGGATCGTTCTGTCGGAGCACGCTCTCGCTCCATTTTCGGCCCGTGCCGATGGTAATACGCCGAACAAGACACAAGTGAACATGACGGGGATGGCCGTCGCATGTCTTAGAAGAGATTTTCCTATCATTGTGACCTCCTAGTGGTCGAGATGAAAGTACGGCTATTCGGTGAAAGCTTCAATGGCCAGCGTGTTCCCACATTGTTCCTGGGATGTTCCCCAATATTTGTCTTCCTTTTACCAATGCCAAGGGCGAGGTGTTATCCTTCAATCCACTGAATGAACCCTTCGTTGCCACAGCGTATCTGCTTTGGACTGTTCGAGGTGGATACGCGATCGCGTGAATTGCGCAGCCAGGGATCAAAAATAAGTCTGCAGGATCAGCCTTTCGAGGTGCTTTTATTGTTGCTGGCGCACGCGGGCGAAGTGGTAACACGTGAGGAATTGAGCAGCAAGCTTTGGAAAGAAGATACCTTCGTAGACTTCGAGCGCGGCTTGAATAAAGCCGTAAATAAACTTCGCGCGGCCTTACGGGATCGGGCAGAGAAGCCAAAGTATATAGAGACCCTGCCGCAGCGAGGCTACCGGTTTATCGCCCGCGTAAAGAATGCGGTGGACGTGCGCGGAAGCATGCACGCCATTGACTCGTTGGCAGTGTTGCCGCTGGAGAATCTTTCCGGAGATCCTGGGCAAGAATTCTTTTCGGACGGATTGACCGAAGAACTGATCAGGGCACTTTCCAGAATCGCGTCTTTGCGGGTGATTTCGCGCACTTCGGTAATGGTGTACAAAGGATTGCGGAAATCTCTTCCGGCAATTGCTAAGGAACTCGGGGTTGATGCGGTGGTGGAGGGATCCCTGTCGAGGTCGGGTCAAACAGTCCGCGTCACGGTTCAGCTGATCCTTGCCTCTGAAGACAGACACCTCTGGTCAGAGCGGTATGACCGCGCGCTGGGTGACATCCTGCAACTGCAGGCTGAAGTGGTACAGAGCATCGCCGACAAAATCTCTAAGGTTGTGCGTCCGGATCAAGGAACGCCGGAGCATGTGCGGAAGGTTCACCCGGAGGCCTATGAAGCGTGTTTGAAGGGCAACTTCTTCCGAGACAAGATGACCCCGCCCGATCTCGAGAAAAGCATTGACTTCTTCACGCGGGCCATTGAACTCGATCCCGGATACGCAAGCGCTTTCGGAGATCGATCCCGTTCCTACTTCTATCTCGGACTCTTCGGAATCGGCCCTCCTGAACAGCTGTTTCCTCAGGCCAAAGCGGACGCAGCCAAGGCCCTAGAACTAGATGAGGGGATTGCTTCCGCACACAATGCAATGGCGGCGGTGCACATCTTTTACGACTGGGATTGGGCCGCAGCCGAGGCCGAGTCGCAGCGAGCAGTTAGGTTGAGTCCGGGCGAGTCGGTGACGCACGCTCATTTGGCAGATTACTTATCTATAAGGGGCCGACACATCGAAGCGATCGAAGCGTTTCACCGAGTACTCACGCTGGACCCGATCTCGCGCGTCTATATCGGACATTTCGGACTGATTCTGTATCGCGCGCGCCGCTATGACGAATCAATAGAGCAATGCAGGAAAGCGCTGGAAATTGACCCCGGCTATGCAAATGCTTTGTGGTTCCTGGCTCTGTCGCAGGAGAAAAAGGGCGCGCTTTCGGATACTGTCGCCACACTTGAACGCGCCGTAAGTGTTTCCGATGGTCCGCACTTTCGAGCCTTACTGGGACGCGCCTACGCAATGATAGGCGAAAACGGGAAAGCCTCAGCCATTTTGGACGACCTCGTTGATATCTCACACAAGCGATATATATCGCCGTTTGACCTCGCCGTTGTGCATGTGGGCCTTGGGAACCTGGATGCGGCGTTTGAAAAGTTCGAAGAGGCTTATCGGCAGCGAGTATTTAGGATCATCGAACTGACAATGCCGATGTTCGATGGTTTGCGTTGTGATGTGCGATGGCAGAATCTTGTCGAACGAGTAGGGCTTCCGGGATAAGTTCGCATGGAATGCTTGCCGAGCGATGCCACTGGCTAGCAAGTTGATTGAGCATGTTGAAACATTGACAGTCACGGAACTGCCGCAGTCTGCGTCGTGACCGCAATTGAGGCGGCTAGTCCATACTTCTCTCGAAGCCTGAACGGAAAGTAAACTCAAACGGAACAGATGCTCGTCCACATTCCATGTCATCCAATCTCGTGATTTTGAAAATCGGACCTGAATCGGACGCTTTGCTCCGGAACTTGACCGAGCACTATTGCCACGACATGTCAGAGTGGTTTGACCTTAATGTCGGCGCCGACGGTCGCTATGCCTATAACACGGCATCGGTCTGGGCAAATGGATATGACGCATACCTGGTTAAGGTTGATGATTCGATAGCAGGCTTCGCGCTCATCGGGTCGGCCGGTGAGTGGCAGACCGACGATGGTTCACACGACATCCACGAATTCTTTATCATGCGTAAGTTTCGACGCCGAGGCATTGGCCGGAGCATGGCTCATTTTCTGTGGAACGAATACCCGGGAGAATGGCTCATCAGGGTACTAGAAGCCAACGCGCCAGCGGTTTACTTTTGGCGGTATGCGATCTCCTCTTACTCTGTTGGCTCATACAGAGAGGCGCAGCATATCGTCAATCGACGTCGTTGGATATTCTTCCGGTTTGCTTCGATTTGAGCCAAAAAAGAATCGCTCATTGTCAACGGCCTTGGCTTGGCGCAAACGCGCTAAGCAGAAGAGATGCCCGCAAGCCGTACACCTGATGCTCCGGTCCTGGATAGATCGTGTGTGACGGCGAAGGGTAGAGGAATCCACTTGGACGTGTAGTCGGCGTTCCGCCGATTGGCTTGGTTGGGATCGCGGGCGCGTAAGAGAGCGCAACGCGCGTTTCGCGGCCAAGTGACACCGCAGCATTGCAACATAGCTCTAGTTCTCAGTTACTACTCGCGAAATTTGCCGGTCAATGAGTACTGTCCGGCTTGGTGCCCTTGAACGACGATCAAATCGGATACGGGTTGCAACCGACTTCGCTGTTGTGTCTTTCTACAGCAACAAAGCCCTCGCGTTTAGCAATGGATTGACGGTTATGAGGGAGACAGTCCATTCGCGTTGTTGAAAACGCGGCAAATGTATACTTCAGAGTTCGCGCATTCGCGCACGTCCTTCCGAACTATCTCTCAGCCGGCCGCTCTGCCGAACAAGAGGCTGCTTCTCCTAAACCTGCCGCCCACGCAACACCCTGCTGAATCAGCCGATTAGTATTGGGCTCGGCATAGCTTTCCGGCCGGTGGCCAATCGCGGTATAGAAGGAGCGCCCTTTGCCGATGCACTGGGTCCAGGCGATAGGATGGTCGCCCATCCGGAGATCAATTTCCCCGGCGCGTGGCTTGTAGGTGTTCTCGTCCAGCGTCACCAGCACATCGGCGCCGCGCTGCCGTGGATTCGTTTTGAACGAATACCACTCGTCTGTCATCGTCCATTCGGGCTGTACTCCGCGCAATATCGGGTTCTTGCTGTCGTCGATCTTGAGCTTTGCTGCCTGGAATTGCGGCGACATCGGATGGGATTTGAACTGCGCACCTATCAGAACCTCTGGGTACCAATTCCAGTCGTAAAAGAAATCTCCGCCTGAGCCATGAACCCCGGCGAACCCGCCGCCGTTCTCGATATAAGCCTTGAAAGCTTTCCGTTGCTCGACTGTTAACACATCTCCACTTACGTTGTTCCAAATGACTGCATCGAAGCGCTTCAAATCGGGTCCGTTGAAAACTGCGGCGTTGTCGGAAAAGAAAAGATTCCAGTGCTCGCGGCCGGCCATGGCTTTCAAGGCAGCCTTTGCGGCATTCACGGAAGGATCATCGCGGAATCCGTTGCTCTTAGAAAACACCAACATCGCCGGATGGTCGAGATGTTCTGGCAGAACCGGCGGAGTGTGATCATAGCGGGCACATCTCCCTATCGCCGCCTCGCGGGTAACAGGCACTAGGGCGAGATCTTTGTCCAATTTGCCGAGAGCTTCTTCCGGAATCGCGGAGAACTCGGACGACATGATTCTGATCGTCAGAATGTCGGCGAGAGTCGGTGGAGTTGCCTTCATCAGCATTGGCGGCAATTTGCCCAAGAAACCTGGCAGGTCGCGTTCGACGACTGCTTTGGCGTGCGGATCGAGAAGCAGATCAAGCAGTGGAGTTCGACTGGAGTACGGTCTGAATGCAGCAGGGCAGTCCACCTTGGGATCATTTGCATCCGATGCGGCAAAGCAATGCGGACTCCCGGCCAGGAAGGCAAGAGCCATCAGGAAAGAAACTTGCCTCTTACCGAACACGTCGTAGCGCATATTCAAAAATCTCCTCAACGAGAGCACGAATAGTTCTTGTCTTCACGGTTTCTGCAGTTCAAGCGAGTTGACAAGACCCGGAACAAACGTTATCGTATTTCGTAAGTATATTACGAATTCGAAATGGCAGTTCGTATTCCAGCAAAGAAAACAAAGGTGCCCTCAATAGCCGCCGGGCCAGTCCCAAGTGCTTATCACGCCCATCGTGAACGCCAACGGTGCCGGATACTCAAGGCCGCGGAACATCTTTTTGACGAACACGGGGTAGACCGGGTCACCATGGCAGAGATCACCTCAGCCAGCGGAGTTCGAGCATCCACTCTCTACCAGTACTTCTCGAATAAAGACGATATTGTCTGGGCAATACTGAGCGACGCATTAGAGGATGTCACTCAGCGCATAGGAGAAAAGGTCGAGAGCGCAACGACCGGGCTGTCCAAGATCACCACGCTGCTCGACTTCATGGCCGACGAGCTCTCGAACAATCCGGCGAAGGTTCGATTCATGGCACAGTTCGATGCCATGTATGCAAGGCACTGGCCCGCCGAGCGCATGGTCACGCTAGAAGCTCAAATCAATCCTAAAGGTTTTCAATACTTCAGCAAGCTGATTCGGGAGGGCATCGCCGACGGGTCCCTACGGCATGACCTGGACCCTGATCTCACGATGCATTCCGTAATCAATGCAGTAATCGGGGCGCAGCGCCGCCTCGCGTCGTTGGGAAACAAGGTCGAGTTGGAATATGGACAGCCGATCGATCGGTTGTTCCGCGAAACGATCCGGGTGATCGTGCTTGGATTGCGTGCGACCGAGAGCCCCGACGGTTCCAAATGTACCGAGCCTTCCAAACCCAGTAAGGCCAAACCCAGTAAGGTCAAAGCCAGAAAGAGACGTCCGTGAAAATACGTTCCCTGATGATGATTGCGCTCGCAGCCGTTGTTCCCCTTGCGGCGGCGGCTGAGTGACTCGCCCCGATTAGAGCTGTCGGCGGATTCCGGATGGAAATTCCTGCTCGGGGATCCAAGCGGCGCGGAGGCACCCTCCTTTCAAGACCAATCGTGGCGAACAGTGCAACTGCCTCACGATTGGAGTATCGAGGGCCGGCCGGAGAAGACGAATCCGTCTGGCGCGGGCGGGGGCTTTTTCCCAAACGGCACTGGGTGGTATCGCAAGACCTTTAGCGCCCCTGCAGATTGGAAGGGCAAGCGAGTCACCGTCGAGTTTGATGGAGTTTACAGGGACGCTACGGTTTATCTGAACGGGCATAAGTTGGGTACGCAGCCCTACGGGTACACCAGCTTCCAACTGGATCTGACACCGCAGTTGAGCTTCGCGAATCCAAATGTTCTGGCTGTGCGAGTGGACAACTCCGCTCAGCCGAACAGCCGCTGGTACAGCGGCTCTGGCATTTATCGACACGTCCGGGTCATCGTCACAAATCCGTCGCACGTGGCCCATTGGGGAGTATTTGTCACCACGCCAGAAGTTACGGACACTACCGGGAAAGTTCAGGTCCACACGACTTTGGCGAACGAGTCTGACGCCGACGCCGGTCTGACCGTGCAGACTACGTTGATCAATCGCGCCGGAGACGCCGTGGGAAGCTGCACAATCCTCTGTTGACGTTGCCGCTGGCAAGCAGACAGAAACAAGCCAGGATATTGCCGTGGCCAATCCGGCTCGCTGGTCTCCTGAGTCGCCGGTCCTGTACCGTGCGGTGACGCGAGTACTGAAGAACGGTCAGGTTATCGATCAAGTGGTCACGCCGTTCGGCATTCGATCGCTCGAGTGGTCGGCGGAGAAGGGGCTGCTCCTGAACGGCAAGCCCATCAAACTCACTGGCGGCAGCGTTCACCACGACAACGGGCCGCTTGGGGCTGCGGCTTTCGACCGTGCCGAAGAACGCAAAGTGGAGTTGCTGAAAGCTGCCGGGCACAATGCCGTCCGAACGGCTCACAATATTCCGTCGCCTGCGTTCCTCGATGCGTGCGATCGCCTCGGCTTGCTGGTGCTGGATGAACCTTTCGACACTTGGAAGGCACATAAGGTCAAGTTTGATTACGGCAGTGATTTCGACCAATGGTGGAAGCACGATATCTCTGGGATGGTGCTGCGGGATCGCAATCACCCTTCAGTCGTGATTTGGGGAATCGGCAACGAAATTCCCGAGCTCGAGGTGGACAAGGGTCCGGAGATAGCGAAGAAATTGGCCGATCAGGTACGGTCGTTGGACAACACGCGTCCATTGACACTTGCTTTCCCTGGCACAACAACCGCGCCGAACTCGGCCGCGGTTTTCAGTCTGCTGGACATCACTGGTTACAATTACAGCCTGCAAACAAGCTATGCGGATGACCATACCCGGTTGCCTTCGCGAATCATGCTCACGACAGAGTCATACCCCGCCTACGCATTCCGTCTGTGGAAGATATCGCATAACAATCCGTACATCCTCGGCGACCTTACTTGGACCGCGATGGATTATCTGGGTGAGTCGGGTATCGGGGCCTGGTCTTACGGCACTCCCGAACAGGCAAAGCAGGCAGCTCAGATTACTGGCGCGATGATGAACACGAAGACGATAGACCAAATGTTCCTGGGCATGGCCAACGGGGTGGATATGGCTGCGATGATCTCGCAAGGACCAAAAGATCCGGTGATGCAGGCCGTGATGGCTGTTCTCTTTCACGATTATCCTTGGCACGCCGCAGTGTGCGGCGATATCGATTTGACGGGCTATCGCAAGCCGGAATCCTACTATCGGGAAATCCTCTGGAGCGGCGGCGATCGCGTGTATGCGACTGTGCGCTTACCGGAGCCGCCGGGAAAGAAAATCATCGCGACGATGTGGGCCACGTATCCGACACTGCCGAGTTGGACTTGGCCGGGGCAAGAAGGCAAGGACATGCAGGTGGAGGTGTACTCCGGCGCTGAGAAAGTCCAACTCTTTCTGAATGACAAACTGATCGGCGAGCAGCCCACCGGCATCGACCAGGAGTTCAAAGCTACGTTCTCCGTCCCGTACACACCTGGCAAATTGAGGGCGGTCGGCATTCGAAACAATCGCCCGGTAGCTGAAAGCGTCCTCACAACAGCGGGCAGGCCCACAAAACTGCGCCTTACTCCAGACCGAACCGTCATTCACGCTGACGGTGAGGATCTTTCATTTGTAACGGTCGAGGCCGTGGATGCGGAGGGACGATTAGAGCCACAGGCAGACCAGGAAGTACAGTTTGCGATTGCCGGCCCTGGCGTGATTGCCGCCGTCGGAAACGGAGACGGGCAGGATCCCGCCTCGTATCAGGGAGACCGACGGAAACTGTTCCAGGGGCGGGCGCTCGTGGTCGTGCGCACATCGAAGCAGAGCGGACCTATCACATTGACGGCCAAGACGTCAGGCCTGAATGAGGGCACCACAATGATTCAGACACAAGCGGTCGGATCCCGTCCGGAGCTGTGAAAACAGGTTCTTCATAATGTTGGAGTCGGACACTATGAACAGTCAAGGCCATCAGCGATTCGCTTCCTATCCCAGCCTGCGGAACCGAGTCGTTCTGATCACGGGCGGAGCCTCTGGTATTGGGGCAACAATGGTCGAGCACTTTGCCAGCCAGGGTTCCCGAGTTGCTTTTCTCGATATCGCTGTTGATCTAGCGCAGCAGCTTGTGGAGAGATTGGCGCCCAATGTAAGCTGCGTGCCGAAGTTTCTCGCCTGCGATCTCACTGATATTGAAGCCCTGCGCTCACGTATCAAAGAGATCCAGGACGAAATCGGCGCCATCGGAGTCTTGGTGAACAATGCGGCAAATGATTCGCGGCATTCTTACACCGACCTCACTCCAGAAGGATGGGATGCCGCCATGGCTGTCAATCTCCGTCACCAGTTTTTTGCCATTCAGGCAGTTGCTCCTGGCATGATCGCGAATGGCGGTGGCTCGATCATCAATATGAGCTCGATTTCGTGGATGGTCCCAAGCATTGGCATGCCTGCCTACATAACCGCTAAGGCCGGCATTATCGGTCTGACCCGGACAATGTCACACGAAGTCGGATCGTCGAATATACGAGTGAACGCAGTTCTGCCAGGCGCAATCCTAACCGAACGGCAACGGCGCCTTTGGTGGACGCCGGAATACGAAGCCAGCATCATGGCTAACCAGAGCCTGAAGCGCCACTTGACTGAAGATGAAGTCGCCCGTCTTGTTCTGTTCCTCGCCGCCGACGACAGCTCAGCCATAACCAACCAGAGCTACGTGATCGACGGCGGGTGGGTGTGAGCCAGGCCGTAACAGGCGATCCGGCAAAATAGCTGGGCCTCCGCAATCAACCAAGCAAATACCTCAAAGCTTGTCGATCAAGACCTTTCCCGTTCGACGTATACATAGAGGCGGGATCAAACCCACTCATTTTTACCGAATAGGAGCTACAACAATGCGAGTGATGGTCATGGTAAAGGCAAACAAGGAATCGGAAGCGGGCGTTCTTCCCGATACGAAAATCCTGACGGAGATGGGGAAGTATAACGAACAACTGGTGAAGGCTGGCGTCATGCTCGCGGCCGACGGACTGCAGCCAAGCTCAAAAGGCAAACGCGTAAAATTCTCTGGAGAGACGCGCACCGTAACCGACGGCCCGTTCACAGAAACCAAGGAGCTGATCGCCGGGTTTTGGATTTGGCAGGTACGTTCTATGGATGAAGCTATGGAATGGCTGAAGCGCGCTCCCTTCGGCGGAGGAACGGAAATCGAAATACGTCCCGTGTATGAAGCCAGCGATTTAGGCGAGAACTTCACACCCGAACTCAGGGAACAAGAGCAGCGCTTGGCTGAGCAGATTAGAAGAAAATAAACAGATTCTTCAAGCTTTCGTGTCGAACGGGCGCTTTTTCATTCGACGCAACTATAGAGGGGTTAACAACCCCTCAATCTAAGGAGACAGATAATGCGATTTCTAAGTATCTACAAGTCGGTTGAGCGCAACACCCCTCCGACGCAAGAGGAAATGGCCGCGATGGGCAAACTGGTCGAAGAGGGCATGAAGGCGGGCTGGTTGCTTTCTACCGAGGGCTGCCTTCCGACGGCGTCAGGCGCGCGGGTTCGCAGCTCCGACCGCAAGGTGACCGTCACGGACGGACCCTTTACCGAGTCCAAGGAGGTCGTCGGCGGGTTTGCCATCCTGAAGGCGAATTCCAAAGAAGAGGCCGTCGAACTCGCCAAGGATTTTCTCCGCCATGCCGGAGATGGCGAGTGCGAGTTGCGCCAGCTCTGCGAAGTTCCTGGCGAACAGAGCGAGGGCAGTTGCCATGGCCTTGAGGTTGCCTGAGAGGGAATGAACGTGATTTGATCGGTAGGTGACTGCTACCGAGACACATCGCGCCATCGAGGCGGTCTGGAGAATAGAGTCGGCCCGCCTCGTTGCGGGGCTGATGCGTATCGTGCGGGACCTCGGGGTGGCCGAAGAACTGGCACAGGACGCGCTGGTTGCCGCGCTTGAACAGTGGCCCGAGTCAGGCATTCCGCGGAATCCCGGAGCCTGGCTCGCGGCCACGGCAAAGCACCGCGCCCTCGATCATTTCCGCCGAACCGCCCTGATTGGCCGAAAGCACGAGATTCTCGGCCGGGAACTCACGGAACGCGAAAGTGAAATCCCCGACCTCACTGCAGCCATGGACGACCAAATCGGTGACGATCTTCTGCGGCTGCTTTTTGTCGCTTGTCATCCGGTGCTCTCGACCGAAGCCAGAACCGCCCTTACGCTGCGCTTGTTGGGAGGTCTTAGCACCGATGAAATTGCGCGCGCATACCTAGTTCCTGAATCGACCATCGCGCAGCGAATCGTTCGAGCGAAGAGGTCGTTGGCGGAAGCCGGAGTCCCCTTCGAGGTTCCGCGCGGAGCCGAATTCATTCGCCGCCTCTCGTCCGTGCTGCAGGTGATCTATCTAATCTTCAACGAAGGCTACTCGGCAACTTCGGGCGGCGATTGGATGAGACCCGCCCTTTGTGAGGAGGCGCTGCGGCTGGGACGTATTCTGGCTGAGTTGGCGCCGGAGGAACCGGAGGTGCACGGGCTTGTGGCTTTGATGGAGATCCAGGCCTCGCGCTCGAAGGCACGTGTGGGCAAGTCGGGCGAACCTATCCTGCTTCTGGACCAAGACCGGGCGCAGTGGGACCAATTGCTGATTCACCGCGGCCTTGCGGCGCTCAGCCGGGGTGAGCAACTCGGCCAGACGCGGGGTCCATACGCCATTCAGGCCGCCATCGCCGCGTGCCACGCGCGAGCCGCTGCTTCGGCAGATACGGACTGGACACGCATCGCGGCTTTGTACGCCGAACTTGCGGAAGTCGCGCCGTCTCCGGTAGTGGAATTGAATCGCGCCGTTGCCATCGGTATGGCATCAGGTCCGGAGGCGGGTCTAACTTTGGTTGATGCGCTGCGTGATGACGCTGCGCTTCGCGGCTACCATCTTCTACCGAGTGTCCGGGGCGACCTTCTTCAGAAACTTTGCCGCTTCGAAGAGGCTCGCATGGAGTTCGAGAGAGCAGCGTCCATCACGCGCAATGAACGCGAACGCCACCTTTTGTTAGAGCGAGCACGGGCTTGCGGCGACGGACAGAAGTAGCTGGCTTCGCTTAACTGAGTCTCGAGATCGGCGATCTCAGGTCCTACTTGATTGCGTGGCTTCCCGGCGGCGGATCGCAATCGATTCACCGAATATCCACGCGGCTCCCACGGCGGCTAAGTTGTAGGCATTCGATCCCCACGGTATGTGGTTGTGGGGATGAGCAAAAACTCCTGGGGCTAAGACAAGCACACTAAAAACCAATAACATCAGGGCGAGCAGTCGCGCAGCCAGAACGTCTAGAATTCCTGAGAGTATTGCAACCCCGGCAAGCACGAAGGCAATCCCGGTGAGTATCGCCCAGAAATCACCTCCTAGAGGCATCCACTTCGGAACCATGGCCGCTACCTCCCGAATACCGGCCAGGTGCGCCAAACCGAAGACGATGGAAGAGAGTCCGAATGTCCAACGAACGAGTAGCGGTCTTCTCGACAGCCGTGCCGGGTCGCGGGCAGCGAGCGGGGCGTACACCACCCCTGCCGCTCCGACCAGAATCAACTGCTGGGCCACTCCGGCCAACATACCGATGAGCAGTGGGAATCCAAAGCCGAGAGCTTGAGGCGCTGTATAGAATCGAGGCAACCAGAACACCGCAAATATGAAATATATGACCGCCAGGGCCCATGCGCCCGCTCGACTCGTTCGCTGCCACAGGATCGCGGCGCCCCCGGCGACCAGCCAGATCGCGGCGATATACGCGAGTATTTCACGACCGGGAATGTGATCGCCCAAAGCTTGGATCGGTTGATGGGCGGCCTCAAACTCGCCCCAGATCAGATCCAGGATGCCCGCAGCGATCGATCCCGCGGCGTACACATAAATTCCGGCTCGCATTGGTTTCAAGACGCTCCTCCATTCTGTAAGCTTCTTCTATCTGCGCTGCCTGTCAACAGAGTTCGTGAACCGGACGTGCTAAGTGGCATGGGGGTTCGAGAATTGCCGCTGATACAACTCCGCATAGATGCCGTGCTGGGCGGCCAGTTCCGCATGCGTGCCGCGCTGGACAATCGATCCGCTCTGGACAACCAGAATCTCGTCCGCCTTGAGGATTGTCGAAAGCCGGTGCGCGATGACGATTGACGTTCGCCCTGCAAGAGCCGTCTCCAGTGCCCGCTGAACCGCAGCTTCGGATTCGGAATCCAGATGAGCGGTGGCCTCGTCAAGAATCACAATGTCGGGAGCCTTCAGAAGAAGGCGCGCAATAGCGAGGCGTTGCTTCTCTCCTCCAGAGAACCGGTAGCCTCTCTCTCCAACCAGCGTTTCCAGTTTGTCCGGCAAAGACTCGACGAGATCCAGGATCTGGGCATCGCGCAACGCACTCATGATTTGCTCGTCCGTTGCATTGGGCATGGCGTAGAGAAGGTTCGCGCGAATGGTGTCATGGAACAGATGAGCGTCTTGGGTGACCACGCCAATACGCTCACGCAAAGAGTCGAGCCGGGCGTCGCGAACGTCAATTCCGTTGATTTGGATCGATCCGCTCTGAACGTCGTAGAGACGCGGCACTAAGTGCGTGATAGTTGTCTTTCCCGCGCCAGATGGTCCCACCAGTGCCACAAGGCGCCCAGGTTCGACTGCAAAGGTAACGTTCTGGAGTACTGTGCTGTTCGTCCGTTTGTCGGGAACGGCGATCGATTCGAGTGAAGCGAGCGACACTTCCGATGCCGACGGATAGCGGAAGGAAACCTGATCGAACGAGATCCGGGCCGGGCCGGCGGGAATGGCAATAGCTTCTGGCTTCTCGCGAATCATCGGCGGAAGATCGAGCACTTCGAAGACCCGTTCGAACGAGACCAGTGCAGTCATGATGCTGACCTGCACATTCGATAGGCCGAGTAACGGGCCGTAGAGACGAGATAGATAGGACACCAATGCAACCACGGTTCCCACATCAAGCAGGTGTCTTACGGCCAGCACACCTCCCCAGCCATACGCGAGCGCGCTTGCGCAAGTTGCCATGGCAAGCAGAGCGGTGAAAAACAGCCGGCCGTAGAAGGCCTGTTTGACTCCGATATCCGAAACTCGGGTGGCTTTCTCTTCGAAAGACTTGCTCTCCTCCTGGCTGCGCCCGAAAAGTTTTGCCAGGAGCGCACCCGCCACGTTGAAACGTTCAACCATCAGATTATTCATCGTTGAAGTCAGGTCGTAGCTCTCCCGCGTGATCTGTTGCAGCTTGCGGCCCCAAAAGCGCGCAGGGAGCACAAACAACGGAAGCAATACCAGGGCCGCCAGCGTGATGCGCCACGACAACACAAACATCGCACCCAGGATCAGGGCGACCGTGATCAGATTGCCAACAACGTTCGACAGAATATCGGTAAACGCGGTGCGCGCGCCGGTAACGTCGCTATTCAGGCGGCTCACCAGCGCTCCGGTCTGTGCGCGGGTGAAGAAGGCCAGCGGCATCTGTTGGATATGTTCGAACAATCGCGTGCGAAGTGAGAGGACAATTCCAGCACTGATTTTTGATGACAAGTAGGTCTGAGCCATGCCCAACGCGGCGTCAAGGAATCCCAATACAGCCGCGATGATCGCCAAATGGATAATCAGCGGCGAGTTCCCTTGCAGAATGCCCTTATTGATGATCTGGCGAAAAATGAGGGGATTCACAACGCCGATAGCCGCATCGACGACAACGACAAAAAGGAACAGCGTCAGAAGTCCAGAGTAAGGCGCGGCATACAGCAGCGTCCGCTTCGCCGTGCCCGGCTTGACCTTCTGCTTGATTACCGACGAATCCTGTCCGAAGGAGCGCCAGGCTCCTATCATCCCGCTCATCGAGTTTCTCTCCTTTCGTTTGCCAATTTGGCCGCATTCAGGTTACTCTAACTGTTCCTCTCAGGATGACGCGACTTGACCGGGCAAGGCACAAATCGCTTTACTTTGCACGTCAGCTTTTCAATTTTGCGCAGGATTTCATGATTCGATGCTTCGGCTTGATCCTCATCGCCACGCTGGGGCTGGCCCAGACAGACTGGCCTTACTATGGAAACGATCCGGGGGCTATGCGCTACTCCGCAGCCAAGCAGATAACAGCGGCGAACGTTAGCAAACTAGCCCTCGCTTGGATCTTCCGGACAGGCAAACCGGGTTCGGAAGACATTCCGATTGTTGTTGGCGGGGTGATGTACATCACAGCGCCGGACGGCGTTTACGCACTGGTACCGGAGACCGGACAGCTGCTTTGGAAATACCAAACCGCGCCTGTGGCTCTCAGGGGACTCGCGTATTGGCGGGGGGCGCACGGTCTCAATCCGCGAGTCTTTACCGGGAATGGTTCATTCCTGTTGGCGTTGGATGCCACTACCGGAAAGCCAGCGCCAGCGTTTGCCAATGAAGGCCGTTTGGATTTGAAGGCAGGAGTTCTCGGAGATCTGAAGGACGCTCGCTACGCCTTACAGTCTCCGCCCGCGGTATTCAACGATGTGGTCATCACGGGTTGTAGCAACGGCGAAGGCTCGCCTACTCAGGGCGCTTACGGAGACATTCGGGGCTGGGATGCGAAAACCGGAAAGCTGCTTTGGACGTTTCATACCGTGCCGCGTCCGGGTGAGCCAGGCGCGGACACGTGGCCTCCGGATGCCTGGAAAAATCGGTCGGGGACAAACGTCTGGGGCTTCTTCACGGTCGATACCAAACGAGGCATCGTCTACGCACCGATCGGAGCTCCTACATCCGACTTCTACGGCGCAGATCGTGTCGGCAATGGACTTTATGGCAACTCGCTAGTAGCGCTTGATGCCCGCACGGGCGAACTGAAATGGAGCCGGCAGTTAGTCCACCACGATATTTGGGATTACGATGTGGCCGCTCCGCCCGCATTGTTCGATATTCACCGCGGCAACCAAGTCATTCCGGCTGTTGCGCAAATCACCAAAACGGGACTGCTGTTCGTGTTTGATCGCGTCACGGGAGAGGCTGTTTATGGCGTTGAGGAACGCCCCGTACCGCTGTCCAACGTACCCGGGGAAGTGACTTCAAAGACCCAGCCATTTCCCTTGAAGCCTCCGCCGCTTGCAAAAAACACCTTTGTGATTGGAGACCTTTATGATCGTTCACCGGGGCAGGCGGAGTTTTGCAAAGAGCTGTTCGAAACAAATCACATGACGATTGGTGGGCCGTACACGCCTCCACCTGTCGAAGGAAACGTGTTGTTGTTCCCGAGCACTTTGGGAGGGGGAAACTGGGGTGGCGTTTCAGTTGATCCTCGGCTCGGTCTGTTGTTTGTGAATGTGATGAACATTGGCCAGTGGGGACATATGAAGAAAGTGGGTTCAGATTATGTGCGCACATCGGCCTATGGAACATACGCACGATTTTGGAATCGAGAAACCCACGTGCCCTGCCAGAATCCGCCGTTTGGAGAATTGATCGCTATCGATTTGGCTTCGGGCGATATTGCTTGGAGATCGGTCTTGGGAACAGTCGATTCGCTCGAGGCCATCGGCGTTCACAACACGGGAGCGCTGAATTTGGGCGGGAGTATCAGTACTGCCGGTGGGATTGTTTTTATTGGAGCCACCAATGACTCGCGATTCCGTGCCTTCAATTCGAAAACAGGAAAGCTTCTCTGGGAAGCGAAACTGGAGGCGAGCGGACACACCAGCCCGGTTACCTACATGGGGCGAGATGGCCGGCAATATGTAGCATTGATGGCAACCGGAGGGGGCGGCTATCTGGGTGGAGGGCTAAGCAACAGTTTGGTGGCATTCGCTCTGCCCGACGTTCCTCGCAAGCCACTGCCAGCCTCGGTGATCGCTGCCGTCGCAGCCGCTGCTGGCAATAAGAGGCAGAACTCAGACGCGAGTACATCGGTGGCTCTGCCGCCGGGCGGAGCCAAAGAACTTGTCAGCAAAACGTGCGGAACAAGCTGTCACTCGCTGGACGCCCTGGCAAGTCAGCGCACTGACCAACAGGGTTGGAACGCAATAGTCCAGAACATGGTATCCCGGGGAGCGACAGCTTCCGATGCTCAGGTGAAGATAATCGTGGAGTATCTAGCAAGGAATTTTGGGAAATGTTTCGCACGAACTGCCGAAGTAAAGAGCATCGGAAGCCTACCAACGTTTCGAGAATCGCAAAACGTTGTTCTGCACCCGCACGCCGCTTAGTTAGCCGCTGGCATCCCGGTCCGACACGCCGTGAGTAACGCTATGACCTCATCGAAAATGACCCGGCAGGAAGAGTTGGGTCGCGGGCAGAGGTGGAAGGGCGGTTGGCGTGCGGCCGGCGCAAGCGAGCGTGTTTCACATACGGTAAGTTTTGCCACAGAGCGGAATTGCACAGCGGCAATCTGTGCCCGCGGCCATGTCCGCCATTTTGATGGCGGGTTACCCGTGCAGCAAAGCCGCACGGATGCCAGCAGACAAAGGGAAACACATCTCCCGACAAAGGAGACAACAATCTTGCTAACATTATTCTTGACCTGCGTTATGTAACGCGTTACGGTTCGGGATGATACGGACGATACGCCATAAGGGGCTGAAGGCCTTCACGAAGACGACGACCCGCGCGGCGTCATCACCGAACACGCCGACAAGCTCCGCGATATTCTCGCGAGGCTCGACGCCGTTCCAGCCGTAGACGATATGGACGTGCCGGGTTTAAGGCTGCACTCGCTCAAAGGTCGAGAGAAAGGTTTTTGGGCCGTAACGGTTCGCGCAAACTGGCGAGTGATTTTTCGCTTTGCCGACCATGACGCCTTCGTCGAGTATGTGGACTACCACTGAAAAGGAGACTCAACCATGCCGATGAAGAACCCACCCCACCCGGAGGCTTTGTACTCCGTCAGTGCATTGAGCCTTTGGGGTTGAGCATCACGGATGCCGCCGCCGCCCTTGGCGTCACGCGAACAACGCTATCCGAACTGGTGAACGAAAAACGCGGCATATCGCCGGAAATGTCCGTGCGACTGTCCAAGGTTTTCGGCGGCAGCGCCGAAAGCTGGCTTATTCAGCAAGCGCACTACGACCTTGCGCACGTTCGCGCCGACCGGATCAAGCTGAAACGGCTGGAACTGGTTTAGACTTTCCTTCGTATGGAAACGCCGCTAACAGTTGCGAAGATTTCCACCGCCGCAGCCGTCGTCGTTCCAGCAATCAGTTTTTATTTTTCTGCGTTCCACAAAGGGGTAGTTTTCGCCTTGCTACAAAAATCGCTATTGACAAGTGTTAAGCTACAGGCTACAGTCTGCCGATGAAAATTCGCAGCTTCGCACATAAGGGCCTGAAACGCCTCTATGAGGACGACAACGCTAAAGGCGTTCCGCCCGATACTGTGGACAAACTGCGGAAGATGTTCGCGTTTCTCGACGCCATGCAGGAGGCCGACGAATTGCGGGCGCTTACGGCGTGGAAGGCTCACACCTTGACGGGCGACCGCAAAGGCACATGGAGTTTAAGCGTCACCGGCAACCGCCGTCTGACGTTCTGGATAGACGCCGAACCGCAAATCTGTGACCTGAATTTAGAGGATTACCACTAACCCAAGGGAGTACGCACCATGCCCATGAAGAACCCGCCGCACCCCGGCGATTTTATCCGCACGGAGATCATTGAACCGGCTGGCCTGTCCGTCACCGCCGCCGCCACTGTTTTGCAGGTGTCGCGCCCTGCCCTGTCCAGCTTGTTAAACGCCAAGGCCGACCTGTCCGGCGAGATG
The DNA here is from genome assembly GCA_963845995.1 of uncultured Acidobacteriaceae bacterium. Lineage (GTDB taxonomy): Bacteria > Acidobacteriota > Terriglobia > Bryobacterales > Bryobacteraceae > Bog-105. The sequence goes on along the minus strand of CAWJUO010000035.1, from coordinate 53,259 downwards.
GCGCTACGCATTGAGAAGGCTTTCGGCGTGAAGATGGAAACGCTCATGCGGATGCAATCGGCTTTCGACATTGCCAAGACCCGCAGCCGCGAGAAGGAAATCAGAGGCATCCGGCGCTTTCACCGTACCGATGCGCACCCGCACTAATCGGAGCCGCCGCCATGTACGCATTGACCGTCACTCTCGCCGGCCACAAAAACGACGCCTTCGTTGAGCTTGGCGGCGCTGCATGGAAAACGCGCAAGGAACAGTCTTGAGCAATGGAACTCGATCCCACCAGCACCGGGCGGCGACGAGACCACGTGTTTCTTGCTCGACAAAATGGGAAAGAACGGCTTCAACATCGAGGACACGAAATGCATTACAGCCGAAGAGGTTGAATTTCTTCTCAGTGAACCCGTAACGACCCTGGGGGTGTCAGCGATAAACCTCGGGATAATGGATCTCAATGATAAGCTCAGTGTTCGGCAGCCGTCTGTCACGCAACCGGAACCTCGGGACCTTGCGCCCATGGAAGTCGTTTTGGAATGGCCTCGGTCCAGATCACTATCGGAACCGACTATGAATAACGATTGGAGCCCGATCGAGTTTGCGGATGTTCCCTCGCGAGCAGAATTCGAAGAACTAACATTGACTCTGTTGCGCCGGGGTATCACAAATTCCGATCAGATGCGACAAGAGATAAGCAGTTGCCGGAAGCTCATTCGAAGAGCGGCAACGGGCAGGTGGAACAGGACACCAAGCGACAAATTCATCAATGAACACGCATGGGTTCTTGAAGATCTGGTGGTCAGGCGCGTAATCGAGAAGACAACGGACAAAGAGTATCGGCTGATCTAAGGTGTCGTGGCGCGGCAACGTAGCCGGGCAGTTTGCCCTCGCGGCTGAGTGCTCTCGTCATGAGCGTTGGCGAGAGATGTCAAGTTGGGGATAGTCCTTCAAGACGTTCTTGAAGGGTGCCGCCGAGCCGAGGGCCATGTATAGCGGAGCATCATCTGCGCGATTTCCTCACGCTCCCTGTCTCTGAAGCGTGGTGTTGTTTGGGAATGTAGCGCACCCATAAGTTCCCGGAAGCTGTCCCTCGGGAAAATGTTCAGGCGAGGCGGCAGGACAAATCAGATAGACAGAATTGAATAGTGCCCCAGATCTCCTCTTCAGCAGAACGAAATCGTTGCTCGGTGAACCAGTTCAAAGACATTCCCTGGATCTGGAGTCATTGTATGCTCAGCAACTCTGCTCCTAGGCTCACTTAAGCCGGCGGTGAATCCACCGGTTTCGTTTCCTGCCGATTTCCATTGCCCGCTCAAAAGTTGCGTTTGTTCTTAGAAAGCTGAAATTACCATCCCGAACGCGCTCAGCATTCTCCGGAAGTTTTATTAGATCCCCGATAATCAGTCGACAAGAATTCGCCGCCAACGAATACCACCAGTCCATCAGGAGCTGAGGATGCCGGAGGTCGCCACCATACCTGTCTGCATATTTATCGAACTCAGGGTCGTTAAGCATCGCTTGGCACATCAGCGCCCATAGCAGGGGGCGTGCACGAGGCATAAAGGAGTACTTATTTTGCCCCCGCTCAAGGATGCACTGGACCAAGAGCCTTAATTTGAATTGGAGTTTGTAACAGAGGCAAATAGCACGAAAATCGGCCGTGAGCCGTGAAGCCGAAAAGACTTGCTCGTACGATTTGTCATTTTCGAATACCTCGGTCATTCTGCTCAGCTTGTCAATGCTGCCGTCGCCTACCAGAAACGTCTGGGCAAGACGCACCAACTGGATGACCTCGCCGGTTTTCAGCCCTTTCTCTTGGAGTCCTCTTCGTCACTGAAATACTCAAAGGCGTTTTCCTGCCTCTCGTAAAATAGGCCTAACTCTTCGCGGAAGCGACTAGCCAACCGAAGCTGAATCATGTCGTTCGCCCGGAGATTCCAGGAGGCCACAGGATTCTGCCGGTTATTGCAGATCGTCACTGTCGTGATAAAGTCTTGATCGCTATTCGCAATGACCTTGCACATGACCTTAATCGCATCAAGCCTGTCAGTGGCTTGCGCGACAATCGCATTCTCTTTATGTGCGTCAACGAATGCAGCAAAAGAACCAATGGTCTGGGCACCGTTCAGCAGTCGCGGTTCAGTAATTCGATAGTGGCCACTCTCTCCTTCAATCATCTCCGCAAACAGCGTCACGCCGTTGTGATTGAAGGCAAACACTGCCGGATCGACTTTTCTACTGATGCTGATTTCCTCAAATGCCTTGAGTAGTCGGCGGTTTACAGCAGTTTCGTCCCCGATCTTTCGGCCGGATAGAAGAGCGCGAATATTTCTGTCAAGGAAGCGTTCCTTCATTACCATAAACATGGTGTGAAGGTCCCTCAACCTGACGAAACCGACGTGCATCGTCTGGCCATCGGGACCGAGGTATGCAAGATCGCCAGACATGCTCAGCTCAAACGATAGCGGCGTATACAGTTCTTCATTACTCGGTCCCAGCGTTGAACGAAAACGGACAACAATAGGTACGGCTCTGCCGAAGTAAGCCTGCGACAGATAGGAGCGGCTTTGAAGGTCTTCGCGGAGTTTCTGCAGCGCCTCATTCTCTTGAGCCTTTTTGGGATCGCCGGTGAAGACGAACTCAATGTAAACAGCGTCGATCACATGACGCAACTCGTTCATCTTGGATCTGATCTCCCGCAGCAGAGGGTTTTCGGACTGCTGCGTCTTGGCGTCAACACCGGGCCAAGCCCGCACTTATGAGTCGCTGCATCGAGCCGATGAACTGGTCTGGGGACTTCGCAAACTTAAATTGCAGTAAATAGAGGTTCTTGGTTTGCCGGTCGATGTGGTATCCGTCAATGCCAAAGTCGTTCCCTCCGTAGGCAATCTGCTCACACGCTTCTTCCCGAGAAAGTTTGAATTCCCTTTCCATGAAAAGAAGTCCAAAGTAGTCATTGGTCACGCCACCACGGCGTGGCCTCATTTCGCTCGCGACTTGCGCGACTTGGCTTTCCGTAATGACCATAGGTCCGAGCATATCCCAAGGTCGCTCATGGGCCCGAGATTGTGGACACTGGCTGGTCGGTAAACCAGAGCGGACCATTTGGGGATGTAGTCGGCTTGGATCGCGCTACGGACCTTCCAGCGCAAAATGCAGCGGAGCGGAAGATTCCACAATCGTTTCGCGGGAAGCGTCAGCGGCTCGCGGAAGTGGAAGGCATGACTGTTTTTGGGATCGTACCGGTACAGCCACACGAGCGGTTCAATGCGCCCGTCCGGCAGTTTCGCGACGATCTTGGCGGATGAGATGGTCTGCGATTCAATGGGACGGATGCCATCGATGGCGAGCGTTCGTCGCGAGAGTCACGCGATTCGTAACCAGGAGAGCGTCTCGCATGGGCGGAAGGGCATTTACGGTTGGAGAACTCTTCCCGAGGAGAGCGGGATCACCTTTCGGCGCGCCCCCAATCACCCAACCGGCGATAATCATGATCTCTTCCTGCGAAAGCGCATGATCCGGTTGCAAGGGACCGAAGCCTTTTACCGCACCCCAGGGCGGCATGGCCCGCGACAGCACCTGCTCTTTGATGTCCACAGCCCAGGGGCGCACCTGCTCGTAATTGGTCAGAGGAACCGTCGATTTTTCGCCGTGGCACGAAACGCAGCGCTGGTCGAAAATTCGCGAGATGTCGCGGGTAAACGTCAGGTTGGTCGTAATGATGTCGTGGGCGGCAGCACTGGACATCAATCCGGCAAAGAGGGCGAATAAGCGGAGAGCGGAGGACATGCGGCTCTAAAACCAAGATACTCGGGCGGTGAACCAGCACAGGTCTTTTTTCGTCTTTACTGTTAAGCTCAGGGTTTCATGCCTCGCCGCACAGGGAAGATCGTCGAACAAATTCGCGGGATCGCATTTCTTCTTTGTCTCTGCTCCGCTCTCGCTTGGGGCGATGTAGATGTCAATTCGCTGCCCAAGCCGACCGGCTATGTCAGCGATCTGGCGCATGTCGTAAATCCACAGGATAAAGAGCAACTGGAAGCGTTCTGTACGCGGGTAGAGCAGGAGCTTGGAGTCCAGTTTGCCCTTGTAACGGTAGATTCGGTTGGGGACAGGCCCATCCGGGATATTAGCCTCGATCTGTTTCGCAAGTGGGGCGTGGGCGACCGCAAAACGAATCAAGGCGTTCTCCTGCTTTTGGCCATCAAAGATCACCAATCGGATATTGAAACTGGCCGGGGTATTGAACCTTACTTGACCGACGGATTTTCGGGAAGCACCCTACGCGCGATCAGGCCCGATCTGCGGGAACAACAATATGGCGCTGCATTGATGATGGCGGCGCGCTCGATGGCCGATCAGATTGCGCAGGGAAAGAATATTGCGTTCTCCGGCAACGCTCCAATCGCCGATCACGTAAGGACGGTGCATCAGCGCCAGGGTATACCGGGCTGGCTGATTATCGTCGGAATCTTCTTCCTGTTCTGGATTCTGGGCCGAGGGCGCCGAGGCGGAGGCGGCGGCGGAGGGTTTCTGACGGGAATGCTGCTTGGCAATCTTCTGGGCGGCGGACGCGGCGGTGGCGGATGGGGCGACGGCGGCGGATTCGGCGGTGATTCTGGCGGTGGCGGCGGCTTCGGTGGTTTCGGCGGCGGTGATGCCGGAGGCGGCGGGGCGAGTAGTAACTGGTAGCTTTCTATATTGAGGAGCGCGAGTTGGAACAGAAACTTTCAGGACTGGTTGAACGGCTGAAGCAAGCCTTCGACGACCGTCTGGTCTCGGCTGTTCTCTACGGTTCGGCGGCTGCTGGCGACTGGCACGAACAGGCCTCGGATCTGAACGTGTTGTGCGTGCTCAAGACATTGTCGCCGCATGAACTGGTGCAATCGGAGCCGGTTTTCCGGTGGTGGCGCGAACAGGGAAATCCGCCGCCGCTGCTGCTAACGGAAGAAGAAGTCAAAACATCAAGCGACTGCTTTCCGATGGAGTTCCACGACATGCAGGAACACAGGCGTGTCCTGTACGGGGAAGATGTGATTGCCGGGCTGGTGATCGACCGCTCGTTCTACCGCGCTCAGGTGGAGCACGAACTGCGCGCCAAACAGATCCGGCTGCGGCAGAGGGCGGCGGAAGCGCTGTCAAATAACGAGCGGTTAACGAAACTATTGACCGAGTCCGTCTCGACATTTTGCGTCTTAGGGCGTCATGCTTTGATCCTGAGCGGGCACGAGCCACGCTGGAAGAAAAGCGAAATTGTGGCGGGACTGGAGGACGCGACCAGGATGTCTTTCCCTGCGACGAATGCGATACTGGCGATTCGTGCTACGCCGAAACAGAAATCCCTCGGCGATCCGGGATCTCTCTTTGGGAATTACTTGAAAGAGATCGACTCGCTGGTCCGATTCGTGGACGGACTCGATCACACGAGCGCGGCGGGCGCGTAGAATTTTTTTGGAAATGGGGAGAAAGCCATGAAGGGCGGACTTATCGTTCTTGGAGTTATCATTCTGGTCATTCTGATTTTCGGAGGCCAGTTGATCGGTGAAAAGAACCAATTCGTGACGGAGAAGAACGACATTGACGGGCGTTGGGCGCAGGTCGATAACGACATGAAGCGCAGGGCCGATCTGATTCCGAATCTGGTTGAAACGGTGAAGGGCTATGCGAAGCAGGAATCGGGCGTAATCGGCGAGGTTGCGAATGCACGCGCGGCGCTGCTCGGTGCGCATAGCAAGCAGGATGAAATCGGCGCGAACAATCAACTGAGCGGGGCCATTGGGCGTCTGCTGGTTTTGCAGGAAAATTATCCGCAGCTGAAGTCCAACGAGAATTTTCTGCGGTTGCAGGATGAACTAGCCGGAACCGAGAACCGGATCGCGGTGGATAGACGCGACTACAACGCGGCGATTCAGAAGTACAACACGGATATTGAGTTGTTCCCGAAGAGCATCGCGGCTTCGATTTTCGGCTATCGTCACGATGACGCGTACTTCAAGACGACGGAAGAAGAGAAGAAAGTTCCGCAGGTGAAGTTCTAGGCTGAAGCAAACCGCTCCACCGCAACTGCCTCCAGCCCAAACGGCACAGAGCGGGCCCGGAACCCCGGATCCGCTCTGTATTCGAATACTACTACTGAACTTGAGCTTTTTTGGCGGCCTTGGCGCTGTCCGAAGCCTTTTTCTGAGCTTGCAATTCCTGCGCTTTGGCCATCTTCTTCTGGAAGCGGTCAACGCGGCCTTCCGTGTCGATCAGCTTTTGCTTACCGGTGAAAAACGGGTGGCAGCTTGAGCAGATTTCAACGCGGAGGTCGCCTTTGTGAGTGGAACGCGTAGGGAAGCTGTGTCCGCAAGCGCAGATCACATTCACTTCGTCATAGGCGGGATGAATCCCTGCTTTCATTACCTTGGGAATCCTTTCAACAACAGGTGGGAAGTAAATCCCATCTTAACATGTAAGACCCCGTATAGGCATCAGCATGCACTATACGGGGTCCGTTTACATCTATTACTCTAGCTACGTTACGCGCGACGGGTGGCCGGTCCACAGGAACGGCGGCCTCGTCACTGAACGAAACCTGAACGTACGAACGGCGACTTTAAGAGTCGGCCACCTCGCGCGTGGATTGTATGCTACAGTCACTACCAGAATTCATTCGACTGGACCACCTCCTTTTTCAGTGATGCTTTGATTTTATCCCAAGAACCTTCTTGCGTGTCAACTGTCAAACAGAATTTATCTTCAGACGGTAACAGTACTGGTTCTGGATCCTGGTTGGGCGGGTTCCTCGTAATTGGCGTGTTGCTGGCAGTCCTCGGATCGTTGCTAATCGATTGGGATTATCACATTGACGTCGATCCGCGAGTGATCGGACTTCACTTCCTCGAGTCTGGCCGTTGGATATGGCGTTGGCTCACAGTTGGCCCGTTTGCGGCGATGGGAACCGCGCACGATGGCAATGCTGGGTTGCGGAACCGGATTTGCGGGACTTCTGGCATTGGCGTTTCTTGCGCCGCCCATCGCGCCTTCGTGGCGCATTCTCACACTCGCGGTAATCGGGCTGGCGGCTGGAATGCTTGCGACTGCCCTGCTCTTCGCGTTAGAGCCATCCTACGCCGCCAAGCCGAGACAAACCCTGAACAGGTCGGGCGCGTTCTTCGGAATCGGCTGCCTTCTTGCGACGTTGACGACCGCACTGTTTTATCTGGTGGGGTGGCATCACAGGGAAACGGCGGTGCTTTCACTCTTGCCTTTGGGATTTCTGCTGCGGTATGCCCGCATTCGGCCTCACGACGGCGATCCGGGCAGCCATCGCCCAGTTCCATCGAGGACCTGCGGCTGATAGCAGCTTTCTTGTTTACGATGCTGCTCTTTTTTCAATTCGGCAACGAGTGGGCGATGGCGGGGTGGGTGCCTTTGTTTCTGATTCACACGCTCGGCAGCAGTCCCGAATACGCTATTTTCGCTCTCGTGGTTTATTTCGCCGCTTTGACGCTCGCCCGTATTCTGGCGCAGCGAGTAGCCGGGAAGGTCGGCCACCGGCGTCTGCTGATTGCGAGTATCCTAGTCGCAATGTCCGGCTATCTGCTGCTCGGCATGGCTCATTCGCTTGCCGATGGTTATGTTGGGATTGTGATCACCGCTCTGGGATTTGGGCCCATTTATCCCCTGGCGCTCAAAACGCTGGACGATAGGTTCAGCTATCAAGCCCGCTTCTATAGCCGCATTCTGTCAATTGCAATCACCGGAGGACTGATGATCCCATGGCTGCTGGGCTACGTGGATGCCTCTTTCGGGATGCGGCCGGTGATGCTGGTACCGGCGATCGGTTCGGTTGCAGTTCTCGCTCTTGCTCTGCTGATTACGTTGGAAGCACGGCTGATGGGCGGCCCGGGAATTTCCGTACAAAGTAATTTGGTGTAGTGGACATCGAATTCCGGAGCACGGGAATCTATCTTCCGCAGATCGATCTGTGGCTCGATAATACGGAGCCATGCGCCGCAACGTGGGTATCGCACGGACATAGCGACCACGCGCGCGGCTGTCACGGGAAGGTAATCGGAACCTCCACGACTCTGCGTTTTTACCGGATGAGATTGTGGCTTTTTGAAGGCCAGGAAGAGCCGGAACTGCGGGCGCTTGAATATGGAGAGAGCCTGGATTGGAACGGCGCGCGGCTAACGGCTTATCCCGCGGGCCATATCCTTGGAGCCGCACAGTTGCTGATCGAGTTTGGAGCCGAGCGGCTTGTCTATACCGGCGATATCAAGCTGCGGGCTCCACTCTGCGGGAGCAAAACCGAGGTGGTCCCATGCGACCGTCTCATCATGGAATCGACGTTCGGACTGCCGATTTTCAAGCTGCTGGCCCGTGAGGAGGCCATAGAGAATATTGTGCAGTTTGCGCGTGCCTGCCTGGATGATGGCGTGAGTCCAGCCTTCGTCGGATATGCGCTGGGGCGTGGTCAGGAGATTGTACATGTCCTGTGCCAGGCAGGCATCCGCACCGCGGTTCATGGCGCGATTGCGAAGTTCATTCCGGTTTACGAGGAGCATGGGTATGCGTTTCCGGGGTGGGAGCCGTACGAAGCGAAGGGTATCTCGGGCAAAGCGCTGGTAGTGGTTCCTACGCATGGGAGCGTTCTAGAAGCGAGCGGAAAGAATGTGCGCCTCGCTTATGTATCGGGTTGGGCGGCGCTCGATAACGCGCGGAACCGCAGCGGCGCGGAAGAGTTGATTCCGTATTCGGATCACGGGGACTTCGACGAGCTGATTGCGCTGGCCGTGGAATCCGGCGCGGAGCACATCGATGTGGTCCATGGATACACCGAGGCCTTCGCTCATATCCTGCGACTGAAGGGTTTCTCAGCGGCGGCTCCCGAACGGACGGCCACTCACTTGAATATCGAGGCGGAAGGCTAAGTGGACCGGCTTGCGCTCGTTTGCGAAGATGTCGCGCGCAACGCAAGCCGGTTGCGGAAGATCGAGATTGTTGCGGATTATCTGCGGTCGCTAGACGATTCCGATTTCTTCTTAGCGGTGCAGTTTTTGAGCGCCGGACCGGTAGCCGAAGCGAACCAGAACTATACGCTCTTCGATGTTGAGAAAAGGCCGAAGCTCTCTGTTGGTGGAAGTGTTCTGCGAGATGCGCTTCGTACCGCTACGGCCTGGGACAAAGACACTCTCAGTATTTGCTATGCGCAAGTGGGCGATACTGGCGAGACCGTAGGCCTGCTGATGCGAGGACTGAGCGCGGAGCGGCCACTCTCGCTCGCGGAGGCGAATGCGTTTTATCAGGAGCTCTTCGCAACGCCCGTTATTGCCCGAAAGCGCGAGATTCTGACTGCGGCTTTTCTGAGCTACAAGCCACTGACGCTTAAGTATCTGGTGAAGATGATCACGCGGGGACTTCGCATCGGCCTGATGGAAAAGATGGTGGAAGAGGCGGTGGCGCAAGCTTGCGGCGTGCAGCCTGAACTTGTGCGGGACGCGAACAATCGGCTGGGCGATCTCGCGCGCGTGGCAATCGCTGCGAGGCATGATGAGTTGAGCGGCATAGCGGCCCGGCTCTTTCATCCGATGGAGTTCATGCTGGCGAAACCGCTCGATCGCGTGGAGGACATTGCGAAACCCGAAGACTGGATCGTCGAAGACAAATACGACGGCATTCGCTCACAAGTGCATTTCGATTCGGGCCGGGTGCAGATCTTTTCGCGCGGTATGGAGGATGTTACAGCCGCATTTCCGGAGATCGCCGAGGCGTTCTCGCATCTGAAAGGGAACGGGCTCATCGATGGTGAGTTGCTCGGTTGGCGGAATGGCCGGGCGCTGAACTTCAACCTGCTGCAGCAGCGTCTTGCGCGTAAACGGGTACGGGCCACGCTGATGCTGGAAGTGCCGGTTGTGTTCATGGCCTACGATATTCTGCTGCGGAATGACACGCTTCTCCTCGCGCATCCAATAGAGGAACGCCGTGCCAGGCTCGCGGAAATGTCGATCGCCATGCTATCCGCGCAGTATCAGGTTTCATCGCACGAGGATATCGAGGCGCTTTTCATCCGGGCCCGTGAACGCGGCAACGAAGGGCTTTTGCTGAAGCGTAAAGGCAGCATTTACGAACCGGGACGCCGCAGCGGGTCCTGGCTGAAGCTGAAGCGCCCTTACGGCACATTGGACGTGGTTGTTACGGCAGCCGAACAGGGCCAGGGACGGCGTGCTATTTATCTGTCGGACTATACTTTCGCGGTGCGATCTTCGAACGGTTTTCTGAATGTCGGGAAGGCCTATTCGGGTCTGACGGATTCGGAGGTCAAAGAGTTGACCAGAGTGCTGCGTTCGGCTTCGACGGAAAAATTCGGCCGTGTGGTGCTGGTGCGGCCGGAGATCGTGTTGGAAGTGGCTTTCGATGGCGTGCAGAAGAGTCCGCGTCACAAGAGCGGGTACGCGCTGCGTTTTCCGCGGATACTGCGATGGCGAAAAGACAAGAAGCCGGAGGAATGCGATGATCTCGCGCGAGTCGAAGCGCTCTACCAAGCCTCGCTCTCCTAACCGCTTCGATAAGAAGCTGCATCCCGCGCTTCAGAGTTGGTTCAGTAGCTTATATCCGGAGCTCAGCGAGATTCAGAAGCTGGCGCTGCCGCATACGCTGGCAGGCGAAAACACGCTGATTCTAGCCCCGACGGGAAGCGGCAAAACCTTCGCCGCATTTTTGTCCGTGTTGTCGGGCCTTGCCAAGCGGGCCTCGGAGAATAAACTTCCGAATGCGGTTTGCGCGATTTATGTTTCGCCGCTGAAAGCTCTTGATACCGATATCCACCGCAATTTGACGCCCGCGTGGGAAGCTGTCAATGCGGCTCTCCCGGAATCGCAGCAGATTCGCATGGAAATCCGCACCGGCGATACGCGAGCAAAGCGATCGCTCCCGGCAAGCGCGCCGCCGCCCTCATCTGATTCTGACGACGCCCGAAAGCTTGAGTTCTATCCTGTCGCAGAGCGCATGGCGGGAGAGCGGCTTTGAACCTGAGACTGTTATCGTGGACGAGATTCACTCGTTCGCGGAGGGCAAGCGCGGATCCCTGCTCGCGCTGTGCCTGGAACGTCTGGAGCATCGGGCCGGACGCCCTGTTCAGCGCATCGGGGTTTCGGCGACCGCTTGGCCCATTGAAGCAATTCAGCGGCTGCTTTGCGGTACGCGGCCTTGCGCGGTAGCGAAGACGGATGTTCGCAAATCTCATCACCTGGAGATTGTCGCTCCGGATCCGGGCGTGTGGCTACCGCCCGCCGGGCACAATCCGTTTCGCATTGCCCCTACTGTCGCGCGAGTTGTCGAAGAGAGCCAGTGCAGTCTGATTTTTCTCACAACACGGTCAGGCGTCGAGCGGCTCGGCCTGGCGCTTACCGTGTTGCTTCCCGATCTCGACGAGCGGATTGCCGTGCATCACGGATCGGTGAACCGCGAGACTCGCCAGCAGATTGAAAACGGTTTGAAAGACGGCTTCTGGCGAGCTGTCGTCGCATCCAGCAGTCTGGAAATGGGTGTGGATTTTTCGAGTGTCGATCGCGTGATTCTGGTCGGAACCCCGCGTGGAGTGAGCCGCGCATTGCAGCGGTTGGGCCGGAGCGGTCATCGAGTGAACGGTATAGCGCAGGGAACTTTGGCGCCGCTCAGCCTGCCCGATCTGGTGGAGTGTGTCGCGTTGCGCGAGGCGGCGAACGCCGGACGCCTGGATGCGTTGCGTATTCCGACCGCTCCGCTTGACGTGCTCGCTCAGGTGCTGTTGGGGATGAGCATCGAACAAGAGTGGTCCTGTGATGAAGCGTTCGCGCTGGTGACAAAGGCCGGGCCTTATCTCGATTTATCGCGCAAGGACTTCGACGACGTTCTGGAATATCTGGCGGGACACGGCAAAGTGCTCGGGCCTTATGGAACCTACGGGAAGATTCAACTTCGGGATGGCAAGTTCCGCGTCACGGATAGGAAGACGGCGCGGACTTACTACATGAATACCGGGGTGATCAGCGCCGATTATGAAATGAAGATCGTGTCCGCTCGAAACCGGCATCTTGGGGCGGTAGAAGAATCGTTCATCGCATCTTTGCAGCCGAATGAGGCGTTCATTATGGGCGGCCGTCCGGTGCGCGTGAAGCATATTCATCAGAACGTCGCCGTAGTGGAGCCCGCACAGGGTGAGCAGGTGAAGACACCGCGATGGATGGGCAATAAGATGCCGCTCACCGCGCAACTCGCCCAGGAAGAGCTTAAATTGCGGCGCGAACTTCGTGCGGCCTGGGAAAGAGGCGGCGAAGAAGGATGCACCCGGCATTTGCTGAAGGCGTACGCGGTCAGTGAGAACGTAGCGGCGCGAATCGCAGCGTTTGTGGCACGGCAATGCAGAGCAACCCCGTTGCCCACCGATGCTCCTGTTATCGCGGAGCGGGTCGTAAATGGCCGGAACACGATGCTGCTGGTGCATGTTGTCGCGGGCCGGGCCGTGAATCGTTCGCTCGCCTGGGTAGCGGGCGCGCGACTTGCCAACGGCCGAAGTATCGTAGCGAATTTCGACGATCACAGTTTTTTGCTTTCGATGGACTCGCGTATCGAAATCGATGCCGAGATCCTTCACGAGACATTCAACCCGAAGAATTGGATGGAGGATCTACGGGCCACGCTCGCGACAACGGAGACGCTTGGCAGAAGCTTTCGCCATATCGCTGAAATTGGTCAGCTATTGCCTCGCCGTACTCTTCGCGGCAACGTGTCGGCGAAAGCTGCTACTTGGAATGGCAGTCTGCTTTATAAAACATCTGATGGAACATGAGCCCGATCACCCGCTAGTTCGGGAAGCCGTTCGCGAGGTGCTGGAAGATCAGTGTGACGCGCCGCACGCGCTTGAGGAGGCAGCGCGAATCTACGAAACGCCGTTGAAGATTTACGATCTGCCGCGTCCTTCGCCATTAGGATTGCCGCTGTTTGCGGCCTTTAGCCGTGAGGTGCTGCTGGCGTCCGATCCGGATCGCGCGCTGGATGATTTGATTGCGACGCTGTATGGGGAGTGGACGCCGGACGTATGAAAAATCGCTGCTTGTCTATTGACGGATCCACCGCCACATCGAAGAACCCGACCATCATTTCTGCCCACGTCTGCTCGCCCCATGTCACAGCCGAATCGGGATCGGGGTTATGCGGGTTGTTCTTCGAATTGTCGAATGTCGCGACAGCTTGCAAGGTGGTTCCCGCTTTCAGCGGCAGCGGCTCTTTCAATCGATAACTCAGTTGCCAGTAGAAATCGTAATGTGGAATGCGCAACAGCGTGCGTGGTTTTTCACCGGGCTCAGTAATGTTGTATTCGAATGATTTGCCGCGCAGGTGCATGTGCGGAAAGAAGCTGAGCAGCAAAGCGTCGTTCGGAAGAGTGCCGTGTACCTCGACACGATGGTCCGGATCTCCGGGTGGAATCAGGAATCTGTCGTTGGTCAATTGAAGCGTCAGCACGCGTTTTCGTGGCGGTTCTTTCGAGAACACCAGACCGACACTCGTGCGATCTTCTGTTTTCGCGCCGCGGGTCGTGTAGTGCATCTGAAGCACGATGTCAGATCCGGCGGGCACGAACTTCGCAAATCCTTGCGGCCATTGATCGGGCGAACTGCCGGGCGCGTAGACAAGCAAAATGTCGCTAGTGGTCCACTTGGCATCGCGGCGAAGCTTTTGATCCGTCAGATCCTCTGCCGTAAATGGAACTCCAATTGGCGCGCCTCGCAGCCACGAGGAACCGGGCTCGCGAATGTAGGCGACGGCATGATGGACAACCGCGCGGTTGCTGGGGCGAATTTCGGACATGCGCACCCAGCGATCCTCTTTGAAGCTGTGTCGGGAGAATCACGTAGGTGTAGGGCACGTCGCCGTCGGCCGGGATCTGAACAGCGCGTGGAAATTCGAGAACCGCGTCGGGCGTATCGATATTCCAGCCACGCCCCCAATGCACGGCAGGCGGAGCATCGCGGGGATCACCCGCAGGTGCATGAGCGCTCACCCAGGCTGCTAATGTCGAGATCTGCTCGGCAGTAAGAGAAGGATCGTTCGCGAAGCGCCCACAACATGGGTCCGCAAACCAGGGCGGCATCTTGCGAAGTTTGGTTTGCTCGCGAATGGCAGCCGCATAAGGCCGTGTTTGCGCGTACGTAACCAGCGGCATGGGCGCGATCTCGCCTGGCCGGTGACATTGCTGACAGCGCGCTTGCAGGATTGGCAGAACGTCTCTATAGAACGTCGGCGCTGGAGCCGCATGCATCCAGAATGCGATTCCAATGAATGCGAAAACCCTCAAGGCTTTGTGGCCGAAGGCTGACCATTGTGTTTCTTCTGTGCGGCGTAGGAGCCCGGCGGCATGCTCGGCCATTGTGCATCGCGATGTGCCTTTGAGCGCGGCACAGCCCTCTTTGAAATCGTCACTTGCCATCAGCTTGTCCCGCAAACTTGCGGCCAGTTTTCCGGCCTCCTCCCACGTCTTCTCGCGAGAGTCACGCGCGTACTGCATTCCAGCTTCAATGGCCGCTGGACAAGCCTTTGCAAGATCCCGCGCAACGGCCCAACCGCGATCGCAGACTTCATCGTCGTGGCACACCTGGTGGATCAGCCCCCACGCCAACGCGTCCTCGGCGGGAAATGTCCGCCCCATCAAACTGAGCGCCAACATGCGGCGTGCGCCCACGGCGGCTTCGAGCGCGCGGTAAACGAGAAACGGCCACAAACCAATACGGATCTCCGGCAGCCCAAAGACGGAACTGTGCTCCGCGACAACAACGTGCCCCTGCGCGGCCAGTCCGAGGCCACCGCCGAGAGCGGCGCCGTTCACCGAAACAACGATCGGTTTCAACGATTGCGCGCCAATGGTAAAGAGCTTCTCGTGAATCGCGGCCATGCCGGTCCCGGTAGAAGAGAGCGCTTCATCCAGGTCCATGCCCGACGAGAAGACCTGGCCGACGCCCCCGATCAATATCGAGCCAATGCTCTGGTCAGTCTGAACGGAGTGGATCGCCTCTACGATGCCCTGGCACATCGCGGAAGTGAGGGCGTTGCGCTTCTCCGGGCGATTCAAACTTATGTGAAGTACGCGGTGCTTCCTCTCAACCAGCAAATTCATTCGAGTCCACCTCGATTTCCATGCTTAGCAAAGCCGCCCCGTGCGTTTTACCTTGCGCATCGGTGCGTAGCGAAATCGTACCACCGCCGTCAAGCGCCTGCTCCATGACGAAATTCAAGGCGTTTAAATTCGGCAATTCGTAGCGCGTTACGCTGCCCTGAACGAGACGAGCCGAAGTGCCGCTTCACGCGTTCGGTGGTGACTTCACGGGCCAGGAGCGGGTAGTGGCGGCTCTGGTTCGCGATGAGGCCGACGTTTGAAATATCGCCTTTGTCACCAGAACGGGCGTGGGCGATTTCCGAGAGCCGGATCTTCATTCGACGACCTCGACTATCGGCTTCACGGCATCGCGCGGGACTAGCGCTGGCCAGTAGGCAACCACTTCGCGCACTTGCGGACGCCCTTCGCCGTAGCCGGTCGCGGTGGGCGGACCGTTCAGAACCAGTGGGATCAATTCGCGAGTGAATCTTTCAATCGCCGCTTTGTCCGAACCGCGCGCGCCGATTCGTAACTGGACTTCGGCAGGTTCGGCAATACTGGGCGCAAGCTGGGCGTGACAGGCATTGACGCCGAAGTATTCTGTGTGAATCTTTTCGAAAGTGAGCCCCAATTCAGAGAGGCGCTGGCGTACGACACGGTCAGCGGTTTCAGCCTTCGCCAAGAGCGTCCGGCGCGGAATAGACCAGTGTTCCGATGGCTTTCCAGCCGTATTGATAAGAGATCGAGGCCTTCAACTGCTCGGGCCTTTGACTGCCGGAGGCGCCGCTAAGCCGGACACGATCGGGTCCATCGTCCGCCAGCTTGATGGTCGTAAAATCGGCGATCACGTCGGGCGTCATATAGCGGGCGGGATCGCCGATCTCATAGACGAGTTGCTCGGTGACCGTAGCCTTCGACACTCGCCCGCCGGTGCCTTCGTGCTTGGTGATCACCATTGCTCCGTCCGCACTAGCCTCAATCAGCGGGTAACCAATGTGCGCGAAATCGGGCGTGGACTGCCAGTCCGAAGTGCAATTGCCGCCCGTTGCCTGAGTTCCACATTCAATAACGTGCCCGGCGGCGATACCGCTGGCCAGTAGATTCCAGTCGTCAGCGTTCCAACTAAATTCGTGGATCATCGGAGCGAGCGCCAGCGCGGCATCCGCGCAACGCCCAGTAATTACGACGTCGGCGCCGGTCCGTAGAGCCTCGGCAAGCGGAAAGGCTCCGATATAAACATTGGCGCTCTGAATACGCGAGCGTATTGTGGCGATCGGCTCGTTTGTATCCATGTTCCGCAGTTGATGTCCCTGCGCGATCAGATCGTCCAAGCGGTCGAGAATATCGTCGCCAAGCACGACCGCAACCTTCAGATCCGGCGCAAGCCGTTTTACTTCACGCGCACAGGCTACCGGATTTACGCCGCCCGCGTTTGCGATGACTCGTATCCTCTTTTCACGGATCTGTTTGGCAATTCGCGCGATCAGTGGCGGAAAATCGCGTGCATAACCGAGATTCGCATCCGTCTTGCGCTGCTTCTGCAAAATGGACATGGTGACTTCGGCGAGGTAGTCGAGAGTAAGGTAATCGAGCGGGCCGCCTTCG
The DNA here is from genome assembly GCA_963845995.1 of uncultured Acidobacteriaceae bacterium. GTDB lineage: Bacteria > Acidobacteriota > Terriglobia > Bryobacterales > Bryobacteraceae > Bog-105. Next base: position 36,548 of record CAWJUO010000035.1, on the reverse strand, counting down.
ACCAGACGAACTGGGGCTTCCAACCAGTCGCCCCAAAAACCTTGTCCGTTGGCGATTCGGATCATATCTACATCAACTGTAAAGGCAGGTGATCCGTTTTGTCATTCGCACAAGCCACTTCAAACGCGAAGTCCAGAATTTCCCTGCTCTCGGCGGGATCTATCAGGGCGTCGCAGTGTCCTCGTGCGGCGGCGTACTTCGCATCGAGCCAGCGCTCGTAATCGGCGCGCGTCTGCTCAATCTTCGCTTGCAGATCTTCGGGAACCGGCTGACCTGAGCTTTTCAACTTGTCGAGTTCCGGACCATAGACGGCCTGCACGGCGGAATCTCCTTCCATCACCGCGATGCGCGCCGTAGGCCAACTGAAAGTAAAGTTCGGGTCGAAACCCTGGCCCGCCATGGCATAGTAACCCGCTCCGCTCGCGTGATTCACGGTCAAAACGATTTTGGGGACGGTGGCGCAGGCCATCGCTTCCACCATCTCGGCGCCCGCGCGGATGATCCCCGCCGTCTCGGCTTCAACGCCGACCATGAAACCGGATACGTCTTGCACGTAGAGAAGCGGCAGGTCATGACGTTGCGCGTTCTCGACAAAGTAGGCCACCTTGCGGGCGGATTCGGTGTAGACGATTCCCCCCACACGCGGGCCGCTGTGCGTTTTCAGAAAGCCCCGGCGATTCGCGATTACGCCGATGCTGCGGCCATTGAGCCGGGCCGTGGCGCAGACGAATTCGGGCGCATACTCGGGCTGAAATTCCAGGAAATCGCCGGCATCGAGAATGCGATCGAAGATATCTTCCATGCGGTACGGCAGGCGGTGATCGCCGGGCATTACGTCGTACAGCCCTTCAGCTTCAGACTTCGGTCCAGCGCCGTGCGCGGCCGGTTTCGGCGACGGCATGGAGCGGAATTGTTGACGGATCAGTTCGATGCAGTGCGCGTCGTCTTTGGCCGCAAAGTGAGCAACGCCACTGATAGCCGTGTGCATAGCCGCGCCGCCCAGGGTTTCGGAATCGGTGATTTGGCCAACCGCCCCCTTCACAAGATTAGGACCGCCAAGCCCCATGAAGCTTACGTTCTCTACCATGATGATGACGTCGCTCAGAGCGGGCAGGTAAGCGCCGCCCGCGATGCACGGACCCATCACAGCCGCAATTTGAGGGATGCGCAGACGGCGCCGCATCAGCGAGTTGTAGTAGAAGATCCGCGCCGCGCCATATTGGCCCGGGAAGATTCCGTCCTGAAGCGGAAGATTCACGCCCGCCGAGTCCACCAGGTAGACGATGGGAACGCGATTGCGCATGGCGATTTCCTGCGCCCGGAGAATCTTCGTGATTGTCTCCGGCCACCAGGCCCCGGCTTTCACAGTGGCGTCATTGGCCACGATAACCGCGGGCCGCCCTTCAATCTTTCCTAATCCAGTGACCACTCCGGCCGCGGGCGCTTGCCCATCGTATTTGTCGTAAGCGATCAGCAGGCCGATTTCGAGGAACTTCGTGCCGGGGTCAATCAGGTGATCGACCCGTTCGCGGGCCGTCCATTTCCCATCCCGATGCTGTTTCTCGATTTTCTTTGTGCCGCCGCCTGAACGTAGTTGCCGCTCTAACTCGTGCAGCTGCTGAACCAGGCCGCGCATATCGCGCACATTAGACCGCATTAAAGTGCATCGGACTTGAGCACCTGCTAGTCTACCAATCATGTTGGGGATTGATGAACGGGCATTAAAAATCGTTTGGACGGTGTTCCTCTTTGGCCTGTTCCTTGCGGTCGTATATTTCATTCGCGAGACGATCCTCGTCTTTGCGTTAGCGATCTTTTTCGCCTATATGCTTTGGCCCGTAGTCGTACTGATCGAGCGCTTGATACCGAAGCGGCGGAACTTGGCTCTCGCCCTGGTATACGTATCGCTGATCGGCATTCTCGTGCTGATTGGGTTTGAGCTGATTCCGAAAGTTGCCGACCAAGCGACAAACCTCGCCACAAAATTGCCATCGCTCTTGTCGAAAAATAGGCTGGCTACCATTCCACTCCCAGGCTGGCTCGATCCAGTAAGGGCGGAGGTGGTTGGCTTTGCCACTCGGCAAGTCTCGACCCTAGGATCGCGAGTTGTTCCCGTTCATTCAAGGCGCGGGCGGCCGAATCTTGAGCGGTCTTGGCGCTCTGCTTTACGTGGTGCTGATCCCGATTCTCGCGTTTTTCTTCTTGAAAGATGGCGAGCAGATCCGAGTCAATTTGATCGGCGCGATGGAAGACGGGCACGGCCAGTCGTTGTTGAGACGTATTCTGGACGAAATTCACCTGGTGCTCAAGAACTACATTCGCGCGCTCGTCTTACTGGCGGTCTGTTCCTTCCTCTGCTGGGTTTTGTTTTTGAGCGTGATGGGCTATCCCTACGACTTGCTGCTTGCAGGGCTGGCATCCTTGTTGGAGTTCATCCCGGTAATCGGTCCTGCCGCCGCTGGTGTGGTGATCCTGGCTGTGGTCGGCGTATCGGGTTCGGGCGGGTTGCTGTGGATCGTTATTTTCTGGGGCTGTTACCGGGTCTTTGCCGATTACGTATTGAGCCCGTATCTCATGAGCTCCGGAGTGGAACTACATCCGCTGCTGGTTCTGTTCGCGGTTTTCGCCGGAGAAAGAGTGGCTGGTATCCCGGGCATGTTCTTTTCGATTCCGGTGATCGCGATTTTACGCGTTCTATATATAAATCTCAAAACCAGCTATACCCGTAGGCAACTTAGCGGAAAGCTCGCGTAGACAGCCGGATTAGCGGATAATAAGCCAGACGTGCGCTGGCATTTCTTCTTCGAGTCGCTTGCTTACATCGTCGCTTTTCGGCTGTATGTTTTCGAACGGCGGAAGAGCGGCGATTTTCTTGAGGCCGATGTGCGTTGGACCGTTATCGTTGCGGCCGTGGCGGGAGCGGCGATTGGCGCTAAGGTTCTCTATTGGTTCGAGGACCCCTCACGCACCCTGCGGCAATGGACCGATGTCCAATATTTGCTTGCGGGTAAAACGATCGTGGGTGCTCTTCTTGGGGGCACACTAGCCGTTGAATTCGTGAAACGGCGAGCCGGTCTGCGAAGGCGCACTGGCGACCTGTTCGCGATACCGCTGGCCGTCGGAATCGCGATTGGACGGGTGGGCTGCTTTCTGGCCGGCAAGCAAGACGATACTTACGGCACCGTAACATCGCTGCCCTGGGGTGTCGATTTGGGTGATGGACTGCGGCGGCATCCGGTTCAGCTGTACGAAGTCGCAGTGATGCTGGCGCTCGCTACGCGTCCTGGTACTTATGAAAAATCGGCGATCCGTTGAAGGCGACCGTTTTCGCGTCTTTGTATTCACCTATTACGCATGGCGGTTGTTGGTGGACTTCCTGAAACCCGGAGTTAGAGTTGGCGCTTTGACGACCCTGCAGTGGGCGTGCCTGGCGGCTGTGCTTTGGTACACGCCCGACTTTCTACGCATTCTTCGAGCTTCATTTCCAAAGAAAGAGACCGTCGCTTATGGCTGAACGCGTCCGGCCCTACCTGTTCTATGACACGGCCATCTCAATCTGCTCGACTTGCTATCGCAGATCGGAGGGGAAGATCGTCTTCGAGGATGGAAACGTTTATCTACTGAAGCGCTGCCCGGTGCATGGCCCCGAGCGCGTGTTGATGGCCGATGACGTCGAGTATTACCGGCGGTGCCGCGAGATTTTCTTGAAGCCGCCGGAGATGCCCAAGCACTACAACACGCCGGTGCGGTGGGACTGTCCTTACGATTGCGGACTTTGCACGGATCACGAACAGCATTCTTGCCTGACGCTTATCGAGATCACGGACCACTGCAACCTGCAATGCCCGATTTGTTATGCGTCCAGCGGACCGTCGCGTCATTCGTACCGTTCTCTTGAGCATGTTGAGCGCATGCTTGATGCAGTTGTTCGGAATGAGGGCAAACCGGACGTGGTGCAAATCTCCGGAGGCGAGCCGACGCTACACCCCGAGTTCTTTCGAATACTCGATCTGGCGAAAACGCGGCCTATTCAGCACCTGATGGTGAACACAAATGGGATTCGCATTGCGCGTGAAGATGGGTTCGCGGAGCGGCTCGCCGCTTATATGCCGGGATTCGAAGTCTATCTGCAATTTGATTCTTTCGAAGAAGCGGCTCTTCAGGAACTGAGGGGAGCCGATCTCAGGAGCATCAGAGCACAGGCGATAGAGAAACTGAACCGGCTTGGAATCTCGACATCGCTGGTTGTGACGCTTAAGCGCGGCCTGAATGACGGTGAGATTGGCCGGATCATCGATTGGGCGGTTGAGCAGCCGTGTGTGCGAGGAGTCGTCCTGCAGCCGGTGCAAGCCGCGGGTAGACATGAGCGGTTCGACCCGGCCCGAGACCGGCTTACGCTTACGGAGGTGCGCCGGAAGATCCTGGAACAGACGAACTTGTTCCGGGCGGAGGACATTATTCCTGTCCCCTGCCATCCTGATTCGCTCGCCATGGCGTACGCATTGAAATCGGGCGGGAAAGTCATTCCGTTAACGGGCATGATCGATCCTAAGGTCCTTATTGAAGGCGGGCGAAACACGATCATCTATGAAAACGATGCGGGCTGCAAAAGCAGATTTTCAAGCTGTTCTCCACCAATCATTCGCCGAAATCGAGCGCCGGAACGCTACGAGAGTTGCTCTGTTGTCTTCCGCAAATCATGGCGACGCCGGAGATTGATTACAGCAATGTTTTTCGGGTGATCATCATGCAGTTTATCGATGCCTGGGGATTTGATGTGAGAAGCGTGAAGAAGACTTGTGTCCACATTGCGCATCCGGACGGGAAGCGTATTGTTCCTTTTGATACGTACAATTTGTTCTATCGCGACGACCTGGAGCAGAGAATCCTGGAGCCGTTGCGGCGGGAGCGGGATAGCAGGCCGAACCGAACGGGTGGACTGCTTTGAGAGACGAAGAGACACCTGGCAAGGGCCGGCCAGTTTCAGGACGAGAGCGTCGGTGTCGGATGTCTGTACGGGATTCTTGGCCAATTTGGCACCGTTCTATTCTCAATCCTGACGGTGGCTTTGCTATCCCACCTTCCGCCAATTGTCCTTGTCAGTTGGGGTCTTACACAGTGGATCGCGATTGATCCCGCTTATTCTCCGGGAGAGGGCCGTGGGACATCGCAGGACTGTTAAAGGCCTAATCATCACCGGCTGCATCGGAGTTCTGCTGAATTCAGCTTGCGCCGGGTTGATATTCAGCTAGCAGCTTATCTGCGCAGCTTTTGTAATCGCGCCCCAGCCGCCTCTAAGGTTTCCCTCTTTTTAGCAAAGCAGAATCGAATCAAGTGAGAGCCCAGCGCTGGATCGGAAAAGAAGCTCGACCCAGGAACTGCCGCCACGCCTATCTCCTCTACAAGATAATGAGCGAGTGTCACATCATCCGAGAAGCCCAGGCCGCTGACATCGCACATCACATAATAAGCGCCTTTCGGAACGAAGCAGCGCAATCCCACATTTTCAAGAATTGAAACAATCGTGTCTCGCTTCGACTGATACGTGCGAGCCAGTTCCTGGTAATAGCTGTCCGGCATTGCCAGTGCGGTAATCCCCGCCTGTTGCAATGGCGAGGCGGCGCCGACTGTGAGGAAGTCATGCACCTTACGGATGGAGGCCGTCAGTTCAGGCGGAGCTATCACCCATCCCACCCGCCAACCGGTCACCGAGAACGTCTTGCTCAGGCTGTTGACAAGGACACAGCGGTCGCGCAGACCGTCAATGGCGATGGGCGGCACGTGGCGCTCGCCATCGAAGGTGATGTGCTCATAAATCTCGTCGGTGATGAATAAACAATCGTGTTGTTGACACAGTTGCCCGATCTGCTTCAGTTCGGCTGTTGAAAACACTTTGCCAGTCGGATTATTGGGAGTGTTGACAATCACGGCACGCGTTCTATCGTTAAAAGCTGCCTTCGAGTTCATCCGGGTCAAAGCTCCAATCGGGCGGACGCAGCGTCACGTAGCGGCAAACGGCCCCGCTGAGCTGAGAATCCGGCCAATAGTTCTCGTAAAACGGCTCGAACACGACGACCTCATCGCCTGGATTCAGCAATGCGAGAAGCGTTGCGATCATTCCTTCAGTCGCGCCGCAGCAGACGGTTATTTCGCGTTCGGGATCTATTGCGATTGCGTAATGCCGCCGATAGTAATTATGGATAGCATCGCGGAAGGACTTAGCACCCCATGTTATGGAGTACTGATTAACGTCCTCCGCGATGGCCCTTTGCGCGGCGGCTTTGATTTCTTCCGGCGCGGGAAAATCGGGAAATCCTTGCGCCAGGTTTACGGCGCCGTGTTTCCACGCCAGTCTCGTCATCTCACGAATAACGGACTCTTTGAACTTTGCAATGCGTGCACTCTGGAACCGCCGTTCCGAGATGGTTTCCATAACGCGATTTTACGTTGAGGGCTATTTCGGGATATAGTTGTTCCTCATATGCTCTCGAAACCGGCCTGCGGAGATGAGTTCCTTACCTATCTGGATGCCCTTGACGAGGAAGATAGAGCTCTCGGGGGCGAACCGGATTTCGAATTTGAACGATTGCGTATCGCGTATGCGGACGCCCGTGCAAAACGAAACGCGGTTTGCGAGATTCCTTCCGAACCCGAAGCGCAAAAAAACGCGGAGGCATTGGTCGAAGAAGCGGAAAAGGAATTCCGCACGAACCTCTTCAAGCGCTTGCATTCGCGCGAACGATCCGCCCTCTGCTTTTCCGGAGGCGGCATTCGCAGTGCAACGTTTGGTTTGGGCATTCTGCAAGGTCTCGCGGCGTGTTCCGCCAAGCCAGCGAACGGACGGCCAAAACTGCTGGGCGAGTTCGACTACCTTTCAACAGTTTCAGGCGGCGGCTATTTAGGAGGCGTGGTTTTCGGGTTGGGCCGCCCGGCTGGCCAATCCCGCCCTCGACAGGTCTAAGCCCGGGCGAGCTCGGTCCTGAAGTGGACGGCCCGGCAGAAGTAATAAAATGCCTGGCGAAAAGCCCAGATGCCGGATTTGAGCCGGAACCGGAAGAAGTCAAACATCTGCGCGCGTTCAGCAACTTCTTGGCGCCTAAAGTGGGTGTTCTGTCTGCCGACACCTGGACGCTTGCCTCGCTGGTGGTGCGGAACATCTTCCTCAATTGGCTCGTCTTGCTGCCCTTGTTTGCGGCGGCGCTTCTGCTTCCGGTTCTTTCGTGGAGATTGCTATGGCTGAGGCCTACCGCTGTTGATGAAGACACCCTTTGGTACCTCGTCACCGCTGGTGTGGCGTTGGGGGCTTTATCTGTAGGTTACGTCGGCTACGATCTTCCGAACGCCGGAAACAGGCGCCGTCCCGCGAAATATTTTCTATTGGGATGTATGCTGCCTCTGGTGTTGGCTGCCACCCACCTGGTGACGTTCTGGGCGTGGTTGCCTATGGGCGGCCCTCGGAGTGACTGGTGGAATGTAGTTGCGCTCGGTAAGTCCGGGTTGAGATGGTGGCATTTCTCGATTTTGGGAGCGGTGCTGCACGGTGGCGGGATGCTGGCCGGCATTACGTACGTCAGTTTCAAGTACAATCAACCGCCGCGCAAAAAGGGGCTGTCCGCGACAGTTGCGGCGGCCGTTACGGGATTCATCGGCGGGACCGTCGCTTCGCTCGCTGTTAGCTTCACACAGGTTCTCCCGAATGGCCATCTCGCGCATCCGAAGACCTATGCCGTGCTGGCCTTTCCTTTGCTGATGGGCATCTTCCTGCTCGCGCAGACGCTGCTCGTGGGACTCAGCAGCTACATCACGGAAGACGAAGACCGCGAGTGGTGGGCGCGCGCGGGAGGTTGGTTCATCGGCATTGCTCTCGCGTGGCTGGTATTCGGCGGCATTGTCCTCTATGCGCCTGACGCACTGCCCTGGGTCAGCGCGAAAGTCAGCGGCGCGTTCACAGCTCTAACAGGACTGACGGGGTGGGCGGCCGCCCGCGCCGGCAAAAGTCCGGATACCAGTTCGGGGAAGAACGAAGACACCGGCGGGCGTTAGCAAGTTCCTCTCGAACAAGCTGGTCAAGGAGTACGGGGCCCGTCTTTTGCTGCCGGTCTTTCTGGTTCTGCTGACGATGTTATTGGCCGTGGCAAACATTAATCTGGTTCATCTGGCTCGCAACATTCCCGATGTGATTCCGTCGTTTTGGCCGCCTGCCATACGGCCGATGGGCAATATCGTCTCTCATGCGCTCTGGGTTCTGCTGGCCTATGTCCTTCTGTGCTGGGTCGCATCTTACTTCATCAATATCAATAAGTTTTCCCTGCACGGTATGTACCGGATGCGGCTGATCCGGGCCTATCTGGGCGCTTCGAACATGCATCGGAATCCGAACCGCTTCACCGGCTTTGATAAGGGTGACAACGTGCAGATGCGCGATCTCGCCCCGCAGAAACCGCTGCACGTTATCAACATGACGCTCAACCTGGTGCACGGGTCCAATCTCGCCTGGCAGCAGAGAAAAGCCGAATCGTTTACTTCAACGCGCCTGCACACAGGCAGTTGCCGGGTCGGGTATCAAAATTCAGACACCTACGGCGGCCGTTATAACGACAAGCCGAATAAGGCCGCGATCACGCTCGGGACAACCATGACCATTTCAGGAGCGGCCGCGAGTCCGAACATGGGCTATCACTCGTCACCCCTGCTGACCTTGGTAATGACGCTGTTTAATGCGCGCCTCGGTTGGTGGTTGGGTAATCCGCACTCGGCTAAGGCCATTTGGGCGCGGCCTGGCCCCCGCTACGGCATCCGGCCTTTCATCGATGAGGCGTTCGGCCTGACTACAGACACGAACAAATGGCTTTATCTCTCGGACGGCGGCCACTTCGAAAACCTGGGCATCTATGAGATGGTGCTGCGCCGATGCCGGTACATTGTGGTTTCGGATGCGGGCGCCGATCCCAATTACAACTACGAAGACCTGGCCAATGCAGTCCGCAAAATTCGTATTGACATGGGAATTCCAATAGATTTCGATAAGCCTGTGATGCCGATGTCCGAAACGCATCGCGCTACGCCGGAATTTGGCGGCCACCATTGTGCGATTGGGCACATCCGTTATAAGTCGGTGGATCTATGCGCTGAAGATGGACTACTGATCTATATCAAGGCCTCGCTAAACGGAAATGAAACGCCAGATATTTTGCATTACGGCACGATCAACAAATCGTTCCCGCAACAGCCCACTTCCGATCAGTTCTATGACGAGTCGCAGTTCGAAAGCTACCGCCGGCTGGGACTGCACGTTATTGAAGAGATTTGCGGGCCTGATTATCACAACCCGGAGGGCCTGGACTTTGCGCGCTTTCGAGAAATCGTACAGAGTTACTGTGACGCGCGCTGTGCCGCCAACGGTTGGAATAACCGTAGCCGGCGAAGCCAAGAAAGAGAAGGCTGAGGCTGAAGCCGCGGCCAAAGCGGCGGTGGCTTAATCGCCCGGCGGCGCGGGTGTGGAACCCGAATCTTCGGCAATGCTATCTGCCGCTTTTTCGCTCACCATATAGATAGCGGAGACAATGAAGTAGCCCGGGATCCGCGGAAACACGGAAGCGTCCACCACGCGCAAACCCTTCGTGCCGCGCACACGGAAACGGCTGTCGAGAACGGCCTTCGGGTCATTGCCAGCGCCGATTTTATTAGTGCAGGATGCGTGATGGCCCCACGCTTCGTTCCGGATGAACTCGCGCAGTTTCTCCGGCGTGTCATATTGCGGTCCAGGAATCAGTTCCTCCTTGACCAGACCCGCCCGGGCGAGCCGCTTATTCATGTCGCGGACGAATTCGACTCCGCTCACCACCGCTTCCAGATCGTCCCCGCCCGCGTCGTTGCCCTCATTGAAGTAGTGAAATTCGATGCGCGGCATATCGATCGGATTATTCGACGTGAGGCTCACGCGCCCGGCCGTGTTGTTGGTGTGCGCTTTTAAAATCGCCCAGGTCATGCGGTCGTGAAACCGTTCGAACTGGGTCGAGTAGCCCGGGAAATAACCCTTGAAGTAGCCCGGCAGAGCGAAGATGTAAAGATCCGGATCGGGTTTGCTGGGCTTGGAGCGCTTAATAACGCCAAGAAGCGCACCGTTGGACGCGTAAATGCCGCTTCCCTTCTCCCATTCGGCGAAGAACGGATCGGGTTGGCCTTTCGGATCGGGCGGCGAAAACGTTGCGCCGCTCAGCAGATCGAACGAGCGCGCAAACTCCGATACGACGGCGATTTCGTAACGATCCTGCAAGTTGGCTCCCACACCCGGAAGATCGACTACGGACGGAATGCCGAATCGCTCCAGATGGGCGCGCGGACCAATGCCCGAAAGCATCAGAAGCTGCGGGCTGTTGTACGCGCCGCCGCAAAGGATGACCTCTCGCGAAGCGGTGATCCGGCGTTTGCGAGCCGAGGCCATATCGCCTGTCGCCTGCGGGTCGGCTTTATACAGATGGTGGCCTTCAAGAATCTCCACGCCGATCGCACGGCTTCCCTCAAAAACCACACGAGTCGCGAGAGAGTTCAGCTGAATAGTGAGGTTGCCGGGAAACTCTTTCTTAACCCTCATCAAGTATTCGCGCGGGCCATTGCGCTTGCCTTGCGCGACGGCGAGCGGCGTAAAGGCGAGACCCTCCGGGCTTTGGGCTGAGTTACGCGAATCGTTCGGATCGAAGCGTGTTTCGGTGCGGACAAAAGGATTTCCGACATGCTCTTTGAGCGCCTCTTTCACGCCGTTGAGGAGCGCGCATACAATCTCCGGATCTTTTAGCGCGAGCTTCGGATCGGTTTCGCTGGTGGTCAGCCAGCCGCTAAAACCGTGGCCATGCGTTTGGTCGCGCCACTCCTCCCGGCCTTCGAAGATTGCGGCAATAGAGGAGAGAATCGTCTCGGCTTCCGCTTCAAAAGAACCCGGGCGAGGCAGGTAAGTACAGTTTTCGAGACGCTCGAAGTAGCCGCGCATCTTATCGGCGCGCCACGAAGCATCGCCGGTAACTTCAGCGATGTGATTCCAATCGCTGTCTTGCGGAATGACCGTGATCATCGCATTATGAGCGGTGCAGCCGCCTAGCGTTCCCGCTCTCGGATACCAGACGCCGCCTTTGTCGCGTATGAACTTCGAATCGCGCTCCTGTTGCGCGTCGTCCGAGTAGTGCCGGACGAAGAAGTCCCAGGAACAGCCTTGATATTCCGTCGAGAGTCCGTGGAAATATCGGCACTTCGTACATGAGGCGGCCTGTATCGCAGGAAGAGCAGGAGTCGTCCCCAGCCTCCAGAAGCAGAACCTTGAAGCCCATTTTCGCTAGGTTGGCCGCCAGTGGTCCGCCGCCCGCCCCCGAACCTACGATGATGTAATCGAAGTCGCCGTTCATATCGATTTTAGATTCTTAGAAAGTTTTCAGGAACTCGATCAATGCGCGTTTGTCGTTATCGCCTAAGCTGGTTCCGAAGTAGTGCCCGCGATTAACGACATAGTCGGGACACGTACTGAGATCAAACAGCGGATCGACAGCATTAGCAAAAACTCTGCGGGCATCCTCATCGCTCGCGTTGGCGGGAAGCGCCTTCAGATCGTGCTTCAGCCTCAACAGAAGCGCGAGGAGTTTCCGGTCATGGTCCAGTTGCTGTGCGGGGTCGGTACTCTCCGACCGAAGCTGAAGGTTGGCAAGCAGGTCCACCGGCGTGCCGGCTGGAATCGGGCCAATCGCGATCCCGCTCTGATCGAAAACGTTCGGCAGGAGACGGTCGCCGGGCTCAACCAGCGGCTGCAAGAAGCCGGGCAAATATCCTTTTGGAATACGCAAGTAACTGGTTTGCGTCGTGCGGTCAATCGTCCCCGGGATCTTGTCGCCGAGCAGACTGTCCTTGTCGCGCTTCGCGGGCCACAACATCTTCTCGATACTGTCCTGGAAAACCGACATGCGGGCCTGGACGGAAGGGCTGGGTTGAACTTGCCAACGCTGTTATTAAGCAGGAACGGCGCTGTGGACCACAAGCTGATAAGCGAAGCCGGACGAGTGTAGCCGCGGCCGCCGCCGGGCATTTGAAACTGCCGCGGTTCGCCTGTGTATGGATGATAAACCGTAATCGCCCCAACCGATGGCAAACTTTTGTAAGTCTGCGACGAGAAGTTATCCCAAATGTTATTGGCAATTGCGTTGCTGGCGAGAGGACTGCACGCGTTAGTTTGAAGCAGAGTTACAGGAACGCGTTGATCTGTCGACAGGAAGTTATCGGCCAGGAAATCGTCGGCGAGTGCAATCTGCCGCATTTTAGATTTAAACTCGTCGGTGTTGGTCCAGGCAAAGTACTTGTTCCAACAATCGAGATACTGCGATCCCGAACATCCATTCGGATCGAGGCCCGGAGCGGGCGCCGGAATCTTGCTCGAATGACAGCGCGCGCAGTTTTCAGCAAACACGATCTTGCCGCGAGTAAGTTGGGCTTTATCTTTGGTGAGGTACGCATCCCCACCCGGCGCATCTTTCAAATAATGCGGTGCGGTGGTCTTAAGGAAAAAAAGCGCGAGCGCGGGAGTTTGCGATTCAGTTGCCTGCCAATAGGCGGAGTTCTTTTCGGCGGCTGAGATCTCAATGGGCGAAGGACGTGTGCCACCGATCAGCGGGTTCATATGCAGCAGCCATTCTTCGCTGAAAAGACCGATGTTGATGAACACCCGATTCAATGCGCCCAGCGCCCCAACGGAATCCGCGCCATCCTTCAGCACCCGAGGCGACCATGAAGTATTCGGAGCCTGGAAAAATTCAGTCAGTAGGCCGGACTTGACGTAGTCGTTGAACTGCTTGTTGTGCAGGCCGCCCCCGGCGAGAGTTTCTTTACCCCAACGCTTCGCAATTTGAAGGCGCGGCAACAGATTGTATACCGCATTCATGGTTCGCGGATTGTTGATGTTGTCGGTGGAAACAAGAGACGTATCCAGGCTGCCCGGGCGTGCCGTATGGAAAAGCTGGACGGCAAAGCTGCTGGGATCGTTACCCCAGGCGAAGATACGATCCACCCAGAAATACTGCGCTCCGACGTTCGAGGCGAGGTTCTCCCATTTCGGATTTTCGGGGTCTTGCGGCGGCCTGATCGGGCTCGGGCCAACATGGCAGAAGCCGCACGACATTCCTACGCGATAGGGCTTCACAAGGTCTTTCGAGTTGTAATAAGAAGGATCGTCGTAGTAGCGCTTGGGATCCCAATTCTTCTGCGCCGCTTCATCGAAATCCGGGTTCGGAAAAAGACGCAGGCCGACAATGCCGGTTGCATAGCCATAAAGCGAACCCACCGGGATATTCTTGCCGCGAGCGCCGATCTTCACGCCAGGATACTTCTGTTCGTTCTCGAACGGATCCGCGGGACAATCGGAGCGGCGCTTATCGAGCCAGAGGCCAAAACGGTTCGAATCGGGACCCGCCGGTTTCTCGAAGCAAGGCTCATTTACGAGGCCGAGATAGTTCCAGCGATTGTCACGGCTGAATTTCAACCCGGGATACGACGAGACGGTCTTCAAAAAATCGAGAGTGCCGAAGCTCGATCTTGAGATGAGATCCCAGAACCGATCATTTCCCCCCGTCCACACGATCCAACTGTTGCGGCCCTTAATCTCGTCGCCGCTGAGCGCGGGTGCGCCGTCCATGTCATGGAAGTAATCTTCATCGGCTGCTGTCAGGGACGCGGCCGAGCGGCCTGCACGCATTGCTTCGTCCTGGACTTCGACCGGATTTGCCGCGCGTCTCTCGTTCCACAGCTTACAAGTAAGACGGCCAACAAAGACGGCAGAAGTCCGATAGCGGACCAAAACTTAATTTGTCTAAACACAACTTCCTCCGAGTCAGCGTTCGGGGCAGATTGAATCCCAGCAAGCGAAGCGGCCTACTATTTTCAAACCGAAGACGGCGCCGCGCTTCGATCTTTGGTGAGTGCTGGAAACAAGAGATATCACACATCCGGAATCATGCACAAGGAACCTGACTCGGATTTGCAATGCAAGCGTGGCACCAAACACGCTGAGGCCGGTCGCGGGTAACCGACCTAAACAGATTCGCTAAAGTAGCGATATGGAAGCAGCGGCGCAGCCTTTCGCCCGGATCACAGTCGAACCAGGTCAGTGCGGAGGAAAGCCCTGCATTCGAGGCATGCGTATAACTGTTCGCCGGGTTTTAGAACTCGTTGCGATCTATCCAAACCGCACCGACCTCTTCGCGGAATATCCGTTCTTGGAAGAAGCGGATCTCCAGGAATCCCTGCGCTATGCCGCGGCTACTGTGGATGACGAAATCGTCTCTCTCAACCGGGTCGCTTGAAAAGGATTCTACTGGACCAGGGCTTGGCCCCGCAGGGCGGCGGAACTGCTGCGTCTGGAGGGCTGGGACGCTCTTCACGTGACTGAAGTTGGCATGGAACGAGCTGAGGACCTTTCGATTCTCGATTTTGCCGCTCGTGAAGACCGAATCTGCATCACACTTGACCACGATTTCCACACGCACTTGGCCCTCAACCGGGCTGGAGCGCCCTCCGTAGTATTTGTTCGGGCAGAGGGCCTCAATGCCGTCGCTCAGGCCAGTTTGATTCAGCAAATATGGGCTCAGTGTGAATCCAGTCTTCAGCAGCGAGTTGCAATCTCTGCAGATCACAAAACAGTCCGAATCAGGCGTTCACCTCTGCGTTAGTGACCAAGCGTCTCTTTGCTATTAACCGCCGTTGCCTTATACTTCATTGAAGTTCACCTCACAAAGGATCCTTTCAAAATGAGTCAAACGTGCTGCATCGTGGGCGGTGGACCGGCGGGAATCATGACCGGCTTTCTGCTGGCCCGCGCAGGCGTAAACGTGACAGTGCTGGAGAAGCACAAAGACTTCTTTCGCGATTTTCGAGGCGACACCGTACACCCGTCTACTCTTCAAATCCTCTACGAATTAGGCCTGCTCGAGGATTTTCTGAAAATTCCCCATCAGCAGGTTAACAAGCTCGGCGTCGTTATTGGCGATTCCTTGCTCCCCGTCGCTGATTTCCGCCACGTGCCCGCGCACTGCAAATTCATTGCTCTTATGCCGCAATGGGATTTGCTCGATTTCCTCTCGCAACGGGCCAAGCAATTTGCCACGTTCGATCTCAGGATGGAGCACGAAGCGACCGGTCTGATTGAGGAACAAGGCCGCATCAAAGGCGTGAAGGTAAACACTCCCGAGGGCCCAGCGGAAATTCGCGCGGACCTCGTGATTGGCTGCGATGGCCGCCGCTCCGTTACTCGTCAAGCCGCCGGACTTGCCGTGGACTGAATTCGGCGTCCCGATCGATGTTCTTTGGTTCCGGATCAGCCGGAGAGCGGACGATCCCGATCAAGTGCTTAGGCAACGTCAACTACGGAAAGGCTCTTATTCTGATCAATCGCGGCGACTATTTTCAAAGCGCCCTGATCATTCGCAAAGGTTCGTTCGACGAAGTAAAAGCCAAAGGCCTATCCGAGTTCCAAAGTAACCTCCGCCAGATCGCACCGTATCTGGGCGATCGAGTCGAGGAGGTCACGGATTGGGATCAGGTAAAGCTGTTGTCTGTACAGATCAATAGGCTCCAGAAATGGCACCGGCCGGGACTGCTTTGCATTGGCGACGCCGCACATGCCATGTCTCCCGCCGGCGGCGTGGGCATCAATTTAGCGATTCAAGATGCCGTCGCAACCGCCAATTTCCTGGCCAGTTCCCTTGCGCGAAGGCCGAATGAATGAATCGATTCTTAGCAAAATCCAAAAACGGCGGGAGTTCCCAACGCGGATGACACAGCGAATGCAGGTCCGCGCGCATAAATTCTTTGCTCGCATATTTCGTAACGAAGGCCCGATCAAGGCGCCGTGGTGGCTGAAACTTGCGGTCCGTTTGCCGGGAGCGCAGCGGCTCTTAGCACGCATCGTCGGAATCGGTTTCCGCCCGGAGCATATTAGGACCATCTGAACGAAGCCCGCTACTTCACAACTAAGTTCACCAACTTGTCCGGCACCACCACGACCTTCACAATCTGCTTGCCCGCTACGAACGTGTTCACCTTTTCATTCGCGAGTGCCAGCCGTTCGAGTTCGTCCTTCGCCGTACCGAACGCAACGCGCAAATGACCGCGCAACTTTCCATTGACCTGCACCGGGATTTCCGCCAGATCTTCCTTTGCTAGATCCTCATCGAAAGCCGGCCACGGCTGACGCAACACCGGACCTTCACCACCCAACAGTTCCCACAACTCCTGCGACACATAAGGCGCAAAGGGCTGCAGCATCAGCGTCAACTTCTCACAAATATCACGCATCGGCGCGGGCGAAAGCTTGGCCTCAAGCGCGTACAGTTCATTCACGAGTTCCATCAAAGACGCAATGGAGGTATTGAAATGCCAGCGGCTGTCAAAGTCGTTGGTGATCTTGCGAACAGTCTGATGAAGTTTACGAAGCGCGGCGCGGTCCGCCTCGTTCAACTCCCCATCCCCGATCCGGTCGGCATTACGTGTAACGAAGCGAAACACCCGGCCAAGAAAGCGATATTGACCCTCCACGCTCGACTCGTTCCAGTCCATGTCCTTCTCGGGAGGCGCTGCGAACAACGTGTAAAGGCGGCAGGTATCGGCGCCGTATTTCCCAACCATCTCGTCGGGATCCACCACGTTGCCCTTTGACTTCGACATGGCGCTGCCGTCCTTCAGCACCATGCCTTGCGTGAAGAGATTCTTCGCGGGCTCCTCATTCGCAATCAGTTTAAGATCGCGCATCACCTTAGTCCAGAACCGCGAGTAAATCAGATGAAGAATCGCGTGAGTGATGCCGCCGATGTATTGGTCGATTGGGAACCAACGCGCGATCACTTCGGAATCGAAAGGCGCGCTGCCGTTGCGCGGATCGCAATAGCGATAGAAATACCACGAGGAATCGACAAACGTGTCCATCGTGTCGCTCTCGCGCCGTGCTTCTCCACCGCACACAGGACAAGCAACGCGGATGAACGACTCGACCGATTCCAGTGGCGATCGCCCCTTTCCCGTGATCTTCACGTCCAGCGGCAACACGACCGGCAAATCTTTTTCAGGAACCGGAACGATGCCGCACTTCGAGCAATGGATCATCGGAATCGGCGTGCCCCAATAACGCTGGCGCGAGATGCCCCAGTCCTTGATGCGATACGTGATCGCTTCGGTTCCGAAGCCGTTTTCGCTGGCGAAGGCGGCCATCTTCTTGCGGGCTTCGCCGCTCGCAAGACCTGACCATTGTCCCGAGTTCTCAACAACGCCGTACTCTGTGAATGGCTCCGTGATGGAATCGCCGTCGCCCAGAGCGCCATCCACTGGCCGGATAACCGGCAGTACGGGAATGCCATACGTACGGCAGAATTCGAAGTCCCGTTCATCGTGTGCTGGAACCGCCATGATCGCGCCAGTGCCGTACCCCATCAGGACGAAATTCCCGATCCAGATCGGCACTCTTGCGCCATTGAACGGATGAATCGCGTAACGCCCGGTTGACAGCCCAAGTTTCTGAATTTCGCCGGGGTCCTGACGCGCGGTGGCGTCGATCATCTCTTTGACTTTGAGCCGCTCTTCTTCGTTCGTTACGAGCTTGTCTACCAGCGGATGCTCGGGCGCGAGAATCAAACACGTCGCGCCGTAGATCGTATCGATGCGCGTCGTGAACACCCGGATCTTTTCCGGAAAGTCCTCAAGCCCGAAGTCGGCCTCGGCGCCCTCGGACCGGCCGATCCAGTTGCGCTGCATGGAAAGCACGCGTTCCGGCCAACCGCCTTCCAGTTGCTTCATGTCGTCCAGCAACTCGGACGCATAAGCCGTAATCTTGAAAAACCACTGCCGCATGGCACGCTGCTCGACCGGAGTTGTTTCATGACGCCAGCAGCAGCCGTCCACTACCTGTTCATTGGCCAGAACTGTGCCGCACTCGGAACACCAGTTCAACAGCGCTTCTTTGCGGTAGGCCAACCCACGCTCGAACATCTTCAGAAAGAACCACTGATTCCAGTGATAATATTCGGGATCGCACGTCGCGATTTCGCGTTTCCAATCGAGCGCGAACCCGAGCCGTTGCATCTGCGCCTTCATCACGGCGATGTTGCTGACCGTCCATTCGCGCGGATGCAGGCCACGCTTCAGCGCGGCGTTTTCGGCAGGCAGGCCAAACGCATCCCAACCCATCGGATGCAGCACGTTGTAACCGCGCATCCACATATATCGCGCGAGCGCGTCTCCAATGGAGTAGTTGCGCACGTGCCCCATATGCAGCTTGCCGCTCGGATACGGCAGCATCTCGAGCACATAGTATTTGGGCTTGTCCGGCTGATCCGCTACGTAGAGCGACTCGTCCGCCGCCCACCGGCTGGACCACTTCTGCTCAAACTCTTGGGGGTCGAACGCTCTCTCGGGGATATCAGCTCCTTCAATGCCATGACGTTGCGGAGATCGTCGCCCGGTTCATCGACCGGCGTCTCCAGTATGAATGCTTTTTCGCGCAACTCCGGATGGTTCAAAATGCGGCGAAAGCCTTCCAAACCAATATAACCAGCGCCGATGTTCGCATGGCGGTCACAGTGCGAGCCGAGCTTCATCTTCGTATCGTTCGTATGAATCACCGGCACGTGTTCAAGACCGAGTGTCGCCGAGGCTTCCCCAATAAAATCCGACAATCCTCGCTTGTCCGCGATATCCCAACCTGCGACATAGCAGTGGCAGGTGTCGAGGCAAAAACCGATCGGGATGTCCAGATACGGGCCAGCCAATTGCCGGATCGTAGCCAGTTCCTCCAGCTTGCCGCCCAATTGCGTGCCTGCGCCGGCCGTGTTTTCAAGTAAGATCGTCAACTTCGGATTCTTCTTCAATGCCGCATCCACTTCGCTCCAGGCGAGCGCCAGCCCCTCGGCTACGTTCAGCATTCCCTGCTCTACTGTCAGCCCTTTGTAATTCCCCGGATGAGCCACAAGATAATCCGCCCCGATCAAAAGAGCGCGTTCCAATTCACCGCGAAAGCCTCTAATTGAGTTTTCGCGGATCTCCGACGGCGGCGAGGCCAGGTTGATCAGGTAGCTGTCATGGATTACAAGTGGGTGCAGGTCATGCTGGTTGCGCACTTGCGTAAGCCGCACGATTTGCTCCGGATCGGGCGCCTTACAACGCCACATCCGCGGGCTGGCCGAGAAAATCTGAAAAGCGTTCGCTCCTAGTTCGTGCGCTTTAAGCCCGGCACGTTCCAGCGATCCGGAGGTAGAGCAGTGAATCCCAATCCGCAAGTCTCAGGATACTGACCGATTCCGTGACAGTCACCATAACTCCCGAAGTTACGGAACACCGCAGCGGGCAAGCAGAAATTGGCGCGGACGGTCTCGCCGTCTGCGTCTGTTTAACCGCAGTCACAGCTCGAAAAAATAAAAATAACCCCAATCCGCTCAAAGCCATAACCCCGTTTTCACCCAACCCCGAAGTTCGTTTCCGCCCCTCCCCATGCTACTGTCCAACAGGCTCGCAGCTCCCATAACCGGGATCAAGCGGGCCATTTCTATTTCAGGAGCCTTTACAAAAATGTCCACGCCCGCGCAAACAGCAGCCAACCAAGCCAACGCCCAGCACAGCAGCGGTCCCAAGAGCGACACGGGGAAAGCCGCCTCCGCCGGGAACAACCGTAAATACGCCCTCGCCGGAGCCTTCTTCCTCCTCCCCGACGAAGATGAAGCCCAATTTCTCAAGCTCGTCAGTGACTTGACCGAGGAGCACCAGCCATCCACCCGCACCGAACTGATCCTGGTCGAGAAAATGGCGCAGCACTACTGGACCAGTCAGCGCGCTCAGTGGCTCCAAAAGCCAATCTTCGAAAACGGCAACGCCGTCCAATCCTTCAGCCTCTTCCTGCGCTACCAGACCACCCACGACCGCGCCTTCCACAAGTGCCTCGACCAGCTGGCAAAGCTAAGAGCCGAAAGGCGCAAAGAGCAAATTGGGTTCGAATCGCAAAAACGCCAACAAGCCGCTCAGGAAGCCATCGACGCCCACAAACAGGCCGACGAAACCCGCCGCCAGGAAGTCCATCAGGCCAAAGTTCGCCTCATCAACTCGAAAGCCGCCCTGACCGAACTCGACGCCAACATCAAAGGAACCCTAGAAGCGAAATTCCCCGGCTATACCGCCATCCCGTTCACCGACATCAAGCCCTTTCTCGAAACTGCCATCCAGGATTTCGTCAACTACAAGACCGCCAAAGCCGCCTGATGAAACAATTCATCTTTAATCTCGCCTTTCACGCAAGGCAAGTTAGCATAAGTTAGTGCTCACCCTGAGACTATCGGCCGCGTTACTGCTTCTCGTCGCGCCCTCCCTCGCGGAAGTGCATCCGCTCACGCTGAAGCAGGCGCTGGACCTCGCTTCTCGCCTGAACCCCGACGTCGCCCTCGCTCGCCTCGACCAGCAGCGATCGCAGGAAGATATCCGGATCGCCCAAAATCCCTTCCGCCCTAAGGTTTACGGCGGCAGCGGCTTGGCTTATACCTACGGCTATCCGAACAGCATCGAAGGAAACGCGCCCAGCCTTTTCCAAATGCGAACCGACATGGCCCTTTTCAATCGCCCCGATAGCTACAAACTTGCGGCGGCCCGGGAACTCGCGCGAGGCTCGCAATACGGTGCCCAAGCCAAAGGCGAAGAGGTTGCCTTCCAGGCCGCGGATCTATTCCTGAACGCGAGCCAATCGGAACACGAGGCGACAACGCTCGCCAGTCAGCTACCCAGTTTGCAAAAGGTCTCCGAAGCTATGGACGCGGCCGTCAGTGAAGGAACCGAACTGCCGCTCGAATCCAAACGCGCAACCGTCAACCTTGCTATCTCTCAGCAGCGCTTAGATGCCGCGCATCTCGATGCCGATTATTACGAGATGATGCTCGCCATTGCCCTCGGCTATCCCGCAACCGATCGCGTGAAGCCGGTCGATGCCGTTACGCCCGACCTGAACCCGCCGGCTTCGGAATCTGAGGCCGCCGACAAAGCGCTCGAAAACAATCGCGAGCTAAAACAAATGCAGTCGAATGTTCTAGCCAAAGAATTGGACCTGCGATCCTACAAGGCCGCGCGGCTCCCCCAGATGGATTTGGTAGCTCAATACGCTTTCTTTCTAAAGCAGAACTATGAGAATTACTTCCAGAAGTTTCAGGCCAACAATTATCAGGTAGGAGCTTCCATCACCATTCCGCTGCTCGTCGGATCTGCTTCGAAGGCGATGGCGCAACAGTCGATCACAGACCTGCAGAAGATCCGCATTCAGATGGACCAGACCCGCAATCGAATCATTGCCGATACGCGGCGATCTTTTCAACAATGGCAAAAAGCAACCTCGATCCGCGATCTGTCCCGCATGCAACTTGATCTGGCGCGTGAACAATTGAGCGTTCTTCTCGCGCAGAACAACGAAGGCCGTGTGCCCATGAGCCGCGTCGAACAGGCTCGTCTTGAAGAGAGCGACCGGTGGATTGCTCTCTATGAGGCCGAAACGCAGGTCACCCGTGCGAAACTGGCCATTCTGCGCCAAACTGGAACGCTGCTCGCGGCCGTGCGAACGGCAACCACTGGAACGCACCCAGCCCTGAATGGACGCCGCTCCAGCCATAGACATCCGCGACCTGCACAAAAGCTACGGAGCTTTTCACGCCGTCGATGGCCTCTCCGTAACGGTTCCGCAGGGTTCTTTTTTTGGCTTCCTGGGGCCGAACGGAGCGGGCAAGACCACGACTATCAAGATCCTGATGGGCCTCGCTCAGCCGAATTCAGGCAGTGTCAAAGTGCTCGGCATGGAGATGCCGGCGCAATCGCTCGAGATCCGGAAACAGATCGGCCTCGTCCCCGACGATACGCTCCTTTTCGATTACCTCACGGGGGCGGAATATCTGGAGTTCATCGCGCGTCTTTACCAGATCCCGCGTCCAGTCGCCAAGGAACGCGCCCAGGAACTTCTGAGCTTGTTTGAACTGACCGAAAATCCGCGCAAGCTGGTCGGTGAATATTCAAAGGGAATGCGGAAGCGCGTTGCCATGGCCGCCGCACTGATCCACCGGCCGCGTCTCTTCCTGATGGACGAACCTTTCGAAGGCGTGGACGCCGTTGGCGCGCGTCTCATGAAAGACATTCTCCTTGAACAGGTTCACCATGGCGCTACCGTCTTTTTGACCTCTCACGTCCTCGAAGTGGTCGAGCGTCTCTGTGATCAGATCGCCATCATCAACCACGGCAAGATTCTCGCCCAGGGTACCGTTTCCGAACTCCGTCAGCAAACCGCGGAGGGCGCATCCACCCTCGAAGACATCTTCGTCCAACTGGTAGGCGCGGAGCGTCACGGCGGAACCCTCGACTGGCTTTAATCCATGTGGGCGCAGATCCTGACCATCGGCTGGGCGCAGTTTCGCACCACGCGCAATCATCTGCCCCGGACCAATCTCGGCTCTGTGTTCATGGGAATACTGGTCTTCCTCTGGTACGGCATGTTCGCCGCGCTGGGAGTGGTGTTCGCCATGGCCGTAAGCGTAATTCCAGTCGTCGTGCTTCGCGGAAATCTGGGGATCGGGCTGCTCGCGGCCTTCCTGTTCTGGCAATGGATGCCGCTCCTGAGTCTGAGTGGCGGTTGGTCGTTGCAGTTGAACAAGCTGCTGGTTTATCCCATCTCGTCCAACGCTTTTTTTGCCATCGAATCCGTGCTGCGCCTCACCACCTCGCCTGAGATGGTCTTGCTCGTCATTGGTGCAACCGTCGGACTCACGCGCAATCGGGAAATTCCCGCTTGGGCCGCCCTCTGCCTGCTCCTTTATATTCCGCTGAACCTTTTCATCTCTCTCACCATTCGCGAATTGCTCATACACTCTTTCCAGCGCAACCGCTATCGCGAACTGTTTGCAATTCTGCTGGTCAGCGTAGCCGTTCTCCCGCGGCTATTCGTTCGAACGAACCTCGGCACGCAATCGAAACCCTATCTGATGGCGATTGCGAACGGACGCGGAACCCCGTGGCACGAACTCGCCCTGCTCAGCACCGGTGCCTTCTCCCTCGAGTCCGTTCTTGTTACCGCTTTTTGGCTCGGCGGCGCTTTCCTGTTGGCGCGCTGGCAGTTCGAAAAGGGCTTGTCCGAAGAGGAGTCGCTGCGCCCCGTCGCATCGGCCACTCATCCGCGCCGCAGCGGCCTATTCGCCGCGAACGTTTTGAATCTTCCGAGCCGCCTCTTCTTAGACCCCAAAGGAGCGCTGATCGAGAAGGAAATTCGCTCTCTTCTTCGGATGCCCCGCTTTCGTGTGATCTTCGGGATGGCCTGCTTCTTCAGCATTGCCGTCTTCTTCCCGCTGGCGTTTGGAAGAGCAAGCAGCCGGTTCATCGAGACCAATTTTTTGCCCGTCGTAAACCTCTATGGACTGCTGCTGCTGGGAGATTCGCTTCTCTGGAACATCTTCGGTTTCGATCGCAGTGCCGCCCAGGTTTATTTCGTGACGCCCTTAACGTTGAAGGCGGTTGTTCAGGCGAAGAACTTGACGGCAGTGCTCTTCATGATCTTGCAAAGCGTAGTCGTATTTCTGGTGGCGATTGCCTTCCGCTTTCCCGTGACGCCCATGAATCTCCTCACTGCCGTGTCCGCGTCCGCCGTCGTGGGCATCTTCTTCCTGTCGGTCGGCAACCTGAGTTCGGTCATCGTTCCACGCCCCATCGATCCCAGCCAGACCCTGCGAAAGCAGTCCGGCGCCCAGATTCAACTTTGGCTGCTCGGTTGTTCCGTCGGCATGTTCGCTCTTGTTGGATTTGCCTTCCTCGCGCGCTGGGCCCTTGATAACGATTGGGCGCTCATCGGCGTGCTGGCGGTAGAGTTCTGCATCGGCTTGATCGTCTATCGCATTTCAATAGACTCGGCCGTTCAGCGCGGAATACGAGACCGTGAACGCATTCTCCAGGCGCTCTCAAAAACAGCATCTCCCGTTTCGGTCTGAACTAGTCCAATAGCTTCTGCACTTCTCGTTCGATGGCGTCTCGAACCGCCTCGCGCGCATGATCGTCTACGTAGTTCTGCCTTGGCCAAAAGAAGCCTTTCAGCCCATCGCGCCGTCTGCGAGGCACCACATGGATGTGCAGGTGCGGCACTGTCTGGCTTACCCGGTTGTTGATCGCAATGAAGGTGCCTTCCGCATCCACGGCCGCTTCCACCGCTTTGGCAAGCAGTTGCGTAGTCGCGAGCATTGGCCCGGCAAGCCCCACCGGAAGATCCGTCAGCGTTTCATAGTGCTCGCGAGGGCACAGCAAGACGTGCCCTGGAAAGAGAGGATTGTTATCGAGAAACGCTATGCAATCCTCGTCTTCATAAACGATCTGAGCCGACAGGGCGCCAGCCGCGATTTTACAAAAAAGACAACTGGGCTCTTCCACTGGACTATGTTAATCCAAGCTCGTTATTGCAGCCTCGGTAAAGGCACGGACTCGAAGCTGCTTACTTTATCCACTTCAAGCTGAAGATCGCCGCCCACCTGGTCTATCACGAAAGCGGAGGCGAATTTCCCGCCCCAAACGATCTCGTCGTGCCGGTAGGAGTGACGCACGTTCACCGTTTGTCCGAACGTGTCGTCGAAGGCCTTGATCAGGATCATTACCTCGGCTTGGAGGCCTTCTAGGTCTTCGGGCGTTTTCCCGTAAAGCGGGCTGGATTCCGTAATCGGATGAACTACGGTCCACGTCAACGGAAAGAACAACACTTGATCCCGTTCTAACGTGAGTTGAACGTACTTGCGCTGCAGCCCGCCCGCTCCGTCCTCAACCGTCATCAGGAGTAGCCGGGCGCTAAGTTCCAGAAGGTTGTTAGTGCGCCGGTTGACGATCCTAAACTGCAAGCTGAGCCCATCCCCGTAAGGAGCCACCAGCATCGAATTACTGAACCCAATGCGCGCGGAAGGCTTGGAGAATCGTCCGAACATGAGACCTGTGATGACGGCAAACCCCAGCAATCCAACCAGAGCTTCAACCGCCGCCAAGCAATTGGCCGCGGGGCCGACGGGGTAAATGTTGCCATAGCCAACCGTTGTCAGCGTGTGCGTACTGAAGAAGAACGCATTGACGAACTGCATGCCCGTGGTGGTCCCGTCCGCACCCTTCAAATGATCGATGCCAATCCCCATGTAAAGCGCCGCGAACACCACATTTGTGATGCCGAAAACCGCGAACACGAGAACCGCGAACATCGTCCAGGACGCATTTATCGCAACCAGGTAAGGGTGTCTATCGCGCCAGGTGGCTCCTTTGCGCTGCACATTAAACTCACCCTTTTCACTGATTACACGCTTCAGCGCGCCGGTATACTTCTGAGTGAGTCCAGGATCAAACGTGGGCTGCTGCATAGATGAAAGATAGAACCAGTATCCACTTTGATGCAGGTTCTCAACTGTCTCAACCTGTTCTCTAACTTCCGTCACTTTTGAACCGCCGCCATCGTCCAATAGGGGTGACGACATCTTTCCGCGTGTTCGCGGCCGCACTGCTCCTTTCAGCTATCCTGTCGGTTTCCGGCTGTAGCACCTCGACTGAATCCGAAGCGCAACGGCGCTCGGAGGCCAACTCCGCCGCGGGAAAACTAGGACAAGCCGCCCACAAGGTTGCAGTCCACACGGAGAGAGCCGCCAAAGTAGTGGGCCGCAAACTCGACAAGGCCGCGCACCAGGCCCACGAGGGTTGGGAAGAGTCCGCCCGCAAGGACAGCAATAGTACGAAGTGAGGGCTTACCGCTCTTTGGCCGGAACCAGTTCCACCCAGCGCCGGCTGATGGTCGCTTCGTGCCGTTTTCCCGAGTGCGGTTGTGCAATCGCCTTCAGCGTGCATTTGCCTTCGCCCGCTGGCACATCGAGATCGACCAGCATTGTTGTTTGTCCAAGCGCCGCAACCGCGAATGGTTGATTCTTTCTGGCCAGAACGCTCCCCTTCTCGTCTTCCAGGACGAGTGAAAGATCACCGGCCGTATCCACGTCGTCATCGTTCGCCAGCATCACCGTGAAGGTGTGGTTCGTCTGCGCTTGCAAGGTGGGCTGCCAAAAGTTGATATAAACTCCCAGCGGCGCAAACGCATTTCCTACATAGTCCATGAACCCAGGCTGCAGTTCAAGGGTCCGGATGTCGCGGAAGTTATCGCATGTGTAGCCTTGCGGATCGCATCCAGTGAGATATACAAAATGATCCACGCCCGCATAGTGGCGGTACGCGCGCCAGAACTCCGTGAGCCCGGCCAGCAGATAGGCATTCCATTTGATACGCTCCTCAGCGGTGTTATTCGCGCCCAGCAGCTTCGGATATACATCGCCGGTTAGCTTGGTCGGGCTGCCATCGCGATTCAACCAGAGCCAGCCATACTCATTGATGATCTCGGCGTGTCCGGTGGGCGCGGACACTCGTTCCGGCGCATCGTTCCGCGATTCCAGTTGCGCCATATCGAACGGGTGGGCATCCTTCCCCGAAGTTCTGCCGTGGAGAGTTATAAACAGATAAGGATGGTCCTCAACCGGATCGTCGGGACCCGCTGGAGCGTTGTAACTGTTTTCCCATGGCCTATTGGAGAGATCCAGATTACGGACGGCGGGGATAATCTTGGTGGTGAAATCCGGATAAGTGGTCTCGTTGTTCGCGTCCCAGATCACCACGCTCGGATGGTTCCAGTTATCGCGCATCCATTCCTTATACTCACCGATCAGTTCCGCGTCATCGAACTTTTTGACGTAGTCCTTTCCATACCACCCGCCGCCGATCCATACGAAATACTCGTTCTGAATCAGCAAGCCTGCTTCGTCGGCGACATCCAACCAGTGCTGCGGAACCGGACCAATGCAAAAACGGAAACTGTTCCAGTGCATCTGTTTCGGGATCGTAACGAGAGCCTTCCGAATCCAGGCGTCATTCCACGGCAGCGTGCCAGATTGCGGATCTTCGAACAGGCGATGCAGCGTAATGTTCGAACCGCGCATGAAGAAGGGCTTCCCATTCAAGTACGCGCGCCGGGTTGCCGTGTCGAAGCGAAACTCGCGAACGCCGAAGCGGGTGGAGGCGCTGTCGCCGCCCGTGCTGGTCTCGAGCATATAAAGATTCGGCGACTCGGGCGACCACAGCCGCGCATTAGGGATGGGCAGCGTTTCTGTTACGGTCCTCTCTTCGCCTGCTGCAAGCGTCAGATGCGTGCTCAATTGCGCAACCACGCCCGGTTCTCTCCATGCATGGACCTTTTCCGCTAAATCGAACGTGGTTGCCGCGCCGTAATTCTTCAGCTTGGTTTGAATCACGATCCCCGTCGAGGGCGATAGATGCGGGGCCACCTGAATGGTCTCGATCACCGGGTTATCGCTTAGAAACAGCGAAACGTCATCGTAGATACCCGGCGTCCAACGCACTTTTTCGAAGTCCGTGCCCGCCGAAACGTTCGACGGCAGCACGCCTGGATGTGCGCCAATTCGAATCACCAGCTCGTTTTCACCGGAAGACCGGAGAGCTTTCGTTATATCCAGGTAAGCCGCCGTGAAACACGGTAGGTGTTCGCCGACAAGCTCTCCGTTGACCCACACCGCAGTTCCAAACTGCGCTTTGTTGATCTGAAGGATGGCCACGGCTTTCTTCTGTGGCACGGTGAAGGTCCGTCGATACCAGAAGTAATTGCGCTTCTGATGCGATACACCGGCATTCGTTACCAAGGCGGATCTCGGCATGGCGCCGTCGCGCACCAGATTCACTATGTGCTCGCGGCTTTCAAAGAGATCTACGTCGGCGAAGGATGGCACCGCCGAGTGCACCAGACCAGGAACTGGAACTTCATGGCCGAACCGGGTTGGCCGGTCCGTTGCTGAAACCGAATCGTCCACTTGCCAGATGCCGTCTAAGGAAACGGTAATTCTCTGAGCGAGACAGTTGGCGGCCAGGCAAAGACTCAAAACGACCAGAGAAGCAATTCTCATTTCTTCGGTAACGCAAATGCGACGTAAGCGCCGTGTATCGGTTGTTGTGTTGACGGCTGAAACGCCTGCTTGCGCGGCAGCACAGACGACCAGATATTCTGTACCGTGCCATTCGTACACAGCCGGTATGCCTTCCATGCCGGCGCTCAATTGCATCTCCCACAACACGCGGCCTGTACGCTTATCGATCGCCCGCACTTTACGATCGCGCGAAGCAGTGAAGATCAGGCCACCCGCCGTTACCACTGGCCCAAGCTTCGGAAAATGTACACCCGTGTCCGTGATTCCCTTCGCCGCAAGTTCGGGAACCTCGCCGAGCGGGATCTTCCATTCAATGCTGCCTTTGTTGAGATCGTACGCCGTAAGCGAAGTCCACGGCGGAGCGATGGGCGACACTCCGGAACTTGTAAGCATGAATCCGAAGCCGCTGTAGTATCTGCCTGGATGTTGCGGTCGTTGCTCTAACTTGAGCATGGCGGGCAGATCTTTCGAAACCACATACAGAGTTCCATTTGACGGATCAACTGCCGCGCCGCCCCAGTTCGATCCGCCATTGTTGCCCGGCATCTCTACTGTGTTGCGCAATCCAGGCGGCGTAAACATGCCTTCATTGCGAGCGTTTCTCATCTCATCGCGAAAACGCGCCCGCTCCTTTGGATCTTCAATGAATGGGCTCAGATCTTTTTCCGTAAAACTCTGCCGGGCGAAGGGCGGAGGCATCGATGGGACCGGCTGGGTCGGCCAAGCCTCTTCTCCTGGCATATCGGATCGCGGGACGGCTCGCTCCTCGATGGGCCAAAGCGGCTCGCCGGTCACGCGATTGAACACCCACAGGAATCCCTCCTTTCCGGCCTGCGCCACCACGTCAACACGCTTCCCGTTATGCGTTACAGTGAGCAGTTCTGGAGCAGTCGCATTGTCATAATCCCAGATATCGTGATGAACCATCTGGAAGTGCCACAAGCGTTTGCCCGTTCGCGCATCGAGCGCCAGCAGACAATCCCCGAAGAGATTAGCCCCTTTGCGGTCAGCTCCGTAGAAGTTGTATTTGGGACTTCCAGTCGGGATGTAAACGATGCCGCGCTTCTCGTCCAGCGTGAGTTCGCTCCAGCTATTCGCCCCGCCCACGGTTTTCCAAGCATCTGCGGGCCAAGTCTTATATCCGAACTCGCCCGGATGAGGCACCGTATGGAAAATCCAGACCTGCTTGCCTGTTAGAACGTCAAAGGCGCGAATATCACCCGGAGCCGATTCGTACTCTTCGTTGGTGGCTGAACCCAGGATCAGCAAATTGCCAAAGACACGCCCTGGAGTAGTGGACTGAACGAGTCTGAGCGTATGCGGATCGCGGCCGAGCCCTTCCTTCAAATCAACGCAGCCGTTCTTGCCGAAAGATTTTATCGGGACACCCGTGCGGGCATCGAGCGCTTGAAGCAAGTTGTTACTTGCGAACAACAGCCGGCGGTCGGTACCATCCTTACTCTCCCAGTAATTGATCCCGCGATTCGTCAGCAGCTTCGTTCGCGGATCGTTTGGATGAACCCAGATCTCCTTTCCATTCGAGGCGTCCAACGCCACATAGGAGTTGTCCTTCGCCAAAACGTAAAGAAGACCGTGAGCCATCAACGGAGCGAAGAAGTATTTGTTGCTGTCTCCGGTCGAATAACTCCAGGCGATTTGTAAGTTCCGCACATTCGAAGCGTTGATTTGCGTAAGCGTCGAATATTGCGCCGAGTCCGAGGCTCCTCCGTAATCGCTCCACATTGCATGGTCCGGGGCATGGTCTGGGCCAACAGCCTGACACACGCTCGCGAGCGAAACGCAGCCAACTGCCAGTAACCTGAGTCGAGAGTAATGCACGAGCTATTGCCGCGGAACCGAAACCGTGATGTTGCGGAACTTCAAACCGCCGGTGTGATCGCCCTGAATGTAAAAAGGCCCGGGCTCGCCTTCATCCGCGTCGAGCGCACCACCGGTGATCCCCTCGATCTGCTTATGATCGATCGTGAGCTTGCCATCCCGGATCACTGTCACGGTGCGCCCAACGAGTGTGACATCGAACGTTTCCCACTGTCCGGGAGTGCGCGGAAGCTCGATTGCCGGTGCGATTCGTCCATAAATCGACCCCATCTGCCGATTGGGCGGATCTTTCTCGTTAGGCTCGTATTCAAGCTGCAATTCGTAACGGCCGCGCAGATAGAAGCCGCTGTTTGATTCGTCAGGGCAGTTCACCTCAAAATGCACTTTGAAGTCTTCGAATTTTCGCGTGGTCTTAAGGTTCGCGCCGCGCTCCTGATTGATCAACAGACCATCTTGCACCACCCAGTGGTTATGGGCGGTGTCGCCCACCGGCTCCCAACCGTTGAGGTCTTTCCCATCGAACAGAGGTTCGGGATTCGTCCAAGACGCGGGTGCCTGCCGATCCAGCGCTGGTGCGGGCACTCCTGTCAGCTGAATCGTGTTATCGCCACGTTTTTGTGTTCCCGTCAGCTTCCCGGCACTTGCGTCCAGGTCCCACGTCAGCGGCGGGCGTTTGCTGTTAGCGGGCGATAGCGTCAGGGTTAAGTGCGAGCCAGTTTGTTTGAAATCTTTGACCTGATAAACATTACCGCCGGTTGGTTGAAACCAGATTTCCAGATTCCCATTTTTATCGGAGACTCCGAGCCAGTTGGCTCCGATGCCGCGCGGTGTGGGCACATCGAAGTCCCAGTGACCCACGAAGGGATTTGTTTGGGCGTGGGAAGCGGCAGGAATCAAAAGGGCGGAGAACAGCGCAAGGAGCAAGGACCGAGTCATGCTGGCAGTTTATCCAACCTCATTCGCTCGAGAACTGGTAATAAACTCTAACTGCGTGCAAGACGAACTGACAGCAACCGGGAAGCGCCTCGCGATTACCCGCATTCGATACCGGGTAGTCGCATTCACGATGACGCTCGCGGCAGTCACTTATCTGGACAGAGTCTGTATTTCCATTCTTGCGCCGAACATTATGCGCGATCTGCGGCTCACGCACATCCAGATGAGCTATGCATTCAGCGCCTTCACCCTTGCTTATGCGCTTTTCGAGATTCCCACCGCTTCGTGGGCCGATCGCGTAGGTAGCCGGCGAGTGCTAACGCGCATCGTTTTGTGGTGGTCGGCGTTTACGATCGCGACTGCGGGAGCTTTCAACTACGGCGCTCTTTTGATAGTCCGGTTTCTCTTTGGGATTGGCGAAGCGGGCGCATGGCCGAATGCAGCGCGTGTCTTCACACGGTGGATTCCTACGCGTGAACGAGGACGAGTACAGGGCATGTTTTTCGCGGGCGCTCATTTGTCGGGCGGACTCACCCCAGTGCTGGTGACTTACATGGCGAGATTCCTGCGATGGCGCATCATTTTCGTCATTTTCGGCTGCGTTGGGTTTGTGTGGGCTCTGATGTGGTCCCGGTGGTTTCGCGATGAGCCTCGGGATCATCCGGCGGTTGGGCCAGCGGAGCGAGATCTTATAGAGAGCACTCGTGGGCTTCCGCCCGGCCATGGCCGATCCTGGAGCGATGTCTTTCGAACTCGGAGTCTGTTTCCGCTTTGTGTCCAGTATTTCGCGAACACCTACGGGTTCTATTTCTTCATCACCTGGCTGCCGACTTATTTGTCGAAGTCGCGCGGAATGGCAAACGTGGAACTCGCTATTTTCGCTGGTTTGCCGCTGGTTCTCAGCGTTGTGGCGGATATCACCGGCGGTATCACGACGGATGCGCTTTCGCGGCGGTTCGGCCTGCGGACCGGCCGTTGTGGAGTCGCCGGCGTAGCCTATTTGGTTGCGGCGATTGCCATGGTTTCAGGGACGCTGGTGGGCGATGGGCGTTTAGCGGGATTATTGATCGCAGACCGGCGGCGCCGCGTCGATGTTCACGCTCGCCCCGGCCTGGGCCACGGCCATCGAAATCGGCGGGAGGAACTCAGCCGTACTCAGCGCAACCATGAATACGGCGGGCCAAATCGGCGGTATTCTGAGCCCAATCGTGCTGGCATACATCGTTGACCGCCTCGGCAATTGGAGCATGCCGCTGCACATCCTATCCGGTCTTTATCTCATTGCGGCAGTCTGCTGGATTTTTGTAAATCCGGAAGGACCGGCGGCGTCCGTTGTTCCTAAACGCCTCGACCGCTAGCACGGCCGAGGCGGAGACTGGACTGTCTGGCGATGAGTTTTGGCTGAATCACGACCTGTTTCGGGTTCGGAGACGTTTTGCTTCCCACCAGCGAGAGCGCGAGTTCGGCGGAAGTAGATCCCAGAAGTTGGGTATCCTGATCGATGCTGCTGAGAGGAATTCGCAGTGAGCCAGCGTAGCGGACGTTACCGGCTCCGATGATACACACGTCTTCCGGAATACGGAGATTGGCCTCGAAGATTGCGTTCATGGCCCCCATAGCAATCGGATCGTTATTGCAAACAATTCCGTCGGGGACAATCGCCTGGGCCAGAAGTTCTTTAGCGGCTTTGTACCCCGTTAGGTCTCCGGCATCGTCGGCGTGAGAGTGACAGGCAATGTAATCGTTCAAAAGGGGCAGGCCGGCCGAGGCGAGCGCCGTTCGATAGCCCTCAAGCCGGTCTAGCGCAGTGCTAACGTGTTCACCGCCGATGTAGGCGATGCGACGGCAGCCGTTTTCTATCAAGTGCCCGGTCGCAAGTCTTCCCACCGCAATGTCGTCCGTTCCGACAAAGTTCGCCGCCAGACCGCTAAATCTGCGGTCAACCAATACATAGGGCCGCTGTTGTTCCTCTATCTTCCGGAAGTTTTCAACAGTCCACTGTGTAGACGCGATCAGCAGGACGTCCAGCCGGCGGGCGAGCATCTGCCCAATCTCCTGCTTTTCGAGTTCGGGGTCCTCCTCGGAGGACGCGATCACAAGGCCGTATCCTCTTGATCGCAACACTCCCGAGACGCTTTTCGCGAGTTCCGCGAAAAACGGATGCACGAGATCCGGTACCACCAGTCCAACCAAGTGACTTCGCCCGGTGACGAGGGAGCGGGCGGCGAGATTGGGCTGGTAATTCAGTTCCTTTATTCGCTGAAGAACACGGCCCCGAGTTTCCGCGCCGATGTCTTCATGGTTCCGCAAGACCTTTGAAACTGTGACAACCGAAACGCCGAGGTCGCGCGCTATGTCCTTTAGCCGGATCGCCACGTAGTGATTATCGCAGGCACAATGATGCAGAGATGCAACAGGCATCCTCTGCGATTATCGATAGAGTTACCGCTAACTGATATGATCTTTTGAACGAAGATGAACCTGAAACTCCTGCTGGCTGTTACCGCGGCGACTATTATCCCGGCTTGCGGTCAAACGCCCAACGCCGACGATCTGGTGTGGCAGAAATCTATCCAGAAGTACGACGGCCAACGCCGCCAGCTACTCGATCAAGTAGATCGAGAAGCACACGAGGGACCCTATCAACCTTCGTGGGATTCCCTGAAGGGATACAAAATCCCGAGCTGGTATGAGGATGCGAAGTTCGGCATCTTCATACACTGGGGCGTCTATTCGGTTCCCGCATTCGACAGCGAGTGGTACCCGCGCAATATGTACCTTCAGGGCAGCAAGGATTTTCAGCACGAGGTTGCCACTTACGGCCCGCAATCAAAATTTGGCTATAAGGACTTTATTCCGGACTTCAACGCGGCGCAGTTTGATGCCCGGAGGTGGGCTGATTTGTTCAGGCGCGCGGGCGCAAAATATGTAATTCCCGTCGCGGAGCACCACGACGGATTCGCGATGTACAACTCCGGCCTGAGTGACTGGACGGCGGCGAAAATGGGCCCGAAGCGGGATGTGGTGGGCGAACTTGCGACGGCCGTGCGCCAGGCCGGACTACACTTCGGAGCTTCGAGCCATCGCGCCGAGCATTATTTTTTCATGAATGGCGGGCGCGCGTTCGATTCGGATGTCCGCGACCCAAAGTATGCATCCTTCTACGGTCCCGCACACGTTGGACCCACCAATGAGAATAAGTTTGAAGGGCACCCGGACCCGGCTTATCTGGACGATTGGTTAGCACGAACGACGGAGATCGTAACGAAGTATCATCCGGAAGTTCTATGGTTCGATTGGTGGATCAACACCAAGGAGTTCGAACCATACCTGAAGCGGCTGGCGGCTTTCTACTACAACGATGCCGCAAAGAACGGCTACCCGGCGGCGATTAACTACAAATACACGGCCTATCCGGAAGGCGCTGCCGTGCTCGATATCGAACGCGGACAGTTGGACGCAGGGCGGCCTCTCCTGTGGCAGACCGATACCTCGATCAGCGTGAAATCGTGGGGATACATCAAGGGCGATACGTTCCGGTCACCGGAGTCGCTCATCCAAGAGCTAGTTGACATCGTGAGCAAGAATGGCTGCCTCCTTTTAAACGTGGGGCCGAAACCGGACGGGACGATTCCCGAGGAGGCTCAAAAGATTCTTCTGGACATGGGGCGGTGGCTGAACACGAACGGCGAGGCGATCTATGGAACACGTCCCTGGAAGATCTACGGCGAGGGACCGACAAAGGTGGCGGGCGGCGCGTTCCACGACACGGCGACGGGCGGTTACACCGCGGAGGATATCCGGTTCACGACGAAAGGCGATGTGCTTTATGCGACCGCGCTCGGGTGGCCGGCAGACGGGAAACTCACGATCAAATCGCTGGCCGAAAACGGACCTAATGGCGGATTGGCGATCAAGAGTGTGAAACTGCTGGGCGCCGGTAACCAGATTCGCTGGACGCGCGACGCAGGGGGCTTGCATTTGCAGCTTCCCGCGCGATCCGGCGAGTATGCCTATGTATTCAGGATTTCGAGGTAGAGCTTTAGGGATTCTTTCAATTAGATTCGTCCACTCGAAGAATCTGGTCGGCTTTTACGCTCTTCAAAATCTGCTTGGTTCCGCTGGGCCACTGGATCTCAATCCGGTCGGCGACGGTATCCGTACCCAAGCCGAAGTGAGGCCGCTTGTCACTGGAAGAGAGATAGCTTCCAGCGGTTGAGACCGTCGTCCACTGAGTGCCTGTTTTTGTGACAAGCTTGACAACCGCGCCGATGCCGTCGCGGTTGCTCTTGTGTCCAACGAGATTCAGAGTCAGCCAATGATTGGCCGATGGGGTCTCGTTGTGCAGAACATAAGCGGGACCGTCGTTGGTAGTAACCACAAGGTCAACGCGGCCATCATTGTCCAGATCCCCAATTGCAAGTCCGCGGCCCACCCAGGCGTGTTGAAACACTTCGCCGGAGAGTGCGGAAACATCGACAAAGCCGTGCCCCGTATTGCGAGCAAGGAGCATAGGTTGGCGGTAGCGGAGGTGCGGATTAGTCTTCTCGATGTTGTCCAGGTCGTGCCCTTGCGCTACGATGAGGTCCTTCCAGCCATCGTTGTCGTAGTCGAAGAATTTCACTCCCCAGCCAGAATAAAGCCGGGTCATTCGACCGATTCCGGACGTCCGGGTGGAGTAATTGAAGGTCCCATCCTTACTGTTTTCAAAGAGTGCATACGTCTCATTGGAGAGGTCATCGACAATTAAGTCGGGGAATCCATCGTTGTTGAAGTCGTTGAAGTCTACGCCCATGCCGGCGAAGGTTTTGCCGTCTTCATCCACGGCCACTTGCGACAGCAAGCCGCGTTCTTCAAACGTTCCATCCCCCTTGTTGTGGTAAAGAAATTCGGGCATCGAGTCATTAGCAACGAAAAAATCGACGTGGCCGTCCAGATCATAATCCGCGATTGCGATCCCCAGCCCTTTACCCGGTGTTGCTAAGTGAAGCTTTTCCGCGACCTCAGTGAAGTGGCCGTTGCCGTCGTTGTGATAAACCAGCGGAGCGATTGGCTTGAATGTATCGGGGTGGCAATAGGCGCGGCCGCCTTCGACATGCTCGCCGCACCAGATGTCGCTGAAGTCCCATTGCATGTAGCGCAGAACGACCAGATCGAGTCGCCCATCATTGTCGAGATCTACCCAGGCGGCGCTTGTGGACCAACCACTTCCGCCCACGCCCGCCTGTTCGGTAACATCGCTGAAGGTACCGTTGCCGTTGTTGTGGTACAGCTTATTGCCACCATAGGCCGTGACGAAAAGATCCTCATTCCCATCGTTGTCGAAATCACCGGCTGCGACTCCCATTCCGTAACCAGTGCCTTGCAAGCCAGCCTTCACCGTTACGTCTTCGAACGTTCCGTCGGGCTTCTGATGATAGAGGCGATTCCATTCTTTGCTACCGCTCTTTTGCGGTATGTAGCCTTTCGGCGTAGGGTCTTGTAGGGTTGCACCGTTGACGAAGAAAATATCCAGGCGCCCATCGTTGTCGTAATCGAACAAGGCCACGCCGGAGCCCATGGTTTCGGGGAGATACTTCTTCGACGTATGTGAGGCGACATGCTGAAAGGCTACGCCACTGCGTGCGGTAACATCCACAAAGCGTCCCGGCACGATTTGGGGGCTGATCTGGCCGGCCGCAGTAATAATGGAAACCAAGAAGAGTAGATAAAGCGGGAATGAAACGCGGCTCAACATCACAGGGACACGACAAGTGTAAGATA
>CAWJUO010000034.1:0-33907 GCA_963845995.1 uncultured Acidobacteriaceae bacterium | reverse complement strand
ACTTTTCCCCAGTAAGGCTCATTGCAGATTTCGAAGTAGACGTTATCGAAAGAATTGACTTCGGCGACGATCTTTCGCACCAGCTTGTCTTCAGCGTCCAGAAGATCGCGGATGCGCCATGGATAGCGCCTCCGAACGTGGCACGTTTCCGATGCGGTTGACGTTATTTGCGCCGTTCAACGGGCTCGCGTTCCACATCGAGTCTTCATAAAATGTGCAAAACAGATCGATCTTGGCCACGATGCCTCGGCGTGAAGCTGCGGCGAGGAAATCATGGAGGCGCGCGAAGGAACCGGGTTCCAGCTATTCAGATCGAAGCGGTTGCCGCCGTCGAGAGCGCCCGGCGTTTCGGACCGCATCCACGGCGAGCAAACCGGGCAGCCGCAGGAGCCAGCGTATTGTTAGAGATGTTGAAGTTACCGGCACTCCCCGATAACTGCCGCTCCAAACGCGCGTGAGGTTCAAGTGATCGCGGGCTAGCTCATCCAGGTAGCGGACGTAGTCGAAGTCCTGGTTGATCACCGCGCCGTAATGTTCTCCGGAGGTCACCAGAACGGTGGGCTTGTGCTGGTATTCGAAGTAGTGAGGATTGCGGCTGTTGAGGGAGAGCGGGTCTGCCGAAAGCGGTCGCCGTCAGGCAAAGCAGAAAGAGCGCGATCTTCATGTTTGGATCTGCACTTTGTGTACGACAGCGTTTACGTTCATGGCTCCGAAAGAGAGCCGAGTGACTTCGGCTTGAGGCGAAATCCTCGCGTGATGATGGCCAAATAGGGAGCGCCGACGGCCAGCCAAATGAAGCCGGCGATTTTCGCTTTTTCACTGAGGCTGACCCAGAGATAGAGGCAAACGGCGGCTCCCAGGGCGGGCGAAATCAGGTTGGTGAATAGTTCGATGCCACGCCTGCGGTTGAGACGGATATAGAAATGGCGGATGACACTGAGATTCACTAAGATGAACCCCGCGAATGCTCCGAAGTTGAGTAACTCGACGGCGATTTCGAAGCGCAGGAAAAGAACGCCGATGAGCGAGACGGCTCCCATCAAGTAAATACCGCGGGTGGGAGTAGAGAAGCGCAGATCGATGTAGGCGAAGATGCGGCGGGAGAGAACGCCGTCGCGTCCCATACCGTAAAGCAAACGGGAGGCCCCGGCCTGGCCGGTCAATCCGCTGGCAAGACCGGCGATGAGCAGCACGAAAGTTAAGCTGCCGAACATCCACGCTCCTCCGATTCTGCGGCCAATATCGAGAATGACGGTTTCAGCTTCGGGATAGCTGTGATAATCCGGCCAGACAATGGCTGCGAGATAAACCGTGATGAAACAGATGACGGCCTGCAGAATACAGACGAGCACGGTAGCAAAACCGATATCGCGTTTCGGATTGACGGTGTCTTCGGCGAGCGTCGAAATGGCATCGAAACCGATATAGGACAAGGCTGCCACGCCCGCTCCTAACATCAACGGCCGGACGGAAAAGGTTTCTGGACGAAATAGCGCGCTACGATCGAATATTGCCGCAACCCCGTGCGCGGCGATAATGTAACGCGCGGCGAGAACGACAAAGGCGACTGCGCAGACGGTCATGATCGCCATCAGGACTTCGCTGGCCCGAGCCGTTACACGAATGCCGGGGATGTTGACGAGCGTCAGAGCTACTGTGAACACTACCGCCCACACGCTGTAAGAAACAGAGGGGAATAACCGGTGAGCGGTGAGGGCTGCGTAAATGATGCTCTCAAGTGGGATTAGAAAATAGTCGAGAATCATGGCCCACCCGGCAAGAAAGCCGACGTGCTCATTGAGCGCCAGCCGCGCATAGGTGTAAGTCGAACCGGCGGACGGAAAGGCGCTGGACATTTTGCCGTAACTGGCGGCGGTGAACAGCATGGCGATCATGGCGACGAGATACGCGAGCGCCGCATGTCCATGTGAGACCTGCTGTACGATGCCGTAGACAGGATAAGGCGCGGTGGGCGTGAGGATGACGAGACCGTAAAGGATGAGGTCGCGCCTGGTGAGGACCCGGCGTAACCCGGCTGGCGGCTGGCTCATTTTGCGGTTCGGTAGGCGAGGTGAACGGGGGAATTGCCG
The DNA here is from genome assembly GCA_963845995.1 of uncultured Acidobacteriaceae bacterium. Taxonomy (GTDB): domain Bacteria; phylum Acidobacteriota; class Terriglobia; order Bryobacterales; family Bryobacteraceae; genus Bog-105. The sequence goes on along the minus strand of CAWJUO010000034.1, from coordinate 31,817 downwards.
GCGAAAATCTTGCTCAGCGGCAAAGAGGCCGCACCGATGAGGGCCGCTTCGCCGCCAAATACGGAGGGCCGTACGCGGAGATTGCGCGATCCCCACAACTCGTTATTGTCGGGAAGTTGACGGCGGAGCACCGGTTCGACCAGGCCCCATGCTTCTGTGATGGTGGCGTCGATGACGACGGTATCGGCGTCGAGTCCCCAAATAAGATTCGATATTCCAACACCTAAATAGCGGGCGGTCTCTTCAACGGTCTGGCGGGCCGAGGTATCTCCGCCGATCGCCCACTCCGCAATGCGGCGCACACGCGCCGACGTGTCTCCAGTACTAGGCTGACGCCATGCTCCAGTAAGTGCCGCATAGCGATCGCAAATGGCGGCATTTGAAATGAGGCGCTCAATGCAGCCGGGCCGGTCGTGGCGCTCTTCGCCAGTTGCGGTCTCAATCACCATCTGGCCAAATTCGCCTGCAGCCATGTGAGGGCCGTGATACAACTTTCCATCGAACAAGACGCCCATGCCGACGCCTTCATCCATTTTCACGAAGACGAAACAGTGGCGGCCAGTGATCTCGGCGGGACCATAGGTGTACTCGGCGAGGGCAGCGGCCCGGACGTTGTTTTCGACAAAGACCGGCTCGCGCAGACGGGTTTCAAGTATTTCCCGAATGGGGATGTGATGCCAGTCCGCGCGGCCGCCGAGAACAAGCACGCCGGTATCGCTGTTGACGATGCCGCGGGCGCAAACTCCGATTCCGGGCAGACGGTCCGGTCCAAGCTTTTTGCGGAAGGAGGTGAATTCGGCGCTTATGTCGGCCAACGTCTCCTCGGCAGTGGGACGGGTCCGGAAACGGCGCGTTTCGACGATGTGTCCGTTCATAGTGCTCACGGCGCAACGCGTTTCCCAGTTCTGGATTTCGGCGCCAAAGATGAGACGCCGCCGCTCCAGGGCCAAACGACGGCCGGGACGCCCACCGGTCGAATTTTCGGCACCATCTTCGCGGATGAGGCGGTCGTCTATCAAGCCAGTTACGATACGGGAGATAGCGCCTTCGGAGAGCCCGCTCTGCCGTGCGACATCCGCGCGCGACATGTAGTCGTTTTGTTGAAGCAGGCTCAGTACGGCGGCCCGGTTGGCTCCACGGACTTCGGGTGGGCGAAGAACTCGTTTCGACGCGGCGGCCGATTTGACCATAGGGTTAGTTTAGTATTGCAAGGAAGCCAGCCCCGATAAGAGAGCCCGCCAGGAACCATACGAGCCAGTTCAGGTTGAATACGGTGGCGGAGGGGTAACGCACAGAAATGGAATGCACCGCGGAGCCGGAGTACGGCGGTTCAAGTGGATGAAGCAGGAACGCCGCGATTGAACCTGCGCGGCTGGCGGAGAGCCATTGGAGACCGGGAGTGGAAGAAATGCTTTTCGTTATCACGCGGCCGTTTAGCTGGACTTGTAATTCTCCATCCACTGCCTGAAGAGGCCGTATCCGCCAACTGATTTGGGAGGAGCGGAGAACACGCACGGGTAACGTTTCGACTTGGATCCCGGCGGGAGCTGCGAGTTGCGTCTGGGGTAAAGACGTTCCACACTCCAAAGTGACAACCGCGGGTTGTCCCGGCCGCAACGGCGCCCGTCCGCAAAAAGCATCGAGCGTAACAAGGAGGACGGAGAAGGGCAAAACTAAAAGCAGAGAAGGGGCGGCGACCTGACGGAGCAATTTGCCGTTTGCAGCAATCAAATCGCGCTGAGCACGCAGGAGGAGGGCGGGTTCATCGGCGAACAACCGCAGTTCGAAGAGGTGAGCCACGATGTGATTCACGGTAAGCCGGAGCTTTGTAGTGTCGGACCAGCGGCGAAAAGCCGAGAAGGAGGCGATGCCCGAGAGCACGCCAGCGCCCATCAACAACCAAAATGCTTTGGCGCCTAAGTCAACCTCATTCACTTGAGGTAGCCGAGACCTTTCAGTTTGTCGATCAGGTCTTCCTTGGATTCAGTTTCCTCAAGGCGCACCAAGTCTTTTTCCATGGCGTGCTCGATGAACTCTTCGAGCGAACTGTAGCCGACCTTTTCGACGAGAACCCGGGCGCGATCGCAGAGCGGCTTGCTGAGTTTTACATTTACGGTTGAGCGCATTGTGTCATGTGGGGGTCATGTGGGTATGAGCGCATAGCCCTCCATCCAGCGGGGGACTTCGACTCCGAAGAGGCGCAGGACGGTGGGCGCCATATCTTCGATACCCGGGTTGTCGATACCCGGAGCATCGTCGGCAAACGTCCGGTTTACAAATAAGACGCCCGGGACAGCGCTCGGATCAATACAGTGATCTCCGCTCCAGCATTTGGTGTTGTCTTCGAAGACAGCGGCACTCACCTTACCGACGGCGGCGCTCCAGGAGGCACGGTAGCCGGGCGCGTAGCCAGCGATGAGGTCAGGCGCGGACCCGTGTAAGGACCGTTGTATATCGCCTTGGAATCGTAGACGTCCCGAATGGCGACTTCACCGGTTTCTTCGTCCGTTAGGCCACTGAGTTTGGTGAGGAGTTCCGCCTTAAGCGCGGTGGCTTCCTCAGGAGAGACAATGCCCTGCGCCTCACGCCCACGGAGGTTGAGATACAAACCACTGAGCCCAAATGTATAGGCGCGGGTGTTGGCCCAATCAATGCCATCGAAATAATCGCCACTCTCTGTCAGGCCGGGCAGGAGACCGAGATAGCCGTTGCGATAGAGCCAGGTGTTCAGGTTGACGCCGCGCCGGAACGAGGAGAAGCCGTGGTCGGATAGAACAAAAAGAGCGGTGCCGGAATCGACGTGAGTGAGCGTGCGGCCTACGATGCGGTCCATGTCGCGGTACATCTCCTCGATCGCGCCTGTGTGCGGTGATTCGTGGCGATCCATGCGGGCGGGATCGATGTAGCGGTAGAACATGTGCTGCACGCGGTCGGGAGTGTCGAAAACACAGGCGACGACGCCGCGGCGGGTGCGTTCGAGCGCGCTGAAATACATGGCCTCCCGTTCCCGCTGAATCAATTTTGCTTGCTGCAAGAAACCGGTCTCGGAGATAGCTCCTTCGTTCAGAGCCCAAGTGTCCTCGGCCATACCGAGGGTCGCGAACGAGCCCAGCAGCTTCGCTAAATAAACAGCATAGTAACTGGGATGACTGATGGGCAACGCGGGACTGTCCGGGTCGATTTCGACGGGCGTGACGTAAATGGAGACTTCTGGACCGGCCTCGGTCAACAAGAAGCGGACGATGCCGCGAACTTTAGACAAGATCCCGTTCGAGAAGCGCAGACGGATCCAGGGTGTGTATTCGCCCACGGTAAGGGTTAGCGTTTGGCCCTGAATTTCGAGTGTTCTGGTGTTAGTACTCTCTCCAGCTCTTAGCAGGAACTTAACAGTCAGCCGTTCGGGCCCTTGCAGGGCGCCTTCAAGAGCAGCTCCGGCAGCAACGAGTGGAAGGTGAACGCCGCCTTCGCAAGTCACGGTTTTGGGGCGGGTTGAGAACAGGGAGAAAGTGCCTTGAGTTCCCCGGAGATCGGGCGTTGACATGGCCGATAGCAGACGGCCTTTGAACGATTCGGGCGGGAAGGTGATGGGCACGCGGAGGATGGTGCTTGAGATGGCGTTGCGGCCGAGGATTTTCCAGAAGGGCTCGCTTTTGCGGCGGAGCTCGACGGACGGGCGCGAGAGGGGAATCGACCATCTGCCTATTCTTAGAAAACGCGCTGGCGGCCGAACCTTCGCGGATGAGAGTTCGGGCGCGTAGGTCCGCAGATCACGATTCAGAAAATCGAATATGTTGTGGCGGCCGGGGTTCACTCCTGTCGCGAAAGTTGACCAGGCAACCGGAGACAACGGGGGGAAAGTGGTTCGGAGGCGGCGATAAGTCCCCTGCTCGCGTAAGCGGCTGAGATTGGGAAGTTTTCCTTCCGCCATCCATTTTTCGGTCAGGTTCGGATCAAGTCCATCAAGTCCGAGGAAGATGACCTTCTTCACCCGAGCTTTGCCAAATCTACCTTGCCGCCGCAGAGCCAGCCATAGCATCCGGAACGGCCACACTAGAAGCGCAATTAGACTCGCGAACAAAGAGAGAACGACGGTTAGAAACGAACCGAGAAAAGCGAACCCGGCGCCTGGACCGATGTAAGCAAATACGAATGAGCAATGGGATATCATCGCAGTTTGCCCTCTAGAAAAGGCACTTCCAGAACCTTCTCGTGCTGAATCGGGCCATGGCCGAAGTAGCCGTCCTCGCCGAACAGCTCACCGTGATCGGAGGTGATTGTGACATAGGTGTTTCGAGGCAGGAGATCGAAAAGTTCTTCTATCACGGTGTCGAGATACTTCACGGCATCGATCTGCCGGTGTCTTAGGGCTAGCAGCTTGGCCTCGTTGAAGGTCTTGGCGCGGCTCCGGCGAAGTTTTCCACCGACGACGTGATCGTCAAGATGCTTGAAGACGCCGTGAACGCCGCTGACACGCGGCCACTCTTCCGGAGGTTCGCCTGGAAGGGCATAGGGATAGTGGGTCTCGCCCACATTCAGCAGATAGAACGAGGGTTGATCGCCGTTGAACTTCAGTTCGCGGAGCATGGCGCGCATATCGTTGTGGCGGTCCATCAGCTTGTATGTGTCAAAGCCGCTATTCAGGATGGTGAGCGGATTCAGTACGGGCAGCGAGACCATGGCATGTGTTTTGTACCCAAGATTCTGGAGCAGAATGGGTAGATACAGGCGGGGAACGAATTTCTTGAACTCCAGTCCTTCGGCGCCGAGCCTCTGGTTGAATTTGAGAAAATCGCGCTGGTAGTAATCGGACGCGAAAATTCCGCGCGGGCTGGTGTGCGGCATCAGGCCCATGAGCAGGTTGAAGTGCGAGGGGGCGGTCCAGGAGGCGTAAGCCCAACGCCGTTCTAAAGAGCCCAGCTTACGCATCGTTTTTGGACGAGCTTTCAGGAAGGCGTCGTAGCGGCAGCTATCCAAAACGATCAGGACGTAGTTATTGTGAACCACAATCGATAACGTTCATGATACGCTTCCAGGCGGCGCTGACGACTGAACTCATTGACGAAGTGCAAAACAGTGGTCTAGACTTACTTGCAAGAGACAATAAAGTCCGTTGCGATCATGAATACATCTCTCGAACTGCAACGTACGCTCGCCGATTATGTAGAGCGGCGGCAGGACCGTTTAGTCGAGATTACCCGGGAGCTGATCCGGATACCTTCCGAAAACATCCCTCCGCGAGGTTCGGAAGGGGCTTGTCAGACCTGGATCGCACAAAAGTTAGCGGCATGCGGGCTGCAACCGGACCTGTATTCTCTCAGCGAAGTCTCCGGGCTAGCGACGCATCCACTGTATTTTCCCGGACGCAATTATACCGACCGCCCCAATCTTGGAGCGCGCCGCAAGGGTAGCGGTGGTGGGAGATCGTTGCTCCTGTCCGGCCATATCGACACTGTTCCTCGCGGGACGCAGGACTGGACGCGCGACCCCTTCGGCGGAGAAGTGGACGGAAATCGAATTTTCGGACGCGGCTCAAACGACATGAAGGCGGGCGTGGCAATCAATCTGTTTGTCATGGAATGTGTAACGGAGCTTGCACTCCCGCTCAGCGGAGACCTGCTTTTTGAAACGGTGGTGGACGAGGAGTTTGGCGGCTCAAACGGCACTCTGGCGGGCCGGCTACGTGGCTATAACGCGGATGCGGCCATTCTCGCGGAGCCCTCGTCATTACGGATTTGCCCGGCACAGCGCGGGCGGCAGGACGGCGCACATCACGTTTCGCGCAGGCACCGGCGGCATTCTCCAGAATGGACGCTTTCCGGCTGGTATCACTCCGCAACTGACTCGCTTTCTTTGTCACTTGCCTACGTTTACCTCGCGTCGCAACGCGGGAGTGCGAGTGCATGAGATGTACGCGGGTCATGCCGATCCGGTACCGGTGTCCGTGATGAAGATATTTACTTCTCCATGGGGATATGGGGAACCGATGACGGTCCCTGAAACCGCTCAGGTGGAACTTTACTGGCAATTGATGCCGGGTGAGATTCAAGAAGACGTAGAGCGGGAGTTTTTCGATTGGCTGAACGAACTGGTTGCAAGCGCCCCGGATATTTATCCAGTGATGCCCGAGGTCGCTTTTCCGCTGCGCTGGCTGCCGGGGTCGGCGATCTCCCGTTCGGAGCCGCTGGTTCAGAAACTCGCGGAATGCGCGGAAACGGTTTTGGGCGTGCCGCCCGTCGTGGCCGGAATCGAAGGCCCGTGCGATCTGTTCATTTTTCATCAGGGTTTTGGAATCCCCGCCGCTCTGTGGGGTCCGAAAGGGGGCAACACACATGCGGCCGATGAATACGTTGAGATCGATTCCATGGTCTCGGCGGCCAAGACGCTGCTTCTATTTGTTGCGGAGTGGTGCGGCGCGTGTTGATCAGAAATCTCAGGCTGCTTTGGTTGTTGGTCATCGCGGTGACGGCGAGCGCACAGGTTTACTCACCGAAATTGCTGCGGCAAGGTCAACCTGATTCCACGGACTTGAAGAAGTTTGCCGTGGGTATCTATGCTGAAGCGGGCGCGCACACTCCGCGTGAAAAGGCGGAAGCAATTTGGCGTTTCTTTCTTACGGACGGGCGCTTCGTCAAACCGGGCTTTTGGTATCACATCGCCGGGTGGACCTATGAAGAGCCAGCCGGTGAAGTGCTGGATCCAATGAAGCTGCTCAACAGCTATGGGTTCGGGCTTTGCTATCACATTGCGCCGCTGCTCGAAGCCGTTTTCGAAGCGGGCGGCTTCGATGATGCGCGGTGTTGGTTCCTGACGGGTCATACAGTGGCGGAAGTGTTCTATGACGGGTCTTATCACTACTTCGATTCGGACATGATGGGCTACAACGTGGCAGGCGGTGGTTCATTCCGTGGTAAACGCGTCGTTTCGGTGCGGGACCTGGAACGCGACGGCAACATTATTCTGGGAAAGCTTGCGGGCCCGGGTGAGGTGAAGCCGGGTGTTGTCGATGCTCCCTGGTATCCGGCGGACGTCAGAGCGCAGGCGATGGGCGATTTGGCCCGATTGTTTACTACGGCGGACGACAATTATCTCTACCCGTACACACGCTATTCAACTGGGCACAGCATGGATTTTGTGCTTCGTCCAGGCGAAAAATTGATCCGCTTCTTTGCGCCTGAGCAACCAGGTCTTTTCTATCTTCCGTATAAATTCGACGGCAAGCATTGGACGGAGTTTCCGCAGGAGTTTGCTGAATATCACATTCGTACGGCCGACGGACCGCGCAGCCAAAAAGACAGCCGCAGTTGGGCGACCGGCAGGATTGAGTACACGCCGCCTTTGGTTGCGGATGGACGCGTCCTGGTCATCGACATGCCCAGCCCGTACGTGATCATAGATGCCCGGTTTCTTATCAACGCCGAGTTGCCGGAGAACTCCTCGCTGCGTGTTGAGACATCAATCGATGGCGGACGGAACTGGACGCTTGGAGGGGAGCTGAAAGGGCCGCGCCAGGGTGATTTGTCTATGGAACCAGCCGTACTGGTGAAGAGCGCGCACGGGAGACTCACGGCGGTCAGCGGCTCGTATGGTTATCAAGTGCGCATTACGAAAACAGGGGCTGCGGCACACATAAACTCGCTGCGCCTGGTGTCGCGAATTCAGCTGAACCCGCGCGCGCTCCCGGCGGTTGAAAGTGGCGAGAATCAGTTTGTATACTCAGCGGCGGCTCCGGTTGAGAGGATCGCGGTTGCTGCGCCGCTCGATCGATCCCCCGCGCGCAATTTCCACGTCGTAAATCAAAACGGTCAGGCGTTTCTTCTCCCTGCAGCTGGCAAAACAGGTGAGGCGGTGTACGTGCTTGAGGCGAATGGCCGTTCTTTGGCGGGCTTCGACGCGGGCGCTCGATTTCTGGACTTGCGCGATGGTCTTGCGCCGGACAAGCTTACGGCCGAGACACGTCACGTGGGAATAAATAGTGCAAGCGGGGAGGCATCGGTTGAATGGTCGCTCTCACCCGATGGTCCTTTCCGGAGGCTCTGGCATTACCCGCAGACACTGCAGTGGCGCGATGGGGACGAGATCAGCAGACTTTTATTGTGGCCCGAGGTTTTCCAGCATGTTGGCGATTTACCCGCTGATACGAAGCGCGTCTATGTAAAATTTCAAAGTTCGGGACCCGCGCTGGATAAGATCCGCCTGGCGGTTTACGCCAAGGAGCCACCGCCCGCAGGTGTGATCAAGCTGACGCAAGTATGGCTCGAGAACGGAGTGCGCCGGGAGCACGCGGAGCAATTCGACGCGGCAACGCGAGATCGCACATTCACCATAAGGGCCGGGCCTCAGGTAAGAAATCAGGCAGTGATCTTAGCGGCGGAATAGCTGATGAAATTGTTGCTACTGATTCTGCTGTGTTTATCCGGGCTTAGCGGCTTTTGCATCCGGCGAAACCATCTCACCGCTTTTTAGCAGAGGATACACCGTGCTGCCGACTCCGCAGAGAGTGAACCTGGGAGCGAAAGACTTCGAGTTTACTGAAGGCTGGAGGCTGGAACTTGGAGCGGGAGTAAAGGGCGACATCGCCGTTGAGGAGCTAAACCAGCTAATGGCGGAGCGCTTTCACCTGGTGCTCCGCGCATCTCCTGTACCAACCGGGGTAATCCATCTGATCGTGAAGCCGGCAAGCGTTGCGGCTGACGGGGCAACTGCCGAACAAGCCTACCGGCTCACGATTGCTCCTGGTGACATCACGATTACGGGTAACACTGCGACGGGGCTGTTTTACGGAGTCCAAACTTTCGTCCAGTTACTGAAGCGGCAGTCTGGGAGGCTATGGCTGCCGGAAGCGAAGATTGAAGACTGGCCAGATCTGCCGCTCCGCGTGATCTATTGGGACGACGCACACCACCTGGAGCACCTCGACGTTCTAAAAGCGGCCGTTCGTCAGGCATCGTTTTACAAAATCAACGGTTTCGCTCTTAAACTGGAAGGCCACTTCCAGTATCGCCATGCGGAGCCGATTGTAGAGCCCTACGCTTTGAGCCCTTCCGAATTACAGGAACTCACCGATTACGCGCTGAAATACCATGTGCAACTGATTCCTTATCTGGATGGGCCCGCGCATGATTCTTTCATCCTGAAGCATCCAGAATACGCGAGCTTACGGGAGTACCCGGACAACAACTATGAATTTTGTTCGACCAATCCGAAGACCTATCAACTCTTAGAAGGAATGTTCGACGATCTACTCGCAGCCAACAAGGGCGGCAAATACTTCGTGTTATCGACGGATGAGCCCTACTACGTGGGTCTGGCTGACAATTCGCAGTGCCAGGAAGCGGATCGGGCCAAGCAACTAGGGAGCGTGGGCAAGGTGCTCGCTGAGTTCGTCACCAAGGCTGCAGGGTATCTGCATGATCGCGGACGAACTGTGATCTTCTGGGGCGAGTATCCTATGAAGCCGGATGACATCAATTCGCTGCCAAACTACGTCGTTAATGGCGAAGTTTACGGACCCCAGTTCGATCCTGTCTTTCGAGCGCATGGCATCCGGCAGATGGTTTACACCTATACAGAAGGCGAGGAGCAACTGTTTCCGCAGTATTATGTCTCGTCTTCCGGCAAAGGCAGGGTGCAGGACATGGTGGATAGTATTTCGTCCAATTCCGCGTCCGTGAATCAAACTGATCTGCTGGGCGTGTTTATCGCTGGATGGGCTGACGCGGGCCTTCATCCGGAAACGTTTTGGATGGGATATGCAACGGGTCCGGCGGCCGGTTGGAATACGCATTTCACGAACTCACAAGAACTGCAGAGCTCGTTCTACTCGCTATTTTATGGACGGGAGTCGTCGAGCATGGGCAGGCTATATCAACTCATGAGTGAAGGCGCTCAGTTCTGGGAAAGCAGTTGGGAAACAGGGCCGTCCGCGGCTCGCAAGCCGATCTGGGGCGATTCTTCAACTCAGTTCACCCCGCCGAGGCCCGCGCGCGATCAATACTTGCCGCCCCTTCCCGTCCCTTCGCCGGACCTGCTTCGTTTGGAGCGGGAACTGGCGTGCGGAAAATCAGAAACGCCTTGACCTCGTGAGTAAGTTTCTCGGGCAGAACGACACTCTGCTCGACCTTCTACACGCAAATATTCAAAGCGTTCAATTGAATCGTTATAACCTGACGGTTTATCTATCGATTGCTCGCCTCTATCGTCAAAATTTGGCTATGATTCAGAACTTGGGGCAAATCTCAGATTCGTTGCAACAGGCGGAAACGGCCGCCGGGAAAACGGAAGCGGCGAAAGCATTGGAGTCGCTGGATCACGCACTCGACTTAGCTCAAGAGATCCGCCGCGGCCGCAATGAAGCCCTGCAGGATGCCACCGCAACTTGGGATAAGAGCTGGTTTCCGCGGGTCGCCGAAGCGAATGGCCGAACTTATCTGAATGAAGTTGACGACGTAAAAGACCATCAACCCGGCCGCACCATCGATATGAGTTATCTCGTTTACCGCGAACTGTTGTACCCGCTGGGCGAGTGGGTGAAAGGCACGGTCGCGAGCAGAAATCAGTATGCGACGACCCACAAACTTGCTGTACGGAAGTTTGAATTCGACTGGGAGAATATCCACTAGATCTATGAAGCGCCGCTCTCTTCTTCGCTCCATCGCCGCACTTCCTGCCATAGCCGCTCTGCCTGCGAGCGCATTGCAAAACGACCTGACAGCCGCCCGGGATAAGGGTCTTCCGGCTGGACCGACGCTGGTTCCACCCGGCATCAGCGAGACTCCCAACACGCCCGTCACTCCCGCCGACGAGACTGCGGGCACCGTGACAAGGACATTCAACGCCGATCAGTCAGCGGCGCTGTCGAGACTCGGCGAACTGATGGCACCTGCTTGGGACGGGAAACCCGGTGCGACGGAAGCTGGCGCGGCCGAGTTCCTGGATTTCCTGGTTGGCTGCTCACCGAGATCCCGGATCTCTTTGTACAAGGACGGTCTCGATACCCTGAATCATCAATCACAGGAAAAGTTCGGGAAGGCGTTCGCTCTCACCACGTCTTCGGAAGCGGATACGCTTCTCGCGCCGCTTCGCGAACCCTGGACTTATGGAAGCGCCGGCAAAGACGATCTCCGCGCTTTTCTTCTCGCGGCGAAAGAAGATTTCTTGCGTGCGACCGTAAACTCGCGGCCCTATATCGATGCGGTGTCTCAGACGAGACGTGCGCGGAATGCGTCGCGCTTCTACTGGTATCCGATCAACTGATATATGCTGCATCGCACTTACGACGTCCTTATCATCGGCTCAGGCGCTTCGGGCGGGACGGCTGCGCGGCAACTTACGCGTAAGGGAATTCACTGTCTGATGCTCGACGCCGGGCCTGCTGTGGACTTTACGCGTGATCGTGAGTTGAAGAAAGTTTACACGCTCCCGTACCACGGGTTCGGGAAGCCGGGCCGTTTCCCGCACGTGACGCAAGCGGACGAGTACACGGAGAACGTTTGGGCCGACGAAAAGCAGAACCCGTATACGTATCCGGAGGACGACCCGTACTATTGGGTGCGAGTACGGCTGATTGGCGGAAAGACACTGTTTTGGGGACGCGCCAGTTGGCGGCTGAGTAACTACGAATTCAAATGTAAGGACCACGACGGGTTTGGTGAGAACTGGCCTATCGAGTACAAAGATCTGGCGCCGTACTACGATCAGGCCGAACCGATGCTGCGAGTGACGGGGCGGAAAGAAGGACTGCCTCAGCTTCCAGACGGGATATTTATTCCGGACAACTCGCGGGATTCGGAAGCGTCGCAGCGCTTTATTCAAGCCGCGAAGAGGCGCGGGATAGCGACGACCAAGGAGCGGGTTGCAACGGGGCAGTTGGCAAGTTCAGTGAATAGGATGCTGCCGGATGCGCTCGAGACGGGCAAGCTGCAGATTGTCTCGAACGCCGTGGTCCGGCAAATCACGACGGATCGCAATACAGGCCTCGCCAACGGCGCAATCTTTATTGACCGCCGCAGTAAACAAGAGTTCCATGCCAAGGCACGGATTGTGATGGTTGGTGCGTCTTGTCTCGAGAGCACTCGTCTTCTACTTAATTCGGGGCTTGCGAATTCGAGTGGAGTGCTGGGCCATTATCTGTTCGATCAGTTCTATGTGAAAGATGTGGTTAGTTGCGTTGTGCCTGAGGCTCGTGGAGGGAATCCGCGCTCCGGGATTGATGGGCGGAGATGGATACGTTCCCCGCTTCCGGAATCTCACGGCCCGCGAGAAGAACTTCATTCGAGGCTATTCGATGGATTGGGGAAGCGGCGGCACTCCGCATCCGGAATATCTGCCGCAATACGGCGCGGAACTACTGAAGAGCCTGTCCGATTTGCGTGGATCTTCGTTTGCTCTGACGGCGATGGGCGAAGTGCTGCCCCGCCATGAAAATTTCGTTGAGATCGATAAATCGGTCGTGGACGAATGGGGTATTCCGGCTCTTCATATCCGCGCGAAGTATACGGAGAACGAGTTCGAGATGGCCAGAGACGCCATGCACGTCGCGGAAGAACTTTGCCACGATGCGGGATTTGAGGTCCTCGCGAAACACTGGCAAATGGTGCCGCCAGGAGAAAGCATTCACGAGCTTGGAACGTGCCGTATGGGCGAGAATCCGAAGACATCCGTCTTGAACAAATGGAATCAGACGCACGATATCAAAAATTTGTTTGTGATTGATGGGAGCTCGTTCGTGTCGGGCGGGTCACAAAATCCAACGCTGACCATCTGTGCCCTCTCCATGCGCGCTTCCGACTATCTGGCGGAACAGATGCGCAGAGGCGATATCTGATGCGAACGTTTGCCGTTTCGATGTTATTGCTTTTGTCTTCAGTCCCGCTGATGGCAGTAGAAACCACTCCGGCCGGGCAACCAATTCCGTTCAGTCATAAACAACATACGGACACGGCTCACCTGAAGTGCAATGACTGCCACAAACTCGCGCCTTCCGGCGAAGTAGTGTCGATCCCCACAGGGAAAAGCTGCATGGCCTGCCATACACAGATCGACTCAAATAGCGCCGCTATCAAGGATCTGAAGGCGTATGTCGATGAGAAGCAGCCGGTCCCGTGGGTTCGCATCTATGAAATTCCGGGCTTTGTGGAATTCAGCCACAAGACTCACTTGGATGCGGGCGCGAAATGCGAAACGTGTCATGGGCCAGTCGCGACGCGGGATTATCTTTGGCGTGAAACTGATTTGAGTATGGGCGGCTGCTTAAGCTGCCATCGTGCAAAGGCGGCCAATACAGATTGCCATACTTGCCACAATTTAGAGTAGTAGCAACCACGTGTTAAGAGACGCGGTTCAGACTTAGACCAAAATATCTTTGCGATAGCGGAAGCACTTGCGGACTTCCGTGACTGTGTCGAGGCCTGGCCGGTGGTTAGGTGTCTCATCTCCTCCGGTAAGTCTATGAATCTTATGGTGGGCGGTCACGGGATCGAACCGTGGACCTCCTGCCTGTAAGGCACGAATAGAGGCGCAAATATCTGAAGATAAAGAGGATTCCTAGCTGCTTTCGCCGCTTCAACCGCCTTAGTCGTCGCTTATGACACCCGTATGACACCCGCGATGTATTGATTAGAGTTTCCAAGCACCGGTGCCGAGTACGCAACCTCGTAGCGGTCGATGCCACAGGCAAATTCACCCTAGAGGGCATTGAGGAGGCGTAGGATTTTGAAATTTAACGTCGGATAGCGTGTGGCTGTCTGCAAGGAAGTGTATACTTGGTTCGCTGAACGGGAGACTCCCGCATCCGATGAACCGCCGTCGCTTCACGCAAACCCTTTTGACGACCGGACTGGGAGCGGTCGGCATGACGGCTGGATGCGTCGCGCGTGTCCCTCCACATCCGGCGCCACCGCCTGGTGCGCTCCCAAATCCCACAAATGTGAGCCCCTTGAACTCTGGCATCGAGCATGTGGTCGTCGTCGTGATGGAAAACCGGAGCTTCGATCATTTTCTCGGTTGGCTTCCCCGCGCTGACGGAATACCCACTGGGCTCAGGTATGCGGACACATCAGGAGCGTCCCACGCAGTGTATTCGCTAGACACCGATTACACCGGATGCGGTCATAATGTACCGAACAACTCTTATGGCACCCCGAACCTCACCGCGTATGACAACGGACGGATGGATGGGTTCTTGCGAGTCCCGGGGAATGACATCTACAGCATCGGCTACTACAGCACGGCGGAGCTTCCGTTTCTCTCGGCGCTCGCCCAGGCGTACACGACGTGTGACCACTGGTTTGCCCCTATACTGGCTGAGACTTTCCCGAACCGGATGTTCCTGTGGGCGGCACAAACGGATCGGCTCTCAAACACGTTAGCGATAAGTGAACTGCCGACCATCTTCGATACGCTCTCAAAGGCCGGAATCTCCCATCGCTACTATTTCGGAAACGTCCCTTTTCTTTCATTGTGGGGTCTGAAATATCTAACAGTTTCGGCGGATTTCGACGATTTTCTCTCTGACGTCGCTTCCGGCAATTTGCCGGCAGTTTCGTTCCTAGATCCGAAATTTACAGAGTCCGATGACGGCCTCGGAAATGACGACCACCCGCATTCCGACATTCGTAACGGCGAAGCGTTTCTATCGCAAGTGTTCCACGCAGTCACGCGTGGACCGAAGTGGTCCAGCACGGTGATGATTGTCACTTTCGACGAATGGGGCGGCTTCTTCGATCACGTTTCTCCACCCCGCGTAATCGCGCCAAATAGCCTGGACACGAATCTGGTGAATGGGGCCGCGCTGCTCGGCTTTCGGATACCGGCCGTGATCGCCTCGCCATTTACACGCGGCAACAACCAAGTCGATTCGACGGTTTACGATCATACTGCCATCCTGAAGCTGATTGAGTGGCGTTGGGGATTGTCACCACTGACGCTGCGTGATGCGTCTCCGGCGATTGGTAACCCCGTCGCGAAATTCAATTTCTCATCTCCCAATGCGAGTATCCCCAGCCTGTCGAGTCCCGGAACAGTTCCCGGTCTGCCATGCGCGCTGCAACGCTTGGAAAATAAGGCAGTGTCAGCGGGAGCGGCGCCGGGGCCGCCTTCCATGGAGTTCGGAAATCTGCGCCAGAGCCAGACTGTTCGCGATTGGCTGAGTCGTCCTCAGTTCAAAAAAACTCAATAACGAGAGTACCGGTGCCGCATGTCGTGCCGCTGTTCTCCTGAAAGTAGCCGAGTGTCCATGACGTATAAAGCCGCCGCGGATCTTACGTGAATCACTTAATCCGGCTTCAGTTGGCCGTATAACGCTAGATTCTTATCGGAGGCGGCGCGGCGAGTACAGCCGAGAGCAGGCACAGCTATAGCCCGCCCCGCTTTCGATAAGACAGTTTCATGTGAGCCGTTCCGACGGACGCGGTCAGCTATGGGTAGTCAATGCCGGTTTCGCCGTTCCATCGCGTTGCATTTGCCCAGAGCGAGCCGTCGGAGGAGTAGAACCTACATCACGATCCCGATTATCCCCTCTAAACCAGGGCCGCCGACGGGAAGGAATTGGCGCATTGTCTCCACCGCAGCGAGCCGCGCCAGCGGCTTACTTCCGGGCGATCTCTAATTGACGGATTGCCCGTCATCCTGGCGTGATCGGAATTTCCACTCTGAGCTGTTGAGATAGATGTCAATCCAATCAGCCGTGAATCTTTTCTTTCCGCTCGAGCATTCCGATGAACTGCGTTATCTTTCGAACCCGCGTCTCAGTTTTCTTGACTGTTTGGATTCGCCAAAGAATAGCGTATCGATTTGCTTTATCGAGAGATTCGAAGAAAGCTTTGGCTTTCGGGCTCGCATCCAAAGCGGCCCGAAGATCGCTCGGGACAACTGCCCCGCTAGGCGAATCGTATGCCGTATCCCACCGTCCCGCTTGCTTAGCTTGTTCTATCGCGGTGAATCCGGCAGGCTTTATCTCTCCACTGGCAATTAGAGTTATTGCTTTCTCCCGGTTGATTTTAGACCATAGGCTTTTCGCTGAACGCGGCAGAAATCTCTGAAGCCACAATTCTTGATCCTGCGGTCTCTTCTGCCCGTCGATCCAGCCGTAGCATAGTGCGATGTCGAGAGCTTCCCCGTACGTCACCGATTGGAGCTTCGAGCCCTTCTTTGCTATCTGAAGCCAAAGCCCGGTGCTCTTGCGATGGTTCCGATCCAGCCAAGCGGCCCAGTCCTCCTTATCCCTAAAAAGCTTCTTGGAAGGATCAATTGCGCGACGCGTCGAAACCTTAAGGGGCCTTTTCGTCACTGCCACTCTCTTACTCTAAGCGTTCTATTTGAAAGAAGTTCGGTCAGCCTCTGCGTATCCTCCTGATGAGTTGTCGGCAACCCGGAAAGGGAACGGGTCGCTCTACGTCGACACGGGCAGCGCTTTTCGAGCCTCCCGGTCCGGATCGTTTTTAGCCACGCATTCATCATCGAAGATCATGGTTTCACCCTGGGCCGCCGAGTACTTTGGCCATTTGGGAAGCCCCGCTCCATTGGGATCGCCCGTTTTCATGAACCGCAACAAGGCGCTGGCCATCTTGGTCGAGAGCGCTCTGGGCCGAGGACCGCCGCCCGTGTGCGTCAGCATCACATCCGTGTTGTAGAACCAAAAGCAAATATCTAATGTATGGAAGGCCCGCATGCGGTTGTCGAACAAAGGCGGTTGCCACGTAAACCAATTGACGTACACCGGCGCCGCCTGTTGGGACTTCACGTTCCCTAAGGCCACAACGCTTTGCCGGTTGCTGCTCACCAGTGACCAGATTTCCACTGGCTTCCTGTCTGGAAATGCCTTCGCGTAAGCCGCAACTACTTCCTGGGCTTTGTCTCCAAAGCCCGCGCCGAACCCCGCTCTGACCTTCACTTTTTCGACTACTTGTTCAAGCGTGATGGACTCTAGTGACGAATCGGTCCAACTAGGTGATTGCTCATTCTCAACCGAACTGATGATCATCGGTATGTCGGCAGCCGTGGGTGCCGCCACTGGGTCATAAGGGTGCTGAGGCAGAATCTTGCCGTCCACTACTGGCATAAATCCAAAAGCCCTTCTGTCACCATTGCCTGCTTGCTGGGCCATGGCCCGCTGCGCGCGAGTGGCAATTGCATAGAAGTCTCCCCACGGCATGTTCTGCAGTTTCGTCAGCTCGTCGGCAGTGAGTCCGGCCTCTTTAACTACTGCAGCCCCCAAGCTCTCGGATTGAGTCTTTACCCCGGCTTTTCGAGACGCCCCACTCAGCACGACTGACTTGTGAAACAATCCCTTCGCGTCCGGCATCGCCGTCAGCGTGCACACTTTCGCACCCCCGCCGGATTGCCCAATGATCGTCACGTTCCCTGGATCGCCGCCAAAGCTGGTGATATTGTCCCGCACCCACTCCAGGGAGGCCACTATGTCCAGCATGCCCACGTTTCCAGAAGCGGCAAACTTCTCCCCGCCTACCCCCGCCAGATTACAAAAGCCCAGCGGACCCAGCCGGTGATTGATGGAGCAAAACACCACGTCCCCAAATCGCGCAAAGTTCTCGCCGTTATATCCATCCTGTTCAATCGCGTTCCCACTCACGTAACCCCCGCCGTG
The DNA here is from genome assembly GCA_963845995.1 of uncultured Acidobacteriaceae bacterium. Classification (GTDB taxonomy): domain Bacteria; phylum Acidobacteriota; class Terriglobia; order Bryobacterales; family Bryobacteraceae; genus Bog-105. The sequence goes on along the minus strand of CAWJUO010000034.1, from coordinate 14,215 downwards.
AATCCAAAACAGCACCGGCCTTTTTTTGCCGTCATTGATCCCAGGCGTCAAGACGTTGATCCGAAGACAGTCCTCGTTGACATCCCCGTAGTTCCAATGATCCCGGAATGACCCAAATTTGTTCTCATACCGGTTCTCCATGTTCTGCGGCGCTGAATTACCCCACCAGATCGCCGGGTAAACATTGGTCCAAGGCTTGGGCTTCTGCGGTGGCATGAACCGGTTTGGTCCAGAGGTATCCGCACCGTATGGCATGCCGAGAAAATAGTTGATACCCCGCAGCCTGTAGCCTCTAACCTTTCCGCATTGCGTGTCTGCCACCGCAATGTTGTCCCCGATATGCAGAAGCTGCTCATCCTCCGTCTTCGCCACGGCATCTTGTGGGACTGCGGCAAGCGACGCGCCAAGGGTCATCCCGGTTGAACTCGTCCCAACCGTCTGCACGAATCGACGTCTGTTTAATCTCATGATTCCCAACTCCTCTTAGCGACTGGCAACTCGGAACTTGCCTTGGGGCTATTCCGGCAGCCATCAGTGTATATCGAGAGTCTTGGGTGGGTGCCTGTACACTCTCATCAATCATTAAACCTGTCCCGCGGAACTGCCGGCCGTGATTAGATCCATGTAAGGCGAGTTTCGGGAGTTTGGTTCCTCGACGCCGGTTTCGGGATAACCGCGCATTACTCGTGAGAAGGGCTGTTATCACTCCTTGAACAACTAGAAATGAACGTTGAACGGAGGCACACTGGCCAACACCATTGTTTATTCACTCGGAACCCGCTGGTAGACGCGGACGTAATCGACATCGTGAAATTGCGGGAAGACGGTGGTGTCATCAGGATTGCCCGGCCACTGACCGCCGACGGCCGTGTTCAGGATCAGGTAATGCGGCGTATGCGGGATGCCGGTGACCGTTCTGTGGATGAGCTTGTCGTCCACATACCAGCGAATTGCGTCGGGTTCCCATTCCAGCGCATAAACATGGAAGTCCCTGGTGTAGTCATCGTCGCCGCGCCAAGTGCCGGAGCTTGATTTCTTTTCGCCCTTGAACGTGTAGTAGTGCAGCGTGCCGTAAATCACGTTCGTCTCATGGCCGAGGAATTCCATGATGTCGATCTCGCTGTACCACGGCCGTTCTTCTGGAATCAGGGCCTCGTTGCCCGCGGCAATAGTTTCTGCCATGAGCCGCTCCATGGCCCAGTCCCGGTTCTGCGGATACAACCAGTACGCGGGCCACATTCCCTTGCCGCCTGGCAGTTTTGCGCGAATCTCGAAACGCCCGTAGGTCGCCGCGAACTTGTGGCTCGTATCCACGCGGCCGCTGGTGTAATGCATGCCGCCGTAGTCACGCTTACGGCTGCGCAGCCGGAGACAGCCGTGCTCGATATACACTTCGTCGCGGACGTAATACTGCAACTCGTCGTGCTTACTCTGCTCGCGGACCACGACGTTCCACTTCGCGGGATCGAGACGCTTTCCTTCGAATTCATCGCTCCATACAAGCCGCCAGCCGGGACGCGTCGACGCACCGCCGGTTTTGGGTGTGGCATCGTTCTTCGTGACCACCGGGACCGTGCGGGAAGATTTCGATTTCTGTTCGGCGGAGACAGTCCCGCCGATCAGGAGGACAACGAAGGCGAGTGCGACAGCGCGACACAGCGCACGCATACAAACTCCTTTGTCCGGTCGATGACCGTTCTCAAACCGAGTAGAAATGAACGCGAGAGAGATGTCGAGCATGGCGACAAGTGAGAAGATATCTGAACGCCGTATCTCGCACTGTGCGCGATGATTGGTGTGAAATCCCCTTCGCACAATTCTAACGCCCAGGAAGATTCCTTCTGGGAATCTCGCCGTTGCACTCTGACGCGCCAAGGTCCCGAAAAACGCCCATGTAGGTACCGTGCCGTTGGTAACTTCGCCGGGCGATTTTGGCTCAGGTCCTGTATCGCCGGCGACTCGTCAATTGGCAAAATCCGAGCCGGGGACGTCGCCAGTATCCGGATTGCAGTCATCCAACAACAATCCGGACTACACCGTGAAGCGGATCCTAAACCCTTCGCTAACGACAAGGGTAGATTGTCCGCGAAGAGTCTCCGAGCCTCGGCCGCGCGGTGTCAGTAGCGCATTTTGGAACCTGTGAAGTAGCATTGGAGCGGAATGAACATGTTGAGACCCCTCCTTCTCTGCTTAGTGGCAAGCATACTGCTGCTCGGTCAGAACAACGCCACTCTGACCATCGACATGCAAGGCACCAAAGGGAAAGTAAGTCCGAGCCTCTTCGGCTTGATGACTGAGGAGATTAACTTTTCCTACGAAGGCGGATTGTATGCGCAGTTGATCCGCACTCCGCAATTTGTTAGCGGATGGGATCAGCCGGCGCATTGGTTTTTGATGCCGCGCGGCAATGCGCAATTGTCCTTTCAATTGGACAAGTCTGTCTATCGATTGGCCGACCGGAAGATATCGCTGCGGGTGGACATTAAGCACGCAGACGCAAACAATCTTGCGGCACTTGGGAACGAAGGCTACTGGGGAATTCCTGTCAGGCCCGGTACTACGTACAAAGCAGCGATCTATGCGAAAGGGCGAGACGTAGGGGCAATTACCGCCAGTATCGTCAGCAACGATACTGGCCAGACGCTCGCCACGGCAACCAGTGAACCGATTGGAGAAGATTGGCGCGAAAACGATTTGCAGCTTGTCACCCGAGCGGACGTGCCGGTTTCCTCTTCCAATCGCTTTGTTCTGAGCTTTCAACACCCAGGAACCGTGTGGCTCGACTACGTATCGCTCAAACCTCCGGCATACCACGATCGTGCGAACGGCGCCCGTATCGACCTGATGGAAAAGATGGCGGCCATGAAGCCGACCTTTCTACGGTTCCCGGGAGGTAATTACCTCGAAGGCAACCGCATATCAGAACGTTTCGAATGGAAGAAGACCCTGGGGAATCCAGCGGATCGGCCCGGGCACCTTTCGCCCTGGGGATATCCGTCCAGCGATGGTTTCGGTTTGCTGGAATTCCTGGAATGGTGCGAGGACTTGCGCATGCAACCAGTGTTAGCGGTCTATGCGGGATACTCACTCCGGGGCGAGCACGTCAATCCCGGAGCGGCTTTGCAGCCGTATGTGGATGATGCGCTCGACGAAATTGAGTACGTCACCGGAACCCCTTCGACTACCTGGGGCGGTCAGCGCGCGCGGGATGGTCATCGCGAACCGTTTCCCCTGCGATATGTCGAGATCGGCAACGAAGACTTCTTCGACAAGTCCGGGAGTTACGACGGAAGATTCGCCCAATTCTACAAAGCAATCAAAGCGAAGTATCCGAACCTTGAGTTAATCGCAACCACCAAGGTCAACGGAATCAAGCCTGATGTCCTGGACGAACATTACTATCGGAGCGCCGAAGAAATGTTTGCGAATGCGGGTCAGTATGACAAGACAGATCGCAACGGGCCAAAGATATTCGTCGGCGAATGGGCGACACGCGAAGGAACGCCTACGCCGGACATGAATGCTGCCTTGGGCGATGCGGCCTGGATGACGGGGCTGGAACGAAATAGCGACGTCATCATCATGTCTTGCTATGCGCCGCTGTTCGTGAATGTTGAGCCGGGCGGAATGCAATGGGCGACCGACTTGATTGGGTATGACGGACTTCGCAGTTACGGATCTCCGAGTTACTATGCCCAAGTTCTTTTCAGTAATCACATCGGCGATGAGGTTCTGAAAGGCAAATTGGAGAGTGACGATCCCCGCGTGTTTTATTCTGCCACCCGCAATTCGCGCTCAGGCACGCTATACATAAAAATCGTAAACGCTTCCACCGCGCCGCTAGAAATCAGAATTAAACCCGAAGGCGCATCCACCACGTTTCAGTCGGCGACTCTCTGGACCCTGAAAGGCGCATCGGCGGCTCAGACGAATTCTATTAGTAAGCCCGACGCGATCACACCGTCGGAAAGCCAGATCAACGATTGGGGGTTGCATCAAATTCAGCGGTTTGCTCCTTTATCGATTAACGTGCTTGAGGTACGTCCGGGCGCGGAGCAATAAAGCTATGACCTTGTCAAGGTTTGTGTTGCCGCTATTGCTGGTATCCCAGCTATGCGAAGGAAAAGAAACGGCGCTATCTCGTCGTTTACGCGCTGCACGGCTGCTCAATTGGAGCCGAACAGTGGACACGCACGAGGTTCACGTATCTACTACGATTTCGTTCGGTACATCGATGCGCACTACCGCGCGATTGCAACGCGGCTGAGCCGCGGCTTGGCGGGACACTGCAAGGGGGGTACGGCGCGACGCGAATCGGTCGGCCTGCCCGGTGCGAACCAAGAAACTCTGAACGTTTGGTGCATGGGGTGAGTCCAAACCGAACGGATCGGCGCCGTAAGAAAGCCTATACTGGGCGTGGAAACTCTTTTCATCCATGACCAAGAACGAGATGAATCGCAGAAAGTTCGTGGCACTGACCGCCTCCTCTCCGCTCGCGGCCATCACAGCATCGGCGGCCGAGTCGCGGCCGATTACGCAGGCATCCGTGCCAGGTGACCCGGCTGCCCCTAAAGAGCAGACCGGCACCGTCCCGGCGAGCCAGCCGTTCGAGGGCGCTCTCAATTTTGCCCGTCGGGATGCCCACATTAAGGTCGAACCATTCCCCCTGGCACAAGTCCGCCTCCTCCCGAGCGCCTTCTACGACGCCCAGCAGGCCAATCGGGACTATCTGCATCGTCTTTCAGCAGACCGGCTGCTGCACACATTCCGTCGCAACGCGGGCCTGCCCTCAACAGCGCAGCCGCTCGGCGGCTGGGAGCGCCCCGATTGCGAGCTGCGCGGGCACTTCGTTGGACACTACCTTTCTGCGTGCGCGCTGATGTCAGCGGCTACTAATGACACCCAACTTCGCGAGAAAGGCAATTACCTCGTCACCGAACTCGCTAAGTGCCAGCAAAAACTCGGCGGAGGATACCTGAGCGCGTTTCCGACAGAACTGTTCGAACGGCTCAAACGCCGGGAGAAGGTCTGGGCACCGTTCTACACCTATCACAAGGTCATGGCAGGCATGATCGACATGTATCAGTTAGGGGACAACCGGCAAGCCTTAGACGTCGCGAAGGGCATGGCCGATTGGGTGGACGCCTGGACCGCCGAGCTATCACAACAGCACATGCAGATGGTGCTCGATGAGGAGTTCGGCGGCATGAACGAAGCCCTGTACAACCTTGCGGCCCTCACCGATTCTGACCGTTACGCCGCGGTTGGAGACCGGTTCACCAAGCAACGATTTTTTAATCCGCTCGCTTTGCGCCGCGACCAATTACGCGGCCTGCACAGCAACACCCACATTCCTCAGGTTATCGGAGCCGCCCGGCGCTACGAGCTCACCTCTGACACTCGCTTCCACGATGTTGCTGACACGTTCTGGCAGGAGGTGGTCGAAACTCGCACATATGCTACCGGGGGCACCAGCAACAACGAAGGGTGGCTGACCGAACCAAATCGCTTGGCCGAAGAACTCAAGCAGGGAACGGCAACAAACGAATGTTGCTGCGCTTACAACATGATGAAGCTCACGCGACACATGTACCAGTGGTCAGGAGATCCGCGCTATTTCGACTATTATGAGCATTTACTCTTCAACCACCGCCTCGGCACGATCGACACGGCGAACGGCCACACGCAGTATTACCTCGGTGTCGTTCCCGGATCTTGGCGGACCTTCGGCACAGAAGAAGACTCCTTCTGGTGCTGCAACGGAACGGGCGTAGAGGAGTACTCAAAGTTAACCGACAGCATTTACTTCCAGCGCGGTGACGCGGTATTCGTCAATCTTTTCGTTCCGTCGGAATTGCGTTGGGACGATCACCATTTCCGCCTGCGGCAGACGAATCAGTTCCCGCAAGAGCCGCGCACGCGTTTGGAAGTGATCACGGAGTCGCCGCAGCACTTTGCCCTAAACGTCCGAATCCCTGCGTGGGTAAGCGGGTTCCCGTCGGTGTCGCTAAATGGCAAACCGATGGAGTTTTCGGCGACGCCAGGCAGCTATTTGGTGGTTGCCCGACAGTGGCGCAGCGGGGATTACCTAGAGATCACTCTGCCGATGTCGCTGCGAGCGCAGCCAATGCCGGACGACTCTGCGCAGCAGGCACTCCTCTTTGGACCGCTGCTGCTGGCCGGGGTTCTCACGGATGAGGCAGTGCCCGCTAATCTGGTTATCGGGCCAATGGGGCCGGATTTCAAGAAGTACAAGCCACCCATCCCGCCGGAGTTACACGGCACGGGTGAAAATCCGCAGCAGTGGATTCAGAAGACGTCAGCGGCGCTGACGTTCAACGCCTCGAATTCTGTCACTCTCATTCCGTTCAACAGCATCAGAGAGGGCCGCCCTTATTCGCTGTACTGGAAAGTGGCCTAGAGAGACTCGCCGGTTCTCATCACGCTAGAGGGCGTCCGTTCAATCACGTGGCCGTCACTCCAGCAGTCCGTCCGAGGACAGATCCAATGCGGAACAGTGGTTGTTCAGGCCTTTAGTGTGAGGACGCTCGCTCGCCGGCGGCGTCGGAATCGGGCGTCGGCAGCTTAGATCATGTGTGACGGCATAGCATTTAGAAATCTGTAGGAACCGTCAGCTGGTCAATTGCCGGTGTACGCGATTTTGATAAGCGTCGGGGTCTCGATGGTTGTGGTTGCGACGGTTACGTTGTTCTCCACCATGTTGATCACCGTGTCGGTACCGGCGTCCGCGAGAAAGTCGAGACCCCGGCCACCCATGGCGGAATCGAAGTAAATCTCGCCGAAGTTTGGCAGTTGTGTAGACTCGCCGGTCACGCCCGGGTGTTCCATTACCCACTCGATCTGATTTTCCTGCGACGTAGTGCCGGTCGGAGCGGAGAAGTCGAATGACACGTGGACACCCGTGGTCACGTTTACCAGGTTCACCCATGCGTCGGTCGTGGACTGCAGGCAAATTAAGCCGATCACGGTGTCCCCGAAGTTGACGGGGAAGTTGGTTGATCGCCGTCCAATTGTTCGGCCACCATTCATAGACCGCATAGCAGCTCTTGCTGACCTTACCGTGGCCATCCGACGATACGTACTGCACCGTGCCGATCTGGGTGACGTCTGAGGTTCCATCGATACCGATCCAGGCGAACGAGTACCAGTTGCCCTGGCCCGTGGTTGGGGGCTGGACATCCGGGACGTTCCACTGACCCTGCACCCAGGTGAACGTCTGACCGGACGCGGCGTGCACGACGCAGCCTGACCAGAATGGGTGCGTGAAAGTCACCAACTCCCGACCCAAAGGACCCCGGGACTTGATACCGGGCAGCAGTTCCTCAAGGGGCTGAAAGGTGGGCACGATGTAGGTGAGCTTGCGCGAGAAAATCTTGTCCCAGAGGGCTGCGAGTTCTGGGCGGATGGACGCATCGGGTCGCTCCGGCAGGCCGTAGCGGCGCAATTCCTGCGGCGATGCGCTGCGTGGGTCGAATCCGGCTGCCGGCAAAGGATGAGTCCTGACGCGGCCCGCAACGGTCCCTGGGCTAGTGACAGACATGAATACAATACCTCCGATCTAGGGATCGTGTTGCAGTCGAGTGGCCACCTGCGCTGTCTCCGCGCACGCATTGAAATGTTGGCAAAAGGCGTTGAGACACGGCATGCTCCGTGATGAGCGGCGCACGAAGTGGATAATCATTTAGCTCGTTTAGATAGCCATACGTGAAAGAGGCATCCTTTGCGTTTACTCGCCTGTGACGCTAGATTCTTATCGGAGGCGGCGCGAGTACAGCCGAGAGCAGGCACAGTTATAGCCCGCACCGCTTTCGATAAGACCGTTTCATGTGGGCCGTTCGCGTTTGCGACGTACGCGGTCAGCTATGGCTATTCAATCCGGTTTCGCTGTTCCATCGCCTTGGATTTGCCCGAAGGGAGCCTTCGGAGGAGAAGAACCAATATCACGATCCCGATTATCCCTCTAAACCAGGGTCGCCGACCGGAAGGAACTGGCGCATTTTCTCCACCGCAGCGCGCCGCGCCAGCGGCTTACTTGCGGGCGATCTCTAATTGACGGATTGTCCGTTATACGACAAGAATCCGGAACCATGCTAATGCAGCTGCTCCTCCTGGCGCTGGGACTCTCGAAGAGCTAGATGGACGGCTTAGAGTGGAAATAAGTGATCCGCAACTTCTGGTCCCGATTTCGCACATGGAGGTCAGCTGTAGATCAGATACAGCCAGCCAAAACTATTATCCTTGATCGTCCGATCTCTAGCGAAGAGCTGGCCATCGCGGAGTGGCTTTTGCTTCATTCGACGCCATCGGCTATGTCGTTTGTGCCACAACTCCAATGTGCTCGCGTGACTGGACAGTGTAGTTGCGGCTGTCCTACTGTGGACCTGCGAGTAGCTGATGGTATTCCAGCAGCCCAACCCCAAGACAATCCGGTAGGAGATGCTTTAGGCGTAGTCGACGGCAACAGGGTTGGGGTGATGCTTTTACAGAATGGTGGTTACCTCACTTGCCTTGAGGTATACGATCTGAGCGACGACGATATCCCACGTCCGTTCGGCCTACCCGACCTGAAATCACTTCGGCCTTTTGCGCCAGGTTTGCCTCCGAAGGAGTAAGCTTTAGCAATTTGACTTGGACGCTTCGACAGCGGTCGTAACGGAATCGACCTTCTTTTCTGAATCCCCAACTTTCGATGCCAATCTCTCCGCGTCGATGTCCCCAGCCAGGAATGCAGCGATAGTGCTCTCGTTCATCTCGTAGCTGAGGGTGCTTCCTCCAACACAATAGACTGCCGCCCGGCAGTGTGCGGAACACTTCCAGTGTGGTCGGAAATCTGGAAACAACGTCGGTTCAAAGCGGAAAGCAGGGATCCTGAGTAGTGGCTAGAAACGGGCTATAGCACCAGGAAGGCCAGATAGATCAGGAGTATCACAACGCAGAAAACCATCGGAGGTGCCAGAAAGATAGCGCGATATGTTGCTCGTTGATCGGAGGCTCTGCGGACGAGAAGTCTCCCGCTCGCGAAAGAAAAGAGCAAGGCAACAAAAGCGGCGACACACGCCATCACTATCAAACTTGGATCATAGAGGCCCGGATGTTCGCTCGGCACCATGAACAACCCATTGAATGTGACCCACAAGAACAGGACGCTTGGAAGGAACAGAAGCCAAGCCATCCCTCGACGTTTGAGGTCGCGGTGAGGTGCTTAATCAAAGCCGACCCTTCGTGCCATCAATATCAGCCTATCCCGTCGTACCTCCACTGCAGACCATGGATTCCTACGAACCCCCTTCTTAGCGTCGTTGTTACTTCGTGGATTGTCGGCAAACAGGAAGTTGGGCAGAAGCGGGTCGGGTTGACATGCGGGCGATCTCCAATCCACGGATTGCGCGTCACTTGTCCACAATCGCCGGACCTAAGACTTGCCTGGAGTAATCTGCGACTCCGCGCTAGTTCAGTCGACCTGGGAAGAAGCACCGCAACTCAGGATCGAGCGGGGTGTGGTTCCGGCGTTAAGCAGGAAAAAATCTCGCGATAGAACTCGGGATGCGATTGCCAGGTCTGGCCGGTAACGACATGGCCATCGCGAACGGCTTGCTGACTCATGAAAGTGCCCCCAGCTTGCTCGGCCTCGAATCGGACGTGTTCATAGCAGGTGACGCACTTATCCTTGGTGAGACCAGCAGCGGCGAGCACCTGGATGCCATGGCAGATCGCGAAGATCCACTTTTGGTGCGCATCGAATTGCCGGATTAGCTCCAGCAGGCGGCGATCGTTTCGGAGGTACTCAGGTGCACGGCCGCCCAGAACGAGAATGGCATCGTACTCGTGCACGTCTACCTGGTCGAACGAGAGGTCCGCCTGCATGCCGTAGCCGGGGCGTTCGACATAGGTGTCCCAACCCGGCTCAAAGTCGTGCATCACAAGGTGCAAGCGACGTACAGAAGGGGCAGCCACGCGCACGTCCCATTCTTCTTCCCGAAACCGATGAACGGCGTAAAGAGCTTCGTAGGATTCACCGCCATCGCCCGTAACGATGAGTATCTTTGGCATTCGTCAGCGCTATTCTATCGCCGATCAGCCGAGTGCTTATCTGAAAAGCCGAGGAGCAAAATCGTTTAGGCACCGGCGCCACGTGAGCCATTCGTGTGCCGTGCCGGGCGACTCGAAGTAGACGTTGTGGATGCCCGCGTTTGTAAGCGCGTCGCTGAAGTTCTTCGTCCCTGGACCTTCGGCAGATCCGATGCCGAGGAATAGGACCTTCACCTTCTTGTTGAATGCTGCCGGGTCGGCGAACGCTCCGCCGCAACTCGTCTTCGGATCGAAAGTGGTGTCTCGGCCGGCGCAGCTACCGCTGAAGCCGCCCAGGTATGCGAATCTGTCGAGATTGTTGAGCGCCGTCTTAAACGTCTGAGCTCCGCCCATAGACAAACCCGCCATAGCGCGATTCTCGCGGCCCGGCAGTACCCGATACATGCGCTCGATCATGGGAATTAAATCCGTGAGCATCATCTGACTGAAGGCTTCCCCAGTCATATCGTGCACGCCGCCCAGGCGGACTTGAACCTTTACCGCATCCGGCGCAGCTACGCGAAACGCGACGCGGTGATCCGGATAGATGCACGGATACGGCGCTCCCGGTATGTTGAGCGACGAGGGCTTGCAGTCGTTCGCTGTCTGCCCCCAACATAATCCACAAACGAATGCGGTGAAAATAAGTGCTGATTTCATCAATGCTCCTGAAGATCGATTGCTTCGATGCGGTGCCCACGTGACGCCGGTATCATTCCGCTACCGAGGAGGATTATGGCTGCGAACGAGCTGCGGAGCGCATGTTGGCGACAAGTTCTCAATGATATATCACGACGCGGTGGAAGCCTGCGCTGCGGCTCCGCTTGCCTGGTTCACGGCTCCGTATATCATCACAAAGTGCGTTACTCACTTCTGGCACTTACGGCGCTGCTAAGTAGCCAAGTCGCGGCTTCGCAATCTGTCTTCACACTGCGTCCCGACGATCCGAAAGCCGTGTATGTAAGCGCTTCCGGCTCCGACACGGACCAGAGCTCGACCCTTCAAGCCGCGATCGATCACCTTCAGGAAACGACACATCATGGGGTCGTCTTCGTCGCCGAAGGACGTTACCGGATCGAGCACACCGTCCACGTCTGGGCCGGCATTCGCCTCATTGGCTACGGCGCTCATCGCCCTGTCTTCGTTCTGCCCGCACACTCCGGTGATTTCCAGAGCAGCCCGGACCACTACATGCTCTGGTACACCGACGAGCGTACGCCACCCGGCCAACCCATCGCGGACGCCAGCGAATTCACGTTCTACAGCGGCCTCAGCAACATCGACTTTGAGATGGGTGACCGTAACCCCGCGGCCGTCGCCATCCGCTTCAACGTCGCCCAACACAGCTTCATCACGCACGCAGACTTCAAACTCGGCTCCGGCAAAGCCGCCCTCGAAGCGATTGGCAATCAGGCGAGCGACATTCACGTGCATGGCGGCCAATACGGCATTATCACCGGCAAAACATCACCCGCCTGGCAGTTCCTGCTCATCGACTCCACCTTCGAGGGCCAGAGCGAGGCGGCGATCAGCACGCACGAAGCCGGCTTCACTCTCATTCGCGACCGCATCTCCAACGCCCCGGTCGCAATCGAGATCCCCGACGGACAAGTGGAACAACTCTACGCTCGCGATTTACAACTGGACCACATCTCTAAATTCGCGCTGGAACCCGGCGACGTGCACAACTTACGCAATGAGATCACGATGACGAACATCGCTTGCTCCGACGTGCCCCACTTCGCCCCCGGGATCGACGCCAGATCACGCAGCTACCTCGAGGAGCAGTACACGCAAGGGCTCTACATCGGGCCGGATGGACGGGAGCAAGGAATCGAGTCTCATCACCGCGAGCGAGCGCTCGCAAGTGCTCCCGCCGCTCTTCAGACCGACATCCCAGCGCTGCCTCCTACAACCGATTGGGTGAACGTGCGCACGCTCGGAGTCAGGGGTGATGGCGGTGTTGACGACACCGCAGCCATCCAACGCGCAGTTGACCGAGCATCGCGTGCTGTATTTTCCGGGCGGCATGTACCGTTTAACCGGCTCCATCCACCTGCGCCCCGATTCGGTGCTGATCGGCTTCAGTCCCTTCACCACGCAATTCACGCTCATCGATGCGGATCCGCAATTCCAAGGCAATGGCGCACCCATCCCGCTCTTGATCGCCCCACGTGGCGGTAAGACACTCGTCACGGGATTCGGGATCTCCACGGGAAATCTGAATCCGCGGGCCGCTGGTATCGAATGGCTCGCCGGTCCGCAATCCTTTCTCGACGACACTGAGTTCATTCGAAGTCATAACGAAGCCGGCCGCTTCTTCGGCCCGGCCATGCCGCCCCCGGTGAAAGGCACGCAGGTCCAAGTCGACGCGCAGTACCCGAGCCTCTGGATTCATGACGGTGGCGGTGGCATCTTCCGCGACCTCTGGTCTCATGCCGGAACTGCGAAGGCCGGCGTGGTCGTCGAGAACACTACCACACCCGGCGTCATCTACCAACTCTCGAACGAACACCACATGCAGCGTGAAGTTCGCTTCGACCATGCCGCAAACTGGACCGTTTACGACCTGCAGACCGAGGAAGAAAAGCCGGAAGGGGCCGACGCCGTTGCGCTTGAAGTCGTCAACTCGCACGACCTTCTTTTCGTGAACACGTACATGTATCGCGTCTCGCGCAATATCCTGCCAAAGCTCTATGCCGCGATGGGCGATCACGCCGAGAACGTCACGTTCGCGAACGTCAAAGTCTTCAGCCAGACGCGCCTCGCTTTCGATAACAGCCTCGTCGATATGGCCAGCGGAGTCCAAATTCGCGCGCATCACTTCGCGCACTTCCTCCTCTCCAACCGTCTCGCGAAAGGAACCGCTTTGCCGCTCCCGCCTGTATTCGCGAAAGGCGCAGAGTTAAGGCGAGTCGCCACCGGCTTCAGCAACGCATCCGGCCTCACGGCCGACCCATCGTCCGGCACGATCTACTTCACGGACTCCGCGATGCACTCCGTATACAAGTACGCGGACTCCACTGCCAAGCTTCTCGCGCACACGGAGAACATGCCGCAGGTCGTCGGCTTCGTCGAGCCAAACTCGCTGCTCGCCGCCAATTGGGAGCGATCCGTCTCCCTTATCGACACCACAACAGGGCAGGTCACGCCCGTTCACGAAACGGAAACACCAGTTGCCGGCACTGTCCTTCTTCTCCCTGTCGGCCTGCACAACGAAGAGATCCAACTGCAGTGGATGCTCCAGCACGTTGGCTACAAATATCGCCTGGGCAGCAACACCGCAACGCGCAGCGACCTGATCCCCGAGCACCGGGGCTACTACTACGCGCCCGACAACAAAACAGCGCTGATGGGAGGTGAACCCGACAAGCCCTACGCTGCCTGGCGCTGGCGTCCGCTGCCGGAAAGCTCCCAACTTGTGGCTTTCCCGGTCGGCGCATCCCACGCCCTCACGAGCGAAGACGACGAAAAAACGTACGAAGGCACGATGACGGGCCCCGAAAACTTTTCCGCCGAGATGATCCTCGAGCGTGGTGGCAATTCTGTCGTGGTCGATACCGCCGGCAATCTATACCTTGCCAGCGGCCAAGTCTTCATCTACGACAAACAGCGCAAACAGATCGGCGTCCTCGAGGTCCCGGAGCGCCCCAGCAGCCTGGCCTGGGGCGGACCCGACGGCAAGACCCTCTTCATCGGTGCACGCTCGTCGCTGTACGCGATCAGAACAGCCAATTCGGGAGCGGAATGAACTACATTCCGGATTGCTCAGGAATGACGAGGGACTCGGAATTGGGAATCGTGGTCGTAATCTCCTGTGATTTCCGCAGTCGAAATTGGCCCACTTCGGCAATACGGCTGTAAGGCTTTGGTAATCATGGTCGGGGCGGTGTGATTCGAACACACGACCCCCTGCGCCCAAGGCAGGTGCGCTACCAGGCTGCGCTACGCCCCGACATTTTCTGGTCTCCTCATTCTAAACTACGTCTGAATTTCCGATACGGCGGTTTCGGCAGGATCCGGAACAAGCGAGTCTGGAACAGCATCAAGACCCTTCTGGAAGCCATTGAGGAGATTCATTCATATCTCCTCGTTGGCTCTCACCAGATACTGCTGCGCGTGTTGC
>CAWJUO010000033.1:0-33410 GCA_963845995.1 uncultured Acidobacteriaceae bacterium | reverse complement strand
ACTGGCATCTGTATTTCAGCGCGCATTTAATTTTGGGATCTCGGAATGGCGATCGAGATCGGAGCTTCTTCCGCCTGAATCAAACATCGAACGGAGAGCAGCCGGAAGCATTGCACCAGTGATAATCGGTTGGGCTCGAATTCTTCCCGACCGCAACCCAAGACTCAGGCGTCGAGTCCCGGAACCAGTTTTTCGGAACGCTTCGCGACGTTCTGCGAAGCCGTTTTAGCGAAGGCCGCTTGAATGGCTGCCCGCTGGTCCTTGCCCGTCGCCGCAGGGTCGGGTGACACGAACAGAGCAACGCCCGTACTCGCGATGAGATCGAGCCACTGACAATTGAGATCCCAGGGAATCGCAGCCGTAATGCCGACACAATCTGGATCGACTGAGAAGAAGGTGTTGTGCTGGGGAAGCCGAAAGGCGAGTGTGTTCACGCCCATGCGGCGGGTGCGCTCCCAGTCTCTTCCGCTAGTATCGTCCCCGGTCCGCTGTGCTTCAAACAGCCCAGCCCCAAGGTGGCCGATCGTGTTGCAGCCGATCAGCAATGTATGATCGCCCGCTGTGTTCCGCAGCGCCCGGTAAAGATCGAGTATCACTTCGGCGTTGGTGCGGGTCCGGTCGTGTAGATGCCATCCGGGACTGGTAGGTTCCGCGCCCATTTCCCTGCCCCACTTGCCAAGCAAATCATAAGTAGAAAAGTCGTGCTTAATGAGTTCGTATCCCCAGGAGACCGGGTTCCTCACCTTAGTTGTAACCACATCTAAGGCCTCGGGAATTGTGGGGTCGAAGGCTAATTCGTGGCCGCGTCCGCTAAGCTTTCCGAATCGTGCGGCAGGCAACAGGAGATTTGGAGAGACATCTTTTGTCGCCTCCAAAGGCCGTATCCAAAGGCCGGGACGCACGCCGCTCTTCTTAACTCGGCTCGCGAGATCCCGCATGCTTGGAAATGTGGGCGAGCCGTCGCGCCATCCCATGTCGATTGTCGTGAAAGGGCGAACTTGGTTTCCATGCGAAAGCTCCGCCATCAAAGCGGCATCGCGCAAGGTTCCTTCAGCGCTGTTCTTACCATAGGCGTAATACCAGTCGTTGCTGCCATACAGCGGCGATTGCGGCAGGCGCGGACGGCTGCACAGCATACGGCAAAAAGCGGTCGCGGATTCTATAGGAGTTTCGCCGCTCGTGCCTTGCCGCGTCACAACAGTAGCGGCCAGCAGTTCACGCTTTCCTAAATCCACTCCGGAACCGCCATTAGAGACGTCGAGCCATAAGGAAACACCTTCCGCGTCAAGTTGCCAAAAGCAGAGCGCGCGGCTTGTGTTTGGACGCCATAACCGTCCGCTACTCCGCCATTCCAAACCAGAAAATACCAGGGCATCACGCGCTCGGGTACGATGGAACGCCACCCCAGATCGCCATAGCTGCGCTCCCAGGCGTCACACAGTACAAGGGGCTCGCCCGGAATCCGGACCGTCCAGCGAAGGTGGATGCGACTGGGTTCAACTCCCGAAGCGGAAAGGACAATTGGTAAGCCTGAAGAGGTTGGCTCAGTCGTAACAGAGATCCCGGGTGCCGTCCATCCAGCCCCAGTTCGAGAGAGCGGGATCGTCTTACCTGATGCGTACGCGGCCGCATAGTCAGGTGCCCGTTGCAGGTCGATCAGGGTAGCACCTGGCCTCTGCCGTGCTTGGATCGCGCAGACAGTTCCAATGCCGACGGCACCGGTGAGAATAGAACGGCGTGAAGTCATTTCAATAAGCGGCAACACTTCAATTTACAAAATCCGAAGCGGCTGCCCTCCCCTCGGGCACTGAACAAACAGAAACCCGTAAACCTGGCTTCACCTATTCAGGTCTACGGGTTGTGATTGTATAACCCCGGCGAGTTAGTAAGTGCTGGTACTGCGGCTAATCGGCTTGTCGGTCGTAGCATAGTCCGCCGACGCTTCGCCGGTAGACGACACATCATCCGCGCCCGTCCGCTTTAGCAGATCTTTCGCACGGCCAACCCAGTCGCTGTTATCACAATGGACGGACAGCAGAATGCCGCCTTCTTTAATCCGGCCTTCGTAGCGCTTGGCTTCGTATTCCGGAATTCCCATGCCGATCAGAGCGCCGATGATCCCACCGACAACTCCGCCCGATCCGATCCCCGCCAGTGCGCCCATAATAGGACCCGCGGCAATGAACGGTCCAATTCCCGGAATTGCCAACGCTCCGATTCCCGCGAGCAGTCCAAGCGTTCCGCCTATAGCGCCGCCCGCCACCACACCCGCCGTTGTTCCTTCAGGCGCTTTGGTTTCTTTCTCGTGAGCGAAGTCCTTGGTGCCCACGTTATCTTGCAGAAGAACCGAAATATCCTCGTTTCGGAAACCCTGCGCGAGCAATTCGTCAACTGCGCCTTCAGCTTCTGTGCGCGTCTTGTAAATACCGTAAACAACCGTGTTTTTTCCTGCCATAAAAATCTCCTTAATCAACCAATCTCAATTCCGAAACGAGTTACTTGCCCTCTTTGACGGTCAACTGATCGTCAATATTGCTCTCGTCGGCGTATTTTTTCGCATGGGCCACAAGCGCGTTCTTTTCGTCCTCTGAGTGCACCGGCCCTTTAAGAGTGACTTTGCCGTGGTCCGCTATGATCTTTACGTTGTGCCCGTAAGTGGAGAGTGACTTGTCTTTAACGACGTCTCTCCGAATGTGTTGCATCAACTCGCGATCGGTCAGATTGTTCTTCGCCTGATCGGCCGTTTGCTCTGTCTTGTCGCGGTCGCGCTTGTTAACGGCCGTATTATCGGCCTTGTGGTCGGTATCTTGCGCTTGAAGATTACCGCCGAGCAAGAATGCTCCTGTCAGCACGATTCCGCACAGAACAGATGTAGAACTTCGATGCATGTATCTCCTCCGTCATGCATCATGCACGAGTAAGGCCAATCTCTTGTCACAGAATCGAAAACCGGGCTAAACCGCTGAGCCTCTAGGACCCGCTACCGAACCCGCAAAGGACAAAGAACCAGGCCCACAAGGAATATCGACCCGGAGCGGTAATCTTTGCCCGTGAGCGCCGCCGGATATGCCGATTTTCGAGACAGCGCCCGTTCAAGCTGAAATAATCAAACTAATGTTTTTCTTGAGGGCTGCTCTCATATCGATACTCTCGTTTACCATCGCCGGTTCGGCGTTCGCTCAAATGCCGGGCATTCGCGGATTTTCGGCAAAGAACATTCCCGACGAACAGAAGCTGGAACAGCAAGTCCAAGCGATACCCGACGCGGCTCGCCTCAAAACGTACATGAATGTCATCGCAGCGCAGCCGCACAATGCCGGCTCTCCGCGTTCAAAGGCGACCGCGGAGTATATCTCCGGCTTGCTGAAGGATTGGGGACTCGACGTTCACATCGAAGAATTCGAGGCGCTCATGCCCTATCCGACCGTGCGTGTGGTCGAAGTTCTGGGCCCAAGGCATTTTGTGGCGCAGTTGAAAGAACCCGCGGTTCCGCAAGATCCCGATAGCGGCGACCCGCACCAACTGCCGACTTACAATGCCTACGGCGCTACCGGAGATGTAACCGGAGAGGTTGTCTACGCCAATTACGGCTTGCCCGAAGACTACGACTGGCTCTCGAAACAGGGAATTAGCGTCCGGGGCAAAATCGTTATCACCCGCTATGGCAAGAGTTGGCGCGGCATCAAGCCGAAGATAGCGGCCGAACACGGAGCCATCGCCTGTCTCATTTATTCAGACCCGCAGGACGACGGCTACTTCGAGGGCGACGTCTATACGAAGGGTCCCATGCGTCCGTGGGAAGGTGTACAGCGAGGCAGCGTGATGGACATGACGTTGTACCCCGGAGATCCGCTCTCACCGGGTTGGGCATCGGAAAAAGGCTCCCGGCGTTTGCCCATTTCAGAAGCGAAGACACTCATGAAAATCCCCGTCCTGCCCCTCTCGTATGGCGACGCTCAACCGATCCTGGAGCAACTCACCGGCCCCCTCGTCCCCCGCGATTGGCGTGGAGCGCTTCCTTTCACTTATCACGCCGGCCCAGGCGCAACGCGCCTTCACATGAAAACCGATTATGACTGGACCAGCAAGCCCCTCTACGACGTGATCGCAACCATACCGGGTTCGGATGAGCCAAACGAATGGGTGATCGCCGGAAACCACCATGACGCCTGGGTCAATGGGGCGGACGATCCAACCTCTGGAGCCGTCGCCCTCCTCGAAACCGCGCGTTCCCTCGCCACTCTCCAGAAACAGGGTTGGAAACCGAGACGTACCATTAAGATCACTTTCTGGGATGGCGAAGAGTTCGGGCTTCTAGGTTCCACCGAATGGGTAGAAAAGCACCAGGATGAGTTGCGGCGCAAAGCGGTGGCGTATCTGAATTCAGATGACACCGCGCGTGGCTGGCTCAACGTGAGCGGCTCCCATATGTTGGAGCAATTTGCATCGGAGGTGGCCGACTCCGTGCAGCAGCCAGGAGCCAACGCAACCCTCGCCGAGTACGCGCTTCATCATCCGCCCGGTGAGCCATCGGACGAACCCGCTTCGGCGAAGAAGGAAAGCAAGTTTGTAATTGGCGCTCTTGGCGCCGGTTCCGACTACCAGGGTTTTCTCGACTACCTCGGTATCGCCAGCATGAACGAAGATTTCAGCGGGCAAACCAAGAGCGGAATTTACCATTCGGTTTACGATTCCATTTATTGGTATACCCACTTCTCCGACACAACGGAAGCGGATGGGCGCGCACTCTCACAATATTCCCTCACCGCGCTGCTAAGACTCGCCGATGCCGCAATCCTTCCCTTTGAGTTCGGCAGGTTCGCCGCTACTGTAACCGGCTACGCGGATGAAATCCAGAAACAAGCCGACAGCGGCGGCCGCAAGTTAGATTTTTCTGGCTTGAGGAAACAACTCGAAACGCTCAAAGACAAGGGGCAGAACTATGATGCGCTGTTAGAAGTAGCGCTCAACAAAACCACGCTCGATCCCAGCCGCCTGCAGCAGCTCAATAGTGAATTGTTGCAATCTGAGCGGGTTCTCACGCGCCCGGAGGGACTGCCGAACCGCCCTTGGTATAAACATCAGATCTACGCGCCCGGTTTCTACACCGGCTACGCCGTCAAAACTTTGCCCGGCATTCGCGAAGCCGTGGAAATGAAAAACTGGAAACTCGCGCAGCAGCAAATGGCAAACGTTGAGCAGTGCCTCAGCGATTTAAATCGAGTAGTAGCCGACGCGACTGAACAACTTGCCGGCCTTTAGGCTTGATCGTGGTCGCCCGAACTCCATACAACAAGTGCCTCTACCGTATGCGAAACCCGGACAGATCCTCGACCGCATCCTCGCGCTCTTCTACACTGCGAACCTGCGCCATTCGCGGACCCGCATGGAGGGCGGCCGCAAGGTCGCTCAACTGTTTCGAAGCGCCCACTGCGTACACTTCAACGCGTCCGTCGTCCAGGTTCCGCGCCCAGCCTCGAACCCCTAAAGCGGTCGCCTCCTTTTGCACGAAATAACGAAACCCAACCCCCTGCACCATCCCCTCGACAAACCAGCGTTTCGCAACCTTGCGCTCCATATACAAACATTGTGCGCGAGAATGCGTTTGCCAAACTGAAAAGACAGACATGGCTTTTCCCATTCAACGCTTGCGCCGGTTGCGATCTTCTGAATCGATGCGGCGGCTGGTACGCGAAACCCAACTCGCGCCTTCGCAATTCATCCTCCCGCTTTTCGTTTGTCCCGGTGAAGGCGTTCGCAAAGAGATCGGCTCCATGCCGGGCAACGCGCAACTCTCCGTCGATAATCTCGTGCGCGAGGCGGAGGAGTGCCGCTCTCTCGGCATCGGTGGCGTCATCTTATTCGGCATTCCAGAACTAAAGGACGAATGCGCCTCGGGAGCTTACGACCCAAACGGAATCACGCAGACCGCTGTTCGCGCCGTAAAGAATGCTGTTCCCGGACTGCTGGTCATCACCGATGTCTGCAACTGTGAGTACACCAGTCACGGCCACTGCGGCTTCATCAAAGATGGTGACGTTTCAAATGACGAGACCCTCGAATGGCTGGCGAAAACGTCGGTCTCTCACGCCAATGCCGGAGCCGATATCGTCGCGCCAAGCGACATGATGGACGGCCGGGTCGCCGCGATCCGACAGGCGCTCGATCAACGCTGGCCATTCCAACACGCCCATTCTGTCCTACGCCGCAAAATATTCTTCCGCTTTCTATGGGCCCTTTCGCGAAGCGGCCGAATCCACGCCACAATTCGGCGATCGCAGAAGCTATCAAATGGACCCGGCGAATGCACGTGAAGCAATGCGCGAAATAGCCCTCGACCTTGAGGAAGGCGCGGACATGATTATGGTTAAACCGGCGATGCCTTATCTCGACATCATTCGCCAAGCCCGCGAACGTAGTGGACGTCCCCTTAGGCGCTTATCAGGTGAGCGGCGAATTCAGCATGATCGTCGCAGCCGCGCAGAACGGCTGGCTCGATCTTGACCGCACCATCATCGAAACTCTCACCGGCATTCGCCGCGCCGGAGCCGATTTTATTCTGACTTACTTCGCTAAAACCGCTACGAAGCTGATCGGCTAACGCTTCTATTATTCCGGCAACCGCCCAGACAAATACGTTCGATTCGGCGGAGTATGTCTGCCGCCCGCCCCAACGCTGCGAACGATATGCAACGCTACCGGCGAACCCGGCTTGATGCTCTTCTGCAGCCGCATCACATCGTCGGGCGTGGCCACAGGCTGCCGGTTAATCGACAGAATCGCATCATTCTCCTCAAGACCAATATCGTCGGCAAACGAACCCGGATCCACGGAGACCACTTTGACTCCCGTCTTACCTTCAATCCCGAGATCCTGCCGTTCCTTCTCCTTCAAGTTCATGATGGTGATGCCGAAACGCGTCTGAGCCGATTGCGTGGCGGGTGGTTTGGCTGTCTCGGGAACTTCAGGCCGCGCCTCCGCCAATTGCGGCGCATCCTTCCACACAACCGCCCGCTCCTCAATGCCGATCTTAAAATCCAGCCGCTTGCCATTGCGGTCCACCGTAAACAGCGCTGTAGACCCGACCGGCAAATCGGCAACTCTGTTGACGAGCTCATCGCCATCCTTCACCGGACGATCGTTCAAAGCAAGAATAATATCGTCGGCTCTGATACCAGCCTTTCCTGCTGGTCCTTTCGAGGCGACATTCTCGACCAGCACGCCGTGATCCAGCCCGAATGCCTGAAGCGTATCGGCTTGGCTTCCATTCTTCGACCATTGAATACCGATTGAACCCCGCACCACGCGTCCATCGCGAATGATGTCGTTATAGACCTTTACCGCCATATTCGAGGGCAGCGCAAATCCAATTCCTTCGTAAGAACCGCTCCGGGTCGCGATCATCGTGTTAATCCCGATGACCTCGCCGCGAATATTCAGTAAAGGCCCACCGCTATTACCGGGATTGATAGCCGCGTCGGTCTGCAGAAAATGCTGAAACTGCCCCGAGCCGAGATCCCTTCCCGTAGCGCTCACGATGCCCGCCGTTACAGTCGCTTGCAAGCCGAACGGCGAACCGATGGCGATGGCCCAGTCGCCCACTGCCACGCTGTCCGAGTTCCCCATCTGCACCGGCGTAAAAGCGCGCTTCGCATCGATCTTCACCACCGCTACATCTGTCTCGGAATCAACTCCGACAACGCGGCCTCTGTATTCTTCGTCCTCGCCGCTCACTTTGACTTTGATCCGGTCCGCTTTATCGATCACATGGTTATTCGTGATGATGTAGCCGTTGCGGTCAACGATGAAACCTGTGCCCGATCCCTCCGTTCGGAAAGAGCGCGGATCGGGTTTTCCGAAGAAATGTTTAAACAGGTCCGAAGGGTCTGGAGTGCCCGGCGCCTGGTCCTGTTCGCTGTCCTTCGCGCTATGCTTACCGGGTTTGGGCAGGTAGTCCGACTCGATGTAAACAACCGAGGGCTCCAGGCGTTTCGCCAGCTTGCTGAATTCGTTGGTGATGGGAACCGCCGCCGGTATCACCAGAGGAGTTGCATCGGGTGCTATGACCGGGTTCTGACGGCTCGCTTTGACTCCGATATTGAGAAGAGTTCCGAGAACGATCCCGGCAAAAAGAGTGCAAAGCGACAGAGTGACGCTGAGCAGCACCTTCTGCTGTTTGAATTTGTGGATAAATGGCATGGGAAAAGTACCTCGGCGAGCCAGTAATAACAGTATAGAAAAGCTTTGGCGATTCTCATGAAGATAAAATCCTCCTCAGGTGAACGGCGACGGATTCACTCGATTCGAAGCCCTGAAGGGTAGCCGAAAAGGGCAGTACAGAGCACATGATGGAAGCAATACACCCGGGCGAGCATTTAGCGGAGGAACTGCGAGAAATGCGCATGAGCGCCGCCGAGTTCGCGCGGCAGATCGACGTCCCCACCAATCGTGTCACGCAGATACTAAACGGCCGCCGTGCGGTTACTGGGGATACGGCGCTGCGCCTGGCGCATTTCTTCGGGACCACCGCTGAGTTTTGGTTAAACCTGCAGAGCCTGTACGAGATCAGGCGCGCCCAGCAGAAGTGGGGACGCGCGATCAAAGCGCTTCCGACGATCAAAGATTTCCAGGCAGCGCACGTTTAGCAAAATGTCTCGTCGGGTTCATGATCCCTTTGATTCGCATGAGAGTTAAAATCCTCCTCAGTGGACAAGCTGGTAAAACCATTCTGTATTGAAGACGGCCGCAAATTCCGCCTGAAAGACTTTGACCCGTCGTCTACCGAAGGCATCGGCTCCCAGCGCGAAGCCCGGGGGTTACTCGAATCCGGCCTCCGTGATTTGCGCGGCCGTCAGGAGAAACTATACGCCCAAGCGCAATGGGCGCTGCTTATCATTCTGGAAGGAATGGATTCGGCGGGGAAAGATAGCTTGATCAAGCACGTCATGTCCGGCGTGAATCCGATGGGCTGCGAAGTCGTCTCATTTAAACGGCCTTCCGAAGAGGAACTCCGGCACGATTTCCTCTGGCGGAGCGCCTGCAAACTGCCACAGCGCGGCAGGATCGGCATCTTCGACCGTTCCTACTACGAAGAAGTTCTTGTCGCGCGTGTCCATCCGGAAACTCTGGCCAGTGAACGCCTTCCCGCCACACTCCTTTCTAAGAACATCTGGAACCAACGTTACGAGGACATCTGCGCATTCGAGCGCTACCTCGCGCGCAACGGCACCGTTATTCGAAAGTTTTTCCTTCACCTATCCAAAGGCGAACAGAAGAAGCGTTTTCTGAAACGTTTGGAGAGACCGGACAAGAATTGGAAATTCGAGGAGCAGGATGCGAAAGATCGGAAATTGTGGCCTCAATACATGAAAGCCTACGAGAAGATGATCCGAAACACCTCCACACCGCATGCGCCTTGGTATGTAGTGCCCGCCGACCACAAATGGTTCACTCAGGTTGTCGTGGCAAAGGTCGTGACGGAAACCCTCGACGGTCTCGGCCTATCCTTTCCAAAAGCTACTGGCAAAAGACGGAAGGAACTCGACGCAGCCCGGGCATTGCTTGAACATGAGAGCCGATCGTAGCGTATAGTTCCCGGCGGCCGCTCAGGGTTCGTAATATCCGCTTCGCGAGCTGATTCGCATACCACCGCCGCGGACCTTCACCGTGACCGGATGGTACAGTCGCCGCTGTTCGGGAACACCTTGCGGATAGAACCCAAGCATGTACTGCGTTCTCAACTCCCGCAAGATATCTCCGAACGCCGCATCGAGCCGGTCAAAGCCTTCCGGATAGAAAATGCGGCCGCCTGTCGATGTTGCGAGCGTCGCCAGCGCGTGTTCTCCGCCAAGGTTGCGGCCCGCATCGTTCGCAATCGGAACCGCCACAATGGGATAGAGGACCACATCCGCTTCTTGCGCCGACTGCAGCGCGTCTTGAAAATGTTTATAGCTTGTGGTGTCCCCGCCATCCGTCACAATCACCATTACGTGCCGCCCGTCTCTGCCGCTTAACGTGTTGCTCGCAAGATAAATCGCGTCGTAGAGCGAAGTGCCGCCTTCCCCGTGAAGCCCGTGGAGCACCCGTTCAGCCCGCTTCTGACTGCGCGAGTAGTCAACCTCCATGTTGGTGCGCCAGTTGAAGCTGAACAGCGCAAACGAGTCGTCGGGATTTCCGGCACGCAGCAGCGCCGGGATGAACTTCAAAACAGAATCGATTTCATAGTGCAGGTCGATCTGCGTGCTCCCGCTTGAATCGATCAGGACCGCCACCGAAAGCGGCAAGGACGTGTTTTGTTCAAAGACTGAAATGCGCTGTGGAGCGCCCGAGTCAAGCACTTCGAAATCGTCGCGATTCAGATTTGTAATCGGCGCGCCCGCCTGATCCCGCACCGAGACGAGCAGCCGCACCAGATTTACTCGAACGGAGAAAGTAGGAGGAGTCGAGGGCTCAGGCGGGGGATTCACTCGCTTGAACTGCGCCCACCCCGCCAGGCTCAAACAGGACAGAACAATCCCCATGCCCGCCAGCAGGCGTTTAGAAGAACTCATTTTTGGAAGAGACCTGCGCGCAGTTGTTCGTCCCATTCGCCATCCACCCAGACCGCGCCGTCCGCAAAAAATTCTTTCTTCCAGATCGGGACTTCTTTCTTCAGCCGGTTGATCCCTTCGAGAGCGGCTTCGAATGCGGGCCTGCGATGCGGGGCTGTAGCCACTACGGCAACGCTTGCCTCGCCAATTTCCATCCGTCCCAACCGGTGTACGATCCCGATCCGTCCTATTTCGAACTGTGCGGCAATTTCGCGGCCGATGCGAGCCATTTGGGCGACCGCCATCTCTTCATAACAGTCATATTCCAGATACTCCGTCGCGCGCCCCTTCGTGTTATTGCGCACCACACCCTCAAACACCACGACCGCACCATCCTCGGGCCGCTGCAGACTCCTCGCAAGCTGCTGCGAGTCGATCGGCTCGCGCGTGATCGAAAACACATGCCCCGAGCCGCCGCTCACTGGTGGCAAAAACGCGACTTCATCGTTTTCAGCTAAAACTGCGTCTGGCGTGGCAAACTCCCGATTTCTTGCAAATAGAATCGACGGACGCTTATCGCGGAGGGTTTCGTGACGCCCCGAATACATCGCAAAAAGGCTCGACGAGCGTGCAGCCCGGGTCAACTTCGACTGTTTCCTCGGCACGCCCCACAATCTCCTTCAATACCCCGAAAAACAACACCCGCACCCGCATGTCGGAATACTAACAGAGGCGTCGAATGGCGCTCGGCATCGCTTTTCCCGTACGGAGTAAGCGCGACTGGTAAGCCTTGCGAGAGCTTCGTAACAGGCGCAACAATGGGCTTCTTCGTATGCCACGGAAATCCATACTTGCCCAGGTGGCGCCGCTCTGGTTAACAGTGGCTTGCCTCGCTTACTGCGCCGATAGGCCGCCCCAAAGCCTCTCGCCGGATTACTCGAAGGAAAGCTACGTCATCGAGCATTTTGCCAGAGACTTCACTTTTGCGGCCGATGGCACGTGGGTGGGCGAGCAGAGTGCTACGGTGCGTGTGCAGTCGGAGGCGGGAGTACACGAGTTCGGAGTCCTCTCATTCAGCTATCTAAACGCCAGGCAGGAGCTTCAGATCGAGTACGTTCGGGTCAGAAAGGCCGACGGCTCGGTTGTAACCACGCCCGCGAGCGACGCGCAGGACATCTCAAGCGAGATATCCAGGACCGCGCCTATGTACAGCGACTCCCGGGAAAAGCAATTGCCCGTGAAGGCGCTCGGCGCAGGCGATGTCCTTGAATATAAGGTTCGGTTTATCCAGAAGACTCCGGAAGTGGAAGGCCAGTTTTGGTACTCACAAGACTTTCTCTCGGGAGCCGTGGTACTCGATGAAACTCTGCGCATCAGCGTCCCGGCCAACAAGTATGTGAAAGTCGCCAGCCCGGCTGATAAACCGAATATGCAAGAAGCGCACGGGCAGAAGATTTACCTCTGGAGCAGCGTTCAATTGGAGCCCACAAAGACGGAAAGTGCGAAGAAAGAGGATGTCGCCGCGAAAACACCGGACGTCCAATTGACGACCTTTAAAACTTGGGATGAAGTGGGTCAATGGTACGCACAACTTCAGAACGGGCGTACGGCCATCACACCGGCCATCCAGGCCAAGGCTGCCGAATTGACTGCGGGCATGGCCACGGACGCAGCAAAAGAACGCGCCATCTATAACTATGTCTCGACCCGGTTCCGCTACATTTCAGTTTCGTTGGGGACGGGGAGATATCGGCCGCACTCGGCCGACGAGGTGCTCGCGAATCAATACGGGGATTGCAAAGACAAGCACACGCTCTTCGCATCTTTATTGAAAGCGGTAGGTATCGAAGCTTGGCCGGCGCTGATGGGCTCGGGTTTGAAAGTGGACCAGGATGTCCCATCGCCCGCTCAGTTCAATCACGTCATAACGGTTCTGCCGGAGGCAAAGGGTTATGTCTGGCTGGACACCACGCCAGAAGTCGCGCCATATGGGCTGTTGCAAGAAAGTCTGCTCGATCAGAAAGCCCTTGTTATCCCTGGCCAAGAACCCGCTCGCCTGATGACCACGCCCGCCGAGCCGCCCTTTCCCAGATCCGAAATTGTGAATGCGAAAGCGGCTCTGAAAGCGGACGGCACGCTTACCGCGCACTTCGATTACACCTCCCGCGGCACCGACGAGATGCTGATGCGAAGTGCGTTTCATCAGACTTCGCCCGCACAGTGGCGGGATCTCGTTCAGAACATGATTCACACGCTCGGGTTTACCGGAGAGATTAGCAACGTGGATGTCGATAACCCCGAGGCTCTGGACAAGCCTTTCCACTTTTCCTACGATTACACGCACGCTCGCTACTCCGATTGGGAGAACTTCCGCATCACTCCGCCGATTTTCCCGATCCTTTTTTCTGTGGGAACGGATGGTCCCAAACCGGACCAGCCGGTCACAATGGGCGGCCAGGGAGAAGTGAAGTACACCGCGACTCTTCAACTGCCCGACGGCTTTTCGGCTGACATTCCCGAAAGCAAACGATTCCAATCGGCATTCGCCGACTACTCCAGCACTTACTCTGTTGCAAGTGGAATTCTGTTTGCCAGCCGGGACTTGGTCGTTAAGGAAACCAAGGTTCCCGTTAGTGAGTGGGACGATTACGTCAGCTTTCAGAAGAAGGTCACAAGCGATGAAAACCAGTACGCGCAACTGGCGTCAAGCGCCAATGGCACTCACAATTCCGCCGTTGTAAACAACTCTGAAGCGCAGGCGCTGATTCAGCAGGCCTTCCAGTCCATTCAGCGCCGGGACTTGAATACCGGTCGCGACCAATTGACACAAGCCGAGCGGCTCAACCCGCGGCAGCGCGGACTATGGGCCACCTACGCTGCGTTGTACATGATGAGCAACGATCCACCAAGTACGATGGAGGCCTTCCGAAAGGAACTGAAAATCTATCCCGATAGCGTAGCGACGTACCGCGCTTTTGCTTCCGCCCAGATCTATTACGGATATAAGAGCTGAGGCGGCCGATACGCTGCGGACGCTTCTGAAAGTTGCGCCGGGAGATCTCGAAGGAACCCTGCAATTGTCCTCTCTTCTAATTGGAGAGAAAAGCTACGAAGACGTACCGCTGTTGGTGCGAAAAGCATTGACGGCCGCACCCGACGACCTGCGGTTGCAAGCGGCGCTAGGCGAGGCGTATCTTCGCGCAGGACGCCGGGAGGAGGGCCTCGCCGCCGTTCAAAAGTCCACCAGCGGCAGCACCGATCCTGAAGTCTTTAACAATGCAGCCTATCTCCTGGGCGACACCAATACCGATTTGCCGCTCGCCCAACAGTATGCCGAGAAGGCCGTATCTATGCAGGAGGATCGCATGAAGGAAATCGATTTTCCGACCCTTACAAACGGCGATCTCCAAAACGTGGAAGCACTGTCGGCGCTCTGGGATACGCTCGGTTGGGTGTACTTTCAGGAGGGGCAAATCGATCGTGCGGAGAAGTACGTCAACGCGTCCTGGCAACTCAGCCAGCATGGCGTAGTGGGCGATCACCTCGGGCAGATCTATGCCAGGCAAGGGAAAAGAACCGCCGCAATTCACGTTTGGCAACTCGCCATGGCCGCTGACCGGAGTCTTGCCGGAACGCGCGAAAGGCTCGTGAAGATCGGATCGTTTTCAACTCCTTCAGGCAGAAATACCGTGTCTTCCGAAGAAGAACTCGGAAAGCTAAGAACGATTGAAATTCCCCGGAACCATCGCGAAGGAAGGCAGTGCGGAATTTTTCCTGCTGTTCTCGAAAGGCAAAGCCTCCGAAGCTCGCTTTATCAGCGGACCGGACTCGCTCAGGACAGTGGCAATTGGAGTGACGCAAGCCAATTATGGCTTAGCCAATTTCCGGACGATGGACCGGAAAAGCTTGTTCGCCGAGGCATCCTCTCGTGCTCCGCCTACAGCAAACCGAGTTGCCGGTTCACGCTCCTGTTACCCGCCTCTACCAGACGCTGAAAACGAACTATGCTGCGGCGCAAATGGACCACGGTTTCAAAATGGTAGGTGTGCGGAAACAAATCGACAAGCGTAAGCCGTTCAATCTCATAAGCCGTGAGCAAGTTCTTGAGGTCGCGGCTGAGTGTCGATGGATCACAACTCACCAGCGTCAATGCCGCGGGCAGAATGCGAAGGATCTCGGCAGTGGCCTCCCGTCCGAGACCGGCGCGCGGCGGATCGGCAACCACCAGATCCGGAGCTTGCGTCAATCCCCGCAGGAAATCTTCCGCCGAACCACGCGACGTCGTTACCTGCAAGCCCGATTTGTGCGCGTTAATCTCCAGATCCCGGCAAGCCGGCCCGCCGCGCTCAACCGCGTCCACGCGTTCGAAACTTTTCGCCAGCGCGAGAGAAAACAGACCCACGCCCGCATAAAGATCGACCGCATGCTTACCCCTGCTGTCGCCGATAACTTCTTTCACAAGCGCATCCACCAGAAATCGATTCACTTGAAAGAATGAACCTCGGCTGATTTGGAATACATGTCCAGCCGCTTTATATTCGATAGCTCCGGGTGCAAGGCCGGGCAGAAAAGTATCGCACCATTCGAAGAACCGGGCCGCCACAGGCCGCGTCGTATCCAGAATCGTCAGCTGGATTTGTTCTTCATTCGTGAAGAGTTCCAGCGATCGCAAAAACGAGGGCCACTGCGGCGATTTCACAGCCCCGTCAATCTTCTTGATCGCCTCCACCAGCATTGGCGACGAGATGTAGCAATGGTCTATGTCACACAGTTCGTGCGAGCCTGCTTTATGGAACCCCGAGCGGCCATTGGCAAAATGCAGCTGAATCCGGTTCCTGTAAAACCAGGGCTCTCCCTGAAGCACCGGGATCTCACGTTCATAACTAATGCCGCCAAGGCGCTGCAGCGTCTCCCTGAGTATCAATACTTTTTGCGAAAGCTCAAACTCGTAGGACGAATGCTGGTATTGACATCCCCCGCAAACAGAAAAATATTCGCAGCGCGGAGTAACACGCTCAGGAGATGCATTTACAATCTCCGGCTTCCCCGCCCTAAGAAGCCCATTCTTCACCCGCTTGGGCGTTACCGTCACCCGCTCTCCGGGAAGAGAGAACGGCACCAGAACGACTTGCCCGTCAATGCGCGCCAATCCTTCCCCGCCATAGACGAGCTTCTCTATTTCGACCTCTGCTGTCGCGGGTACTTCGGCTTTGTTAGTGGTTGTAGGCGGCATCACGTACCATGAAGGTTCACTCATTCGCATGAAAGCAAGAGTCTTATCCGGGGTTCAGCCCAGCGGACAGCTTCACATTGGTAATTATCTCGGAGCGCTCAAGAACTGGGCCGAAATCCAGGCCCAATATGAGAGTATCTTCTGCATTGTCGATCTGCACGCCATCACGGTTTATCAAAATCCCGAGGAGCTTTCGAAGAAGATTCGTGAGACCGCCGCGCTCTTCATCGCCTCGGGAATCGATCCCGCCCAGTCCTCTATTGTCGTGCAGTCAAGCATCTCCGGTCACGCTGAACTCGCTTGGCTATTGACCTGTGTCACGCCTCTCGGCTGGCTGAACCGCATGACCCAGTTTAAGGCCAAGGCCGAAAAACAGGAGACGGTAGGCTCCGGGCTGCTGCAATACCCGGTGCTGATGGCCGCCGACATTCTTCTCTACCAAGCGAGCATCGTGCCGGTTGGCGAGGACCAGTCGCAACATCTGGAACTGGCGCGCGATATCGCGCAGCGTTTCAATTCGCTCTACGGCGAGACGTTCGTCATGCCCGCCACGCATCTTCCCACGGTTGGCGCGCGCATCATGGGTCTCGACGATCCAACACAGAAGATGAGCAAATCGGCCCCAGGCGCGGGCCATCTCATTGCG
This sequence comes from uncultured Acidobacteriaceae bacterium, assembly GCA_963845995.1. Lineage (GTDB taxonomy): Bacteria > Acidobacteriota > Terriglobia > Bryobacterales > Bryobacteraceae > Bog-105. The sequence goes on along the minus strand of CAWJUO010000033.1, from coordinate 17,002 downwards.
CTGCTGGACGAACCCAAAGTAATTCAAAAGAAAATCATGCGCGCCACCACCGATTCGCAGCCGGCGGTCGATCCTGAAACCATGGGACCGGGAATCGCAAACCTCCTGACCATCGCGCAAGCCTGTGACAGCTCAATTAACAAAGACACTGTCGCCGGGATGCGCTACGGCGACTTCAAGAAACGCGTAGCGGAAGCCGTCGTCGCCCGCCTCGAACCCATCCAAAAGAAATACCGCGAGATCACAGCCGAACCTTCCTACATCGAATCCGTTCTGGCACAAGGCCGCGAACGCGTGCTGCCACTCTCTGAAGACACTGTGCGTAAGACGAAAGCGGCCATGGGCCTCTACGTGTAATCTGGCTCTCCTTCCCATGGGCGTTATGATGGGGGCTTGAGCACGCACGTTGCGCCTCCACGGCCTGCTGAGCGCACGCGAAAGTTGAGATCGTGGGCGATTTTAATCGTTACGAATCTTCTTTCATTGATATGTCTGGTCTGGGTCTTGAACGGAGCCGGACTGCAACACATTTGGGGCGAAGTGCGGCAACTCCACTGGCGCTGGGTTGCATTGGCCGTCATCGCGGACATCTGTGTGTATCTGCTGCACGGCTGGCGTTGGAAATTACTCCTCCGGCCCATTGAAGACGTTCGATTCATCCATTGCGTCGAGGCGATCTATGTGGGCCTGTTTGCCAACGAAGTGCTGCCCTTGCGCGCGGGTGAGCTCATTCGCTGCTTCCTGCTCTCGCGATCGACGGCCATCCCTATTTCAGTCACATTCGCGTCGGCGCTGATCGAACGCATCTTTGACGGGATTTGGCTGATGCTCTGTTTTTTCTGGACCCTCCATCTCGCCGAGTTGCCGGCGGTGCTGGTGAATGGCGGCTACATCCTCGGCGTGATGATCGCCGTTCTCGGCCTGCTCATCGGCTACGCCATGTACGCGAAGAAGCAAGCGCTCGACGTTGTATTCGGATGGTCATGGCCGCGCTGGTTCAACACGCTAATCGACGATCTCCATCTGATCGGCCACTCACGTTATCTCTACTACTCCTTCATCGTAAGCGGCGCTTATCTCATCGCGCAGATCCTTCCGATTTACGCTTTGGTGAAGGCGAGCGATCTCGACGTACCGTGGACTGCCTCTTTCGCCATGATGGTCCTGCTACGCCTCACCAGCATCGTTCCGCAGGCTCCCGGGAATCTCGGCTCGTTCCAGTGGGTCGCTGCTCGTACGCTCATCCTATTTGGGTTGGTTTCGGCCCATGCAAAACGCTTCTCGCTGATCCTCTGGGCGGTCGTGACACTGCCGCTCATCCTGATCGGTTGCATCGCGCTCGCCCTTACCGGGGTGAATATGGCCCATCTTCACAAACAAGCTACGGCGGCGGCAAATCAAAGGCGGAAAGCGTAGCCCGGGCCGCTTCCATACGCTCGTACACTCTGGCTAGGTAGATACAATATCTTCAAGGGTGCCGGTTTTGCTCGCTGCGTTTTTTCCCGTATTATTGCTTATCGCCGCCGCCCCGGCGGATAGCCAAACCGCGGGTTTCCAGGCTCTGAACCGGGGCGATTATCAGCAGGCGGAAGAGATCTTCTCGAAAGCCGTCGCTGCGGACCCAAAGGATTACGCTTCGCTCTTTAACCTCGCTTTGGCCGAAACCTCGCTAAAGAAGGACGATCTCGCTTCCGCCCACTACAGCTCAGGTGCTTGCCTTGAAGCCGGGCCTCTATGAGGCCGAGTTGAACCTCGGAATGCTGTATCTGCGCGATCACCGGCCTGCCGATGCCCTTCCCTTGCTCCGTGAAGCCGTAAAGAGCAAACCCGGCGAGGTTCGGCCAAAGCGCTACCTCGGCGACGCGCTGCTTCAGACGGGCGACTTCGCCGGCAGCCTCCGAGTCGTTCCAGGACGCTCTGAAGGCAGATCCAAAATCAAGCGTTGCCGAACTTGGTTTAGCGCAAAGTTTGGAGCGTCAAGGCAAGCTCGACGACGCGCTGCCCCACTACACGCACGCGGCTGAACTCGACCCGCGCTTGAAATCCTATCTGCTCGAAGAAGCAGTTGCTCTGGTCAAGGCCGACCGTGCAAAAGACGCGATTCCATTGCTTACGCAGTTCCCCGACGATCCCGGAGCGCGCGAGGAACTGGGAAGCGCTTACCTGGATCAAGGCCGTCCCGCCGATGCGGTCGAGCAGTTCCAGTCCGCCGTAAAACTCTCGCCGACTCCCGCAAACAAACTCGCTCTCGCGACAGCGTATCTGAAGAACAATCAGCCGCAACTGGCTACGCCCATTCTGCAGGAGGCCTTGCAGTCGAATCCGGACGATTACGATCTGCGTATGGCTGTTGGCAAGATCTCGCTCGACAAACGAGATTTCGTTTCCGCTGCCACCCAATTCGTCAGCGCGGGAAAGTTGAAGCCCGATTCAGCGGAAGCGTGGAACGACGCCGCGAGCGCCTTCATCATGGCGCAGCAATATCCACAGGCTCTGGCAGCCATGGACCAAGTCCACCGCCTGCACGCCGAGAAGCCCGCCGACTTTTACTGGCGAGCCGTAGTCTTCGACAAGCTGCATCAATTCAAGCCGGCCCTTGAGAACTATCAACAGTTCCTTCAATTGAGTCAAGGAAAGTTTCCAGACCAGGAATTTCTCGCGCGCCAACGCAGCAAAATTCTAGAAAAGGAAGCAAGGCGGTGAAAACGAGAACCATCTGGGCCGCCGTCCTGCTTCTGGCCTTCGGTTCTCTGTGTCCCGGGACAGTCGGGATTGGCGGAGTTGAAGGCCGAGCGCGATCCGGGCAAGCGTTCTGAAAAAGCTCTGATGTTTGCCGATCAGGACTTTGAAAACGCAAAGGAAATGTACAACAAAGGCCAAGTACACAAAGGCGACGCGGACCTGGACGACATGACGGCGGCTCTAAAAGAATGCCTCGACTCCCTCGATGAGGCTCACAAAGCCAGGCTTTATAAAAAAGCGGAACTGCGAGTCGCATTTCTGCAGCGCCGGATGCAGGGACTATTGGACGGCCTGAGCATCCAGGAACGTGGGTGGGCGGAATACACCGACCGCAAACTCGACGAGCTTCATGAAAAGATGTTAGAGGGAGTGATGCGGAAATGAGACTCGCGACGGTGTTTTTTGTAGGCCTCTCTGTAGCCCTATCCGCGATGGCTCAGGACAGAGACTTTCTGACGCCTAACGAAGTGGATCAGGTCCGTGAGGCGCAAGATCCCAATGAGCGATTGACGCTATATGTGCATTTCGCAAAAGAGCGGCTCGATCTCATCCAGCAATACCTCGCGAAACAAAAACCGGGCCGCAGTATATTCGTTCACAACACGATTGAAGACTACAGCAAAATCATCGAAGCGATCGATAACGTGTCCGACGATGCTTTGCGGCGTCATGCTGTCCTTGACAAGGGCATGATCGCGGTTATCAACGCGGAGAAAGAGTTCCTGGACAACCTGAACAAGATTCAGAACAATCCACCGCCGGACTTCGACCGCTATAAATTCGTCCTTCAGGAAGCCTTGGATACAACCTCCGATAGCCGCCAACTTTGCCTGGAGGACAGCCAGAAGCGTGGTGCTGAACTCACCGCCGAGGACGCCAAGGAAAAGCAGGAACGCGAGGCGGTAATGCCCTCGAAAGAAGTAACCGCTCGAAAGAAAGATGCCGCCGAGGCGTCGGGCGAAGAGCAGAAGAAAAAAATTCCTTCTCTCTATAAACCCGGTGAAAAGAAAGCCGACGATCAGCGGTAAAGCGGCTGTTTTGTCGTACAGTGGAAGCAGAGGCGGCTCTGCCATTGGGTCATCATCACCATCATCACGCGACCGGAACGGGCTGGATACTGCGGGCCTCTCTCGCCGCAACGCTGGCCTTCACGGCGCTCGAAATCTATGCGGGATTGCGCTCAGGCAGCTTGGCGCTACTCTCCGACGCGGGTCATAACTTCACCGATGCGCTTGCCCTATTGCTCGCGGCCGTCGGACTTTATCTCCAGGGCAAACCGGCCAACCAGAACAAGACCTACGGCTACCAGCGCGCGGGTGTAGTAGCGGCCTTTCTGAATGCAGCCACGTTGATTGTGATTTCGCTCATCATCTTCTGGGAAGCGATTGGCCGAATGATTCATCCGCAAGCCGTGAATGAGCAAACGATGATCTGGGTTGCGGCGATCGCATTGGTTATGAACGGTGCGATCATGTTGGCGCTGCATCGGGGGCAAAAGGGCGACATCAATATCCGTGCGGCGTTTATCCACATGATGGGCGACGCGCTGGGGGCAGTCGCGATCATCATCGGAGCGGTCGCGATGCGCTATACCGGCTGGACCTATATCGATCCGGTACTGTCGATTGCCTTAGGCGCTTTGATTATCTACACTGCCTGGGACATCATTGGCGAATCCTTGAACATACTGCTGGAAGGGCTGCCGCGCGGGCTTGAATTGCAAAATGTCACCCAGGCCATGAGCGAAATCGAAGGTGTTTTGGATGTTCACGATCTGCACATCTGGAGCCTTGGTTCAAGCACTCACGCCTTAAGTTCGCACGTCTTGATTGAAGACATGCCGCCGTCGTCCAGCGACTGCATTCTGAAACGAATTCATGACGTACTTCATGATTTCGAGATTCACCACTCAACCATTCAGTTTGAGCATGTGCCCTGTGTGGTTTCCGATAACGGTTGCCAGGTGAATGCGCACGTTCACGCGCACGGGCAGCATGAGCATTAATACCGCGTAGAGCCAGCCGTGGACCTCCGGCGCGGGCTGTGAAGCCGCCAATAACCGCTAACCTAAACTGCTTCCGAATGGCATTCCGCCGGGGCGATATCAAATGCGGGCGGCCGCAACCTATCAGAGATGCCAACTTCACGACCAAGTGGATTCTGAGGACGGGAAGCGCTGCGCCGTCACCGTCAGTCCATATGCGCGGAGCAGTCACATCAACGAGAAGCCCGTTTTACTCAGAGTGACATCGGTGTGATCATTTCCGGCCGAAATCTGTCCGCAAATGATGAGTCAGACCTCCGAGTCGTTTCGTACATTAAGATCAGCCCACTCCGTTTTCGTCGCGGCGTCAGTTCCGCCAATTACCGAAAGTATGTGGATTCTTCGTGACACGCCCGTCTGCATCCCTCCGCCGTCAAGTTTGTCAAATTACGGAGATCAGCAACAAGGCGCTCCACGGGTCCATGCGCCGGAAGAGTCAATCTCGACAGCCGTTCGTACTCGGAGCCGACGCAGCCGCCTGACGAGATCCTTCAACGCGTCTGCATCGCTGTATTTCTTGCGGAAAATCGAATGGCTCGGTTTCCCAGGCATCGGGAAGTGATCGTCGTTGTGCCGAGCAACATTCCATTCGGCATTTCGACCCTTGCAGCCAGAAGTCCCATCAGATCGTGCGGGTAGCGCTCCCCTTTCAGGCACCACGCTCCCCTGCCGCCCACTGCATACTCAACTAGCAATGTGCCAGCATCTGCGCCACTGTCATCTTGCCCCAGCAGCCTCTCACTGAATCGGCGATCAGTGTCATCACAATGTTTCGCTGCAGCACAGAGTCTTTACCTGATTCCACGTAGGCCGTCAAGGGCTATCGGAACTAAGGGTTGTCGTCAATCGGTTCAGGATGCCTCCATTGTCCTTGAATGAGAATTAACGGAAGGGTTCATGTCGGAATAGTCCATCTGCCGTCATTCTGCGGTAGTCATGAACGATTGAATAACCGATGTCGCAGTTTCACAAACGACCTCTTTGGCCACGCCGTTTTGTCACTTTGACGGAAACAACCAAAGATGAGACGAACAGCCCCGTTATAAGCACTTCCAAGACGTGATCCGAAGCTAGTGCTTCGCGAACCCGCCCCACTTCCCTACCACCATCACCCCGAAATCAAATCCAGCATTTTCTTCCGGAACGCCGCTGCCGAGGCGTTATCAACCGTGATCACAAGCACAGTATCGTCGCCCGGCCACCGTACCGACGAGTTCCTGGAACTCGGAATGATCCAGAGCGATAGCCAGTGAACTCGCGTTCCCCGGCGATGTGCGCAAGACCACCAGATTCTGCGCCACGCGAATGTCCTGCAAGTATTCTTCGGCAGTGGCCGCTAAATCCGGACCGCTCGTCTCCATGGGCAACTGCCGGTAACCTTCGGGAGTTTTCACCAACCCAAGTTCCCTCATGTCACGCGAAAGCGTCACCTGCGTCGCCTGAATCCCAAGCGTGCCCAGCTCGCGAGCCAGTTCCTCTTGCGTGAAGATCTCCGTGCGCCGGATGACCTTCAGGATTTGGCCCTGTCGAAAGCTCTTGTTCATCAAACCTGACTATCTAATCGAAGAGCGCATCCGCCCTAGACGCAGCGAAGCATCAACAAGCGCGCTCTCCACTGCGGACGGCCCTGTTCCGCCCGGAATCTCCCGGCTCTTCATCCCCTCGGCGGGCGTTAGCAGGGACGCCATTTCGGGCTTAAACTCCGGAGCGAACGCCGCCAGCGATTCGGCATTCCAGTCGGAGGGCTTCTTCCCTGCCTTGATACTCTCCAGAACAAATTGGCCAACCAGCTGATGAGCGCGATGAAACGCGACCCCGCTGCGCGCCAGTTCCTCCGCTAAATCGGTAGCAATCACCCAACTCTCCTCAGCCGCCGCGGCCGGAACAGAAGGATTCAGCACGACCGATTCCGCAACTACTCGAGCCATCGACAGAGAACCGGATGTCTGCTGGAAAGCATCGAACAGCGGTTCCTTGTCCTCCTGCATGTCGCGATTGTAAGTCATCGGCAGACCCTTCATCGTGACGAAAAGAGACGTAAGATCGCCAAAGACCCGCCCCGACTTACCGCGAATCAGTTCAAGCGAATCGGGATTTTTCTTCTGCGGCATTAGGCTCGACCCGCTCGTCACCCCATCGCCCAGCGTCATCCAGTTGAACTCCTCGCTCGAGTACAGGATCCAGTCCTCGGCGAGCCGGCTGAGGTGCAGCATAATCACGCTGCATGCGTATAGAAAATCCAACCCGAAATCGCGGTCCCCGGAAACATCCATGCTGTTCCGTGTGATCGCCGGAAATTCCAAATCGTCCGCTATGGCTTGGCGATCAAACGGAAAGCCGCTGCCCGCCAGTGCGCCCGAGCCTAGCGGCAGCACATTCACTCTTGCGCGCGCTTGTTGAACGCGCTCGAAGTCACGCGAGAACATCTCGAAATAAGCCAGCAGATAGTGCGGCCAAAGCACGGCTTGCGCCCGCCGCAGATGCGTATAACCGGGGATGACCGCGTCCGGATACTTGCCGGCCAGCACCAGCAAACCGCTCATTAGATCGGCGAGTTGCTTAAGAATCGAATCGCAACATGCACGCAAGTACAGCCGAATATCCAGCGACACCTGCTCATTGCGGCTGCGTCCCGTATGAATTTTCGCCGAGAGCGCGCCAACCTTGTCTTGCAGTTTACGGATGACGAAGGTATGTACGTCCTCATCGTCCGCGCCCTCCAGATACTTCGGATTCCTGGCTTCCTCACTGATCTGCTGGAAGGCGTCAACCAGCTTGTTCGCACTCGGCTTCCGTAAGGATGCCCTGTTTCGCCAACGCCCGCGCAAACGCCTGCGAACCCTGGCAATCCGCGAAAATCAACTTGCCATCGAAATGCAGCGAGCCCGAAAACTGCTCGAACACTTCAGAAGGGCCGGTTTCGAATCTGCCTCCCCAAAGCTTCATACTCACTTCTGAAGCGAGGCCCGCACCTTAATCGGCAGGCCAATCAGATTGATGAACCCAAGCGCGTCCTTCTGGTCGTAGCTTGCGCCCATGGTGAAGCTCGCGATGTCCAGACTGTACAGCGAATTGGGGCTCTTGCGGCTGATCGGGTCGATGTTGCCTTTGAACAGACGCAGCGTAATCTCGCCCGTCACCGGCTTCGAGACTTCTTCAAAAAACGCATCCAGCGATTCGCGCAGCGGCGTAAACCACAGTCCGTTGTAGACCATCTCGGCGTAGTCGAGCGCGAGCTTCTGCTTGTAATGCAGCGTTCGCCCGTCGAGCGTCAACGCTTCGAGTTCGCGGATCGCCGCCATCAGAATCGCTCCGCCTGGAGTCTCGTAACAGCCGCGCGACTTCATTCCGACGAACCGATTTTCAACCAGATCGATGCGTCCAATCCCGTGCTCGCCGCCCAATTCGTTCAACTGCTCCAACAGCCCAACGCCGGTAAGCTGATGTTGCCCGTTCAATGAAACCGGGATGCCGCTCTCAAATCCAATCGTCACCTCGGCAGGTTTCGAAGGAGCGTCGGCCGGGCTCTTCGACAACATCCAGATGTGGTCAGGCGCGGCATTGGCCGGGTCTTCCAGTTCGCCGCCTTCGTGCGAAATGTGCCAGATATTGCGGTCGCGGCTGTAAATCTTCGTTGTAGACTGCGCGATCGGCACATTGTGCGTACGCGCGTATTCAATCGCATCTTCGCGCGAGATGATGTCCCATTCGCGCCATGGAGCAATCACGTTCAGGTGCGGCGCAATCGCCTTGTAGGTCAGTTCGAAACGAACCTGGTCGTTGCCTTTACCTGTACAGCCGTGCGCCAAAGCATCGCAGCCCGTACGCAGCGCTACTTCCGCCTGACGTTTAGCCAGAAGCGGACGCGCAATCGACGTTCCGAGCAGATACTTATGCTCATAGACCGCGCCGGAGCGAACCAATTTCCATAAGTAGTCGGTCACGAACTCTTCGCGCATGTCCTCGACATGCACTTCGGAAGCGCCGGTCTTCAGAGCTTTCTCTTTAAGCCCGTCCAGTTCCTCGCCGCCCTGTCCAATATCACCGCAAACGGCCACAATTTCGCAGTTATAGTGCTCTTTCAGCCACGGAATGATGATCGAGGTATCCAGGCCGCCGGAATAGGCAAGCGCAACTTTTTTAGCAGTCACTCTACTCATTTACTTTTTGTGTCTCTCCAGAATATTGAAACGCGTCAGGCGCCCAGGACCGCTACTGCAACAGCGTAAGCAGCAAAGCCTTTTGCACGTGCAGGCGGTTCTCGGCCTGATCGAAAACGACGGATTGCGCCGATTCCATCACTTCATCCGTCACTTCAAGGCCGCGCTTGGCCGGAAGGCAATGCATAAATATTGCATCCGCAGCCGCGTGGGACAACAGTTCCTGATTCACCTGATAAGGCGCGAAAACGCGCTTCCGTTCTTCCGCTTCCGCTTCTTGTCCCATGCTTACCCATACATCCGTGTAAACGGCGTTCGCAGCCTCAACTGCGGCGAACCGGATCGGTAGTGATTCGAATCTCCGCACCCGATTGCCGCGCAAGTTCTCTAGCGCGTTCGACGATCTCGCCAGCCGGTTCGTAACCTGCGGGAGTTGCTATCGAGCAATGAATCCCGAGACGCGCGCAGCAGAGCAAAAGCGAATGCGCCACGTTATTGCCGTCGCCTACATAGGCAAGCTTCAGACCGCGCAACCGTCCGAAATGCTCCTTCAGCGTGAACATATCGGCGAATGCTTGACACGGGTGATAAAGGTCGCTTAGAGCATTGATGACAGGAATTCCAGACCAGTGCGCGAGTTCATCAATGGTAGTCTGGGCAAACGTGCGGGCTACGATCAGGTCCGTCCAGCGCGCCAGATTTCGCGCCACGTCCTTCAGCGGTTCCCGATTGCCGATGGGGCCGATTTGCGTGACGCAATCTCCTCCAAGCTGCTTGATCGCCAACTCGAATGTCATACGAGTGCGAAGAGAAGGCTTCTCGAACAGCAGCGTGATGTAGCGGCCCTTCAACGCCGAGGCATAACGCTGGCGCGACTGCTTCACCTGTTGTGTCAGGCTGAGCAGCCCGGAAACTGCTCGGTCGAAAGATCAAAATCGTGGCGAAGGGTGCTCGGTCCGACTTGGGATTCCGGCTGTAACATGGGCACGGTCACTGTCCGCTTCTCCTGCCTGTGAATTATTATTCACTACTATGAATAATTACACATTGAGGTTTTCGGGTGCAACACAACCGCCGTCCACCTCCAAACCGAGCACCGAAGCGTGAGCGAGGTCAGGAATTGGGATCACAGCTCGAAAAAATAAAAATAACCCCAACCCACTCAACGCCATAACCCCGTTTTCACCCAACCCCAAAGTTCGTTTCCGCCCCTCCCCATGCTACTGTCCAACAGGCTCGCAGCTCCCGTTAACCGGGATCAAGCGGGCCATTTCTATTTCAGGAGCCTTTACAAAAAATGTCCACGCCCGCGCAAACATCAGCCAACCAAGCCAACGCCCAGCACAGCAGCGGTCCCAAAACCGACACGGGGAAAGCCGCCTCCGCCGGGAACAACCGTAAATACGCCCTCGCCGGAGCCTTCTTCCTCCTCCCCGACGAAGATGAAGCCGATTTCTCAAGCTCGTCAGTGACTTGACCGAGGAGCACCAGCCATCCACCCGCACCGAACTGATCCTGGTCGAGAAAATGGCGCAGCACTACTGGACCAGCCAGCGCGCCCAGTCACTCCAACAGCCAATCTTCGAAAACGGCAACGCCGCCCAATCTTTCAGCCTCTTCCTGCGCTACCAGACCACCCACGACCGAGCCTTCCACAAGTGCCTCGACCAGCTTGTAAAGCTAAGAGCCGAAAGGCGCAAAGAGCAAATTGGGTTCGAATCGCAAAAACGCCAGCAAGCCGCCCAGGAAGCCATCGACGCTAGCAAACAGGCCGACGAAACCCGCCGCCAGGAAGTCCATCGAGGCCAAAGTTCGCCTCATCAACTCGAAAGCGGCTCTAACCGAACTCGACGCCAACATCAAAGGAACCCTAGAAGCGAAATTCCCCGGCTATACCGCCATCCCATTCACCGACATCAAGCCGTTTCTCGAAACCGCCATCCAGGATTTCGTCAACTACAAGACCGCCAAAGCCGCCTGAACGACGGGTTGTCAGCCCCGCCTTGGCAGAGTGAACGCGTAAAGCGTGTCGCCAGCTCCAACAACCAAATATTGCCGTCCATCGCGCGTGTAAGTCATGGGGCCGTTACTAACCGGGGCTTGTAAGTGGAAATGCCAAAGGATGCGTCCTGAAGCGGGGTCCCAGGCGATCAAGTTACCCGAGGGGTCGCCGCTGAATAACAGTTTTCCCGCCGTACTCAGAAGGCCCGAAACCGCCATGCCTCTCCCCGGGAAGTCGTGAGACCAGCGGATTGCGCCCGTCTTGTAATCGAGTGCTTCGAGCGATGCCTGGGCCCAGAGATTGCGGCCCGATCCGCCGTAGCCTTCGGGCCGTACGTCTGTATCGGTCAGGTAAGCGAGGCTGTAGCCCTTATACGCATTCACGTAGAAGAGGCCCGACTCGGGATCGAAGCTCGGCGCGAACCAGTTCGTTCCGCCGATAGCGGGCGTGTTGAGCAGCGCTCCATCTGTTTTCGGCTCTGCGTCGGGATTCGGAATCGGGTGTCCCTCCGCATCTACCCCTTTCGCCCATTCGGCGCCGACGAAAGGCTTTGAGACGATGTTCTTTCCATTTGTCCGGTCGAGCACGAAGAAGTATCCATTACGCGCGGCTTGCGCAAGGAGTTTACGTTTCTGCCCATGAATAATGCCGTCGAAAAGAACGGGCGTCTCGACATCGTCCCAATCGTGCGTGTCATGCGGAGAGGCCTGGAAATACCAGGCCAGTTTTCCTGTGTCGGGATTCAAAGCGACAATCGAGCAAGTCCATAGGTTCGTGCCTTTGCGGCCTTGCGCGGCGTACACCGGATTGGGATTGCCGGTTCCCCAATAGATCAGGTTTAGCTCGGGATCGTACGTGCCCGGCAGCCAGGTCATACCGCCGCCGTGCTCCATCGCGCCCTTGTTGGGCCAGGTGTCCGCTTCCGGCTCGCCTACGCGCGGCTCCGAATTCCAACGCCATTGCATCGCGCCTGTTTCGGGATCGCGCGCTTCCAGAAATCCCGGCACGTCCATCGCGTCGCCCCCGACGCCGACAATGATGTGATTGCCGACGATCATCGGCGCGGTGGTCGTGAAGTATTGAAGTTTAGGATCGGCTATCTGGACGCGCCAGCGCTCTTTGCCGTCTTTCGCATTCAGAGAAATGAACCAGCCGTCGGGGCCCATGAAATAGATCCAGTTCTCATACATGCCGACCCCGCGATTGCCGACCAGATGACCGCCTTTATCGACCCAGGTGTATTGCCAGAGTTGCTCGCCCGTGCGCGCGTCCACCGCCCATACATGGTCCGGAACGGTGAAGTAGAGAATCCCGTTTACTTCGAGCGGCGTGGACTTGATCTGCACGTTCGGTATGCCGCGGAGTTCGCGCACGTCTACGCGATGCATCCAGGCCAGCGATAGAGAGCCGATATTCGAAGAATTGATCTGTGACAGAGGACTGAATCGCCGTCCCGAGTAATCGCCGTTGTAAGTGGGCCACGACTGCGCCGCCAGCAGTCCTGGAATACCAATGAGACCAACAATCAGAGAGGCAAAGAGGCCGGGTCTGCCGATGGTCATTTCAAGGTCTCCAGGTAAGCGAGGATGTTATGCATATCTTGATTGGTGTACTTACTCAGCAGGTCGCGATGGCCTTGCAACGGATCTTCGATTTGGACTTTCACCTGGTTGCGGGGCCATGAGACGAACTCGCCGGAGGGATTCCAGATCGAGACGTTGAAGTCGTCGATGTACTTCAGCTTGCCTGTGATCACCTGGCCATCGGGGGTCGTAATCTTTGCAGTGGGCCCGGCGGCGGATCGTGACGGATATAGAAACTGGGCTTGCAGATCGGCGGGCTGGAACTTACTCGCGATATGCGCAAGATCGCCAGTCGCCGAATGACAGCTCTTGCAGTTGGCATCGAAGAATGCCTCGCCACTCTTGGGATCTCCCGTGACGACGTTCAGAATCTTATAATCCGCGCGGTTGGCCGATTGTTCCACGCGCATGTGAAGAAACGCGGCGATGTCGCCGATCTGGTCCGGAGTCATGCTCGGAAAAGCTGGCATCCCTCCGTCGGGTCTTCCTTTTAGGACGACTTGTCCGATCAGATCGCCCTTCTCATCGTGAAGGACAACGCTTGAACGGATAAGATCGGGTCCTTCCGCGCCGGTTGCGTTCGCCCCGTGACAGAATCCGCAAGTCTGAACGAAAATCTTTTGACCTCGCGCGGCGGCGGCGGGATCGGGAGGCGGCGGAAGGCCGAGGAACTGGCGCGTCCTCTCGCCGCGATTCTCCGGCCGGGTAGGTGTCTGGCCTGCCACAAGCGCGCTCGTCAAGAGCAAGAAAGAGGTGAAGTTGAAGTACTTCCTAAGCACAAATAAGCACCAATTAAAAAATCTCCCTGCGATCCGCGCCATCCCATGAACCGGAAGGAAATGGAATTTTGCCTCGCCATGTGATTGTAATCGGCGCGGGTCCAGGCGGTCTGACTGCTGCCGCACTGCTCGCGAAAGCTGGGGTCCGCGTAACTGTGTTGGAGCGATTGTCTCATCTGGGCGGCAGGACGTCTACGTTCAACGCGCAGGGGTTCCGGTTCGACCACGGCCCGACTTTCTTCCATTATCCGCAAGTGCTTGAAAGCATCCTGGACAGCATCGGTTACGATCTGTGGCGCGAGCTAAAGCTGATCCAACTCGATCCGCAGTACCGGCTCGTTTTCGGCAAGGGCGGCGAGCTTCTCGCCAGTCCGAACGTGCGGCGCATGGAAGCGGAGGTGGCGCGTATTAGTCCCAGAGACGCTACGCAACTACAGCGGTTCCTCTCGGATAATCGCGAGAAACTCGCGGCTTTCCGGCCGTTTCTGGAGTCCTCGTTCGATAGTTGGCGGGACTCAGTGAAGCCTCAGCTTCTGCAACTCCTGCCGATGTTAAAACCGTGGCGATCTCTGAACTCGGAACTCAGCCGCTACTTCTCGGACGAGCGGATACGGCTGGCCTTCTCGTTCCAATCGAAGTACCTCGGCATGTCGCCATTCGAATGCCCCAGTCTGTTTACGATCCTTTCGTTTCTCGAATACGAGTACGGCGTTTTTCATCCCGTCGGCGGATGCGGATCTGTGACAACGGCACTGGGACGAATCGCAAGGCAACTGGGCGCGGAAATCCGGCTGAACACTCCGGTCGAGGAGATCTTAGTTTCGGGGCGAAAGGCCGTCGGAGTACGCACGGCCACGGGTGACTTGAAGGCGGATGCGGTTGTGATCAACGCCGATTTTGCCAGAGCCATGTCGAGGCTGGTGCCCGACAAACTTCGGAAACGCTGGAAGGATCGGAAGTTAGATAAGACACGCATGTCCTGCTCGGCTTTCATGATGTATCTGGGACTTGCGCGGAACCTACGACCGCATGTCGCACCACACGATCTACGTAGCCAAGGATTACATGCGGAACATGGACGAGATTGGGCGCAAGCACGTGCTTTCCGACGATCCTTCTTATTACGTTCAGAATGCCAGCGTGACGGATTCAACGCTGGCTCCCCCCGGCAAGAGCACGATGTACGTGCTGGTTCCGGTGACGCATCAGAGCGAACATGTTGACTGGCAGAAGGAACGCTGGCGTTATCGCGAACTTGTTCTGAACAAGCTTGCCGACCTGGGCGCGGGTGACGTGCGATCGCGAATCGAGTACGAGCGCATTCTGACGCCAGACGACTGGGACACCGGCTTCGAAGTGCATAAGGGTGCGGTGTTTGGGCTCGCGCACAACTGGTCGCAGATGTTGCATCTCCGTCCCCGGAACCGCTTCGATGAGCTTGACTCGGTTTATCTCACCGGCGGCAGCACGCATCCGGGAAGTGGGCTACCGGTGATTTTCGAATCGGCGCGCATCAGTTCCCGGTTGCTTTTGCAGGACCTCGGAATGCGCGTGCCCTGGGATGAGCCGCGGCCCGCAATGGCTATCGCCGGAGTGGCGTGATGGCTCTTCTACGCGCCGCGCAGAAGGAGTGGCAAGCCGTAAGTATCGACGACCGGCTGCGCATAGTCCGAAAGATCAGGAGTGCCATTGCGGAAGCGGCTTCACGGCTCGCTGACTTGTTTCCAGGTACTCTTGAACGCACTCGCGCGGATAGTCTTACCTCCGAGATTATCCCGCTGGCCGAGGCGTGCCGCTTCCTCGAATTGGAAGCGGCGCGCATTCTGGCTTCCCGCCGTCTGTCGAAACGGGGACGCCCGTTCTGGCTGCGAAGCGTCGAGATCGAAATACGGCATGAACCACTGGGCGTAGTGCTGATTATCGGGCCTTCCAACTACCCGCTATTCCTTCCAGGCGTCCAGACGTTGCAGGCGTTAGTTGCCGGAAACGCGGTCCTTATAAAGCCGGGTAGAGGCGGGTTGCCGGCTCATGGAAGCATTCGTGAATCTCGCCGCAAGTTCTGGAGTGCCTTCGGGACTGCTGACCGTTCTGGGCGAAGAGGTGGACAGCGCAACCGAGGCGATTCGCGGCGGTGTTGACAAGGTTATCGTCACCGGCTCGCTTCAGTCCGGCAGGGCAGTGCTGCAGGAAGCGGCCGGGCAAGTTACTCCGGTGATCGCGGAGTTATCGGGCTGCGATCCGGTTTTCGTTTTAGAGAGTGCGGATCTCGCGAAAGCTGTTGCCGCGATTACTTTCGGATGCAAGTTGAATGGAGGGGCCACCTGCATCGCTCCGCAGCGCGTGTTTGTGCACGCATCGGTGGCTTCGCGGTTGAGAGCGGGGCTTGCTGCTACGCACATTCCGATAGTGACTTTTTCGAGTGAAGCGGAAGCGCTGCATCTAGCGGCGCAGTCTCCGTTTGCGCTCGGTGCAAGTGTGTTTGGCGAAGAGGTCCGGGCGCGCGCCTTTGCCAGCAATGTTTGTGCGGGAGTGGTCGTGATTAACGACATGATTGTGCCTACGGCCGATCCACGGATGCCTTTTGGCGGACGGCGTAGCAGCGGATTCGGTAAGACGCGCGGGGCCGAGGGCCTTTTGGAAATGACGACGAGCAAAGCTGTAGTGGTTCAACGCGCCAAACGGCTGCGGCATTTAGAACCGCCTCCTAAGAATGCGGAGCAACTGTTTCTCGCGTATCTGTCCGCCAATCACGCGCACGGAACTCAAGGAGCGATGGCACGGCTGGCGGCATCTGGGCAAAGCGCTCTCGCAGGTTCAAAGGAATCACGCATGAAGTCAATCTCAAAGCACAACATCGGAGTTATCGGATCGGGACTCGGAGGTCTAAGCGCCGCGTGTGTGTTGGCGGCGCGCGGATACCAGGTGACCGTATTCGAGAAAAACGGCTGGATTGGTGGCAAAGCCGCGGTGCTACGCGAGAGCGGATATCAGGTTCGATATGGGGCCGACGATTCTGATCTGCCCGTCTGTTCTGAGGAAGGTATTCGCCGAGGCCGGTAGAAATCTCTCGGACTATCTGCAACTGGTTCCACTGGAACCGCAGTGGCGCTGCTTCTTCGAGGACCAGAGCAGCCTGGATCTTTACGGCGACCAGCAGTCGATGGAAGCGGAGCTACGCAGCTACTCGCCTGAAACGCTGAACGGGTATGCGCGGTTTATGGCCGCTTCCCGTGATCTGCACGGTATCTCGGATCGGTTTTTCTTCTGGCGCTCGGTGGGTTCCATCCGGGACACATTCGAGACGGGCTCGGCATTGAAGCTAACTCTTCTTCGTGATGTGGCGCGCATGAAGCTAGGGCAAACCGTATCGGGAGCAATCCGGCGCGAGATCAAGGACAAGCGCGTGGCCCAGATGCTCGACCATCTTGTTCAGTATGTCGGTTCATCGCCTGAGAAATCGCCGGCCATTCTGTGTGCCATCGCGCACATGCAGGCGAGTGAAGGCGTCTGGTATCCGATGGGCGGCACGCGAGCGATCCCCGAAGCGCTGAAGAAGCTGGCAACTGAACTAGGCGTAGTCTTCCGGACGAATAGCCGCATTCGCAGCATAGATGTGCAGGATAAACGTGTGCGGGGCGTCGAGACTACCGAAGGCGAGTATGTTCCGCTCGGCGCCGTCGTGGCTAATTCCG
>CAWJUO010000032.1:0-74436 GCA_963845995.1 uncultured Acidobacteriaceae bacterium | reverse complement strand
CACTGGCACGTTCCGGAAGCGCATTACCTGGAAACGTGGTCCGATTCGCGAGCCTTCGACGGGACGATAACCATTCAGCAACCGCTGATCGAACCGCTTTATGGCGGCAAATCGGCGCACGAGATTCTCCATTCTGCTGGGCAAGCCCGATCAGAGTTCGCACGACCTCGTGAAGACCTACTGGCAGGGCCAGCACAAGGGCGCCGACTTCAACACCTTCTGGCAACGTCGCTGCACGACGGCTGGGTTAGCGGGTCAAGTCGGCGTCCATCAACGCCGCGGGTGCCGTTGCCCTGCCCGCCTTGCCCGCGGCCGAAAACAGCGGACAAGAAATTGTGTTCCGCCCGGATCCGACCATCGGGGACGGCACGTACGCGAATAATGGCTGGCTGCAGGAACTGCCGAAACCGCAGACCAAGATGACCTGGGACAACGCGGTCCTGGTCAGCCCGCGGACGCCCAGAAGATGAAGGTCGCGCCGGCGACATGCTCGAAGTCACGTACGGCGGCCGTAAAGTTTCCGGTCCGGCGTGGATTCAGCCCGGGCTATCCGAAGGCTCGTTCACGGTTGCTTTCGGATACGGCCGGACGGGTTCGGGCCGGGTCGGAAACGACATCGGTTACGACGCTTACGCGATTCAGGACGCCGCATCGCCCTTCTTCGCTCCGGGCCAAGTAAAGAAAACCGGCGGCATTGACGGCTTGGCGAACGCGCAGGAAACGCAAACGATGGCGGGCCGCGAACCGGTTCGCGCCGCCGACATGACGGAGTACAAAGAACATCCGGACTTCCCCACCTACGAAGCCGAAAACAAGCCGCGCGCCCAGAGAACGACGCTGTACTCAGATTGGCAATACGAGGGCTACAAGTGGGGCATGGCGATCGACCTGAATGTCTGCACCGGTTGCAGCGCTTGCATCATCGCCTGTCAGTCGGAAAACAACATTGCGGTCGTCGGCAAAGATCAAGTCGCGCGCGGACGGCACATGCACTGGATTCGCGTGGACCGCTATTATCACGGCAATCTGGACAACCCGGACTCTTACAACCAGCCGGTGCCTTGCATGCATTGCGAGCAGGCGCCTTGCGAAGTGGTTTGCCCGGTGGCCGCAACGGTTCACAGCAACGAAGGCCTGAATGAGATGGTCTACAACCGCTGCGTCGGCACCCGCTACTGCTCGAACAACTGCCCCTACAAAGTACGCCGGTTCAACTTCTATCTGTACTCGGACTGGAACACCGAAAGCTTGTACGGAGTGCGCAATCCGGACGTGACGGTGCGCAGCCGCGGCGTCATGGAAAAGTGCTCCTACTGCGTGCAGCGAATTCAGGAAACCAAGATCAAGACCGAAAAAGAAAACCGGCGCGTTCACGATGGCGAGATCCTGACGGCCTGTCAGCAGGTTTGTCCCACACAGGCGATTACGTTTGGCGATCTGAACGATAAAGGCAGCAAAGTCGCGAAGCTGCAGCGTCTGCAAGCGGAATTACGCGCTGCTGGATGATCTGAATACCCGTCCGCGCACGACGTATCTGGGTTTTGTGCGAAATCCGAATGAGGCGCTAAGAGGTCAGAGTGGCAACAACAGAGAATCTTAACCGCCAGGAAATGATCGATCCCGGCCCGGATCAGCATCCTGGGCCCGGGTCACGATTACACAACCGTCACGGAACGCATTGCCGGCGTCGTTTACCTGCCGTGGAAGAAGACGCCGAAGAAGTGGCTGGTCGGCGCGTTCATCTCGTTCTGCTTCGTCAACCTGCTGATGGTGGCATGTGCTACTGTTCCCCAAAGGCGTCGGCATCTGGGGCATCAACATCCCGGTCGCCTGGGGATTCGCGATCATCAACTTCGTCTGGTGGATCGGTATCGGCCACGCCGGAACGCTGATCTCCGCGATTCTGTTCCTGCTTAAAACAGGATTGGCGAACGTCGATCAACCGCTTCTCCGAAGCCATGACGCTGTTCGCCGTCGCTTGCGCCGGCATGTTCCCGATCCTCCACCTTGGGCCGTCCCTGGCTTGCGTACTGGCTGTTCCCGTATCCGAATTCGATGTGGCTGTGGCCGCAGCCGCGCAGTCCGCTTGAGTGGGACGTGTTCGCGGTCTCGACTTACGGAACGTTTCGCTGGTGTTCTGGTATTCGGCCTGATTCCCGATCTGGCCACCATGCGCGACACCGCGCCGCACATGTGGCAGCGGAAGATCTACGGCGCTCTCGCGCTTGGCTGGCGCGGCTCGGCGATCCACTGGCATCGGTATCAGAAGGCTTATCTGCTGCTGGCCGGTCTTGCGACGCCGCTGGTGCTTTCCGTTCACACCGATCGTCAGCTTCGACTTCGCAATCAGCATTCTGCCCGGCTGGCACACGACGATCTTCCCGCCCTACTTCGTTGCGGGCGCCGTCTACTCGGGCTTCGCGATGGTGCTGACGCTGATGATTCCGCTGCGCGCCTGGTACAACATGAAGGACCTGATCACGCTGCGGCACATCGAAGCCGCCTGCAAGCTGATGCTCGGCGTCGGATTGATCGTGGCCTACGGTTACGCATGGAAGCGTTCTTCTGCCTGGTACAGCGGCGACAAGTACGAAAGCTTCATGTACTGGAACCGCATGACGGGCCCGTACGGCTGGAGCTACGCGCATGCTGATCTCCTGCAACATCCTCATTCCGCAGGCGCTGTGGTCAGGCAGGGTCCGCCACAACATCATCGCTGGTCTGGATCATCTCGATCGTCGTGAACATCGGCATGTGGCTGGAGCGGTTCGTCATCGTCGTCACCAGCCTTGCATCGCGACTTCCTGCCCTCGTCCTGGGGCATGTACATCGGCACGAAATGGGACTGGGGCGTATTTACGCGGCACGATCGGATTCTTCATGCTCCTGATCTTCCTGTTTGTCCGCGCCTTCCGTCGATCTCGATCTTTGAGGTGCGCGAGGTGGTACATCACGACAGGTACATGGAACGCGCGTACGAGGAGAAATTATGAGCGCATGAACTTACACTGAGTGAACTCCCGGCCATTCACGGCGCCATGGCCGAATTCGACACGCCGGAAGAGTTGATCGAAGCCTGTGAGCGCGCCTATGCCGCAGGATTCCGCCGCATGGATGCGTATGCGCCGATGCCGGTGACAGGCTTGGCGGAGGCGATCGGCTACAAGAAGAACTATGTCGCGAACTGCGTGCTTGTCGGCGGGCATCTGCGGAGCATGTTTCGGATTCGGCTTGCTCGAGTGGATCACGATGGTCGCTTATCCGCATAACGTCGGCGGACGGCCGTTGAATAGCTGGCCGGCATACATCCCGATCACGTTCGAGTGCATGATTCTGTTCTCCGCGCTGACGTGCCATGTTCAGCATGCTCGCGATGAACGGCTTGCCGCAGCCTTACCATCCGGTGTTTAATGTGCCGGATTTTGAGCGGGCCTCGATCGACAAGTTTTTTCTTTGCATCGAGTCCTCCGATCCGAAATTTCAGACGGAGAGACAGTGCAATTTCTGCGCGATCTCGGCGGAAATCGAGGTGACCGTTGTTCCGGCGTAAATGTTTCAGCTTGGCGTCGCTGTCGGCTTGTCGCGCATTGCTGCTCTGCGACCGCTTGCCGGCAGGACATGCACAATCAGCCGCGCTACAAGCCCTTCGCCGCGACCGACTTCTTCGGCGATGGCCGCTCCGCGCGGCCCACCATCGAGGATACCGTCGCGCGCGGCAGTTGCGCGTGGATCTGCCGCGCTTCACCGGCAAAGAAAACGGCAAAGACATCGATTACTTTCCGATTCAGATCACGCGGGCAGACGTGGAACGCGGGCACGAGCGGTTCAATATCTACTGCTCGCCCTGCCATGGCCGGCTGGGCGATGGGCACGGCATGATCGTCAGCCGCGGCTTGCGGCAACCGCCCAGCTATCACGATGAACGGCTGCGTAACTGCGCCGGTCGGACACTTTTTCGACGTTATGACAAATGGCTACGGCGCGATGTACAGCTACGCGTCGCGCGTTCCGGTCGATGACCGGTGGCGCATCGCCGCCTACATCCGGGCGCTGCAATTGAGCCAGAATCGCTCCGGTCGCATGACGCCGCGGCGGCTAGCGAATACGGCGCGAAGCGGCACGGCAGGGAGGCAGCAATGAGCGGCATCACGGACCCCTTGACACGTTTCCGATTCCCGAAATCCGGCTGGGCCCGAGGCCGCCAGCATCGAACGGATCTCGGGCGTCATCGGCGGCGCTCGGGTCTGCTGCTCTGCGTTGCCGGATTCTTCGGCAACCGAGCGCAGTTCTTCCAGTCGTATTTGTTCGCGTTTCTCTACTGGGGTGGATTCGCGTTCGGCGGCCTCGGCATTCTGCTGCTGAATAATACGGTGGGCGGACGCTGGGGCGTCACCACGCGCAGCTTTCTCGAAGCGGCCATGCGGACCCTGCCGTGTCATCTTCGTTGCTCTTCCTGCTGCTGCTGATCGGCATGGGTTATCTGTATCCCTGGACGCATCCACACGATGTCGCGCACAATCAGGTCCTGCAGCACAAGCGGCCCTATCTGAACATGCCGTTTTTCATCATTCGCACGTCTGTCTACTTCGCGCATCTGGATGTTCTGGGGCTTTCGCGGTCAACAGAATGGCGGACCGGCAGGATGCAGACGGCGATCCGACGCTTGAAGGTAGATGCGGGCAGTTCAGCGCTCCGGGCTGCTGTGCATTGTACTTTCACGGCTACCTTCGCCTATATCGACTGGATTCTTTCCGCCGATCCCGCAGTTTTACTCGACGGTGTACGGCGCGATGCTCCTGATCGGCGATGTTCTGCAAACTTTCGCGCTGACCATCGTGGCGATGATCCTGACCTCGAAGAGGACCGCTTCGGCGGCCGAATCAACCCGGTCATCCTTCACGATCTCGGCAACATGATGTTTGCGTTCACGATCTTCTGGACCTATCTTTTCGCTGTCGCAGTTGATCATCATCTGGCCCGCCAATCTGCCGCAGGAAATTGGCTGGTACCTGGTGCGCGTCCGCGGCGGCTGGACGGTGTGGCCTCGCTGGTCGCTCTGGTTATGTTCGCGATTCCCTTTCTCGCCCTGCTCTCGCAGGAGCGCAAACGGGATCCGATACGGCTGATCCGAGTCGCGATCTGGATTCTGTTGCGCGCGCGTGGTCGATATGTTCTGGGTCGTCGAGCCGACCTTGCGCACCAAGGGCTTCGCGATCTACTGGACCGATTTCGCCGCCTTCCTTGGCATCGGCGGAATCTGGGTTTATGTGTTATCTCGGATATCTGCGGCGGAGGCCGCTGCTGCCGTTGCACGATCCGCGCGTGATGGAGCCGCTTCCGGAGGCTGCAGCGTATGAGCCACGATCCGACCACGATTCGAAACACGAGACCTTCGTCCAGCATCACGGACCCGTGCATTCGGATCCGCATGCCGGCCATGCACGGGACCAACTACGAAGGCACCGATGCCAGCGTCAAGATCGTCCTTGGCTCGCTGGTTATCATTGCGGTGACGCTGGTATTTCTTTCGCGATCACGATACCGATTCACCGTGCTGAAAGACGCGAACCCGCCCGGCAACTTCCGAGTCCGCTTGCTCCCGCGCGCGTCATTCCGCCGACAGCCGCTGCTTAAGTGCATCCCTGGGAGAATTCCCGGATCTGCTGCGCACAGCAAGAAGCGCAATTGCAATTCTACGGGAAGGACGCCGGACGGACACGTGCACATCCCGATCGACAGCGCTATGGACGCGGTTGTTTCGCAACTGAATATCACGGCCGATGCTCCGCCAGGGTATCACGGTGCCGGGCGGACAAGGCCGCGATTTCGCGGGCAGCTGGCTTCGATGCCGCCGGCTTATCAGACGCCAACAGGCCACAGCGCCGCACGATTCAAGGAGAAATTCGGAAGAATGCGCAGTCACAAGCTTCCTCATTAGTGCTGCGCTCGTGCTCGCGAGCGTCCCGCTGCTTAACGCGCAATATGCGCGTCCGAAAATCACCAACGGGCGTCGGCATCGAACAGAAGCTGAACGCTCCGGTTCCGCTCGACCTGATGTTCCACGACGAGGCCAATCAAGCTGTGCCTCTGCGCACGTATTTCGGCGACAAGCCGGTGGTGCATGGAGTTGGTGTACTTCAACTGCACCAGCCTGTGCCCGATGAGCTTGACGGAATCGGTATCAGCCTGAAGCGGGTTTCGCTCGAACCGGGCCGCGATTACGACGTCGTGGTCGTCAGCTTCGATCCGCACGACACGCCGCCATCGCGCCAGGAAAGAAAGCCGAATACGCCAAGATTTTCGAACCGTGCGGTCGTTCAACGCCGGCTGGCACTTCCTGACCGGCTCGCAGGAATCGATCTCGCGACTGGCCGAGCGCGGTCGGTTTCCGCTATCGCTGGGACGAGGCACCAAGCAGTTCGTGCACGCCGGCGGCATCATGGTGGCGACGCCGGAAGGCAAGCTGTCGCGCTACTTCTACGGCATTCAGTATGCGCCGCGGATCTGCGGATGGCGCTGGTCGAGGCCTCGAAGCACAGAATCGGCACCCCGGTCGATTACGTCCTGCTGTTTTGTTTTCACTACGACGCCACGCAGGGCAAATACACGCTCGCGATTGTTAACATTTTGAAAGTTGCCGGCGGTCTGACGCTGCTGGCCTGGTTGGTCTTCTTTATTTCCTCATGCGTAACGACAAGAAGCAAGAAAACGAGCGGCCTGGAAAGAGGTGCACCATGTGGGCTAATTTGCACGTTTACGCTTGCCGATATCCCGCTGTTCCCGCCGAGTCGCCTCGAAGCAGGCGCCCAGGTATCGACGCTCTGTACTTCTTCATCACCGCCGTCACGTCGTCATGACGGTGCTGATCTTCGTCGCGATCGTCTTCTTCGCTTACAAATACCGCCGCAGCGCGCATCCGCACGCGACTCAGATCGAAGGTTCCACCAAGCTGGAGTTGTTCTGGTCCATTGCTCCGTTCCTGGTGATGCTGGTGATGTTTGCCTGGGGCGCGCAGCTCTACTACGCCGCGCAGAATCCGCCCAAGGACGCCATGGAAATCTTCGTCACGGGCAAGCAGTGGATGTGGAAGATTCAATATCCGAACGGCGGGCGCGAAATCAACGAATTGCACGTGCCGATCGACCAGCCGGTAAGTTGACCATGGCGTCGGAAGACGTCATTCACAGCTTCTCGATTCCCGGCATTCCGCGTTCGGCATGACGTCGTCCCGGGCCATTACGACAGTCTGTGGTTCACGGCGACAAAGCCGGGCCACTATCACTTGTTCTGCACCGAATACTGCGGCCTGTGGCACTCGAAGATGGTCGGCTGGGTCACGTCATGGAGCAGCGCGAATACGCCAATTGGGTCAGCGGCGGCGGAGCACAGGGCTCGCTTGCCGAGCAAGGCGAAAAACTGTTTCAGCAGTTTGGCTGCTCCACCTGCCACCTGCTCGATCAGCAGGGCCGCTGCCCGATTCTGCGCGGCCTCTACAACAAGCCGGTTCAGTTGAATAATGGACAAACCGTGATCGCCGACGACGCCTACCTGCGGGAATCCATCCTCGATCCGAACGCCAAAATCGTGGCCGGCTTCGAGCCGAACGTCATGCCCAACTTCAAGGGCCAGGTCAGCGAAGAAAACGTCATTCAATTGATTGCGATTCGTCAAGTCGCTGTCGCCGAACGCTCCGGCTTCGCAGCAGGGATCGCAGCAGCGGCCGGTCGTCATCGCGCCAACAGGGCACAGAGCGAACAGCAACAGCCGGCGCCGCGCAAGCAGCCGCGCTAAGCAGTAGTAATAAGGACACAGCATCACATGGCAACACTCGCACACGGAACTCCCGAAGCAGCCGCGAGGAAGTCAACTACCTGAACGTCGAGCACGGCTGGAAAAGCTGGCTGTTCACGACCGACCACAAGCGCATCGCGATCCTGTATCTCATCTCGATCACGCTGATGTTCTTCGTCGGCGGCTCGTTGGCGGTCGCTCTTCCGCATCAACCTGCTGTCGCCCGAGGGAATCTTCTCGGCCGGAGACATACAACCGCCTGTTCTCGATGCACGGCATCATCATGGTGTTTTTCTTCCTGGTGCCGTCGATCCCCGCAACGCTCGCCAACTTCCTGATCCCGATCATGATCGGCGCCAAGGATCTGGCGTTTCCGCGGATCAACCTGCTGAGCTGGTACATCTACGTCGCCGGCGCGCTGTTCACGCTGTATGCGGTTGTTCGCGGCGGCGTCGATACGGGCTGGACCTTCTACACGCCCTACAGCAGCACTTATTCCAATTCCTATGTGCTGGCGGCGGCCTTCGGTATTTTCATCGCCGGGTTCTCGTCCATTCTTACCGGGCTGAACTTCATCGTCACGGTGCACAAGATGCGCGCGCCCGGCATGACCTGGTCGCGGCTGCCGCTGTTCGTTTGGTCCAACTACGCCACCGGCTTGATTCAGGTTCTCGGAACGCCGGTGCTCGCCATTACGCTGCTGCTGCTGGCCTTTGAGCGCATCGCCCATGTCGGCATCTTCGATCCGAACATCGGCGGCGATCCCGATCCTGTTCCAGCATCTGTTCTGGTTCTATTCGCATCCGGCCGTTTACATCATGATTCTGCCGGGTATGGGCGTCATCAGCGAGATCGTTTCCTGCTTCTCGCGCAAGCGCATCTTCGGCTACAACTTCGTCGCGTTCTCGAGCATGGCCATCGCGGTCCTCAGCTTCGTTGTCTGGGGTCATCACATGTTCATCACCGGCGAGAGCATGTATACGGCGTTTCGTTCTCGCTGCTCAGCATGATGGTCGCGGTGCCGTCCGCCATCAAGGTGTTCAACTGGACCGCGACCATGTATAAAGGTTCGGTCTCGTTTCGACACCCCGATGCTGTATGTATTCGGCTTCATCGGACTGTTCACGATCGGCGGCCTGACCGGGCTTGTTTCTCGCGACGCTCGCAACCGACGTCGCGACGCACGGCACCTACTTCGTTGTGGCGCACTTCCACTACGTCATGGTGGGCGGCATGGTGATGGCGTTCATGGGCGGCCTGCACTTCTGGTGGCCGAAGATCACCGGGCGCATGTATTCCGAAGCCTGGTCGAAATTCTGCCGCTTTGCTGATCTTTGTCGGCTTCAACCTGACGTTCTTCCCGCAGTTCATCCTCGGGTATCATGGGTATGCCGCGCCGGTATCACGCCTATCCGCCGGAGTTCCAGGTACTGAACGTTCTGTCCACGGCGGGCGCTTCGGTGCTGGGCCTCGGCTATCTGATCCCGATGATCTACTTCATCTATTCGCTTAAGTACGGGCCGAAGGCCGGCAACAATCCCTGGGGTGCGGCCGGTCTGGAATGGCAGATTCAGTCGCCGCCCACTACATTCAATTTCGATGTGACGCCGACCGTGATGGAAGAAGCTTACAACTACGGTCCTGTGGAGGAAATCGTTGGCTGACGCAACCGTTCCCGTGGCGCATCACGACGCCGCCGTAGAAGCAACCCATCTACGGCATCACTTCGCCACGCCGGCGCAGCAGTTTGATGCCGCCATGCTCGGCATGTGGACATTCCTGATCACCGAAGTGCTGTTCTTCGGCGGCATGTTCACGGCCTACGCGATTTACCGCACCATTTATCACGATGCCTTCGCCAGCACCAGCGAATACATGGACGTGATCCTGGGCGGAACCAACACCGCCGTGCTGATCTGCAGCAGCTTGAGCATGGCCATGGCGGTCCGCTCCGCGCAATTAAGCAGGCGTATGCCGCTTGTCATCTCGCTGATCTTTACCATGATCTTCGGCACGATATTCCTGGTTATCAAGGGATTCGAATATCACAACAAGTGGGTGGAAGGGTTGGTTCCGGGCCTGAATTTCGACGTGGCGCGCTACGCATGCCGCAATACGCCCATGAAGCGCAGATCCTGTTCTTCCTGTACTTCGCGATGACCGGCATGCACGCGCTGCACATGATCGTCGGCTTGGGGCTGCTGACGTATCTGCTGGTCAAAGCCAGCACAACACTTCAGCTCCGCCTATTACACGCCGGTTGAAATGATCGGCCTGTACTGGCACTTCGTCGACATCGTCTGGATCTTCCTGTTCCCGCTGCTGTATCTGATTGGAGATCGGAAATGACATCAAGTCACATTACCTTCGACAAAAACTTTGGTCCTGGTCTGGCTGGTGCTGGTCTGTCTCACTTGGACCACCGTCGGCATTTCCTATATCGAGCTTGGCGAATGGAATGTTGTGGTCGCGCTGATGATCGCGCTGATCAAAGCCTCGCTGGTGGCCTGGATCTTCATGGGCGTCCGCTTCAGCACCAGCTGACGCGGCTGTTCGTGGTGGCCGGCCTGGTTTGGCTTTCCATCATGATCGTGATCACCAGCGGCGATTACGCCACGCGCCACTGGGACTATCATCCGCAACCCTGGGGCCACACCAAAGACCAAAACACTAAGCCAATAGATAAAGGGCCGCTTAACAGGCGGCTGCCCGCACTTCCCTATTCGCGCGGCTCGACGAGATAAATCGATTGAGCCGCGCTTCATCGGGAATTGTCACCGTTCTTCCGCTGAACACGATCAGTCCGCGTTTGTGCAGCTTGCTCAAGGATCGCGAGACCACTTCCCGGACAGCCCCCACGACCGCGCCTATCTGCTGATTGGACATCGTTAACTCGACCCGGAGCCCCTGTTGCGGGCACATCCGCGTGCCGTCCGCCTGCTCAAGTAGGAAACGGGCTAGACGCTGTTCCACGCTCAGCAGAGAAAGAGAATGCACGAGTTCAAATGCGTCCCGCAGACGATGCGACATCAGTTCCAGTGCAGCCGGCGCAAAATGAGGATAATGTCGGCACTGGGCAAACGGAACGCGGAGAACTAAAGATTCCTCGCATGCCGATACCGAAGCCGGATGCGGTCCCCCATCGAAAAGATGAAACTCGTTCAGAGCTTTCACGGGTTGTTCGATACAGAGCACCTGCTCACGGCCGTCCGAGCCCTCGCGGTACACGCGCACGGCCCCATCCGCCAGAACGAACAAGCCGTTCGCTTGTTCCCCTTCGTAAACGAGACACTCGTCGCGCCTGAGCCTCCGCACGGTTGCGTGCTGGGCAAGTTCACACAGTTCAAAATCGCTAAATGTCCGGAACAGCGCGGCTTGGCGAAGGGTGCCCGCGCGGTCGAGGAGTGCTGGGCCCATTGGTTTCTTTTACGAGGATACTGCACTGCTCTGAAACGGCTCACGCAGGCGCGGATCCAAAGAGTGAGGACACTTACATGCCTGAGACCAGCAACGATGTTATTACACGCTATTTGGAAGACGCGATCGCAGCCGAGAAGAGCTTCGAAACGCAACTGCAGGGCTTTGCCAAGGAGGGAGATAACGCGGCAGCCAAGTCCGCCTTTCAACAGCACGCCGTCGAGACAAAGCGCCAGTATGAACGGCTCACCGCGCGCTTGGAAGCTCTAGGCGGGAGCACATCCACGGCCAAGAGCCTTCTCGCCCACATGTTCAACATGACTCCGAAAGCGGCCCAGATCGGCCACGAAAAAGAAGAACGTACGACGCAGAACCTGATGATGGCGTTTGCCGTTGAAAACAGCGAATTGGCCATGTACGAATCGCTTGCCTCGGTCGCCGAAGCGGCGGGAGATACGCAGACCGCGGCCCTCGCCCGAGAGATCCAGGCGGAAGAAAAGGCGACGGCGGACAAGGTTTGGAAATTGCTCGCCCCGGCGGCACTGGACGCCTACACGCGGCTGACGGGCGGCGCCTCGGCTTCGGGTTCAGCCCGTTCCGCGACGACGATCTAGTCCGGCAATTCCCGATCCGAGGGTATGTTATTCTCGTTTCGTCGGACAGGTGGGTGAGTGGTTAAAGCCAACAGACTGTAAATCTGTCCCTCCTTGCGAGGTACGAAGGTTCGAATCCTTCCCTGTCCACCATTTGCCGCCGGTGATGCAGGCCGTTGTAGCTCAGTTGGTAGAGCACTTCCTTGGTAAGGAAGAGGTCTCGGGTTCGAGCCCCGACAACGGCTCCATGCTTCCGCCGCAATCAGTGAGTCCGAACTTCCAGTTGAACTCTAGCCAGCGTATTGTCCGGCGTGAGCGGATTATCGTTTGAACGATCCTGAAGGTAAAATTGCAAACCGTTCTTAACCCAGAGACCGGTTCGCGCAGATCCAGAGCCTTTGCTCGACGCAAATAGTGGACCGTCGGGACTGCCGATATGAACTTCCACGTACAAACTTGCCGGGGCGCGCCAACTTAGAGTTGTTTCTCCCAGACCGCTGGGACTGACGATTACAGCGGGATCGGCAATAAGCCTCGGCGGACCGGGAGCAGTTAAAGCCTGAGCGGAAGGGGCGCCGGTCGAATCGCCGCTAGCGGAACCACCCTGAAGATGGAAAACGGAATAGACGGGGAATCCGTGCGTATCGTCGATGTGCTCCTCGCCCGATTTGACGAAATGCGCCCGCCGAAGGGAATCGTCCAAAACAGTGGCCGCCTCAGGGAAAATCGACCGTTCGGGAACATGCGCGATCACGACGCAGTCAGCGGTCCGGCAGTCCTCAAAGGCGTACTTGTCGAAAGTCCCGGACTTGAGGACGAAGGCGTCTTCGATCGTGGAGATCCTATCCCTACTACGAAGGTTGACCGGGTTCGCAATGCCCCAATCCACTGTGATCGCGCGAGTAACACCCGCCCGGCTCAAATGCGTGGCGAGGTTCGCATCGGCGTCCGTCCAAGACGTCAAGGCATCGTATGAGATCAGATGCGCGTATTCGAGGTTAAGCAGAAACAGTCCTCGAATACATAGGACCGCGATGAGCAATCCAACTATAGGCTTTAGAAACCGAGGCCGTAATCGCGGGATCGCGGCGGCAGCGAGTGCGACGGCACAATACCAGTTAATCCAGAACAACACAGTGTGGTGAATGGAAGCGCCCGCATCGATCGTGAGGGCGGATTCGAACCAGCCGATCAGTCCGGAAACCAGGAAGAATAAAATCCATTTCCGGTTCGATCTGTCCGCCGCGAAGAGGCCGATGGCAATCAGAACCAACCCGGTTTCGACTCGCCATAGCGACGGCCCTGGACGCAGGTCGTTTGCGGCTGCAAGTGATAGGTGCTCAAAGGCGCGTGGAATGTGATCGATGCCTTTACGCGCCGTATCCACGAGAGCAAACGTGCCTTCCTGACCGTCCAATGCGCTGCGAAGATAGTGGGCTTTGTTTCCAACCTCGGCCGCCGTCAAATGGCTGTTTTGTTGAAGGGTGGCTCCGCCGTGACTTAGATTGAATTGAATAAGCGGCAATGCCCCAATACACAGTCCTAAAACAAGGAGCGCCGCGGCTTTCCACCGCCAGGCTCGAATCACTTCAGGCAGTGCGATCAGCAGCAGAGCGATCACGAGGCCCGAAAGATTCCAGAGAAACAGCGCTTTGTTCCAAAGATTCAATCCGAAGACGAGCCCAGCAAGAAAGAGCACCACATCGCGCCGCCCCCGGTACCATTTCAGAACCAGCAGGATTCCGGCCACGAGCAGCAGGTTCTGAATCACCACGGGTCCCCAGTCGAATACCGCAGTTACTAAGAAAGTGACGTCGGTGGCAAGCAGCGCAACCCCGATCAGGGCGGCTGTGCGGCCCTGGATGTGCCGCAGGAGCCTTCCCGTCAACAGGATGGTCGCGGCGGCAAGGACTAGCACCGGAAGGCGAACTGCCCAGACGGAGAACGGTGCGATTTTAAGCAGCGGAGCGTAAAGCCAGCATTTCAGTTCGCCAGCGTACGACGCCACCATGGACGGAATGACGAAATGCTGAAAAGAGATGGAGTAAAAAGCCGCGCGCGGATGCCAAAGATCGTGGATGAACATGACCTCATCCGTTTGCAAACCTAGAAGAGGAAGCATCAGAGCGCCGGCGAATACGAAAATTACGACCGCTATAAGAGATAAAAGCAGGTAAAGATTGTCAGAGCGCCGCTGAGTATCAACTTGGGTGGGTAAGGAGCGATGGGTGAAGTTGAAGTCGGTGGTCTGGACGGATCTTGTCATCGAAAGAACGATTATAGGCCGCTCCAGCTACTGGCCTACACGCGATCACGCGATCAAGCCGTAGCGGCCAGAAACGGAAGAGCTTCTTCCTCGGCGTGAAGTTCCGGATCCAGAATGCGGGTTCCGGAGCGGCCGCAAGCGCAAGGCGCGCTTTCCAGAAACCGGGTGAGTCCGGTTCGAACAGGTCCGCCCGGTGCGGACTGAACCATCAGTTCCCGGTCGCGAAGGAAGAACCGGGCGCCAGACTCCACGTGCCAGCCGTCTTGCGCTTCACATTCGGAAGCGAGCAACACACCCCGCGAGTCGAGATATAGCTCGTAAACCGGTACCCCAAAATGTTGCCAGAGTACTACCCGCGTCAAATCGGTAACAGGCTTGTCGCCGACCTCCGTGAGGACGAAGACGGCGTGGTCAACGGATGTCAGTTCCAGCGTCAGAAGATCCATGCGCTCCATCAGCCGTTGCAAAGCCGAGGCAGGGCCGATCAGAATGTTGGGTGCGAAAGTCTTCAGGTCCCGCCATCGTTCTGGAGGAAACGCCTCGGCACCCTCGAAGGAAGCCGCTGCGGTGAGTTGGGCAGTGCGCAATTTGGAAGTCTGGATGATTGGCAGCTTCGATTGACGGAATCGGGACGGAGTGAATCGCGTCATAACCAAAAGAGTAGAAAGGAGTAGAGGGAATTCGCCTCAGAAGACTCCTATCCGGGCGGGTATTGCCAAGGTCCGGAATGAGAAACGCTACTGCCCTGCTCCGCGTTTGCCCAGGACGCGCTCCAGGTTTAGCGTTAGAATCTGCTGAACCTGCGCTGCATCCAGGCCGATCTCATACAGGGCTTTCACCTGCTGCTCGAATATGGCGCTATTCCATCCGCGCGGGAAAAAGCTGGAGTCGGTTCCAAACAGCAGCCGCTCCGCCCCCAGGACAGCAATAGCGCGCTCAAAAACTGTCCGCAGGGTGAGGCCTTCATAGTTCATCCAACGGTTGCTGCTCGAGGTGTCGAGGAATACGTTGGGACACATATCGCCAAGCATCAGGGCCTCGCGGAAGAGCCCCGCGCCGAAATGCGGAACGATGAAGCGAATCTGCGGGAAGTGGAGCGCCACCGGATGCAGATCGAGCGGGTTCGAATAGCGCATATCAAATTGGCTGGGCAGCCCGAGTTTCTTGCGGACTCCCATGCTGATCGCACCGCAGTGCACAAATACGGCAAGCCCGCTGTCGGAGGCGATTTCCAAGAGCGGTACGAGCCGGCCGTCCGCGATAGAGTACGTGTGCATAGCCGGAAACAGGCACATGCAGTGAAGATTCGGATTGTCGGCGGCGGCCTTGACTCGCGCAAGAGCATCCGGCTGCAGCGGGTCGAGCATAAAATAGCCATAGAATCGGCCGGGATGGAGAGCCACGGCAGCGGCCACGCTCGCTTCATCGCCGTGAACGCTCGAAATCAAACAGGCCCGGTTGACGGAGTTGCGGTTCAGTTCCTCAATCCACGAGCGCGTGAGAAATTGCGGGTCGGCGGGGGGAATCTGCCAGTCGAGCAGCATGGCGAGAGACTCGGCGTTGGCCACCCGCTTCTGCCGCGCCAGTCCGGTATAAAAATTGTGAGAAAAGAAGTGGACGTGCGCATCGTTAACGGGCAAATCGCCCCAAGGGGTTTGGGCCATGTCATGTCGATGATAGCGTGCGTTTATGCCGTTGCCTGGATCTGTTCGCTTACGCTCTCCCACTCGGCCATCGCGCGGTCCAGATCGGCGCGTTTCGATTCGAGCAAATTTGAAAGACGCATCGCCTCGTTTGGACTCGCGAAATCGGACAGCGACAGTTCCGCAGCCTGGATTTCCGCTTCAAGCTGCGCGATGCGTGTTTCGAGCGCTTGCGCCTGATCCTGCATCTGCTTAAGGCGCATCGGATTGATTCGCTTCGCGGACGCACTCGCTCCCGGCATGCTAATCGGCTCGGCCGGAGGAACGCCGATGAGCACGTCTTTCAGCGTCGGAATCTGTTCGTGGCCGCCCTGCTTGCGCCATGTGTAATCGGCATAATTGCCCGGGAACACGCGTACTTCGCCCTCACCGACTTCGAAGACCCGGTTGGCAAGATTCTCAAGGAAGTAGCGGTCATGCGAAACAAAGACGACCGTCCCGGTGAACTCCTGCAGCGATTCGAGCAAAACGTCTTTGGCGCGAATGTCGAGGTGATTCGTCGGCTCGTCGAGCAGCAGGAAATTCGATGGGCGCAAAAGCATCCGGGCGAGCGCGTAGCGGTTTCGCTCGCCGCCCGACAGAACGCCGATACGCTTGAAGACGTCGTCCTCGCTAAACAGAAAGCACCCGAGTATATTGCGGAGCTCGGTTTCAGTGGAGCGCGGCGACGCGTCGCGAAGATCGTCGAAGACCCGGGCGTTGATGTCGAGTTCCTTGTATTGATCCTGCGCGAAGTAATCCGGTTCGACGTTGTGACCCAGCGTGTAGTCGCCCGCGCTCAGGGTTTCCGTTCCGGCGAGCAGCTTGATCAGCGTTGACTTCCCCGCCCCATTTACACCGACAAGCGCGATGCGGTCGCCGCGCTCGATTGTGAAATTGACACCGCTGAAAACGTGTTTCGCGCCGTAGCTCTTGGCGACATTCTTGAACTCGGCAACGATACGGCCGCTCGGCTTCGGCTGCGGAAAGGTGAAGTGTATGGTCTTCTCTTCCGGCGGTAGTTCGATGCGTTCGATACGTTCCAGTTCTTTGATCCGGCTCTGTACCTGTTTGGCTTTAGTGGCTTGCGCGCGGAAGCGGCTGATGAAAGCTTCGAGCTGCTCGATCTTATCGCGCTGGTTCTTGTAAGCCGCTTCGAGTTGCGCCAGGCGTTCTGCTTTCTGCTGGCGGTATTTCTCGTAGCCGCCGGTGTAGAAATGAACTTTCTTGTTCCAGATTTCGACGATCTTGCTGACCGTCACATCCAGAAAATAGCGGTCGTGAGAGATCAGGATGTAAGCGAACTCGTAGTTCTTTAAGTATTCTTCCAGCCAGTTCCGGGCTTCGAGATCCAGGTGATTCGTGGGCTCATCCAACAACAGAACGTTGGGTTTCTCAAGCAGCAGCTTGGCGAGAGCGAGCCGCATCTGCCAGCCGCCCGAAAACTCCTCCGTCTGCCGGAGCCAATCTTCCTTTCGGAATCCCAAACCCGCCAGAACCGCGCCGACTTGTGCCTCAATCGCGTAGCCATCTCGGGCGCGAAATTCGCTATCGGCTTTCTCGAAACGTTCTGTAACCTGGTGGTATTCGTCGCCCGTGGGGTCCAGCTCGCTCATTCGCCCTGTGAGAGACTCAAGCTCCAGTTCGAGATCCTTCACATCCGCGAACACGCTCATGCACTCGGCGAAAACAGATCGTCCGCTCACCTGTAATCCGTCCTGCGGCAGATAGCCGAGCCGGATTCCCTTCATTCCAGCGATGGAGCCGTAGTCGAGAGATTCAATGCCGCCAATGACTTTGAGGAGAGTGGATTTGCCCGTTCCGTTGCCACCGACCAGACCGGCGCGCTCCTTGGGAGTGATGAGCCAGTTCAGGTCTTCGAAAAGCAGTTTGTGTCCGAACCGCTTGCCGGCTCCGGTGAGTTGCAACATCTACTAACTATCTTCGCTAACCGGTCAGGTCACGTAAGAAAAAACGTAAGCGCGCTAGAGATATAGCTCTTCATTTCGGACCGCGGCACCACGGCATCCAAAAAGCCGTGTTCAAGCAGAAATTCGCTGCGTTGGAACCCTTCGGGTAGCTTTTGCCGGATCGTTTGCTCAATCACGCGCGGGCCCGCGAAGCCGATCAAAGCGCCGGGTTCGGCAATGTTAAGATCGCCGAGCATCGCGAAACTTGCCGTCACTCCGCCCGTCGTAGGATCGGTCAAAACGCTTATATAAGGAAGCCGGGCCTCATGCAACCGCATCAGAGCCGCCGAAACCTTAGCTAACTGCATCAGGCTGATCGCGCCTTCCTGCATACGGGCGCCGCCCGAAGCCGACACAACGATCAGCGGAGTCTTCTCGGCGAGGCAGCGTTCGATGGCACGCGTAATCTTCTCACCAACCACCGCACCCATGCTGCCGCCAATGAACTTGAGTTCAAGAGCGCAAATCTGAACGCGCCGTCCGTTCAGGAGCCCGCTTGCGGCCACGATGGCATCAGGCAGATTCGTGGCCCGCTGCATATCGGTCAAACGTTGAGAATAGGGTTTGGAATCTACGAAATCGAGAGGATCGGAAGAGCGCAGCGCGGAGTCGTGCGGCTGGTACTCACCATTGTCGAAAAGCTGGGCCAGGCGGTCGATCGCGCCGAGCCGGAAATGGTGGCAGCACTTCGGACAGACCTGCTGGTTGTCTTCAACCGCTTTGCGCCAGATGATCTGGCCGCACGAATCGCACTTCTGCCAGAGTCCCTCAGTGCGAACGCTTTTCTCACTGTCCGGGAGCGGGTCGCCTTCTACCGAGGGCTTTTGTCGCGTAAACCAGGCCATGAATCAGTTCTAAAAGTATCATGCGGGACCGGCGACTCGGCCCCGCATTCCTCGGAGGCTTGACTAAGGGCTGGAGATTTAGACGTCTAGCCCGAAATGGAACTTGCGGCGGGCGCCCAACAGGACCAGCGAGCCTCCAGACACCAGGAGGAGAGTCGCACCTTCCGGAGCGTCGGACGCACCGCCAGGATTGCCCGATCCTTGTGGCGGGTCCTGCGTGAGAGAACTTGCCCCGTACCAGAAGTCATCGATGATCGGCTGCGATCCTGCCGTTGTCGTCAACAGGAAGGACGTAATCGGGTGCGAGATGGAGACGCCAAATGCGCCGCTCGACAGCGAGAACGATTCGCCATCGGAGAGAGTCAGTGTCAAAGGGGTCCCTGACGTGCTGGCCACGCCCAGAATGAAAGCATTTTCGCCCGTAGACGGCAGGTTCACGGCTGATACCGGCGCCGGAGTCGCTTGAACCCGCCAGGCTGGTAAAGCCGTTGTACGATGTGCCAGAAAGATTGTATCCGCCATTATCCGGACCGGTGAAATTGAACATCACCGATGAGTTGCCGATTGCCGAGAGGTTTATACCGGCGGCGGTGTTGTAAGAGTGAAATTGGATTCCGCTGAAATCCGCTTCGGTTGGCGAACCGGTGAGGGTCGCCTTCCACGACTGGAAATTAGTATTTGTGATTGTGGTAGCCGTTGCGGCACCCACAGTGACGAGAAGCCCGGCGGTAGTGATGAGAAAGTTCCGTAGCCCACGATTCATTAAGAAATGCTCCTCCAAGGTTTTGCGCTTAAGACAAAAGCACAGTGGCGGGCAGACGGAAAAACTATATGAAAGAAATTCCCTAGCGGTTATGTTCCGGTATGCACAGCAAGGGACTATTTCTTCAGGTACTTAGCCCATGTTAAGCTCTCGGTTGTAGAACATCGGTTTAAGCTAACGCGATGAGATCACCAGCTATTTCAGTCATGATCGTTCTGCTCGCAACGATCCCTGCATGTTCCACACAGCAAACGCGGGGAGTCGCTGATAAGCGGAGCGATTTCCGCAGCTTCCTTCCCATGAAGGCCGACCCTGCGCGCGACGGGTTGAAACTCGCGAAGCCGTATTTCAGGCGGCCAGACCGAGCGCAGATCATGCGAGCAATCGAACGGGCATGTGATGGCCGCCGAAGCGGTAGCTCCGTTTACGATCCAAGAACCGGAGCGGGCTACTACGTCAACTGCAATCCCAGAAACCGCCAACTGTTGAACGGCTATGTGCCGGTGAACCCGTCAGAACAGCCGCATTCGCGCTAATTTTCGCCAATCTAACGCGGTTAACACCCGGTTACTAACCTCAAGTCAACCCCTCTCCGGGATCTAAATCCCGGTCCCGTGATATGGTTGGGCCACCGAAAACCTATGCGCCCATCGCAAATTTCCGCTCGCATACTTCTGTTATCGCTGTGCACTCTCTGCGTACTTCCCCGAGCGGCTTGGGCGCAATCGTTTCTCGGTTCGATCGCGGGGACGGTCCAGGATCCCAGCGGCGCCGTTGTTGTTCAGGCTACGGTGGTCGCCAGAGAAACTAAAACCGGCATCGAGCACCGTACGTTCAGCAACACGACCGGCGAATATCTGTTCGCCGATCTCTTGCCTGGAACCTACCGGATCGCAATCTCGGCGCCTGGATTTAAGCAGACCATTAGCGAGAACATCGTACTGACCGCCCAAGCCGTCCAGCGCTTCGATGTCACCCTTCAGGTCGGGACGCCCTCCGATAGCGTTGTAGTACAGGCGACCGCGCCCACGTTGAATACGGAAAATGCCAATGTCGCGGGCCTTGTCACTCGCGACGAGATGCAGAACCTGCCAGTCAATTCCCGGAGCACCTTCAATTTTCTATACCTGAACTCGTACAACGTGGGAGCAATCGGCAGCGGCAACTCCCTTGGCGGCCTCCGAAGCGAGGACACCAACTTCACCCTGGACGGAGTCACCTCAAACAACAACGTCTATGGCGGCCAATCGGGAAACCAGTTTGAGATGTCGCTCGAGGGTGTCGCAGACGTGAAACTACTCGTCAGCAACAACTCTGCGGAATTTTCAGATGTCGCGACCGTGATGGTGACCAGCCGGGCTGGTCAGAACAAGTTTCACGGCAGTGGATTCTTTCTCACAGACAACTACAGCCTGAACGCCTCGGATTTCTTCACCCATTCCAGTCTTTCCGGAACGATCGACAGGCAGTACGGCGGCAGTTTCGGCGGTCCGGTTCTGATCCCGAAGCTCTATAACGGTCACGATAAAACCTTCTTCTACTTCTCATGGGAGGCTGTCACTTCGCCCACCGGGTACAACGTCCTCGCGAATGTTCCCACTGACGCCTACCGGAATGGCGATTTTTCGGGCCTTTCGAAAATAATAAAGGACCCGTCCACCGGACAGCCATTCCCGGACAACATCATTCCTTCAAACCGCATCAGCGCCGTATCGAAAGCGATGCAGGCAGCCTTGATTCCTTCGGCGAACAATTTCGCAGGCAGTATCGTCAACGATTACAAAGCGTTCAATCCGGCAACCAGCGCCGACAATCGCTATCAAATTCGCTTGGACCAAACCCTTTCCGATAAGGACAGCCTCTCGGGCCGTTTTTCCTTCCGCCCCACCAATTCCTCGCATTCTCTTGACGGCAGCAATCCCAATCTCTTCTACGACAACACCAGATCGACATATAACGCCTACATCTCGGAGAACCATATCTTCACGCCCTCTATCCTGAATGAATTCCGGATCGGTTATTCGCGCGACCATCAGGCCTACACTCCGCAACAGAATGGCAGCGCCCTGCTGCAGCAGTTTGGGATTACCGACATCAGCCCGAGTTCCTTCCCTGGTATGCCGACCATAAAACTAAACGGCTTTTCGCCGATCAGGGACCAACCATATAGCTTTTCGGTCTCTGAAGCCTACGAGCTCCTTGATAACCTCACGATGGTGAAAGGACGCCATACGCTCAAAATGGGTATCTCAGAGCGGTACAGCCGCCCCAATCAGAGTTTCGTTCCCGTCGATCCCACCTATTCCGGCGCATCCGATTACGGAATCTTTTCTTTCAATGGTTTTGCCACCGGCTACTCGTATGCCGACTTTCTCTTAGGGATCCCACACTATACAGTCGCCTCCACCAGGGCGCCGAACTCGTACGAGCGCTGGGTTGATACGGGAGCGTACATCCAGGACGATTTCCACCTCCTGCCCAAACTCACCCTCAACCTGGGTCTTCGCTGGGAGTTTCAGCAAGCGCCCACGAGCACACGGGATTTTCGCGCGACCATCGATCTGAAGAACGGGGATATTGTCGTTCCCACTGCCGCGCAGGAGAAGTTTTTCAGTCCCTTTTTCCCTCCTGTCCCTGGAGTTGAAACTGCGGCGCAGGCCGGGCTTCCCTCCCGATCCCTGCTTCACAGCCAATATCACGACTTTGCGCCACGCTTCGGTCTCGCCTGGGAGTTCGCACCGAAAACTGTGCTACGAGGAGGGTACGGCATCTATTACTCGCACCTGATCTCGACTCTTACCACTTACTTCGAAGGCGGCCCGTTTCAATCTTCGGAGGTCTACTACAACTCGATTTCAAACGGCGTACCGCTATTTCAGTTTCCGGACACGTACAACTCTATCGCCGGAGCCCCGAATGGTCCATCCACCGTAAATGCCGTGGACTCCAACCTGAAGACCCCGTACGTACAGCAATGGAACTTGACGTTGGAGCGTCAACTGCCTTCAAATATCGTGATTCGAGCCGGATATCGCGGCTTCCAAAGCGTCCGGCTTCCGCAGACCACGGATTACAACGCACCGCCTGCGAGCGCGAATCCGGCCAATCAGAATTACTATCTTTATCCGCAGTATTCCTACATTTTTTACGTCTCGAACGGTGGAAACCAGAAATTGAACGCGCTAGATCTTTCGATTGAACGGAAACTGACTAACGGCGTTACCTTCCAGGCGCAATACACGCTGGCCAAGAACCTTAACAACGTTGGGGATGGGGATCTGAATTTCGGCGAACCCAGCTCTCTGTTCGACTACAGCAATCGCCATCTCGAGAATGCCAATACTTCGTTTCAGCCGCGCCAACGCTTCGTCTCGAATGCCGTCTATGAACTTCCATTTGGGCCGGGAAAGCACTACGGTGCGAACACGGGAAGAGTCCTTGGCAGTGTCATCGGCGGCTGGCAGGCCAGTGCGGTAGTCGTATGGCAGACGGGGCAATTCTATACCCCGATCTACAGCGGCGATGACATCACCAACACCCGCGAGGTAGGCCTTGGAATACAACGTC
Organism: uncultured Acidobacteriaceae bacterium; assembly: GCA_963845995.1. GTDB lineage: Bacteria > Acidobacteriota > Terriglobia > Bryobacterales > Bryobacteraceae > Bog-105. The sequence goes on along the minus strand of CAWJUO010000032.1, from coordinate 51,542 downwards.
CGGATTGCATCGGCAACCCGAATCTAGCTCATCCAACCATCGATAACTGGTTCAACGAGGCCGCCTTCGCCATTCCCGCCGCCGGGTACTTATGGAAACTGCGGCCGCGGCATCATCGTCGGCCCCGGCATTGTAAACGTAGACCTGGGTGTGATGAAAAACTTCCGGATCAAAGAACGCTCGAATCTGCAGTTCCGCCTCACCGCGACAAACGCGCTGAATCATCCGCAGTTTGCCGGACCGCAGGCGTCCTACAGCCCTTATCCGTATGTCGAAGTGATCGATAACACGGACACTTCCATTGCAAGCACGGCCGGAAGCAGAGCCGGACAAGGCGGTGGAAACCGCGCCGTACAAGTGGGGGTGCGCTTCGACTTCTAAGACTTCCCTTGTTCGACGGCAAGCACGTGATGCAGAACGTAGTGGATCTCGACGGGAACCCACTTGTAGTAGCGGGACCGGATCAACACCTGATAATAAGCGGGAATTTCGCCGGAAGGAAGGCGGATGTGCCGTAGTAGGTCCGCGGCATATACCTCCGAAGTCACGTACTGCGTTGCCGCAAGCGTTCCGGGTATGCCGGATCCGGCGAGTACGACGATATGGCCGTCTTTATTAATACCCGGCAGGCAACTGATCAGAGAATACGCGAATCCCGAGCGAGTCTGGACCGTTTCCTCATCTGCGAAGATTTTGGGCTCACCCGGATTGGGCCTGAGGTTTCGAACGCCAGAGGGAGGTTCGAGCACCAGGTCTTGCTGTACCGGCAAATCCGTCACCTGCAGATTGAACTTCGGGGGGCCAACGAAAATGATGCTGTTGGAGCCAATCTGATTCCAGGAGAGATCGGTGCTGCTTGCCAACTGCAGCCCTGGTATTCGGGGCGAAAGTACTTTGCCCAAGATGAAGGCGGAGTTAAGTTCTCCCAGCGTAGTGAAGGCATACCAGGGGTCTGGCGTAACCCCCGGAAACGCCAGTTGCATCCTCTTCGTAGCGTCGGAATGAACGGCTTGGTCCCACGTGTTGGCGTTAGGATCGCGAAAGTAGCCGCGATGTCCTAATCTCACAAAAAGAGAAGTTCCGGCGGAAATGAGGACCGGCTTGCTTGTTTCCTTGTTTGTTTCGATGAAGGGAGACCAAAACGCTTCCACGCTGGGCGGCAATTTGGTGACTGCTGCGACAGTATTCTTGGGGTGCCAAAGGGAGTTCCCTAAAACAACACACAAGGACGACGCCATGATAAAAGCGGCCAAGGAGGCAATAGCTCCGTAACGCCACCAGTGCGACTCTGTGGTGACCGGTTTTTCCGTCGGTTCACGAGGAGAAAAGACTAACTTGAAGTGACCCTTCGGAAAATCGATCTGAATGGGATCCGTACGGCCCGCGGCGAGATAGTACTCGGTCATCTTCTGCCGAAGCTTGCCGGTCTGTAATCGGACGGTCGAGTCGCGCCGCGGATCGTAGGACTCCGATTTGCCTATCCCCTCGACGCCGACCGTGTACTCTTTCAACTGATCGGCTTCACCATCCAGAGATTTCTTCGCCAAATAGACGAAAAGCCGGCGTTGAATCTCGGATGCCCGGAACAGATCGCTGCCAACGATTCTCTGGACCTGCGCGCGTATGGCGTCTTCCGAGAGTTCCACCCGGTGCATCATACCACCTGGACATTGGTTATCCTTCGCATCGGTTTGTACGATCCTGGAACTGTCCTACGCACTGAGAGTCACGAACCGTGCATGCTCGCCGAATTCACGCGTGCCCTTTCGAGCGAGATGTGAAATGCTACGGATGTCGGATGAAACGGTTTGTAGCATTGGTGCTCGCCTCATGCTTCCTAGTTGGTCCGATGCCCATTTCAGCCCAGAGCGGTGTCCAGCCGCCGGGCGGCCCGACGATCAAGGCTGAAGTAAAGCAGGTTCTTGTGCCAGTCGTGATTACGGACAAGCGCGGACGTTATGTTGTTGATCTGACCGCGAACGATTTTAGCCTTTATGAAGACGGCGTGCTTCAGAAAATTGTCGCGTTCAGCCGTGCACCAGTATCGGTGACGGGTGCGGGCGGAGAAGCCGGAGCCACGGCTGCGCGAACCACGAACACCCAAAGTGCGGCATCAAACGCTTCTCCTGTCAGAACATATTTGATCTGCATCGATATTTTAAACTCCAGATTCGAAAATTTCGCAAGGGTGCGGAAGGCACTAAAGGAATTCTTCAGTCACGAGCAGGCTGGGGATTCTCAGTATGCCTTATTTGCACTCGGGTTGAAGTTGCATGTGCTGGTTGACTCCACCCGTGATCCTTCTACGATCCTGAACGCTCTCGCGAGTAAAGAACTGTTGAAAACGATTTTGGACAGCGAGGCGGCGAACCTGGCGCATGACACACAGGCGTTCGCTGAACTGGTAGGCCAATGGTGTGGCAACTGCCAGTGCAACACGCAACAAATCGATATGGCAAACATCGGCTGTCCCGGCTATAAAGCGCAAGTCCGCTCGGCTCTGCTCAGTTTTTCGGAACGTACCGCCATTCTTGATGGTAATTTTCTGGCAGACCTTACGCGTCTGGTAAGCGCGATGGCCAGTATGCCGACCAAGCGGACTGCTCTGTTCATCTCGGACGGGTTCAATCGCTTTGCCGGCGAGGAATTCACCGCGATTCTGCGCGCTAATGATGTAAACGACCTCAGTCTTCGATTTAATCCTCGGGATTTGCAGCCCGAAATCGACAAGCTGCTGAAATTAGCCGTACGCAACAACATTCGGTTTTACACCATTGATTCGCGCGGGCTCTACACTACCTCGGCCATCCCCGGTGGAGGCGAAGACGCGAGCACGCGTGGGGTAAGTCCGCAGGTCCGGCACGCGGAGATAGCAGTTGCGTTCCAGAATGCGGACGCTCTAGCGGAATTGGCGAAACAAACCGGAGGTGCTTTTTTCGAAAACAACAATGACCTGCTGAAAGGGATGCGCCGCGCCTTTGCCGATGGCCGCGAAGAATATGTTCTTGCCTACATTTCCAGCAACCTCGCCTATGACGGCAAATTCCGGCGCATCACCGTCAAGGTAAAGGATCCGAAAGCGAACGTGGCGGCCAAAGTTGGGTACTGGGCCAATCCTTAAATTCGTTTGGTCGGCGTAAACTCAGTAGAATCTAACTTCCCGGCCCAACCGTTTCTCCGTCCAACCCGCTACCACGAATCGCGGTTAGAAATGGTGACCCGGTAATACGGTTTGTCCTTCTCGGCGGGGTCCATCGTGAACTCTTCAGCCGTCTTGTTCGGATCGTAGCCGCGCCATAGCCACATCAGCGACTCGGGCAGATCTATGGCTGCTTGCGCCGCATCGTGAGTCGCCAACCCAAAGCGGAAATGGAAGTCGTAGTCGCGCATCTTCAGCGAGTTCGCCAGTTGGATATTCTGCAAAGGCCACGAACCGTGAGTGTTCTCCAGATCGTCCATCCCGTCGCTCATCCAGATCCGGATATTTCGCTTGGGCATCTTTCGAACCATGTAGGGATAGATGTTGCCGCCGTCCAGCTTTTGTTCGGGATGCCATTGAATAGAGGTATAGCTGCCGATCGCGGACTGCACCCGGGAAAATTTTTCGGGATTGAACCACGCGGAATTCAACGAGCAGATGCCGCCCGACGATTCGCCGGCAATACCGCGGCTGTAGCCATCGGGCCGTAGTTTGTAAGCTTTCTCCACTTCAGGCAGGACTTCTTGGAGAAGGAAACGGTTGTAGCGGTCGCTTACGGTGTCGTATTCGATGGAGCGCATCGGCTTGCCATCGGGAGAAAAACCCGGGGCGATCAGGACGTGAACCATGGGCGGGATCAGTTTCTGTGCGACCAGGTTCTCGGTCACGGTAAAGAGCCGCAACTTCGATAGATCGCCAGCGATCAGACCTTGGCCATCCTGCCAGACCATCAAAGGCGCCGGAACATTGGGATCCACACCAGGCGAGGCGTAATACCAATAATCGGCCTTCATCCCATCGTAGATTTTGCTGGTAATCGTGTGCTTTTCGCTCAGCTTGCCGCGCGGAACACCGGGCTTTGGGTAAGAATCGGGGTCGTAGCCCGGAACATCGCTGCGCTTCGCGATCGACTTTCCGTCCGCATAGAACTCATAGGCGTGAGTCACGCCCACCCGCATCTTGACCAGGCGCATCCACAGATTCGAAGTGCCAATCTGAGCCATAGGCAAGGGAGGCTGCGCGTCAATCGAGACCGAGGCGGCAGAGGAGGATGGTGTGACAAACAGGTAATCCTCGCCCCAAACGGCCACGCCGCCTTTGGCAGATAGAGTTTTCGTGACGAGGTCCTGCAAACCGGGACTTGCGGGACCTTGTCGTGCCGCAACGATCAAGTCGGCAAGCGGATTATCCTGCGCGTAAGCAAGTGTGCCCAAGGCCAGGCACACAGTTAAGGTAACGAGTTTCATGGTAGGAATCGGAACGGCCATTATGTCAAATGGCCGGACCGCTGCAGCACTCCTCAACGAAACTCGCGTGCAACAGTGCTTGAAGGGTTACTTCTCTCGAGACTGGGACTTTTCTTTCTCGGCCAAGTCCTCTTCAATGGTTTCGCGATCGCCCTCAGCTTGCGAAGGGACCGGGCGCTCACGGGCAGCGGCGCCAGCGTCCGGTTGCGTCGCGCTTTTCTCTTTTTTTTCGTCCATGCTCAGTAGACAAGCCGCGCGAATGGACTGTTACGAAATCCTGTTACGAAGTCTCGGTGGACAATCTGAAAATCGTCGTGGCTTGATAGACTTGCCCGGGACTGAGTTCAGTTGACGGAAAGTTTGGGTGATTAGGGCTGTCCGGGAAATGCTGAGTTTCCAGGCAAAAGCCCGATCGGAATCCGTAGACGACGCCGTTCTTGCCTTTTACGGTTCCGTCCAGGTGATTGCCCGTGTAGAACTGAAGGCCGGGTTGCGTAGTAAACAATTCAAGCACGCGGCCCGAACCTGGGTACACCGCGCGCGCGGCCGGAGAACGATCTCCGTCGGCCGCAGCCTTCAGCACATAGTTGTGGTCGTATCCAAGTGCCAGCTTTAGCTGTTCGTTCTTCTCGTCTATGCGGTCGCCCACGCGCATTGGATTTCTGAAATCAAACGGCGTGTTTTCGACGCTCTGAAGCTCCCCAGTCGGAATCAGGTTCTCGTTGATCGGAGTGAAGCGATCCGCGTGGATCGTGACGATGTGGTCCAGAACGTTCGCTTTCCCCTGCCCCGACAGATCGAAATAAGAGTGATTGGTCAGGTTCAGAACCGTTTTCTTGTCAGTCGTCGCATGATAATCGATGCGAAGCTCGTTGGCATCGGTCAGGGTGTAAACAACACGAACGGTAAGAGTACCGGGATAGCCTTCCTCGCCATCGGCACTCACATAGGTCAGCTCCAACGCCGGGACGCCGTCAACCGCAGTGCGGCGAGCGCTCCAAACAACCTTGTCGAATCCGATAGTGCCGCCATGAAGTGAGTTCGGTCCGTTGTTTTTCACCAGCTTGTAGGTGTGGCCGTCCAAGCTGAATTCCGCATTTGCGATCCGGTTTGCATACCGGCCCACAAGTGCGCCGAAATACGGATTCTTAGCGCAATATCCCGCCAGGTCGTCGAACCCGAGAACAATATCTTCGAAGTGGCCGGAGCGATCCGGAGTCTTGAGACTGACCAGCCGCCCGCCGTAATTGATCACCCCGGCCTCAACACCGTTTGCATTTCGGAATGTGTAGAGACGAATCTCCTCGCCCGAAGGCAGCGTTCCAAATGGCTGTTCTGCAGAGTTCCACTCATTAGCTTTTTTCTGTCTTAGCCCTTGCACCCTGTGGAGGCCAGGATACTTTTTCGCCTCTGCGGAAAGCGAGATTGCCGATATGCCCTGCTCGGGCCGCGGATACTCCGGTCTCGACGGGAGCGTTGGGCTGCTTGCGGTCGCGCACGCATTCGAAGAAGTTGCGCATGTGCGTGATGGTGCCGTCCTCAATGCTGCGCTCGGTCAAAACGGGATTTTGAATATGCGGACCCTCGCGGTAGACGCCGAACCCGCTCCGGGTGATCTTTAACGTTGCCTCCGTGCCTCTGAACTCCAGACCTCCGTCGTCGATCGATGAGACCATCGTGCCCTCGTAGCCAACCTCGAAACCGGGATAGCGAAACGACGCCTGAATCGTGTCGGGGCATTGATACTGTTCAAAAACGTACTTGTCTCCCATCGTTTGTGCCAGGACGGGCATATCGGACTTCATGGCCCACTGTGCGACGTCAACCCAGTGCGTGAAAAGATCGGTCATCGCGCCGCCGCCGAAATCCCAGAACCAGCGCCAGACGTGAAATTTATCCTCGCTGAAGGGCTGTTCGGGCGCGGACCCGAGCCAACGCTTCCAATCGAGCAGTTGCGTATTGGTCGGCTTCGGCGGAGGCCCCTGATAGTTCTGATACCAGTAGGTCCGGATCTGTGTAATGCGGCCTATGTTGCCGCCCTGAATAAGATCGACCGCGCTCTGGAAGTGGACCCAGCTTCGCTGCTGCATTCCGCATTGCACGATACGATTCGAACCTCGCACCGCACGAATCAGGACGTCGCCTTCTTCGATGGTGTGAGTCACGGGCTTCTCCATGTAGACGTCTTTGCCCGCGGCGATGGCATCGGATGCCATGCGCACGTGCCAGTGATCGGGCGCGGCGATGATTACCGCGTCCACTTCCTTCTTGTCCAGAAGTTCATGGTAGTCAAGGTGGGTGCTGGCCGTCTCGTTCGTGCGGGCGCGAATCGCATCGCGCCGCGGTTCGTAAACGTCGCATCCCGCGACAATCTGGCTGCCGCCCGCCTGATCGGCCGCCTGCAGCAGGGACTGCATCCGCCCGCCTAAGCCAATCGCCCCGATCCGGAGCACGTCGTTCGCTCCAAGAACTCTGGTCGCCGATAGAGCGGTCAGTCCGCTCGCCATAAGAAAATGCCGCCGGTTTGGCTTCATGTTTCGTTCACCTCGCGCACAGACAAGATTCTATAAGAGAGCCCAATCGGCACACATCGATCAATTCAAGATAACGGCCTCATAAAAACAATCCATAAGCAAATCGGGCCAAAAGCTTTGCTGGGCGAAGGGTCTCGTTCATAATTGTGATTTAGTCGGCCAGTTTTGTTCCTCCGCGCTCAAAGCTGGGCGGCGCCTGACTCAAAGGAGTTGAATGTCTATCGAACTACACGATCGTCTCGAGTTGCCGTATTCGGAGCTCGCAGAACTGAACCTGAAGGCCAAAGAGCAGCGGAAAAATCGCGTTGCGGCCCATAAGATTCAGGAAGAACGTATCAAGTACCTGACCGATGAGAAGCGGATTAAGGCCGTAACGCTGTTGTTCAGCGATCTTGAGGGCCGTCTTCACATGCTCGATTACGACAAGAATTTTCTTGTCAAGAGCTGGGACAATCTCACGTTTGACGGGTCGTCCATACGCGGCTTCACGGCACAGCGTGAGAGCGATCTGCGTCTCGGAATCGATTGGAGCGCGTTTTATTGGGGACCGTCCGACGTTTTCGGAACAGGCAAGGTTCTGGTTTTCGGAGAGGTGATCGACAAAGACGGTTCGCCCTACTCGGCCGATATTCGCGGCGTTCTGAAGGGCTACGCGCAACAGCAGTTCGATCAAAAGCAATACACGCTGAACGCGGCGAATGAAATCGAAGGCTTTCTCTTTGAAGGCAAGGATGCGGAACGCCGCTATCACGATACGGGCCGATTCGATTACGTAAACACGGGCGGCTACTATCACTCACTTCCCGGAGACCCTCTGCGGGCTTTCATCGACACCAGCGCCGAAGTGCAGCGCGCGATGGGCTTCGAAAATGAGAAGGATCATCCGGAAGTTGCGCCGTCGCAGTTCGAAATCAACTACGGCTATGGAGAAGTGGTTGCGGCTGCGGACCAGATTCAGCTTTATAAATTGATCTGCCGCCAGATCGCGACCAAGATGGGCTACACCGCCAGCTTCCTGCCCAAGCCGGTAGTCGGCGTGAACGGCAGTGGCATGCACACCAACGTGTCCATCAGCAAGAACGGCACAAACATCTTCTGGGATCCCAAAGGCGAAGAAAAGCTGAGCAAGGAAGGCTGGGACTTCATCGACCGCATCCTGACGCATGGCAACGACATTTGTCTGCTGCTGAATTCAAGCGTCAACGCGTACCGCCGCCTGGACCCGCACTTCGAAGCGCCGAACCAGATTAAGGCATCCGCCGTCGATCGCGGTTCCATGATCCGCGTTCCCATCGGCAACGAGAAGAGCGCGCGCGTGGAAGTCCGCTCGGTTGCACCCGACGCGAACCCGTACCTGGTGCTCCTCTCGATTTTCCGCACGGGAATTGAGGGCGACAAGGTTGAGAATCTGCGGCAGGCGGAGCGCTATCTGCCGGACAACATCTACGACGCCCTGAGTAATTTCCGAAATGCGGAGTGGATCACGAAACTGCTGGGCGAAGACGTGAAGGGCCGCTATGCCGATCTGAAGCAAGTGTCGGCGGACCGCTGCGCCCGCTTGTTAGGCACGGTTGTGAAGAGTCCGGAAGTGCAGTTCCACCACGAAGTTTACAACCAGTTCCTCTGGAACCAGTTCTAGTTTCTAGCCCCTCATGCTCAAAAGGCCGGCTGCCCTTGTGAAAGGACAGTCGGCCTTTAGTTTTTACTACCGTTATTCTGCCATTCACGCTGGTGGACTAGGCGGGAGTGTATAACCTCATAAGAGGCTTGCGCTTGACGATCTTCGAAATGCTCGAACTGCTGGACACCGAGATCGTTGGTCTACGTGCGCGCAATCGGGAACTGCAGATCGCTTTGGAACGGCTGGAGCAGACAGGCGCCGCGCCCGCCTCTCCAAAGAAGAAAACGGCGAAGAAGGCGAAGAAAAAGAGCCGCAAAGCAACCCGGAAACAGCCTCTCAAAAAAGAAGAGCAACTTTCCCTGCCCACTCTAAACGCAGAGGTAAAACCTGAGCAGGAAGCGCGACCCGTAGGTAAACGTCTGGCTCTCGGGAAGTCCCTCGTACAACTCCGCAGGGCGTCCGCTCCGAGACCTCTCTGACGGCCTACAAACACGTTCAAACAACACGTTCAAACAACAATCTTTTCAAAGTATCTTCGATTTCCGGCGGCATCTTTTTGTGCGATGAATTTTGCTTAACCGTCGTCAACAAAGTGTATTAGGAAGGACGCTATGGCAACCAAAACACAATCTACAGTCGTCGCGGTATTCCGCACGGAAAATGATGCGCGAGCCGCAATGGAAGACCTGAAATCAAATGGTTTCAGTTCTAATGAAATCTACATGAGTTCCAACGCCCCTGGGACCGCCAATACGACGGGGCGGGACATAGACCAGACGGATACGATTCACCATCACGAAGGCGGAGTAAAGGGATGGTTCAAGTCTCTTTTCGGAAACGAAGACGAGCAGGATCATCCGTTTGTCGAAGACCGGGGCTACTACGAGAATGCCGTCAACAGCGGAAATTGCTTTCTTACGGTAGATGTTGACGAAAACAACCTGGACACGGCAGCCGACGTGTTGAACCGGCATTCGCCTGTCGATGTCCATCGCGAGTCGGGCGATGCGAACGCGACTCAAACCCGATACCAGCACCAGCACTAACACGACCGCACCAGCACCAGACAAAACGACACTCGCCAGACAAATCGGGCTGACGAAGGGAAATCCATCCCAGTTGTTCAGGAGGAGTTAAAGGTCGGCAAACGAGCCGTGCTGCGTGGCGGCGTGCGCGTGTATTCACGAGTCATCGACGAACCGGTCGAGGAGAATGTGCGGCTTAGAGAAGAAAAGGTCAGCGTGGAGCGGACGCCGGCAAACCGGGCCACCACGGAAAGCGACCTTCGGCCGGGCCAGGAGCGTGTCTTCGAAGTGAAGGAATACGCGGAAGAGCCCGTCATCTCCAAGACTTCGCGCGTCGTCGAGGATGTTCGCGTTCGCAAAGACGCGACGGAGAGAACGGAAACCGTCAGAGATACGGTGCGCCGTACGGAAGTAGACGTTGAAAACCTGACCGACGCCAAGGGACGCAACACGATGGTAGACGACGTCCGCGGGACCGGTTCGGGAAATGCCGGGATGATTGACGACACAGACTTCCGGAACGATTTCTCGCAACGATACGGAAATTCAGGCGCCGACTACGACACCTATGCGCCCAGTTATCAATACGGCTATGACATGGCCAACGATCCGCGTTACCGTGGGCGCAGCTTCGATGAAGTAGAGTCCGATCTGCGGACCGACTACGGCAACCGCTATCCGAATAGCACCTGGGAGCGTATGAAAGATTCCGTCCGCTACGGCTGGAACAAAGTAACTGGCAAGGTCTAAGACGGCTCGCTTATGGCTGAGGACAATAGTTCCGAATACGTTGTTCCCGTCGTCAGCGAGGAGCTTCACGCGGACGCTATCCCGGTAGAAACGGGAAGCGTCCGTGTTGTGAAGCGAGTCGAGGGCCACGATGAAGTTCTCCAGCAGGAACTCCACAAGGGACGCGTTGAAGTCAGACGTATCAAAACGAACCGGGTGGTCGATGGCCCGCAAGAGGTTCAGCGCAACGGCAAAACGATGGTCATTCCCGTTGTTTCCGAGGTGCTGCTGGTCCAAAAACAGTGGGTCGTTACGGAAGAGATCCATATCACGCAAATTGAAGAGCGGGAAACCGTAGAGCAGAAGGTTACCGTAAACCGCGAAGTGGCTGAGATTGAACGGGTGGACGAAAACGGGCAGGTAGTTAGCTCAGCCAAAGACTCCATACGAGATGAAACCGGAGGGTTTAACCGGCCTGTGGTTCGGGGTACTGAAGCTCCGAAAGCCGCCAGAAGAGTACTGTCCGGCTCCGAAAGCATGCTGAAGAAGTAAATATTTCCTCTCTCCGCGCAAATTTTACTTGCCAACAATCCCGATTGCGTGGGATATTGAAGGCATCACTTACAAAGATCTACACAACGATCTCGGTAGCCGTTCCGCGACCGAGCTCGCGATGGCTGTTCAGGCCGTCTTCATGGATGAAGCGCATCTTGTCCAGGCCCTGCGTTACGCTTGGGCAGAGGACGGAACTGTTCTCCTCACCTTGGATTGCCACGTCAATGGTGTAAACAAGCCGCTCACTTTCGGCAGCTTAAGCGCTGAATTGCGCAATCTCTGCCCTTGGCAGCTTGAGCACGAAGTCGTCATCGGACTAAAGCACGCGCTTGCCGAGGTAGTCACCGTCTACCACGCATTTGAATGTGCGGCCGAGCAACATCAGACTCTGATGCTGGTTTGCACCCCGCCTGAAGAGTATTTCGAGCGCGTCGCGGCCTGATCCTAACCCTCACAATCTTTTTTACTGAAAAAATTACCATTTTCCTTGTAGTGTAAACGTGTGATGTCGTACGATCATTCAAACACCTGATCGGAAGCTGTTTAGGGTGCGTCGGCGGCGCGGCGAGTGGGGACTCGTGCGGGTCACTGGAAAAAAACGGGGAAAATTGCACGAGTGTGTGGCATTGCGGGCTTCACTCATTGGGGCCGGAGACCTTCTCCGGAGACTATTCACCGCGCGACACTGACGCTGGACCATCGGGGCCCGGATCAGAATGGCTGTTTCGAATCTTCGGACGTTTCTCTAGGGGCGGTCCGGCTGAAGATCATCGACCTCGACGCGGGCCAACAGCCGATCAGCACCGAGGACGGGAATCACGTAATCGTCTTCAACGGTGAGATTTATAACCACGCGGAACTTCGCAGCGAACTTCAGGCTCTCGGGCACCGCTTCAAAACTCACTGCGACACCGAGGTGGTTCTACGCGCTTTCGTTCAATGGGACGTAGAATGTTTCTCCCGCCTGCGCGGCATGTTTGCAATCGCGTTGTGGGATGTACGGCGGCGGCGGCTCGTGTTGGGCCGGGACCGGCTAGGCATCAAACCCCTGTACTACGCCATTCGAAACGGAAACATCTATTTCGGTTCCGAGCTGAAGGCCATTTTCGCGCATCATGAGATCCCGCGAAATCTATGCCGTAAAGCATTGGGCTATTTTCTTTCCTTGAACTACATTCCGGGCCGGTTGACGCTGGTCGAAGGGATCGAAAAGCTGGAGCCCGGCACTTGGATTGAGTGTTCGAATGGCCGCTTCGCCGAAGGCCGCTATTGGCAGAATAAATTCCGTCCCGAAGAGATCAGTGTCGAAGACGCTTGCGAAGAACTGGACGGGCTTCTCTCACAGTCGGTCCGAGAGCACCTGATGTCGGATGTTCCCGTCGGAATCTGGGCGAGCGGCGGTCTCGATTCATCGGCGGTTCTGCACTATGCGGCACAGCACTCCGCGAAACCGCTTCAGACGTTCTCGATTTCTTTCCATGGAAGAAGCTGCGACGAAAGCAAGTACTTCCGGCTCCTGAGCGAGCGTTATGGCACGCGGCATCACGAATTCGATTTAAGCGCCGATTTGGATCTGGCGGACGCGATTCACGAGATCGCCTATCACTCGGACGAACCAAGCGCGGATGCGGGCGCGCTTCCGGTCTGGTTCCTATCGCGTTTGACCGCCAAGCAGGTAACGGTCGCACTCAGCGGCGAGGGAGCCGATGAAATTTTCGGCGGTTACCAGACCTACCTGGCGGATCGATATAGCGCTATGGCGCGGCATGCGCCCGATGCTTTGCTTCGCGTGGCCGCCAAATGCACCGGGCTGCTGCCCGTTTCGGACGAGAAGATAGGGTTCGAGTACAAACTGAAGCGGTTTCTCGCCGGATCGTTGTTGCCTGGCGATGACGCTCATTTCTTCTGGAACGGGACTTTTTCGCGGGACGAGTGGCCGCAACTCGCCATTGAAGACGAGACACAGCCGCTCTCGTCGATTCTGCAACAGCTTCACGGACTGCCTTCGCGGCGCGATGCCGTAAACCGGTATTTATATATCGATCAGCATTGCTATCTTCCCGACGACATTCTTTACAAATGCGACCGCATGAGCATGGCGCATTCTCTGGAGGTCCGGCCACCGTTCCTGGACCATCGCATTGTTGAATTTGCCGGGCGCTTGCCCTCTAACCTGAAGCTTCGCGGCAGCAAGACGAAGTACGTACTGCGGGAACTGTTGCGCCGCAAGCTTCCGAAGGCGATTCTCAACCGCCGCAAAGAAGGGCTGGATATTCCCGCCCACGAATGGCTCCGAGGCCCGCTGCGACCGCTGCTGCTGGAGGCTCTAAGTACAAAATCGGTCCGTGAAGCTGGGCTTTTCGCGCCAGACCCCGTACAGCGGCTGATCGAACAGCATCTTGGCAGGAAAGCTAACATTGGATATCACTTGTGGGGTCTGCTGACACTTCATCTCTGGATGCGCCGCTGGAAGATTCAAACGCAGTTCGAAACGGCGCGGGAACCAAATCCGGCTTTCGTTTCGCTGGCTGGCTAGTCGTCCTTTTCGCGCTAATAATCTTCGGCGGATGCGCAATCAGTCCCCCGTCCTTAATGGACGACGTGGATTCCGTCCAGGCGCAGATCGCCCACAACATGCTCTCGTCGGGCGATTGGGTGACGGCGCGGCTGGACGGCGTCAAGTACCTCGAAAAGTCTCCGCTCTGGTACTGGCTCATTGCCATTTGCTTCAAGATTTTCGGAGTGCATGATTGGGCCGCGCGCATACCGGTCGTGCTCTCCGCAATCTTCCTTTGCTGGGTGACTTATCGATTCGGTCGCTGGGCCTTTTCAACGGAAGCCGGTATGTATTCCGGAATCGCGGCCGCCTCCTGCGTGGGGCTCTTTCTATTCACGCGCATCCTGATACCCGATGTCTGTCTGACCGCCTTTATCGCGCTCTCGCTATGGGCGTTCATGCGGGCAATCGATCCGGAGGAGACGCAGCCGCGCGCCTGGGCTTACACCTGTTTCGCGGGCATTGCGATCGGGATGCTTCTGAAGGGGCTGATCGCCGCCGTTTTTCCGGTTGGCATCGCTTGCACGTACCTGGCTATCACGGGTCAGTGGCGGAACCGCGCGGTTTGGCAGCGGCTGCACATCTGGACGGGAACGCTGATCGCCATTGCCATCGCGGCGCCGTGGCACATTCTCGCGACCTTGCGGAATCCGCCGTATTTCGTCGCGACAATGCATAGCGGCCCGGGCGAATACAAAGGCTTCTTCTGGTTTTATTTCGTCAATGAGCATCTGCTTCGCTTCCTGAATCTGCGCTACCCGCGCGACTACAACACCGTTCCGCGTTTATGGTTCTGGCTCTTGCATTTCGTCTGGCTCTTTCCGTGGAGCGTGTTTATTCCGGGCGCGTTTCTACTTCGCTATAAACCGGAAAACCGTGCCGGGCGCGTGCGGCTGCTCGCTCTCATCTGGATCGGCTTCATCCTGCTGTTCTTCACGTTCTCGACCACGCAGGAGTATTATTCGATGCCGTGCTATCCGGCGTTTGCGCTGTTGATCGGCTGTGTCATGGCAGAGCGCCGGAACAGACAGAGCTTGTGGACGGTGGCTGCGATTTGCGGAATTGCTTGCGGCGCGACGCTCGGGCTATTGATTGCGTCGCGGAACTTCCCTACCCCGGGCGACATTTCACGGGCGCTTACGCAGAACCCTTCCGCTTACACGCTATCGCTCGGGCATATGGGCGATTTGACGATTGCCTCGTTCGCCTATTTACGCCTGCCGCTGGCTGCTGGCCTCGGTTGCGTTTGCCATCGGGGTGATCGGGCCGCTGCTATTGCGAGGGCGTGCGAAATATTTCAGCCTGGCCGTGATGATGGTGGTTTTTCTGCAAGCGGCCCGCGTCGCGATGGTAAGATTCGATCCTTATCTTTCGTCCCGGCCGCTCGCGAAGGCGCTGCTTGCCTCGCCGCCGGGAACCGTGGTCTTCGATGACCAGTACTACACGTTCTCGTCGGTCGTTTTCTATACGGATAAGAAAGTACTGCTCTTGAACGGGCGCGTCAACAATCTGGAGTATGGCTCGAATGCTCCGGACGCGCCGCATGTTTTCATTAGCGATGCCGATCTGCGCGGCCTTTGGTCGCGATCGCAGCGATGCTATTTGCTCGCCGAATCACCCGCTGTACCGAGGCTAGCCGGAGTACTCGGACGCGAACGGATGCACGTAGTCGCCGAGAGCGGCGGCAAATTCCTGTTCAGCAACGCCGGATAACTAAGCGGATCTCCGGTTGAGTTCACCAAGCTCGTCTGTTACAGCTTTGATACAAGAATCTCTTCATGCAAACGTTTGCACTGCAAGCTAATCCAGGATATACTCTCTCGTAGTTTATTATTGATTTGCGTTACGCGGTGGAAGCCAGGGGTCTAGCTTCGCCCGCGGCGATATGAGTGCTATCTATATCTCTACGTGGAGGTTCTCTGTGAGGAAAAGTTTGCTTAGAAAAGTTTTTAGTGCTTGCGCCGCTTTGGCGCTTTGCATCGGTTTTTCAACGGCAGTATTCGCTCAATCCGACGTCGGTTCAATCACTGGCTTCGCCCGGGATCAATCGGGGGCGGTCGTCCCGAACGCGCAGATCACTATCAAGAGTGAAGCGACCGGTGAAGCGCATACTGTCACAACAGACGCTCAGGGTCACTACACCGTTCCTAGCCTGCTTCCGGGCATGTATTCCATGACGGCGGAAGCGAGTGGGTTCAAGAAGTTCACCAGTTCGCACAACGACCTGCAGTCGAACTCGACACTGGGGCTCGATGCCAATCTGACGGTCGGCAATGCGGGTGAAACCGTCGAAGTGTTCGCGACGGCCGAAAGGCTACAGACCGAATCCGGCGCGGTGCAGTCGGAAGTTACCGGCACGCAGATCGACAGACAGGAGTTGAATGGACGCAGCCCCATCTATGCGGCGCAATTTCTGCCAGGTGTCCGGGGTGGCGGGACGCTGGGAGATTTCAACGGAGTCGGGCTCAGCGGTAATCCATTCAGCATCAATGGAGCCCGGTCTCAGGATACGCTCGTCACGGTTGACGGGGCGCCCGCCATGCGTACGCGGGCAAACGGCGCCGTCATCGGCGTCGCCGACGTGGATGCGACGCAAGAAATTCAAGTTCTGACAGCCGATTACCAAGCGGAATACGGGCGCGCTTCCGGCGGCCAGATCCGCATGATCACAAAGAGCGGAACGACCGATTTCCACGGGAGCGCCTACGAGTACTTCAGAAATTCCGATCTGAACGCAAACACATGGACGCGCAATCTCAGCACGTCCACCAACTTCGCTTCACCTTTTCGATACAACAATTTTGGGTTTACGGTTGGCGGTCCGGTGTGGGTACCCAAAGTCCCAGTGCTCGACAAGTTAAGACAGAAGTTCTTCTGGTTTGTAGCCGAAGACTGGATCAGAGAGCGGAATACGCAAACTCAGACTCAGGCCGTGCCAACCAACTTTGATGCGGCAGGGCAATTTCAGTGAGTTGCTTTCCCCAAATCCCTGGTACAAAGGCGTCACGTCAACTCTACTACCCTGGCACTTGCCCGAAGTTGGGCACCGCAGGCTGCGTTCCAATCCCCGGCAATATTATTCCGCAGAGTTCTCTAAGTGCGAATGGCATCGCTCTTCTTAACGCTTATCCGGCACCGACCCCTGGATACCTGAGCGGCACTCAGAACTGGATTGCGCAGGCAGCTCAGCCGATCAATCAACGGAAGGACGTGCTCAGCGCCGATATCCTTCCGACGGATAAACACCATATCGAATTCCGGCGCTCGAATCTCGCTTACAACGAATACGATCCATTCGATCAGGGTACGAATGAGACGCCGAAATACTTCCTTCGCCCGAATCAAAGCAATGAGGTGGCCTGGACCTGGACGATCAGTCCGACTTTGATCAACGAAGCCCGCGCGACGGTCAGCCTGGACGATGTCTACATTCCGGTTAACACGGCGGCAATCGGATTCAACCGGCAAACCTTCCCGGACCCGATTACCTATCCGCAGCTATTCGGGAACAAAGATATTCCGGGGAAGATCCCCACAGTGAGCCTCAACGATAATTTCTACAGCCTTGCCGGTGGACCGTATCCATCGCATTCCTCGGGCCCGATTTACACAGCTTCTGACAGCGTGACCAAAGTTTGGGGAAATCACACCATCAAGTTTGGTGTTTACGGCGAGTATGCTGGTGAAAACGACGAGGATCAGATCAACGTTAGTACCGTTCCCGGCGGCAGCAACAATCAAAACGGCAACTTCGTGTTTACAGATAACGGAACCGGCGCTACGTCGGGTGCAAGCATCGCTAATCTAGCGATGGGATTTGCCGACAGCTACACTGAGATCGGCCCGCGCGCTTATACCATCTGGCGAGGATCGATGTTCGAAGAGTTCGCGCAGGATTCCTGGAAGATCACGCCAAAACTGCACATCGACTATGGCGTGCGCATCTCTACAATTACCGGTTTCCACCCGCTGTGGGGCAACGCCGACTATTTCGATAGCTCCGCCTACAATCCGGCGCAGGCTGTGCAGGTAAATTCAAAGGGCAATGTAATTTTGGGCACTGGGAATCCCTACAACGGCGTTGTCATCCCGGGATTTAGCGGCTTCCCGAATTCTGCACAGGGCCGGGTTCTGGCGGCAAGCTCCCCCATTTGCGACGGCGCATCCTGTAACGGTCTCTTCAATTCGAGTCTGCCGAAATCGTATATCAACAACTCGAATCCGATTCAGCCGCGTCTCGGGATTGCATACCAGCTAAATGCCAAGACAGTGATCCGCGCGGGCGGCGGTGAATTCGTTACTCGCATGCCTCTCCTCGATAACATTTTCCCGGGCGGCAACTCTCCCTTCCAGCCGTTCGTAACCGTGAACAATGTCAACGTGGATAACCCGGGGGCTTCGTTGGTCAACGGTACGGCCGCTGCAATCACGATGACTACGTTGAACCGCAACTTGAAGCAGCCAACCGCGTGGAACTGGAACGCTACCGTTCAGCGCGAATTGCCATTAAACTCAACATTGTCGGTCGGCTACGTCGCGCATCGCGGGCTCCATGGTTGGGACGTGTACGACATCAACCAAGTGCCTGCCGGTACTCTACAGGCGAACCCCGGAGTGAACGTTAACGTCCTGCGGCCGTACAAGGGCTTCGCAGCCATCCAGGAAGAAGAGAGCGGCGTGAATTCAATGTATAACTCGCTCCAGATTTCATGGAACCGGCGTTTCACGGCTGGCTCTATGTTTGGCTTCGCCTACACGCTTTCGAAGAGCATGGATAACAGTTCGAATTACCGCGATATCGTGCCGGATACCTACAACACAAGCAACCTGTGGGCGCCTTCGGAATATGACACGCGGCACGTTGTGATTGTTAACTTTCTCTACGATCTGCCGTTCTTCAAGGACACGACTCATCTCACCGGTAAGGTGCTGGGAGGATGGGCGCTTAGCGGTGCTATGCAATTCCAGACCGGAACCCCCTGCGGCATCGGAACAAACAACGATTTTGCCGGCGTCAGCTCAACTGATCTCGGTAGTTTCGGCTGCGGTTCCCAGGGCCAGTTCTGGACGCTAAATGGAACGCCACAGATCGTCGGCGGTTTCGCCGGGGCGACGGGTACGGCCAAGTACTTCACCGCCAACGTGACTCCGCCTGCGGCGGGCACCTTCAACCTTCAGAAAGGTGTGCGGGATTCCGTTTACCAACCGGGTCTGCAGGATTGGAATTTGATGCTGTTCAAAACCTTCGCGGTCAATGAACACAATGCATTTGAATTCCGTGCCGAGGCCTATGACTTCATCAATCACCCGAACTGGAGCGGGCCGAACTTAAATCCGACCTCGAGCCAGTTCGGTGAAGTCACAAGCAAAACCGGTCTTGCGCGCCAATTGCAGCTTTCCTTGCGGTATTCGTTCTAAAAGAACCGACCTGCGAGCCCGGACGCTAACGTCCGGGCTCGCAGGTCGGGGAAACTTCACTCCCCTTCTACTTGCCTTCGTTCTTAGCTGTCTTAGCCACGTTCTTGGCGATTTCTAAATGTTCCTGCAGCAGCGGAAGGGTCTTGGAAGCAAATCGCTTCACTTCCGGATCAGAGCCGTTCTGCGATTCGTTTTGGAAATCCCGGACGTCCTGCTCATGGTCCTTTCAATTGATCTTTCATGTAAGCCTTATCAAACTGGGGACCTGACAGTTTAGATAGCTTATCGATCCGCGCTTGATGTCTGGAATCGATCGAATCCGGGATCTTGACGTTTTCCTTGGCTGCCAGTTGTTTCAGGTCGTCGTTCGCCCTGGTGTGGTCGTCCATCATCTTCTGACCGAACTGCTTTACTTCGTCGCTCGATGCCTTCTGAGTTGCCAGTTTCCCAAGCTCCATCTCAAGCATTCCACCCATGGCAGCGTCCTTGAGGAACTTCTTATCGTCAACCTTGGTGGGTGGTGGCGTCGTGTTGTCGGGCAGGGTTGTTGGGTTGGCTGGCCCCTGAGCCCCCGGCACGCCTGGGTTAGTCGGCGGACCCGTTGGCTCCGTGCGTGTACCTTGTGCGAAAGCCATCCCGCCGATCGGGAACAGGCAAAATGCCGTGCTTGTGACTGCCGTCAGCAGAATCCTGCTTCGATGCATAGTGTTTCACCTCACTTTTCGTCGGTGTCTTTGTTGTGGGTGACGGCGTTCTTCACGCCTTTCGCGGCGTTCTTTGCCGCATGGCCGGTGCCAACGCCGATGTCTTTCGCTCCATGCCCAACGCCTTTGCCGAATTGCTTGGCGCCGTCCACTACTTCCCCGTGCTTCACGTCGGAGCCGAGTTCCTTACTGCCTTCGCCGATTTCTTTCCCGCCGTTCTTGTAGGAGTGCTTCAGGTTTGTACCCGCTTCATGCATGTCCGTACTGGCGGTTCCGTGCTTCACTCCCAACGTGTCCAAAGTCTGAGGTCCAAGACGGCCATCTGGCGCCAGATTCTGCTGCTTCTGGTATTCACGAATGGCGCTTCTGGTTTTCGGCCCATCCACGCCGTCCACCGCTCCCGGATCGAATCCTTTGTCTTTCAGCGCCTGCTGCGCCTGCTGGATTTCGTCGGAACTCTGGGCTTTCAGAACTACCGGCGCAAAACACAAACCTAAAACCAAAATAGAAGACGATAAGATTCGCACTTTTTCTCTCTGTCTGTAGACTACCGCCTTTCGACACACGTTTCAGCTTGTGCGGGCTTCCAGCGTCTGCTGTTCGGCCAAATAAGAGGCGTCGTAGCGTTTAAATCCGGCGCGGGCGAAACCTCGTTGCGCCTCGCGGCTCTTCATAAACGTGTCCCAAACAAAGCTTGTGCGCAGGTTTTCCGCCATCAGCATCGTGATCCCGGTGTCGATTCCGACGACATCATGGTCATACCAGTTCTTCAGCGGATTGAACGCGTTAACGAATCCGTAGCGGCACCAGGCTTTGTCTCCGTATCCGGCTTTGATGGATTTAAGTACACGCAGAGTCGCTTGCGGAAGAAATGGCAGCGAACCCCCGGACGCACTGGGGACAACCGTTCCATCGATTGGCCCAATGGCTGGCGGACCGCCCCAGACAACGTAACCGTGCTCGGAATCCGATGCCGTGATACCCCACAAATCGTTGCTGTAGTCGGAAAACTGTTTGTGCAGTTCGATGCAGAACAGACGGTGGGCTTCGGTGGCTCGAATTGAGTTCATGAAGTAGTCGGCGTACTGATCGCGGCGGCCGCGAAAATCGAACCAGGCTTGAGAATATTGGTGCACAAACAACGGTGCGAAAGAGCCGATGTAATCGATGCCATCGTACTCGAACGGGGTGCGCTTCCAGGCGGTCCACGTCTCAACCGAAAGAGGATGCGCCACCGATCCGAGCCCCAGCAGGTAAATCATCATCAATTCGCTGTAGAGGTCCCAACGATAGGGCAGAAATCCCGTCTCCGGCGACCATCCTTGCGGCAGTAACGAGGTGTCTTCCGAGAGCCATCGCCATTGCACACGGTCGAAGATATCGTCCGCTAGACGGGCGATTTCAGGGTGTCTAAAATGCTCGCGGCAGGTGATAATTCCGCAGAGCAGCATGGAGGTATCGATGGACGAAACTTCAGAATCCCAGATGCGCTCGCCCGTCTTGATGTTGGCGAAATGATAGAAAAATCCGCGATGGGTGGGCATTCGCTCCCAAAGAAAACTGAGCACGCGAATGACTCGCTCATGAGCGTCGGCAAGCGAAAGATACCCGCGCTGATGGCCGATACAGTAAGCGGTCAGACCGAAGCCGGTGGAGGCGATACTTGCGACGATGCTGTTGTCCGCCGCGCGGACGTTGCAGCGGTCCTTCACCAGGCCCGTTTCGGGATCGGCCTGCTCCAGAAAGAACTGAAAATTCGCTTTCTCCAGCTCTTCCAGGAATTGATCGTCTTCAGGCGAGACGGTTTCAGACGGAATCGGCGCGGTCTGCTTGGTTGCGGCGGCACAAAAACCGGTGGCCGAGAGAGCTAGCAGCAATTCACGCCTTGAGAGTCCCAAGTTCATCAGATTGTTCGATGGTCAAGAGCCATGTATTTACGTCATAGAATTTGGACGGGATACACAGAGTGACTATTCGGCATGTGGCGGCGGTTACTGGGTCCGCCTTTCTGTTATTTGGAATGCTAACGGCGGCGGTGTTGCTCGCTCTTCGCGTCCGCCCTTCGCACGACACCGCCATCGTGGGAGCGGTGCTCACGGCGGATACCGATCCGAGAAAGCAGATGCCCATCCCGGACGTACACGTCACGGCTACGGCTGGTGATTCGACAGGCGAAGCGACGTCCGATCCATCGGGCTTGTTCCGCTTCAGCTTACGTCCGGGAGTGAAGCCCGGTACGCCCATCGTCTTGACCTTGAGTCATCGAGAGTACCAGCCGCTTGAATCTACCGAGACGGTCGGCAGCCAGCTTTACATCGAGCGCATGACGCCTATTTTGCACCAGGCTCGCTTCGAAGAAGACCGGCCCGGAAACGACGATCGGCGATCTGCGCATCCGCTACACCGTAAAGGTCGGCTCGAGCATAGACGTTGGAACTGTCGTGAAAACGTTTGAGGCGGTAAACAAAGGCAACGTGCCCTGCAAAGGCGGCCCGGTCTGTTCGCCGGACGGCAAGTGGAGAGCGGGCCTCGGCTCCCTCACCATCGAGGCGCCGGAGTCAAGCGAGTTTCGCGACGTACGCGTATCCTGTATTGCCGGTCCGTGCCCTTTCACCAAGATCGAATCGGATAATCGCGACCAAAACAATCGAAGGCTGCGAATTTCGGCTCGCGATTGGTCCGACACGGCGACATTTCTAGTGGAAGCGGACGTGGTCCACACGGTTATCAGCGATATGGTGCGGCAGTCTTACCCTGTGGTCTTTGGGCGCGGCATGAGTTTCACGCTGCCGGGCACGGCGGGTGGTCCAAGCATCGAAGCCGAGGTGAATGGCTCCTCTTCTTATATCGTTTATCCGCTGGGTCCGGATCTTCTACTTTCCTGGGCTAACTGCACGTTGAGCGTGAATCCGGATCAGTCGAAGCTTTACAGTTGCGAACTGAAACCCGGATTTAGGTTTCAATAAAATTTCGAGATTCCAGCGAGACGCTCAGCGAAATCTGCCACTATGGTATTTCAAACCAAAATGTTCGACTGGTCTGTAGATCCGCGTTCGCAGCTTGCCCTTTTGTGCGTTGTCACAGCTTTTTTCTTCTGGAACAATGACCTGTTGTTCTTCAGTTTCTGCATCCTAGGATTTTGCACCAGGGTTTGGGGAACGCTGGAATAACTTCCGAGCCGCGACCCTCAGGAAGCGTTTTTCGCCAACGGCGATGTATCGTACTGCCGGCCAGCAGTTCCTCCGGCCCTTGATAGATAGCGACGCATCCGGCCGCCTGGAGTGCGTCTTTCGGGAACCCTCCGCATAAAACCCCCACTGTTTTTAGTCCCGCTTTCCCAGCCGCTTCGGCATCGTAAGGGCTGTCGCCGACGACAATGACCTCTTTGCGCTTAATCTTCTTTCCGAGGCGATCGAGGGCTGCCACGAAAATATCTGGATGCGGTTTGGACTTCTTCGCATCGGCGGACGAGGTCTCCACGTGTACCAAGTCTTCGATCCGGGCAATGCGCTCGTAGTGCTCCAGTTCATCGCCACGGGCCGACGAGGCTAACGCGGGCCTTTGACCGCTGGCCAGAACCTTTTCAAACAGCTCGCGAACTCCTGGAAACGGCTTTACTTTCGACAGGTACTTCTCTTTGAAAAGCGACGCGCGGAACTCCTGGATCTCCTCCTGCTTTTTGTCGATTTCTCCTTTGCTGAGGAAAACGGGAAGAAGCTGATCGCCGCCTTTTCCGATTTGGCTTCGGATGTCCTCGAACGGGATGTCGTGCCCGAAATGACGAAGCGCCTCCTGCCACGCTTGGGCATGGAGATCTACCGAATCAAGCAGAGTCCCGTCTATATCGAAAATTATCGCTTCTGGCATCTTGAGCGTGTGACTGAGTGGATCTAAGTAGTGTTTCGCCTGTAACTCGCATCACATAAGTAGCATGGCCTCGCCCAACCCAAATCTCGACCCAGTCACGATGGCAGTTCCGGATGAAGTAAAGTCAGCCAGAATGGCCGGACTGCGGTATCGGATTCCCAAAGGACCGGGTATTCGACGGAAGAACGATAACGGCGCCACAAGCTATATCGGACCCGACGACCAGCCCGTAGAGGACGAGGAAACCCTGGCGCGCATTCGAGCCTTGGTGATTCCCCCGGCATGGACTTCCGTCTGGATCAGCCCAGACCCTAATGGCCATATCCAGGCGATTGGCTGGGATGCGCGCGGACGGAAACAATACCGCTATCACCCGGAGTACCGCAAGGTACGCGACCTGATCAAGTTCGACAGGATGCGGGTCTTCGGCCGCGTGCTCCCGCGCATACGACGCGCCGTTGAGCGGGACTTATCGAGAAAAGGCATGCCGAAGCGCAAGGTTTTGGCGGCCGTAGTGAAGCTGCTGGAAACGACATACATCCGCGTCGGAAACGAAGAGTACGCGGAAGACAATGGCTCCTTCGGCCTCACCACCATGCGCAACAAACATGTCGAGATCCTCGGAGACATGTTGAAGTTCAAGTTCAAAGGTAAGAGCGGACAGCACCACGAAATCACGCTCCACGATAAGCGGCTCGTCCGAATCGTTAAGAGTTGCCGCGACATTCCGGGCAGTTCGCTTTTCGAATATCTGGACGAAGAGGGCCAGCCGCAGACCATCGACTCCGGGGACGTGAACGAATATTTGAAAGAGATCAGCGGAGGCGACTTCACCGCCAAAGATTTCCGCACCTGGGGCGGCACGTGTCTGGCGGCGAGTTGCCTGTTAGAAAGATGCGCGTTACAGGAGCCGGATCAATCGACGAAGCAGGCGCTCATCGACGTGGTGAAAGAGGTCGCCTCAAAGCTAGGCAACAAGCCAGCTACCTGCAAGAAGTACTACATTCATCCGACTTTGATGGAGTGCTATTCGGCTGGGCAGCTGCGCGAGCTTGCAGACAAATACCGGGAAGGCCAAAGCGCTTACTCCTACGAACGGATCGTGCTCGGCCTTCTCACGCCATTGAAGCGGGCTCGCGCGAAGGCGGCTTAGGCTGCCGCTGTCTGCGCTTTTACCATTTCGATATCGAATTCGAGCTTCACGTCGTCGCCAATCAGCAGTCCGCCAGTCTCCATTGGCGCGTTCCACACCAGCCCAAAATCCTTCCGGCTGACCTTGGCTTTTGCCGAAGCGCCGACCCTGATATTTCCCCACGGGTCTTTGCCTTCGGGCGAGACTTCCTCCACTTTCAGCACAGTAGGCTTGGTTACACCGTGAATTGTGAGATCGCCGGTGACGTTGTACTCCGTGTCGCTCAGCTTCTCGATTTGCGTGCTCACGAAGTTGATGGTCGGGATAGTGCTCGACGTCGAAGAAATCGGCAGTCTTCAAGTGCGCGTCCCGCTTCTCATCGAGAGTGCTGATGCTGTTCACGTCGATTTCAGCGCGAATCCCCGACTGCGCCAGGTCATCCGGATCGTAGGCGATTGTTCCCTTCACGCCGCTAAAACCGCCGCGTACGTTGCTTATCATCATGTGCCGGATGCTGAAGTGAACACTCGAGTGGCTTGGATCGATTTCGTAGGTATTTTTCACTGTGGGTCTCCTAAGACGTTCGTTGGATGCTGGACATAACGTAACAGTTGCCGGATTGCTGCAGTCATCCGAACGGAGGATTCAAGTGAAAAAGCCCGAAGTGGTAGTAATCACTGGCGCGACGGCGGGAGTGGGCCGAGCGGTAGTCCGGGAGTTTGCCCGGCGCAAAGCCTGTATTGGGCTTATAGCGCGCGGGAAGGACAGACTCGAAGCGGCAAAACGGGAAGTGGAGGAATTTGGCGGGAAGGCTCTGGCCTTATCGGTAGACGTTTCCAAATCCGAGGACGTGGAGCGGGCCGCTAACCAAGTGGAGAATGAGTTCGGTCCTATCGACGTTTGGGTCAACAACGCGATGACAACCATCTTTTCGCCGATTGCGGAGATCAAGCCGGACGAGTTCAAACGCGCGACCGAGGTGACTTACCTGGGTTGCGTGTACGGCACAATGGCGGCTTTGAAGAGCATGTCGCCGCGCAACAAGGGTTCTATCGTACAGGTGGGCTCGGCGCTGGCGTACCGCTCGATTCCACTGCAAGCGCCTTACTGCGGGGCGAAGCACGCGATTGTGGGCTTTACCGATTCCTTGCGATGCGAACTGATTCATAACAAGAGTAAGGTTCACGTAACTGTGGTTCATCTGCCCGCGATGAATACGCCGCAATTCAGTTGGTGCCGTACGCGGCTGCCGCGCCATCCGCAACCGGTGCCGCCTATCTTCGAACCGGAAGTGGCGGCGGAGGCCATTTACTATGCCGCCCATCACCGGCGCCGCGAGATTTTTGTTGGCGAGCCGACCGTAAAGGCAATCTACGGCCAGGACGTCGCGCCCGGATTTGCGGACTGGTACCTGGGAAAGGGCGGTTACGATTCGCAGCAGACGTCCGAGCCCGTTTCGCCCGATCGCCCCAACAATCTGTTTGAACCGGTAGCCGGAGACTATGCCGCGCATGGAATTTTCTCCTCGCGCGCCAAGACGTTCAGTCTGCAGAACTGGATGAATTTGAATCGCACACCGCTGGGGGTAGCGGCCGGCCTGCTGGGAACGGCTTTATTCTGGGCCCATTCAGTCAACCGGCGCAGATAACCTGGGCACCCAGTTCCGCGAGTTCCATGTCCTCGGTTTGGGGAAGGCCGCTGACGGCGATAGCTCCGATCACCTACCCTCTTTGATACACCGGAACGCCACCGCCCCAACCGTGAATCTGCGTCGCCGAAGTAGCCGATTCGAACCCCTTTTCCGGATTGCGAGCGGTGTTTCCGACCTCTTTCTGGGTTTCCTCTCGCGGGCGGCGCTGTAGGCCTTGTTCATCGCTATCGTGAGCGAAGACAGCGGAGCCCCATCCATGCGGGCAAAGGCGATAAGTTCTCCGTGGGCTTCGGTGACCGCAATCACGCCCGCCTTGCCGCGTTGCTGGATCTCCTGGACCAGCGCATCCAGTGCGCGTTTTGCCTCGGCATAGTCGATGGTCTGTTCTTGAAGCATTGTGATAGCTGAAGATTACGATATCTTGTCCAGGAGGAGAACACATGAACTTTACGCGCCGCGACTTCGGCCGCACATTAGGAGCTGGTGTTGCGCTCGCCCGGCTTTCACCGGCATTGCCATTTCTGAATCAGGCTGGCGAGGGGAGCGGAGACCGCAAGGTCGGCTACGCAATCGTAGGGCTGGGCCGGATTTCGCTGCAGCATTTCATGCCCGCTTGCAAGCTGTCGCAGCATTCGAAGGTTGTCGCTCTGGTGAGCGGCCACAGGGACAAAGCGGAGAAGACCGCGGCCGAGTACGGAATTCCCGAAAAGAACATTTACGATTACAAGAATTACGAAAATATTCGCGACAACAAAGACATCGACGCGGTCTACATCGCGCTGCCGAACAGTATGCATGCCGAGTATACGATTCGCGCCGCGAACGCGGACAAGCATGTGCTTTCTGAAAAGCCGATGGCGACCAGCGTTAAAGATGCGCAGGCAATGATCGACGCCTGTAAGGCGGCGAATAAGAAGTTGATGATCGCTTACCGCTGCCAGTATGAGCCGACGAACCTTCATGCTATCCAGTTAATTCGCGATGGGAAGCTGGGCAAAATCCAGGCCATCGAGAGCGCGAACGGGTTCAATATACGTCCCGGCGAGTGGCGGCTTGATAAGAAACTGGCCGGCGGTGGACCGTTGATGGATATGGGCGTCTATTCGCTGAATGCTTGCCGCTATCTGACCGGAGAGGAACCGGTTCACCTGGAGGGCTATTCTTCTGTCGTCGATCACGATGGACGCTTCGAACAGGTGGAAGAGAATCTCTCGTGGACGATGAAGTTCCCGTCCGGCATCGTAGCGAGTTGCGCGACCACCTATGGCGCCGACATGCCAGGCTTTTATCGCGTGCATGGCTCCAAAGGAATGCTGCATGCCGAGCCGGCCTTCGCTTACCAAGGGATTCATCTGAAAGCGCAGATCAAGGGCGAGCCTCCCATCGACGAGGTTGAGGAGGCGCACGATCCCATGCAGTTCGCCGTTGAGGCCGACGACTTCTCTCAGTGCATTTTGCAGGGACGAGAATCGAGGACCAACGGCGAAGAAGGTCTGCGGGATTTGAAGTACATTGAGGCCATCTACAAGTCGGCGGGAATCAAACTGTAGCCCTCGCGCTAATTTGTTACGGCTGTGCTACAACGAGATTGCGCTTTGTGGAACAGTATATTCTTCGTTTCGTGATCGGCGGGGTTGTCGTATCCTTCTTCGCTGTCCTCGGAGACGTTTTCAAACCCAAGACCTTTGCCGGTCTGTTCGGGGCGGCCCCATCCATCGCTCTTGCAACGCTGGTGCTAACGGTTCACAAAAAAGGATCGATGTACGCGAGCACGGAAGGACGATCCATGATGCTGGGCGCCGTTGGCCTGCTCGTATACAGCTTCCTCGTCAGTTGGCTCTTGATGAGGGCGAGATTACCCGTGCTTGCGACCGCCGCATCGGCGCTTTCAGTTTGGTTCGTCTGCGCGTTCGGCCTGTGGTTTTTGTTTTTGAAGTAACGCATGAGGATCAAAGTAGACGCTTCGGTTCTCGGCGAGACGAAATGGCACGAGTATGCGCTGCGTTTCCTGTTTGGCGGCATTGTTACGCTTGCCGCCGGACTGATTGCGGACCGCTGGGGACCTGTCGTGGGCGGACTGTTTCTGGCGTTCCCGTCAATCTTTCCGGCGAGCCTCACGCTAGTTGCGAAGCATCAGCAACAGCGCAAGGCGAGCAAAGGAATGCACGGCGAAGAACGCGGCAAAGATGCGGCCGCAACGGACGCGGCGGGAACTTCCATGGGCAGCATCGGCTTGCTGGCATTCGCGGTGGTGATTTGGTGGGGATTTCCGCATCTCCCAACATGGGCTGTGTTAATCTCGGCGACTGCCGCGTGGATGCTGGTTTCCCTGCTGGTTTGGATGAGAAGGCAGTTGCCGCTCTAACGGACGTTCACCGGTTTCTGCCCTGAGGCGCTGAGTCCATCGCCGTTGATCAATTTCAGAATCGCGCCTCCAACTTCTTTCAGGAACGTATCGAGATCCGCAGGCTTGAAGATGAACGAATCGGCGCCAAATTGCAAAGCGGTATCGCGGTCCCGGGGCGCGACGGAGGATGTCACCACGGCCTTCCGCATGTTTTTCAAAACCCGATTATTATTCGCGGCGGCAAGAACCTCGCACGCCTCTCCGGCCGGAAGATTGAAGTCGAGCAACAGAAGCGCGGGTATATCTTCCGACTGTTCGCTGTACCCGTTTACCGTGCGGACTCCGTCTTCGGCCGTCTCGCAGTGAGTCATCCTGTATTGAATGCCGTGCATCTGCAGCGCCTCCTCTATCAGCCGGACGTCACCAGGATTATCCTCGACGAGAAGCAACTGCACTGGCTCCTGGCTCATTGCGCGGTCTCTTGTGGAATCGAGAATTTGAACGTTGATCCTTCGTCAGGTTTTGATTCCACCCAGATGCGCCCTCCAAGCCGTTCCACAGCAGCCCGGCAAATCGCCAGCCCAATACCGGTACCGGAATATTGCCTTCCGTGCAGGCGCCTGAAGACTCCGAAAATGTAATCGGAATACTCCGGTCCGATTCCGATGCCATTGTCGGCGACTGAAAACACCCAGTCCCGATCGCGGCGCTCGGCTGAAACGTGAATACGCGGCGGAGCTTCAGACCGGTATTTGATCGCGTTTCCGATCAGGTTTTGGAAAAGTTGAGTGATAAGAATCTCCACCGATTTAATCACCGGGAGCGGGCCGGCCGTGATATTTGCCGCCGTTTCTTGAATCGCGCCGTCCAGGCCTTCGATCACGCTGTGCAGTACCGCATTACAGTCTACAAGGTGTATCTCCTGCTGCTCGGACTCGCTGAGGAAAATGTACTGGCGAAGATCGGCGAGCAGTGCCTGAAGACGCGTGCCGTTCTGCTGAACGACGTTAAGCATGTCGGTTTCCTCAGGGCTCAGCTTTGGACTTGCCGAGCGGGCGAGCCACTGCGAATAGGCCAGGACCATGCGCACCGGTTCCTGCAAATCGTGGCTGGCAGCCCAGGCAAACTGCCGCAGCGCTTCGTTCGAGCGGGTGAGATCGACAGTTCTTTCCGCCACCCGTTTCTCCAGCTCGATATTAATCCGCCGGACCCGCGTTTCCGCTTCCACCTTCTCCGTCGCATCGCGAATGGCCGTTGTGATCAGCAAACCTTCATCGCTATCGAACGGACTCCGGGTGATTTCGATCGGGAACATCGCCCCGTCCCGGTTGATCGCTTCAAGACGCGTTTCCACCAGCGTCGTCGAAGGCAGAAGGTCGGCGATCCCCGCACTGGCGGGCGGTTCCCATTTCGGAATCAACGACGTAATCGGCAGATTTATAAGTTGCTGCCGAGGGTAGCCGAAGAGCGTATCCGTCCGGGAGTTCGCCAGGCGAATGATGCCGTCCGCTCCGCTGATCACCATGGCATCGGGAGCGGCTTCGAGAACCGCGCGAAACCTTTGCTCGGTGCGGGCAAGAGCTTCCGTCTTTCGCCGCAATAACTGCTCAGTCCGGCTGAGTTCGACGAATACCGCGACCTTACTTTGAAGCACCTCCGGCACAATCGGTTTGAACAGGAAGTCCACCGCGCCAAGATCGTATCCCCGGAACAGTTGTTCATCGCTCCGGTAGGCAGTCAGGAACAAAATCGGAGTGTGGCGCGAGCGGTTCCTGCTTCTGATCATTTCCGCTGTCTCGAAACCGTCCATTTCGGGCATCCGCACATCGAGAAGAATGGCGGCGAAGTCGTGCTCCAGACATAAACGCAACGCACTGATTCCCGAATCGGCCAGCATCAGTTCTTGATCGAGCGGCTCCAGCACCGCCTGAAGCGCCAGCAGGTTATCGCGATCGTCGTCAACCAGCAGCAGTTTGATGCGCCCCGAAGCGGTTTCGTGGGTCACGGGAGCATCCTCCGTGTTAATCAGTTCGGTATTGCTCATTTCCCATACTCACGAACGGAACTGGGCCTCTCCATGGTACGCGCAAGCGCAACGCGCATCACCGAGAACAAATGATCGAGATCGACTGGCTTCGTCACATAATCCGAAGCCCCCGCCTGCAGGCACTTCTCACGGTCCCCTTTCATCGCCTTGGCTGTCAACGCGATAATCGGAATTGTTTGGAACTGCGGGTCCTGGCGGATGGCCCGCGCGGTCGCGTAACCATCCATTTCCGGCATCATGATATCCGTCAAGACAATATCCACATCCGGATTGGCCTTCAAAGTCTCGATACCGCTGCGGCCATTTTCAGCGTGTACGACCTGCACCTCCCGCTGTTCCAGGACGCTCGTAAGAGCGAAAATATTCCGGAGATCGTCGTCGATGACTAGAACTTTGCGGCCCGCCAGCATC
The DNA here is from genome assembly GCA_963845995.1 of uncultured Acidobacteriaceae bacterium. Lineage (GTDB taxonomy): Bacteria > Acidobacteriota > Terriglobia > Bryobacterales > Bryobacteraceae > Bog-105. The sequence continues at coordinate 20,498 of CAWJUO010000032.1, read as the reverse complement.
GGATCGGTCTGCCGCACTTTCGCGAGAACCTGCTTCTGCTGTTCCGAAAGCGTATCGTCTGAACGGTGCAGCACCAAAGCTGTCTCGTCGAGCAGGCGTTCCAACGAAGGAGCATAACGGACCGCGCTCGAGCGCGACAAGCGATGAAGATCGGCTGCTTGTGCCACGCTTAGCTTGCGTCCGCCGAAGACTACTATGGGTGGAACGAATGGCGCAAGGAGGGCCTGCACATTTTCGATAAAATCCACTTCGACAACGTCCGAGATTACCCAATCGAGAATGATTCCGTCCAGGTACTCGCCGCGCGCAATGGAAATCGCCTCGCTAGCGGTAGAGGCGTTGAAGAAATCAACGTCCGGCCCGCCCACGAAAGCCGAGACTTCCTGCCGTAGCGCTTCGTTGCCCGTTACCAGAAGGATCTTTTTGCTGCGCCGCTCCATCGAGTGTTGAATCACTCCGAAGATGTTCTCCAGGCCTGGCGCCTCTTCCGCCTTTTGAGCGCAAGTCATCGCGCCCAGCGCAAACCCTCTCCGGTTGTTATCGTCGCCCGAAATGACATGCACCGGAATATGGCGTGTAGCCGGATCGTGCTTCAGATAATCGAGAACCGTCCAGCCACTCATGTCCGGAAGCGCAATATCGAGGGTGATAGCGCCAGGATGGAATTCGCGCGCCAATGTGACCGCTGTGCTGCCGCGAAGCGCAATCAGCGCCTTTGAACCGTTCTTATGGGCGAGATCCACCATGATGCGCGCGAATGTGGGGTCGTCTTCCACAATCAAAAGAATGCGGTCGCCCGCTTCGATCCGGCTGCGGTCGTCATCCACGACGAAATCGCGGTCCACCAACCATGTTGGAACGCTGAGCGCCCCGTGTTCAAAGCGCGCTTCCTCATCGCGAGTTATCCACACGCGCATCACGGAGAAGAGTTGATCCAGATCGACCGGCTTGGTGACGTAATCGGAAGCACCCGCCTTCAGACATTTCTCGCGGTCCCCTTTCATCGCCTTCGCAGTCAGAGCGATGATGGGCAACGTTCTGAATTCCGGAACGTTTCGAATGGCGCGAGTAGTCTCGTATCCATCCATGTCCGGCATCATGACGTCCATCAGAACGATGTCGATGCCTTTCGTGCTTTTCAATAAGTCGATTCCCGCGCGGCCGTTTTCGGCGTGCATCACTTTAAGTTGATGCTGCTCAAGAACACTTGTCAGAGCGAAAATATTGCGGAGATCGTCGTCGATCACCAGAACCTTGCGGCCTGCCAATCGTGGGTCCGCGGCTCGCACTTCCTCCAGTACCCGCCTTTGCCGATCGGAAAGATTTCGCTCGTTTCGATGTAACAGCAACGCGCTCTGTTCAAGAAGGCGCTCAATCGTCGGAGCGTAACGGACGGCGCTGCTGCGGGCACAGTTGTGAATTTCGGCAACCTGCTCGTCGGAAAGCTTGGTAGTCCCTGAAACCACGATCGGAGGAACGTAAGGGGATAGCTTCGACTGAACGGCTTCTATGAAATCAAGGCCCGTCGCCTCCGGGAGCACCCAGTCGAGCACGATAGCGTCGATGTGCTCACGGTTCACGATCTCCATCGCTCCGGCGGGATCGGGCACATCGATCGTTTCAATGTCCGGTCCGCCAATCAGATCGTGAATGTCCGCTCTTCGCACATCGTTATCGGATATAAGAATCAGCTTTTTGATTCGAGGCTGCATCGATTGCCGGATAACTTCGAACGCTTCTTCAAGATTCTCTTTCGTAAGAGCTTTTTGAAGACAGCTCGCTGCGCCCAGGGCGAAACCACGGCGGCTTTCCTCGTGTCCCGAGACAACGTGAACCGGAAGGTGAGCGATAGCGGGATCGTGCTTCAGACGATCGAGCAGGGTCCAGCCGCTCATATCCGGCAGGCGGACGTCTAAAGTGATTGCACTCGGCTGGAACTCGCGGGCCAGTGAGATCGCCGTTACGCCGCGTAGCGCTATAAGGACCTTCAGTCCACGGTCATGCGCGAGATCCATCATGATCCGCGCGAAAGTAACGTCGTCTTCCACTACCAGCAGCACCTGGTCGCCGTGATGAATCAGGTTGCGGTCGTCGTCTACCACCAGATCTTCAACGGGAACCGAGGTTGAAGAAGAGAGTATAAGGTCAACCTCGGAGCCGGCATGCGATGCGGCCGCCTCACGAATGGTGGCCGTGTCTACCGTTTCAAGTTTCGGGGCCGAAGCGATATACGCTTGCGGAAGGTGAAGAGTAAAGGTGCTGCCGCGGCCCGTGCCGCTCTGGAGACGAATCTCTCCACCCAGCAGGCGCGCTAGTTCGCGGCTAATCGAAAGACCAAGGCCGGTGCCTCCGTACTTCCGGCTGGTCGTACCGTCGGCCTGCTGAAACGCTTCGAAGATGATGCGTTGCTTTTCCTGCGCGATGCCGATTCCGGTATCCGTCACCGAGAACCCAATCACGCTCTTAGCGCGGCTTAGAACTGGATGCGAAGTACTCCAGCCTTGCATTACACGCTCAATGCGGAGCCGGACGGAGCCGTGTTCGGTGAATTTCAAAGCGTTCGAGAGCAGATTCTTCAGCACCTGCTGCAGGCGTTTCGCATCCGTGCGTATCACCTCGGACGAAAGCTGTGGATCGACTTCGATCGTAAGCTCCAGTCCCTTGCCGTCGGCCACGTGACGGAAGGTTCGTGCGCAGTAGTCCTGCAGTTCGGTGAAGCGGATATTGCCGACTTCGACGTCCATCTTTCCGGATTCGATTTTCGAGAGATCGAGGATGTCGTTGATCAGAGCCAGCAGATCGGTTCCAGAGGAGTGAATCGTCTCGGCGAACTTGATCTGCTTCTGATTCAGATTCCCCTCGGTGTTGTCGGCGAGAACACGCGCAAGGATCAGAAGGTTGTTGAGCGGAGTGCGAAGCTCATGCGACATATTCGCGAGAAACTCGCTTTTGTACTTCGAGGTAAGCGCAAGCTGCTCCGCCTTCTCCTCCAGCGCTTGTTTTGCCTGCTCAATCTCGCGGTTCTTGGCTTCTACTTCGGTGTTCTGATCCGCGAGTAGCTGTGCCTTCTCCTGCAATTCGGCGTTCGTGTTTTGAAGCTCTTCCGCCAGCGCCTGGCTTTGCTGCAAAAGTTGCTCCGTACGCATCGTCGCGGCAATGGTGTTTAAGACGATTCCCATGCTCTCGGTCAGCTGATCGAGAAATGCCAGGTGAACGTCCGATAGCTGCTGGAAGGAAGCCAATTCGACAACCGCCTTGACCTCGCGCTCAAACAGAACGGGAAGGACAACGACCGTCAACGGAGTTGCGGACCCGAGGCTCGAACTTATTTTGATGTAGTCCTTAGGAACGTCGCGTACCAGAACGCGCTGCTTTTCTTTGGCGCATTGACCGACTAAGCCCTGTCCGACTTTGAACTGAGTAGGAACGTTGTCGCGGTCGTCGTACGCGTATCCGGCCATGAATTTCAGCACCGGTTGATCGCCCGTGTTCTCCGCGATGTAGAACGTTCCGCGTTGCGCGCTAACCAGCGGCGCGAGTTCGGAGAGCAGAAGCTGCGCCACCGTCAAAAGATCGCGCTGTCCCTGCACCATGCGCGTGAATTTCGCGATGTTTGTCTTCAGCCAATCCTGGTCGGTGTTCTTGCGCGTCGTTTCGGCCAGGTTGCCGATCATTTCGTTGATGTTGTCTTTCAACGCGGCGACTTCGCCCTGCGCCTCGACCGTGATTGAGCGCGTCAACACTCCCTTCGTGACCGCCGTGGCGACTTCGGCGATGGCTCGAACCTGCGTCGTCAGATTGGCCGCCAACTGGTTGACGTTATCGGTAAGATCGCGCCAGATACCGGCAGCGCCCGGAACGCGCGCCTGACCTCCCAGCTTGCCTTCGATACCGACCTCTCGGGCCACTGTCGTAACCTGATCGGCAAACGTCGCCAGCGTATCGATCATCGCGTTGATCGTGTCGGCAAGCTCCGCAATCTCGCCTTTGGTCTCAAGCACCAGCTTGCGTTCCAGGTCGCCATTCGCGACGGCCGTGACGACCTTGGCGATACCACGCACCTGAGTCGTCAAATTCGCAGCCATCAGATTGACGCTGTCGGTAAGATCCTTCCAGGTTCCTGCAACACCCCGGACTTCGGCTTGGCCGCCCAATTCGCCTTCGGTCCCCACTTCGCGCGCCACACGCGTGACCTCGGAAGCGAAAGAGTTGAGCTGATCCACCATCGTGTTGATGGTGTTCTTAAGCTCTAGAATTTCGCCGCGAACGTCCACCGTGATTTTGCGCGAAAGATCGCCCATTGCTACGGCGGTCGTCACCTGCGCGATATTCCGGACTTGATTAGTCAGGTTCGACGCCATCGAGTTGACCGATTCCGTCAGATCCTTCCATGTACCGGCCACGCCGTACACATCGGCTTGTCCGCCCAGCTTGCCTTCCGTGCCGACTTCGCGCGCCACACGCGTTACTTCGGATGCAAACGAACTGAGCTGGTCCACCATCGTGTTGATGGTCTCTTTCAACGCTAAGAATTTCACCGCGTGCATCGACGGTGATCTTTCGCGACAGATCGCCCTTTGCCACAGCCGTGGTTACATCGGCGATATTCCGGACTTGCGCGGTCAGGTTCGATCCCATCGAGTTAACGGACTCGGTGAGATCTTTCCACGTTCCCGCAACCCCGCGCACATCGGCCTGTCCGCCGAGCTTGCCTTCGGTTCCGACTTCTCGCGCCACGCGCGTCACTTCGGAGGCGAACGCGTTCAACTGATCCACCATCGTGTTGATGGTGTTCTTCAATTCCAGAATTTCGCCGCGTGCATCGACGGTGATCTTGGTGGTGAGATCGCCTTTCGCAACCGCCGTAGTCACGCCGGCGATGTTGCGAACCTGATTCGTCAGATTCGAGGCCATGGAGTTGACTGAGTCCGTCAGATCCTTCCACGTACCGGCCACGCCGCGCACGTCCGCCTGTCCGCCGAGCTTGCCCTCCGTTCCCACCTCCCGGGCCACACGTGTCACTTCGGATGCGAACGAACTCAACTGATCCACCATTGTCGTGATGGTGTTCTTCAGTTCGAGAATCTCGCCGCGCGCATCCACAGTGATCTTGCGCGACAAGTCTCCTTTGGCCACGGCGGTCGTGACCTCGGCGATATTGCGAACCTGATTCGTCAGATTCGAAGCCATGAAATTGACGGATTCCGTAAGGTCCCGCCATGTCCCCGTGACGCCGCGCACGTCGGCTTGACCGCCCAGCCGCCCTTCGGTTCCCACCTCGCGGGCTACGCGTGTGACCTCCGAAGCGAACGCGTTAAGCTGATCGACCATCGTGTTGATCGTGATCTTCAGCTCCAAAATTTCGCCGCGCACGTCAACGGTAATCTTGCGCGACAGATCGCCCTTTGCCACGGCGGTCGTCACCTCGGCGATGTTGCGGACCTGCGCCGTCAGGTTGCCCGCCATTGAGTTCACGGACTCGGTAAGGTCGCGCCAGGTACCGGCTACGCCCTTCACATCCGCCTGACCGCCCAGCTTGCCTTCGGTACCGACCTCGCGGGCGACACGCGTCACCTCGGACGCGAACGAACTAAGCTGATCCACCATGGTGTTGATGGTGTTCTTAAGCTCCAGAATTTCGCCGCGGACTTCCACCGTAATGGTGCGGGAGAGATCGCCGCGCGCTACGGCCGTGGTTACCTCGGCGATATTGCGAACCTGATTCGTCAGATTCGATGCCATTGAATTCACCGAATCCGTCAAATCCTTCCACACGCCGCCGACGCCCTGCACCTCGGCCTGCCCGCCCAGCTTCCCTTCCGTTCCCACCTCACGAGCGACGCGCGTCACCTCCGAGGCGAACGAACTAAGCTGATCCACCATGGTGTTGATGGTGTTCTTAAGCTCCAAAATTTCGCCGCGCACATCGACCGTGATTTTGCGCGAGAGATCGCCATTCGCAACCGCGGTCGTCACTTCGGCAATGTTGCGCACCTGGGCGGTCAAATTTCCGGCCATGGAGTTCACCGAGTCCGTCAGATCTTTCCAGACCCCGCCAACGCCTTTCACCTGTGCCTGGCCGCCAAGCTCACCTTCCGTGCCGACCTCGCGCGCTACACGCGTCACTTCCGACGCGAACGCATTCAACTGATCGACCATCGTATTGATGGTGTTCTTGAGCTCCAGAATCTCGCCGCGCACATCGACCGTGATTTTGCGCGAAAGATCGCCATTCGCGACAGCTGTCGTGACCTCGGCGATGTTACGAACCTGAGCGGTAAGGTTGCCGCCCATCGAGTTAACCGAATCCGTCAGATCCTTCCAGACGCCGCCGACGCCCTTTACAACGGCATTGCCGCCCAGCTTGCCTTCGGTTCCAACCTCGCGGGCAACACGCGTCACCTCCGACGCGAACGAGCTAAGCTGATCCACCATCGTGTTGATCGTGTTCTTAAGCTCAAGAATCTCGCCGCGCACATCGACCGTGATCTTACGGGACAGATCGCCCAGCGCCACGGCTGTCGTGACTTCCGCGATATTGCGAACCTGAGCCGTAAGATTGCCGCCCATGGAATTGACGGAATCCGTGAGATCCTTCCACACGCCGCCGACGCCCTTCACAACGGCATTGCCGCCCAGCTTGCCTTCGGTACCCACTTCACGGGCGACGCGCGTCACCTCGGAGGCAAACGAACTGAGCTGATCCACCATCGTGTTGATGGTGTCTTTCAATTCGAGAATTTCACCCTGCACGTTCACCGTGATTTTGCGAGATAGATCGCCTCGCGCAACGGCTGTCGTGACTTCTGCGATATTGCGCACCTGTCCCGTCAAATTGCCGGCCATCAGGTTCACCGAATCCGTCAGATCCTTCCAGGTTCCGGCCACGCCGCGCACCTCTGCCTGACCGCCCAGCTTTCCGTCAGTACCCACTTCGCGGGCTACTCGTGTCACTTCCGATGCAAACGAACTGAGCTGATCCACCATCGTGTTGATCGTGTTCTTCAGTTCGAGAATCTCGCCTTGTACGTTAACGGTGATTTTGCGCGATAGATCGCCGGTTGCGACGGCGGTTGTTACCTCTGCGATATTGCGTACCTGAGCGGTGAGATTCGACGCCATCGAATTCACGGAATCTGTAAGATCTTTCCACGTGCCTGCAACGCCGGTAACGACCGCCTGACCGCCGAGTTTGCCTTCCGTTCCGACTTCCCGCGCCACGCGCGTTACTTCCGAAGCAAACGAACTGAGCTGATCGACCATCGTATTGATCGTGTTTTTCAGCTCAAGGATTTCGCCCTGTACGTTGACCGTGATCTTGCGCGATAGATCCCCCTTCGCGACAGCCGTTGTTACTTCGGCAATGTTGCGGACCTGGTTGGTCAAATTGGACGCCATGGAGTTGACCGAATCCGTCAAATCTTTCCACGTACCCGCAACGCCCGTCACAACCGCCTGGCCGCCGAGTTTGCCTTCCGTTCCGACTTCCCGCGCCACGCGCGTCACTTCCGAGGCAAACGAATTAAGCTGATCGACCATCGTGTTCACAACACGCGCCGTCCTCACAAACTCACCCTGCAGCGGCCGCCCCTCGACTTCGAGCGACATCTTCTGCGAAAGGTCGCCCTCTGCCACCGCGCCGATCACCCGTGCAATTTCAGTCGATGGTTGAACCAGATCGGAGATCAGGCTATTGACGGAATTGACTGACGCGCCCCAGCTTCCCGAGGCTGCGGCGAGCGACGCTCTTTGGCTGATCCGCCCCTCTTTCCCTACCGCCGTACTGATACGGGCGAATTCCGCGGCCATGTTCTCGTTCAGTTCGAAGATGTCGTTGAGCGTGTCGGTGATCTTCCCGGCGAGGCCGATCTGGTTCACTGGCAGCCGGACGGAGAAATCGCCCTTTTTGAAGGCCATCAAAGCTGCCAAAACCTGATTTGCGTCAATAACTTCCGTAATCGTCGATTCGCTCATTTATGATCTCCGGGAATCTGGGCAATGGGATTAGACTGCGGCCGCCGCCCTGATTGCACGCGCTACTTTGGACCAGTACTCACAGGCCGCGCTACTCTTTACTGTAAATCCTGGTCAACTGTAATGCGCCTGAAAATCATCCAAGTAGGAGAGCCGGTTCTGCGCGAACAAGCTCGCGAACTTACGCTTCGAGAGATCCGAAGCCCTGATATTCAGCAATTGATTGAATGGATGCGCGAAACCATGCGCGACGCCCCGGGCGTGGGTCTGGCCGCGCCTCAGGTGGGAATGGCTTTGCAACTCGCCGTGATTGAGGATAAGCCCGAGTACACCGAAAAGGCGCCCCCGGAGGTACTGAAGGAACGGGAGCGGTCGCCCGTACCTTTCCATGTCCTCATCAACCCGAAGATCACGCTGGAGGAAGGAGAGTCCGTCACCTTTTACGAAGGGTGCTTAAGTCTGGCCGGATTCACCGCCAAGGTGGCTCGCGCTCGCCGCGTCACGGTGAATTGCCTCGATCAAAATGCCCGCCCGCGCACGATCAAGGCTTGCGGTTGGTATGCACGTATCCTGCAGCATGAGATCGATCATCTGCATGGGACGGTCTATATCGACCGGATGGATACGCGGACCTTTGCGGGCCTCGAGAACTTCAACCGCTACTCCGGCGGCGTCTTTGGACGTAAATAGAGGGCCCAAAACGCGGACGAGCCGGACAGCACCAGGTCTCGTGCGGAACCGGGTGCTATCCGAGCTTTTGACGCGATTCCGAAGGAATCAGAGACCTGCCTGTTTGGCGGCAAGTTGTCCGATGACCGGCAATTTGAACGTCCTGTTCTGATACGCGCTATACATCAGGAAGATCCACAAACCGAAGCCGCCTGCCATAAGCAGCAGGTCGATGGGCACCTGTAGCAGGAAGAACAGACCTTTGGTCATGGCGCCCAATACCAATCCCACAATCATCCAGCACATCCAGAGCGCGATCCAGGCGATGTTGAAGAAGATCGATTGAAACGCATGGAAGCGCACGAAACGGTCCGTCTTGTAAGGATCGATCACCAGGAAGACGATCCCGGTAATCAAACCAGCCACATAGCAGAGCGCCCCAGCGGCGTTTGCGCCTATACCGGAGGCGGCAGGCGCCGCTGCGGCGGCTGCGCCAGCACTGCTGCCGGCTCCACAACCACCACAAAAAGCGGTACCCTCGTTCAACGTGGTCCCGCAGGATCTACAAAAAGCCATTGCATTCTCTCCTTTGCTTCCTATCAGTCGCTCGTTGCGCTCTTACAGCGCCCGCGCTAGCTTTTGGGCCAGCGGCTTGATCTCATCCACGGTACAGGGGCAGCTCGTAAAAAAGATGCGAATCAACTTGTCGCCTTTGCGGACCATCATCACGGATCCGGCGGCTTGAAACGCTTCGTCCCCAATTCCTTCGAAATTCTTTGCATCGGGCGAGAGTCCGCCCAGGACCCTCCGGTTTAAGTCCATTTGTGTCGCAGCTGCGTTGGAATCCACGCTGATCGCCAGCACTACCGCATTTCCGTTCGCGTCCTGCGTGTCTTCTTTCGCTTTGTTCTGCGCGGAGCCGAAGATGCCGGCGGCCATCTTCTCTATCGCCTGCTGTGACTGCGCATCCGCCCCCCGGCTCTTCATCATCGCGGCTACATGTTTTGAGGTCATCTCGACCATCGTGCCCTTTGCCAGGTAGGAACAGCCGTCATCCGTGCTGCTGGTCGCGGCAATTGGCATTCCGATAGCGTTGCCGACTTCTTCCTTGGTGAGAAAGCGGCAAACATCGCCTTCAGACCGGTCGTTCGCGACAGTGCCCGTGTGATGTGAAGGCTCGTTTCCCAGTATTTGCGCGGAATACTCATGCGCCTTTTGGCTGACCTTGTGGGCCGCATAGAAAATGCCCGCTACCGCCAGCGCCCCGCCCACCACCAGCAGCGCCAAAAGTACCAAAACCACTTTGAGAAGGCCACTCGAACTCTTGGGCACTGGAAGCGGAGCGGGCCGTGCGGAAGCCGCGGTGTCCCGCTGATTTGCACAATTTCCGCAAGAACCTAACGCCTCATTCAGCGGATTCCCACATGTGCCGCAAAATTTCGCCACAGTTCGTTCCTCTTCTGAACTTCGCTTGCAGGTTGGCGGCCATTGAAGGAACAGAAAAAGTAAGCGTGGTAATGGACCTAAGTTAGATGCGCTGTAGTCAAGTTGGATAGTGGCGAGAACTGACATGAACCGACCGGATAATTTCGGCGAGGCCGGGGAGTATGGCGTTTGGCATTTGAAAAGCAAGTGGCAATGACGGTTACCCGCTCACCATGCCATTCGGGCAAATACCCGGCCCGCTCGGCCGGATCGGCGTTGATCTGCTTTTCGATGAGCACAATCAAAAGCCGACGCCCGGCGACGTCATAGCTCCTGGAAAAGGCGTGTTTTGCTCGGCCGTGCCCCTGGGCGAAAAAGAGATTTCTCGGAGCAAAGCTAAAGATGCGCCGGATGTGCCCAAGTCGGCCACCGTGCCGGCTCCCCTAGCGCCAAAGACGACAATGCCTCCCTTCGTAAACGCGGGTCCGAGCAGTCATCCTGCGTTGCCCTCTACCGGCTGTGGCGCGGGCGTGTTTTTTAGTGTTCCGCCTACTCAGGCGACAACGGGCTTTTCCGTTATCGGCGGCGGAAGTCGCACGAAGACGAGCCGATATCACCGCCGCCGTGGCCAAGTCCAAGCCAACACGGCCGCTGGCCTCCGCCAACTTAGAGCACTGGTTGGATAACACCGGTTCCATAAAGATAATGCCCACCGTGCCATTCACCACATTCGGCAGCGGACTCATTGATTTCCTCTTCGACAAAGCGCGGCCTAAATTCGAGAAGGGAGTCATAGAGCGGCTGAAGAATCCCAGCCATCCACAAGGATCGCTGCTTCCCATCGGTACCGTTCGATTCATTCAATACCGGGACGACCCGCGTCCGCCAATGAGTGGACCCGGGTCTGCGCCAGATCTGGCAATCGCGGTCGGCGCCTATCTCATCCACTCCGCCGATTTGGGTGAAGGTCACGTCCGCGACCACTAGCGGCTTGATCTTCAAGGACACGACCTATACGGTCGAGATCCTTCGCTGGTGCGTTCAGGTGATGGATACCTACGATTGGAATGTCGGAGCTATCACTCAGATGCTGGTGCCCAAATCGGAGTTAGCAAACCTGGCGCTTCCGCCAGAGGCCATTACCATCGGTCCTGAGCTGCCGAGGACAGGCGAGGTCGTCGTGACGCTGCATGACACCTACTTCCGCGACCTGGAAGTCTCCGGCGGTGGAAAAGCATTTCTCGTTTATACAGAACCGTTTGACGCACCCAGCAGTAAGGGCTTGCGGAACCCGTTCGTGGTTAAGCTTTAAAGCCCGGGCTTCAATAATCTTGTGGCTTCCGCGCCGCAAAAGCGAGCACCCGCACAGCATGCGGCAGGCGGATGGTCTTCGATAGAAGGACCTGCCCCTCAGATGCTGGGCCAGGAGGCCAAATGCGGAATACACTTGGCCCTGCTGGGGTCTCAATAAACCGCATGCCAGACTCAACGGCAAAAGCGCCGATAGACACACTCACTTCATAAGCTTCGGCCGGATCGTCCGCCACAATGACTGAGCCCCGATGCGCCGCCGTAAGGACCATCTGCCGCATTGGATTGTTCGCTTTTGCGGGCAGCCCGACTGAGAACTGCTCTTTGAAGCTGGCGCCCTTTGGGAAGCTTTGAGACAAGGGGCATTGGCTGAGATGAAACCTGCATGCCTCCGGGTATCGGCAAAACCTGTTTGAGAAGTTCGAGAAGTCCTGAGTCGAAGTCGACATAGACGTTGTCGGGAGATAAGACCGGCGACCCAGGTTCGACCGGTCCTACATGGTTGAAAAGCCCCGCATCCTGGCTACTGGCATTTCGGACTTCATAGCTCACAAGCAGCCGATCCCGGTCCACCCGAACGGAGCACTCGAAGCCAAGCTGAATCTTGCTGGACATCACGGATTTCCGCCTGGCCGGATTCCCGCGGGAGTGGGATCGGTAGGATTCACCGGACCACCGAAGTGATTGTCCCGGGTTCCGTACTGCGGTCCAAGGTCGTTGCGAAGCGAGTTTTCGGTCGGATAGTCTCCGCTGTGGCTACCCGCTCCGACTGCCATCGCCTCACCCTCCGGCATACCTGGCTCAGAGGCCGGCGCACTAGGATCCGTACCCGTGAAGTTATTTGTTCCTTGGGCGTTTCTTAACGCATGAATCATCTCGTGTCCAAGCATAAGCTGGGCCGGAAAAGGTAACGTGCCGCCAGAATTGTCGAAGGCTGTACCATTCGCAGCCGGATTATACGTGATCGTCGAACCGGTCCCGGTCCCGTCCTTCGCATCGGAAACGGAACCCGGGGTTGTGCCGGCATTGTTTGCGACAGTCGAAAATACGATGTTAACGGGCTTCCCGGCCGCCTGCAGACGGGCGAACAGCGCCTGACCGCTCGGTGTCATTCCAATCAGAACCAAATCGCGCACAACCTGCTGCTGAAACGCAGGACGACCGGTGATGTTGATGACGCTCGGAATTGCGAATGCGGGATCGCCAATTTCAACTGTGGGCCAACCGGGTGCGGTAATTACTCCGCCATGAAGGGTGAGGTCGGTAAGGCGGGCCGCAGGCAGACCGTTGATCAGTACCGAAAACGCCCCTTTCACAATCACATCCGGAGGCCCAACACACATCGCCAAGTCCGACACCCGCGCCGCATTCAGACTGCCGGTCATCACGTTGAGCGAACACGGCGGAAGAATGGGACCGCCCACATGCGGAACGAGAACGGTCACCTGCGGGCATGTATGAATATCGGAGACTCGAGCGGCTGGCGGCATTTACGGATCGTCCGGTGCGTCGATGAGAGGCATTAGCGGCGGGATAGGAGGCACGGCTCCTATTGGATTCAGATTGATCATCGGGACGCCGATCACGGTCACCCCGCTTGGCCCGATCACAATCGAGTTGGCCCCTGCCATCAGCGTGATCGTTTGCTGGGCCTGGAACGTGATGGTCTTCGCGATGACGAGCTCATCTCCAGAGACCTGAACCGAGCGGTTCCCGGAGTATTGCGCACCGGAATCGCCGGTAATGGTAACTGATTGTTTACCCTCGATTGTTTGCCGGTCGTCCTTAAGAACGTGAAGATTGTGGTTCTTGAACACTTTCTCTTTCACGTCGCCCTGCTTGTTGCCGTCCTTGTCCACGCCGCCCGTCGTAATATGCCGGTCGCCTCCGACGCTTATGAACTGGCTCGCCTCGACGCCTTCGACCATGGTCCGCTCCGCATGAATTTCCAGGCATTCATGCCCTTTCTTATCTTCAAATCGGAGCATGTTGAAATTTTCCGAGCCGCCATGGGGACTGCTGCGGGTCTTTATGCCGCTTTGAGTTTTGTGGTCCGGCAAACTGAAAGGAGGCAGATTGTCGCCGTTATAAACGGACCCTACGATAATCGGGCGATCGAGGTCGCCGTCAAGAAAAGACACGACTACCTCGTCGCCCACGCGCGGAATCCATTGGTGACCCCAACCGCGGCCAGCCCAAGGCTGCGCTACGCGAATCCAGCAGGCGTTCTTCCCTTCTCGATCCCACGGAAAGCGAACTCGAACTCGTCCATATTTGTCGGGCCAGATCTCTTCCGTGGGTTCAGGATTCCCGTCGGTTACGCGCCCCGTCTGCGGGCCTGGCGCTATCGGTTTGGGAGTAGACCTTGCGGGGACGAACGGCACTGAAGCCGGTATACACGTGAAAGTGTTGCTGTATGCGGGGCCGCCAATCGCACCATCGGTAACGTAAGCGGGGCTCTGGCGCGCTTTGTGAGTTACAGATGTAAGCAGATAAGGACCGCTTGGAATCTGCGCGTCTCCAAGGACGGCAAATTTGTGCCCTGAAACCATGGCTCTACCTGTTGATTCACCCGAGTTGACGACATGATTGTTCTCGTCCTGCTCCATCCGAAGTCGAACGAGTTTCGCGCCTTCCGGCCTCACCTTATCTAATCGTTCCTGCGGCTTATTGAATTTTTTGGCATAGTCGCCCGGATAATCGAACACATCGAGCGTCTGGTTCTCGGGTGTTACATGAAGAGAGGATTCGGACACTTCGAGCGATTTCTTGGGTACCTCAAAGTGGTAATCGCGCAGCGTCCACTTGCTGCTCAGAATTCTTTGCCGCGTGTCCCACGAACGCACCACATCCTCGAATAGCCTGAGTCCCGAGTCCGAATCGAACCTGAAACTGGACTGCTGCGGACAATCCTTGATAGCGCTGTCCGGATCCGTCAGAACGAGCACATGCGTTCTGTCTTCCTTATGCTCGAAATGATAGGCGATGCCCTCGTCCTCCATCAACCGGCTTAGGAAATTCAAGTCGGTCTCACGATACTGGACACAGTAATCCCACTTGGTGTATTCGCGGCGCAGGTCGCTGCGGAGAAAGGCTTTATAACCCAGTTCCTCCACTACCTCGGTGATGATTTCTGGAACCGTGCGGTCCTGAAATATCCGGCAGTCGGATTTCATTTCCAGAAATGCGAACCAGGGAACCATCTCCGCCCTGTAATAGGCCAGACGTTCGTCCCGTCCTGCAATCGTGAAGCTTTTCATCAACCCGTTCAGGAACCGCGTCTTGCCATCGGCGAGTTCCATCTCGATAGCAATGGCTTTTCCGAGCAGCTTCTCCGGGCTGATCTTCGCGGGCATACCCGCCTGTACGTCGGCTACTAGTTTCAACTCGAAGTGATAGGGGCGCGAGATCTCCTCCGAACCAGAGAAGCTGTTTATCATGAGGACGTCAAAATCGAGTGGCGTGAAAACTTTCAAGAGCCGCCCGGTCTGTGTAATCTGCTCCGCCATTGCTCGGGTTGGTTCTTGCACGATAGCGGCCAATCTCAGTTCTGAAACTTCCATGCCGCTGGCTCATCGTTAGGGTATGAGCACTCTATTCTCGCCGCTGGAGATTCGAAGCATCAGGCTGTCGAACCGGGTGGTCGTTTCGCCCATGTGCCAGTACTCTTCGGAGGATGGCTTTGCAAACGATTGGCACCTGGTGCATTTAGGAAGCCGCGCTATCGGGGGTGCGGGAACGGTAATCGTAGAAGCCACAGCCGTTGAAGAGCGGGGACGAATTTCACCGGCGGATCTGGGGATCTGGAAAGACCAGCACATTGAATCGCTGCTTCGAATCACCCGGTTCTGTAAAGAATACGGATCGGTCCCGGCGATCCAACTTGCACATGCCGGACGCAAAGCCAGTACGGAAGCTCCCTGGGACGGCGGACGCCCTTTGACTCAAGAGAACGGCGGATGGCAAGCGGTCGCGCCCAGCCCGATTCCTTTCGATGCCGGGTATCCTTCTCCAGCAGAACTGACGCTCGCTGAAATCCGCACGTTGTGCAGTCCTTCGCGAAGGCCGCCGAACGCGCGCTCGCCGCTGGCTTCGAAATTGTCGAACTGCATGGGGCGCATGGCTACCTGATGCACGAATTCCTGTCGCCGCTTGCTAACGAGAGGACTGACGAGTATGGCGGCTCTTTCGAAAATCGCATTCGCTTCGCACTGGACGTGGCCCGGGCCGTGCGGCGGGTCTGGCCGGAGCGGCTGCCGCTATTTCTACGCATCTCGGCCACGGATTGGGCCGAGGGCGGATGGACGGCGGAAGACTCCGTCGAACTCGTCCGAGCCATAGCCCCGCTGGGGGTTGACCTGGTGGATTGTTCGTCGGGCGGAATGGTTCCGCACGCGAAAATTCCATTGGGTCCCGGTTATCAAGTTCAGTTTGCCGAAAAGATCCGCAAAGAGACCGGCGTTCTGACGGGGGCGGTCGGGATGATCACCGATCCGCATCAGGCGGAATCGATTCTCGAAGAAGGCGCGGCGGACGTTGTCGTGCTGGCCCGTGAGTTCCTGAGGGAACCGTACTGGCCGATCAAGGCAGCCGAGGTACTCGGCGCGGAAGCGAATATTCCGGTGCAATACCAGCGCGCTTTCGCCTCCCGGAACAAAAGATAACTACAGCAGAATACCGGCGATGCAGGCCGACATAAAGTTGGCGAGCGTGCCAACGATCATCGCCTTGACCCCGAGCCTGGCCAGATCGGATTTGCGCGAGGGCGCGAGGGCGCCGATGCCGCCGATCTGAATCGCAATGGAACTGAAATTCGCGAACCCGCAAAGCGCGAAGGTGGCAATCACAAACGAACGCGGCTGAAGCAGCGGCTTGATCTTACCCAAGTCCAGGAACGCGACAAACTCATTCAGTACCATGCGGGTGCCGAGTAGATTACCGATACTCGCGCAGTCGTTCCAACTTACGCCTAACATCCAGGCAATCGGCGCAAACAAAATCGCCAAAATCTGCTGCAGCGATCCGGGTATCCAATGCACGTAGCCATGCACGAGTCCGAGTCCGCCATTCACGAGCGCGATTAGAGCGAGAAACGCAATCAGCATTCCCGCGATATTCAGCGCCAGATTCAGCCCATCCCCCGCCCCTCGCGCCGCCGCATCGATCAGATTGACGCCGGGCTTCTCAATTTCAACCTTGAGCGTTCCAGCGGTTACCGGCTGCCCCGTTTCCGGGACGAACATCTTCGCCAACATCAACGTCGCGGGAGCCGTCATTACTACCGCCGTCAACAGATGCATGATCGACACACCCGCAATCGCGACGTAAGCGGCCATCACAGCACCCGAGACATGCGCCATGCCGCTCGTCATAATCGTGAAAAGCTCCGATTGCGTCATGTCCTCAAGAAAGGGCCGTATCGTCAAAGGCGCTTCCGTCTGGCCCATCACGATACTTGCGGCAACGCAGGTCGATTCCGCGCCGCTGGTTCCCATGAAGCGCTGCATCACAACCGCCATGGTCTTCACAAAAACCTGCATCACGCCCAGGTAATACAGAATCGCGAACAGCGACGAGATGAAGATGACGATCGGCAGTACCTGGAACGCGAAGACGACTCCGAACTGATCGCTCTTCACGCCCAGCTTGTCTCCGAAGACAAACGAGGAGCCCGCCGCGGTGTAGTTCAGCAGCGCATTTACAAATTGGCTGATGCCATAGAACACCTTGCCGAAATCCGTCTTCAGGACGAGAAAGGCAAAGCTGAACTGGAGCACCACGCCCCACACGATCACGCGTCTTTGAATAGCCGCGCGGTTTGTCGAGAACAACCAGGCGCTGGCAAGAATGGCGAGAATTCCGACGATGCCGTCATATCTCGCCATTTATAAATCGCGCCGTATTTAGCTGACGACTTCGAGAATGAGGTCGCGTTCTTCGACCGGATGCTGACCGATGCGGAAGGCATCTTCGACGAGATCGGCCGCTTCGCCCAAATGCTCATCACTGGTGTAATAGAGGCGGCAAAGAATGCTGCCCGGCTCGATCTTCTGGCCGACCTTGACTTCGAGAATCACGCCGACGGCATGGTCGATTGAATCTTCTTTGAGATTGCGGCCCGCGCCAATCATGGCCGAAGCCTGGCCGATCAATTCGGCATCGATGCCGACGACATAACCACCGCGCGCCGTAGTAATTTCCTGCGCACCCGTTGCGTTCGGCAACAGGTCGAAGCGGTCGAGCACTTGCGCGTTTCCACCCTGCGCCGTAATGACATCTTTGAACTTGCGATAGCCGGATCCGTCCAGTAGTCTCGCCTGCGCCATCTCGCGCGCTTCCTCCAAGGTCTTGGTCACCTTGCCCAGGAAAATCATGCGGGCCGCCAGTTCCAGCGAAAGCCGCGTCAAGTCCGCCGGACCCGCGTTCTGCAGGGTCTGCGAAACCTCCATGATTTCAAGCGCGTTGCCGACCGCATAGCCCAAGGGCTGGCTCATATCGGTGATCAAAGCCTGTACACGCTTGTCCACGCGGCGCCCGATACCGACCATCATCTGGGCCAGCCGCCGCGCGTCCACTTGCTTCTTCATGAACGCTCCGGCGCCGACCTTGACGTCCAGCACCAAAGCATCCAAACCGACTGCGATCTTCTTCGACATGATTGACGAAGCGATCAGTGGAATAGACTCGACCGTAGCGGTGGCATCGCGCAGAGCATAAAACTTACCATCGGCGGGAGCGACTTCGGACGTCTGCCCGATAAACGCGAGCCCATGCTCCGCCAGCTGCGATTTGAACTCCTCGATTGTCAGTTCCGTGCGGAAACCGGGGATGGATTCCAGTTTGTCCAGCGTGCCGCCCGTATGACCCAGGGCACGGCCGGAAATCATCGGCACAATAACGCCCGCGGCCGCCGCTATAGGAGAGGCGATGAGGCTGGTCTTGTCGCCGACGCCGCCAGTCGAATGCTTGTCTACCTTAACGCCTGGAATCGAAGAAAGGTCGAGCGTGGTCCCGGAACTTATGAACGCGTCGGTCAAAGCGCTGACTTCCCGATCCGTCATTCCGGAGAAAAACACCGCCATCAGAAAAGCAGAAGCTTGGTAATCGGGAATTTCGCCGCGAGTGTATCCATCTATAAGATGCCGTACTTCGTCGGGAGCTAGTTCTTCGCCTTCCCTTTTGCGGTGAATGAGATCGACTGTGCGCATTTTTCGAATTTTAAGCGTACCATTCCCAATGTATTGAAACGATAGAGCCAGACGGTTGGCTCAGGCCAGTTCGCCGTCCAGTAGACTACCGAGGGCGGAAGCGCGAACTCTCAGCCCCACGTAGAAACTTCCAAAGAGAGCATACACCGCGCTCACTTCGTCGAAGCGCATTTCATAGATCAGCTTCTTGAAGACTAGCGGGTCGTCCGCGAACAGATCGACGCCCCACTCCCAATCGTCGAATCCAATGGAGCCGGTGATGACCTGTCGAACCGAATCGGCGTAGCGCCGCCCGATCATTCCGTGCTCGGCCATCATGCGCTGACGCTCGGCCATGGGTACCTGGTACCAGTTCTTGCCCTCGCCGCGCTTCCGGTCCATAGGATAAAAGCAAAGATACTTGGCGGGGGGAATCTCCGGATAGAGGCGCGTCGCCATGGCGGCGGACTGGCGCGCAATCACCTCATTCACCCCGGCATTCCATTCCGGCGAGTGCGGCTCCAACGCCCGTTCGGAAAGCTGCCCGTAGGTTTTAGCGGACGACTCGTACAATCCCAATTCGACGACCGAAAGATACGAGTGTGTGTTCTCTAAGAATCCGGCCAGCTCCAGATGCGCCACCGCCAGTTCAGCCCGGTGCACATCCTCAATCGAATTCCGAAAATGGACTAACATCAGGTCGCCCTTGTGGCCTATGAGCGAATAGATTGCCGACTGATTGGAATGGCCGTCCTTTGAGCCCTGCTCCATTGGCTCGCAGCGCGTTCAGAGCCTCAGTCACAATTCGTTCACGGTGCCAGTTATCGAGCGCATGCCACGCCGCCCTGTCGAACCGGAACATCTGGTGCAAAACGCTGGCACCCTCAAGCGTTATGGGAACAGGAGGCATCTCAGCCATGTCGCGCCCACTCCGGGGCTGGTAGGCCCGGCATATCGTGCCGGTATTTTCCGTCGAAAACTTCGTCAAACACGCCCAGCATTTCTTCGTGAATCAAGCCGTTATCGGCAACAAGATAGATGCCGTGCACATCCAGTTTTTCGCCTCTCATACCGGACGCTTTGCCTCCCGCTTCTTCGACCAGCAGCGTTCCCGCCGCCATGTCCCACGGATTCAATCCGAATTCCCAAAAGGCTTCGAGCCGGCCGCATGCAGTATAGGCGAGATCGATAGCCGCCGATCCACCGCGCCGGACGCCATGCGTCAACATCGCGAGTTGGTAATAGAAATGGATGTTCACGTTCAAATGACGCCTGCGGCTTGGAAATCCGGTGGCCACAAGCGAGTCATTCAACACCCGCGCTTTGCTGACGTGTATCGGCGCGCCGTTCAACCTGGCTCCGCCGCCGCGTTCCGCCGCGAATAACTCTCTGTTTAGAGGATCGTAGACTACCCCGGCAATCACTTCGTCGTTCTTTGCGAGCGCCATCGTCACGTTCCACATGGGAAAGCCGTGCGCGAAATTGGTTGTGCCGTCGAGTGGATCAACGTACCAGCGTAGCTCCGCGTTCATTTCGGCGCGGCCACCCTCTTCAGCAACGATGCCGTGCTGCGGGAAACGCTTCTTCAGTTCTTTGATAATCAGTTGTTCGCTGGCCCGGTCCGCCGCCGTTACCAGATCATGCTCACCCTTAAGTTCGAAGCCTACACCACGGTGGGCAAGCAACACCTGACCCGCCTCGCGCGCGATCTCAATCGCCGCGTCTAGGTAATCATCCATATATCTTCACTTCAGCACATGGGCGGACGAGGGGCTCTGGCGAGGTCTACGAACAACACTGGGACAGGCAACGTTTCCCGCTCGCAGCGCAGAGGTCTTGTTGACTTCAGGCTTGCAGTGCGAGGGGAAACGAAACCTGTCCCGGTTTCACCCGTCAGGGTTTCAGCCGCAGGCTCGCGCGTCGAGAATGGCT